>JAPLAU010000014.1 GCA_026393115.1 Actinomycetota bacterium
AGCATCGGATTCGACTCACAGACCCTGCAAGTGATGACGTTCATCACCCGTCGCGCAGTGCCTGACATCGCCTATGACCATCCGATGTAGGCAATCTGACCTCTAGATATTGGTGACAAATGAGATTTCATAGCGCATCATAAAGGCACGCATACTCGCCGGCAGACAAGGAACTCACGCCATGAGCCCTCAGCGGTTAACATCTCGCCGGCAGGTGGCGTCGATGATCTCGCTCTTGATCGGACTCGCTCTCGGGCTTGCATTCGTGAGTCCGTCTACTGCCGTCGTCGGAACTCCGTGGTCGGCTGGGGCCGGGCGTTGGCCCAACGTTGTTGTGTCGCCCACCGGAGCGGTCGCGGCTTGGGTTGCGAGGTCCTCGCCCGCCTCGCCCGATAACCGAGTCGTGGTCTGCGTCATGAAAGCAGGCGGCAGCGCCTGTGCCCATAAAACGACACTTGCCTACACCTGGGGACCCACTCCACCGGGGCCACAAATCCTCGGGAATACTCGCCCCGCAGTATCGGTGCAGTTCAACCACGTGCGAGTCGCAGTAGCCGGATCGGTATTCGGCCCAGGTCTTGGCGTCGCGGTGTGGACCTCATTGGACGGTGGGCTCACCTTCACGGGCCCCGTTTTGGCCGGCATCGTGCAGGAAAACCTCGGCGGACTCGTCTTCAACGAATGCTTATTTTGCTCCCCAAGACTCTACGCGTGGAGTTTGAACTATGCGGGCGGTGCCATGGTGTCGGTACTCGATCCGGCCGGACCAGTCATCCTCGGAAGCGTCGTCGTCGATGCCGCTGCACGGTATTCCACTCCCGGAGGCGGACTCGCGGTGGCAAGTAACGGGGACCTGCTCCTCGCGGCGTATTTAAGCAACGAGGTGCGGGTATACCGCGCCCTCGCGGCCGCCGATCCACTTCAGTCTGCCAACTGGACACGCGTCCTGACCGCCTCGGGCGAAGAACTTGGCAACCTGTGGCCCGAGGGACTCGTTTCCACTCCGGGCGTCACGACCTTCAAGTACCTCTCACTCGTCACAAGCCGGCTCAGTGATGGTGCACCACGGGTGCGCCGATGGATCGGAAGCGCCTTCACCAGCGCGCTGACCGTCCCGCCAGGTACCGGCTACGCCCATCCGGTCACGGCAGCGCTCGACGGAACGGGACGCACGTGGGTTTTCAACACCTCCCCTGACTCGACCTCGCTCATCGTTGCTCGCCCAGTGAAGACAGCGGTCGGTCCGTTCACGCGGATCGTGCCGTATTCCTCGACCGGCTTCAACATCGGCGAGCCGGCCGCCTCGCTCGGCGGAAACGGGTACGGCCTCTACGCGTACGCAGTCAACAATGGTGGCGGCAACTTCACACAACGCTTTGTCGCCCTGAAAGTTCCCCACTCAGTGAGCGTCAAGGCACCCACATCGGCCACCGTTCACCGCTATACCCTCACCGTCACCCTTCCCAGCTCTGAAGTCGCGGGTGCCAAGCTGACGATCACAGTCACCTCGGCTGGAAAGACCACCACGCTTAAGAGTGCGATCACAATCCCTGTCACTGGGGTCTACAAGTTATCGGTGAGGCCTACTCAAAAGGGAACGGTCTACCGGGCCTACGTGGGAGCAGGCGGCTGGTGGACGGCTCGGACAGTGTCCATCCAAGCTCGGCCCATCCGAAATCGGTTTCGAAAACGGCGATCGCCGACGTGGGGTACTTCATTTCTAGCCGCTCAAGGGAGTCGCCACGTGAACTACCCGCCAACCACGACGCAAGGAATTCGGTTCCGGGGTTATGGCCCACGAGTAGCACCGTGCTGACTTCGTCAGCCACGTCGGCCAACACTTCAAGCAGTTCACTGACACTGGCTTCGTAGATGCGCGGCTCGGACTGCCACCGTGGAATGGAATTGAGCTGCGCCGACGCAATCTGCCACGTCTGTTGGGTGCGCGTAGCCGACGAAACAAGTGCCAGATCGACAGTCGGCACATTGGCGTCAAGCCACGTCCCTGCCAGGGCCGCTTCGCGACGTCCACGCGGGGCAAGCGGTCGGTCGTGATCGCGAACACCTACCGGGTAGTCGGACTTCGCATGCCGCAACAGCACTAAGCGGCGCATCCCTCACGCTCCCTGAGAGTGTGCGCCGCCATCCACGTGAATGATTTCACCCGTGGTGGCCGGAAACCAGTCGGAAAACAGCGCGATGCAGGCGCGTGCTGCTGGCTCGGGGTCATTGACATCCCAACCAAGAGGCGCGCGCGTTGCCCACACGTCTTCGAACTGTTCAAACCCAGGAATATGCGACGCGGCGATGGTGCGAATCGGTCCGGCAGCCACAAGGTTCACCCGAATCCCCTGCCTGCCGAGATCGCGGGCCACATAGCGCGCGGTCGATTCGAATGCGGCCTTGGCAACACCCATCCAGTCGTACTTCGGCCACGCAACTGTGGCGTCGAAGTCAAGACCGACCACACTTCCGCCACTGCTCATCAGCGGAAGGCACGCCATCGCTAGAGACTTGAGCGAGAACGCAGAGACGTGAACCGCCGTCGCGACGTCGGGCCACTCGGTATTGAGGAAATTGCCACCGAGTGCTGCCTCCGGTGCATACCCAATGGCATGCAGCACACCGTCGAGGTGATCAACGTGTTCGCGCAGTGCTGCCGGCAACGCAGCGAGACCTTCAGGGTCGGTGACGTCAAGTTCAACCACAGGCACCGGCTTCGGAAGTCGTGACGCAATGCGCTTTGTGAGCGGAAGGGCGCGCCCGAAGGAGGACAGCACCACAGTGGCGTCCTCTTGCTGAGCCAAACGCGCAACGTGGAATGCGATCGAGGCGTCGGTGAGAACGCCTGTGATCAGCAGTGACTTGCCTTCGAGCAGTCCCACAATTCCTCCGGGTGATGAGAGTGGTCAGTGACCCATTCCAAGGCCACCGTCGACAGGAATGAGAGCGCCGGAGATGTATCCGCCGGCATCGGATGCCAAGAAGGTGACAACATCAGCAATCTCGGCTGGCGTCGCGTAGCGACCCAATGGAATCTGCGACAACACCTGTGAACGCACGTCTTCATCGAGCACGGCCGTCATGTCGGTTTCGACAAACCCCGGCGCCACAATATTCGCGGTGATTCCTCGGGACCCAAGCTCACGCGCCAACGACCGGCCGACTCCAATCAGCCCAGCCTTGGACGCGGCGTAATTGACCTGGCCTGCGGAGCCGGTCATGCCGACCACGCTTGAAATCAGTACGACGCGACCCCATCGGGCGCGCAACATACTGCGAGCAGCTCGTCGGGCGACGCGAATGGCGCCCACAAGGTTGGTATCAATGACCGATGTGATGTCGTCATCAGACATGCGCAGAAGCAGCGTGTCATTCGTGATTCCGGCATTAGCCACCACGATGCCGACAGGACCATATGCCTTCTCGACCTCGTCAAAGGCCGCATCGACGCTCGCGGTGTCGGTGACATCGCACACGACACTGTGGAACCCCTCAGGGGCGTCGCCACTGCGACTCGCGACAACAACGGTATGCCCCGCGGCAGCCAGGCTCTCGGCGCACGCGCGCCCAATGCCTCGATTACCGCCGGTGACTAGAGCCACGCGTTCCACGTCGTCTCCTTACTATGACGTGCCCACCGTATCGGTTACACCCGATCAGCTGTGCGTTTGGCGACATGCGCCGAACGGTGGGACTTAGGGTAGGTCCGTGAGCCATGACATTGATGAGGATTTTCTTGCCCTTCCACTGCGGATTCTGACTGACGCCGCACTCTCGCGGGCAGCGGAACTCGGAGCTGAACACGCCGACGTGCGAGTGATGCGTACGCGGCGCCTCATGACCTCCGTGCGCGATGCCAAGGTCGAGAACAACGGAACGGATGAAGCGCTGGCGTTTGCAGTGCGTGTCGTACACGACGGTTCGTGGGGATTCGCCGCGAGCGACGTACTCACGGCTGACGAGGCGGCCAGACTTGCCGAACGGGCCGTTGCGCTGGCACAAGTGTCGCGTCCTCTCGCGACGAGCCCTGTCACGTTGGCCTCCAACGCCGTGCAAGGAAGTCATGATGCACCTGCTCGTTGGGTGTCGGACTATCTCATCGACCCTTGGACTCTCGACGACACCACCCGCTCGCAACCCCTCATTGAGTGGACCGCCTCGCTCCGCGCCGCCGGCGTCGACCATGCCGATGCCTCCAGCGATGCAGTGCGCGAAAACTCGTACTACGCCGATCTGTCTGGCACAGCGACTCTGCAACAGCGTCTGCGCATCGAGCCATCACTCACCGCGGTGATGATCGATGCGACGTCTGGTGACTTCGATTCGATGACGACCACTGCTCCGCCCACCGCCCGAGGCTGGGAGTACATGACGGGCGATGGATGGGATTGGGCAACGGAGATCGCCCAACTTCCGCAATGGTTAACTGAAAAACTCAAAGCGCCCTCAGTCGAAGCCGGCCGGTACGACCTCGTGATCGACCCCACCAACCTGTGGCTCACGATTCACGAATCCGTGGGGCACGCAACGGAACTCGACCGCGCCCTCGGCTATGAAGCCAACTACGCAGGTACCTCGTTCGCGACCCCTGACAAACTCGGAACCCTGCAATACGGTTCCGCGGAAATGTCGATCGTCGGCGATCGGCAAACTCCACACGGTTTGTCGACCGTGGGATGGGACGACGAGGGAGTGTCCGCACAGCGCTGGGACATTGTGCGCGACGGTGTCCTCGTGGGGTACCAACTCGATCGGGCGATGGCGGGCAATTCCGGGGTGACCTCGAACGGATGTGCCTACGCCGATTCTGGCTTGCACGTGCCGATTCAACGAATGCCCAACGTGTCACTCGAAGCCGATCCCCATGGCGGAACGACTGACGACCTGATCGCCGGTGTCGACAATGGGCTGTATGTCGTAGGTGACAAGTCATGGTCCATCGACATGCAGCGCTACAACTTCCAATTCACCGGTCAGCGTTTCTTCCGCATTCGCAACGGACGACTCGAGGGTCAGGTGCGCGATGTGGCGTATCAATCGAACACCCTGACTTTCTGGAACTCCTTGGCTGCGCGAGGTGGGCCCTCGACGTATCTATTAGGTGGCGCTTTCAATTGCGGCAAGGGGCAGCCCGGTCAGGTTGCGGCTGTGAGCCATGGCGCTCCGAGCGCACTCTTTCGAGATGTGAATATTCTCAACACCGTTGCGGAGGCGGGACGATGAGCACCTACGCGATTCCTCCTCACGAGGTGGCCGAGCGCGCGGTATCACTCGGCGGTGAAGGAACGGTGGCTGTTGTCACGGTGACAAGTGAAGCCGACCTCCGGTGGGCCAATTCGATGCTCACCACCAACGGTGAACGTACGTCGCTGAGTCTCACGGTGGTGTGCACGGCGCCAGTCGACGGAGGAACGGCAATTGGCGTTGCCTCGGGGCGCGCTGCTGACCAATCTGAGATCGACGAGTTGGTTGCGCAGGCGAGCCGTGCAGCGCAAGCAGGAACCGCGGCGGATGACGCGGGTCCTCTTATTGACTCCGCGCCCACGGCGCTTGATTGGGATCGACCCGTTGCGACCACCAGTGGGGCAGCCTTTGCGCAACTCGCACCAGAACTGGGCGACGCATTCGCACGTGGGCGCGACGACGGTATTGAACACTTCGGCTATGCCGAACACCAGGTGTCGACTGTGTTCGTGGCATCATCGACAGGGCTTCGCCAACGTCATTCCCAACCCACGGCGAAAGTTGAAGCAACGGCGAAGTCTCATTCGCGTACCCGGTCGTCGTGGGCTGGGCGGGCTGGACGTGAGATGACCGAATTCGCGTTCGCCGACGTCGATGCAGAATTGCGGCGCGGGCTTGCCTGGCAAGCCACAGCGAGCACGATTGAACCTGGTCGACACACCGTGATTCTCACTCCGTCGGCCGTCACCGACCTGATGATTTACCAGTACTGGACTTCGTCGGCGCGTGATGCCGCCGAAGGCCACACGGTGTTCAGCGCGCCAGGTGGCGGCACGCGACTTGGTGAGCGACTCACGGAGTCTCGTATCACCATTTCGTCAGATCCGTATGATGCGGAAATTGCTGGCGCGCCATTCACTACCGCGCCATGGAGCTCGGGTCTCACCAGCGCCTTCGACATCGGCCTTCCACTTGAAAAGACCACGTGGGTTGATGAAGGGTCTCTGGCGCATCTGGTCACCACCCGTCACTCAGCGAGTGAATTGGGGCTGGGAGTGACTCCGTTGATCGACAACATACGGCTCACCCATGGCGAGGGGCACGGAACTCTCGATGACGTCATCGCGCGCACTCAGCACGGACTACTCATCACGTGCCTGTGGTACATCCGTGAAGTCGACCCGCGCTCGCTGCTTTTGACCGGCCTCACGCGCGATGGTGTCTACCTCATTGAAAACGGTCAGGTGGTCGGCTCTGTGGGCAATTTCCGATTCAACATGAGTCCCGAGGATGTGCTTTCGCAGACCATCGATGCGGGAGACACCGTAATGACCCTGCCTCGTGAGTGGGGCGAGGACTTTGCTCGCGCTGCCGCTCCCCCACTGGTCGTCGACGGTTTCAATCTGTCAACGCGCAGTGACGCCCTTTAGGCATCCTCAAGTCGGAATCCGACCTTCATCCCCACTTGGTAGTAGGCCACTTCACCCTCGTGTACATTGCCTCGAATCTCGGTGACCTCGAACCAGTCGACATGCCGCACGGTCTGCACCACGCGCCCGATGCCGTTGCGGATGGCGGACTCGACGCTCTCGTCCGAAGTACCCACGATTTCGGTGATGCTGTAGGTGCGGTTCGCCACGACGATCCTCCTGTTGCTGATCCCCGCCTGTCGGGGTGAAACCCATCATGGCAGTCCGCCGCCATGAACTCCGAACCCCTCCCGGTGGCGCCGATGCCGGGGCGGTCATAGTGTGGAATCAGCCGACGAGGAGTGTGATGATCCCGAGCAAGCGCACCGAAGCCGAACCTGAGGTGTTCTCGATTACCGGAGCGCATGTCCCGCTCTCCGAGGACCAAAGCGCGCGTACCCGCCGCTACCTGTTTTCAATGGCACTGCGAACGTTGTGCTTCATCGGTGCCGTGCTCGCCAGCGGTTGGCTGCGGTGGGTTCTCGTGGCGGGCGCGGTCTTCTTGCCGTACATCTCTGTGGTCATCGCGAACGCGGGCCGCGAGAGCCGTCGTATTCCCGCGCCTCAAACCCGAATGGACGATGACGCTCGTACTCTCAGCAGCTGATTACGCGCACCTCAACCATTCATGCCATGACGCGCACGTAGGCTACTGACGTGTACCGCTTCCTGCTCCAAGGCCGATGGATTGCGCTCACCTTGCTGTTGGTGGTGCTTGTGCCCTTGAGCGTTGTGGCGGCCGACTGGCAATGGAATCGATGGGAATCTCGCAAGGCCCTCAATGCGTCGGTGACAGGCAACGGATCGAAAGCGCCAGCTACCCTCGCGCTGGTTGCGCCCCCAGGCTCAATGGTCGATGACACTCGTGAATGGCGCCAAGTGACGGCAACGGGAACGTATCTCAACGACCAGACACGACTGTTACGACGCCAAGTCGTACAAGGACAAAGTGGCTTCATCGTTGTCACGCCCTTGGCCACCGCCGATGGCCACGTCGCTCTCATCGAACGCGGCTTCATGCCACTGCCGCCATCGGGAGTTCACGTAACCGCGCCTCCGGGCGCAACGGGCGAAGTCACCGTGATCGGCAGATTGCGCGCGATTGCCGACAATGACGCCGTGATTCACCCCAACGATGTGCCCGCCGACCAGATCAATCGCATCGACACCGCAACATTTGCCGCCGCCACGGGACTCACCGTTTTCCCCGGAATTGTTGAACTCACCGGGTCGATTCCTCCGATGGCTGATGGCCTCACTCCCCTACCGGCTCCCGCGCTCGATGAGGGTCCGCACCTGTCGTACGTGGGTCAGTGGGGGCTCATCGGTCTGGCATCGATCGTGGTGTGGATCATCATGGTGCGGCGCGAGGGCCAGCATCAGCGAGAACTCAGGAAGATCACGGCGCCCGACGCTTCCAGCTGATACTCGAACGTGTCGGATTGAGTTCAACGTATTGACCTAGGGGGATGTATCGCTGGGGGCGACCGTGTCCGAGGGCTACATCGACTATCACCGGCACCTGGTATTCGCCGATTCTTTCCAGCACCACATCGAGCGGATTGTGGCCGCAGTCGATGAATGAACCGAGGACGAAACCGACGACTCCGTCGAACCATCCACTGCGACGAAGATGGGTCAGGCTTCGATCGATTCGGCGCGCTGGCTCGCCAATGTCCTCCAACAGGACAATGCAACCGCGCGCAGGTATGGCATCCCTTGTTCCGAGCAGGCTCTCAACAAGGGTGAGAGTTCCCCCGATCACCGGTGCCCTCACAACGGCACCATCACGTGCGGTGGTGCCCACTAGTTCAGTACTCGCTTCGACATCAAAGAGCGCGTTGTACAGCGAATCGCGCGTGTCGGAGTCAGGATTTTCGCCGACCACAGCATCAGTTGCAATCATCGGCCCAAAGATTGAAACCGCAGCCGAGTGAGCCGCCAGGGCAAGGTGGAGTCCGGTCACGTCGCTTGAGCCGACCAGGATGCGCGGCGTTGCTGCCGCGATTGCCTTCCACTGGGCATCACCGAGCAGTTCAAGTGTGCGCCCCACTCCCGTTCCGCCACGAGCGCACACGACGGCGGAAAGGCCAGGACGAGTCATCGCGTTGAAGAAATCACTCGCCCGATCGGCATCCTCGCCAGCCAAATGGGGGTGTCTGCCTGCATCGAGGACATGCGGAAAGACCTCCACCTCAAGGTTCCAGCTCTGCAGCAACTCAACACCGGCCGCGAGCAGTTCTGGTTGGACCGGACTGCCGGGCGCAATCACGGCAATCCGGTCACCTGCCCTGACCGCCGGCGGTAGCGCTCGTTGTGCGCCCGTCTGGGTGAGCGGCGCTGGGTTCGTCGACGGCATGACGACACGGTACGGCACGATGGAGGAATGGATCTCGGGCTCGACGGACGGTGCTTCCTGGTCACCGGTGGTTCCAAGGGAATGGGCCGGGCCACAGCACAGGTGCTGCTCGAAGAAGGTGCCAATGTCGTTGTCGGTGCCCGTGACGCATCCGTCCTTGAGGCCGCCGTCCGGCACATGTCTGAGACGAGTGCTGGCCGTGTCATCGGCGTGGCGGCAGACCTTGCCGATCCTTCCGCTGCCGAACGGCTTGCCGCAGCCGCCGTGGCGCGCTTTGGGCGACTCGATGGGGTACTGATTAACGGTCCTAGCCCCCGTCCGAGCCGTGCTCTCGAGACATCGGACCCGGCGTGGCATGAGGCACTCGACAGCGTCATCATCGGCACGCTGCGACTCGTTCGGGCCACCGTTGGTGCTGTAGGGGGCGCCGCCCAGAGTGGAGCCGGCGGCGGTTGTTCCATTGTCATGATCATCTCGACGAGCGCCCGCCAACCCATCGAGGGGCTGTCGGTGAGCAATGTGTTGCGGCCGGGTCAGGCCATGCTGGTGAGAGAACTGTCCGACGAACTTGCTCCGTATGGGGTACGCGTCAACGGTCTTCTGCCGGGACGCATCGCCACCGACCGAACGTTTGCTCTTGACTCTCGCGACGGAGCACCCGACGCAGTGCGTCATAAGAAGGAGCTCGAAATTCCCCTCGGTCGTTATGGAGACCCACAAGAGGTCGCCCGGGTCGCTGCTTTCTTGCTGTCACCTGCTTCTTCGTACGTCACCGGCACTTTGCTTGCAGTCGATGGCGGAATGCTGCGCAGCGCTTAGGCGACCTCAGCCTCATCTCGGCTGAACTGCGTACGGTAGAGATCGGAGTACAACCCACCGGCCTCGAGGAGTTCGGTATGGGTCCCCTGTTCGACCACCCGGCCATCATCGATCACCAAAATCTGATCGGCGTTGCGCACAGTGGACAGTCGGTGCGCGATGACTAGGGACGTGCGCCCGGCGAGGGCCTTGTCGAGGGCATTTGACACCGCGAGTTCACTCTCACTGTCGAGGTGTGCGGTTGCTTCGTCGAGCACCACAATGCGCGGCGCTTTAAGCAGCAGGCGAGCGATCGCCAGACGTTGTTTCTCGCCACCCGACAAGCGATAGCCGCGGTCTCCCACCACCGTGTCGAGCCCATCGGGAAGCGACTGGATGAGAGTGAGAATCTGTGCGTCGCGTAGGGCATCGAGCAGTTCGTCTTCGGTTGCTTCGGGACGGGCGTAGAGCAGGTTGGCTCGGATGGTGTCATGGAACATGTGCGCGTCTTGGGTGACGACACCAATGGCGTCGCGCAGATCGTGCGTCGACGCATCGCGCACATCAACGCCGCCCACTCGTACTGAACCGGACGTTGCGTCGTACAGACGAGCGGTCAGGGCTGTGATCGTGGTCTTTCCCGCACCCGACGGACCCACCAGTGCCACCATCTGTCCTGGTTCAGCCGTGAACGTGAGTTCGTGCAACACCAATTCGCCGGTCGCTGACGATTCGGGACGGGCCACCGACTCGAGCGATGCCAGCGATACTTCATCGGCCGTGGGGTATCGGAACACCACGTGGTCGAACTCGACTCCTAGTGCGCCAGCGGGGATCGCAATGGGATCGGTGGGCTCCTTCACCAACGGAGGAAGGTCGAGAACCTCAAATACTCGCTCGAACGACACCAGCGCCGTCATGATGTCGACTCGCACGCTTGAGATCGAAGTGAGCGGTCCGTACAACTGGGCCAGTAACCCCACGAGCGCTAGAAGCGTCCCGAGTGTCATCGCGCCGGCGATGACCGCGTTACCGCCCGCTCCGTACACCAATGCTGTGGCAAGTGCAGCGACAAGCGTGAGCGCCGTCATGAACACGCGACTCGACATCGCGATCTGAATACCAGTGTCGCGCACGCGCGCAGCCTTAGCCGAGAAGTTGACGTCTTCTTCCTCCGGCCGGCCAAAGAGCTTGACCAATAGCGCCCCCGACACATTGAAGCGCTCGGTCATCTGACTGCTCATGTCGGCGTTCAACTGCATCTGCTGACGGGTGAGGCTCTGAAGTTTGCGGCCCATCCATCGGGCCGGCAGCAAGAACACGGGGAGCAGAATCAGTGAGACGAGAGTGATTTGCCACGAGAGCAGGAACATCGTGACAAGGACAACGACGAGACTGATCATGTTTCCGAGCACGTTCGACAGTGTTGATGTGAACGCCTGCTGAGCCCCGATGACATCGTTGTTCAAGCGTGAAACCAGCGCACCCGTTTGCGTTCGGGTGAAGAACGCAACGGGCTGACGCTGAACATGCGCAAAGACCTCGGTGCGTAGGTCGTAGATCAGTCCCTCGCCGATTCGGCTGGAAAAGCTCCGACTGACAAGCCCAAGACCGGCATTGACGATCGCTACCAGAGCCACAAGAAGTGCTCCCATTGTCACCACGGCGGCATTTCCGGGGGTGATTCCTTGGTCAACGATTCGACGGAACAGCAACGGCTGCGCCACCACGAGGAACGAATCAATCACCAAAATCACGATGAACAGCACCACCAGCGTGCGATAGGGCCGTGCGTACGAAATGATCCGTTTGGTGGTCCCGGGCGCGATGGTGCGCTCTTTGACTGATTGATCAGCCGTCATTGAACGATAGGCAGCCCAGTTGGCGTGCGACATGTAGTTCCTTCCTTGCCGTCAGAGATGACAGCGGTACCGCAGGCAACAACACATCTGAGTGCCTAGGTATGCCCGCGTGGGTTATGAACCGAAGCCGGCGAGAGCCGCCAATTCGCGCAGGCGTTCACGCTGGGCATCTCTTTCGGCGGCCCGCTGGTCGACCGGATGACGATGCGCGGCCCCTCGCAGCAGGTGCTTGGTGGCGGTGACCGACCCTGCGGGGTTGGCCACAATGGGCGCGATGAGCGACGCGAGCACCCCGTTGATCTCACCGGCTGCAGCCACTGCAACCACGAGACCGATGCGCAAGGCCTCCTCGGCACCGACACTTCTCGAGGAGGTGCAGATCTCGAGGGCTCGGGAATACCCGACGGCCTCAACGAGCGGGGCGGTACCCGCCAGATCAGGAACAAGTCCGAACGAAGGCTCCTTCATGCTGAACAGGGCGGTTTCGTCGGCCACGATCAGATCGCAGCCGAGCGCGAGTTGAAATCCTGCACCAATCGCATGACCTTGGACCGCCGCAACAGTGATGGCATCACTTGCCCGCCACCAGGTGAATGCATCTTGGTAGGCGCTGATCTGCGCGTCGATTTCGTCGTCAGAAGCCGCGGCGAGACTCAACAGCGAAGGTTCGCCGGGGATCCCGTCGGGAGTGAACATTCTGCGGTCGAGACCAGCCGAGAACGTGGGTCCGGCACCGCGCAATATCACCACTCGCACGTCGGGCGTCAGTTCGCGTCCCACGTGCACCAGAGCCGCCCACGTGGCGGGCGTCTGAGCGTTGCGCGCCTCGGCGCGGTCGAGGGTGACGGTCATGACCGCGCCGTCGACTTCGACTCTGACGTTGCCAGCAGCAAGAAGGGATGCGTCCATACCCCCATCCTGACGTACGCCTCGCGTGTCAGGCGAGGGAGACCAAGTCGACGTAATCGTCAGACCACAGATCCTCAACGCCGTCAGGTAACAGCAGCACGCGCTCGGGGGCGAGCGCGAGTACGGCTCCTTCATCGTGGGTGACGAGCACTACGGCACCTTCGTAACTACGCAGTGCACCCAGGATCTCTTCGCGGCTCGCTGGGTCAAGGTTGTTGGTGGGTTCGTCGAGTAGCAGCACGTTGGCCTTGCTCACGACGAGGGTGGCCAGCGCCAATCGTGTCTTCTCGCCACCCGAGAGTGTTCCGGCCAACTGATCGACCACATCTCCGGAAAACAGGAATGATCCGAGGACGCCCCGCACTTCGGTATCGGTGAGATCGGGAGCCGAGCTGCGCATGTTTTCGAGCACAGTGCGCTTGGGATCGAGAGTCTCGTGCTCCTGGGCGTAGTAGGCCAATCGCAGCCCATGCCCTGGTTCAACTTCCCCAGTGTCCGGAGAGTCAGCGCCGGCCAGAACGCGCAGCAGCGTCGTCTTTCCAGCACCGTTGAGACCAAGGATCACCACTCGGCTGCCGCGGTCGATCGCAAGGTCAACATCAGTGAACACCTCGAGCGAGCCGTACGACTTCGACAGTCCGGTCGCCGTGAGCGGAGTGCGTCCACACGCGGCGGGCTTGGGGAATCTCAATCGTGCGGTGCGATCGGACACACGAACATCTTCTAGGCCCCGCACGAGTCGCTCGGCCCGTTTGGCCATCGACTGAGCAGCCTTCGCCTTGGTTGCCTTGGCTCGCATGCGGTCAGCCTGCGATTGCAGGGCCGCCGCTGTCTTCTCGACATTGGCGCGCTCACGTTTGCGGCGACGCTCGTCGGTCTCGCGTTGTTGAAGGTACGCACCCCAACCCACGTTGTAGGTATCGAGAGCCCCGCGATTGGCGTCAAGGTGCAGTACTCGGTTGACGACGGCATCAAGCATTGCCGCATCGTGAGAGATGACGACCAGCCCGCCGCGGTAGGCGCGGAGGTATTCGCGCAACCACACGATGGAATCAGCATCGAGGTGGTTCGTCGGCTCATCGAGCAACAATGTTTCGCTCTGGCCGAACAGGATGCGTGCGAGTTCGACGCGGCGGCGCTGACCACCTGACAGTGTGCCCAAAGGTTGGGCGAGGATCCGCTCCTCAAGGCCCACGCTCGAGGCAATGGTGGCCGCTTCACTCTCGGTCGCGTAACCGCCCGCGCTGAGGAAGTCTGTCTCGGCCGAGGTGTACCGGCGCATGGCCTTCTCGCGCGCTTCGCCGTCATTGGCTGACATCGCCTGCTCAGCCTCTCGCATGCGGCGAATAGCCCCGTCGAGTCCCCGTGCCGAAAGAATACGATCACGCGCGATGACCTCAAGATCGCCGGTGCGTGGATCCTGTGGCAGGTATCCGACCGGACCGCTGCGAGTGACCGTACCGGCCGCGGGTGCCCGCTCGCCGGCCAAGACCGAGGTGAGGGTGGTCTTGCCAGCTCCGTTACGGCCCACGAGGCCAATGCGGTCGCCAGCAGACACGCGGAGGCTGGCTCCCTCGAGCAGAAGGCGGGCCCCGGCGCGCAGCTCAAGGTCAGTGGCGACGATCACGGTGAGCTCAGTCTAAGCGAACCCGAGGGCTCACCCCGCCACAGTGCCGTTGAACAGGGCATGGCGGGCAACCGTGACATAACCTCATGCTCAGAACGTGGAGTGATTCCTGACCGGAGGACCGATGGAGTTCGACGACGACAAGATCGACCTATCTGAACTCGACGATAGGCGCGGCCAATCTGGTGCTTCCGGCGGCGGCGCGTTCGGGGGCGGCGGCCTCAGCGGCGGTGGCGGCGGTGGTGGCGGTCTCGACGCGGGTGGACTCGGCAGCATTGTGGCCGGGGGCCTTGCGGGTAAATCGCTGGGAAGCATGGGCGGCATCGGCCTCATCATCATCGTGGCACTGCTGGTTCTTAGCCAGTGTCAAGGCGCGAGTCAGTCCTCCTCCCAGTTGCAGGGAAGCGGCAGCACCAACCAGACGGTGGCGTCGGGCGACCCCAACAACATGGCGACTCGGTGCGTCACGAAGGAGGCGATTGCCAAGTACGACGACTGCTACATCCTCAAAAGTCACAACGAGATCAACGAGGTGTGGACTTCGTACTTCGCGACCAAGGGCCAGCAGTACCGCAAGCCCAAGTTGGTGTATTTCACCAAGTCAGTGCGCACAGGCTGCGGAATGGCCCAGAGCAATGCAGGCCCGTTCTATTGCCCGCCTGACCAGTCGGTGTACATCGACCTTGACTACATGAACACCCTGTTCAAACAGATCGGGGCTTCTGGTCGCTATGCGCAGACGTACGTGATCGCCCACGAAGTAGGACACCACCTGCAAACCTTGCTCGGAACTGAAGCGAAGGTGCGCAAACTGCAACAGCAAAACCCGCGGCAGGAAAACGCGCTCAGCGTGAAGATGGAATTGCAGGCCGACTGCTATGCAGGGGTTTACGGCAATCGCGCGAACAAGCAGGGTAACCAGAAGATTACGCAGGCAGAGTTTGATCAAGCACTGCAGGCAGCGGCCGCGGTCGGTGACGACAAAATCATGGCCAGTGCCGGTATGCGTGTGAACCCCGACAATTTCACACACGGCAGCGCGGCAGACCGCCAAAAGTGGTTCAACATCGGATTTAAGTCCGGCGACATCAGCAGTTGCAACACCTTCGCCTAACGAAGGTCAGACGTTGAAGCCCAGGGCGCGCAGCATCTCGCGACCCTCGTCGGTGATCTTGTCGGGGCCCCACGGCGGCATCCAGACCCAGTTAATGCGGTAGTCGCTGACGAGCCCGTCGAGGGCAGCTCGTATCTGGTCTTCGATGACGTCGGTCAGAGGACATGCGGCTGAGGTCAACGTCATGTCGACGGTGGCGGTATTTGAGTCGTCGACGTCGACTGCGTACACGAGCCCGAGGTCAACGACGTTGATCCCCAACTCAGGGTCAACCACGTCATGCAAGGCTTCCATCACGTCGTCGGCCGACGTAGGCGCGGTAGTGGTCTCGGTCATCAGTCCAGCTCCTCCTCATGGGCTGCGGCGGCCTGAGCCACCGCGTCCTTCAACGCCATCCAACCTAGGAGGGCGCACTTGACTCGTGCGGGGTACTTCGAAACGCCTTCGAATGCCACGGCGTCACCCAAGATCTCTTCGTCGGGCTCTGCCTCGCCGCGACTGTGCATCACGTGCAAGAACTCTTCCTGAGCCCGCAGTGCATCGTCGACCGTTTCTCCGGCCACCAAGTCGAACATCACACTGGCGCTTGCTTGCGAGATCGAGCAACCTTGAGATTCGTAAGAAACGTCCTCGATGACCATGTCGTCACCGAATCCGCTGATCAACACTCTGAGGGTGATCTCATCACCACAAGTCGGGTTGACGTGATGCACCTCGGTGTTGAAAGGCTCACGAAGTCCGCGACCGTGAGGGCGCTTGTAATGATCAAGAATAATCTCTTGGTACAGAGCTTCGACCTGCATCAGGACACTCCCCAGAATCTGCGAACCTCGTGGATGCCGTCTGTAAGTGCAGTGACGTCATCGAGACCGTTGTAGAGGTAGAAGGTCGCTCGAGTGGTCGCAGGAACACCGTAGCGTCGGCATACAGGCCACGCGCAGTGATGTCCCACCCGAACAGCGATACCCAACGAGTCGAGGATCTGCCCGACATCGTGCGGATGCACTCCGTCGACCACGAACGACACCGCTGAGCCGCGGTCAACCGTGTTGGCCGGCCCGATGATTCGTACCCCGGGGATTTCGGCGAGTCCTGCCACCACATCCTGCGTTAACGCGTGCTCGTGGGCAGCGATCGCCGGCATTCCGATCGCCTGCAGGTAATCAACAGCTGCGGCCAGACCGATAGCCTGCGCCGCCATGGGTACACCGGCCTCAAAGCGCTGCGGCGGCGGCGCGTAGGTGCTGCCTTCCATGAACACCGTCTCGATCATCGAACCGCCGGTAAGAAACGGCGGCATTGAGTCGAGGACCTCAGCGCGCCCCCAGAGACAACCGATACCGGTTGGACCGAGCATCTTGTGCCCACTCCAGGCCACAAGATCGGCACCGAGGTCATTGACGTTCAACGGCATATGCGGAACAGACTGGCAGGCGTCGACGACGACAAGAGCGCCCACGGCATGTGCGGCTCTGGCAATTTCGTGAACCGGGTTGATCGTGCCGAGAATGTTTGACTGGTGCACGACCGACACCACTTTGGTGCGTTCGGTCAACAGGGAGGTGAGACCCTCAAGATCGAGTCGGCCCTCATCTGTGAGGCCGAGCCAGCGCAGGGTGGCGCCAGTCTTCAGACACAACTCCTGCCACGGAACGAGGTTGGCGTGGTGCTCCATCTCAGTGACGAGGACTTCATCACCAGGGCCGATAACAAAGCGTTGCGTCGACTCAGGCAGCGCCACACCCTGACGCGCCTTGTCGGTGGCATTGCTGAATGCATATGCCACGAGATTGATCGACTCGGTGGCATTGCGCGTGAACACAAGTTCGCTCGCGGGCGCTCCGACGAATGCGGCGATGCGTTGACGCGCTGATTCGTAGGCGTCAGTCGCTTCCTCGGCGAGTTGGTGGGCTCCACGATGCACCGCGGAGTTGTGTTGTTCGTAGAACTCGCGCTCTGCATCGAGCACCTGCCGTGGCTTTTGCGACGTAGCACCGCTGTCGAGGTACACGAGTTTCCTACCGTCGCGCACGGTGCGCGACAAGATTGGAAAGTCAGCCTTGATCGACTCCACATCGAGTAGGCCTGCAGTCGACAACGAGGTCATGATGTCGCCGGGGCCCCAAGGAAGCGCTCGTAGCCGGACGCTTCGATCTCGTCCGCAAGTTCGGGTCCGCCGTCAGCCACAATGCGTCCGTCGACAAACACGTGAACAAACTCGGCCGGAATCTCGCGAAGCAACCGGGTCGTGTGGGTAATGAGCAGTACGCCGATGTCGGTGGCTTCACGCACGCGGTTGACACCCTCAGCGACGACCTTCAACGCATCGACGTCGAGACCCGAGTCGGTCTCATCGAGAACCGCGAATCGCGGACGAAGAAGATCGAGTTGCAGAATTTCGTGGCGCTTGCGCTCGCCGCCTGAGAAGCCCTCATTGACGTTGCGCTCGGCGAACTTCGGGTCGACGCTCAGTGCCGCCATTGCCGCCTTGAGCTCCTTGAGCCAATCGCGCAACTTCGGTGCCTCACCGCGGATGGCAGTAACCGACGTGCGCAGGAAGTTCGACACCGAGACGCCGGGAACCTCGACGGGGTATTGCATGGCGAGGAACAGACCGGCGCGCGCCCGCTCATCGACAGTCATCGACACGACGTCGACACCGTCGAGGGTGATGGACCCCTCGGTCACCGTGTACTTGGGGTGTCCGGCAATCGTGTAGGCCAGCGTCGACTTGCCCGATCCATTGGGGCCCATGATCGCGTGGGTCTGGCCACTTTCGATCGTGAGGTTGACGCCGCGCAGAATCTCGCGGACGCCTGCATCGGACTCGACCTGAACGTGCAGATCGTGAATGTCGAGAGTACTCATGAGGGCGATCCCTTCGTGATGTCGACGCAGATCATTGCGTCGTCTCCTGCGCCCTCGATGCTGACGGCATAGACAGGAACGGGTGTAATGGCTGGCAGCCCAGTGGGCATGCCCGTACGCAGATCAAAACGGCTGCCGTGTAACCAGCATTCGAGCGTGCACCCGTCGACTTCACCCTCGGAGAGGGAGACGTCGGCGTGTGAACAGATGTCGTTAATCGCGAAGACTTCACCCTCGGCGTGCACGAGGGCCACCGGCGTGCCTTCAATGGTGACGAGCTTCGCAGTGCCTTCGGCAAGGTCGGCGAGCCGCATCGTGGGCTCGAATCCCATCAGCCGGTCCCTTCGTCGAACGGGGCGTCGCCCAATTTCTCTTCGATACTGCGAATGATGTGCGCTGCAACCTCGTCGTCGGCAATGCGTGCGACCAAGTCGGCAAAGAATCCGCGTACGACGAGACGTCGCGCGGTATCGGGGTCAATACCCCGCGCCTGGAGGTAGAACAGTTGCTCATCATCGAAGCGACCGGTGGTGCTGGCATGTCCGGCACTCTCGACATTGCCCGTTTCGATTTCGAGGTTCGGAACAGAATCCGCTCGTGCGCCTTCTGTGAGCAGAAGGTTGCGGTTGATCTCGTACGTTTGTGTTCCAACTGCTTCGGCGCGAATGACGACATCGCCAATCCAGACTGAGTGGGCGCCATCGCCTTGCAAAGCACCCTTGTAGGCGACGCTGCTACGACAATGCGGCTGCGAGTGATCGACGAGCAGACGGTGCTCAATGTGCTGTCCTGCCTCGGCGAAGAAAACGCCGAGAAGTTCGGCGTCGCCTCCGGGGGCGCTGTACTCGACGGTGGGAACGATGCGCACGACGTCGCCACCAAGAGTGGCCACCAGAGATCGGAACCGTGCATCGCGACCGAGGACCGCGTGTTGACGACCTAGGTGCACCGAGTCACCGGCCCAGTCTTGAATCGAAATTACTGTGAGGTCAGCGCCGTCGCCCACCTCGATTTCAATATTGGCGGAGAGCGTGATCGATCCGGTGTTCTTGATTACCACGACACCGCGTGAACCTCGTTCAGCGCGGATGACCAGATGCGTGAGCACCGTCGAATCCACACCGCCACCAGTAATGGTCACCGCGGTGGGAACCGCGGAATCAGTGCCAGCAGGAATTGTCAGAACACCCGATTGGGTTGACGCCGCTCGCGCGAGGGCGGCAGGCCATTCGATGGGGCCGGATGCAGCAGGAAGTGAATCGGTTGCTACGTAGGCGAAAGCTGCCACGGGTGAGGTGACAACTGCAACCTGAGCACCGACTGCACCTTCAACCGACTCGTGCAACCCACGCAACCTCGCGAGAGGCGTGAAACGCCACGCCTCTTCACGCCCGGTGGGCGCACCGGCAACAGGTGCATCTGCAATGACGGTCATATCAGCCGACTGCTCCTTCCATCTGCAATTCGATCAGCCGGTTGAGTTCGAGTGCGTATTCCATGGGCAGCTCGCGAGCGATGGGCTCGACGAATCCGCGCACGATCATCGCCATCGCTTCGTCTTCGGTCATGCCACGCGACATGAGGTAGAACAACTGGTCAGCGCTCACCTTGGAAACCGTTGCCTCGTGCCCCATCGAGACGTCGTCTTCGCGCACGTCGACATACGGGTACGTATCGCTGCGGCTGATGTCATCGATGAGCAGAGCGTCACACTTCACGGTGCTCTTCGAACCATGTGAACCCTCAAGAATCTGGACAAGTCCGCGATAGGAGGTTCGGCCACCGCCACGCGCCACCGACTTCGACACGATCGTCGACGAGGTATTGGGCGCGGCGTGCACCATCTTGGCGCCGGCGTCCTGGTGCTGACCTTCCCCTGCGAAGGCGATCGACAGCGTCTCACCCGTGGCGTGCTCGCCCATCAGCCAGACAGCGGGGTACTTCATGGTGACCTTGGAGCCGATGTTTCCGTCGATCCACTCCATGGTGGCGCCCTCAGCGGCTGTAGCGCGCTTGGTGACGAGGTTGTACACGTTGTTTGACCAGTTCTGGATGGTCGTGTACCGGCAGCGCGCACCCTTCTTCACGACGATTTCGACCACTGCCGAGTGCAATGAATCGCTGGAGTAGATCGGCGCCGTGCACCCTTCGACGTAGTGCACGTAGGCACCTTCGTCGACGAGGATGAGCGTGCGCTCGAACTGACCCATGTTCTCGGTGTTGATGCGGAAGTAGGCCTGAAGGGGAATCTCGACGTTCACGCCCGGCGGAACGTAGATGAACGACCCACCTGACCACACGGCGGTATTGAGGGCCGCGAACTTGTTGTCGCCGGGGGGAATCACCGAGGCGAAGTACTCACGGAAGAGGTCTTCGTGCTCGCGAAGACCACTGTCGGTGTCGAGGAACAACACTCCCTGCTCCGCGAGGTCCTCACGAATGGCGTGGTACACCACTTCGCTTTCGTACTGCGCTGCCACACCCGCGACGAGCCGCTGCTTCTCAGCCTCAGGGATACCGAGTCGGTCGTAGGTGTTCTTGATGTCGTCGGGCAGTTCTTCCCAGGATGTGGCTTGCTTCTCAGTTGAGCGCACAAAGTACTTGATGTTGTCGAAGTGAATGCCTGACAGGTCTGAACCCCAGTTAGGCATCGGCTTCTTGAAGAACAAGCGAAGACCCTTCAGACGCATGTCCAGCATCCACTCGGGCTCATTCTTCAGGGCGCTGATGTTGCGGACAACGTCCTCGTTGATTCCGCGTCGTGCATTGGCCCCCGCGACGTCTGCGTCGGCCCATCCAAATTCGTATGATCCGATGCCGTCAAGTTCGGGGCGCGCAAGATCGGTCATGAGGCGTTCCTTCCAACAGAGGTTGTAACCCGGGGGACATGCGTAGTACACACACCATCTCCGTGCCCGATGGTGGCCAAGCGAGTGACGTGACTCCCGAGAAGTCGCTCGAATGCTTCGGTTTCTGCCTCGCAGAATTGCGGAAACTCCTCGGCGACGTGCGCCACCGGGCAATGGTGCTGGCAGAGTTGATCGGCGGTTGACGACGCGGGAGTGACGCTTGCCGCGTACCCATCGGCCGTCAGAGCGGCAGCGAGCACGGCGACTCGTCGGCTTGCGTCGGCAACCGAGTCGACAACGGGTCGGTATCTGCGCTCAAGTTCAGAAACTCGCTGGCGGGCGAATTCGAGGACAGCATCATCGCCATCGCGGTCTGCTAGGAATCGAAGGGCACCCACTGCCACATCGTCGTATTCCTGGTCGAAAACTCCACGGCCTTGAGAGGTCATCGAGTAGACACGCGCCGGTCGGCCTCGGCCGCGCTGACCAACGGGTCCGAAGGGTGCCCGGTCGCTGGGTGCGACGTCGCCATCGGCGAGCAGTTCGTCAAGGTGGCGACGCACCATGGCGGGGGTGAGCTCGAGTCGTCGAGCCAGCTCGGTAGCGGTCGCTGGCCCCTCGTCGAGCAAGGAGCGCAGAACCCTCGTGGAGCCCGCCAATGTTTTCACAACCCTATTGTTGCGTATTTCCTCCCGCGCGCAAACCGGGGGTTGCCTCTGCCTAGGATCAACGGGTGACGGAGTCAGCGCTCGAGGTGGTGCAGTTGTGCAAGCGCTACGGGTCTGTCACCGCGCTGAACGAACTGTCGTTCGCCGCTCCCGCGGCCAAGGTCACCGCGGTTCTCGGCCCCAATGGGGCAGGCAAGACAACTGCGCTCGAAATCTGCGAAGGATTCCGTACCGCTGACTCTGGGGTGGTACGAGTCCTCGGGCGCCATCCACGCAGTGACGCCGCCGCCCTGCGTCCACGACTTGGCGTCATGCTGCAGTCGGGCGGAATGCATCCCGGCGCGAGCGCTGCGACGCTGCTCGACCACGTGGCGTCGCTCTACGCCACTCCGCTCAACACGGCTGCTCTGTCTGAGCGCCTCGGACTATCTGGTCTTGGACGAACACCTGTCCGCAGACTGTCAGGCGGTGAGCAACGTCGTCTGGCTTTCGCGTTAGCCATCGTCGGACGTCCGGAGTTGGTCGTTCTCGATGAACCCACCACCGGCCTTGACCCTCAGGCCCGACTGGCGGTGTGGGATGTCGTGCGCGAACTCACCCAGGCTGGAGTCACGATCGTGCTCACCACGCATTTGCTCGAGGAGGCGGAGCGGGTCGCCGACCATGTGGTGATCATCGATGGGGGCACAACCGTGGCCGAGGGTACCTTGCCTGAACTCATCGGCGCTGAGTCTGCGTCAGTGCTGACGGTGCGAACGCGCGAGCCCATTGCGGTCAACGATCTTGCAGCCGTGGTGCCCACCGGGGTCACTGTGCGCGAAGTGAGCCCCGGTCACTACCTGCTCACCGGTGAGGTGGGTCCAGACGTCACCGCCCGAGTTGCCACGTGGTGCACCGAGCACTCAGTGGTTGCCTCGGAACTATCGCTGCGGCAGCGTTCACTTGAAGATGTGTTCCTCGACCTCACCGGACGCGAGCTTCGCCCATGACCTCACCTCTCGACTACTCCCCCGCTCCCGGCGCCGCATCTGCCGGTCGCCGGGTGCGCAGTCAAACCGTGCTCGAACTCGGCACGACCTTGCGCAACGGGGAGCAACTGTTACTCACCCTCGGAATCCCCCTGATCTTGCTGGTGGCTCTCACTGTTGTTCCCATCCTCGATCTCGGAACATCGGCGCGCATCGATGTGGTGACTCCGGGCATCCTCGCGCTTGCCGTGATGTCGACCGCGTTCACAGGATTGGCTATCGCCACAGGCTTTGATCGACGAGCAGGGGCACTCAAATTCCTGGGCTCAACTCCGCTGAGTCGAGGCCAGCTACTCACGGCGAAGTTCTTCGCCGTCGTCGTCACGGAAGTCTTGCAAGTGGCATTGATTGCGGTGGTTGCGCTTTTGCTCGGCTGGCACCCGCACGGCTCACCCTTCGAGGTAGTGACACTGCTGCTCATGGGTACCGCGGCGTTCTGCAGTCTAGGTTTCGCGCTCTCAGGAGTCTTGCGCGCTGAAGCGACGCTCGCGGTGGCCAATGCGATCTATTTGCTGCTCCTACTCGGCGGTGGAGTCATTATTCCGACCGATCGGCTGCCGGCAGCGTGGTCGGCGATCGCGTCGGGACTGCCGTCTGGGGCTCTCGCCAATGGACTACGCACCGTGCTCATCACCGGTGCCACACTCCCCTGGTCATGCCTTGCCATCCTCGCAGTGTGGACAGTGATAGGTGTCATAGTCGCGGTTAAGACCTTCCGCTGGGAGTAGTGGTCGGGCATAGACTCCATGCGTGAATGACCCAGCCGAACTCCCGAAGGCCGGGGCTTCCGGCGCTGTCAGCACCGTGACCTCTCGCATCTTGCTCGCCAACGTCGTGGCGCAAGCAGGCATCGTTGTCACCGGCGGTCTGGTGCGCTTAACCGGCTCGGGGCTCGGGTGCCCGACCTGGCCCGAATGCGTACCTGGCTCGTACACCCCCGTCCCCTACCAAGAGCAGCAATGGCACAAGTACGTTGAGTTCGGAAACCGCCTTCTGACTTTTGCCCTGGTGGCAATAGCCATCGCCACGTTCATCGCCGTGTGGCGTCATCGCCCGCATCGAGGGCCCCTGCTGCTGCTGGCGGCAGTGCCATTTCTCGGAACCTTCGGTCAAGCCGTTCTCGGCGGCATCACCGTGATCACCGGCCTCAACCCCTGGCTTGTCGCCTCGCACTTGCTGCTATCGATGGTGCTGATCGCCGCCGCCGTGGTGCTTTATGTCAGGGGCAATGAGAACGGTGACGGTCCGATCACGCTCATCGTGGCACCTGCTATCAGGATCTTGGCGTGGGCACTTGTGGTGGTCTCAGCGTGCGTGCTGTTCGTCGGTTCGATTGTGACCGGCAGCGGCCCTCATTCCGGCGACGCGGGCGCATCGACTCGGTTCCCGTTTGACGTTCGCTCGGTGGCGTGGCTTCACGCCGATCTCGTGCTGCTTCTCGTCGGGCTCATCATTGGAATCGTCGTGGCGCTGATCGCGACGAGCGCACCTCAACGCGCGCGCACCAGTGCATTGTGGGTGCTCGGTATTGCATTGGCACAGGGAGCGCTGGGCTACGCGCAGTACTTTGCAGGAGTTCCCTGGTTCGCGGTCTTGGTACACCAACTCGGGGCGACGCTCGTGTGGATTGCCGTGATCCGGCTGCTCATGTCGACACGCGAGCGAATGATCGACTAGTCCTGCGGCTCGGCCGTGGGTGTCGCTGCACCCGACCTGGGGCTGGGCGCGGAGCCCTGCGAACTGGAACCGCTGTTACTGCCGTTACTGCCGTTACTGCCGTCACTTCCGTTACTTCCTGATTTACCACTGCCCTTGCCCGACGACTCGGACTCGGATTGAGACTGGCTGGCCTCAGACTCAGTCGTCGTTGACTCGTCGGAGGTGGGGCGTGCCGACGTCGATGAGTCGTGGGAGGGCTCAGTCGAATCGGAAGACGTGCCAGTCGTGCGGCTCGAGGACGCGTCCGTGCTCACAGGCGGTTCTTGCGAGCGATCTGTCTGCGCTACAGCAAGATCACCCCCATCGTCATTGGCCGACTCCTCGGGCGTGAGTGAGGCGCTCTGTTTCGTCACCGGAGAAGCCAAACCGTCTACGGCATCCAGTGCAATGTCAGACCCGCCTGAACTTCCCGTGGCCACGGCTCTTTCGACATCTTCCTGGCTGAGTGGACGAACTGCGGTTTGCCCCACGCTACTTTGCACCGAAAGGACAGCGGCCAACCCCGCTCCCGCACTCACGAGGGCAAGTACGGCCCACAATCCGGTGAGCATGAGAATTCGTCGCACCTCCTTAGTATCGGCTCTTATTCCGGAATCAATACCTAAGGGACGGCTAAGGGACCCACAACCTTTTATCGGTAACCGTCCGCCATGGCACCGGCTAGTGGCCTGACGCGGCTACGGTGGGACTCGTGGCTGTACTGCATTTGATTGAGGACGACCCGGCGATCCGGTCGGCGATGATCCGCGCTCTCAGCGACCGCGGACATGTCGTGACCAGCAGCCCGGACGCTATGTCGGGTCTGCAGTCGGTCATCGATCGGATGCCTGACCTGATCATCCTCGACTTGGGTTTGCCCGACCTCGATGGCGTCGAACTGTTGCGCATGCTGCGCGCAGTGACCGACACCCCCGTAATTATTGCGACAGCCCGCGACGACGACGTTCAGGTAGTGAGGGCGCTTGACGCTGGCGCCGACGATTATGTGGTGAAGCCTTTCTCGGCCGAAGCGCTGGATGCGCGTGTGCGGGCGGTGTTGCGACGAAGCCGCGCTGAGGAGGAACCCGGTCCCATCCAGGTCGGTGGGCTCATCGTCGATCCGCGCAGCCGCTTGGCAAGTCTGGATGGTCGAAGTCTTGACCTTGCCCCGCGTGAATTCGATCTGCTGGCTTATCTCGCCGCTCGTCCGGGTCAAGTGGTGTCAAAGCGAGACCTCCTTGCCGATGTGTGGCGCCTGCCGTACGGCGGCACCGACAAAACCGTTGACGTGCACCTCTCGTGGTTGCGGCGCAAAATGGGTGAAGCCGCCACCGAGCCCCGTTATCTGATTACGGTGCGCGGCGTGGGTGTCAAGCTCATTGAGCCCGAGGACTAAACTGCCGTGGCCCGACGGCTCATGCTTACGTTCTTGGCGGCAACCAGTTTGGTGATGCTGGGTTTTCTCGTACCGCTGTGGATCATGATCGGCAATCTGGTCGACGCTCAAGCCCAGCAAGCCGCCGTCCGTTCGGTGCAACCGTTGGTTGTCCAACTCCCCCTGGTCGCCACAAAACGCCTCCCCGTGGTCGTCGACGCGCGCAACACTGACGGGCGCACCACCGTCTTTCTCGCCGAGGGCACCGTGCTCGGTACTCCTGCGCCCGCCGGACCCGAGGTGACGTTGGCGCAGCGTGGGTCGTTCTTCCAGAACACTGCCGAAGGTCAAGTCCTCTACGCACCCATTGCTGACATGCCCGGTGGTACTGCGGTCATTCGCTACGTCACACCCGAAGACGACATCAACGGGCCGATCCTGCGAGCACGCCTAGTGCTCGTCACATTGGGGCTGCTGCTTCTAGCAGTGGCGGCCTTCGTCATGTGGCGACTGGCTCGAAGTGTCCTGCTTCCCGTCGAGGCGCTAGCGCATACGGCCGAGAGTTTGGGCTCAGGAGATCTGTCAGCACGTGTCGAGCCCGCGGGTCCACCGGAGATTCAGGAGATCGGCACACTTCTTAATCGACTTGCCGATCATATTCAAGTGCTGCTTCAGCTGGAGCGCGAGGGAGTCGCCGACGTTGCCCATCGTTTGCGCACTCCGGTCACCGCCTTACGACTCAACGCAGAAGCGTTGACAGACCCGGAAGAGCGCGTGCGTCTTTCCCGAGATGTCGATCGCATGGAAATGATGGTTGACGACGTCATCCACGAGGCGCGGCGACCCATCGACGTAGGTGCAGCAACTGCGTGCGATGCGGTCGACATCGTCCGCAGCCGCACTGCGTTCTGGAGAGTGTTGGCCGAAGATCAAGGACGCGTGATGACCGTCGAATGGGATCTAGCTTCGATCGCGGTCAGTTCGGATGCCGCTGCACTTGCCGATGCGCTTGACGCACTGATCGGCAACGTTTTTGCTTATACCCCTGATGAGGCGCCCTTCTCAGTGACCGTTCATTCACGAGCGGAGGGTGGGGCCATCGTGGCCGTAAGCGATGGCGGGGCAGGATTCGATCCCGCCATCGTCACGCGTGGCTCCTCAGGGTCAGGTTCAACGGGCCTCGGACTCGATATCGCCCGCCGTACCGCCGAGCGATCTGGCGGATCGCTACTGATCTCGCAATCAACGCTGCTCGGCGGAGCATGTGTCAGTTTGGTGCTCGGTGGTGCTTCATCGCAAAGCGTGATCGCGGTTAAAAGAGGAAAGGATCGACAGCCACGGCGAGGAACAACAGCGAAAGGTACGTAATCGATCCGTGGAAAAGGCGCATCGCCTTCACGTCGGCGTCACCTCTGTCAACGCGTGATTTCAGCGCATAAGCCTCACGCAAGAACCACGCGCCTAAGACGACCGCCGCTACGCCATACACCCAGCCTGTTCCGGCCACGGGGATGAGCAGCAGGGACGCAGCGACCATGGCCCAGGAGTAGATCAGGATCTGTCGTACCACCGTTGACACATCGGCCACGACCGGCAACATCGGAACGCCGGCGGCGGCGTAGTCGTCGACGTACCGCAATGCAAGCGGCCAGTAATGCGGTGGGGTCCACAGGAAGACGATGAGGAACAGAACGGCAGGCGCCCAACTCAACGACCCCGTCACTGCCGCCCAGCCGATCAGCACCGGGAAACAGCCGGCAGCTCCACCCCAGACGATGTTCTGCGGTGTGCGGCGCTTGAGCATCAGTGTGTAGACGATGACGTAGAACAAGATTGCCGCGCCGGCCAGAATGCCGGAGAGCGGATTGACCGCCACCCACAGCAGCGCCACCGACAACACCGAAAGGAACAGTCCCCAGATCAGTGCGACCAAGGGCGTGATCTCGCCCGTGACAAGGGGACGTCGTCCGGTGCGTTGCATGAGGACGTCGATGTCTCGATCGATGAATTGATTGAGAGTGTTGGCGCCCCCTGCCGCCAGTGCGCCACCGGCGAGGGTGATGAGCACCGTGTTCAGTGGGGGCAGGCCACCAGCGGCTAAAAACATCGTGGGCAGCGTGGTGACCAGAAGCAGTTCGATGATGCGGGGTTTGGTGAGGGCGACAAGTGCTCGAGCAGTGCCCATCACGCTGCTGCCAGCGGAATGGGTGCCTGTGCCCGGGTCGACTGCGGTCACGCGCGCCCCTCTCGGGTTCCAACGAACTGAGGAGGTCGCCTCAGAACGAGCGGGATACAACATACAGCGTCACCGCTTCGAGAACTCTACCCTCAGACCGCCCCGCGCGGTCACCGGGATCGCTAGGGTAATCACGTTGCTTCCGACCACAGGTGAGGGCTGACGTGAGCGAAATTGTGTGGACCGAACTCGACCAACGCGCCGTCGACACCGCTCGGGTGCTGGCCGCCGACGCGGTGCAGAAGGCCGGGCACGGACACCCTGGAACAGCGATGGCACTTGCTCCCGCCGCCTACCTGATTTTCCAGCGTTTTCTGCGGCATGACCCGGCCGATCCGTCGTGGCTGGGCCGCGATCGCTTCGTCTTGTCGTGCGGGCATTCGAGCCTGACCCTGTACATCCAACTGTTCTTCAGTGGTTACGGCCTCGAACTCAGTAATCTTGAGCAGTTCCGTAAAGCCGATTCGCTCACCCCAGGACACCCGGAATTCGGACACACTCGCGGCGTTGAGACCACGACCGGCCCACTTGGTCAGGGACTGTCGACGGCAGTCGGGATGGCGATGGGACAACGGTACGAGCGCGGCATGCTCGATCCCGATGCCGCACCCGACACGAGCCCCTTCGACCACCATGTGTGGGTTATCTGCTCCGATGGCGATCTTGAGGAAGGCGTGAGCAGCGAGGCGTGCTCACTGGCGGGCACCCAGCAATTGGGCAATCTGACGCTGGTCTGGGACGACAACCACATTTCCATCGAAGACGACACCGCCATCGCCTTCGGTGAAGACACGTGCGCACGGTTTGAGTCGTACGGCTGGCACGTGCAGCACGTCGCACTCGCAGCCAACGGCGCCGTTGATGTTCAGGCGCTCGCCGCCGCCCTCGATAGTGCGCGCGCCGAAACCGAGCGGCCCTCGTTCATCCAGTTGCACACCATCATCGGATGGCCGGCACCACATCTTCAGAACACTTACAAAGCGCACGGATCGGCGCTCGGCGAGGCGGAAGTGGCTGCGGTCAAGACCGAACTCGGGTTCGACCCCAACGCATCTTTCGCGGTCGATCCGGAGGTGTTGGCACACGCCCGGCAAGTGCAAGCACGCGGAAGTGCACTTCGCGCGCAATGGAACAACTCCTTCCAGGCATGGCAGATCGCTCAGCCCGAGCGCGCGGCGCTCTTGGCCCGCATCCAATCCAAGCAATTGCCCGCCATCGAGTTGCCCGAATTCGAGGCCGGAACCTCGGTTGCCACTCGCAAGGCATCGCATTCGGTAATCCAGTCACTCGCCGCCGCAATGCCCGAATTCGTGGGCGGTTCGGCTGATCTGGCCGAAAGCAACCTGACCTCGATCGAGGGTGGCGGATCATTCCTTCCTTCAAGTATCACCTTGAAGAGCGACTCCCCCTTTGCAGGCGGGGGCAGTCCGTATGGGCGCATTTTGCATTTTGGAATCCGCGAGCATGCGATGGGTTCCATCCTCAATGGAATGGCGCTCTCGGGGTTGCTGAAGCCGTTTGGCGGCACGTTCTTTGTGTTCAGCGATTACATGCGCGGAGCGGTGCGGCTCGCGGCACTCATGCAGACCGCGGTCACCTACGTGTGGACACACGACTCAATCGGCCTCGGCGAAGACGGGCCGACCCACCAGCCCGTCGAACACCTGTGGTCGTACCGTGCGATTCCTGGGTTGGCCATCGTTCGACCCTGCGATGCCAACGAGACCGCTGTCGGGTGGGCCACGGCACTGCGACACCACGCTCCGGCCGCCCTCGTACTCAGCCGTCAAGGACTTCCTGTGCTCGACCGCACTTCTCTGGCCTCAGCAGAGGGTGTCGAACGCGGCGCCTACGTGCTGGCCGACGCACCGTCGGGCACGCCGGATGTGCTCCTCATTGCGACGGGTTCCGAGGTGTCACTCGCGCTCGCGGCGCGCGACCTACTGGCCGCTGATGGCGTCGCTGCCCGCGTGATTTCAATGCCATGCATCGAGTGGTTTGAGGCGCAGGATGCCGCATATCGCGAGAGCGTGCTCCCCCCTAGTGTTTCGGCTCGTGTGTCAGTGGAAGCGGGCATCGCCCAAGGTTGGTGGAAGTACGTCGGTAGTCAGGGTCGCTGTATCAGTTTGGAACACTTTGGTGAGAGCGCCGATCCGACGCACATGTTCACCAAGTTCGGTTTTACTCCCGAGGCGGTCGCCGACGCGGCGCGCGCTTCACTCGCAGACGTTCGGGCTTCATAGCCCCTCAGTAGAAAAGGCCCTCCATGACTAACGTTCTGGCTCAACTCACCGATCTCGGTGTGTCGATTTGGCTCGATGATCTCGACCGAGAGCGCATCGAGTCCGGTGGCCTTGCAGCACTGCTCGCCTCACGCGACATTCTTGGAGTTACGACCAATCCGTCGATTTTCGATAAAGCCATCAGTTCTGGCGCGGCCGCCTATGCCGAGCAGGTCGCAGATCTTCGGGTGCGCGGGGTCGACGTCGGCGAGGCAGTGAGGGCCATCACCACACACGATGTCCGCGCTGCATGCGATGTGTTGCGCCCGGTGCACGATCTTCGGGGACTTGGCGACGGCCGTGTGTCGATCGAAGTCGATCCGCGACTCGCTCGAGACACGGAAAAGACGATCGCTGAGGCGCGCGGATTGTGGTGGATGGTCGACCGACCCAATCTCTACATCAAGATTCCGGGAACGGTTGAAGGCTTGCCCGCCGTCACCACCGCGCTGAGTGAAGGCATCGGCGTCAACGTGACTCTGATCTTCTCGGTCGATCGCTATCGCGAAGTCATGGCTGCGTGGATGGGCGGCCTAGAAGCCGCACTTGCCGCTGGTCGGGATATCTCCGGTGTCGCCTCGGTCGCCTCGTTCTTCATCAGCCGTGTCGACTCCGAAGTTGATCGCAGACTTGATGAACTCCGATCGCCCGAAGCCGACGCGCTTCGCGGTCAGGCAGCCATCGCCAATGCGTGTTTGGCGTGGGGTGCCTACGAAGAAGTAATGGCCTCTGATCGTTGGGCGGCTCTGCGGCAGGCCGGCGCTCAGCCCCAGCGCCCGCTCTGGGCATCAACGGGCGTCAAGGACAAGGCGTACGACGACACGCGATACGTCATCGACCTCGCCGCACCCGGATGCGTCAACACGATGCCGGAGGCGACTCTGGAGGCGGTCTTTGACCACGGCGTCTTCAAGGGTGACACGGTCACGGGTACAGCCGCGCAGGCCGCCACCGTCTGGGAAGGTCTGGAAGCGCTGGGCATCAAGGAAGACGATGTGGTCACCGTTCTCGAAGATGAAGGTGTTCAGAAATTCAACGAGGCGTGGGAGGAACTACTCGCGAGCCTGAGTAAATCTCTGGCGGGCGGTGGCGCGTGACCTTGGCGGCCAATCCGCTCCGCGATGCGCGCGATCGGCGTCTACCCCGCATCGCGGGACCATGTGGACTTGTTGTCTTCGGCGTCACGGGAGATCTCGCTCGCAAGAAGATCATGCCGGCGATCTACGACCTGGCCAATCGCGGACTCTTGCCACCGAGCTTCGCACTCGTCGGATTTGCCCGTCGAGAATGGGCCGACCAAGACTTCACCCAGATTGTTCACGATGCAGTGCGCGAGCATGCACGCACGGAGTTTCGCGAAGACGTGTGGACTCAATTAGCTGAGGGAATTCGCTTCGTCATGGGCGATTTCGACGATGACAACGCTTTCGACGAATTGGCGAGCACACTTGGCCAACTTGATGCGGTGCGCGGAACCCGCGGCAACCATGCGTTTTACCTCTCGATCCCACCACGGTTCTTTGGCACCGTGGTGCAGCAACTGAGCCGATGCGGTCTGGCAACGCCAGAGGGCGAAGCGTGGCGACGGGTAGTCATCGAAAAACCTTTCGGACACGATCTGGAAAGTGCCGAAGCACTGAACTCAGTCGTTGATGTGGTGTTCCCGCCGGAAGCCGTCTTTCGCATCGATCACTACTTAGGCAAAGAAACAGTGCAGAACCTGTTGGCGATCCGTTTTGCCAACAATTTGTACGAGCCGATCTGGAATTCGAACTACGTCGACCATGTGCAGATCACGATGGCTGAAGACATCGGTATCGGCAGCCGTGCTGGCTACTACGACGGAATTGGCGCAGCACGCGACGTCATGCAAAACCACCTCTTGCAGTTGCTGGCGCTCACTGCAATGGAAGAACCTGTCTCCTTCGATGCCGAGTCCGTGCGCCGTGAGAAAGAGAAAGTCCTCTCGGCAGTGTCACTGCCCCGGCGTCTCGAGCTGCATTCTGCACGTGGTCAGTACGCCGAGGGGTGGCAAGGCGGTGTACCGGTGAAAGGGTATTTGCAGGAGGACGGTGTTCCCAACGATTCACGCACCGAGACCTATGCGGCACTGCGCGTTGATATCAATACCCGACGGTGGGCGGGTGTTCCCTTCTACTTGCGTACTGGCAAGCGACTTGGTCGACGTGTCACCGAAGTGGCGGTCGTGTTCAAGAAGGCTCCACACCAGCCTTTCTCTCAGTCTGCAACTGAGGAACTCTCGAACAACGCGGTGGTCTTTCGCGTGCAGCCCGATGAAGGCATGACTGTTCGATTTGGTTCGAAAGTGCCCGGCACCGCGCTTGAACTTCGCGACGTCACCATGGATTTCCAATACGGCGATTCATTTAGCGAGGCGAGTCCCGAGGCGTACGAACGATTGATTCTTGATGTGCTACTCGGCGATCCGCCGCTGTTCCCTCGGTACCCAGAAGTTGAGATGGGCTGGCGCATTCTCGACCCGGTTCTCGACTATTGGGCCGAGCATGGTCGACCTGAGCAGTACGCAAGCGGTGGCTGGGGTCCCCAGTCCGCGTACGAGATGCTTGCCCGTGACGGACGATCCTGGCGGCGACCATGATTCGACTCGAAGACACCAACGGCAACGTGGTGGCCGCGGCGATTGCGAGTGAGCGCTCCCGGATGGGTTCCAGTGCCACTGGCATGGTGCTCACCTTGCTCGTCATGGCCTCAGAAGAAACCCAGGCCGATGCCGTACTGGCTGCCAGTCAGGCCGCGCGCGAACACCCGATGCGCATCCTGGTGTTTATTCCGCGCAAGGAGCGGGGCCCCGCACGCCTTGATGCAGAGATCAGTGTGGGCGGCGATCAGGGGCCCGGTGAACTCGCGATTTTGCGACTGCGTGGCGCCCTTGCCGCACACGCCGGTTCGGTGGCGATTCCACTTCTCCTTCCCGATACGCCCGTCGTGGCGTGGTGGCCCGGACAGGCTCCCGACGATCTTGCCGACGACCCCATCGGCCGCCATGCAATTCGTCGCATCACCGACGCCAGTACCGTCAGCCGTTCGCTCCACGTGCTCGACATCCGACGGTCAAACTACGCACCGGGCGACACCGACTTGGCGTGGACGCGCGTCACGCCATGGCGTTCCATGCTCGCCGCCGCTCTCGACCAGCCGACAGCGCCGATCACGGGCATCGAGGTGACGTGTGAGCGGTCAAACCCCTCCGGGCCGCTGCTGGCGTCGTGGCTGCACTTGAAACTCGGCAGTCCGGTGACGCTCAAAACTTCGCGTGCCCCGGGAATCAGCACTGTTGAACTCACCACGACAAACGGCTCGATCTCGCTGACCCGTCCCGACGGCCACAAGGCCACCCTGAGTATCACCGGCCATGCACCGGCCACGGTGGCCCTTTCGCGACGCGATCTCACTGAGTTGTTGGTGGAGGAACTACGCCGACTCGATCCCGATGAGGTGTATTCAGAGGCGTTGCTCGGACTGCCGCACCTGCTTGAGCACGTTGACTCAGCGGCCGCCAAGAGGGCCGTGCGCACGTCAGCGGGCACCACATCCACAAGAAAGGCGCGCCCATGACCCCCGAGATACTCGTCGCTCCTGATCACGAGAGTCTTGCTGCCGCGGTGGCCGCCCGCGTCATCACCGGGTTGATCGATGCGCTGGCGGCTCGCCCCGTCGCCCATCTGTGCCTCACCGGAGGCACCATCGGCACCGACAGTCTTGCGGCGATCACGGCCTCCCCTGCGAGTACCGCAGTTGATTGGTCTCGGGTTCATATCTGGTGGAGTGACGAGCGATTTGAGCCCACGGGCGATCCGCTACGCAACGAGACCGGGGCACGAGCCGCACTGCTTGATCATGTTCCGCTGAATCCCACTCATGTGCATCCGATGCCCGCTCCCGGAGGTTCCTGGGGTGACGACGTCGAGGCGGCCGCAGCCGCGTACGCGACAGAGTTGGTTTCAGCGGGCGACGGTGCCGAATCACCCGTTTTTGATCTCCTGCTGCTCGGAGTTGGCCCTGACGGCCATGTCGCATCGCTGTTCCCAGGTTTCCCGGAAATCGACGCACCGGGCACCGTGTGCGGCGTTAAGGGATCGCCCAAGCCGCCGCCGATTCGTATCTCGTTCACCCTGGCGGCGATCAACATCGCTCGTGAGGTGTGGCTGGTCGCATCGGGAGCCGAAAAGGCACATGCCATCGCCGCCGCCATCACTTCAGGCGCTGCTTCACAACTGCCCTCGGGCATGGTGCACGGAACCGAGCGAACTCTGGCACTACTCGATGTGAGCGCAGCGTCGGAGTTGGCTTAGCGCTTGTCGGCCCGGTGCTTCTCGAGTGCCTCGTTCAAAATTGCGTCGCCGTCGACGTCGTTGCGGCGTTCCTTGACGTAAGCAAGGTGCGTCTTGTAAGGCTCGATCTTCGGGGGCGGCGGCGGATTTTCGCGGTCGTTGCTCGCGGGTTGACCACACTTGGGGCAGTCCCACTCTTCGGGAATCTGCGCGTCAGTCGCAAATGACGGCTTCGACTCGTGACCATTGGCGCACCAGAATGACATGCGGATACGTGGCGCTGCATCACCGCGCTCGGCCTCACCCATCGGCCCAGCTCCGACACGGCTACCCTTGATCGCACTGCCACTTCCCACGATATTTCCTCCTGCGTTATTGGTGCGGCGGACTGAATTGCCAGAGCGACTTACCGACCAGTGGAGAGAAGCAAACCTAACCCGACAACGCAGGCGGCCCAGACCAGGCCAATGCCCAAAGTGATGCGGTCGAGGTTGCGCTCGGCGACACTCGAACCGCCGACGCTGCTACTGACACCTCCACCGAACATGTCTGACAAGCCACCGCCCTTGCCGCGGTGTAACAGGATCAGCAGAATCAGCAACAGGCTGGTGATGACGAGAATGATCTCGAGCAACATGGTCATGACACTCATGGTCGAACAATACGACAGTCGGAACTGCACACAGAACGTGCGTCCCCTATTCGACCGGAATGAGGCGGAAGCGGCAGAGCGCGACAAACTCATCCGGGTCGATACTGGCGCCACCAACGAGCGCTCCATCGACGTCGGGCATCGCCATAATTCCGGCCACATTGCTGGCCTTCACTGAGCCTCCGTACAGGATTCGCACCGCATCGGCGAGATCGCCAGAGTACAACTCGGCAAGTCGGGTACGAATCGCTGCGCACACTTCCTGCGCGTCGTCAGGTGTTGCCACTTCACCGGTGCCGATTGCCCACACAGGTTCGTAGGCAATCACCATGGTGCGCGCCTGATCGGCGGAGACACCCTCGAGGCCTGCGTTAACTTGTGCGAGCGTGTGCTGCACGTGCTCGCCTGCCTGTCGCACATCGAGACCTTCGCCCACACACAGAATGGGGATCAGTCCGTGACGCAGGGCTGCCAGCACTTTGGAATGACACACCGCATCGTCGTCACCGTTGAACTGGCGACGCTCGCTGTGCCCGACCAGCGCGTAGGTGCACCCGAGCTTCGAGAGCATTGAGCCGCTGATTTCACCCGTATGCGCTCCGGCATCATGCTGTGAGAGATCTTGCGCGCCATAAACGAGCTTCAGTCGATCGGCGTCAGTCAGCGTCTGCACTGAGCGAATGTCGGTGAAGGGTGGAATGACTGCGACTTCGCACGCGTCGAAATCGTCAGAGTTCAGTGCAAACGCCAACTTCTGCACCAGCCACGTTGCCTCAATGTGATTGAGGTTCATCTTCCAGTTGCCCGCCATCAAGGGGCGGCGGCCGGTGGTGCGACTCATGATGTCTCCTCAAGTGCAGCAAGGCCGGGCAGTGTCTTACCCTCAAGGAACTCGAGGGACGCTCCACCACCGGTTGAAATATGCGAGAAACCTTCGGCCGGCACACCGAGAAGGTGCACCGCAGCTGCTGAGTCTCCCCCACCGACAACCGACATGCCATCGATCGCTGACACAGCGAGAGCCACCTCGCGAGTGCCCGCGGCGAACGGTGCCTTCTCGAAAACTCCCATCGGCCCATTCCAGACCACCGTGTGTGCATCAGCGAGTCTGTCGCGGAACAGGGCGATGCTCTCGGGGCCAATGTCGAGTCCGATCAGATCTGCCGGAATGGCGTCGACACGCACGATCTGGGTATCGGCCGTGTCACTGATCTCACTGGCCACCACGACATCGACGGGCAGCACCAACTCGACTCCACGAGCAGCTGCCTGCTCAATGAATCCGCGCACCGTGTCGATCTGATCCGCCTCAAGAAGTGACCGACCAACGCCATGACCCTGCGCCGCGAGGAAGGTGAAGCACATGCCCCCACCGATCAGTAACCGATCGACGCGCGGCAGCAGGTGAGCGATAACACCCAACTTGTCGCTCACTTTCGATCCGCCCAGAACCACCACGTAGGGACGTTCGGGGTCGTTGAGTACGCGAGTGAACACCGCTGCCTCTGCACCAACCAAGTCGCCCGGGTAACTCGGCAGAAGTCGGGCGATATCCGACACGCTCGCCTGCTCACGATGCACGACACCGAAGCCATCGCTCACGAAGGCATCGCCCAGCGACGCCCATTCACCGGCCAAGGCAGCGCGCTCGGCAGCGTCCTTGCTGGTTTCGCGGGCGTCGAAGCGCACGTTTTCAAGCATGACCACGTCGCCATCAGACATCGCAGCCACCACAGCGCGGGCAGATGGTCCGCTCACGTCTTCGGCGAGCACCACATCGCGCCCCAGTAACTCGCCGAGTCGGATGGCTGCTGGCGCGAGGGAATACGCCGGGTCGGGTTCACCCTTGGGTCGCCCGAGGTGAGCCAGCACCACGACTCGTGCTCCGGCATCGGCTAAACGGCGAATGGTTCCGACACTCGCCCGAATGCGGCTGTCGTCGGTGATGACCGGACTCCCGCTCGCATCTGTGGCGAGCGGGACATTGAGGTCACTGCGCACGAGTACCGTGCGCCCGGATGCTGCGAGGTCGTCGAGCGACCGCATCAGCCGGCCGCGGCAACGTAGCGCGTGAGATCAACCAGACGGTTCGAGTAGCCCCATTCGTTGTCGTACCACCCGAGCACCTTGGCGGTGTCGCCCAGAGTGTTCGTGATTCCGGCGTCAAAGATGCACGAGGCCGGATCGGTGACGATATCGCTCGAGACGATGGGGTCCTCGGTGTACTTCAGGATGCCCTTGAGAGGTCCTTCGGTCGCCGCCGCCTTGATTGCAGCGTTGATGTCATCCTTGGTGGCTGCCTTCGCCAACTTGATCGTGAGGTCAGTCGCCGAGCCCGTGGGGACGGGCACCCGCAGGGCGTAGCCATCGAGCTTGCCCTTGAGTTCAGGAAGGACCAACGAGATCGCCTTGGCGGCACCCGTGGTGGTGGGGATGATGTTCAGTGCCGCAGCGCGCGCACGACGAAGGTCCTCGTGCGGGAAGTCGAGGATGACCTGGTCATTGGTGTACGCGTGAATCGTGGTCATGAAGCCCGACACGATGCCGAAATTGTCGTTGATGACCTTGGCCATCGGCGCCAAACAGTTTGTGGTGCATGACGCGTTTGAGATGATGTTGTGGATCGCAGGGTTGTAGTCACCTTGGTTAACGCCCATGACGATCGTGACGTCTTCGTTCTTGGCCGGCGCCGAGATGATGACCTTCTTGGCACCACCTTCAAGGTGGGCCTTGGCCTTCTCGCCATCGGTGAAGTGACCAGTCGACTCGATGACGATGTCGACGCCTAGGTCACCCCAGGGCAGGTCGGCCGGATTCCGCTCAGCAAGAGCTCGGATGCTCTTTCCGCCCACAACGATGGCGTCGTCGGTCGAGGTGACGTCGTGGCCCAACCGGCCCAGGATGCTGTCGTATTTGAGCAAGTGAGCGAGGGTGCGGTTGTCGGTGAGGTCGTTGACCGCCACCACCTCGATTGCCTCGCCGTTGCCCTGCTGGGCCTCGATGGCACGGTAGAAGTTGCGTCCGATGCGGCCAAAGCCGTTGATTCCCACGCGGATTGTCACGCGACAAGCCTTCCCGTTGATGGCAACATGACGTCGGTTGCGCCGTTTCCACGCGCGCGAACTTGTTGATCAGCCTACCGAACAGCGGGGTCTCAGAGCCAGCAGCCCCAGAGCCTAAAGGTCGTCGGCGAGCCCATCGGGTGACAGGCCGCTCTCAGTATCGGGAATTCCTAGATCAGCGGCCCGCTTATCGGCCATCGCAAGAAGCCGGCGGATCCGGCCAGCGATCGCATCCTTGGTCAGGGGTGGATCAGCAAGCGCGCCGAGTTCCTCAAGACTGGCCTGCTTGTTATCGAGCCGCAACCGGCCAGCGACCTCGAGGTGGTCGGGAATGTCGTCACCGAGAATCTCCAGTGCACGCTCAACCCGCGCGCCCGCCGCTACCGCAGCCCGTGCCGACCGGCGCATGTTGGCATCGTCGAAGTTGGCGAGGCGATTGGCCGTAGCACGCACTTCGCGCCGCATCCGACGCTCTTCCCACGCCAAGACTGATTCGTGTGCGCCCATGCGCGTGAGCATGGCGCTGATGGCGTCTCCATCGCGGATGACCACGCGGTCGACTCCGCGCACCTCACGAGCTTTGGACCCTATTCCGAGCCGACGGGCTGAGCCCACGAGCGCGAGGGCCGTCTCTGGCCCTGGGCAGGTGATTTCAAGTGAACTGGAGCGACCGGGCTCAGTCAGCGAACCGTGTGCGAGGAAGGCACCGCGCCACGCCGCCTCAGCGTCGCAGACCGCTCCGTTCACCACTGCCGGAGGAAGCCCGCGAACCGGGCGCCCTGTTCCGTCGACAAGCCCGGTCTGGCGCGCGAGTTGATCGGCGCGGTCGAGCACGCGAACGACGTACCGTGTCCCCTTGCGCACTCCAGAGCCGTGGACGACCGCCAACTCACCGTCTTGGCCGTACACATCGTGCAAATCGCGGCGCAATCTGCGGGCGGTAGCACCCGAGTCGAGTTCAACTTCGATCACAATGCGGCCCGCGACGACGTGCAGTCCGCCCGCGAAACGAAGCAGCGCCGACACCTCCGCCTTACGACAGCAGGTCTTCGTGACGGTCAGATGTGAGAGTTCGTCCTTCACCGACGACGTCATTGCCATGGGCTGATCCTGTCATGCCGGGTCGGGCGACGCAGGAGCGAGCCGAAAGCCGCTGCCAAGAGGTCTGAATCATGGCGCGAGGAATCGTCATCACGCCCAATGGGACGAACGACCACGGTGGCACCTAACGAGGCGGCCGCCCGCACGAGAGGTTCAATCTCTGCAACAGATTCCGCGTCGGCTAACACCGTGTCGAAGCGCACCTCCGGGAGTAAACGATGGATGACATCGAGGTGCATCTCCGGCTTGAAGCCGGATGTTTCACCCGGTTGCGGGGTGCGATTGAGTACCAGGATTCGTTCGGCATGTGACGAAACGACCGCCTCCGTAACCCCAGGCACCAGGAAATGCGGCAGAACGCTGGTGAACCACGATCCGGGTCCAACCACAATTGCGTCCGCCGAGGCGATCGCTTCCAGTGCTTGTGGGCAGGCGGGTGGGTTCGGTGGTTCGAGCCGCAGATCCACCACCCGACCCGGCGTCGTAGCAATGGCTACTTGACCGAAGACTGTGTCGATTTCGGTCGGGTTCGACGGTTCGAGGCCCGCGACACTCGCCACGATGTCAAGGGGTACGACCGAAACTGGCAGGACTCGACCGTGTGCACCTAACAGTGCGCCAACCCAGCGAAGTCCTTCGACGATGTCGCCGGTCTCCTCCCACACCGCTGCGATCAGGAGGTTGCCGAGTGAGTGGCCCCCAATCTCGCCCTCACCTTCAAAACGATGTTGAACAACCCGACTCCACGTACGACCCCAGCCGTCATCTCCGCACAGGGCTGCCAGGGCCATGCGCAAATCCCCCGGCGGAAGTACCCCTAATTCACGCCGCAGGCGGCCACTCGAACCACCGTCGTCGGCCACGCCGACCACCGCGGTTAACCGATCTGTAACCCTGCGCAGTGCCCGCAAACTGACCGCCAACCCGTGCCCTCCACCGAGGGCGACCACTGAGGGCCCTGTCGCCGTCGACGGAACACGCGCGTCGAGCGGAATCATTCGCGACCCAAGTCTCGATGCGTCACGAAGGTTTCGACCCCCGACCGCACCAGCCGAGCAGACAGGTTCTCGGCGATCGCGACACTGCGATGCTTTCCGCCCGTGCACCCAACGGCGATGGTGACGTAGCGCTTACCTTCGCGCAGGTAGCCACCAGCAACAAGGTCGATGATGGCGCTGTACTGCTGCAGGAATTCGCGCGCCTCTGGCTGGTTGACCACCGCATCGTTGACTGCTGGATCGAGTCCGGTGAGCTCGCGAAGTTCGGGGTTCCAGAAAGGGTTCGGCAGGAATCGAACGTCGGCAACGAAGTCGGCATCAACGGGAATGCCATATTTGAATCCGAAGGACATTACGGTCGCCCGCAATTGAACGCGCTCAGGGTCGGCGAAAGCGGCATCAACGCGGCGTCGCAGGTCATGAACGTTGAGGTCGCCGGTATCAATCACGAGGTCGGCCGAGCCGCGCACGTCGGCGAGGAGTGCACGTTCACGCGCGAGACCGTCAATCACCCGCCCCGCAGCTTGCAGCGGATGCGGTCGTCGGTTGGACTCAAAGCGCCGCACGAGAACCTCGTCAGTTGCCTCAAGGAACAGCACTCTCACATCGCTGCCCTCGTGATCGAGCGCATCCAGACTGCTCTGGAACTCCTCGAAGAAGGACCGCCCGCGCACGTCGATGACGACTGCGACCTTGGGGGTTTCCGCCGTGCGGGAGAGTAGCTGCACCGTGGCTGGAAGCAGTGAAGGTGGCAGGTTGTCGATCACGAACCAGCCGAGGTCTTCCAGTGCCCGGGCTGCTGTCGATCGCCCTGCACCTGACATGCCGGTAACGAGGAGCAACTCTGGGGATGAGGGCGATGGAGGGCTCATGGAGCACCATCTTCCCCGAGAATCTCTCCGGTTGTGACATTCACGGCCGACGCGCTTTGATTCGCGTCAAGAACGTCACGAATCGACACCGCGGTGCGCGGTCCAATTCCTGGCACCTCGGCGATCTCCTCCAGTGAGGCGACGCGCAGCGCCTTGAGCGAACCAAACCGTCGCAGCAAGGCCTTGCGCCGCACGTCCCCTAGTCCGGGAACCTCGTCAAGCAAACTATCCACGAGCCGCTTGCTGCGTTTTTGCTTCTGATAGGCCAGCGCGAATCGGTGGGCCTCGTCCCTGATCCGTTGAAGCAGATACAACCCTTCGCTGGTGCGAGGAAGCAGCACCGGATCGGGATTGCCCGGCAACCACACCTCTTCAAGTCGCTTGGCCAGGCCCGCCACGGAAATGTCATCAATACCCAATTCCATGAGAGCACGCGCAGCAGCAGCCACCTGAGGCGCTCCCCCATCGACGAGAAGCAACTGCGGCGGGTACGCGAAACTGGGCCGCGTAGCAGAACCCTCGGCCAACAGCTCTGGATCAGTTGCGGCGACCTGCTCATCCAGATATCGCCGGAATCGCCGAGTGACCACCTCGTGGATAGCGCGCACATCGTCCGAGCCTTCGAATCCCTTGATCGCGAATCTCTTGTAGTGGCTCGTGCGAGGAAGGGCGTCCTCGAACACCACCAACGAGCCGACAACGTCGATGCCCTGGAGGTGGGAGATATCCAGACACTCAATGCGTAGGGGGGCCTCGGGAAGCGACAACGCGGTTTGCACTTCTTCCAGCGCCAAGGCACGCGTACTGAGATCGCCAGCCCGCTTGAGCTTGTGCTGCGCCAGCAGTTGACGCGCGTTGGCACCCACGGTGTCTCCGAGCACCCGCTTGTCACCACGAACCGGCACTCGAAGTCGAACGCGCGAACCTCGACGTTCACTCAGCCACAGCTCGGCAACTTCCGGCTCGGGAGGAAGGATAGGAACGAGAACCTCATGAGGAACTTCCGAGCCTTCGCTACTTCCGTAGAGCTGCTGGAGCAGTCGCTCGATGAGGGCCGACTCGTCGACATCGTCGACCCTGTCAACGACGAATCCATGTTCCCCACGCACTCGTCCACCGCGCACATAGAACACCTGCACTGCTGCCTCTAACGGCTCGGCCGCCATTCCAATGATGTCGACATCGGTGCCGTCGGGGAGCACCATGGTGTTGCGCTCAAGTGCGCGCTCAAGCGCTGCGATGTCATCTCGCCGGCGTGCTGCCCGTTCGAAATCCTCGTCGGCGGAGGCGTCGAGCATCTGTTGCCGCAGGCGACCAATCAGCGGATCAGCGCGGCCCTCAAGGAAGGCGATGAAGTCATCGACCAGTACTCGGTGTTCGTCCTGCGAGATTCTCGCCACGCACGGCGCGCTGCACTTGTCGATGTACCCGAGCAGGCACGGTCGGCCAACCTGTCCCGCTCGCCGAAAAACACCATTCGAGCAGGTGCGCACGGGAAATACGCGCAAGAGCAGATCAACCGTCTCTCGAATCGCCCACGCATGCGAGTACGGGCCGAAATAGCGCACGCCTGGTCGTTTGGCTCCACGCATCACCGTCACCCGTGGAAAGGGATCGCCAACGGTGATAGCGAGGTAGGGGTACGACTTGTCATCGCGGTAGCGCACATTGAAGCGCGGTTCGTAATGCTTGATCCACGTGTATTCAAGTTGAAGTGCTTCCACTTCATTCGCGACAACGGTCCAGTCCAGACCCGCAGCGGTGGCCACCATCGTGCGGGTTCGCTGATGCAATGTGTGCGGTTCGGCAAAATACGACGTCAGGCGCGAGCGCAGGCTCTTGGCTTTTCCGACATAGATGACGCGCCCATGTGCGTCGACAAAGCGATACACACCAGGCAGATCCGGAATTTCACCGGTCGCCGGTCGGAAGGAAGGGCGCACAGCCACGGCCCCAGCCTAGGGCCCCGCGAATTAGGCCAGCGTGATGCTGGTTCCCGAAACCGTGATCGGCACCGAGATGAGGCCGGTAGTGGCGGGGCCCTGAACCACGTCACCGGTGTCTACGCCGAAACGACTGCCGTGGCAAGGACAGTCGATGGTGCCATCGGCAACTTTGCTGCAGTTGCACCCCTGATGCGGGCACACTGCGCTAAAGCACTTGTACGTACCGGTCACAGGCTGAGTGATCACATAGGACTGCCCGTCGCTTTCGACGACCACGCCTCCGCCACTGGGGACGTCGGTAGTAGATGCCAACGCGCCAGAGCCAACGGTGGGACTCTCCGATGAAGGGTCGGGAGCCGCTGACGATGATGCTGCGCCACCGCCTCCCGAACCGCACGCGGCGAGCGCGACTGCACTAGCAACGACAGCAGTTCCGATCAGGACTTGGCGACGCTCAACGGTAGACATGCGCTGATACTAGACGGCGGCAGCCTTCTTGCGTGGTTTGCGACTCGCAGACTTCGTGACCGCCGGGATTCCCGGCAAACCGGGCAGTAAATTGCTCAGGAAGTGCCCCGTATGACTTTCGGTCACAGCCGCGACGTCTTCGGGTGTACCTGCGGCGACGATGGTTCCGCCTCGCGAACCGCCTTCGGGTCCGAGATCAATCACCCAGTCGGCGCATTTGATCACATCAAGATTGTGCTCAATCACGACCACTGAGTTGCCCTTGTCGACCAGGGACTGCAACACCCCGAGAAGTTTGCGGATGTCTTCGAAATGCAAACCTGTCGTTGGCTCGTCTAGGACGTAGATTGTGCGGCCGGTAGAGCGCTTCTGCAGTTCTGAACTCAATTTCACCCGTTGCGCCTCACCACCAGACAACGTGGGCGCCGACTGACCCAGTCGAACGTAGCCCAGCCCCACGTCAACCAGAGTGCGCAGGTGACGGGCAATCGGGGGTACTGCCTCAAAGAACTCCAGCGCCTCTTCAATCGGCATGTCGAGTACTTCGGCAATGGTGCGTCCCTTGAAGTGAACTTCAAGGGTTTCGCGGTTGTACCGAGCGCCGTGACACACCTCGCACGGGACGTACACATCGGGCAGGAAGTTCATCTCGATCTTGATTGTGCCGTCACCTGAGCATGCCTCGCAGCGTCCGCCCTTGACGTTGAACGAGAATCGGCCCTGCAAGTAACCGCGCATCTTTGCTTCGGGTGTTTCGGCGAAGAGTTTGCGAATGTGGTCGAAAACTCCTGTGTACGTCGCGGGGTTGGATCGAGGCGTTCGACCGATCGGGCTCTGATCAACGTGCACCACTTTGTCGAGCTGGTCGAGTCCGGTGACTCGGGTGTGACGGCCAGGGACAATGCGTGCCCCGTTGAGCTCGCGTGCCAGTACCGAATACAGCACATCATTAATCAGCGTCGACTTTCCAGAACCTGAAACCCCTGTCACCGCCACGAAACAGCCGAGTGGCACATCGACCGAAACGTCCTGCAGGTTGTGCTCACGGGCTCCCACAATGCGCAGACTTCGGTCGAACGAGCGCCGTACCGATGGCACCTCAATCGAACGTCGACCGGACAGGTACTGACCCGTCAACGATTCGGGGTTGGCCAGAAGGTCAGCGACTGTTCCGCTCGACACGATGCGACCGCCATGCTCACCGGCTCCCGGGCCAATATCGACAACCCAGTCAGCGGTTCGAATAGTGTCTTCGTCGTGCTCGACAACGATGAGGGTATTGCCGAGATCACGCAGTCTCACGAGCGTCTCAATCAAACGCCGATTGTCGCGCTGGTGAAGTCCGATGCTCGGCTCATCGAGCACATACAGCACACCGACCAGCCCTGAACCAATCTGAGTGGCAAGCCGAATGCGTTGTGCCTCTCCGCCCGCCAGTGTTGCCGCGGGACGATCGAGGCTGAGGTAATCGAGCCCCACGTCGATCAGGAATCGCAGTCGCTCGTTGACCTCTTTGAGCACCCGCTCGGCAATCTGCCGGTCACGGGCACCGAGGGTGAGAGAACCAAGCAGTTCGGCACACTCGCCAATCGGCAGGCCGGCGACCTCGGCGATCGACCGGCCATCGATGCGTACTGCCAGACTCAATGGCTTAAGCCGAGCTCCGCCACAAGCAGGACAAGGAACCTCGCGCATGTAACCGGCATAGCGCTCGCGTCCGGTGTCGGTATCGGCTTCGCTGTGCCGACGCTCGATGAACGGAACGACCCCTTCAAACCCCGTGTGATACGAGCGCTGCCGACCGTATCTGTTCTTGTAGCGCACGTGCACTTCGTGATCGTGACCAGTGAGAATGGCGGTTCGTACCTTGGCGTTGAGTTTGTTCCATGGAGTGTCAAGGTCGAAGCCGAGTTCATCGCCGAGCGCAGCCAGGAGTCGTTCGAAATAGTCACTGACGTGCCCGCTCGACCACGGAGCAATAGCGCCTTCGGCGAGGGTCAGTCGATTATCAGGCACGAGCAACTCTGGATCGACTTCCATTCGGGTACCGAGTCCGCTGCAATCGACACATGCCCCGAATGGGGAGTTGAAGGAGAACGATCTCGGTTCGAGTTCCTCGAAGGACAAGTCGTCGTCAAGGCACGCAAGATGCTCACTGAAGACGCGTTCGCGATGTGGGTCTGTTTCCGGGAGATCAACGAAGTCAAGGGTGATGAGACCGCCGGAGAGCCCAAGTGCCGTTTCGACCGAATCGGTAAGCCGGCGCTTGGCTGAGGCCTTGACCGCAAGCCGGTCGACGACGACGTCGATGCTGTGCTTCTCTTGCTTCTTGAGCGTTGGCACTTCAGTCAGCGGGTACACGACACCGTCGACGCGCGCCCGCGAGAACCCCTGCGTCTGCAATTGGCGAAACAGTTCCGAGTACTCACCCTTACGTTCACGGATAACCGGGGCCAGCACCTGAAAGCGGGTGCCTTCATCAAGTTCGAGCACCCGATCGACGATCTGCTGAGGAGTCTGCCGCGCGATGAGTTTGCCGCATTCGGGGCAGTGGGGCTTTCCGATGCGCGCGTAGAGCAGGCGAAGGTAGTCGTACACCTCAGTGATCGTCCCGACGGTTGACCGCGGGTTGCGCGATCCACCTTTTTGGTCGATGGAAACGGCGGGCGAGAGTCCCTCGATGAAATCAACATCAGGCTTATCCATCTGACCCAAGAACTGCCGCGCGTATGCACTGAGTGACTCGACGTATCGCCGTTGCCCTTCGGCGAAGATGGTGTCGAAAGCCAAACTGGACTTACCGCTTCCGGACAGGCCGGTGAACACGATGAGGGCATCACGCGGCAAATCAAGTGAGACGTCGCGCAGATTGTGCTCGCGGGCACCCCTCACGATCAGCCGATCCACGAAAAGCCCTCCACTCGCACTGCCACCGGAATTCACGCCTGCCTTGAGTTCCCCACACTAGATGCCGGGGGCGACAACCGCTTATTCAGACTGTCGACTTAGCCCAGCGCACGCGGTGCTAGAGAATCCATCGCATTGACCAAAGTCGACCGACTCAACACTCCTGGCTCGACCGGGATCGACCGGTAGCTAAACACGCTTCCATTGTCGATGCGCAGCAGGGGCTTTCCGGAATCATCGGTCTCGGTGGTCACACCGGTGCCACCCCAGTTCACCACCCAGTTTCCCCCCGTCACCTTGCGGGCGCTGCCGCAGCAGCCAGAGAAATCGATGTGCTGGTCCGATACCTGACTGACGATTTCAGCGGTGCGTGCAGAACTGTCGACTCGTAACTCGACCGCGCGAGGAACCCGGAAGAACTCCGAGCCATTGTCGAAGACTGTGATGTTGCCGTTTGCTATGCGGCGAGCGTCGTGTTGCGAGCCCAACAGCGGAGCGCGATCAGCGCCGAGAACCGACAGGCTCCGAGGTGTTGGAGTGCCGCCGAGCTTCCAGTCAATCGACCCGTCCGACTTGCGGATTCGATACACCGCATCAAGATGCCGCGCCGAGATGATGAGGCCATCACCGTCGTCTTCGATTGAGTTCACGTGATTAATATCCCAATACGTGAGGCCATTCATTACCAGCTTGTTCTGGGTGCGGTGGCTCTCGCTGTCGAGTCCTGACCATTCGTCAAAGGAGACATGATCGCGAAACTTCCAGGTCCACACCACGTTGTCGGAGGCGTCCAGTTTCACGATCTCCCCGTCGACGAGCGTGTCGGAGGCGGTTCCGCCGAAGGACGACATATCAACGCATTCAACTCCGGGGCACGCACGATCGACGTAGCGAATGGCGTAGTGACCCCCACCAACCGCCGGTTCGAGTTCATGGTGATCGATACCGGCCGTCGCCCCCACGACAGACAGTGTTCGTCCGCTCCAGTCAGAAACGTGATACGTCGACCCGTACGAGTAGTTATAGCCAGTTTCTCCCCACACCAGATTGTTACCCTCAAGTTGGGCTCCAATCGGCCGCTCGGGATTCACACCCTGCCACCACACGGGGGTTCCGTGGTTATCAGCGACCACGATGTAGTTCTTCCCAGCACCTTGATTTGAACCACTTCCAAGATCGGGTGCCATCACATACCACTGACTATGTGGGGTCCCGGTACGAGTCACTGCCCACGAAGGAAAGTCCGATGGCAGGCAGCGTGCCTGCTGCGCGACGTCACGTGTACCTGGCACGCGCAGCGTCCACTTCAGCGATTGCCCAGGGGTCAACGAGACGGTGCGCACACCGTTGGAGGTGATGGTCTCACCATCGAGCAGAACGGAGGCGCCAAATCGCGCGACCACCCGTGCAGACACTGTTCCCCCCGCGCATGTCGCAATGAAGTCGGTGACTGTCGGTGAAACTTTTGGCAGCATCGACGTGCCCAGATCAACAGCAGCAGCTGGAACGAGGGTCGCGTCCAGCGCCAAGTACCCACCCCGGCGCTGCCAACGGTACGTGCTCAACACGAATCGTTTGAGGGACGGCGACCAAATCCGTGCCGGTCCATTCGCCGGAATAATGGCGGTCACCCAACCAGCGGATCCGCGAGAACACATCGTCGGTCCCGAGTCTGAAACCAAGGTCCACTCGTAACAGGTGTACTTCTGAATACGCGCGGTTCCACTCGGTGCGGTGACCCACAGCAGTTGCGCGGCAAATTCCAGACGCTTACGTACAGGTACCCAGACGTAGGCAGAGTTGACCCAGCCGCCCCGACGTGCCGAGTAGAGCTGGACGGAGATTCCTGTCACTCGCGCCTGGACCCGATCAACAGAAGCGCGTCGGCACACGGTAGTCGCTGGCGGGGTGAAGCTGTATGAGTCACAGCGCAACCGGTTGAAGGCCCCTTGGACCATGGTGGGCGACGTCGCAGTCGGTGCCACAGCATTGGCACTCACAGGCGACAGGGTTCCAATGCTCACTGCGATGAGCCCGCCGACCAGCATCCACAACGTCACGGCGGCACTGCGAGTTCGCTTCATCTGCCCATGCTGCCATACGAATCTGAGCGAACTCGCGGTAGCGTTCCATGCATGTCCTATAACGGAAACGTCACTGTCGGTGGCCCGGCGCAGAGCCATGAACTCGCGCATCTGACGATCACGAAGATCGCAGTTGGCCCGTTCAACAACAACTGCTACCTGCTCCGCTGCAGCAGCACCGGAGAGCAACTACTGATTGACGCCGCAGCCGAACCTGAGCGCCTCATCTCACTTATCGGCGATCCAGGAATCACCACCGTGGTCACCACTCACCAGCATGCTGACCACTGGGGAGCGCTCGCCGAAGTGATCGAGGCTACCGGCGCACGACACGCTGCTCACCCCATCGACTCTGAGGGCATCCCATCGCCAGTTGATCTGCCGGTTGAAGACGGCGACACCGTCTTGGTTGGCGAATGTTCCTTGCGCGCGGTGCATCTCGTTGGCCACACCCCCGGATCAATTGCGTTGATCTATGACGACCCCGAAGGACCGCCGCATGTGTTCACGGGCGACTGTCTGTTCCCGGGGGGCGTGGGTAACACGCAAAAGGACGCCGAGCGATTCGACACCTTGATCAGCGGCGTCACCACGAAACTCTTCGACGTACTCCCTGATGAAACATGGGTGTATCCGGGGCATGGGAGCGATACCACGATCGGTGCCGAGCGCCCCAGTATTGATGAATGGCGTGATCGAGGCTGGTAGTCGATCAGAGCAGCTAGTTCATAGCCACGGTCCCGATCGTGATTGCAGCGCAATGTATTCAGCAGCGTACATTTCGCCCGGCGCCGATTAGCCCGGCTAGTACGTTCACGTCATCTGCAGTGAACGCTGACCGAGGGACACCTGATGACCGAGACACCGCCCGAGCCCAGAATGGGACCAGAAACGCCTGCCACCTCGACTCGGTCGACCCGTCGCACTCGATGCCGGTGGTCTGCAGTGGCTGCGGTGGTCGCTCTGGTGCTCATCGGGTCTATGGCTGGTTATTCGGCCGGTCGCGGGCAGTCGGGCGCGCAAGCGGGAGCGCTGACCAGTGCCGGGGCGAACGCGTCGATCATCAGCGGTTCCGCCACGACACTGAGGAACAATCAAATCATGTTCTTCGGATTTGGTGCGACGGCCGCCTCAACGAATGAGGCCCTGGTCCAAATGACAATGCCGACGGCAGGAACCATCAGCAACCTGTGCATTAGTTTGTCGTTGGCTCCAGCAAATGGAACAGCGCTGTGGCAGTTTACTCTGCGCAAGAACCACGACTCAACCTCAACTCCCGTTACCGTCCTGATCGGCGGCCCGAACCCAGTGGCATATGAGTGCGACCAATCCAACAAGCTCACCTTCGATGCCGGCGATCAGTTGTCGATCTCCTCATCGCCGCAAGGCTCGCCGGCGGACACCCCATCGGTCACTTGGACCGCCGCCTTCGTCCCCAGCGCCTAACGCCCACCGATTCCCACAGCCGAGAAAGGTAGCGACAGCACATCGAGGAATAGCGCAAGCGTGTGAGGGCGTGCTCAGGGCACCATGTACCTCCTGAGGTACATTTCCGCAGGCACCGGTCACCGAGCGCGTTACGTTCACCACACAAGCCATGAACGCTGACCGAGGGACACCTGATGACCGACACGCAGCCTGACACTGGCATGGGGTCTGAGAAACCAGTCACGACCTCGCGATCGACTCGCCGCACCCGACGCATCGGCATCATCGGTGCGCTCGCCGGTGTGGTCGTTATAGGTGCCGTACTCATCGGAGTGATGACAGGTGGCTCTCGATCAGGGGCAATCGCGTCGTCGGCCACGCAAGTCTCGATTACCGCGACCTGTTCGACAATCCCAGGTGTGGAGAGAAGTTCATTCAATCCGACGATACCGGCCAAGTCGAAGATCACCTTCACCGCTGACGCCTCAACTCACTTCGACGCAGCAACCACGGTGCAAGTGTGGTTGCGCACCTCCGTCAATCCCGACGCGTACTCGGTTCAGACAACGGAAACGAACGCGGTTACTGCGACGGCAGGCGCCTACGCAGGGGATATCACATTCGTACACGCCGCTAGTGGCCAGACTTATGCAGTCTCGTGGGGAGGCGCGAATCACGTTGCCGACCCCTACTACTCCCTCGCGTGGTGCGCAAAGTAGTCAGTGGCTCGCAACAGCCCGTTGCATCTCTCGATCAAGCAGAGCACGCAGTCGGGGCGCCATAATTCGGCGCATGAAGTATTGCGTGAGGTGATTGTCGTCCTTGTAAATGCGAAGTCCGTAGAGCACCGTGGGGCACCTGAGTTCCGGGCACAGCGCTGTCGACAGATTCGCATAAGTGACGTTGGGTAGCCCCTCGCCGGCCCTCTGCTGGGCCTTCCAGAGCGCATCACTCATGGTCTTCTTCCATGTTGAGCCGCACACGTTCGCATTGGCGAAATGAACACGCATGCACGAATCGAAGACCGGCTTAGTGACGGGCATGTCAGGCGTATCCCGCAACACCACGATGCGACCCACATGAGCCGACAACACACTCAACGTGCGCCGTTCTCCCGCTTCCCAAGCAGCAATACGGTCTGGCGCAAGAATGGCGGGGCCGGTGGCCTTGGTAAAAATAGTGTGGAATTGCCAACTTCCGAGAACGAGAACGTCGATGTGTCCCCACGTGCCCTTTGCAATCTGCGCAAAAACACGCCGCCTCCAGGTGGGGCATTCGACGTAGCGCTGCGTGGTGAGGTAGCGGGCCACGGCGACGTCATCGGCCGGGCAGTGCGTCTTCGTAATCGACAGCAGTCGCCAGCCGCGAGCGGTGGCATTGGGAAGTAGCGCGCCAAACCATTCGGCGGCATGCGAGTCTCCGAAGAGTGCAAGCGTACGTTTCCCCGTTGCGCGCGCGTACGTGCACGCAATCGGCACCTCGTTGCCATCGCCTTGATGACATCCGTCGGAGTAGGTCAGCGGATTGTCATTTTCCGCCACGTCAGGCGCGGGTAGGTAGCCCACCGGTTGCGCATTCACAGCAACTGGCGGTGTCGCAATGACTGCAACACATGAGACAAGCAGCGCCACGACGATACGCGCGGCGCCGGCTCGCACTAAATGACCCAGGCAATGAGCCCAAGGATACCGATGATGACGGCAGCCCCCACCATGAGCAAACCAGCAGCCATAATGCGCAGAGACGGTCGTTTACCGTGCATCGCGTAGTCGCCGACGTGTTTGGCGACCTCAGCAATCCTGGTGTCGTCTTGGCCAGGTGTCTCTTGGGTATCGCGCTGTGTCCAGTAGCCACGCTCACCTGAGCGCCCCGCCAGCACGAAGACCACACCGAACACGAACAACACCGCTGCGAACAGCAGGAGGGGAAGGGCCATTGGGCGACTCTACCGCGAGGAGTCGTTATCCGCGGGTGGTTCATCGGTCGGTGCGTCATGTTCGGGATCGGGAATGTGCGTGAGCGCCAGACCCGCCTCCTCCGCAGCGTCTTCCCCCACCTCTACCGCAGGAGACTCACCCAGCAGACTCGGATTGCGCTTAACGGCGATCAGACTCGTGATGACCGTTATCGCCAGAACGAGCACGATGACCGCTAAAGATAAGGCGATTCCAATCTCAGGCACCGGCAACGATGTCGTGGAGTGCAACGCCTCGAGGATGAGCTTGACGCCAATAAACGCCAAGATGACGGCAAGACCTCGGTTGAGATAGACCAATCGGTCGAGCAGACCATGAAGCAGGAAATACAACTGTCTGAGTCCCATGAGGGCAAAGGCGTTCACGGTGAAGACGATGTACGCCTCATTAGTCAGACCGAACACAGCCGGAATTGAGTCGAGGGCGAAAATCAGGTCGGTGGTGCCAATTGCGATGATCACGAGCATCATGGGCGTCAAGTACCGAGTGCCGTCAACCGTCACCGTCCACTGATGCCCGTGATACTCACGCGTGACCGAAAACCGTTTCTCGATGAAACGAACGACAGCATTTCCGTCGGGGTCTTGTTCCTCGTTGCCACTGGTACCCACCCGCCACGCAGTCCACAGCAGAAAAGCGCCAAAAACGAAGAACGTGGCGGTGAAACGGGTGAGAGCGGCTGCACCAATGAGGATCAGCACGGTGCGCAACACCAGAGCGAGAGCGACGCCAATCAAGAGAACTCGATGTTGAAGCACCGGCGGCACCGCGAAGGATGACATCAGAACAACGAAGACGAAGAGATTGTCGATGCTCAGGCTGTACTCGGTGAGATACCCCGCGACGAATTCTCCCGCGTGAGCAGAGCCGAAATACACGAGGATGAAGCCCGCAAACGCTGCAGCAAGCAACGCATAGAAGACAACCCATCGACCAGCTTCACTCGTGGTGAAGGGATGTTCACGGCGCTCGACTATCCAAAAATCGAACGCCATAATCGCGACCACGAAAACTACCGTCGCTGCCCAGAGCCATCCAGGAACGTTCACTGACCGCCCTCGCGCATTCCCCGCAGTTCCTTCTTCAGATCGCTGATCTCATCACGGTATCTGGCTGCCAGCTCAAACTGAAGTTCGGCCGCTGCCTGATGCATCGAGTCAGTAAGTCCTGCAATCAACAATTCGAGCTCACGTTCGGGCAGGGAAGCTGATCGAACGACCCGCCCTGCGGTAGGTACAGGCGCTCTCCGTGTGTCTACAGATCCGAGCAGCGCCTCAGTGTCAGCATCCTCACGAGCAATGAGGTCGGTGATATCGCCGATGCGCTTGCGCAACGGTTGCGGATCAATGCCGCGCTCGAGGTTGTAGGCAACTTGCTTGGCGCGCCGACGATTAGTCTCGTCGATCGCCTTGGCCATCGACGGCGTGATGCTGTCTGCGTACATATGAACTTGCCCTGAGACATTTCGGGCAGCACGCCCAATTGTTTGAATAAGCGACGTGCCAGAGCGAAGGAACCCTTCCTTGTCAGCATCAAGGATTGCCACCAGCGACACTTCGGGAAGGTCGAGTCCTTCACGCAGCAGGTTGATACCGACGAGGACGTCGTACGTACCCAGGCGCAGTTCGCGAAGAAGCTCGATGCGTCGCAGGGTGTCAACTTCCGAATGCAAGTAGCGAACTCGAATTCCCTGTTCAAGCAGGTAGTCGGTGAGATCCTCCGACATCTTCTTGGTCAGGGTGGTCACCAGAACGCGTTCGTCTCGTTCGCTGCGCAAACGGATCTCGTGAATAAGATCGTCGATCTGACCCTTCGTGGGCTTGAGAACGATCTCAGGATCGATAAGTCCGGTGGGGCGAATCACCTGCTCGACAACGTCGCCGCCCACTTTTTCCATCTCGTATTTACCTGGGGTGGCCGACAAGTACACGACCTGACCAACGCGTTCGAGAAACTCTTGCCACCGAAGTGGCCGGTTGTCCATGGCGCTTGGCAGGCGGAAACCGTGATCAACCAGCGTCCTCTTACGGGAACGATCTCCCTCGTACATCGCACCAATCTGCGGAACGGTCACATGCGATTCGTCGATGACCATGAGGAAATCCTCGGGGAAGTAATCGAGCAGGCAGTTGGGCGGACTTTCTGGTTCACGACCATCGATGTGTCGCGAGTAGTTCTCGATACCGCTGCAGAACCCAACCTGCTGCATCATTTCTATGTCGTACGACGTGCGCATTCGAAGTCGCTGCGCCTCAAGAAGGCTGCCCTGACGCTCGAGTTCGGCGAGTCGATCACGCAGTTCATCTTCAATTCCGACAATGGCCCGCTGCATGCGCTCAGGCCCAGCGACGTAGTGAGTCGCGGGAAAGATGTAGAGCAGTTCGTCCTCAGTGAGGATTTCGCCCGTGACCGGGTGCAAGGTCATCATTCGCTCAACCTCGTCGCCGAACATTTCGATGCGAACAGGGTGCTCCTCGTACACGGGGAACACTTCGATGGTGTCGCCGCGCACGCGGAAGGTGCCACGAGTAAACGCCAAATCGTTGCGCGTGTACTGAATCGACACGAGTCGGCGAAGCATGTCATCGCGATCGTGTGATTCGCCAACGCGCAATGTCAGCATGCGATCGACGTATTCCTGCGGGGTACCTAATCCGTAGATGCACGACACGGTGGCCACCACGATCACGTCTCGCCGGGTGAGCAGCGAATTGGTAGCCGAGTGGCGCAGGCGTTCAACTTCCTCGTTGATCGACGAGTCCTTCTCAATGAACGTATCTGTCTGAGGGATGTACGCCTCAGGTTGGAAGTAGTCGTAGTACGACACGAAGTATTCAACGGCGTTGTTGGGAAGCAGTTCACGAAATTCGTTAGCCAACTGCGCTGCGAGCGTCTTGTTCGGAGCCATCACCAATGTCGGACGCTGAACCCGCTCGATGAGCCACGCAGTGGTCGCGGACTTGCCAGTGCCGGTAGCCCCCAACAGCACGATGTCCTGTTCGCCAGCCGCAATACGCCGCTCCAACTCCTCGATGGCGGCAGGCTGATCGCCCGAGGGCGTGAAATCGGAAACGACCTCAAAAGGGGCCACCGTGCGCTGAAGGTCAGTGGTGGGCCGGGTCACGTCTCCAAGACTACGGGCATCCGGCGACTAGCAGTTCTCTTCGGCGGCCTCACGCAGCAACAGCCACACCTCATCGACACGATGCCGCAGGTCGTCGGGGCTTCCGTCGTTCTCAATAACAAAGTCGGCTACCGCAAGTCGGTCGTCGCGTGAGGCCTGCGCCGCCATTCGGGCCCGAGCGTCAATCTCGGTCATTCCTCGCTGGCTGACCAACCGGTCGATACGGACATCGTCAGGGCAGTCAACTACCAGAATCACGTCATACGCGTCATCGAGACCCTGCTCGACGAGCAAGGGTGAGTCGTGGACCACCACTGCATCCTCCGGCGCGGCTTCCTGCTCGGCGTGAGTGCGGGCTGCGATTCGCGGCAGCATGATCGCATTCAGGTCAGCAAGAGCCTTCGGGTCGTTGAAGACGATTTCGGCCAAGTCTTGTCGTTTCAGCGTGCCGTCGTCCGAAATGACCGCATCCCCAAACCTCTGGTGGATGGCGGTTAACGCTGGCTCACCCGGTTCGACGATCTCGCGGGCAATCCGATCAGCATCAATCACCACGGCCCCTAGGACGGCCAAACGGGCGGACACCGAGCTCTTTCCAGAGCCGATGCCGCCCGTCAGACCAACGGTGAGCAAGTGGTATTTACTCTTCGCCGGTGAGCTTGTCGCGCAGAGCCTGCAGAGCCTCGTCAGAGGCAAGAGCTCCCTCTTCCGGAGTCTCGGACGAGTAGGACGTGCCACCTTCGCCAGCGGCCTCAGCGGCCTCAGCGTCGGCCTTACGAGCTTCCTCGACCTGCTTCTGGTGTGTTGCCCAACGCTCGCGAGCCTCGTCGTACTGGCGCTCCCACTCGGTGCGCTGGTCTTCGAAGCCTTCCTTCCATTCGCCCGTTTCGGGGTCGAAACCCTCCGGGCCAATGTAGGCACCTGCGTCGTCGTACGAAGCGGGCATGCCGTACAGGTACGGGTCGAACGTCTCGCTCATGGAATCGCCCGCGGTGCCCTCGTTCGCCTGCTTGAGCGACAACGAGATGCGACGGCGCTCGAGGTCGATATCGATGACCTTGACCATGATGTCGTCGTTGACCTGAACAACCTGCTCGGGAATCTCGACATGACGCTCGGCGAGCTCGGAGATGTGCACCAGACCTTCGATGCCCTCTTCAACTCGCACGAATGCGCCGAACGGGACGAGCTTGGTGACCTTACCGGGAACAACCTGCCCCATCTGGTGCGTGCGGGCGAAGTGCTGCCACGGGTCTTCCTGAGTCGACTTCAGCGACAGGGACACGCGCTCGCGATCCATGTCGACGTCGAGCACCTCAACGGTGACCTCAGTGCCAACTTCGACGACCTCTGACGGGTGGTCGATGTGCTTCCAGGATAGCTCGCTGACGTGAACGAGGCCGTCAACACCGCCGAGGTCGACGAAGGCACCGAAGTTCACGATGCTCGACACCACACCATTGCGGATCTGGCCCTTGGCCAAGTCGTTGAGGAAGTTCTGGCGAACCTCACTCTGGGTCTGCTCGAGCCAAGCACGACGCGACAGCACCACGTTGTTGCGGTTCTTGTCGAGTTCGATGATCTTGGCTTCGATGGTCTTGCCCACGTAAGGCTGCAAGTCGCGCACGCGGCGCATTTCGACCAACGATGCGGGCAAGAAGCCTCGCAGACCGATGTCGAGGATGAGTCCGCCCTTGACGACCTCAATGACGGTACCTTCAACGACGCCGTCGGCTTCCTTAATCGCTTCGATCGAACCCCAAGCGCGCTCGTACTGGGCGCGCTTCTTCGACAGGATCAGTCGGCCTTCCTTGTCTTCCTTCTGGAGAACAAGGGCCTCGACGATGTCACCAACAGCAACAACTTCATTGGGGTCGACATCGTGCTTAATGGAAAGTTCGCGTGAGGGGATAACACCCTCGGTCTTGTAACCGATGTCGAGCAGAACTTCGTCGCGGTCGACCTTGACGATGATTCCTTCAACGATGTCTCCGTCGTTGAAGTACTTGATGGTCAGATCGATAGCCGCCATAAAAGCGTCGGCATCGCCGATGTCGTTAACGGCGATTTCTTTGGTGCGAGGGGTGTCAAGAGCGGTCATGGAGAAAAGGACTCCGAACGGATAGTTATCGCAGTGGAACGCACCCGACCCCCTCGCGCCCAGTCGCGGTGCCACACCATGCTGGGACGTGAGAGCGTGGCCTTCTCTGTCCGAGGACACGCAAGCCAAGCGCGCTTGCGTTAAGGGTACGGGAGGCGCGATGGACCCCCTGAGTCAGGGTGGCGAGGCTAGCTCGGCGCGACGCGAGCCACTCGACGCTATCGAGAGCGCGCGGGCAGCCCGACAGTGGTGGGATCGCGACAGTGCGGCCTACCTCGACGAACACGCCGACTTCCTCGATGGGGCCCTCGTGTGGGGACCTGAGGGGCTCACAGAGCTGGAAACCAGGCTCTTGGGCCTTGACCTCGACGGCCTCAGAGTGCTCGAAGTCGGATGTGGCGCGGCAGCGGGGTCAGCGTGGCTTGCCTCACAGGGAGCCTTCGCGGTTGGGCTTGATGTGTCCGGTGCGATGTTGGCTGCGGCAGCTACGCGGGACGAGCACGTTCCGTTGGTGCACGCGAGCGGAGACCGCCTGCCCTTCGTACCGGGTTCCTTCGACGCGGTGGTCAGCGCCCACGGAGCCCTTGCCTTTATGGGCGATCTTCACGCGACCTTGCGCGAAGTTCGACGGGTTCTCCGCGACGGTGGTCTTGTGGTGTTCAGCGTCACTCACCCGGTGCGGTGGGCATTTCCCGACGATCCAGGAATCGCCGGCCTGACCGCCACCATGTCGTACTTCGATCGCCGCGCCTACGTCGAGCGTGACCCTGCTGGTAATCCGGTCTATGTCGAGCACCACCGAACCATGGGCGACACCGTGATGGCTCTGGTGGAAACAGGGTTTTCGATTGAAGGCCTCATCGAACCCGAATGGCCAAGCGACAACGAACAGACATGGGGAGCGTGGAGCCCTCTTCGCGGAGGGTTATTGCCGGGCACCGCAATCTGGAGCGCCCGGGCAATTAACTCTTCGACAGGTTGACGTTTCCAGAAGTTGCAGGCGGAGGCGTCGACGCTACTTCGTCATCACCTTCACCTTCTTTGGGGCGAGTGGCGAGGAAGAAGCCCAGGATCAGCGCGATGATTCCCAGGATTCCGCCCACGAGCGGCACGGTGTTGCCGAGAGTCTTCAGCAGATTGCCATTCGTACTGGCGCTCGCGGCAGTTTCGGAAACGTCTCTGGGGTCGGCGGTAAAGGCGGCGTCGATGATGGTCAGTGCTTCGGTTGTGCCATCAGTACCGGCGAGGTACTGGTGCTGGTGCTGCTCGCCCTTGACGATTTGACCAGTGGTGGGCTCAACCCAGATGAGCGTCTTGGCCTCTGCGAAGCGATTGGCCTTGAAGGAGGCTTCAGTCGAGCCAACAAGTGAGCCAGGGACTTCGAGTTCACCCGACTGGTACGGCGCGATGGTCTGTTCGAATTTGTACATCTCGAAACCATCAATGGTGTCAGTTCCGACGAACTTGGCCGGGGCCGTCTTATCGATGCCCGAGTCGTACCATTCGTAGTCCTTCTGCTCAACGTAGAAGGGGAACTTGAAGGGTGCGATGCCAACGAAATTGGCCTTTTCACCGTCAACGTTCACGCCACAGCAGTTGCTCAACTGCGAATCAAACCGGTTGAAGGCAACGCGAATCGTGCTCGCATCGATCGTCGTACCTTCATCATCGGTGACATTCGAGAATGAGTCGTAGATCGCCAAGTTTGCGGCCTCGGCCTCAGGAGTCGTAGCCGCCAACACGTCACCGCGAGTGGTGCGCACAGCCTTCAGGGGCACGTTCTCACGTGTGGGGTTCTCGCCCGTGGCCAACTTGCCCGGGTAGAACAACTTAGCCGCAACGCCGACATTGGTCGAGGTGCTGATGCCGTCAGTTCCGGGCGCCAGGGGCGCGACTGCCAATTTAGGCACCGCAACAAACTTCAGGAGCAAGGCGAGGACGAGCAGGAATGCTCCAATCCCAGCGAGAATCACGCCGATGACGCGCTTCATTTCAACTCCTCGACTATTTGTTGCCGTAGACGATGTACGGCTTGTCAACTGGTGCGGGAACGGCGGTCTGAGAGTTCACAAGGAGTGACGTACCACCAAAGGCCAACAACGCCCCAACTACGGCCGCAATGATGGCCCCAAGGATTCCGCTCACGTCTTTCCCCTTCCTCTGACAGTGGCGTCACGCTACCACCGAAATCGCGCGGTTTCCCGGGAAACGCCGATGCGTGATGGTGTCGTTGTCAACGCGCTCGCGATTAGCGTGATGATTGCGAGCACCCACGCCAAGATCACCACCATGAGCCGCCACGGCGGTTGCTGCGTCGGCGGCGTAACAAGAGCGGCAGCGGGAACCTGATATAGCGTCAGATCCGGGCCGTCGTAACGCAGCGTAAGGCCGCTGAGCGTGGGGATTGGGCCCGGCGTCCCCTTTTCAACGAGTACCAATCCCACTCCTTGACCCTGCAGTACGGGTACGAGCGGATCGCCCTGATCGATGGCTCGGCGGATCGCTGCACCCCTCGCGCTTTCCCCCGCCACGTCGACCACCCCCTGGCGCGTCCCCACCAACAAGCGGTCATCTACCACGGTCGTGACCGGCAACCATCGAGGTGCCGGATCCAACTGGGTGCGTCGGGCATTCCAGCTAAATGAGCGGAAGGTCCCCCACGGCAGCACTGCCGTATCGGCCGGACTCTGCGCCACTAGTCCGCGCACAATCCCCCAATCAGAGGGCCACTGCACCGCCGTCACTCGTCCCGACACCCCCCACGCAGCATCGGGCGTCACAATGAATGGAAGTGCGATCAGGGCACCGATCAGAACACGCCGAGACACGGGCTCGGCAATGCGCTGAGCGACCAAGCCGGCGCCAAGAGGGGCGGCCAGCGCCAGCGTGAGGGCTAATGGAGCCAGCCACTTTTGACCGTCTCGCAGCAGCCCTCCGCCCGGCACGTCAGACAAGACGACTGCAAGGGGCGTCAACGCAATGAGCAGTCCGCCCACTGACGTGAGAGCGAGAACCATCGCACCCGATCGACCGACTACTCGCGGGAGTGTGCGCGCACCCACCACGGCAAGCACGATCACGACGACTGTGCCTACGAGGCCAACGCCGGCAGTGCGCGAAGGGGGGATGACATCGGAGTTCCACACCCCGCCGGTACCGAGCGCCGTCAGTAGCGAACCCCACGCGCCCTCGGACCGGAATTCAAATGCGAAAGCCCCAGCGGGGTCTGCCGATCTGGCTACCGAACTGGTGACGGCCGGCACCAGCCACGGCAGTTGCAGGGCGAATGCCGCTGCCCCCACCAGGCAACGGGCTGCAAGAGAGCGAAGCGAGCGAGGACCCACAGCGACGGGCAGACTCACAGCCAGTGTCAACAGACCGGCACTCGGTGCCAATGAACCCAACGCTACGAGCAGGACCAGTCGCCCACCGGCGCCCGGCACGCCGCGCCGAAATGCGAGCGCGTGCCACATCGCCCAAGGCATCACTGCGTAGGCAACCAACAGCGGCCACGAGCCCAACACCAGTCGTTCGACCACATAGGCAGACCACACGTAGAGAACCGCGCCGAAGACCCGTTGCCACGCTGGTTCTTCCCGGAGCAATCGAACAACTCCGGTGGCAGCTCCGACCACCACTCCGACCAGCATGAGGTGCTGCCAGAAAGCTCCCGGCACCACCATCGTGAGAAACGCCAGAACTGCGTCTTGCGGAACAGCCCTCGGAAGCACGTCTCCTAGCCCAAACACTGCGGGAATGAATGACTGCTGGGGGACAAACACCATGTCGTAGGTCAGTACATACCCCGGACCGAGCGCGGGCCCTAATAACGCGATGACGAGGGCGGCAACGAGGAGCCACCAACGTAGACGCGCGTACGACATGGGCTCCTCCCTCCGCTGTGCACGACCGAACTGAAGCCTCGCATAGTCTTGCGGCAGCGCACGCGGGATCGAACACCGCGCCAGATCAGGGAGGGACATGCCCAGCGAACGCGTTCGGTCGCTGCTCTCCGGCAGTCTGCTCGTCGCTATTGGCCTCGCTGTCGCGCAGGTACTCGCCTACCTGCTCAATTTGGTAGCCGCCCGACTTCTCGGTCCCCAGTCATTTGGTGCCTTCGCGGCGTTGATGAGCGTGATGCTCATCGCCAGCACTGTTGGCCTCGGTCTCCAAGCAGCGTCCAGTAAGCGCATTGTGGCGACCGACAGTAATGAACGTGGAAGCGTTGGCTCCGGCTTGTTGTGGTTCGGTGTCAAAGTGGCAGCCCTTCTGGGGGCTATTGCGCTGGTCGCGTCTCCGGCCGTGGCAGGTCTACTGCGCCTCGACTCGCTCCTGCCCGCTGTATTGGTGGCGCTGATCATCGGCGCATTCACGCTCGGAGGCACCCAACTGGGCCTTGCCCAAGGCGCTGAGAGATTCGGTCGGTTGGGCTCGCTCTACGGCTCGGTGCAACTGTGTCGAACGATCGGCGCCATGGCAGGTGCACTCATCGCTCAATCGCTCACCAGCACTCTGGTCGGCCTGCTCGTCGGTACCGCAGCAGGGGTGGTCGTCGGCCAGTTGATCATCGCCCCACTGGTGAGCCGTCCTGGAGTGCGCTCGGCCGACATCGGCTCAGAGACATGGCACGCCAGCCACGCGCTCCTTGCCCTGTTCGTACTCACGAATATGGACGTGTTGCTCGCTCGATTCTTCCTCACCGCCGATCAGGCTGGACTCTACGCAGTGGGTGTCCTCATCGCCAAGGTCGCGTTCTTCCTTCCTCAATTCGTGATCGTCATTGCCTTCCCCACGATGTCGCGCCAGCAAAACCGCCGCTCGGTGTTTTACGCCGCAGGTGTGACCGCGGCAATCGGCTTGGTGGTGACACTGGTCGTGCGTTTCGCAGGTTCGCTGGTGGTAGCGGCAGTCGGCGGCTCGGCATACAGCGAGTTGACGTCGGAAGCCTGGCTCTTCGCCGCCGAAGGCGCCCTCTTCGCCGTGGCACAGGTGCTGCTCTATGCCCAGGTTGCTCGCGGAAACCGCCATGCGGTGATTTTCCTGTGGCTGGCAGCGGCAACGTTCCTTGCCGCGGTGACATTTGGCCCGCACGATTCGGTGCTCATCATCGTTGTCACCGCCCTGGGAATTGCCGCCGTCGTGGTTGTTGCTGGAATAGTGAGCAGTATGCGAGTCCGAAATGCCGAGCCCCTTACCCTCAATGAGATCGGCGAATTCCTTGAGCAGTGAGACAGCCGTTTCTTCGCGAAGACCGTCCACACTCCGCGGCCTGATTGAGTCGATGCGTGTGCGTCAGTGGCTCAAGAACCTGCTCGTCTTCGCTGTCCCAGTCGCCGCAGGCGAGCTACTACAGCGCGACGTACTCATTGCCACACTCCTCGCGTTTGTTGCCTTCTGCTTCGCCTCATCAGCAACGTATCTGCTCAACGATGCGGTCGACGTCGAGCGCGATCGAGCTCACCCGGTCAAGCGCAATCGTCCACTCGCTGCGGGCAGGGTGTCACGAAGTGCAGTTCTCACCACGGCCGCAATCCTGGCCGTCGCCTCCATCGCCCTTGGTTTCCTGACCACACGCGCGTTGGGCCTGAGTGTCATCGCCTATCTGGTGCTCACCGTGCTGTACAGCATGTGGCTCAAGCACGAACCCGTCATCGAATTGGCACTCCTCACGGCCGGCTTCCTGCTGCGCGCAACGGCTGGTGCCGCAGCAACAGGAATTCCCATATCGAACTGGTTCCTGATCGTGGCCGGATTCGGTTCGTTGTTCATGGCTGTCGGGAAGCGCTACTCCGAAGTGATGAATCAGGGCCAACACACGGCAACCCGACGCAGTCTCGCCGGTTACTCCCCCGAGTTCCTGCGCTGGGCCGCTGGAGTTTCGGCGGCAGTCGCGATCACGGGATATTGTGTGTGGGCCTTTCAAGTGGCCGCTGAGACACCGTCCTCGTTACCGTGGGCCGAGTTGTCAGTCATCCCGTTCGTGATGGCAATCCTGCGTTACGCCATTCGAATTCTCGCTGCGGAGGCTGAGGCACCGGAAGAGGCTGTTCTCGGCGATCGTGTACTAATCGCTTTGGCGTTGGTGTGGGCCATTATCTTCGCTTTGGGGGCTTACGGTGTCTGACGTGCTGCTCAGCGGGTGGGGTCGAACCGCTCCTACCCGTGCGCACGTTGTTGAGGTCAGCGACGCGGCGCACGTCGCCGCCGCGCTCCTGCATGCACCGGCGCGCGGGCTCATCGCACGCGGCCTCGGACGATCGTACGGCGACCCTGCACAGAATGCCGGCGGCGACGTTCTCGACATCACCGGCTTGACCGGAATTACTTTCGATGCGGCAAACGGCGTGGCGACAGTTGCTGCCGGCGTTTCGCTCGACGCGCTGATGCGCGAGTGCACACCGCAAGGCTGGTGGGTGCCTGTCACTCCCGGAACTCGGCAAGTCACGGTCGGCGGAGCAATCGCTGCAGATGTGCACGGTAAGAACCATCACGTCGACGGCACATTCACGGCGCACGTCGCCCGCATGGCACTCAGTCTCCCTGACGGCACATTGGTCAATGTCTATCCGGGCGATGCACTCTTCAACGCAACGGCCGGTGGCATGGGACTCACAGGCGTGGTTGTTGAGGCCGACATTCAATTGCTACCTATCACCACAGCATTGGCTCGAGTCGATACCGACCGTTTCGACGACCTCGATTCGCTCATGGCGGCGATGGCTTCTGGTGATGACCAGTACCGGTATAGCGTCGCGTGGGTCGACGCCGGAACACGCGGAACCCTTGGTCGCGGCATTCTGATTCGCGGTGACCACGCCAATGCCGCCGATATTCCAGAACGCAAGCGAACTTTGGCATTCGATCCCGGAACGCTCGCCACCGTTCCTGCCCTCGTGCCCAATGGGTTGCTCAACAAGGCCTCCATTACCGCGCTTAATGAGGCGTGGTTTCGGAAGGCCCCTCGCCAGCGTCGCGACGAACTACAGTCGCTCACCGCCTTCTTCCACCCGCTCGACATGGCCCGCGATTGGAATCGCATGTACGGCCCACGCGGATTCCTGCAGTACCAGTTCGTGGTTCCCGATAGCGCAGGGCACGTGGTGCAACGCACCCTTGAGGCATTACGCATGATTGGTGCCACGTCATTCCTCACGGTCCTGAAGAGATTTGGCGCTGAGGGTCCGGGATTACTGTCCTTCCCTCGACCGGGTTGGACCTTGGCGCTCGATATTCCAACGGGTGTGCCCGGTTTGGCTGCGGTGCTCGACAGTCTCGACGAACTCGTCATCGAAGGTGGTGGTCGGTTGTACCTTGCCAAGGACTCACGCATGACTCCACGTACGCTGGAACTCACCTACCCCCGACTCGCCCAGTTCCGGGCGCTTCGAGCTGAAATTGACCCCAACCGACGACTCAACTCCGACTTGGCCAGGAGGCTAGACCTGTGATCGATGCACTTTCGCGTCCTCAGTCAGTGGCGGTTTTTGGTGCAACATCGCAGATCGCTGGTTCTCTGCTGCAGCGATTGCGCAGCCCTGCGCTGCGACACATTGTCCTCGCCGCCCGGCCGTCGCCAGCTCGCGACTCACTCGCAGATTCACTGCGAACCGACACCACCGCCGTCACCGTACTCGACTTTGACGCGAGCGACCCCGACTCGCATTCCGGGGTTATTGACGCCGCCTTCGCTCAAGGCGACATCGACGTCACGGTGATTGCGTTCGGGGTTCTTGGAAATCAGGCTGACTTCGACGCCGACCCTGCCTCAGCTGTCGAAGCCGCTCAAGTCAACTACGTCGGCGGGGTATCCGTTGGCATGCGCGTGGCAACGCGCCTACGTGAGCAGGGACACGGAGCACTCATCGTGCTGTCCAGCGTGGCTGGAGAGCGGGCTCGAGCCTCAAATTACGTGTACGGCTCGACCAAGGCCGGTCTTGACGTATTCGCCACAGGGTTAGGCGATGCTTTGCATGGGTCTGGAGTGCACGTCATGGTCGTGCGTCCGGGCTTCGTGCGCACCAAGATGACCGAGGGACTGCCGGAAGCACCGCTCTCCGTCGGTCCAGATGATGTCGCCGACGCCATCGTCAATGGGCTGCGCCACAACCGCGAAACGGTGTACGTACCGTCGACGATGCGATTCGTCATGAGCGGCCTACGTCACGTGCCCCGGTCGCTCTTCCGACGGCTGCCGATCTAGGACCGCACCGCCACTGCGGCCGGTTCAGGCCACGGCCCCGGTTCGTACAACGGTTCGTACCCGGTCTGTGCCGGGGGTAGAGCGTGAGTCAGGAGTCCCCCTGTTGGGACTATGCCCTCACGCACCCAATGGTCGAGCAAGCTGATCACGGCCAGTCGGGACTCTGGAGTGAAGTTGCAGTGACCGGCACCAAATGGTGCACCAGAAGTACCGGGGTACGTCGCCGGCGCCACAGTGAACAGTTGAACGAGATCGGATTGCACATTGCCCTTCGCCTGTTGTACGCGATATCGGGCCCGGAAGAACGACTCGTTCTGAACGATGACGAGCGGATCAGCCGCCGTATGTAGCGTGATCGTCGGCGCGTGAACTTGCCCTTGTGGATCTCCGCCCTCGGCCAAAGCTGCGGCTCGAGCCGAAGGATCGGCAACGACTCGAACACCTGCTTGTAGTCGCGCAGTGAAGCCCTTGCTTGCGTGTGGGCTCACCGCGTCAACTAATTCCGCGTCGCTATTGCTAATACGAGCGGCATAGTCGACCCCTTCATTGCTCGAGATGTTTCCGTTGTACCGACGTTCGACGTCGTAACGGCCCAGCGTGCCAAAACCCAGCGCGGTGATGATCGCCTCGGTGTAACCCGACACCTTCGAGGTGAGAGTGGCGCCATCGAACCTCTGAGTCTGATGGGGGGCGTCGACCAACGAGGCAATGTAGATCACTTTCGCGGTACCGCCGCCTTTGGTGTCAGATGCAGCCGCGATGACCTTTTTCGAGGCAGCCGTGAGCGTCCTCACCGCATCTTCGTACGACGTGTATCCGGAGAGCTTCAAATCCGGGTCAATCAAAGTCTTCACCGCAAACGACACATCAAGCGCGAGATCGTAGTTGGGCAGCACGCCGGCAAGAACCCCACACAGAGGTGCCGCACCTGCTACCCACTCGGGATTCTTCTCGGCCAACTGTTCGGTAATCAGACCCCCGAGCGAGTCACCCCACACGTATACCCGTGACGGAGTACCGATATTGCTCACGAAGAAGGAGTGGAGATCTTCACCTGCGCGCACGCCGTCGGCCACCGCCCACCCATTGGACGCATATGCCGAGCCCGCGATGGCGTACCCCTGGTCGAGCAGCGCCTGTCCGAGACCCTTGATTCCTGATCCCCAACCGGGCGCTGGTTCGGGCGTAGTTTCAACCGGTTCGAATGAGGGTGGCTCCGGTTGAGCGCCGCGATAGCCGTGCGAGTAGATGAGCAGGGTGCCATTCCACTTCGTGGGCATCACGATTTCGTACGGAGCACCGTTGATCGTGTCCGCGCACTTGACGACGTCGCACCCGACAAATGCCACATCGACGTTCACGTCGCGCACCTGCGATGGTGACGTCGACGATGAGCAGGCGGCCAGCACAGTGGCTGCACAAACAATCCCCATGGTTCGCCAGTGCCACATAGTGCGAGTCTGGCACGGCTTGGGGTGGAGCGCCTTTCAGTGCGCTGCCTCATCCCACGTGTGGCCGAACCCGACCGACACTTCCAGCGGTACCTTCAACTCGGCGGCACCTGCCATCTCCTCGCGAACGAGCGTGGTGACACTGTCACGTTCACCGGTCGCCACTTCGAGAACCAATTCATCGTGCACCTGCAGCAACAATCGCGACGAGCGCTGTTCGCGCTCAAGTCGCTGCACAACATTGATCATCGCGACCTTGATGACGTCGGCCGCGGAGCCCTGGATGGGTGCGTTGAGCGCCATTCGCTCGGCCATGTCACGCCTTTGGCGCACATCGCTGGTGAGGTCGGGAAGGTAGCGTCGCCGACCCATGATGGTTTCGGTGTACCCGGTCACTCGGGCGTCGGCAACAACTTCGGAAAGATAGTCGCGCACTCCCCCGAATCTTTCGAAGTAGTGATCCATCAGCGTTTGGGCGTCACCGGTTGACACCCCCAATTGCTGGGAGAGTCCGTACGTCGACAGTCCGTACACAAGTCCGTACGACATGGCCTTAATCCGGCGACGCATCTCAGCGTCGACATCATCGGCGGGCACCTCGAAGACGCGCGAAGCGACGGTTGAGTGCAGATCTTCACCTTCGTTGAATGCTGCAATGAGCCCCGGGTCATCGGAGAGGTGCGCCATGATGCGCATCTCAATCTGGCTGTAGTCGGCCGTCAACAAACACTCGAATCCGTCGCCCACCACAAAGGCACCACGAATTCGACGCCCCTCCTCGGTGCGAATCGGAATGTTCTGAAGATTGGGATCAACGCTCGACAGCCGGCCTGTGGCCGCAACTGTTTGCGCATAGGTCGTATGAATACGCGAGTTGGCGTCGGTGAGTGGGATGAGACCGGCAACTGTCTGACGCAACTTCGTGACGTCACGCCAGCGCAGTAGCACTCCGAGCAGAGGATCTTCGGTGCGCTCATACAGCGACTGCAGAGCTTCAGCGTCGGTGGTGTAGCCGGTCTTGATCTTCTTGGTCTTCGGCAACCCTCGCTCAACGAAGAGGATTTCTTGGAGCTGCTTGGGTGACCCTAAGTTGAAGGTTCGCCCCACCATTGAGTACGCCTCGGTCTCAGCGCCGCGAGCTGAATCACCGAAGGAATCATCGAGTTCGGTGAGCAATCCGAGGTCTACCGCGATACCCAACTCCTCCATCCGCGCGAGAACACTCACCAACGGCAGTTCAACGTCGTTGAGAAGTCGAGTTCCGCCCCGAACGGCAACCTCACTCTCGAGCACCTCGGCCAAATCGAGAACCGCTCGCGCGCGAAGACCCACCTGTCCTGCGGAAGCTTCTTCTGTGTCGAACGACAATTGGCCCGAATCCGAGGTCGAGTCTTCGAGTTGACGACCTAAGAATCGCGCTGTGAGATCACCGAGGTCGAAGGATCGTTGCCCCGGTAGCACGAGGTAGGCCATCAGCGCCGTGTCGGCGGCCAATCCTGCAATCGACCAACCGCGCGCCGCCATTGCCAGCAATGGCCCCTTGGCATCGTGCATCGCGAGAGGTGCAGCGGGGTCTGCCAGCCACGCAGCAACGGCGGTCTCATCCTCGGAAGTCCACGTAACTGGCGTCATCCACGCAACAGCCCCGTCAGGTGCAGCAACGGCAATCGAGCGGAGAACGCCCGTGCCTCGTCCCCACTCACCTTCCACCTCGACTCCGCACCGTCCGACCGCATGTGAGGACAACCAGGTGGCTACCTCGCCCGGTGACAACGCCGCGACCTCCAGATCGAACGAACCGGAGGCCGGCGCCACTGTCTGGCCCAAACTGTCAAAGAGTCGATCGCGCAAGACTCGGAATTGCAGTGCGTCAAATACCTCGTGCACTCGCTGACGATCTATTGGTGTGCGAACGAGATCTGCGGGGTCATCAAAGGCCGCTGGCAGAGGCGCTTCGCGTACGAGTTCGGTCAGTTGCCTGTTGAGCACTACTTGGTCGAGATGGTCTCGTAACGACTGTCCCACCTTGCCGGGCAATTCATCGGCGCGTGCCGTGAGTTGCTCAAGACTTCCGTACTCTCGCACCCATTTGGCCGCAGTCTTCTCGCCAACTCCGGGAACGGAGGGCAGGTTGTCACTGGGATCACCTCGCAGCGCCGCATAGTCGGCGTATTGCTTCGGCGTGAGCCCGAAGCGCTCCTCGATGGCCGCCGGATCCATGCGCGCCAAATCGGAAACGCCCTTGCGCGGATAGAGCACCGTGACGCGATCATCGACCAGCTGGAAGGCATCGCGGTCGCCAGTCAGGATGAACACGTCATAGTCCGCATTCTCCGCACGCGTGGCCAAGGTGGCGATGATGTCGTCGGCTTCGTATCCCTCCAACTGCAGCGAAGGAATCCCGAGAGCCTCAAGCACTTCAAGAATCAACGGAATCTGACCCTTGAATTCCTCCGGGCTTGCCGACCGCGTTGCCTTGTAGTCCGGGAACATCTCCGTTCGAAAGGTCTGACGGGAGACGTCGAACGCAACAGCAATGTGAGTGGGTTGTTCATCACGCAGGGTATTGATGAGCATGGACGTAAACCCATAAACGGCATTGGTGGCCTGACCTGTCGTCGTTGAGAAATTCTCAACCGGCAGCGCAAAGAATGCTCGGTAGGCCAGTGAGTGTCCATCAAGTAGTAGCAATCGTGGACGGGTCGCTCCCAGCTCCGGCATAAGGCGATCCTAGGCTGACTCCATGTCGAACGACTCTGGGCTAAGCCAAGCCACTCCTGGACAGATCCTCGCGTTCATACATTCCATTGAAGGTGGCGGGCTCACGGAGCGAATGGGAATCACCATCACCGAGGCCGACTTCGACCACCTCGTTGGCACCATGCCGGTCGAGGGGAACACTCAGCCGTACGGGTTTCTCCACGGTGGTGCCAGCGCAGTGTTGGCGGAAACCCTTGGCTCCATCGGCGCCGCGGTGCACGCGGGGCCCAACCGATTCCCCGTGGGAATAGAACTTTCCTGTAGCCACCACCTGTCGGCGACGAAGGGCATCGTCACCGGAGTAGCCCGACCGGTGCGCATCGGCAGCACGCTCTCGACCTGGGAGATTGTGATTTCAGACGACGCTGACCGACGCCTGTGCACCGCACGGCTTACCTGCCTCGTGCGCGACCGAATCTGACGGGTACGACGAGCGGATGTCTTCACTTCCGGGCCTTGGCACCCTGATCAACGTCGCGGCAATCATCATCGGATCGTTGATCGGTCTGCTCATCGGGCACCGACTACCCGCCCGCACCCGCGCCTTGGTCACCGATGTCCTCGGCTTGGTCACGTTGCTCGTCGGCGCACTGTCAGCTGCGGCTGTCACGTCTGACGCTCTCCGCGTCGAAGTCGGGGCCGGCATTCCGGTGCTCATTGTGCTCGGCTCATTGCTCGTCGGCGGCATTCTCGGATCGCTTTGGCACGTCGAAGCGCGCTTGGAGCGGTTTGGACACTGGGTGCGCACTAAGTTCGCTCATCGCGCTCTACGCGAACACAGCGATGCATCCAACGTGAATAACGATTTGGACTCAACCCTGGTCAGCGCAGATCAGGACCCCAATGCCCGGTTCGTTGAAGGGTTCGTCACCGCGTCGCTACTTTTTGTCGTCGGACCGCTAGCCATTCTGGGTGCGATTTCCGATGGACTTGGCCGTGGAATCGACCAGCTGCTTCTCAAGAGCGTTCTCGATGGCTTCGCCTCAATCGCTTTTGCCGCCAGTCTGGGCGTCGGAGTGATGCTCTCCGCCCTTGTCGTGCTGATCTACCAAGGCCTGTTCACGGTGCTCGGCGTCGGGCTCGGAAGCGTGCTGGGCGAGGCACAGATCGCTGCTCTTACTGCGACCGGAGGCCTTTTGCTGATCGGAATAGGAATGCGGTTGCTTGACATCAAGGCAGTGCCTGTCGCCGACATGCTGCCCGCGCTGATCATCGCGCCTCTGGCTGTATCCCTCGCCGCGGCGTGGCATTAGGACGAGCGAAGAATTCGTCACTCGGATTCCGCTATTTGGGTGGGATCGCGCTCCACCTAGGGATAACGTTAGGCTCCGTCGCTGGCGGTTGAATTACGCGAACAGGAGGTGTCCAGAGTGCGTCGTCGAGTCATCGCACTGCTGCTCGGCGTTCTTGGCCTCGTAGCGCTGACGCTCGGGGCAGGTGCTGCACCAGCACAGGCTGCCAGCGGAGCATCTGTCGCTGGAGTCTTGGTCAACGATGGCGCCCCAGTACCGAATGTAGCGATCACCGTGAGCGCCACCGGCTTCACTCAGACAGTGAAGAGCGGGCCAGACGGTGTGTGGAAGGTCGAACTCCCCAAATCCGGCAGTTACAAAGTCTCCCTCGATGAGACAACTCTCCCTCCGGGCGTGGTTCTCTCTGACCCGTCCAAGAACAACCTCAGCGTCCTCGCCTTCGGTGGATTGCCGGCCACGGTTCAGTTCCGGTTTGGATCCGGCACCGTCGCAACTGAATCCTTCTTGGACAAGTTCTTGCAGTTGTTCGCGAACGGAATTCTGTTCGGACTCGTCATCGCCTTGGCCGGTGTCGGTTTGAGCTTGATCTACGGCACCACCGGGCTCACCAACTTCGCCCACGGTGAACTGATCACCCTCGGCGCCCTGACGACGTACTTCTTCGATGTGGTCCTCGAGTGGAACTTCTTCGCGAGCGTGGTTTTGTCGTTGCTCTGCTGCGCAGTACTGGGCTACGTGCAAGACAAGATCCTCTGGAAACCTCTGCGACGGCGGGGCACCGGTCTGATCGCCATGCTGGTGGTCTCGATCGGCCTCGGCGTATTCCTGCGTTACGTCTTCCTGTTTATCTTCGGCGGAGGTACGCGGCAATTCCGAAGCTTCAACGGCCAGGAGGGCATCGCGATCGGCCCGGTCGATGTCACCGCAAAGAACCTCATCGGCGCCGCCGTCGCGGTTCTGCTGCTGTGCATCACGGCCTGGTGGCTCATGAAGACCCGACTCGGAAAGGCCAGCCGAGCAGTCTCTGACAACCCCGCCCTCGCCTCCTCCTCAGGTATCGATGTCGAGCGAGTCATCAACGTGGTCTGGATCCTAGGCGCCACGTTGGCAGCGTTCTCGGGCATCTTGCTCGCGATGAGTCAAGGCGCGAACTGGGCAATGGGTTTCTCGATCCTCCTGCTCGTCTTCGCCGGAGCCACCCTCGGTGGATTCGGAACGGCCTTCGGCGCACTTGTCGGTTCACTCGTGGTCGGGATCATCATTGAGTTGTCGACACTGTTTATTCCGCCAGAACTCAAGAACGTGGGCGCCCTCGTGGTGCTGATTGTCATCCTGTTGATTCGACCGCAGGGAATCCTCGGTCGTCGCGAGCGAGTGGGGTAGGAGGAAGCCATGGACTGGGGATTCATCCTGAGCCAGACGCTCACGCAGGCAATCGCACCGATTGCCATCGTCTACTGCCTCGCGGCAATCGGACTTAACGTGCACTTCGGTTACACCGGCCTGCTCAACTTTGGCCAGGCGGCCTTCCTCGCGATGGGCGCTTACGGACTAGCCGTGAGCGTGACGCGCTTCAATCTGCCGTGGTGGCTCGGAATCATCGTCGGCCTCGTGCTCACGGTGATTCTCGCCTTGCTGCTGGGTATTCCTACCTTGCGCCTGCGTGCTGACTACTTGGCGATCGTCACCATCGCTGCTGCAGAGATCGTGCGATTGTTCGCACGCTCCGTGACTTTCCGCGAGACGCTGGGCGGCTCCGACGGAATCAACGGCTTCTCCACCAGCTTCTTCTCGAGCCTCAATCCGTTCAATCGGCAACAGCCCTACACCTTTGGCCCGATCCACTTTGCCAACGGCGATGTGCTGTTCATGTTCCTCATCGGTTGGGCATTGATCGCTATTGCCAGCTTGGTCGTGTGGCTCGCGATGCGTTCGCCGTGGGGTCGGGTCATCAAGGGCATCCGCGAAGATGAAGACGCCGTGCGCAGCTTGGGCAAGAACGTGTACTCATACAAGATGCAGGCCCTCGTATTCGGTGGTGTTCTGGGCTGCCTCGGTGGTTTCGTATTCGCACTGGCTAATGCGTCTGTTCAGCCTGACAACTACGCCAGCGACCTCACGTACTTCGCGTGGCTCATCATGATTCTGGGTGGTGCGGCTCGAGTGGGCGGACCTATCCTCGGCGCCATGATCTTCTGGGGTCTGCTGACACTCGTGGTCGAAACGCTCAAGAATGCCACGGCGTCGGCGATCATCCCCGAATCGATTCTGCGCACCGACCAGGTCGGCCAGATTCAGTTCATGTTGGTGGGACTGGGATTGATGCTGCTTATGATCTTCCGACCTCAAGGAATCCTCGGCGACAAGAAGGAGCTGGCCCTTGATGCCCGACGCTGACACCGCGGTCGCCCGCCGCGCCATCGCGACCGCCGCCCTTGCCTCGGTAGAGCAGGTACCGGGTGCAGCCAAGCCTGACCCGATCCTCATCGCTGACGGCGTGCGCCGTCAGTTCGGCGGACTCGTCGCTGTTGACGTGGCGCATGTTGAAATCCAACGAGGGGCCATCACCGCCCTCATCGGACCCAACGGTGCTGGCAAAACGACATTCTTCAACCTCCTCACCGGTTTCGACGCCCCCGACGATGGTCAATGGACGTTCAACGGCAAAGAGCTCGCTGGCGTGGCACCCCACAAGGTGGCGCGCTTGGGCATGGTGCGCACGTTCCAGTTGACCAAGGCGCTCTTCCGCCTCACCGTCATCGAGAACATGAAGCTCGGTGCGACCGGCCAAAAGGGTGAAACTTTCTGGCGCGCCCTACTGCCAGGAACCTGGAAGAAGCAGGAAGCCGAAATCACGGCCCGCTCTGAGGTATTGCTTGCTCGATTCAAACTAGATTCCAAGCGCGATGACTTCGCTGGCTCTCTTTCGGGTGGTCAGCGCAAGCTCTTGGAGATGGCACGTGCGCTGATGGTCGGCCCCGAGATGGTGATGCTCGACGAACCTATGGCCGGCGTGAACCCAGCGTTGACACAGTCGCTGCTGGGCCACATCAAGGATTTGCGCGAGCAGGGAATGACCGTGCTGTTTGTCGAGCACGACATGGACATGGTGCGCGACATTAGTGACTGGGTCATCGTCATGGGGCAGGGACGCATCATCGCTGAGGGCCCACCTGGTGACGTGATGCGTAACCAAGCCGTGATCGACGCCTACCTGGGCACGCATCACGATCAGTCGTTGATCGAAACCGAAGAATCCTTTATCGACGGTGAGCCACCCGCACCTGCCACAGAGGAGGGCGAACGCTCATGACGAACTACGTCAATCAAGATGACCCGAACGAGAAGGTCGACGAACTCGCGCTCGATGCCGAGCAGGGCGTGGGCCACGCCGTCCATGATCGAGCCGCCGTGGTCATTGATCGCAGTGCGCACCTCGGCGCGTCGTCTGACGCCTTGGTGCGAGTTGACGATTGCACCGCCGGATACCTACCCGGAGTCAATATCCTCGAGGGCTGCGACCTCTACGCCAACGAGGGTGAGTTCGTCGGAATCATCGGTCCCAACGGTGCGGGCAAGTCAACTTTGCTGAAGGCGCTTTTCGGCCTCGTTCGTGTGCGCGAAGGAATGGTGACGCTGCGCGGCGAAGACATTACCAACATGCGCGCCGACCAACTGGTGCAGCGAGGTATCGGATTCGTGCCTCAGACCAATAACGTGTTCCCGTCTCTCACGATTGAAGAGAACCTGCAGATGGGCGCCTACCAGGCCCCCAAGAAATTCCCCGAGCGCTTTGAGTTTGTCTGCTCACTGTTCCCAGCTCTTGGAGAGCGCCGCAAACAGCGCGCAGGTTCGCTGTCGGGCGGAGAGCGACAGATGGTGGCCATGGGTCGCGCATTGATGATGGAGCCTTCTGTCCTGCTGCTGGATGAGCCATCAGCAGGCTTGGCGCCTGGCCTACAGGATGAAGTGTTCATGCGGGCTCGCAGTATCAACCGCAGCGGCGTCACGGTCATCATGGTTGAGCAGAATGCTGCCCGCTGCTTGCAGGTGGTCGATCGCGGTTATGTGCTCGATCAGGGCCGCAACGCCTACACCGGCTCAGGTCGCGAATTGGCGAACGACCCGAAGGTGATCGAGTTGTACTTGGGCACGCTCTCCAAGGCGTAGAGGTACCGAGCTTCTTTCTCGTCGCAACCCCGTTCCATCAATCGCGCGATTCCTACGTTGCTGCATCCTTCTGACGTCTTCTGAGGTGCTTCAGCGTAGGAATCGCGGAGGCTGTGGATAAATCAGTCAGGTGCTCTTCGGAAGCCGTCAGACTCCGTGCATGACACCACGGATATCTTCGGACCCTCAGGGGCTTCCCGCACTTCTGTCCCATGCCGACGCCATCGCGTTCGGCCTGACTCGCTCCCAAATCAGCCGACGCGTGTCGCGAGGACTGTGGGAAAGCCTCGGCGATGGGCACTACATTCGCGGCGGCGCGAGGCTACACACCGATCCTGCGGCCACCAATGACCTACAGCATGTTTACGAAGCGGTTGCGGCTTCGCGTTCGCGACCTGCGACTGCGATTTCACATACCAGCGCTGCCCTCGCTCATCGATTGCCCGTTGTGAGCGGTCCACCTCGGCGCATCCATCTACTCGCGGGTGCGGGCGGCTGGACGGGAACTCGCGGCAAAGCGCGGTCGCATCTGGGAACGCTGCACGACGGCGATTCCTCACACATCGACGTTCATGCGGCGTGGATTGCTGAGGGAACGGGAGCGGCCCCGGCCGGTGCCCTGACTCCTGTATTCGCACGTGTCACAACCCCGGGCCGCACGATCATCGATGTCGCCCGGTTCGGAACACTCGCTGACACGCTTGGCATTGGAGATGCGGCGCTGCGCAGAGAGATGACCTCCCTCACCGAACTCACCGAGCGCCACATCCGTATCAGCGATCATCCCGGGTCCAAACGCGCCGCCCTTGCTCTGGCTCACCTCAGCGGAATTCGAGAAACCCCTCTGGAATCCCTGTCGTTTGCGCGCTTTATCGAATGGGGAGTACCGCTACCCCAGAGTCAGGTCTCGCTTCACGACCATGATGGTTTCGTCGCCCGCGTCGATTTCCTCTGGGAGGAGTTCGGCATCGTAGGCGAGGCTGACGGCGCCGCGAAATACATCGATCGGGAAATCCTCCTCCAACAAGGCCAACGGGAAGTCCGACTACGCGACCTTGGGTTCAGAATCCTGAGGTGGACCTGGGCTGACCTGATCTCTGGTGCACTCCACCGACGCATGCTTCAACTGCTCGAGATCCGTAACGCCGCATAGTGTCGCGATTCCTACGCGTATGCACGTTTGGGGTGCCAAGAAACCTGCAGGAACGTAGGAATCGCCCAATGGGCGCGAATGGGGAATAGCAGAAGGCCCGGTCCATGCGGACCGGGCCTTCTGAACTAACTAGTGTCAGCTGGCGGCAGGAACGTCGCCCGAGACAGAGTCAACTGCGGAGATCTTGTTGTCCGCACCGAACTGCCAGATCGTCATCGTGCCAACCGACGGGTCACCATTGGCCTTGAGGCCGGTGGCACCCGAGGGGCCGATGTAGCTGATTGCCTTGCCGGCCTGCAGCAGCGCCAAGCACTCGGCGTAGTTGCTGCATGCGTTGTTGCCGGCCGCGGTGATGGTCGGGATCTTCGCCGCGATGTCGGCACCCTTGGTCGAGCCAGCAGCCTGAGCCGCGAGGGCCGCAATGGTCACGGCGTCGTAGGCCTCAGGGGCGTACGAGTAGTCCGTGAGCTTGGGGTCAACGGCGAGCAACTGCTGCTGGAACTTCTGGTCAGCCTGAACGCCGGGGATGGTTCCCTTGACGCCGTTCATGAGGCCGGCCGGGAGGCCATCAGCAAGTGCGTTACCCATGTTGCCGTCGCACAGGTACAGCGGCGTCTTCTGCGGGCCAATGCCCTGGGCAACGAGCTCCTGGATGATCTTCTTCGACTCGTCGAAGCCGATCAGGATGATGGCGTCGGGGTTGGCCGCCTTCACCTTGGTCACGTCAGCGGTGTACGACGCAGCCTTGGGGTCGTAGTCGATGCGGGCGGCAACCTTGCCACCGGACGCTTCGAAGTTCTTCGTGAATGCGTCGGCCAGACCGGTGCCGTAGGCGTCGGTGAGGGCCATGACAGCCACGTTCTTACGGGCATCCTTCGAGGCCACAGCCGCAAGAATCGCACCCTGGAACGTGTCCGGGGGGGCGGTGCGGAAGTAGAGGCCCTTAGTGATGGCCGGGTCGCTCAACTTGATCGAGGTGTTGGCGGGCGAGAACTGCACCACACCAGCGGCCGTGACCTTGTCGATGACCGAGAGGGTCACAGAGGATGAAGCAGCGCCGACGATGACGTTGACGCCCTTCTGCAGCTGTGAGTCAACGGTCTGCGAAGCAATGTTGGTGCTCGTGTCGCCTGAGTCACCTTCGATCTTCTGCACCGGCTGGCCGAACACGCCGCCAGCAGCGTTGATGTCCTTGATTGCAGCGTTAACGCCAGCGAACTCGGGCGGGCCGAGGAATGCGAGCGATCCCGTCTGCGGCAGCAGGGTTCCGAAGATCAGCGGGCCGGCTGCAGCGCTGCTGGAAGCAGGCGCTGAACTGGAGGCCGCTGACGACGAGGACCCGCCGCCCGAACTGCCACCGCAGGCAGCGAGCGCGAGGCTCGCAACACCGAGGACGACGGCAGACCGAAGCACCGTGGTTCGGGTCATGGATTTGTTCTCCTTGTGAGTGAGGTAAGGGCGCTGGAGCACCCCCAGTGATACTTAGGAAACGATATATCCCCTACGGCCAACCGCAAGCGACTTGCTCCGGATTCGGCACGACCGTGACCAAGGCGTGACCACGGCGTATCCATCCGGTGAGGCCCCAGTTGCACTCTGGACCCTTCCTGCGAGGCTCTGCGCGGCCTCGCGAGCCTCTCAGGGGCCTTCGGCAGTCCCGGAAAGCAACGCATCCGCGACCTCTCGCATCGAGCATCGCTGATCCATAGCGGCCTTCTGTATCCAGCGGAAAGCCTCCGGCTCGGTGATTCCGAGGGTCGCCATCAGTACGGGTTTGGCACGATCGATGGCGATTCGGGCTTCCAGCCGCTCGGAAAGGTCAGCGATCTCCTGAGCGAGTTGGCTCATCTGGCGTGCTCGAGCAAGCGCGACCTCGACGGTCGCGACCAATTCCTGTGGATTGAACGGCTTGACGAGGTATCCCAGCGCCCCCGCTTCGGTGGCCCGGTGAACCAATTCGCGCTGGCTGAAGGCGGTGAGCATGACTACCGGCGCGATGTCGCCCGAGACGATTTGCTCGGCTGCCGCCAGCCCATCAAGCACGGGCATCGCGACATCGAGGATGACCAAATCGGGACGCAGGGCCGTCGCTCGCTCGACGGCGGCCGCCCCATCGCCCACCGCTGCGACCACGTCGTATCCCGCCTCACGCAGGGTTTCGACGAGGTCGAGGCGAATGATCGCCTCATCTTCTGCCACGAGAATTCTGGCTCGGGTCGGCTCAGCCATGGCTCGATCGTAGTCACCAACAGGGACGGTCTAACCTTGTCCCGTAGCCCCGGTACTCCAACCGGCAGAGAGAGCCGACTCAAACTCGGTACAGTGTGGGTTCGACTCCCACCCGGGGCACTCGTTATCACGTGAAAGCCCCACCGCATAAACGCGGGCGTCTGAGCGCGACAAGTTCGGTCAGACGACGATGCGCGGCTTTACTTCGTCAATGCGGCCCAGTAATCCGTTGATGAACCCCGGGGAGTCGTCGGTTGAGAGGGAAGTCGCGAGTTCAACCGCCTCGGAAATGGCGACCGAGTCAGGAACATCGTCGTTCCAGAGCATTTCGAACACAGCCATGCGCAGCAGGGTGCGGTCAACTGCCGGCATGCGCTCAACTGTCCAACCCAGTGAGTGAGTATCGAGAAGTTCGTCGATACGTTCGCGATGCGCCGCGACTCCTTCAACCAGCACGGCCGCGTAGTCTTCCGAGCTTTCGGGAAAACGCTCGACGGCGATCTCGCGCGGATCGACACCGCGGATATCGGCTTCGTAGAGCAGATCGAGCGCGCGCTTGCGTGCCTTACGACGGGCGGTCATGAATTCAGTTCACGCGACCGAGGTAGGAGCCGTCGCGAGTGTCGACCTTGACCTTGGTGCCGTTCTCAATGAAGAGCGGAACCGCGATCTCAGCACCCGTTTCGAGGGTGGCCGGCTTGGTGCCACCAGTTGAACGGTCTCCCTGAAGTCCTGGCTCGGTGTACGTGATGAGGAGTTCGACCGACGCGGGGAGTTCGACATAGAGAGGCGCGCCCTCGTTCATTGCTACGATCGCGCCTTGGTTCTCAAGCAGCCAGCGCGCGTTATCGCCAACAACGGAGTCGGGCACGGGAATCTGGTCGTAGGACTGCGAGTCCATGAAGATCCAGGTGTCGCCATCGCGGTACAGGTACTGCATATCGCGCTTATCAACGTTCGCGGTTTCGATCTTGAGTCCTGCATTGAAGGTGCGGTCGACCACCTTGCCGTTGAGTACGTGCTTGAGTTTGGTGCGCACGAAGGCCGGTCCTTTACCGGGCTTGACGTGCTGAAATTCCACGACGCTCCACAGTTGGCCGTCAATGTTCAGCACAAGGCCGTTCTTCAGGTCGTTGGTGCTAGCCACGAAGGTCTCCTGCGGTTCGGCGAGATGGGCACGGCGTCAGCCGAGCACCAGCAGCTCGCGGGTGGTGGACGTAAGCGGTGTGGCACCGTTCGAGGTAACCACGAGGGAATCCTCGATGCGGACCCCACCAAGACCCGGAAGGTAGATACCTGGCTCGACGGTGACCGTCATGTTCTCCGCGAGTGTACCCGTGGCCGAGGGGCCGATCATCGGCGCCTCATGAATATCCAGACCGATTCCGTGACCTAGCCCGTGACCGAAGTGCAGTGCGTGACCAGCACTGGCAATCACGTCCCGGGAGACCCGATCGAGGTCAACGAGGGCAACCCCGGGGGCCACGGCCGCGCGTCCTGCTGCTGCCGCGCGGCCAACCAACTCGTGAATTTCCGATTGCCACGCCTGCGCTGGACGCCCCACAACAAAGGTTCGCGTCATGTCGGCGTGGTAGCCGGCCACCCGGGCTCCGCAGTCAATCTTGAGCAAGTCCCCTGCACCGACCACCCGATCGGTGGGTTGATGATGCGGCTCGGCTGACGAATCACCGGTCGCGACGATGGAGGGGAAAGCCGCAGCCTCAGCCCCCTCGTCACACATCAGGAACTCCAGTCGCGCGGCCAACCAGCGCTCGGTGAGCCCAACGTGAACCTCGGCAATCAACCGCGCCAGTGCCCGCTCGGTCACGGCGCACGCCACCGTCAGGTGAGCGATTTCATCGTCGTCCTTCGTCTCTCGCAGGGGCTCGATCACGCGCTCACAGGCGATCAGGGAGACCCCAACGGAGCGAGCGAGAGCCTCGAGCCTGAGGGCATCGGCCACAGTGACCACATGCGATTCAAACCCGAGTCGCGACACTCCCATGCGAGCCGCGGCGTGCACCGCTCCCGCTGCGGCGTCGCGATCAAGCACGACCTCAAGTTCAGGACACTGCTCGGCCACGGCCGTCGAATACCGACTGTCGGTGACGTAGAGAGCGCAATCAGCCGCCACGAACGCCGCGTTGCTCGCCGCAAAACCAGATAGGTAGCGGCAATTCACCGGATTGGTGACGAGCAGCGCCTCCACGTCGAGCCCGGCGAGAAGGGAGTTCACCCGGCCTTGCCGCGCGGCGACCGACATTACAGTCCGGCTGCGATGGCGCGCAGCGCCAACACATACGAATCGACACCGAATCCGGCGATAGTGCCCGTGGCAACAGCCGACACGACAGATGTGTGGCGGAATTCCTCTCGCGCGGCGGGATTCGACAGATGCACTTCGATCAGGGGGGCGGTGCGTTGTGACACAGCATCGCGCACGGCGTACGAGTAATGCGTGAAGGCAGCCGGATTCAACACCACGGGAATGTGGTCATCCGCGGCCTCATGCAGCCACCCGATCAGCGTTGCCTCATCGTCGGTCTGGCGCACTTCGACCTCAAGTGACAGTTCGGCACCCAGAGTCATGAGAGCCTGAGCCAATTGCTCGTGGGTGGTTGATCCGTAAACCTCGGGCTCACGTGTTCCGAGTCTGCCGAGGTTAGGTCCGTTGAGCACCAAGACGCGAGTCATGCGCTCACTCTACGGCGATCAACCCGCGACAGCGTGAAATGCCTCCAGTAGCGCCTGCTCAGGCGGAGCCGCCAGAAGTACAGGCTCGGCCACACCTGCCAGTACGACAAACCGCAGCGTGCCACCCCGTGTCTTCTTGTCACGGCCCATCGCTTCGAGAAGCTGCGTCCACGACGCACCCGAATACGACGTCGGCAACCCTAAGCCGCTGAGAATGTTGCGGTGACGGGCGACAAGCTCCTCGTCAATGAGCCCCTGGTTGTGCGCCAATTCGGCGACGAACATCATCCCGACACTGATCGCATCACCATGACGCCACGAATATCCCTCGGCCAGTTCAATGGCGTGGCCAAAGGTATGACCGTAATTGAGCACCTCGCGACCGGTCACTGCAGCCCAGCCTCCGGCTGACGCTGTCGTCGATTCGCGCAAGTCAGCAGAAACGACGGCAGCCTTGACTGCAATAGCGCGCGAAATCAACTCGACTTCAACATCGTTGCCAGCAACGACACATGCACCAAGATCTGCCTCAACGAGTTCCAGAATGCGAGGGTCACGAATGAATCCGCACTTCACTACTTCCGCCAAACCCGCTGCGTAGTCGGCCGCGGGAAGGGTCGTGAGCCGATCAAGATCGCAGAGCACCCCGACCGGCGGGTGGAAAGCGCCGACCAAGTTCTTGCCTTCCGCGGTGTTGATGCCGGTCTTGCCCCCAACTGCCGCATCGACCATCCCGAGCAACGTGGTGGGAATCTCGACATGGTCAATGCCGCGCAGCCACGTGGCAGCAACGAATCCGGAAAGATCAGTGGTGGCTCCCCCACCTACGCCCACGACCGCATCCGACCGGGTAAAGGCAGCATCGCCCAACAACGCCCAGCAGCGCGCGGCGACATCGGCCGTCTTCGCCGCCTCGGATTCGGGAACCTCAATCAGCATCGGACGGATTCGCGCAGAGTCAAGAATCGCGCTTACCTCGCGGGCTACCTCAACAACCGCGGGTGCGTAAATCACGGCAACTTGCGCCGGTGACGACGTCAGCATCGGAATGAGGCGATCAAGCACGCCATGCCCGATGACCACCTCGTACTCGCCCTCACCGCTCACACGGATACTCACCGGCTCACTCACGTCGTCTGTCCGTTCAACTCGTTTGTCCGTTCAACTCGTCTGTCCGTTCAACCACTGCACCACGTCGGACACCACGTCGGAGGGTTCACGTCCGTCGGTGTTTACGGTCAGCGAGGCCACTTCGGTGTACAAGGGGGCGCGCTCAGCAAGAAGCGCGACAAGGCGCGAGCGAACATTGCCCATCAACAGAGGCCGGGAAGCCGCGAGTCCAACTCGTGTTGACGCTTCGCTGGCGGAGACCTGCAGCCACACCACCTGCTGCGACATCAGCAGCGCCCGGGTGGCAGCCGAAAGAACGGCGCCTCCCCCGAGGGCAAGCACCCCGTCGTGTTCGACTAGGGCTGAGGCGACTGCTTCTTCCTCGCGCACACGAAATGCTGCTTCTCCGTCTTGTACGAACTGGTCGGAGATCGAACGCCCGACCGTTCGCTCAATATCAGCGTCGGTATCGCGAAACGTCACTTCGAGTTGATCGGCAACAGCTTGCCCCACTGTTGACTTACCGCTTCCAGGAGCGCCCACCAACACCACTATGGGTGCCATCTCAACTCACCGACAAGTTGTCTCGGTAGGAGCGCAGATTGCGTGAGGTCTCAGCGACGGAATCGCCACCAAACTTCTCAAGCATCGCGTCAGCAAGCACCAGCACAGTCATCGCTTCGGCGATGACACCGGCAGCGGGCACGGCACAGGTGTCGCTGCGCTGAGCAATCGCGCGCGCCTCTTCACCGGTCGCCACATCGATCGTGCGCAGCGCCTTGGGAATTGTCGAGATGGGTTTCATCGCAGCCCGCGCGCGCAGCACCTCTCCGGTACTCATTCCGCCTTCGGTACCACCCGAGCGCGAGGTCAGTCTCGTGAGACGCTCGCCGTCGCGCACGATTTCGTCGTGAGCCTGCGACCCTCGTCGCGACGCGACGTCGAAACCGTCGCCGATCTCGACACCCTTGATGGCCTGAATCCCCATCAGCGCCGCGGCGAGGCGTGAGTCAAGTCGGCGATCCCAGTGAACGTGCGACCCCAGACCAGGCGGAAGTCCGTAGGCAAGAACCTCGACCACACCACCCAGCGTGTCGCCATCGGTCTTCGCCGCATCAATTTCGCTCAGCATCGCTTCACTGGCAGCAGCGTCGGCACACCTCACCGGATCAATGTCGATGCGGGCGAGATCGCCGGGCAGAGGCAACGGGGTTTCATCGCTGATTGCCACGGACCCAATGCGCACCACGTGGCTGAGCACCTCGATACCGGCAACCTGACGAAGGAACTCGCGCGCCACGGCGCCGAGCGCAACGCGGGCCGCAGTTTCGCGAGCGCTTGATCGCTCGAGAACGGGCCGAGCGTCGGTGAAACCGTATTTCTGCATACCTGCAAGGTCAGCGTGACCGGGACGGGGCCGGGTGAGGGGTTCATTGCGCCCGAGCCCCTCCAGAACCGAAGGGTCAACCGGATCGGGCGACATCACTTCGGTCCACTTGGGCCACTCGCTGTTTCCGATGCGCAGTGCCACCGGGCTTCCGAGAGTCACCCCGTGACGGATACCGCCGAGGATTTCAAGTTCGTCGCGCTCGAACTTTTGCCGGGCGCCTCGCCCGACGCCGAGTCGACGGCGTGCAAGATCAACGTGGATCTCTTCGGAGGTCACCAAGACGCCCGCGGGCAGTCCCTCGAGTATCGCCACGAGAGCCGGCCCATGGGACTCACCGGCAGTCAGCCATCGCAGCACGTCGTCATTGTTCCACGTCTAGGTCGCCTCGCACGTCGCGGCCGACACCAGCGCCGCCAATTAGCTCGGGGTACCCGATTGGGCGGTCGTGTCGGACGAGGCAGCGTTGGGGTCGGTCGCAGGAGCTGCCGCCGCCTTACGAGTGCCGAGGTCGGGGTTGAGGAAGACGCCGCCGCGAATGGTGGTCTTGAATGTTCCGGCTGCCCCACCAGCGTTCTCGGTCATGTCCAAGCCGTGTACCAACACTCCGCGCTTCATGGCCTCGAGCCCGATCAGGAAGTTGCGCGTCTGCGCGTAGGTTCCGGTTATTCCGATCGACAGTGCAATCTCCTGAAGTCCGCCCACTGCTTTTTGCTGACTTGAGTTTCCAGCGGCAACTACTGGCTGGGGAGAAGCAGGCGTGATCTGATCAAGCGTGACACCAGAGAGCGCGGCGGTGTTGTTGATGTCTCGTACCAACGTCGGGATCTGGGCTGTCTTCGGGATGGTGATGGTCAGGGCTTCCATCTGCGCGCGCCGTTCGTCGAGAAGCGAACTTTGCTTCTTGAGCCGAGCCACAGCGTCAGCAGCAGTCGCATTCGTGCTGGCCTGAGACGACACCTCGTCCTGCACCTCAGCGATATGTTGGCGCGCCGGCGAAATCAGCAGCGTCCAACCGACAGCCAATACAACGGCTGCGGCCAGAACACCGATGAGTGCCCACGCCTTTGTCGATGCGATTTTCACTTCGACTCCTTCGCAACATACCGGCCTGATTTCGCAGCAGCCGAAAGTCCTACGGAGTTTTCAAAACTGACCGACGGGGTCGAGGCGCTGTCGTCGCGTGCTGACTGGGTCAAGTTGGGGCCGACGAAGATCTTCTGCTTAGCCAAAGCATCAAGCCACCCCGACACCTGCGGGAATGTCAACGCTTTGCCACCCACCGTGACATTGCCTGTTCCGACCGCCGACGATGCAGGTTGCCCTGCAGCGGTCACAGGCAGTGATCCGGTGACCTTGTTGATGGTGACACCACTCGGTGCAGCAGCCGCGAGCTTTCCGAGAACCGAAGACCAGAGGACCTCGGGGCCGAGAACGGCCTGAACATCGGCCTGGGCGCTTTGAATCTGACTCGCCAAGCGAGGAAGCTCCGCGTACTTGGCCTGCTGTGCTGCCAACAAACCGGCCGTGGCTTGGCTGTCAGACAGTTGCTCTTCGGCCTCGGCCGTTTGCGACGAGGTTGTCATCCACAGCCCGCCCACGGCGAGCACGGCAACACCAATTCCGGCCAAAGCCAGATTGCGCGACCGAGAGATTCGCTTGGCGTCCGCGACCGACGCAGGAATGAGCCGGGCGACGGGGAATGCAGGTGAAGGGAAACTCGACTCGGGGGCAGCCCCCTGGATGGGCAGAACGCCTTCAGCGACGGTGCTCATCGCAGGCCTCCCAGTGCCAGACCTACGGGGACAGAAGCCATGGGCTCGACGTACCTCAGTTGTTCCTCAGTAAGAGCCGATTTCGAGGTGTCAAGACCCGCGAACGGTGTACCGGGAACCACCGTGACATTCATCGTGGCCGCCATGCGCTCGGCCATCTGCGGCAGGCGCGACGCACCACCGGTCAGCACCAAACGCGACAGGGCTCCACCCGTGGAACTCGCGCGGTAGTAGTCAACGCTGCTGCGCACCTCGTCGACCAACGCTCCCAGCGCTTGCGCCAGAACACGCTGTACCAAGGTCGCATCGACGCTGGTGACGGTCTGCGGATTCATCGTGACAGCCGAAGCCTCCGAGGGCTTAAGACCGGCCTTGTCTACGAGCGTTTCAGTGATGGTGTCGCCGCCCATCATGAGCACGCGAACGAAACGCGGTACCCCGTTTTCATGCACCACGATGTTCGTGACGCGAGCGCCAATGTCGACGACAGCTTCTGCTGTTCCCTGACGCCCGTGGCGACCGTCGAGGGCGACACTGCGCAGTACCGCAAAGGGAGTGAGGTCAACCTGAATCGTTTCGAGTCCGGCCTCGCTCGCCGCTGCGATTGCTCCAAGGACGGTGTCTTGTGCCGCTGCCACCAATAAGCCCCGGTGCATGCGCATCGCGCCGCGGTCGAATTCCTCCATGGGAATGAAATCAAGAACAGCTTCGTCGACGCCCATGGGCACCAAGTCGGCCACCTGGAACCTCAGTGAGGATCGGCGCTCGGCCTCGTCCATCACCGGAAGTTCGGCCTGACGAACCAGCACACGCTGATTGCTCACACCGAGGATCACCTTGCGGCTGCGGAAGTGGGCAGCCTTCCACAGTTGCTTGAGGGCCGAAGCCACGGCGTGCGTATCGATGACTTCACCGTCAATAACCGAACCCACGGGCAGAGGTACCTGTCCGAACCGGTCGAGGCGCAATACGCCACCGTGGATCGAGATCTCGGCTGCACGAACACAGGTGGTGCTGATGTTGACCCCGATGGCCGACTTCGCACTCACGATCGCTCTCCCTGCGTCCGAACCCGCTTTTGCGGGCGTCCACAGGTTTTATCGGCACAGGAGGCCGAATACTTGAGCCCTCACAGGCCGATCAGGCCGAGATACCAGGAGCTGATCGGATCGGCCACAAAAATGGCGATCAGGGCTCCGAGCAACATGAACGGGCCGTACGGCAAGGCGGTCTTGCGACCAGCCCTGCCACGCACCATCAGGGCCACCCCCACGATGGCGCCAAGAGCGAATCCGAGAAATCCCCCAACGATGAGTGCTCCCCAGCCCAGCCAGCCCAGATAGAGCCCCACCAGCCCCGACAATTTCACGTCGCCGAACCCCATGCCGGCCGGGTAAATAAACGCCAGCAGAAAGTAGAAGGCGAACAGAACCACTCCTGCCGCCAGTGCGCGACCGTAATCCGGCCACCTGCTGTCAAGGATTGCAGGCAGTAAGAACAGCACTAGTGCCACCGGATAGGCAGGCAGCGTGATCACGTTCGGTAAACGACGGGTGTCGAGATCGATCGCCGCGAGAGCGACTCCGACGGCTGCCAAGAACAAAAACGCCGGCAATTCCCACGAGAACCCGAACTTCCACGCGATCACAGCGAAGAGAACACCGGTCAGTAACTCGACGAGCGGGTACCTGACGCTGATCGGCTCACCGCAATTGCGGCACTTTCCACGCAAGAGAAGCCACGAAATGATCGGAATGTTGTCGTAGGCCTTGATCTCTGATCCGCACCCAGGGCACCGCGACGGCGGCGAGACGATCGACTCGCCTGCCGGCACCCGGTAGATGACGACATTCAGGAACGAACCGATGAGCAGTCCGAAGATTCCGCACGCGACGATCAGAGCAACCACGGGCCGAGCCTAGTCGCTGGGCGTGCGGCTTTCCCGGAGGCTGTGGACGGCACAGCTACGAGGTGTAGACCGGCGACAGTTCAGACCACTGGGTGGGTGAGAACGCCGACTGAACAGGGTTGAGGAATTTCGGCGGACTATCCCATTGCAACCGCTGGTCGTACTGGTAGTTCTTCAGGAAGCCACTGGTACCGCTCTGCCCGACAATTCCGCGATATTTCTGGGCGATAGCACCGAAGACGTTGAGATAGCCGAGTTGGGCACCGTACTGGTAGTTCTGCACCCGGAAGGAGTGCTGCACCGACAGGATGGCCGCATCGATCAGCACGTCCTGAGTGGGCGAACTCGCGAGGTTCGTGTAGGTGCTGGTACCGCTCTTGCTCACCGGGTGGTACACCTGCACGTCGTTGGTCGCGATGAGTCCGAGAATGTCGTCCTGGGCCCGTGAGGTGTCGACACGATACGCGTAGCGAGTGTCGTCTACCACCACAATGTTGTTTTCGGCGGCAATGGTCAGCCGACCATCGAGGGTGCCGCTGACGAAAGCGTCACCCGACTTGCAGTTGTACACCGCGCTGTAGTCGTTGGTGATTGGGTAACCCACACCATTGGCGGTCGGGCACGCGGTCGGGCCAGCCGTGCCATAGGTGTCGGCGGTTGAAGGCGCGTTGCGCACGTACAGCACGCCGTTGGGCGGCAAGGCAACACCCGAACCCGTCGCACACCCTGACACCGGGTGCGGTGTCTTAGTCAGCGGGCTCACGATGTCGAGCAGTCCATCGGCACGCAACGTGATCTTGGTGGGGCCGGTGTACAGGCAGCCCGACGGGTTGGGTGACGTCGACGCCGGATCGGTCTCGCTCTTGAGCGCCGAGTTCGTCGGTGGCATGTCGAGCTTGATAGGGCCGGTGGGTGCCGAAACAGCGAACAAGGGGTTGTGACTGGTGTTCGTGTCGCAGCTTGTACTACGGCGCCAACGGCTCGTTCCCGTGACAACCGGAGCGTTCGTCGTCACCTTGCCCTTGAACCACGGACCGTAGGTTCCAGCTGGCATACCCGTGGCTCCCGTACCCACACACATCAGCATGGCGTCGTTGGAGTGCGCGGGGCCGTCGATGATGTCGGCTGAAGCGAATTGAATCTGCGTGCAGCTGCTCGAGCGACCTGCGTAGTAGTACTGGTCACACTTAAGTGATGCTGCAGGCGAATACTGCGCCGGATCCTGGGTTTCGAGATCGGTGAAGTACAGGAAGTCAATGAATGACCCACGTCGCAACTGTGCCTCGACCGTACGTACGGAGTTTCCGACCTTGCCGGAAGCGCGAATCTTGATCACACCTCGTTGGTTGTATAACGCATTGTTGATCTCATAGCGGAAGTACCCGCGCGCCGTGGTTCCGTTGGGAATGGCCGCCCAGCCCGTGAACGCCGTATTGCCCGAGGTCCCATCGAAGAAGCTCGTGCCCGAGTACGCCGTGGCAGTGCCGTGCATCCAGTACAGACTGTCGCGATTGAGCCTCGACACGTAGTCATCGACACCCGCCTGAGCCGCTGCCATCGCCGCATTCCAGTTCTGGTCTTTGCCTACCTGCTTGAGTTGGTTGAGCGAGTAACTCGCGCCGGCAACCGTCATCAACGTAAGCACAGCCGTGACCGTCAACACCATCACCAGCGCCATACCGCGCTCCCCCGAGCTCCGCATCGCCGAAATCCTGCGCTTGAATGAGGTTCTCATCGCTTCAGCACTCCCAAGTTCGGTAGCACAATCGCTTGGTTCAGGGTGACGCTCGGAGCGCCCTTTGAAGGATCTGAGTTGACCACCAACGTGACGTCTACTTGACGTACGAGCGATGTGACTGTGCTGGTGGAGCTGGTTTGGGAGGCGAGTGCCACTCCATCAGCGTCGAGGTACTTAAAGAGCGGCGTCGCAAGTCCGGTAGGGATCTTGCTCGCGATCACGGTGGTTCTGGGGGTACCGGCAAAGGTGTACGGCGGCTGATCGGCCGCAGTTCCGGTTCCGGTGCTAGTCCATACCTGCTCAACCAATTCACGGTTGCCATTGACCGAGAAACTCATCTTGGTAGGCGTCGGGCCAAAACTGACGTACATCGTGACGCTCTCGGGAGCAATGGCGGCGAAGGCCGCGTCAGTAGTTCCGTCGGACTTAATCAGCTGGGTTCCAGCGCGCACCGCTTTACCCATGCGATTCATCCCGACGCGCGCAATATCAAGAGAGGTCCCCTTCGTTTGCTCCCTCACCATTGCCTTGGCTTCAACGACCACCGTGCTAACCAGCGCGGTGCCCAGAATCGCCAGGATCAGTACCGTGACCATCGTCTCGGCCATGGTGACCCCGCGTGAGTCAGTGACGACCCGACGCAGCACGGCGCGTAAGCGAGCGAAAGCGCTCATGGCGTCTTCACCACCACAGTGATCTCACTTGACGAGGGGTGCAGCCACACCCGTGTCGGCGTGGTGCCAACGACGTTGGTGGTGAAGTCCCAGTAACCCCACGGAGTATCGGCCTTGAGGCTTCCATCGGTTCCAGTAGCGCCCAAGGGGTATGAGGCACCCGTGGCGCAACCGGGGAAGTAGGTGGCGCCTGTGGAGGCATCCCACGCCACGTGAGTCATGGTCACCGTAGCGTTCGGTACGACTGCGTTGGCCGTATTGCGCACCTGAACCTGTACGTCGGCCATATCGACCTGACCGAGGTTGGTGCTGGGAACCGAAAGAGACGGAACCACCGATCCACGTGAGGCGCCGGGGTGGTAGCGACCGCCGTTGGCCGCCGACGTGACATCGAGGTAGGGGCTGCTCGCTGGAGGAACAAGATCGGTCGGCAACGTTGCTTCCGGATCTGCGTCATCGCAGGTGCCTGTCCAGACGGTGTACCCCGACTGGTACGGATACCGACTGGTGATCACTCGCGGAGTTCCGGTACCCGTCACCGATACTTTGCCGCTGGGCAACAGCGACGTGTTTCCAAGTGTGATGGGCACCGCCGCGATGGGCGGGTAATCACCATTGGGCATACGCACGGTGAGAGTTGCGGTGACGTCCAACTCAAACGACATCGCCACTGTCTGAGCCGCTTGCACCGTGACTGACTTGCTGGGGGCCGCAGTGCCATCAGGAGTGACGAAACCCGAGCGAGAGACCGTCGAGGTGTAGGCGCCAGGAGTGAGTGAGTCGAGGAAGGCACAACCAGCACCGTCTGAGTAGGTAGTGCGACTGCCACTCGGGCCCGTCGTCGCCACCAGAGCACCTTCAACCGCGGCACCATTGGCGTCCTTCACCTTGACGGCGAGGTTGCCCAAAGTGGGGTCGTAGCTGGTGACACTGGGCGAAAGCAAGGTCTGTGACCGCACTGGCGCGGCGGGGTTCGACATCCCCGACCAGGTGACCGCCACGTTGATTTCCTTGTAGGCCACGCTGCTTGAGCCCGAACCATCACACGGCGATCCGCTGCTGTTCTGCAGGTACGTCGTCACCGACTGCGTAATCGAGTAAGCCTCGCCGTTGTTGCTGTCGGTCCAGACCTTGCCGCTCAGCGTGGAGAAGTCGCTCGTGGCCCGAGCGATGTCGATGGCCTGAGCGGCGACATCCAAGGCCCCTTCACGAGCCTTGGAATCGCGCTGCATGGACATCTGCTTGGTGAGAGTGAACGCCACCGAAGTGAGCAGGATGGTGAGCAAGCTGATGGCAATCATGACCTCCACGAGGCCCAAACCGGCATCGCCGGTTGGTCGCGCTCGTAAGCGGAGATTCATTCTCAGTCCAATCAGGAGGGTATTCACTAGTGGTATCGGCCTGATGGGCCCAATTCTTGAGTCGCCTGACACAACCCCAACACAAACGCCGAAGTGGGTGGTCCGGCCTCCGAGGAGGTCCAGACCACCCACTGGGGGTGTGCTGAGGATCAGGCGCAGCCGGCGGGCTTCGTCGAGGTGGGGTTGCCGCCACCGCTCTTGGAGTAGTACCAGATCTCCGTGTTAGGCAGGTTGGCGTTGAGAGCCGAGAGGCAGAAGTCGTTACTGGAGACCGAGTTGACCTTCAGCGTGACGTCAGGGCTCGTGCCGACCTGCAGCGGTGCCGGGAGGGCAGCGTTCGCCGCGATGTTGGCGATCGTTGAGTAGTTGCCGTTGGTGTCGACAGCGGCCGACTCAACCGACGTGGCGGCGTTCTTCAGGTCTGACTTCAGAGCGGCGCGGTAGCCGTTCTGACGCTGGTTGAGGAACGTCGGGATCGCGATCGCGGCCAAGATGCCGATGATGATCATGACGACGAGGAGCTCGATCAGGGTGAAGCCGTCCTGCTGTGAGCGCATCTTCTGGAGCCGAGTAACCATGATTGTGTTTCCTTCCGTGGGTGCCTGCTAGGTATGGCGTTCGGCTCGCGGGTGCGGCCGGTTACAAGATGTATTTCGGGCTACGGCGACCCACAACTTGAGCCCTGGCGGCACGTTTATCCGAACGATGTCTCAAGGTCATACTTTCGGCTGAGTCTCGGGACTAAAGTCCCGAGCACACAAAAACGGCCCGTCACCTAAAAAGGTGCGGGCCGTTCGTGGCGGGGTTCACTGTCCGGTTTGACCGCCCACGAGATCGAAGACCTTGAAGATGGGCAGGTACAACGCGATGATCATCGATCCGACGATGCCGCCGAGGAATGCGATCATGAGCGGCTCAATCAGCGAGGTCAGGGAGGCAGTCGTCGCCTCAACTTCCGATCGGTAGAACTCGCTAATTTTGGCCAGCATCGTGTCGAGAGCGCCGGTGTCTTCACCGACCGACAGCATCTGCACCACCATCGCGGGGAACACAGGGTGCTCGGACAGGGGGCCGGCCAGACTCTCACCACGCCTCACGCTGCTCTGAACATCGCGCACCGCCCGAGCAATCACCACGTTTCCGGACGTATCGGCGACGATGTCAAGAGCTTGCAGAATCGGGACACCTGATTTGACCATGGTGCCCAGGTTGCCGGTGAAACGTGCCAATGCGATCTTCTGGAAGAGCCCGCCAAAGACCGGGACCTTGAGTTTCATCGGATCGACGATGTTGCGCACTTTTTCGGTGGACTTGACCTTGCGCCACCACACGGAGGCGCCAACCATCACGATGATCAGTGGAAGGAGCCCGACCTTCAGCAAAGCGCTCATCAGCACGAGCATCCTTGTCGGCGCTGGCAACTCGCCGCCCAACTGGGCGAACAGGTTCTCGAAGGTCGGTACGACGAAGATCAGCATGCCGATGGTCATCATGATGGCCATGATCAGCACCGCCACCGGGTAGGTCATCGCGGCCTTGATCTTGCCGTGCAATTTGACCTCAGACTCGAAACTGTCGGCCACCTGAAGCAGCACGGTATCGAGGAATCCGCCGACCTCGCCCGCGCGAGTCATATTCACCATCAGAGGCGGGAAGACCTCGGTATGGCGTCCCATCGCGGTGCTCAGCGCGGTTCCCTGTTCGACGTCCAGCCGAACTTCCGAGATCACGCGAGCGAATTCCTTGTTGTCGGTCTGTTCTTCCAGGATCGACAACGCCCTCAGCAGGGAAAGTCCTGAGTTAATCATCGTCGCGAATTGACGAGCGAAAATGGCAAGATCCTTCAGCTTTACCCGCTTATTGAAACTCGGGAGACTGAGTTCCTTTTTCATGCCCGCATTGGTCTGCGAGATCGAGATGGGTGCGTACCCCATTCCGCGCAGTTTGCCGGCAACCGCCGCCTCTGAGTCGGCATCCATTCGACCGGTGACAACCTTGCCGCCCCGATCGCGGACCGCGTATTCGAACGTAGTGGCACTCATGGCGATTCCTAGGCCCTTCCCGCAAGGCGGTTGTAGTCCTCAACGTGGTGAGCCTTCTCGAGGCCTGTTTCGTACGTGATCTGGCCCGAGCGCACCAATTCGGCCAGGTGCTGGTCAAGGGTCTGCATGCCGTGCGACGCGCCTGCCTGCATCACCGAGTAGATCTGGTGGGTCTTACCTTCGCGAATGAGATTGCGAACGGCCGGAGTAACAGTGAGCACTTCCACCGCGACAGCCCGGCCCTCGCCGCTCGCGGTGCGGCACAAGGTCTGACACACGACCCCTTGCAGCGACCCAGCCAACTGCTGACGCACCTGTTGCTGCTGATGCGGCGGGAAGACGTCGATGATGCGATCGACGGTCTGGGCAGCGTCCTGGGTGTGCAAAGTAGCGAACACTAAGTGGCCGGTTTCAGCTGCAGTCAGCGCCACCTGGATGGTTTCGAGGTCACGCATTTCGCCGACCAGAATGATGTCGGGGTCTTGACGCAGAACGTGCTTCAGCGCCTGGGCAAAGGACTGGGTGTCCTCCCCCACTTCGCGCTGATTGACCAGACATGACTTGTGCCGGTGCAAGAACTCAATGGGGTCCTCCACGGTCATGATGTGGTCGTGGCGGGTGCGATTGGCGAGGTCCACCAAACTAGCCAGGGTGGTCGACTTTCCACTTCCAGTCGGTCCGGTGACGAGCACGAATCCGCGCGGGAATTGGGCGAAACTCGACACGACCGCAGGCATGCCCAGAGTGTCAAGATCCTTGATTTCAAAGGGAATCAGCCTGAATGCAGCACCGACCGAATCACGCTGACGGTAGAGATTTCCGCGGAATCGGGCGCGTCCGGGCAAACTGTAGGAGAAGTCAAGTTCGAGGTCACGCTCAAAGCGTTCACGCTGTAGTTGGGTGATCGAGCCGTACAGCACGCGCTGCAATTCCGGCGGCGTCATTTTCGGTCGGTCATCAAGTGGAACGAGTTCGCCGTTGATGCGCATGGTGGGGGGCGCTCCGGCCGTCAAGTGCACATCGGACGCACCGCGCTCGAGCATTTCGCTCAGCACAGCTTCCAAACTCAAGTCTCCCGACCGCAGCGTGTCTTCGGTCGAGGAGCGGCCACTGATCCGCTGCCCCTCGGAGGCCGCCACAGTCGGGGCTGGCGCCACCTGCACGGGCGGCATGACCTGCCCGGCAAAGACCTCGGGTTCGAAGGCGGCGGGGTCGGTAGGAGGCGGCAAGGGGCTACTGAGCGGCGGGGGCGGCAGGCTTGCCCCAGTTTCGATGCTCACGCGCTGACTCCCTTGGACGTTGGTGACTGAAGGGTGTATCGGCACGTCAGGCCATTTCCTTGAACCGCTCAGACAACCACGCGGAGAACCTCGTCGAGGCTGGTGTGACCCGCCAGAACCTTCGACATGCCGTCAAGGCGCAGACTGACCATTCCCTCGGCCGCGGCAGCAGCTGCGATCGTGGCCACGCTGGCGTGTTCGACGGTCAGCCGCTCGATTTGCTCGGTCACCGGCATCACTTCGTGCAGGGCCATCCGGCCCCGGTAGCCCGTCTTGGCGCAGATCGAGCAGCCAACGGCCCGGTAGAGAGTGGGCAGACGCTCTCCTTCGACCCAGGGGAACCCAGCGGCCACCAAGGTTTCCGGAGATGGCACATAGGGCTCTTTGCATTTACTACACAGTCTGCGGGCGAGGCGCTGAGCGAGAACGCAGTCAAGTGCTGATCCGACGAGGAACGGCTCGATTCCCATTTCGGTCAATCGAGTCACCGCGCTAGACGCGTTGTTGGTGTGCAGGGTGGAGAGCACGAGGTGACCGGTGAGGGCGGCTTCCACGGCAATCTGAGCCGTCTCGTGGTCACGAATCTCACCGATGAGCACAATGTCGGGGTCAGAGCGCAAAATCGAGCGCAGTGCCGAGGCGAAGGTCAGGCCAGCCTTGGCGTTGGTCTGCACCTGATTCACACCCGGCAGTCGGTATTCGACCGGGTCTTCGACCGTGATGATGTTGACCTCGGGCCGATTGACGATATTAAGCGTCGCGTAGAGAGTGGTCGACTTACCCGACCCAGTAGGCCCGGTGACCAGAATCATTCCGTATGGCTTGAAGAAGCTCTTGGCGTAACGGTCGTAGTTGAACTGACTGAAGCCCAGATCAGCCAATCCAAGGCGGGTCGTGGAGTTGTCAAGAATTCGCATGACGACTTTTTCGCCCCACACCGTCGGAAGAGTGGCCACGCGAAGGTCGATCTTGCGCCCGTGCGCGGTGACCGACAGTCGTCCGTCCTGAGGAATGCGTCGTTCGGCGATATTGATGTCCGACATGATTTTCAGTCGACTGATGACGCCCGATCGAATGTGCCGAGGTGCCCGCATCACTTCGTGAAGCACCCCATCGATACGGAACCGCACCCGCAGGTCTGTTTCGGTGGGCTCCAGGTGAATATCGGAGGCACCGTCTTGAATTGCTTGGGTGATCAACAGGTTCACAAACCGGACAATCGGGGCTTCTTCGGTGACTTCGTGAACCGCCGAGAGGTCTTCCTGCTCATCGGCTTGGGCGTCGAGGGCGGTGCTGAGGTCGCCGAGCTCGGCTTCACTTCGGTAGAAACGGTCGATCGCCGCCATCACGTCGGTCTTTGTCGACACCACCGCGCGAATATCCATGCCCGCCGCGGCCCGCAGGTCGTCAATGGCGAACACGTTGCTCGGATCGGCCATCGCCACGAGCAATCGGTCTTCCTCGATGCGCACCGGAATCGCGGTGTAGCGCCGGCAGAGAATGCCTGGAATGAGGGTGACCGCACCCTGTTCGATGGAGGTTTCGGACAGGTCAAGGAACTGCAGGCCGATTTGGGCGGCCAAGGCCCCCACTACCTGCGCCTCGGTCAGCAGCCCGCGATCGACCAGAACGCGACCGAGCGAGGTGCCCTCGCGCTCAAACTCCGCCTGCGACTGGGCAAGCTGCTCAGGGGTGAGCAGGCCTTTCTCCAGCAGAATGTCGCCGAGTTGCCGCATGGTCCGTCCGTTCGTAAGTCGTGGCCAGTTGCACTGGCCCTTGACAAGAGTTTCGGCAGGAAAGAGGAAAACCTTGACTGCCTATTCCGCCCCCACTGCCTCGCGCATGACCGTTAGCGGGGGTTCGAGCCCAGTCCAGAGGTGTACTTGCAGAGCCGCCTGTTCGATCAGCAGGTCGATTCCGGGTACCACCAACCCGCCGTGATCGCTCCAGGCGAGCACTAACGGCGTCGGCCACGGGGCGTACACCACGTCGTGGAGCACCCCCGAACTCCACACCACTGCCTCTGCCAGCCCATCGGCAACCCCGACAGGAACGGTCGACACGACCAGATCGGCCAACAATCCCTCCGCTGCTCGCTCCCAGGGTTCGACCATCAGGTCAATTCCCAGAGACTGCGCGAGGGGCCGCATCGACTCCCCCGCCTCCGGTCGCCGCACGTAGACAGCCGCCTGACTCGCCCCTAGTTCAGCACTCGCAGCAAGGGCAGATCGGGACGTCGCACCGCCGCCGAGAATCGTCGCACTCGCGATCGGACCCGCAGTTGCCCGTCGGATCGCAGCAACCATTCCCGGCACATCGGTGTTATCGCCAACTCGCTGGCCATCAATGAAGGACACCGTGTTCACCGACTCAACCATGCCGGCCAAGGCACTCACCTGATCGAGAAGTGCGATGACAGTCGACTTCAGCGGCATCGTGAGAGACAGTCCCACCCACTCCGGCCCGCAACCATCGACGAACGCTGCGAGCCCCGCGGGCTCGACATCGTGCCGGTCGTATTCCCAGTCAAGTCCTAACGCGCCGTAAGCGGCTTGATGAAGCGTTGGGGACAGGGAGTGGGTGATCGGGTGGCCGAGGACTCCCGCAATTCGAGGGCTCATCCTCCTGCGGCCAACTTCTTGAGCCGGAGGAACTCCTCTTCCTTCTCGGTAAACACCGTGGTCTGAGTCTTCGGATCAGTCGTGATGAAGTAGAGCCACGGCCCGGGAGTTGGCGAGAGGGCCGCCTCAAGTGCTACCTCACCGGGCGAATCCAGCGGACCGGGTGGAAGGCCCTTGACGAGGTAGGTGTTGTACGGCGAGTCGACCGCGAGGTCGCTTCCCGACAAGTTCGGGTTCGACGTGCCGAGGGCGTAATTGACCGTCGAGTCAAGACCAAGCTTCTGCCCGGCCTTGAGACGGTTGTAGATCACCCGCGCCGCCTTGCCATAGTCGTCGGGTGCCACCTCCACTTGCAGGATGCTGGCGATCGTTACTACTTCTTCTGGCGTGAGTCCTAGTGCCTTAGCGCGCTTGGTGAGGTTAATGGCCGTCGAGGTCTCGCCGAAGCGCGTCGTCATCTGGCGTAGCAAACTCGTGGCAGTTGTCTTCGAGGACACGTCATACGTGGCAGGGAAAAGCCAGCCTTCCGGATTTCCTTGCGCCGCGGCCGGCAACCCGATGGCCTCAGGCCGAGTCAACGCAGCACGGAACTCAGACACGGGAATTCCGGTGATGGCCGACGCCTGCGCCACGATCTCCTTGAGCCGCTGACCTTCCTTGATTACCAATCGTGAGGACGAGCGTGACGATGGATCGAGCATCAGAAGGTAGGCCACACCCGGGTCCATCTGTTCGTGCAGCGTGTAACGCCCCGGCGGAATGCTGCGTCCGCTCGCGGTTGCTGCGTCGATAAACGATTGCCCGTTAGCGATCACATCGGAGCCAACCAACGAGTCGGCGATCTCAGTCAGCGATGCTCCCGATGCAACCTCGACAACTACCGAACCGGTTCCGGCACCGATGTAGTCACCCTGCGAGACGACGCCGCGAGTGAGGAGCCACACTCCCACACTTCCGATGATCACAAGCGAACACAGCGCAACGATCCAGCCGGCGACGTGCCGCCTTTTCGTGGGCTCTTCGCCATCCATTCGGAAACCGAACTCGCTCATCGATCTACCTCCACCAGCACACCGGGGGCAACGCCGGTACTGCGTTCATTGTCGAGGGCCGACTGAAGAATTACCACGGCAGCGGCTTGATCAATGACTGCGCGCGAGCTTTTCACCGATCGACCGGCATCGTGCAGTGACCGCTGGGCCTGCGTTGTGCTCATACGTTCATCGACAAGACGCACCGGACAGGGGCACTGTGGTGCGAAGTCATCGGCGAATGCGCGAACTTTCACCGCTGCCGGACCATCGTCACCCTTCAGTGTCAGAGGTAGGCCAAGTATCAATTCGATTGCCTCGTACTCATTAACGAGCGCGACAAGAGCCTGCACATCACCCACGCCTCGCGTCACGGTGGTAACGGGCACACCCATCAGGCCGGAAGGGTCGCTGCGCGCAACACCAATTCGTCGATCGCCCAGATCGACAGCGATGCGCGTTCCGAGGCGCATGCCTCAAGCCCCGCCCAAAGAAGCTGCTGCGGCTGAGAGTGCGGCATCGATACCTTCGGGGCAAGTGCCGCCGCCCTGTGCAACGTCACCCTTTCCACCACCTCGTCCGTCAACGGCCGGAAGGGCCGCCTTGAGTACGTCATTGGCGCTGGCGCCTAACTCGGCGGCGCGATCGTTGACCGCGGCCACCAGGGCTACCTTGCCCTCGTCGACGGATGCACCCAGTACCACCACCGCTGCGCCTGCCGGACCTGAGGTACGGCCGCGCAGCACCAATTCGCGCAGGTCAGCCGCTGACGTTCCTTCGGGAGCGGTAAACGTAAACAGGTGATACGGGCCAACTTCTGCTCCGGAACCCAGCACGTCTCCGGCGCTGGCTGACAATTGCGCCCGACGAACCTTCGCCAGCTCACGCTCGGCATCCTTCAGTCGCGTAACGAGTGCTTCAACGCGCTCAGGGAGTTCCTCCGGTCGAGACTTGAGGACTTCAGCCAATTGCGACACCAACACGTGCTCACGAGCAAGGAACCGGTACGCCTCGGAACCGACCAGCGCCTCAACCCGACGCACGCCGGCCCCGATCGATCCTTCAGACAGGAAGGTCACGACGCCCACCTGGCCTGAACGTTGGGCATGGGTGCCGCCGCAGAGTTCGTGAGCCCAATCACCCACCGACACCACGCGCACAAGATCGCCGTACTTTTCACCGAAGAGCGCCATTGCCCCGAGCCCGCGCGCATCGGCCTGACTCATCTGGTGAGCAGTCACGGGCAAGTCGACACTGAGAACGTCGTTGACGCGCGCCTCCACATCGCGCAACACGCTGACCGGGACTGCACCCACGGCAGGGAAATCGAAACGCAGACGTCCGGGGGCATTCTCCGAACCCATCTGCGTGGCAGTGTCGCCCAACGCCTCGCGGAAGGCGCGGTGAATGAGGTGCGTTGCCGTGTGCGCGCGACTTATCGCCCGACGACGCTCGGTGTCGACGCGACCAATTGCAGTCGCTCCAGCGAGCACTTCGCCGCTGCGCACGACCCCGCGGTGCACGATAAGTCCGGGCACCGGACTCTGAACATCACGAACTTCGATGATCGCCCCGTTGACCTCGATCAGGCCCTGATCGCTGAGCTGACCGCCACCCTCGGCGTAGAAGGGCGTGCGACTCAGCACGACCTCAACCTCGTCGCCCTCTGAAGCGGCCTCGACGACAGTTCCGTCGCGCAGCATTCCAGCGAGAGTGGATTCGGTGACAACTTCGTCGTAGCCCGTGAACGCGGTGACACCGGAGCGGTTCATCACGGTGCGGTACTCGGTGTCGGCAACGAGTCCGGCTTTGCGGGTGCGCGCATCGGTCTTCGCACGCTGCCGTTGCTCGCCCATCAGGCGACGGAAACCCTCTTCGTCGACCGCCAGACCCTGCTCAGCTGCGAGTTCGAGGGTGAGGTCAATGGGAAAGCCATACGTGTCGTGGAGGGCGAATGCCTGCTCGCCCGCGAGCGCGGTTCGCCCCGACGAGCGCACATCGCTGACCGCCACATCAAAGATCTGGGTGCCACGCTCGAGAGTCTGCAGGAAAGCAGCTTCCTCGTTCGCCGCAATGCTGGTCACTCGGCCAAGGTCACCCGTGAGTTCTGGGTATTGAGGCGCCATAGCGGTGATGGCGGATTCAACCAGCGCACCGATAGTCGGATCGTGGGCGCCCAATTGCCGCATCTTGCTGACAACGCGACGAAGAATGCGCCGCAGTACGTAGCCGCGACCCTCGTTTCCGGGCAGCACCCCGTCGGCAATAAGGAAGGCGCACGTTCGGGCATGGTCGGCGACCACGCGCAGTGCCACATCGCTCAGGGCAGAGGCGCCATACGTGGAACCGCTGAGTTCGACCGCTCGATCGAGAATCGCGCGCGTGGTGTCGATCTCGTAGATATTGTCGACACCTTGAAGCAGAGCGGCCATCCGCTCGATACCCATTCCGGTGTCAATGTTCTTTGCTGGCAATTCGCCGCGCACATCGAAGTCTTCCTTCGAGCGCACCGCTGACAGTTCGAACTGCATGAAAACCAGATTCCAGACCTCGAGGTAGCGGTCTTCATCGACGACCGGGCCCCCTTCGAGTCCGTGTTCGGGACCGCGGTCGTAGTAGATCTCCGAACAGGGCCCACCCGGGCCGGGAACGCCCATGCTCCAGTAGTTGTCCTTGGGGCCTCGGCGCTGAATGCGTTCGAGGGGAACGCCGGCCGTGCGATGCCAGATGTCGATGGCTTCGTCATCGTCGTCGTAGACCGTGACCCACAACTTCTCTTCCGAGAAGCCGTAGCCGCCATCAGATTGCGATCCGGTAAGCAATTCCCAGGCAAACGGAATCGCATCTGATTTGAAGTAATCACCAAAGGAGAAATTGCCGGCCATCTGGAAGAACGATGCGTGGCGGGTGGTCTTGCCTACTTCCTCAATATCAAGCGTGCGCACGCACTTCTGCACGCTCACGGCGCGGTCATAGAGGGGTACGGCTTCACCAAGGAAATAGGGCTTGAACGGCACCATCCCGGCGTTGACGAACAGCAGGGTGGGGTCGTCGAGAATGAGTGACGCCGACGGCACGATGGTGTGACCATTACGCGCGAAGTAGTCAAGGAACCGTCGACGAATCTCGGCGGACTCCATCTCATCACCTCCAGGTACTCGCCGTCCGAAGGGTCCGGCGCTTAGGACTCCGACCCTAACCCCTCACGGATGCGCTCCAGCACCTCGGTGACGCGGGCCTCAAATCCCCGGTCGGTGGGCTGGTAGTAGCGGGTGCCGATGAGGTCGTCCGGAAGGTACTGCTGGGCGGCGACTCCCCCGGGTGCATCGTGCGCGTAGAGGTACCCCTGCCCGTGGCCGAGCCCGCGGGCGCCGGGGTAGGAGGCATCGCGCAGGTGCACCGGTACCGCGCCGGCCTTGCCCGCGCGCACATCGGCAATGGCTGCATCGATGGCGAGGTACGCGGCATTGCTCTTGGGCGCCACCGCCAGGTGCACCACTGCCTGCGCCAGCACGATGCGCGCCTCGGGCATTCCGATCAAGGCCACCGCCTGCATCGCTGCGAGCGCCGTCTGGAGAGCCGTCGGATCGGCCATTCCGACATCTTCACTGGCCAGGATCACCAATCGACGAGCGATATACCGCGGATCTTCACCCGCTTCGAGCATGCGCGCCAAGTAATGAAGTCCGGCATCAACGTCACTGCCGCGGATCGACTTAATCATGGCGCTGGTGACGTCGTAGTGCTGATCGCCATCGCGGTCGTAACGTACGGCAGCGCGATCAACTGCCCGCTCAACGTCTGGCAGGGTGATGCTGACGGCTTCCGCGCCCCGTTCAGCAAGTGCGGCCCCCGCGGCCGCTTCCAATGCAGTGAGCAGTCGACGCGCATCACCTCCAGCCACGCGCATCAGGTGTTCGCGTGCCTCATCGTCGAGTTCGAGGCGACCGCCCAATCCGCGCGCATCGGTCAATGCGCGGTCAACGAGCTGGTTCAAATCGGCGTCGGTGAGCGATTCAAGTCGCAGCAGCAGCGATCGCGACAACAGCGGAGCGACCACCGAGAATGACGGATTCTCGGTGGTGGCAGCGACCAAAGTGATCCAGCCGTTTTCGACCGCGGGTAGCAACGCATCTTGCTGTGTCTTGTTGAATCGGTGCACTTCATCGACGAACAGCACCGTGCCGCGGCCCGACATTCCTAGTTCACGTCGGGCAGCGTCTATCACCTCGCGCACGTCCTTGACACCAGCTGTCACGGCCGAGAGTTCTACGAATCGCCGACCGGATGCTGAGGCGGCGAGCGAGGCAAGGGTGGTCTTGCCCGTACCGGGAGGTCCCCACAGAAGAACCGACGCCACACTCGGCCCGTCGTCGCCTTCAATCAGTCGCCGCAGCGGCGCACCAGGAACGAGCAATCCCCGTTGGCCAACCAACTCGTCGAGCGAACGTGGCCGCATTCGCACGGCCAACGGCGCACCCGGACGTGCAGGCGAAGCACCCTCATCAAAGAGTGTGGCGCTCACGTGCACCTCCATGCAGTGGTCAGGCGTCGTTCGTGTCGTTCGTGTCGTTCTTGTCGTTCTTGTCGTTCGCGTCGGGCACAGCGTCGACTCCTGCTTCTGCCCGCTGTCCGGCGGTAATGGGTGCGGGAGCGCCCGTCAGCGGATCATGGCCGCCACCGGTCTTCGGGAACGCGATGACCTCGCGAATGGAGTCCATCCCGCTAAGCAAGGTGCAGATGCGGTCCCAACCGAACGCAATTCCTCCGTGCGGCGGGGGTCCGTAGGCGAAAGCATCGAGTAGGAACCCAAACTTCTCCTGCTGCTCTTCTTCGCCTAAGCCCATGAGGGCAAAGACTCGCTGCTGAACATCTCGTCGATGGATACGAATCGATCCACCTCCGATCTCGTTGCCGTTGCAGACGATGTCGTACGCGTAGGCAAGGGCATTGTCGGGATCCTCCTCAAACCGGTCGATCCACTCAGGCGTTGGTGAGGTGAACGCGTGATGCACGGCAGTCCACGCGCCCGCTCCGACGGCAACATCACCACTGGCGGTTGCCTTCGACGCCGGTTCGAAGAGCGGCGCGTCAACGATCCACACGAACGACCACTGCGACTCGTCGATCAGATTGCAGCGGCGACCCACCTCGAGTCGGGCCGCGCCGAGTAGTGCGCGCGACGGGGCCGCGTCACCCGCGGCGAAGAAGATGCAGTCGCCGGGTGCGGCACCCACTCGCTGCGCAAGGCCGGCACGCTCCTCGTCGGACAGGTTCTTTGCAACGGGTCCGCCGAGTTCGCCGTCAGCACCGACCAACACGTATGCCAGTCCCTTGGCACCACGCTGCTTGGCCCACTCTTGCCACGCGTCGAGAGTCTTGCGAGGCTGGTCTGCCCCACCGGGCATCACCACGGCGCCCACGTAAGGCGCTTGGAACACTCGGAAGGGAGTATCGACGAAGAAGTCGGTGCACTCGTTGAGTTCGAGGCCGAACCGCAGGTCAGGCTTATCGCTTCCATAGCGCGCCATGGCCTCGAGGTAGGGCATGCGTGCAATGGTCGGCTCGATCGTGTGACCAATGAGCAGCCACAGTGCACGCAACACTTCCTCGGCTATGGCAATGACGTCATCTTGCTCAACGAAACTCATCTCGATATCGAGTTGCGTGAACTCCGGCTGACGATCGGCACGGAAATCTTCGTCGCGGTAGCAGCGCGCGATCTGAAAATACCGCTCCATACCGGCGACCATGAGCAGTTGCTTGAACAACTGCGGACTCTGCGGCAACGCGTACCAACTACCTGGCTGAAGTCGCGCGGGCACCAGGAAGTCGCGGGCGCCTTCAGGGGTGCTGCGGGTCAGAGTGGGAGTCTCGATCTCGATGAACTTGTGGCCGTAGAGCACGTCGCGGGCCGCGCGGTTCACTTCGCTGCGCAAGCGCAACGCCGCAGCCGGAGCCGGTCGGCGCAGGTCGAGATAGCGATAGCGCAGGCGCGATTCCTCGCCGACCTCAACGTGGTCATCGATCGGGAACGGTAGCGGTGCGGCAGTACTGAGCACCTCCACTTCGTCAGCGATGATTTCGATATCGCCGGTAGGAAGCTCAGGGTTGGCATTTCCCTCTGGTCGCCCCGATACAGTTCCGACAATGCGCACACAGAACTCATTGCGCAGCGGGTGAGCTACCTCGGGGTCGCGAACAACAACCTGCACGATGCCCGATGCGTCTCGTAGATCAAGGAACGCAACACCCCCGTGATCTCGCCTGCGAGCCACCCAACCCGCCAACGTGACTACATCGCCCACGTTGGCCGTGCGCAGTATTCCTGCGTCATGGCTACGAATCACTGAGGGAACTCCTTCACTAGTCGCCTTCAACCACAAGATGCGGACGAAGGTCGGCGGTCGGTGGCTGCCACGTCGTTGCATCGGCCGGCACCTGCTCGCCACTTCTGATGTCCTTGACCGACGATGTTCCGTCGGCGTCTGCGAACCATACGAATGGAATGCCGCGGCGGTCGGCATAACGAATCTGCTTTCCGAACTTCGATGCTGAGGGCGACACTTCTACCGGTATTCCACGAGCTCTCAGAGCGCGCGCGATGGAATCAGACTCAGAACGGCTTTCCTCGTCTGCCACTGCGACCACCACGCACGTCGGCACTGACCGACTCGCCCGAATCACACCGCGCGAAAACAGTGGAGCCAGTGTGCGCGTGACGCCGAAAGAAATTCCGACGCCAGGGTACGTCGTCGAACCATCGGATGCGAGCGAGTCGTAGCGACCCCCCGAACAGACCGATCCGAGCGAATCGAAACCTTCCATGCGGGTTTCGTACACCGTGCCCGTGTAGTAGTCGAGGCCGCGAGCAATGCGCAGGTCAGCAATTACCGAAAAACGACCACTTCGAAGTGGTGCAGTGCCGTCGATGACACGTACCAACTCGTCGAGCCCCTGATCGAGTTGCGGATCGCTGATACCGAGCGCGGTTACCGCATCGGCGAACGAGGAGTCTTCGGCGCTGATTGCAGCGAACGCAAGAACCAGATCGGCGGCAGCACCTGTGACATTGGCTTCCGTTTCGAGCAGATCGCGAATCGCTTCCGGAGCCAGCTTGTCGAGTTTGTCGACAACGCGCATCACACCGGCTATGTCGGCGACGCCAACCCCTCGATAGAAACCTTCGATGAGATTGCGGTTGTTCACTTGCATTCGCAACGCCGGAAGAGGCAGACCCGCGAATGCTTCCGACATCACCTGCGCCACTTCAACTTCGAAGTGAAACGACAGCGAATCAACGTCAATTACATCGATATCGGCCTGCAGGAATTCGCGGTAGCGCCCTTCTTGCGGACGTTCGCCTCGCCAGACCTTTTGAATCTGGTAGCGCTTGAACGGGAAGTTCAAGTGCCCACCGTGTTCGAGCACGTACCGCGCGAGCGGCACCGTGAGATCGAAGTGCAAGCCTAGGCCCGCGTCGGCGTCGCCTTGCTCAGCGTGTAGTCGCCGCAGGACGTAGACCTCTTTGTCGATCTCGCCCTTGCGTAGGAGTTGATCGAGGGGTTCGGCCGCGCGCGTCTCGATCGATGCATATCCCCACGCTTCGAAGGTCTGGCGCAAACGGTCGACCACCGTTTGCTCGACGATGCGCTGTTCAGGCAACCATTCAGGAAAGCCCGAAAGCGGTGTGGGACGTGCCATGCCTACAACCCCCTCTGGGTCGGTTGCATGCGGTCACCTTCAAGAAGGCCCACGAGGAACGGGTTGGTGGCGCGCTCGCGACCGATGTTGGTCGACTCACCATGCCCGGGCAACACGATGGTGTCATCGGAGAGCGGCAGAACCACCCGGGCCAATGAGCGCATCATCGCCTCCGTGTCACCCCCGGGAAGATCGGTTCGCCCGATGGATCCGGCGAAGAGCACATCGCCGCTGACCAACAGTGGAGGAGTGTCGCCGTCACGGTTTCGATGGAATGTGACCGAGCCGGCCGTGTGACCCGGGGCGTGATCAACTCGCCAGGTCATACCCGCGAGCTCGAGCGCGACGCCGTCGCCGATCTCGACAACGTCGGCCGGCTCGACAAAGTCGTAGTTTCCGCCCACCATGCGCGCGATGGCCTCGCGACTATCCGAGGAAATTCCAGCGGCAGGATCGGCCAGCAAATGCCGATCGGCGCTGTGCACCAGTGCTGGGATTCCGTATCCGTCGGCCACCGGTACGACCGACCACATGTGGTCGATGTGACCATGGGTGAGCAGGACGGCAATGGGCCGGAGATTGTGTTCAGCAATTAGCTCGGCAATCCCGTCGACCGAGTCCATTCCGGGATCGACAATCACGCATTCGCTGCCCGCTTCGAGGGCAGCGAGGTAACAATTGGCGCCCCACGATCCTGCGGGGAATCCTGCGACGAGCACCAGCTACCTCCTCAACTACTCATAGCGCCGGCCTTTTCGCGTACCGTAACCCCTTGAGGATATCGGTCACGAAATGGTTGCTTCGACCGCCGGGGAGACCACAGGCGGCATACTCGCCTAGACTTCCCAAATCGGCCCACCGAGGAGGCGTGGCGTGACCAGCAACAAGCGACAGCGTGAACTCGCGCGCGCGAAGCACGAGCGGCAGCAAGCGCGCCGCGCGGTAGAGCAACACCGCCGTCGTCGGCTGCAGGTAATCATCGCCGCCGTGGTCGGAGTGGCACTCGTGGTGCTGGTCGGGGCATGGCTGGTGCAGTCGACCTCGTCCAAGACGCCCATTGCAGAGCCGACGGTCGCCCCCAGCACCCCCGCTTCAGCGTCTGCCTCGGTCACCAGCGATACGAGCGGTGTGTCGTGTACGGCAGCGCCCACGTCACGTGCCAACGACCTCACCTGGAAGGCAGTTCCGCCAACCACGATCAAGCCCACCGGCACCTACACCATGAACCTGACCACCAACTGCGGCGACATGGTGTTCACCCTCGATCAAACCAAGGCGCCTGCCACGGTCAATTCAATGGTGTTCCTCACCGACCAGAAGTACTTCGATTTGACCTCATGCCACCGACTCACCACAGAGGGCCTGTTTGTCCTTCAGTGCGGAGACCCCGCCGGCAACGGAGGCGGCGGTCCTGGCTACGCACTTCCCGACGAGAACCTGCCCGCAGATGGGGCGAACAACTACCCACGCGGCACGGTGGCGATGGCCAACGCTGGCAAGGGCACGGGAGGCAGTCAGTTCTTCATCGTCTACCAAGACACCACGCTGCCCCCCGACTACACAATCTGGGGAACGGTCACTACGGGTCTGAACGTTGTCGACTATGTGGCATCGAAGGGCGTTGCGGGCGGTGGCTCAGACGGAGCGCCCGCGCAGCCCATCAGCATCGTGACGGCCACTACCTCCTACTCGGCGACGGGCAGCTCATGACGATCCCTACACCCGGTCCTCGGCCGGTTCCTTCGGCACCGACACCGGCTGCGCCCGCTGTAGCGGCACCTGTTGCCGAACAGGTACCTAGTACGAGTTTCGGTCGGGCCGATGCCGACGGAACCGTCTGGGTGACCACGGCCGATGGTGACGTCAAGGTTGGTCAGTATGCGGCGGGTACCCCCGACGAGGGTTTGGCCTTCTTCGCCCGCAAGTACGACGACTTGGCCGTCGAGGCCACGTTGGTTCTCACCCGGATGCGCGATGGACGAGCTCCAGTCGAATCCGGTGCCGCAGTGGCGACCAAGGTGCGTGAAGCGCTGGTCGAACCCACCATGGTCGGCGACCTCGCCGGACTAGCCGCCACCTGCGACGACATCGATACCGAGATCGAGGTGCAGAAGCGACGCAAGTCCGAAGCGAAAGCTGCAGCTCGCGCCGAAGCGGTGGCTAAGCGTGAGCGACTGGTCGTTGAGGCCGAGTCGCTCGTCGGATCAACGCAGTGGAAGCCGACCGGCGAACGTTTCCGACAGCTGCTTGAAGACTGGAAGACGCTCCCCCACGGTGACCGCAGTTCTGAGCAGGCCCTGTGGAAGCGATTCAGCGCCGCACGTTCGGCCTTCGATAAGGCTCGTCGCACGCACTTTTCCAAGCTGGAGGCTCAGCGTGGTGAAGCCACTGTCGCGAAGGAAGCGCTCATCGCTGAGGCCGAGAAGCTCTCTCTCAGTGTCGAGTGGGGCCCGACAACGAGCGCGTATCGCGCCCTCACCGACCGATGGAAAGCCGCCCCACGAGGCGGGCGTAAGGACGAAGACGCGTGGTGGGCACGGTTCCGTGCGGCTCAAGACACATTCTTTGAAGCGCGCAATGCGGTAACCGCTGAACGCGATTCCGAGCAGCAAGGCAATTTGGCCGCCAAGCAGGCCCTTCTGGCAGAAGCTCAGGCCCTCGTGCCGGTCACCGATCTGGAAGCCGCCACCAAGGCACTGCGATCAATTCAACAGCGTTGGGAGGCCGCTGGGGCAGTTCCACGCAACGACCGTGACCGCCTCGAGGGTGGCTTGCGCAAGGTGGAGGAGTCCCTGCGAGCCGCCGAGGGAGACCGCTGGCGCCGCACCGACCCGGCAAAGCGTGCTTTCGCCGAGAACACCGTAGAGAAGTTCGAGGCAGCCCTCGCGAAAATGCAAGCACAGCAAGCTGCCGCCGAGGCGAAGGGCGACGCTGCCGCAGCGGCTAAAGCCGCTGAGTCAGTCGCTGGCATGCGTGAGTTGCTCGCCGCTGCTCAACGTTCGCTCGCTGAGTACTCCTAGCCACGTGTTTCCGCGTGTTGCGGGCAGGGCTTAATTCACACCCGGTAGACGTCGTAGACACCTTCGACACCGCGCACTGCCTTCAGCACGCTGCCCAGGTGTGTGGCATCTGCCAGTTCGAAGGTGAACCGGCTGAGCGCGACCCGATCACGCGTCGTTGACACCGCAGCACTCAAAATGTTGACGTGGGCGTCGGACAACACACGTGTCACGTCACTGAGCAATCGCGATCGGTCGAGTGCCTCCACCTGAATATTCACGAGGAACACACTCTGATTCGTTGGCGCCCAATCGACTTCCAGAATTCGATCGGGTTCGGCCTGGAGGGATGCCGCATTTGAACAGCTGATGCGGTGCACCGAGACGCCTTGCCCTCGAGTGACGAACCCGAGAATGTCATCACCCGGAACGGGAGTGCAACACCGTGCCAACTTCACCCAGACATCGTCGGCACCTCGGACAATCACGCCCGGATCACCTTGGGTTCGTGCACGGGTGGGGCTCACTCGAGACGGTGTCGCCGCTTCGGCCATATCTTCGAGGGCACCTTCGGCGCCACCCAACGCTGCTACCAAACGATCGACGACAGCGGCCGCGGAGATACGACTCTCACCCACCGCTGCGTACAAACTCGTCACATCTGCGAGGTGCAGGTCGTTAGCCACTGACGAGAGCGACTGCGTGTTAATCAGTCGATGCAGTGGCAGACCCTGCTTTCGCACGGCGCGGATGATGGCTTCCTTGCCGTGTTCAATACTCTCTTCGCGCCGCTCCTTGGAGAACCACGCCTTGATTTTGCTGCGTGCACGACCGCTGCGCACAAAACCCAGCCAGTCGCGCGATGGGCCAGCACCCTCTGCCTTGCTCGTGAAGATCTCGACCGCATCACCATTGGCGAGGGGTGATTCAAGTGCGACGAGTTTGCCGTTGACTCGAGCACCGATACAGCGGTGACCCACCTCGGTGTGCACCGCGTACGCGAAGTCGACCGGCGTGGCCCCAGCCGGTAGAGCCACCACATCACCCTTGGGTGTGAAAACAAATGTTTCCTGGTCGGCGAGGTCGTAGCGCAAACTCTCAAGGAATTCGTCGGGATCTTCGGTTTCGCGCTGCCACTCCAAGAGTTGACGCAACCAGCCCAGATCGTCGGGACTGGCTTTTCCACCGACGCTGGTTTGCTTGTAGCGCCAGTGTGCCGCGACACCGTACTCGGCGGCGCGGTGCATCTCGTGGGTGCGAATCTGAATCTCGACCGGCTTGCCGTGCGGACCGATCACCGTGGTGTGCAGTGATTGGTACATGGTGAACTTCGGCATGGCAATGTAGTCCTTGAACCGACCCGGAACCGGATTCCACCGCGCGTGCAGGATGCCGAGCACCGCGTAGCAATCGCGAATCGAATCAACGAGGATGCGCACACCGATGAGGTCGTAGATGTCTGACAAGTCACGGCCGCGCACGATCATCTTTTGGTAGACCGAGTAGTAATGCTTGGGTCGCCCGGTGACCGCTCCACGAATGCGCGAACCACGCATATCTCCGTCGATGATTCCGACGAGTTCTTGCAGATCCTTTTCACGTTCAGGTGCCTGCTGCTCAACCTGATGCACGATTTCCTCGTACATCTTGGGGTACAGGGTGGCGAACGAAAGGTCCTCTAGTTCCCACTTGATGGTATTCATCCCGAGGCGATGCGCCAACGGTGCAAAGATCTCGAGTGTCTCTCTCGCCTTGCGCTCCTGCTTGTCGGGAGGCATGAACGACAGTGTGCGCATGTTGTGCAATCGGTCTGCCAACTTGATGACCAACACACGAATGTCGCGCGCCATGGCCACGACCATTTTGCGCACCGTCTCGGCGGCCGACGACTGCCCGTACTTGACTCGGTCGAGTTTGGTGACCCCATCAACGAGCCGGGCGATTTCTTCGCCGAAGTCGGCTCGGAGAAGATCGAGTGAGTACTCGGTGTCTTCGACCGTGTCGTGCAACAGAGCGGCCGCCAACGTAGGTGCCGTCATACCGAGGTCGGCAAGAATGCCAGCGACTGCCACGGGGTGCGTGATGTACGGATCGCCACTGCGCCGCGTCTGATTGCGGTGATGGTAAGCCGCAACTTCGTAGGCTCGCTCGATAATCTCGGTGTCAGCGCGCGGATGAAACTGCTTGACCGTACGCACAATGGGTTCGATCTCGGGGTTTGATTGTCGTCGTCCTGGAGCCAGACGTGCAAGACGATTACGTATCCGCCGCTCACCGCCGACTTCTAGTGCGACCGCGGGCACGCCGGAGTCGACGCCGTCGGACGGCGGACTCAGCACCTCATCGGTCATCGCGTCACCCCACCAACAGTGTAGGTGACCCGGCGGTGATCGCGTCGGCTCGTGGTCAGCGCTTGCGCTTAGTCGTGCGCTTGGGCTGGTTACGGCCGCCACCACCGCGTACAGCGGCCTCGGCATCGGAATCAACCTGAGCTGCCAAATCTGCTCCGCTGGCATCCTCGCCGGAAACCGCTCCGCCCTCATCGCCTTCCATCACCGCGACGCTGCCGCTACCTTTTCCGGTCGGCCGTCCGGCATTGCGTGCCTCGACGCGGGCCCGTACCGCCTGCATCGCAGGATCGCGCTCCTTGAGCTGACACAACACCGGGGTCGCGATGAACAAGGAAGAATAGGCACCGGCGAGCAACCCGATGAAGAGTGCAAGTGCGAGGTCCTTGAGCGTGCCAGCACCGAGCAGCCACACTCCCACGATCAGAATCGACACCACCGGCAGCAGCGCGACGACCGTGGTGTTGATCGATCGAACCAACGTCTGGTTGAGTGCGAGGTTGGCGGCTTCCGAGTAGGTAACACGCGACTGACCCGCGATTCCACGTGTGTTTTCGCGCACCTTGTCGAACACGACCACAGTGTCGTACAACGAGTAACCCAAGATCGTCAGCACACCCACGACGGTGGCCGGCGTGACCTCAAATCCGGTCAGCGCATAGATACCAATGGTGATGACGACGTCGTGAACCAGCGCGACGAGTGCCGCAACCGCCATTCGCCATTCGAAGTACACCGAAAGGAAGATCGCCACCAGGATGAGGAACACAATCAGCGCTTGGAGGGCCTTGCTTGTGATGTCAGCGCCCCACGAGGGCCCGACAATCTGCGCATCGACATCGGACGCTGGCACTGACGCCAATTCTCCAAGTCCCGTGCGCAGCGCGTTGGTTTCGGCCAGTGACAGAGGTCGGGTCTGGACGCGCAAGGCACCGGTACCCAACTGAGTCACTATTGGATCGGCGATTCCAGCTTTCACCGCCACGTCGCGAGCTTGGTTAATCGTTGCCGACGATGACGGCACGAGGAATTCGGCGCCACCCTTGAACTCGATACCAAGGTTGAGGCCGCGGAAGAGCAGGGAACCGATCGCAACGATCAAGATGATCGCCGAAATCGAGTACCAGATCTTGCGCTTGCCAACAAAGTCGTAGCTCACTTGGCCGCGGTAGAGATTCGCACCGAGGGTTCCGAAACGAGACATCAGGCCCCCTTTCCAGCGCTGGAAGTACTTCGTCGTCGTGAGGTGGATGCCGTGGGAATGCTGTCGACACCCAGACGCTGCGGATCGAGGCCGGTCATCGGACCACCCTTCGCAAACCACGAGTTACGGGCCAGAACGCTTACCACCGGACGAGTGAAGAGGAAGGCAACCGCAATGTCAATCAACGTTGTCATTCCCAATGTGAAGGCGAACCCGCGCACCCCACCCACACTGAGCAGGTACAGGACAACGGCCGCAAGCAATGACACGAAGTCAGCAGCCAAGATGGTGCGTCGAGCTCGAACCCAACCTGCATCGCAGGCGGCACGCAGCGTGCGGCCATCTCGGATTTCATCGCGGATACGTTCGAAATAGACGATAAAGGAGTCAGCCGTAATACCGATGGCCACAATCGCACCAGCGATGCCGGCCAAGGTCAGGGTGAACCCGATCGTGCGGCCCAGCACCACGAACCCGCAGTAGGTGATAATTCCTGCGACCACCAAACTGAAGACCGCCACCAGCCCCAGCGCGCGGTAGTAGAGCAACAGATACAGGGCCACGAGAATCAGGCCGAGTAATCCTGCAGCGATACCCGCCTTGAGTTGGTCATCACCAAGCGTCGGCGAGATTGAGGTCGACTGGCTCAGGTCAAGGGTGAGCGGAAGAGCGCCGTACTTCAGAACGTTGGAAAGGGCCTTCGCTTCTTGCTGCGTGAACGAACCTTCGATTTGGGCGGTTCCACCAAGAATCGGTTCGCGGAAGTACGGACTCGAGACGACGAGGCTGTCGAGAACGATCGCGAACTGGTTCTGCGGCGGAGCGAGTTGGTAGATGTTCTGGCTGACTTCGGCCAGCTTCTTCTGACCTTCAGTATCGAAGCTCAAGTTGACCGTGTAGGTCGTGCCGCCCTGAGGAAGCGCTGCTGTGGCGTCAGTGACGTTGGTGCCGCGAATGAATGCTGGCTGAAGCAGATACTTCGCCTTGCCATCTTGCGAGCACGTGACGAGCCACTGGGCCGGATCGTCAGGAGTTCCGCCGCTGGTGGCGCCCGGCACCGAACAGTCGAGTTCAAGGAACTTCTTCTGCAGTGCCACGTCGTTCGTCTTGCTCTGGATCGGCGGGATGAGTGCATCGGCAGGAGTCGTGGGCCTCGCCGAAGGCGACGGTGACGCTGCGGTGGTCGGGCTGGCACTCGCGCTTGCCGACGGGCTCGGAGTCGTCGTTGCCGCACGCACGAGGTTCGGCACGGGCGCACCGTTACCGGTTGCCGATGGGCTAGGGGACGCCGACTGGCTCGCCGAAGCACTCGCCGAAGGGGTCGCCGTTGCCGAAGCACTCGCCGAAGGGGTCGCCGTTGCCGAACCCGACGCCGAACCCGACGCCGAGGCACTCGGCGACGGGGTGGGAATGGGCTGCGGCGATCCGGCGGCCTCAGCTTCGACTGCCCGGAAATCGAGCAATGCCGTCTGCTTGAGCGACTCAGCAATTCCGTTGTCGCTCACACCCGGGATCGACACAATGATGGCCGCGTTATTGCCAGACCCCTGAGTGCTGACTTCTGCCTCAGCAACACCAAGGCCGTTGACACGCTGCCTGATGATTTCAACCGTCTGCTGCAATTGCTGATCACTAATGGTCTGATCGTTGAGCGCACGCGGCTTGAGGATGACCTGAGTACCACCGCGCAGATCGAGACCCAGTTGCGGCGAGTTCGGCACTCCCGGCCAGAACGCCCAGACAATGAGCCCGATCACAGCAAGGGCAAGGATGGCCAAGGACCGCCCGGGTCGCGCGGGTGTCTGTTGCTGGGCCACCGTGGTGTGCCTTCCTGATCGAGTGTCTGTCGAGTCCGCGCTGCCGCGGACTAATTAGTGTCTGTTGTTGATCCTGACGGTGCAGCGGTCTGATCAGTTCCCGACTCTTCATCGACCGTGGGAGTAGTAAGTACTCGTGCTACCGCTTGGTCGACGATCGTGACAACGACCGACGGAGCGATTTCGATTTCCAGTTCACCATCACCACGAGTGACGACCGTGCCGATCATGCCCGAGGCCATCAGGATGCGATCGCCCGGGGTAACGCTTTCGATGAGTGAACGTTGTGTGGCGGCGCGCGCCTTTGCTGGGCGCAGGATCAGCAGCCAGAAGGCCGCGGCCACCGCGACGAGAAAGAGCAGCGGAAAGACGCTGGAGTCCATGGGGTAGCGCTCCTCGTCATGGGTTGAGGCATCGGCGGGTCGACCGGAGATCGGTGACCGTTTCGACCGATCTTAGGGGAGCGAAGGGCGTTGGTCTGTCAAGGCCCGGTTCACAGGTCAAGTTGGGGCTGATCTGGCGCCGCCGGGCCAGGCGGCTGGAGTCCCAAATGAGCCCATGCCGCAGGGGTCGCAACCCTTCCGCGAGGGGTTCGGGCCAGTAGTCCAGCACGCACGAGGAACGGCTCGGCGACCTCTTCCAGGGTGGTCGACTCCTCCCCCACTGCCACCGCCAACGTCGACACTCCCACCGGACCTCCGCCGAACCGCCGAACCAAGGCGTCGAGGACGGCCCGATCGAGGCGATCGAGTCCGAGCAGATCAACGTCAAACAGGTCAAGTCCCGATTGCGCCGTGGCCCGGTCGATTCGGCCCGAGCCTTCGACCTGCGCGTAATCACGTACGCGACGCAAGAGTCGGTTAGCGATACGCGGTGTTCCACGACTGCGTGAGGCGATTTCGGCACCAGCCTCGGCATCAAGGTCGACCGCGAGGAGTCGCGCACTGCGCACCAAGATCTGCTCGAGTTCATCGGTCGAGTAGAAGTCCATATGCGCGGTGAATCCGAAGCGGTCGCGCAACGGCCCCGGCAGTAGCCCCGCCCTCGTCGTAGCACCGACCACAGTGAACGGAGGCAGCTCTAGGGGAATCGCCGTCGCCCCCGGGCCCTTGCCCACCACCACATCGACGCGGAAGTCCTCCATCGCGAGGTAGAGCATTTCCTCGGCAGGTCGAGCCATGCGATGTACCTCGTCGAGGAAGAGCACTTCACCCGGTTCAAGACTGGACAGCACTGCCGCCAGATCGCCAGCGTGCTGGATCGCCGGGCCACTGGTGATGCGCAGGGGCACACCGAGTTCACCCGAGACGATCATCGCCAGTGTGGTCTTCCCGAGCCCCGGTGGACCAGAAAGCAGGATGTGGTCGGCGGCGCGCCCGCGTTGCCGCGCGGCCTCAAGCACTAATCCGAGTTGCGCTTTGACACGCGCTTGTCCCACAAATTCATCAAGGTCACGCGGCCGCAGGGCTCCCTCGATGGCTCGGTCGTCGAATGACGCCTCAGCATCAACGATGTCGGGCTCTGATTCGCTCATCCGCGGTCCAGACTGCGAAGGGCAGCGCGCAACAGCACGGGAACGTCGGGTGCGAGTTCTGCCGACTCGACATCGACACGAACTCGCTCGATCGCCTCATCGGCCTCGCGGGATGTCCATCCGAGTGCAGTGAGTGCACCATGTACCTGACTCTGCCAATCAGCTGCCGCGTGGTCAGTGAAACTCGCCATTGAGGAGGGCGGCGCCAGCCGATCCTTCAATTCCAGCACAAGTCGTTGCGCACCCTTGCTGCCGATGCCGGAAACCTTGGTCAGCGTGGCCACATCACCTGTCGCCACCGCACGACGGATGTCGTCAGGGCGAAGGGCCGCAAGCATCGCCAGCGCGATGCGGGGACCGATTCCACTGACTGTCTGCACAGACTCAAAGACACTGCGTTCGTCTGCGTCGGCAAAACCGAACAGGGTCAGGGAATCTTCACGCACAACGAGCGCGGTTGAGAGAGTAACCATGTCGCCGAGGCGCAGTGACGCGACCGTTGCCGGGGTGCACTGAACGAGCAAGCCCGCCCCACCTACTTCGATTACTGCATTGTCGATGCCTTTGTGCAGCACGATTCCGCGTACAGAGGCGATCATCGGGCGGCACCGCGCAGGGCCGCTTCGAGGCGTGCCTCGGCCGAACCGCGCCAGATCTGAGTGATCGCCAGCGCAAGGGCATCTGCGGCATCGGCGGGTCGAGGGACAGCATCAAGTGAGAGCAGCCGGGCGACCATGGCTCCGACCTGAGCCTTGTCGGCCCGGCCGCTTCCGGTGACGGCTGCTTTGACTTCACTGGGCGTACGCATCATCACGGGAATCCCGGCCCGCGCGGCCTCGGTCAGAGCCGCACCTGCCGCCTGTGCGGTTCCCATGACCGTGCGCACGTTGTGCTGACTGAAGACACGCTCGACCGCGACCTGGTCGGGCTCGAACTGTTCGAGGACGCGCCGAACACCATCGGCCACAGCAAGTAATCGCAGGGCCAAATCGGCGTCGGCGGGAGTTCGAATCACCTCCACGTGCACCAAGTGAAGCGAACGGCCCGGAGCTCCTTCGACTACTCCGATGCCACATCGAGTCAGTCCGGGATCGACGCCGAGAACGCGCACGACTTACCTCCCGGTACCGGCACGCGGCTACAACCCGCTACGCGCAATTATCCGAACATGTGTTCGGATGCTATCGGCCCCGCCCTGTCTTCGGGACCACCGACGCGCCGACCCGATCAGACTGGATCGCTACCGTCGAGCGCCAGCGCAGACGATCCGAGCGGGTCAGCCGGCAGGATCGGCCGCCCGACCACTTCGGCGAAACCTTCGCCCATACAGCGTGCGAAGAGTTCACGATCGAGTACGGCGGCATCGTCAGTCGACAGGCCTACGCTGGCCAATCCTGCGTACGACAGCAAGGTGACGTTAACGGCGGCACCGATGGTCGAGACCATCGGGTACATACGTAGAACCTGCGCACCCGCGACCCACACCGGAACCGGCACCCCGGGGACATTACTTGCGGTGAAATCGCTCGTGCGAGCGGCCGCCGCCAGTACTTCTGAAGGAACGAGTCGACTCATCTCGGCGAGCGCATCGGCCAGCCCGAGTGCCGGCTCGTTGCGCCATGAAACGACCGTGTCGTGAATCGTGTGCATGCGGCCATCGAGATCATCGGATGAAACGGGCACCTCGAACCGCGCGATCGTTACTGCATTCGATGCGCTCTCGCCGTGTTTGCGCAGGCTGATGGGCATGTTGACGCGCAGCGACGTGACAGGTTCGCCACGCTCATCGTGGTAGCGGCCAAGTCCACCGGTAATGGCGCCCATGAAGGCATCGTTGAGTGACAAGCCGCGACTCTTTCCGGCCGCCTTGAGTTCAGCGAGCGGCAGGTCATACGTGACGAAGTGGTAGTTGATACTGCGCCCGGTCATCGAGGGCGAAAGCGGACTTGATGGCACTGAGACGAATCGGGCAATGCTGCGTACCAGGGTGGCCACATCATCGACTGCCTCGGCAGGACTGCTGAGCAATTTGCCCAAGACGGGCAGAGCCGCCTCTACCGCCTCACGCGCCGAACGTGCCATCCGGCCGCTGGCTTCCTTCATCGCGTGCGCAACGAGTCCCATCTGATCGATGTCGGCCGCGACCGGTGCTTCCGGCATCGGACCTAGATCGACACCTTCAGGAACGAAGTCAACGACTGTGGCACCGAGCAACATGGCCCCTTGGCCGTCGGCGATCGTGTGGTTCAGCTTGATCATCAGCGCTGAACGGTTGCCTTCAAGACCTTCCAACACGGTGACGCGCCAGAGCGGTCGCTGCAGGTCGAAGTCAGTCATGCTCTGGCGGCGCACCTCATCAAGGACCTGATCCCAGTTTCCGGGGAGGCTGATGCGGAAACGCCTGAGGTGAAACGAGAGGTCAAAGTCGGGATCGACCATCAGTCGAGGGGTCATCGTGTCAACAGGTCCGGTGACAACCTTCTGACGCAGCACCGGCGCCAGTCGTGAGGCGCGGTCGAACCGCTCGACGAGGCGGTCCCAATCCGGGGTTCCGTCCAGAAGGATCAGACCAATGATGGGCGAACGCAGTGACGGGTCGCCCGCGGCGCCGCGCCAGGTCGCAAAGTCCCATCCCGACAGTCGTTGCGGCTGCAGCACCGGCCCGGTGGGTTTCTTTGGAGCGGGCTTCGCAGGCGCCTTCTTCGCAGGCGTCCTGTTGGCAGGCGTCTTCTTCGCAGGCGTCTTCTCGGCAGGCGTCTTCTTCGCGGGCACCTTCTTCGCGGGCGTCTTCTTGGCGGGAGCCTTCTTCGCGGGTGGCGTCATCGTTTCATCCGTCACGGCGGGTCCTCTCCTCGAGCAGTTGATGGGGAAGAAAGACTGCCTCTATGCGTGCTTACTGACCCCCATGCGGAAAAAGGTATGGGGCGTGGGTGGTTAGCCCATTTGCTCGTAGATCTCGTCACTCACATCGAAGTTCGCATACACATTCTGTACATCATCACTGTCTTCCAGTGCCTCAATGAGCTGAAACACCTTGGTGGCTCCGTCGGCATCGAGGGAAACAGTGACGCTGGGTAGGAACGACCCGTCGGCCGACTCGTAGTCGATGCCAGCGGCTTGCAACGCTGTGCGCACTGCGACCAGATCGGTGGCTTCACTGACGATTTCGAAGGATCCATCGAGGTCATTCACCTCTTCGGCGCCCGCATCAAGAACCGCATCGAGGATCTGATCCTCGGTGACTGACTCGCCCTTCACGATGATGACACCCTTGCGCGAAAACAGGTACGACACACTGCCCGGGTCGGCCATGCTGCCCCCGTTGCGCGTCATCGCCACCCGCACCTCGGAGGCCGCCCGGTTGCGGTTATCGGTGAGGCACTCGATGAGAACCGCCACCCCGTTGGGTCCGTAGCCCTCATACATGATCGTTTGCCAATCGGCGCCGCCGGCTTCCAGACCCGATCCGCGCTTGACTGCGCGCTCAATGTTGTCGTTGGGAACCGAAGTCTTCTTTGCCTTCTGAATGGCGTCGTAGAGGGTCGGGTTACCCAGCGGGTCTCCACCGCCGGTACGCGCGGCGACTTCAATGTTCTTGATCAGCTTGGCAAAGAGCTTGCCTCGCCTGGCGTCGACGACGGCCTTCTTGTGCTTGGTGGTGGCCCACTTGGAATGGCCGCTCATGTCTGACCTCTCACAATCTCGACGAAGTGCCGGTGCACCCGCAGGTCGCCCGTTAACTCAGGGTGAAAGGCGGTTGCCAACAGGACGTTCTGACGGACAGCGACGATCCTACCCGCGGCAGGTCCACCTTCAACCCTGCCGATCACTTCCACCGACTCGCCCACCTGTTCCACCCACGGTGCCCGAATGAAGATTCCGTGCATCGCCGGTCCCTCGAGGGTCGGCAGGTGCAGGTCAGCCTCGAACGAGTCGATTTGCCGACCAAAAGCATTGCGCCGTACCGTCATGTCGATTCCGCCGATGGTCTGCTGATCGGAACGTCCATCGATGATGCGGTCGGCGAGCATGATCATGCCGGCGCACGAACCATAGGCAGGCATTCCACCAGCAACGCGCGCGCGCAGCGGCTCAAGCAGCCCCGAGGTTCGGGCCAGCAGCGACATCGTGCTCGACTCGCCGCCAGGAATCACGAGCGCAATGACCGTCTCAAGATCTTCAGGTGTACGAACTCGCGCGGTCGAAGCACCACATTGCTGCAACATGTGCTCGTGTTCACGTACATCACCTTGGAGTGCGAGCACCCCGATACGTGGTTCGGATGAGGCCATCGAAAGGCCTCGGCTCACCAGCCCCGGTCTTCGAGGCGGTGGTGCACGGGGATGTCAGCCACGTTGATTCCGACCATGGCCTCACCCAGTCCGCGCGACACCTTTGCCACGACGTCGGGGTTGTCGTAGTTGAGCGTGGCCTGCACGATGGCCTGTGCACGCTTGACCGGATCACCGGACTTGAAAATGCCCGAACCGACGAATACACCCTCGGCGCCGAGTTGCATCATCATCGCTGCGTCGGCCGGAGTGGCGATACCACCGGCGGTGAAGAGCACCACCGGGAGCTTGCCGGCCTTGGCCACTTCGACCACGAGGTCGTACGGCGCCTGCAATTCCTTCGCCGCAACGTACAACTCATCGGGAGACATTGAATTGAGTCGACGAAGTTCGCCGCGAATCTTGCGCATGTGCGTGGTGGCATTGGAAACGTCACCCGTACCTGCTTCGCCCTTCGAGCGAATCATCGCTGCGCCCTCAGTGATGCGACGCAGCGCCTCACCTAAGTTGGTGGCACCGCACACGAACGGAACCGTGAAGGCCCACTTGTCGATGTGGTTGGCGTAGTCGGCCGGCGTGAGCACTTCGGATTCGTCGATGTAGTCGACCCCGAGTGCCTGCAGAATCTGAGCCTCAGCAAAGTGGCCGATGCGTGCCTTGGCCATCACGGGAATGGTGACAGCGGCAACGATGCTGTCGATCATGTCGGGGTCGCTCATCCGCGACACGCCACCCTCAGCACGGATATCGGCGGGCACCCGCTCGAGCGCCATGACCGCTACTGCGCCCGCATCTTCAGCAATCTTGGCCTGATCGGCCGTGACCACGTCCATGATCACGCCACCCTTGAGCATTTCTGCCATACCCCGCTTCACGCGCGCGGTTCCGAGGTGCGGGTTGGTCTGTTCGTCTGGGCTGGTCACGGTGAACCTCTTCGGGTCGATCAAGGGCCTACGCGAGGCCGCTCGGGCATTTCCATCCTAGGACCTGAGCCAAAGGTCGGCGACTGAGGCCGATCTAGCGGGAGCCAAACCCCGAAGGAATCGCATCATCGAGCTCGATCGTGGTCGGTAACGGAGTGTGACCGGCCAGTCCGAACAGCTGCACGAGCCGCCTCTGCCGAATAGCCAAACACGACCGCACAGCATCGTTGTGAAACCGTCGGGCCAATTGCACTCGCCTGCACGCCGTCTCAAGGACGTCAGCCATCGGCACTTCTGGAATCTCATCAAGAACTTCGACATCTTCGCGCTCAGCAAACGCCGCCGCCAATGCTCCGGTGAGTTCGCTCTCGACAATCGACACGGCGTCGAAGTCATCGGGTTCCACTTCACGGGCCGCTGCTGCGGCCTCTCCCAACACCACGCTTGACGCGGGATCGAGGATGCCGGATCCGGCGATTTCCGAAACAACTCCACTGCGCCTCGCCAGTTGTACTTCCAGAGCGTTCGCCGCTGCTTCGATACGCAAGTGCAAGCGATCGACGCGACCTGCAACCTGCGACAGGTACAAACCAAAGATCAGCAGAACCCCGATGCCGATCGCCCACCACATCCACGTCACGACGACTCTCCGCTCTCAGACGAACGAGAGAAGCGCGCAAGCCGGCCAACAATCTGGCCACGAAGATCGCACTGCACAGGCCCCGCACCAACCGTGACGCTCTCGTAGACCTCCACGATCTCGCGAGCCACACTCGCCCAGTCGTATTCGTGTGCGCGTCGCAGTCCGACAGCCGACAGGTGATCACGTCGCGCCGGATCGTCGAGCAAGTCACTGACGGCTTGCGCCAATGCCGCCGAATCGCCGGTAGTGAATTCCTCGCCGCAACGACCACGGTCAAGAACCCGGTCGAACGCGGGCAGATCACTAGCAACCACCGGCGTTCCGGCCGCCATCGCTTCGAGGAGCACGATGCCGAACGATTCACCACCAGTGTGAGGAGCCACGTAGATGTCAACCGAATGCAACGCGTCGACCTTGTCCTGATCACTGACGAGTCCGAGGAACTCAAGGTGCGGGCGCACCTCATCCGACAGGGAGTCAACGATGTCGTCGACATCACCTGGCCCGGCCACCAGACAGCGCAGATTGGGATGCCGTTTGAGGATCGCAGGCATGGCATCGATCAGCACCTGAAGTCCTTTGCGCGGTTCATCAATGCGACCGAGGAACATCAGGGTGCCACCATCACCGGACCAGCCCGATCGCGCAGTTCCATCTGCGTACGCACTGCAGTTGACACCATTGGGAATGAGCACGGCGTCGCCGCCGACATGCTGAACAAGCGTGCGTCGCGCCGCTTCACTGACGGCAATTCGAGCGCTGAGTTTCTCCATGGCGGTTTGGATGGGGCCATTCACCGCCAGCAACATGCGCGATCGCTCATGAGAGGAGTGCCATGTTCCGACGACCGGGCCATTCGCCACCCAGCACGCGATGATGCCCAGACTCGGCGCCGCTGGTTCGTGAATATGCAGTACGTCAAACTCGCCTTCGCGAATCCATCGACGCACAGTTTGTGTCGCGCCCACTCCGAACTTCAGCCGCGCCACTGACCCGTTATAGCGAACGGCAGTTGATCGCCCCGCTGGTACAACGTACGACTCCACTTCGCCGTCGTCTTTGGTTGGAGCCAACACGCTCACCGAGTGACCTTTGCGAATCAACTCCTGTGCGAGATCGCGCACGTGCGACTTCACGCCTCCGGGTACATCCCAGTCGTAGGGACACACGAGGCCAATCCTCATGCGGGTGCTCGACCCTCTTGCCCACGCGGCTCATCAACGTAGACCCGAGAGAGCATGTGCCAGTCTTCCGGATGATCACGCACACCTTGCTCAAACACACGCGCGAGATTCTCGGTGACGATGCGAATGCGTTCAGCACGATCACCTTCTTGGGGAACCACCAACGGCTCGTGAATATGACCCATGCCATTCTCTTTGCTGTACCAAAGCGTTCCGGGAAAAAGGGGTGCGCCGGTATCGACGGCAAGTGCGGCCGGCCCGGTGGGCAACTTGCTGATTCCACCGAGATAGTTCATCTCAATACCGCGATCACTGAGATCGCGATCGCCGAGGAACGCGACGAGTTTGCCCTCTCGCAACCGCTGACTAAAGATCGCGCTCACTGGGACATCGCCACCCGCATGAGGCAACACCTCAATATTGCGTGCGCGACGGAATTTCACGAACTTCTCAAACAACTCTTCGGGCTTGAGCCGCTCTGCAACGGTGGTCACTCCCCCGAATTCGGCAGCCGCCCACGCACCAGCGTGATCCCAGTTGCCCGAATGGGGCAGTGAGACAATGGCTCCCTTTCCTTCGGCAAGGGCTACGTGGAGCCGTTCGTAGTTCTCAAGGGTGAATCGAGTCGCGAGGCGTTCATCACTCCAGCCCGGCATCCGAAAAGCGTCACAGTAGTAGCGCATGTACGAGCGCATACCTGCGCGACTCAATTCGCGCAGTTCCTTTTCCGGAAGTCCACCCAGCGCACGATCGAGGTTGTGCTCAAGGCGAGTCACGCCCTTGCCCCGCTTGCGCCAGGAGATATCGGCCAGCCGCTCGAACATCGCGTACGCGGCTCCTTCAGGCATGCGCCGAACGGCCGACCAACCAACGGTGAATCCCGCCACCACCATGCGATCAGATGCCCGACTCACGAGGCAGCCTCCGAACCCAGTGCTTGGCCTCGCACATGCACGATCCGCTGGATCGCGGTGACCCACACGACGATGACCAAGATCCACAGCAGAATCGGCATCGCCAGCGTCAGGCCCGCACCGGTCAGAATGAGACCGAGTGCGACGAAGAGCATCCGCTCAGTGCGTTCAGCAAATCCCACGTCACACGTCATGCCAAGACCCTCAGCCCGCGCACGGGAGTACGACACCACGAATCCACCGATGAGGGCCAGCATCGCGGCCACACTCGTGGCGAATTCCTGCTGCGAGGCGTACCAATAGATGAGTGCACCAAACACGGCCCCATCAGCGATGCGGTCAAGGGTCGAATCCAAGAAGGCGCCCCAGGGCCCACTTCGTCCTGAAAGGCGTGCCATGGTTCCGTCGATCATGTCGGAGGGCGCGAAGATGAGTGCTGCGAGCATCGCCCAGAGGAATTGTCCCGAAGCGATAAAGATCACAGACAGTGCCACCACACCGAGAGTTCCGACGATGGTGACGGCATCGGGCGAGACGTGCATTCGGAGCAGGAGGCGAGCTGGCGGCTCGACAATTCCGGAGACTGCTCGCCGGACATCCTGATTGTTGAGCACGCCACCGTCCCGTCTCCGTGGCCGGGCGCCGACCGCCTCGGTGTTCCGATGGTACCGACAAGCTGTCGCGAGGTACTTCGGGCACGACGGCCCGGACGGAGGTCCCTTGCCAGAGCGGCCCGACCCGGGCAGGCTTCGAGTGTGGCTGAGTCGAATGCGCGTGGGCGCGAACAGAAGGGTCCCGAGGTCGATGATCCGGCCCTTCTCCGCAATGTAGTGCTCGTGGGCCCCAGTGGCTCAGGGAAAACCACCTTGCTCGAGTCACTGCTGGCGATGACCGGCACCATCACTCGAGCAGGTCGGGTTGAGGACGGTTCGACGGTCAGCGACTTCGACGAGTCCGAACAACGCCAGCAACGCTCGATTGGGTTATCGATTGCGCCGGTGATGTGGAACGGCGTCAAGGTCAACTTCATCGACACACCCGGTTACGCCGACTATGTGGGTGACCTGCGCGCGGGTCTGCGCGCCGCTGACGCCGCACTATTCGTCGTGTCAGCCGTCGACGGTGTCGACGCCGTCACCGCGCTGCTGTGGCAGGAATGCGCTGTGGTGGGTATGCCGCGAGCCATCGTGGTGACCCGCGTCGACCATCCACGTGCCGATTTCGACGAGATGATCGCCATCTGCCAGCGCGTATTGGGCGACGGCGTCATGCCGCTTTATCTACCCATGGCCGCCGACGAGGGCGGCGCAGCCGGCCTCCTTGACCTTCTCGCACGACGAGTCATCGACTACAGCGGTGGTAATCGCAGTGAGCGCGAACCCGATGCCGAACACGTGTCTCTCACCGACGATGCCCGCAACGAGTTGATCGAAAGCATCATCACCGAATCTGAAGACGAAACACTGATGGATCGGTGGCTCGATGGTGAGCCCGTTGATGAAGACACTCTCATCACCGACCTTGAGGCAGCAATCTCTCGAGGCTCGTTCTACCCGGTGCTTGGCACTGCCGTTGAGCCTGCGGGTTTTGGTCTCACCGAGGTGATGCATCTAGTGACACGTGGTTTCCCCTCGCCACTGGAACACCCCCTGCCCACTGTGACTGACATCAGGGAAAGCCCTGTCGAGCCGCTTACCTGCGACCCCTCGGGCCCCCTGCTCGCTGAAGTCGTGAAGACCACGACCGACCCGTATGTTGGCCGCTTGTCACTCGTACGCGTGTTTTCCGGAACATTGACTCCCGACCAGGTCTTGCACGTGTCGGGTCACTTTGCCGACCGCGACCATGACCACGACCTCGATGAGAAAGTCGGTGCGGTGACGTCACCGCTCGGTCGAACGCAGCGAACGTTGTCGCGCGCTATCGCGGGCGACATCGTGGCCGTAGCCAAGTTGCTGCACGCGGAGACGGGCGACACCCTGTCGTCCGTTGAGCGACCTCTCCTGATGCAGCCGTGGCTGATGCCCGACCCGTTACTGCCCCTCGCAATCGTCGCCCACTCCACCGCTGATGAAGATCGGCTCGGCCAAGCGTTAAACCGCCTCACCGCTGAAGACCCGACACTGCGCCTCGAGAACAGTCACGAGACTGGACAGTTGGTGTTGTGGTGTCTCGGTGAAGCGCACGCCGACGTGGTTCTCGATCGCCTCACCAACCGCCACGGAGTTTCAGTCGATGTCGTTCCGCTGCGCATTTCGCTGCGTGAAGCCTTCGCCGAACCCGCCGACGGACATGGCCGACTGGTCAAGCAGAGCGGCGGACACGGTCAATTCGCGGTGGTCGACATCTCAGTTGAACCACTCCCCCTCGGCTCTGGTTTCGAGTTCGTCGATGCAGTGGTCGGTGGATCCGTTCCTCGCAACTACATCCCGAGCGTCGAAAAGGGCATCCGCACTCAGATGGCACACGGACTGCTGGCTGGGTACCCGGTCGTCGACCTGAAGGTGACGTTGCGCGATGGCAAATCGCACTCGGTCGACAGCAGCGACATGGCCTTCCAGCACGCGGGTGGCCTTGCACTCAAGGACGCCGCGTCGAAAGCACGCGTCTCGCTGCTTGAACCAGTCGACCAGATTGAGGTCAGCGTCTCCGACGAATACGTGGGCGCCGTCATGAGTGACATGTCAACACGCCGGGGGCGACTGAGCGGCACCGAACCAGAGACGTCGGGTCGAACGCTCATTCGCGCTGAGGTTCCGCAGAGCGAACTCACTCGGTACGCCATTGATCTGCGCTCGATGTCACACGGCACCGGCACTTTTGCGCGCGCACTGCGCGGTTACGAACCGATGCCACAGAACGCTGCGAAGAAGATCCTCGACGCCGGCTGAGCGACGGGAACGACTAGCCCGCTTCGTCAGCGACCGGCCACGCCTCGGCCAGGAGATCGCGCGTTTCGTGCAGCAGTTGCGGCAGTACCTTGGCGGAGCCGATGACGGTCATGAAATTGGCGTCACCACCCCAGCGTGGAACAACGTGCTGGTGCAAGTGATCGCTGAGCGAACCACCTGCGGCGCCGCCGAGATTCAGACCCGTGTTGAACCCATGCGGTGACGACACCTCGCGAATCACGCGCACCGCGGTGCGAGTCATGACTCCGAGTTCAGCCAGTTCGTCGTCGCTGAGGTCATCGAGTTCACCGATGTGCCGGTAAGGCACCACCATCAAGTGGCCTGGGTTGTAGGGGTACTTATTGAGCACCGCGTAACAGGTTTGACCATGCGCCACAATCAGACTCTCGTCATCGCTGAGCGTTGGGATGACACAGAATGGGCAGCCCTCGTCAGCCCGACCGCTTGAGACGTAGGCCATCCGGAAGGGCGCCCACAATCGCGCCAATCGGTCGTCTCCAAGGTCGACTCCGCCCGCGAGAATCCCCTCAGGGGTCACGAACGGCACCTCACTCATGTCAGACCTGCACCCGTGAAGCGATGGCAGCGGTGATCTCAGCGATGGCGTCATCGATGGCGACGCCGTTCTTCTGCTCACCGTCGCGGTACCGGAATGACACGGCGCCTGCCGCGGCATCCTCGTCACCAGCGATCAGCATGTAGGGAACCTTCTGCTTCTGGGCGTTGCGAATCTTCTTCTGCATGCGGTCGCCGCTGTCATCAACTTCAACGCGCACGCCCGCTGCACGCAATTTTGCCGCAACCTCAGTGAGGTAATCGACATGGAGGTCGGTGATTGGAATGCCAACGACCTGAACGGGTGACAACCAAGGAGGAAACGCGCCGGCGTAGTGCTCGAGCAGCACGCCGAAGAACCGCTCAATAGAACCGAACAGCGCGCGGTGAATCATCACCGGACGTTGACGCGAACCATCGGGTGCGGTGTATTCCAACTCGAATCGCTCAGGCAGATTGAAGTCGACCTGAATCGTCGACATCTGCCAGGTGCGCCCAATTGCGTCCTTCGCCTGTACCGAAATCTTCGGGCCGTAGAACGCGGCACCACCTTCATCAAGCACGAAGTCGAGCCCTTGCTTCAGCGCTGCTTCACGCAACACGTCCGTGGCCTCGGCCCACACCTCGTCGCTTCCGATCGACTTGTTGGGATCACGCGTCGACAGTTCGAGGTAGAACTCATTGAGACCGTAGTCGCGCAACAGGTTCAGCACGAAGGTCAGCAATGAGTCGAGTTCGTCAGGCATCTGCTCAACAGTGCAGTAGATGTGCGCATCATCTTGTGTGAAGCCGCGCGCACGCGCCAGACCCTGCACAACGCCGCTCTTCTCATAGCGGTACACGGTGCCAAATTCGAACAACCGCAACGGAAGTTCGCGGTACGAACGGCCACGCGCACGGAAGATCAGGTTGTGCATGGGGCAGTTCATCGGCTTCATGTAGTACTTCTGTGGCGCTCGCTTGAGTTCGCCGTTGGGGCCGTATTCGGCGTCGAGTTCCATCGGCGGGTACATGCCCTCGGCATACCAGTCGAGGTGGCCGGAGGTTTCGAACAACTGTGCCTTGGTGAGGTGCGGGGTGTTCACGAACTCGTAGCCGCCCGCTTCGTGACGACGACGCGAGTAGTCCTCCATCTCACGTCGCACCACACCACCCTTGGGGTGGAATACCGCGAGTCCTGAACCGATCTCTTCCGGGAATGAGAACAGATCGAGTTCGCTGCCGAGCCGTCGGTGATCGCGCTTCTCAGCCTCTTCAAGGAACGTGAGGTGAGCGCGCATGGCGTCCTTGTCGGGCCACGCGGTTCCGTAGACGCGCTGCAGTTGCTCGTTGTCTTGATCACCAAGCCAGTAGGCAGCCGCGGTACGCATCAGCTTGAACGCATTGGGCGGAATGACGCGCGTGGTCGGCACGTGGGGGCCGCGACACAGGTCTTTCCAGACAACCTCGTCCTTACGATCAATATTGTCGTAGATCGTCAGTTCGGAGCCGCCAACCTCCATCACATCGGCGCCACCCTCACTGCCGATGAGCCGCAACTTGTACGGTTCGTTGGCAAGCTCGGCGCGGGCTTCCTCGTCGTTGACGACCCGGCGGCGGAAGCGCTGACCGCTCTTGAGAATCTCGGTCATTCGCTTCTCAAGCGCCGTGAGATCTTCGGGCGTGAACGGACGTTCGACACCAAAGTCGTAGTAGAACCCATCGCGGATGGGCGGTCCGATGCCCAACTTCGACTCAGGAAACAGGTCTTGAACTGCTTGGGCCAGCACGTGCGCGGTCGAGTGGCGCATCACACGCAGGCCGTCCTCAGAATCGATCGCCACCGGCTCGACAACATCGCCGTCGGCCAACGGCTGGTCGAGGTCGACCAGCTCACCATTGACTCGCGCAACCACGATGGAGCGGTCTTCAGCGAAGAGAGCGGCCGATGTGGTGCCGGTCTCGACCGTGTGCGCCTGCTGCTCTCCAGCGGGTCCGACGGTGAGGGTGATCTGCGGCACGGGAACTCCTGAACTCAGGGCGGGCTCTGACCCTCCGAGGCTACCGGGTGCCAGCAGCTTTCACGCAGCCGCTCAGGACGATCGGAATCCAATTCGATAGAGGCCCCCACTGAGGGTGACTGCGTACAACTCCCGATGCCGGTCGAGGCCGAACCCCGAAACTCCCGGAAGGTTCGTCGCAGGAGTCAAGACACCATTGCGATACGCCCAGATATGGCCGGTCACATAGTCACCCAGTACGTACGTGCCCCTCGACGCCGGGAATGCCGCCCCCCGGTAGACGAAGCCCCCGATAATCGCTTCGGCGGCCCGCTTCGCCGCGCAGCCAGAAACAGAATCGGGGTGGCAGAACTCCAACACCGGCGATACGTAGGTCACTCCGGTCCGGCAGCGCTCGGGCCTGTACGAGTGGAGGCCCTCGCGGCATGACCAGCCGAAGTTGCGACCCTTCGCAGAAGCCGCGGGTACTGAATTGATTTCCTCGTAGGCGTTTTGCCCTACGTCCCCGATCCACTGTGTTCCATTGGTGTCGAATGACCAACGCCACGGATTGCGCAGTCCTGTCATCCAGATCTCGTGCCGCGCGGTGGCCGAGGATGCATACGGATTGGTGCTCGGCGAGCAATACAGGTGCCCTGCGCACCGCACATTCAGACGCAACATCTTGCCGAGCAGCGAGCGAACGTTTTGTGCGTTGTTGGGCGAATCGCCACCACCGCCGCCGTCGCCGGTTCCGAGGTAGAGGTAGCCGTCGGGGCCAAAGCCGATGTAGCCGCCATTGTGGTTGTCATGGCCGGGGTGCGGTACGACAAGCACTGTGGTGGCCGACGATGCTCGCGCGGCGGAGGCAGTGGTCGAAGTCACGGAGTATCGCGCCAGTACCAAGGCGCCGTCGGCACGCGTATACGTAACCCACAATAGGTGAGACGTTGCGAAATCTGGCGCGAAGGCAAGTCCGAGCATGCCCCTCTCACCACCGCTATTCACCAGCCGGCGAATGTCGAGGTAGGTGCCGCGGACGGTTCCTCCGAGCACTGTGCGAATGCGGCCCGCTTGCTCCACCACGAAGAGTCGCCCGGTGCCGTCAGGCGCTGAAGTGACCAGTACCGGCGCTACGAGGCCACTCGCAACGAGCGTTGTGGTCAGACGTGTGCGAGCAATAGGAAGCGGGACTACCGCGGAGGGGGTGGCTGCAGTCGAGCCGTTTGACCAGGTGGCACCGGTGGCCACTGGGAGGGCCCCTGCACCCAAGGTGAGGACGGCCGCAGCGGTTGCGACCACAACTGACTTACCTAACAGATGCATCTGACCTCCCGCACCGACGGTACGTCGGCTGGTGCAGTTGCGCACTTCCCCACTAGGCCGTATTGGTGGTGACACTCACAGTTCGCCCATTCGCCATTCCGATCGTGCGCGACGCGCGGATTGCGACTTATCGTGCACGAATGACCATGAACCGCGGTTGGCAATCCCCCATTGGCACGATGCGCGGAAAAGTCTTCGCTTCCGTGGTGATTCTTGGAATCGTGGCGACTACGGCGGGGTGCTCAACGGTTCAGCAAGACTCCCTCGCCTCGTCACCGTCGAGTTCGGACATCACATCGACTCTGGGTCAACTCGATGCGATTGCCGAAGACGCTCTCAAGCGCACCGGAGTGCCCGGAGCAGCAGTCGCCGTCGTGCAGGGCGACAAGGTGGTTTACACCAAGGGCTATGGCCTGCGTGAGGTTGGCAAGCCCGACCCTGTCGATGCCGACACCGTCTTTCAACTGGCCTCACTTTCGAAGTCCATTGGTTCGACGGTCGTTTCGGGAATCGTCGGCGCGGGCAAAGCCAGCTGGGATGACCCGATCACCAAGTGGCTTCCCACGTTCGCTTTGTCTGACCCGTGGGTGACGAAGAACGTGACGATTGCCGATATGTACGCCCACCGCAGTGGACTTCCCGGCGATTCGGGAAACGATCTTGAGGCGATGGGCTACGACCAAGCCGAGATACTTAAGCGCCTGCGCTTCGAGCCCCTTGGTCCGTTCCGCAATCAGTACTCATACTCGAACTTCGGACTGACCTCCGGCGGAGTTGCCGCTGCGACGGCCGACGGTACGACATTCGCCGACGCGGCCCAGTACCGCTTGTTCAAACCAGCCGGAATGACGTCGAGTTCCTACCGCTATAGCGACTACCTGTCACAATCGAACAAAGCCTTGATTCACTCGAAGGTGAACGGCAAGTACGAGGCCGCATTCACACGAGAGCCCGACGCACAAGATCCTGCGGGGGGTGCAAGTTCGAACGCCACCGACCTGGCTCAGTGGCTACGAATTGAGTTGAACGAAGGCAAACTCGGTGACAAGCCCATCGTCCCGGCCGAGGCCCTCGATCGCGCACATCGACCGGTCATCGATAACCGCCCGGGAACGCCGGTGACTGCTCCAGCGAACTTCTACGGTCTGGGATGGAACGTGGGCCTTGATGATCGCAATCAAGTGATGTGGAGCCACTCCGGTGCGTTCTCGCAGGGCGCGGGCACCACTGTGCGCGTCTTCCCGAATCAAAAGCTCGGCATCATCGTGCTGACCAACGGCCCGCCGGTGGGTGCTGCCGAGGCCATCGCAGATGCTTACGCCGATGTGGTGCTCCAAGGCTCGGCTCAGCAGGACTGGGTGAAAGTCTGGGGAGATCGCTTGGCTCCGCTGTTGGCACCAAGTCAGCCGACTCCCCCGGCATCAGTCACGGCCCCTGCTGCCTTGACCTCATACGAGGGCACGTACAGCAACCCCTACTACGGCGATTTCGTCGTCACCGCTCAAGGCAGTGATCTGGTGATGACTGTCGGTCCTCACGGCGCGAAGACCTATACCCTCACGCCATTCAACGGCAATGAGTTTCTCTTCGACTTCTCGCCGGAGATTCCACAATCGCAGTCGCCGATTGTGTTCGCCATGGGCGCTGACGGCAAGGCGACCGCCTTGGTTCTCGGCCCTGACCCGAAGGCTGAAGGATTGGTACGACTGCCGCGTACGAAGTGAGGCGCATGCGCTTCGGCACGACTCCGATTCCGATTCCGGTTCCGATACCGATTCCGCGTGAATGCAACCTCTCCCAGGGGCATCTTTTGACCGAAGAATCCCTAGACGGGCACCTTCTGACAGAAGAATTCCGAAGCGGACAAGACCGAGGGAAGCGAAATCCTCGGGGGTTGTCGACTCGTCTGCCTCCATCTCGAGGGCTCGCCCGTCATCGTGATGGCCCGAAAACCCGCACCGGCCGCACGCAGTTCGCGTCGCCCTCGAAGCCATCGATCTGACTGCCATTGTAGAAGCTCTGGGACCACGCGTAGTGCTCACCACTGGCCTGCAGGGTACATTTCATCGCTACCACGACCGCGGCTGTGGCGCGGGTTCACTCACTCGATACGGGCACTGTGGCCGTGACTCGGAACCTTCTGCCATAGGCCGCAAGGATAGGTGCACGCACCTTTGTTAATCTTTGGATTCCCTTTGGTACCAAAGGTTACATCGGGTGGGCGATACTGGGTTCGAACCAGTGACCCCTCGCGTGTGAAGCGAGTGCTCTACCACTGAGCTAATCGCCCGAGGGCTCGAGCCTAACGCATGCCCCACTCACGGATCGAATGACTCCGCAGCCATCTCGGAGAACAACTCAGCCGCCCTCATTGTGATCGGACCCGGCGCTCGGAATGTGCGGTCGAAACCCTCGCCAACAATCCGACTCACCGGTTGCACGTCGCGCGTTGACGACGTAATCAGCACTTCCGACGCCACCTTCAGTACGTCGAGTGCAAGAGACTCCTCCGCCACATCCATTTCTTCCGCACACCACTCAAGTAGCAGTTCGCGCGTAATACCGGCTAAACAGCCCGAAGAGAGCGGAGGCGTCAGCAAACGATCGTCGACGACAACGAAGACATTGCTGCCCGTGCCTTCGCAGAGTTCGCCAACCGTGTTCGCCATCAACGCCTCGCTGCCGCCTAGCTTCTTTGCCGCCGCGAGAGCCACCACATTCTCGGCGTACGACGTGGTCTTAAGCCCGACGAGCGGAGACAACTCATTGCGCGGCCACCGCACCACAGCTACTGTCGCAGTATCCGGCCAGACACCGGAAGCAGAAGCGGCCACAACGAGTGAGTTTCCGTCCTGACCGCGCTCGCTTCCGAGGGGTGCCGGACCGCTCGTGTAGGTGATTCGTAACCGACCCGTTGGCCCAATTTCGGATACATTTTCACGGCACACAGCCAGTGCTGCGCGGCGGACGAGGTCGGCGTCGGGCGCCTGCAATCCGAGCCCGACCGCCGACGTTGCAAGCCTCCTGAGGTGGCGACTGAGTGCGAAGGGCACTCCATCGCGCACCGCCAGAGTCTCGAACACGCCATCGGCCACGGTGAAGCCATGATCGAGCGCCGACACCGACGCATGCTCGGCCTCAACGAGTCCGTCATTGACCCAGAACTTCATCGCACACTCCCCATCGCAGGTCGGTCTACCGTTCGCGACGCTAGTCCTACCAGTCGCGAGGCCTTAAGTTCAGTTTCATCCCATTCGCGTTCGGGGTCACTTCCCCACGTGATGCCAGCACCCGTTCCGAATCGCACGAGCGGGTGCCGGTCTCGTCTCGTGGCAGCGCCCGCCAACCAGAACGTACGGATTCCTACCGCCAACTCGCCCACCTTGCGATCGGCGTCGACCCATCCGATGGCGCCGCAGTAGGGACCTCGGTCAACGGGTTCGAGTTCGCGAATGATGCGCAATGCGCTCAACTTGGGTGCACCCGTGACCGAGCCTGGTGGGAATGCCGAGGCGAACATGTCTGCCCATCCGAGGCCCGGAATGAGGCGGCCGCTGACGGTCGACACCAAGTGCACGAGTCCGGGATGTTCTTCGATGCGCAATAAGCTCGGCACTTCGACCGATCCCACCTGACACACCGGAGATAGGTCGTTTCGCACGAGGTCGACGATCATGATGTTCTCCGCCTCGTCTTTCGGCAGCAGGTCAGCGACGGTGCGACCCGTTCCCTTAATGGGACTGGATTCGATGTAGTCGCCATCGCGGCGGATGAATTGCTCAGGCGATGCCGTGGCGATGTGCACGCCGCCCGGAGGTAGTAGCGGGTGCGCATCAGCGGGTAGACGGATGAATCCGGAGTAAGGCGCAGGATTTCCGACAGACAACACGCTCGCGAGCGCCGACACATCGGCTTGCTCAGGATCGGGCAGCCGCGCCTGCAACAGACGGCACACATTCGCTTGGTACACGTCTCCGCGAGCAATCAGCTCGCGTACGGTCTCGACGGAACCTGTGTACATCGGTTGCGACATCGAACTCGTCCAAGCCCCTGCAGGTGGCCCGAGCCAGCGTCCCTGCACCGACGCGGTGCGTGCCCGCACGTTGGCGAATCGGGCGCAGGTAACGGTTCCCTCGAAGGTCACGACGACAGCCCACCAGCCGCTGGAATCAAGCGCCGCGGGGTCATTGGTCACATCGACGAGCTCGGCTGCTTCGAGTCCGCCGAGGTACGCCGCGGCCGTCATGTGGTCAGCGTAGTTCCGCGGAGCCCTTCATGGGCCCTGCACCGCGGACTGGTTTTAGCCTTCCCCGCAGGATCCGGTATGGTGAAGTTCCACCCGGGGCGATCCCCCGGGTGGAATGCGGACGTAGCGCAGCTGGTAGCGCATCACCTTGCCAAGGTGAGGGTCGCGGGTTCGAATCCCGTCGTCCGCTCGGAAGGTCGCTCAGTGGCCTGATTCCGGTGGCGTGGCCGAGAGGCGAGGCAACGGCCTGCAAAGCCGTGTACACGGGTTCAAATCCCGTCGCCACCTCCAAAAGGAGAAAGACAGTAGTCCAGCGAGACAAGTCAATACACGAGCAAGGGCGATTGGCGCAGCCTGGTTAGCGCGCTTCCCTGACACGGAAGAGGTCACTGGTTCGAATCCAGTATCGCCCACCAAAGTGAAGTCCCGAGACACCCTGATGGGGTGCTCGGGACTTCACTCGTTACGTAACTACTTAGGTCACTACTTAGGTCACTACTTACTTCGCGACACCTTCCCAGAACATGGCGTCGCCAACCTGGTTGTCCGTGCGGTGCACTACTCCCGCGAGGTGCGTGGCAGACCAATCGGCGGCCGCACTCACTGCCGCCTCAGCTTCGTCATGCGTCTCCCAGATCGAAATCGAAACCATGGTGACGGGGTCGACCTCAATAACGGAGTACGCCTGAAATCCGGGCTGCGCTTGGAAGATTTCCAGCATCCCGTCAGGGCCTTGCACAATCTCAGCCACTTCCTTGGACGTTCCCTTGATGACGTCGTAAGTGGCGATACGCAGATGGTTCATGTGCTCTCCTGTTGTTGTGCCCGGCCGGGCGATTGTGACCCACATACTCGGGAGTCAAGGCCGCGCGGTGATCTCACGGATCAAACGACTACTTCGCGACGCCTTCCCAGAACATTGCGTCGCCTACCTGGTTGCCGGTGCGGTGGATACGGCCATCGAGGTTGCCGGCAACCCATTCGGCAGCTGCGCGTACGGCACCCTCAGCTTCGTCGTGTGTTTCCCACACGCTAATCGAAATGATCGTGACCGGGTCGACCTCGATCAGTGAGTACGCCTGAAACCCGGCCTGCGATGCGAAGATGTCGCGCATCCCGCCAGCAGCAAGCACAAGTTCGCACACGTCCTTGGACGTGCCCTTGGTGACGTCATACGTTGCAATGCGTAGGTGGTTCATGGTGTCTCCTTAAGTTTGCCCTTGCGGGCGAGTTGATTGACTCTAGTGCGAGCTACTCCTAGACCACATCCGTGACAGCCGCTGGCTCGACGACTTCCGCTGTCTCAGCACCGACACCCGCGAGCGAGCGAACCTCCATCTCGGCGAACTTCAATGGATTGGCCCCCCTCTCCGTCACACTGCCGAGCCACCCCAGCAGAAAGGCGAGCGGGATTGAGACCAGCCCGGGATTGGCGAGCGGGAACCAGGCGAAGTTGACGTCGGGGAAGATGGAAATCTGCGCGCCCGAAACGACAGGCGAGAAGATGATCAGCCCGATGGACAACGTGAGGCCACCATAGATGCTCCAGAGTGCACCACGGGTGGTGAAATTCCGCCAGAACAACGAGTACAGAATGGTGGGCAAATTGGCTGAGGCCGCGATCGCGAACGCGAGCGCGACAAGGAAAGCGATGTTCTGATTCTTCGCCAAAATGCCGCCCACAATGGCAAGGAGCCCAATCACTACCGCAGTAATGCGTGCCACCTTGAGTTCGTGCTCGGCAGAGATCGCACCCTTCTTAATCACGTTGGCGTACACGTCATGTGCGAAGCTGGCGCTTGCGGTGATGGTTAAGCCTGCGACAACGGCCAGGATCGTGGCGAACGCCACCGCCACAATGATTCCCAACAGCAGCGTGCCACCCAACTCGAAGGCCAGCAGAGGCGCAGCGGAATTCTCCCTGCCCGGTGCCGCCAAGATCTTCTCAGGTCCGACGAGTGCGGCCGCCCCGAAGCCCAGCACGAGGCTGAACAGGTAGAACAGCCCAATCATGCCGATGGCCGAGGAGACCGAATGCCGCGCTTCCTTGGCCGAGGGAACCGTGTAGAAGCGCATCAGCACATGAGGCAGGCCAGCGGTACCCAGCACTAGGGCGATTGACAGCGAGATGAAGTCGATCTTGGTGATCGTGGTCTTGCCGTACTTTGCCATCGGGGCGAGAATATTGCTGCCCTCCGGGCTGCCGTGCGTCGCCGCACCTAGCATGTCCGACAAACTAAACCCGTACTTTCCGAGTACCCACACACTCATGAGGCCCGCACCGGCGATCAGCAGCACCGCCTTGATGATCTGCACCCAGGTTGTTCCTCTCATCCCCCCAACGATCACGTAGATGATCATGAGGATGCCGACCACAAAAATGGTGGCCGACTGCCAAAGATTGCCGGTGACACCGAATAGCAGGTTGACGAGCGAACCCGCCCCCACCATCTGTGCTAACAGATAGAACAAGCTGACGAGCAGGGTCGAGATGGCTGCCGCTACGCGTACGGGTCTTTGTCGCAACCGGAAAGCGAGAACGTCGCCCATGGTGTAACTGCCCGCATTACGCAGAAGTTCGGCCACCAGAAGTAGGGCTACCAACCACGCCACGAGGAAGCCGATGGAGTAGAGGAACCCGTCGAACCCGTAGATAGCGATGGCACCCGTGATACCGAGGAAAGAGGCTGCCGAGAGGTAATCTCCGGTGAGCGCCATGCCGTTCTGCCTGCCGGTGAAGGTCCGCCCCGCGACGTAGAAATCAGCCCGCGTGCGGTTCCTTCGCGAAAAGCGCGTCACGACCCACAGGCTCACGATCACGAAGACCAAGAAAATGGCCATGTTGATGAGGGGACTATCTTCGGCTCCCACCGCGGCAATGACGCTCATGCCTGCACCTGCTCGAATTCAGCCCGAATCACCACTGCGCGTGGGTCCAACTGCTTGCTGGCGTAGCGCACGTACACCACCGTGATGATGCCGGTGCTCACGAACTGCAACAGTCCGAAAATGATGCCGATGTTGATGTTTCCCCACACGGGCGTGGCCATCCATTCAGGCGCAAAGACTGCGCACAGCACGAAGGCGAAGTACCACGCAAGAAACGCCACGGTCATCGGGAACGAGAATCGGCGATACCGAGACTTGAGGTCGATGAAATCCGGGCTGTGCTGCGTCACCACATAGGCCTCGGCTAACTGGCCCGCATCCTGCTCACTCATGTCATTGTCTCCTCGGGTATGCGAATGGGCGATCGTCGACGTGCGTGGTTACCACTCGGACGCGGAACTTAGGCTCCTGCGGCCTCGTCGTGTATCCCCCAGACGGAAATCGAAATGATCTCCACCGGGTCGACATCTGCCATCGAGAACGCCTGAAAACCCAGCTGGGCCGCGGAAATCTCATGCATCCGGACGTGTGCGAGCACGCGCTCACACACGTCCGTGGACGCGTACTTAATGACGTCGTATGTGGCAGTACGTGGATGGTTTACGTGATCTCCTGTAGTAGCGCCCCAGCGGGCGGTCGGAGATCAACGTAGCCGACGCTCTCGGCCCGAATCTGAAAATGTACCCTCAGGTTGAAGAACCTCGCGGTTGGTCGGCAACCTTGATGTCCCACTTCGCATTTCCTGTTGATTCGTCGACGCTCGTCACGGTGATCGTGACGTCATAGACAGCGCCCGATTCGGCAGATGTGATGGAACAGACGATAACCGTGCCCACTTTGGCTTCAAGGTCTCCCGGACAGACGATCGCGGGGACCTGGCTGCCGACAGTGGCACTTAGCTGCTGCTGGCTCTGAGTCTCAACATCGGTTTTCGACACGGACTTCGTGCTGGAGCAGGCACTCACGACGAGTACTGGAACTGCTACGGCGACCAGAATCATCGCATTTCGCCGGCTAAGTGTAGATCTCGTCATCGTGTCCTCAATTCGTCTCTGTCGTCGACACTCGACGCTTGACTCTACCGTAGGGGTAATTGAACGCTCCCGCTGACGTCTCTAGTGGAGATGAGACCCCCTTCACACCCTCCCTTGTCCCCCGCCCCTGTCCCCCACCCGCACCCCCGCCCACCCGCACCCCCGCACCCCCGCCCACCCGGTTCTTTGGTCAGAAGATGCCCGAGACGGACTTCTTCTGACCAAAGTTGACCAGGAACCGTAAGACCACGAACCGGAAGTCGCCGTCATGGTCAGCGCACTTCCCTCACTCAGTCGCGCGGCCCCATCCACGCCTGCGAGTCAGTGACAGTGGTTCGTCGGAGCAGCGACGTCGATACCCGGACTTCGACGAAAGAACCCAACCGGCTTAAGCGCGAAGCCGGTACGTTCGACGGGCATCACAGGCCAATCTTCAACGCGCGGAATGTGATTGGTTCCGAACACATGCCAGAGCACCACGTCAGTGTCCTCAATCGGCCGGTCAGCTGTGGTCCACTCGGGTAGCCCTGCGCCGCCTGCATGCTGGAACGGGAACTCCCCCGCCGGATAGCGTTCGTCACGACGATTCGGGGTGGCCCACAGGTGGTGGTACATGAAACCGGCGCGCTTACCTATGACGGAATCGCGCGATGCCATCGGCCACGTGACTGCCCCGGGGACGAGTTTGTAACCGACAGGTGCACCGACGTGGTTGAGCACCTCGCGGTTGACCAGTTTCCAGTAGCGCCCGGTGAAGGGATCGACTTCGCGCTGCGCGGCAACCTCGGTCGCCAGAACGGTGTGGCTGGCGGTATATGACGCACCGTGCGGATTGAGAGGTCCCTCCGGAAGAGGTGCCGCCTGAACTTCGACCAGCGTGTTCGGTCCGCCATCGATGTCGAGGTCGAGTCGGGCACAGAAGAGGTGCTGGTGGTAAGGGGCAAGCAGGCCAGGGTCGATTTCAGTCGCCGACGCTACCGGCGCACCGGGCACTCCGCCTGTCGTCAGCACAATGCCCGTGAGCTTGGCTTCGAACTCGATCGATCCGTCTTGATACAGATACCAGAAGTAGCCGTATTCGTAGTTGTTCACCGTGACAATCGACGACACCACGAACCGCCGCGAGCGACGAACCTCGACGTGGCCCGTCTCATCGGTGTGCTTCCACAGGATGCCGAAGTCTTCCTCATGCATGCAGATGGCCTGTGGGATTTCGCGGACGTTACCTTCGGCATCGGCGAGTGCCACATCGAGGTAAACAATCTCACCGAGACAATCGCAACCCAGAGTCAATGAGTTGGTGTAGTTGCCAAGACCGAACTCGCCGGTGTCGAAGGCTTGTTTGCGCTGCGCACCCGGCGCGGCATCGCCGTACGGAATCACCAGTTCGGCGATTGACATGCGGTATGCAATCGACCGCTCGCGCCCATTGTCGTCGAACCGTACGTCGTGCAGCACGAGACCTTCACGCTGATCGAATCCCACGCGCAAACGCCAACGCTCCCAGCGAACTTCCCAGCCGTCGACGGTGAACGACGGGCCGTCTTTCTGGATGATTGCAAGGTCGCGTAGGTGAACGTTGGCGCCCGTCTGATCTGCACGATAGGGCGCCGGGGTCTGCGGCATGGGAGGCGAATCTACGTCGTCCTCAACTGCGAGTACCTTCGAGGTGTCGAGATCGATTATGCAGCGCAGCCCCTCAATCGGGTGCGCGTAGACGTTTGCGCCCGGCTCGGGTCTGAACCACAATGGCGTCCACACAAGTCGGCGCGAGGCGTCGATGCCGTCAGGAACGGCAGACCCAAAGGGCCACGCCTCGATGTGAACGCGGTTCACATCGTCAATCCCCCGCAGTGCCAGAGCCGCGGCGAAGCGCTCGTCGTCGCGCACGGCTTCGATGGCGCGCGTGGATTGCAGCGCCAGCACCGGTGCCACCGCGCCCGGCTCTGCGCGCACCTCAAGCACGCCCTCGGAAACGTCAACGAAGGCCGTACTGACGCACTGCGCCGCACTATCCCAGAGGGTGGCTCGAGCGATGCGCGTAAGTGGGTCATTCGGCCGCCACGCACGAACTGCGTCCTTCGGTGGTTCCTCCAACTGAAGCATGGCAAGTAGCCGCGGCCCTCCGAGCATGCCGTCGGCGCGAAGAGTCGCGACCACGATCTCGAGTTCCGATACCGACAACGGGTCAAGGGGACGGCGCATGGCGACAGCCTAGATGAAAGCCAGAAGGCACAACTCCTCGCGCGTGGGCCCTTCGACCGCTAACGTTCGGTGCGGCACATCCACACCGAGATAGCGGAGAGTGACCCATGGCGATTCAGGATATTGATCAATCTGACCTCATCACGGCGGCCGCACTTGAGGAGAAGACCAAACTCAAGAAGCACTTTGGCCGCTTCGACATCTTTTTCTTCCTGATCTGCGCGATCGTCGGGGTCGACACCCTCGGTCAGGTCGCCGCCAGCGGGCCTCAAGGGTTTCTGTGGCTGATCTTCCTGTGCATTTTCTTCTTCGTCCCATACGGCCTGCTCGTGGCCGAACTCGGATCGGCGTTTCCCGAAGAGGGCGGCCCCTACGTCTGGACTCGCATGGCGTGGGGACGCCTACCGGCTGGACTGAACTCGATCTTCTTCTGGTTCGCTAACCCGGTATGGATCGGCTCGACTCTGGCACTACTCGTGATCGCCGCTTTGCAGAATTACGTCTTCCAGTTCGAAAATGGAAGTTGGGTGTGGTGGACCGTCGGCTTGGTCTACATCTGGTTCTCAGTGTGGTCAGCCATCTTGTCGTTCGGTGTCGGCAAGTGGATTCCGACCGTCGGAGCCTGGTGCCGAATCGCCCTTGTGGGCCTGTTCAGCATCACTACCGTCTTGTACGGCATTCAGTACGGCCTGCACATTCCCGAGGCCGGCGAGTGGTCGCCCACGTGGATCGCTTTTGTCGCTCTTGTGCCCTTGCTGTTCTACAACTTGGTCGGATTCGAGCAGCCGAGCGCCGCCGGTGATGAGATGACAAACCCGCAAAAAGACGTACCCGTGTCCGTCATCCGAGGCATGCTCGTGTCGATCCTTTTGTATGGCCTCCCTATCCTGGCCATCATTTTTGTGCTTCCGCCCGCGGACATTGCCGGAAATGGTGTCTCAGCCTTCCTTGACGCGGTCGACACCACGTTCAAGGTGTGGGGCGGCGCACAAGACGCCATGGTGAAGGTCGCTGTCGTGATGTTCATCCTTGCCGTGGTCTCCAGCGCCAGCGCTTGGCTCATGGGCTCTGACCGAGCCCAAGCCATGGCCTCCATTGATGGCACCGGCCCTCGAAGCCTCGGCCATTTTTCTAGCAAGTTCGGCACACCGATCACCGTCAATGTGATTTCGGGAGTAATCGCTACATTGGTGTTCGCGGCATCAGGAGTGCTGGGCGGTGGTGACGCGGCCGCGGCATTCAACGTAACCCTCGGTGTCGTGCTGCTGTTCACCACGCTGTCGTACATCATCATTTTCCCGGCGCTCATCAAACTGCGAAAGTCACATCCCCATGCCCCACGCCCCTACAAGGTTCCATTTGGAATGGCGGGTGTATGGATCTGTGGACTCCTGACCACAGGGTGGGCCGTGTTCGCATCGCTATTCGGAATCTTCCCTGGGTTGTTCGCCGATGGCCAACTTCTCAATGACGACGGACTGCCCGACGGCGTGACGCGCGGGCAATACGAAAGCATTGTCTTTGCATCGATCGCAATCGCCCTGGTCGTCGGCGTCATCTTCTATATCGTCGGATCGTCGACCCGAAAAGACTTGGTCATCGACCCCGAGGTTCCGCTTGAACCGGCTGGTGAAATGGTCTGATCTATGGCAACCATTCGATTGATCACTGTCACCACGCACGAAACCCTGCGTGAGAGCGGACACGACGTAGCGAAGCCGACCATCAAGGTCGTGGCAGCAGCCGTCATCACCAACCCACTCGCCGGGCAGGCACTCGAGCCTGACCTTGGCGAACTCGAGGAGATGAGCGCCGAAGTCAGCGCCATCTTGGCCGAGCGCGCCATCGCTGCCCTCGGTGCCTTGGGCGTCAGTCCCTCCGATGTTCATGGGTATGGCAAGGGCGCCATTGTCGGAACCGACGGCGAACTCGAACACACCGCCGCCGTTCTGCACCCTCGATTCGGTGCGCCGGTGCGTGCGGCGATCGGCGGCGGAGCCGACATTATTCCGGGCACCAAGAAGGTGGGGCCGCCTGGAAGTTCAATCACGATGCCCATCAGCAACAAGGATGACCGCTGGGTCTTTGATGACATGGATTCGGCAGAAGTGAGCATCGGCGACGCCCCCCGGGCCAACGAAATCGTGATCGCGCTCGTTCTGTCGACCGGTGGTCGGCCTCACGCTCGAGTGCAGAAGCCCTCATGACATTCAAAGCGATCATCCTGCTGCGTCGACGCGACGATATGACCCACGAGGAATTCGCTGCGTGGTGGCTCGACGAACACGCACCACTCGCTGCAACACTTCCCGGGGTTCGCCGCCTGTGCTTCAACCTTGCCGACGACGGCGCAGCCTTCGACGGAGTGTCTGAGTTGTGGTTTGACACACGTGAGGACTTCGACGCGGCCTATGCGACCGAAATTGGAAAGGCAGTGGCGGCCGACTCGATGGCCCATCTGTCGGCGCGTGAGCGACTCTTCGCCGCTGAGAACTTCATCGTCAACTAGCTGCAGTCGGCGCTACCTCGGTCGGCTCAGGCTCTGGTCCGTCGCGCCGTAGACGTGCCTCAGCTTCGAGTACGACCGAGACGGCGACTCCCAGCAGCACAGCGATCGCCGTGATGTACGACCACAAGAGGATGGCGATGGGCGCTGCCACAGCGGAGTACACGCTGAACTCACCGAAAAGATGGTCGGTGTAGTACTGCAGTCCGATCGAGCCGATGAGCCACCCTGCTAGTGCGACGACGGCGCCCAGCATGTCGTAACGCAGGAGAGGTCGCACCGGCGAACCCATCTGAAAGAGCAGCACAATGATCGCCCAGGTAAACACCCCGACCACGAGGTACATCGCGAGATCCCCCGCCGAACCACCAGAAGACGACATGCGATCGGGACCAACCGCCATGAGCGCAACCGCGATTCCTGCGCCGATCAAACCGACTGTGTAGACCAGTAGCCCAAGTCCCCGATTTCTGGCGTATCCGTGATGTCGTGGCTGTCCGTGAATCACAGCCACGGACTCGGTGAAGGCGGCCACCATGCGGCTTCCTGACCAGAGCGCAATCACGACGCCGAGCAAGGTGAGGTCCGCGCGGCCGGTGCTCAATTGGTCGAGCATGGGCTTGATAAAGGTGTCGACCGCCTCCGGAGTCAGCACCTTGCTGGCCGCACTCAGCACGGACGCCTGAAATGCCGCCAAGGCAGCGGGATCGCTGCGGCTTGCGATGAATCCAACGCTCGAAATGACCCCGAGGGCAATCCACGGAAGAGTAAAAGTGATCCAAAAAGCCGACTCGGCAGCCAGCCCAAAGAGCCGCGACTGTTCAAGAACGGAGAGGTACCGCCGGACTGGCTCAGGAAGCCAACTCAGCGTCGTCTTCATCCAGTTGGGTTTGCGCACCTGTCCACGCTAGACGATACGACCGCTACGCTGTCGGCCATGGAGATCAGTGGCTTCATCAGTGCCATCGTTGTTGGACTCATTATCGGCATCCTCGGACGCCTCATGGTGAGCGGTCGTCAGCCTGCGGGCTGCATCGTGACGATGATTGTCGGAATCGTCGGTGCCCTCATCGGTGGCTGGATTGCCTCGATGTTTACCAACAATTTCTGGATCATTTTGTTGGTGCAGATTGTGGTCGCTGCCATCATCACCGCATTGATCTCGCCGCGCGTCAAGGACAGCACCCCGCCGCCACCCCCACCCATGTAGGGGGTAGGTCGCGTGCAGCTGGCGTACCCGCGTAGTGAGCCGATCGACAACCTGACACCGCACTACCCGTGGCCCAGTAACGGTCGTTGGGTGCGTGCATCGATGGTGAGCACCGTCGACGGTTCAGGTGTAGGTCCAGACGGTCGCTCCGGAAGCATCAGCACTCCTGCCGACTTTGAACTGTTCAGGGCACTGCGCAATGACTGCGACGTGATCATCGTCGGTGCCGGCACGGCTCGCGGCGAAAACTACAACCCGCCGCGCAGTGCGCGCTTGGCGGTTGTCACCCGCAGCGGTCAACTTAACCCCGCGCTGCCTTTCATCTCTGCTGCCAGCGGCGATGCACTTCCCCTAGTACTGACATGCGAAGAAGCCGACTCGTCCGCTCTGGCGGCGCTCGCAGGTCAAGCAGAGATTGTCTTCTGCGGAATCGGTTCAGTAGACCTACCTCGAGCGCTCGCGGAACTCCAGCAACGCGGGATGCGGCGGATGGTCGTCGAAGGTGGCCCGCAACTCCTTGCCGACCTCTTTGCCGACGACCTCGTCGACGAACTCGACCTTCAAATCACGCCATTTCTTGCGGGTGGTAGCTACACCACCCCACACACGCCGGGACGAATTCTGTCAGGCGCAGCCCTGCCGTCTCCGCCAGCGCATCTGACCCTTGAACACGTGATTACCGACGGTGCGACGCTGTTTCTGCGCTACACCCGCGCCAGCGCGCCCCACACGACCCGTTCGGACGACTGACATGCACCTTCCCGTCATGCCGTTCGTCGCGCCCATGCTTGCCAAGCCACTGCGTACGTTTCCGACCCCAGAATCGATCGACGGTGGAGTTGCCTACGAACCGAAATGGGACGGCTTTCGCTGCATTCTGTATCGCGATGGTGACGAGGTCGTGGTCGGAAGCCGCGACGGTAAAGACCTCACACACTGCTTCCCCGAAGTTGTCGACATGGCGCGCCAGCAACTGCCCAGGCGCATCGTTGTTGACGGTGAACTCATCATCGTGGCCGACGACCACTTGGATTTCGAGGCTCTCGGCTCTCGCATCCGACCCCGAAGTGAGGCAGGGGGCACCAACATCGCGTCGCTTGCCGAGCAGCACCCCGCGCACCTCGTGGCCTTCGATCTGCTCGCACTAGAAGACCGTTCGTTGATCAACGAACCGTTCGCAGCAAGGCGCACATTTCTGGAAGGCACCCTCGGCACGCCCGCCGATCGCGTGCACCTCACACCGCTCACGCTCAACGCTGATCTAGCGATGCGATGGTTCAACGAGTTTGAAGGTGCAGGTCTCGATGGTCTGATCATCAAGCCCCTCGTCGCCCCCTACTCCACCGGCGCCCGAACGATGTTCAAGTTCAAGCACACTCGCACGGCCGACGTAGTGGTCGCGGGGTGGCGCGAACACAAGACGGTCGCATCCGATGGCTCGCCCCTTCTCGGATCGCTGCTGCTCGGCGCCTACGACGACGATGGGCGGCTCCACCATCTCGGTGTGTGCGCGGCATTCACGGCCAAACGGCGCGCGGAACTCGTTTCCGAGTTGGCCTCGCTCACCGTCGCGGCAGACGAGCAGCATCCGTGGGTTGATGCAGTGGAAGGAACGCGTGCGCCGGGCGGTGCGTCGCGCTGGACCGGCGGTCGCGACCTCTCGTTTCACCCACTGCGTCCTGAGCGCGTGGTCGAAGTCGGATACGACCAACTTCAAGGCGACCGTTTCCGACACACGGCCGCATTCGTTCGCTGGCGTCCCGACCGCGACGCGATCTCATGCACGTACGAGCAGTTTGACCGACCTGAGCCCTACGACATCGCTGACGTTTTGGGTGCGCAGAGCAGGTAGGCGAGCACGGCCGCGACGACTGAGACCAGCACAACCGACGGCCAGGCGCCTATCGCATTGCCCAACGGATGTGACACGACAAAAGCAAACCCGAAAATCAGAACCGCCGTCACGGTGCGCCATGGGCCTGCGGTGCGCCACCACTGCCACGCACACCACGCACCGCCAAGTAGCAGAACGATTCCACCCAGTGGGCGGTTGCCGGTGAGTTGGGCCACACCAAAGCCCACGAGGAGCGAGACAGCGCCTACGACGGGCACCAACCACGGCTTCATGCTCTTCGCAGACGCCTGCTCAGTGGCCACGCGCCACCCATGCGTCATAGGAAGTGGCCTCGGCACCGATCGTCGTCTCGTCACCATGACCGGTGAGTACGCGCGTTCCCGATGGCAGTGTCAGCAGTCGCTCGCGAATGGAATCGAGAATGGTGGGAAAGTCGCTGAACGATCGACCCGTGGCTCCCGGTCCACCGTGGAAGAGCGTGTCACCGGACAGCAACACGCCAATTTCCGGAACGTAGAGACACACACCGCCCGGCGAATGTCCCGGCGTGTGAATCACCTCAACGCGTAGACCCGCCACCTCAATCACATCACCGTCAAGCATCGTCGACGGGGTGCGATCGGGGTGCACGACTTCCCACAACATCAGGTCATCGGGGTGCAGCAGTAGTGGCGCTGACGTGGCATCGGCCAAGTCGCCGGCAACACCGATGTGATCGTTGTGCGCGTGAGTGCAGATGATCGCCGCCACCGCGCGATCACCTACTACATCGAGAACCGCGTCGGCGTTGTGTGCCGCATCGACAATCACCACTTCAGCGTCGTCGCCGACGATCCACACATTGTTCTCGACGTCCCACGTGCCGCCGTCGAGTGAGAACGTTCCACTTGTGACTACTCGCTCAACGCGCGCCATTAAAGAACGACCACACTGCGCAGTACGTCACCGTGATGCATCTTCTCGAATGCAGCCTCAACATCGTCGAGGCCGATTTCCTCACTCACAAACTTGTCGAGCGGAAGTCGACCCTGAAGGTACAGGTCGATCAGCATGGGGAAGTCACGCGATGGAAGGCAATCGCCGTACCAACTTGACTTCAGTGATCCTCCGCGACCGAAGAAGTCGATGAGCGGAAGTTCAAGGCGCATGTCGGGGCTGGGCACACCCACCAGAACCACAGTGCCGGCGAGGTCGCGCGCGTAGAAGGCCTGCTCGTACGTTTCCGGGCGGCCGACGGCATCGATCACAACGTCGGCGCCGTTGCCGTCGGTGAGTTCCTGAATCGCTTCGACAGCATTGCGTTCACGCGAGTTGATCGTGTGCGTGGCACCGAATTCCTTGGCCCACTCGAGTTTGCGATCGTCGACATCGACGGCGATGATGCGGCCCGCGCCGGCGAGGCGAGCACCCGCAATTGCCGCGTCGCCCACGCCGCCGCAACCGATGACAGCTACCGAGTCACCACGTGACACGTTGCCGGTATTGAGCGCGGCGCCGAGACCAGCCATCACTCCGCAACCGAGCAGTCCGGCAACCTGAGGAGTGGCAGCGGGGTCGACCTTGGTGCACTGGCCAGCAGCGACGAGCGTCTTGTCGGCGAATGCGCCGATTCCGAGCGCAGGAGACAGCGGCGTGCCATCTTCGAGGGTCATCGACTGGTGCGCGTTGTGGGTGCTGAAGCAGTACCAGGGCCGGCCGCGCAGACAGGCTCGACAGGTGCCGCACACCGCACGCCAGTTGAGAATCACGTAGTCGCCGACAGCAACCTCGGTCACGCCTTCACCCACCAACTCGACATGTCCGGCAGCCTCATGTCCGAGCAAGAACGGGAACTGATCGTTGATGGCGCCCTCGCGGTAGTGAAGGTCGGTGTGGCACACCCCGCACGCGGCAATCTTCACGACCACTTCACCGGGCCCCGGGTCGGGAATGATGATCGTCTCGATGCTGACAGGGGCGCCCTTTTCGAGTGCGACAACTCCACGGACCTTCTGCGGCATGACTGCTCCTTGGCTGGTGAACTGTGGCTCGGCGTGTGCGGAATTCCCCGCGCGCGTCCACCATACGCGGAGGTTACGAACGGCGACCGAGGCCACGCGCACTGGGCCCCACGACGAGATCCTGCGCAGCGGTGGTCCTCCTCGGGCACCGCCACATTTCCCTCGCCCCGACTACGTACCTCGCACCGGCCATCTTTCCCTCGCACCGCCAACTTTTCCTCGCACCGGCCACTGCCCGAGACAAGCTTCCCCGGAATCTTTTGTCAGAAGGTGCCCGTCCCGGGATTCTTTGGTCAAAAGATGCCCCTGGGAAAGGTTGAATTCACACGGAATCGGAATCGGAGTCGTGCCGGGCTCGGCTCGGCTGCACTCGTGGCGGCTCGCCGGGCATTTTCGGGTAGTCCGGCGGGTACGACAACTCCCCCAGCCCCGACTCGACATCGCGGTCCCACCACTGCAACAGCGGAGTGAGATCGTGCGCGACGTGATCGATCGTCGCCCACGGATCTCCGATCTGCGCCACTCGTTCAAGAACACGTGAAGGCGTGAAGGTCAACGGATCAAGGCCGGCCACGACTTCATCCCAATGGAGCGGCGTCGACACCGGAGCCGTGGGATGCGCGCGCACTGAGTACGGACTGGCAATCGTGCGGTCGCGAGCGTTCTGGTTGTAGTCAATAAAGATGCGCTCACCGCGCTCCTCCTTCCACCACGCGGTGGTAACCAACGACGGCGCGCGACGTTCCAACTCTCGACCGAAAGCAATCGCCGCATGCCGCACATCGATGAAGTCCCATCGCGGCTGCAACCGCACATAGAGATGCACTCCACGACCACCACTTGACTTGATGAACCCCACCCAGCCGAGTTCGTCGAGCACCTCGCGCGCCAACAACGCCACCGTCACCGCGTCGGCGAACCCGGTACCCGGCTGCGGATCGAAATCGATGCGCAACTCATCGGGAAGATCGGCGTTATCGCGCCGTACCGGCCACGGGTGGAAGCTCACCGTTCCCATCTGCGCCGCCCACACCAGCACCGCCGGCTCGGTGGGACACACCTCATCCGCGGGGCGACCCGATGGAAACGCGATGCGCGCCGACTCGACCCACGACGGCGCTCCCTTGGGCATCCGCTTGCTATAGAAGGCCTCGCCCGCCAGACCGTCGGGATAGCGCTCGAGCGTGGTCGGCCTCAGCAGTACATGCCGCACCATGGTCGGACCGATAGCCGCGTAGTACGCCGCGAGGTCGCCTTTAGTGAGCCCCACCGCGGGGAACACGACCCGGTCGACGCTTGTTACACGAACAGGTCGGCCACTGCATTCCAGTGTCGTCTCGGCCACCCCTCCACGCTAGCCCTACCTGAACGAACAACGCATTTGTACCGAAGGGAGTGTCACGATGAGCGAGTTGATCAACGGCGCACTTAGGCTTCTCGGCATGACTCACGCCATGCCTGACGCCAAGCCCGACGGAACACCCTTCGAGGTGATTCTCACCCCCGACGACTGGAAGTCGCGCCTCAATACGCAGGAGTACCACGTGCTGCGCGAGGGAGGTACCGAGCGCGCGTACACCGGCGAGTACACCGACACCGAGACAGAGGGCGTTTACTCGTGCCGCGCGTGCGACCACGAACTCTTCCGCTCGAACGAGAAGTTCCACTCACACTGCGGCTGGCCGTCATTCTTCGCACCACTGGCCGGCGATTCAGTGATGTACATCGAAGACACCACGATGGGCATGAAGCGGGTTGAAGTGCGGTGCGCCAACTGCGGTTCACACCTCGGTCACGTCTTTGAGGGTGAGGGATACGGAACCCCCACCGACCAGCGTTACTGCATCAACTCGGTGAGCCTCACGCTCAAGCCCGTCGACGGCGCTACTTCCTAGGAAGTTCCGAGTGCGCTGATCGCCACCACTCCGAGTAGCGCGACAGCGATGCCGACGTATTGCATGCGCGCGAGGCGTTCGTGAAGTATCCGCCACGCAAGCAGCACCGTCATGACGGGATAGAGGTTTCCTAACACCGCGACTAGTGGCAGCAAGGATTTCTGCGTTGCCAGCCCAAAGGCCACATTGGCTAACACGTCGAACAGACCGATGACTGCCAGCATCCGTAAATCGGTCGCGCGCACACCACCGATCGACCGAGTGACGACGATGGCGCCAATCGCCACCAGAACCGACACGGTGCGCATCGTCAGCATCGTCATCGTCACGCTCGTGACCGAACCTTGGGCAATGAAGGTTTCCGAGAGGCCGAAACCAAGTGCGGCACCAAGCGCCAACAACACAGGCCGGACACCGGATGCCCCACTGATTTCAGGTCCACTGGCCAAAACAATGCCGAGTAACGCCAGCGCGATTCCGATGTACTGCCCCGCGGTGGGTAACTGGCCGAGAACAAGACCAAAAGCCAGTGGAACGAGAACCCCCAGCGCGGCGATCGGTGAGACGATGCCCATCGTTCCGGTGGCCAGCGCCGCATAAAACAGCGACAGTCCGATGAGCCCGGTCAGGCCAGCCCCCACCCCAGCGACCACATAATCGCGGGGGGATCCCCATGATCCGGAAACGGTGGCGACGATCAGCATCACTACGAAGGCGCAGCATTGCGATCCGAGCACCACTGCCACCACAGGCAGCCGGCGCGACATGGTGCCGCCCAGGAAATCGGCGGTTCCCCACATGGCACTGGAAATCAGTGCGAAGAGGAGGCCCACGAGCCGACCCTAGCGGCACACGAATGGCCTTCCCGGGCGCGTCGGTGCCGCAGAGCATGCCCCCAAGGCACGTAGCCTGTCGATGTGAGTAATCCGTCGGTTCCCTCTGCCCTCTGGGACACGGTGCTGTCGACTCTGACCACCGTTCGTCATCGTCCCGACATTTCGGTCATCGAGGTGCCGGCGCCGCAACGACTGGCCCCGCAATCGGTCGCACTAACAGCCGAACTGCTCAGCGACGCCTCCGATTCGTCCGGCCGCTTTGTCGTTCTGCATGATCCTGATCCGCCCGAGGTGTGGGAAGGCGAACTTCGCATCGTCTGCTTTGTCAAAGCCACCCTTGAGCCCGATATTGCAGCTGACCCGATGCTCACTGAAGTGGGATGGTCGTGGCTGCTTGAGTCCCTCGCTCATCGTCGCGCCGACTACGTCGCGTTGTCGGGCACGGTCACACGCACCACCTCCGAGGCGTTCGGCGGCCTCTCCGAACGCGATCAAGACGGAACCGTTGAGATTCGGGCCTCCTGGACTCCCCTCTCGCCCGACCTCGGCGCCCATGCTCTGGCCTGGACCGACCTCGTGGCCGTTGCCTCGGGCCTTCAAGCGATTCCCGCAGACGTCACGCCACTCGGCGTCACGCGCAGGCTCTAAGACCCCGGCGAAGTTCCTTCTCCGCACCCTCAAGTGAAGGTGCGGAAGTGCCGATATTCCCTCTAGCGGGTCAGGACCCGGCGTAGGAGACCCCTGCGCCACTGGCCGCATCGGGAGGGACAGATGATCGCGACAGCAGGGCGCTCTGACGCGCCGGTCATTCCGCTGCCACGTTCGCGCTTCGAAGCAATGGTGGTGTCGACGTCACCTCATCGCCGCAGCGCTTTGGTGGCTTCCCTGCGCGCACTCGGTGCGCGCGACGTTGTTGAGGCGGGAAGTGCCCACGAGGCCCGCGCTCGTTCACGTCAAGACATGTCCCGCGATGTCGCTGTCATCGACGGCGCCCTGACCGACGGTACTGCGCTCGCGCTCATTGCCGATCTGCGCGCCTCTGGATGGAAGCGCACGGTCCTCCTCTCACCTCGTACTGACGCGCACGCCATCCGCGGCGCCATCGCTTCCGGCGTCGGCAGTTACATCGTGGTACCCGAAGAAGAGTCACCCGGAGCTCAGGTGACGGCACTCGCCCCGAGTCGCGGACGCCTAGGGCGCCCCGATGACCTGTCCGGTCGCGAGATCGAGGTCTTGCAGCGGGTAGCCGACGGTCAATCCAACCGCGATATCGGCCAGGCCTTGGGCCTGTCACCGCTGACAGTGAAGAGCCATCTCGCCCGGATCGCAAGGAAAATCGGCACTGGTGACCGTGCCGAAATGGTCGCGATCACCATGCGCACCGGTTACGTTCGCTGACCACTCCGACCTGCGCATCCCGGCGTCCGCGCCGTGCAGGCGTATCGTGACGGGGTGACCACCGACGAACTCGCACCCGACGTGGAGGCGCCGGAGGAGGAAATTCCCGCCCTCCCGCTGCTTTCCGCGCCCCGCGACGGGGTTCCTGAAGTCGTCGACACACCGGCGGCGCTCGAGTCAACCCTGGCCGCTCTCGAGGCGGGTCACGGCCCCTTCGCCATCGATGCCGAACGCGCGGGTGGTTATCGCTACAGCCAGCGCGCGTATCTATTGCAATTTCGCCGCGAAGGTTCAGGCATCCACCTCATCGACCCGATCGCCTTTTCGAACCTCGACTCCCTCGCAGCGATCCTCGCAGGCGAAGAGTGGATCATTCACGCGGCCAGCCAAGATCTGCCGTGCATGCGTGAACTCGGACTCGTGCCGACGCTCGTGTTCGATACCGAACTCGCAGGTCGCCTCCTCGGCTACCCCAAGGTGTCTCTTTCCGCACTGCTCGAAAAGTTCTGCGGGGTTTCGCTCGCCAAGGAACACTCAGCTGCCGACTGGTCAACGCGCCCCCTTCCTGAACCCTGGCTGCGTTACGCGGCTCTCGATGTCGAACTCCTTCTTGAGCTACGCGATGCCCTTGAAAGTGAGCTGGTGAGCGCAGGCAAACTCGACTGGGCACATCAGGAATTCGCTGCCGCTGCCGCCGCAGAGCCACCCCCTCCTCGCGAAGAACCGTGGCGTCGCACGTCAGGTTTGCACAAGGTTCGTAAGCCCCGCTCTCTCGCCGTTGTTCGATCGCTGTGGGAGGCTCGCGATCGGGTGGCACAGCAACGCGATTCTGCCCCGGGTCGCGTACTCGCTGACTCTGCCATCGTGGCCGCGGCAGCGGCCATGCCGACGTCCGAGGACGCGCTCATTGACCTGGCCGGGTGGGGCGGACGCGGCGCTCGACGTAATCTGCCCACGTGGTGGGGCGCCATTGCCCGCGCCACAGCACTTCCTGAATCAGAATTACCCGCACACGCTCGAAGCACCAGCGGACCACCCCCACCCCGGGCCTGGCCCGACCGCGACCCGCCGGCGGCCGCGCGCCTTGCTGGGGCCCGCGAAGCCCTCGCCAGCATTGGTGAACGGGTAACGATCCCGATTGAAAACCTCGTCACCCCCGACGCGGTGCGCCGATTGTGCTGGCAACCACCCGCCGACATCTCCGAAACGGGCATTCGCAGTTTCTTGACCGATTCCGGGGCACGAGTGTGGCAGTGCGACCTCGTGGCCGCCCCGCTGGCAGCCGCCCTTCTCTACGCGGCCGAGCACCCCCTTTCCAGGGAAACCTCGGCCACTGACGACGTACCCGAGCCGACGTCCGACCTGACTTAAGTCCCGGTCAGAAGCGACTATCGCCCCTCCACGTTGCGGTATTCCTGTGATTAAATTAGGTTAGGCTTACCTAACTAAGTAATCGCTGAAGGAGAGCCACGTGCTGGGGACCTACCTCATCGGACTACGCGAGGGACTCGAAGCTGCGCTCGTCGTCGGCATTCTGGTCGCCTACCTCACCCGTGTCGGACGTCGCGATCGCCTCTCTCCGGTGTGGATCGGCGTGGCGATTGCTGTCGGGGTCTCCCTGCTCTTCGGCGCACTTCTCGCCTTCGTTGACGAATCACTGGGCGAGCGCGCGGAACAACTGTTCGCCGGTACAACGTCCTTGATCGCCGTCGGACTGGTCACCTGGATGATCTTCTGGATGAAGAGTGCCGCCCGCGGTATCAAGGGCGAACTCGACGCACGCATGTCCACGGCCGTTGAAGTAGGCGCCTGGGCAGTCGGAATGACCGCGTGCATCGCAGTCCTGCGCGAAGGCCTAGAAACCACCCTGTTCCTCTGGTCGACCATTCGCTCCGGCGATCAGGCGGCCAGCGGTCTCTTCGGAGCCCTTCTCGGCTTGGCCACGGCGGTACTACTCGGTTACCTCTTCTATCGCGGCGCATTGCGCCTCAATCTCGCCACCTTCTTTCGCTGGACCAGCGTGGCGCTCATCGTGATCGCAGCCGGCTTGGTCGCCTACGCCGTCGGCGAGTTCCAAGAAGCGGGAGTGCTGCCCGGCGCCGGCTCCATCGCGTTCGAGCTCAGCTGGCTTCCTGAGGGTTCACTTCCGGCGGTGCTACTGAAGGGCTTGCTCAACATCAGCACCATCATGACCGTGGGTCAGGTGGTCGGTTGGCTGATCTATCTCATCGCGACCCTGACCCTGTACCTGCGCCCGACTAAGAAGGCACCGGTCGCACAGCGGTCGGAAGTGCACGTCTAGGCAACACCCTCCTTGGTTGTTACCGGCGGGTAATATAGACTCGACGGGATCGGAAACCACGGCTGCGCGCGTCGTCGCGCCGCCCCGAACCCCGGGAGCCACTCATGGCCCGTCCGCCCCGTGACATCGTCCTTGTCGACGCCGTGCGCACCCCCTTCGGCAAGTCCGGCGGCATGTACGCCGAAACCCGTGCCGACGATCTCGTGGTGCGCGTTATCCGTGAACTGCTACGCCGCAATCCTTCGCTACCACCAGAGCGCATTGATGAAGTTGCCGTCGCCGCGACCACTCAAATCGGCGATCAAGGACTGACGTTGGGTCGCGCGGCTGGGATTCTGGCCGGACTGCCCCAGTCGGTTCCCGGTTACTCGATCGACCGGATGTGCGCGGGCGCATTGACGGCGGTCACGACAGTCAGCGCTGGCATCGGTGTGGGCGCGTACGACGTGGCCCTCGCGGCCGGTGTCGAGCACATGGGCCGCCATCCCATGGGCGAAGGAATGGACCCCAACCCCCGCTTCTTTTCCGAGCGACTCATCGATCCCGAAGCACTCTTCATGGGCAAGACTGCAGAGAACCTGCACGACCGTTTCCCCAGTATCACCAAGGATCGCGCCGACGCCTACGCGCTATCGAGCCAAGAGCGCACCGCGAAGGCGTACGCGAACGGACTGATTCAGCCCGACTTGGTTCCCATGGCAATACGCAGTGCCGAACTCGGCTGGGGACTCGCCACCGTCGACGAGGCTCCGCGACCCGGCACCTCACTGGAGGGTCTGGCCAGTCTCAAGACCCCGTTCCGTCCGCAGGGTCGGGTGACCGCCGGAAACTCGTCGGGCATCAACGACGGCGCCACCGGCGCACTGCTGATGGCCGGCGAAGTCGCCGCCGAATTGGGTATTGCTCCGAAACTTCGCCTTGTGTCGTATGCGTTCGCGGGCGTTGAGCCCGAAGTCATGGGCTTCGGTCCGGTTCCGTCAACGCAGAAGGCCCTGGCGAAGGCCGGACTCACCATCGACGACATCGGAGCGTTTGAAATCAACGAAGCCTTTGCCGTTCAGGTGCTGGCATTCCTCGAGCACTACGGAATCGCCGACGACGACGCGCGAGTCAATCCCTTCGGTGGCGCCATTGCCGTCGGCCACCCGCTCGCATCGTCAGGTATTCGATTGATGGCCTACCTCGCACGCGCCTTCGAACTCAACCCTCAGGTGCAGTACGGCATCACCACGATGTGCATCGGTTTGGGCATGGGCGGAACAGTCATTTGGGAAAACCCGAACCACGAGGGAGCCACACACTGATGAGCGCCACCGACACCACCCAGACCGAATTCAGCGAGGTCATCACCCACGCGCACTGTCGCGCAATCGACCTGCCCGGTGGAACTGGACGAGTCGCACTGATCACGCTCGACAATGGCTTCGACCACACCAAGCCCAACACCTTCGGACCCGGCGGTTTGGCCTCACTCGATGCCGCCATTGACGCTGCCCTTGCCGAACCTGGCCTCGTGGCCGTAGCACTGACCGGCAAGCCATTCATCTTCGCCGTCGGCGCCGATCTCACCGGAGTTCCTCAGCTCACCACACGCGACCAAGCTCTGGAAATCGGCCGACTTGGTCACCGGGTCTTTCGTCGTCTGCGTGAGCTCACGGTTCCGACGTTCGCATTCATCAATGGTGCGGCCATGGGGGGCGGCCTAGAAATCGCTCTGCATTGCACATATCGCACAGTGTCGGCTGGCGCCGCTGGCATCAGCCTGCCCGAATGTTTCCTTGGTCTCATTCCCGGCTGGGGCGGCACCTACCTGCTGCCCAACCTCATCGGCCCGGCCGATGCCATCAAGGTCATCATCGACAATCCGGCAAGCCAGAACCGGCAGCTCAAGCCGCGCGATCTGGTGTCGCTCGGCATTGCCGACACCCTCCTCGAGCCAGCCGATTTCATCGAGGAATCACTGCGCTGGGCTGCCGGCGTTCTTGCCGGTGACATCGACGTGCCCCGGCGCGAAATCGACCGCGGTGAGGTATGGGAAGTTGCGGTCGCAGGCGCTCGTGCTGGCCTCGACGCGCGCCTTCACGGTGCCGCGCCGGCTCCCTACCGTGCCCTCGATCTCATCGGGCTCGCTCGAACCGCGACACGAGACGAGGCCTTCGCGGCCGAAGACGACGCCCTCACCGATCTGACGTTCAGCAATGAATTGCGCGCTGGTTTGTATTCATTCGATCTCGTTCAAAAGCGCGCCAAGCGTCCGGTCGGCGTGCCCGACAAGTCACTGGCTCGACCCGTGACGTCGGTCGGAATTGTCGGCGCGGGCCTGATGGCCAGCCAGCTTGCCTTGCTGTTCGCGCAGCGCCTTGAAGTTCCGATCGTCATGACCGACCTCGACCAAGCGCGCGTTGACAAGGGCGTGGCCTACGCGCATGGAGAGATCGACAAGCAACAAGCCAAGGGTCGCTACAACCCTGATAAGGCCAATCGACTCAAGGCACTCATCTGCGGGTCAACCAACAAGCAGGCGTTCGCCACGGCCGACTTCGTCATTGAGGCCGTCTTCGAGAACCTCGCCGTCAAGCAGCAGGTGTTCGCCGAGGTGGAGGCCGTCGTTTCCCAGACATGCGTTCTCGCCACCAACACCTCAAGCCTGTCCGTCACCGCGATGGCCAGTGGACTTGCCCATCCCGAGCGGGTCGTGGGGTTCCATTTCTTCAACCCGGTTGCCGTGATGCCCCTCCTGGAGATTGCTCGCGCAGAGCTCACCGACGACTCCACGCTGGCCACCGCATTTGCCGTCGGCAAGTTGCTGAAGAAGTCGTGTGTCTTGGTCACAGATGCACCGGCGTTCGTGGTCAACCGACTGCTCACGCGATTCCTCGGTGAAGTCACTGCAGCAATGGACGAAGGCACACCGTTTGAGGTCGCCGATCACGCTCTCGATCCGCTTGGCCTTCCGATGTCCCCGTTCACACTGCTGCAATTGGTCGGACCGGCGGTGGCACTGCATGTCTCCGAAACCATGAACGAAGCATTTCCCGACCGATTCGGTGTCTCCTCCAATCAACGCCGCATCGTTGAATCGGGGGCGACTGAATTGCTCGACTGGTCAACGGGAGGTCCGCGTATTGCGCCGGCAATCGAGTCTCTACTCGAACTAGGCGACTCGCCGTCAACCGGCGAGCAGGTGCGTCAACGCGCCCTCGACGCACTAGCACAGGAGGTGCGGCTCATGCTCGACGAAGGCGTTGTGGCCGAACCGCAGGACATTGACCTGTGCATGTTGCTGGGTGCCGGATGGCCCTTCCACCTCGGCGGAATCACTCCGTACCTCGACCGCACCGGCACCTCCGAGCGGGTGACAGGGTCTCGATTCCTCGCTCCCGGAGTGGCGTCAGTGTGAACCACGGGCTCTAGTGTTACTTCGTGACCTCGGCACTTCCACCTGACCTACTTCGGCGGGTCATGCTGGCCGTGTGTGTGCTCGACGACCTTGACATCATCATTGGCGATCACAGCGTCACCGTGGCCAACACGATCCAGATGTCGTGGAGTGAAATAGAACTGGCCATCTCTCCCCACAGCAGCCACGGCGACGGCGCTGTCCGGTCAGCCCGCACTTGGGTGCGCACCCGACTGCGCGTCATCGGCTGGAGTGCCGCGCAACAACTTGCCCGCGTTCGCCCGGTGGGCTTGCCCGTCGATCACGTGCTGCATCCCGGAGCACTCTGGGTTCGCGAACGGATCTTGGGCGGTTCACTCGACGTGGGCCTTGGCCTTCGTGACACGGCGGCAGACCCGGAAGTGGTTCAAGTTCTCGACCCACCGCTGGTGACGTACCTCGGCATCAGCGTTGACGCGTGGTGGGATCGTGCCTGCGCCTACCGCGAGGAAATGGCGCAGTACGGAATTGAACGCCTTGCACGCGACCCCGTCAGCACACTGCGCTCCGTTGGCGATTGCGACGTGCCGACGTTGCTTTCATCGAGGGCATTTCGCCACCAGATTGTTCAGGTTGATGACTCGGGTATGCGAAGTGCCGCCGTACCCACTCGCACCCACGGGTGGCTTGATTTGGGGCGCATCGATCCGGCCTTCGCCGTCGCCGCCGCCGACGCTGTATCCGAGGAGCAACGAGGGTTTACTCGTCCGCTGCTGATCACCCGAGATGAAGTGGTCCAGGTCCCCGACGGAGGCGATCATCGCATCCTCGATAGTCGCGGAATTGACCGCTAGCAGCATCGACACACGATGTGATTGAATGATCAACTACTTCTGGTATTCTTGAGATCCCCGAACCGTGAGGCTCCCATGAACTCGAGCAGCATCCTGACTGACTTCCATGCCCATGCGCGCCCTCGCAGTCAGGCGCAGGCCCTCTGGAGCCCCGAGAACGGCCCGCTTCCTTCCCTATACCTCGCGCACGGCGCTCCCCCGCTGCTCGACGATGCCCTCTGGATGGGACAACTGCTCGACTGGACCCTGAGCCTTCCTAAACCACGGGCCGTACTCATCGTCAGCGCCCACTGGGAAACCGCGCCGATTGCGGTCAGCGCCACTGCCGCGGCAACTCCGCTTGTCTATGACTTTGGCGGCTTTGAGGAGCGGTTCTACCGACTGACTTACCGCACTCCTGACTCATCCGACCTCGCCTCCTCCGTGGCCTCGCTGCTGCCCCACACCCTGCACCAGCACGCCACCCGGGGCCTTGACCACGGCGCCTGGGTACCACTCCTGGCCATGTTCCCCCTCGGCGATGTTCCAGTCCTTCAGCTCAGCTTGCCCACGAGCGATCCGCAGAAACTGATGGAATTGGGTGCCCGACTTCGCCCGTTGCGCGAGCAAGGAGTCCTCATCGTGGCTTCCGGATTCCTCACGCACGGTTTGCCGTATCTGAGTCCGCAGAACTGGGCCGGATCATCAACGCCGCCGGGCTGGTCACGCGACTTCGACGCGTGGGCGGCCGACGCACTGGCCACGGCCAATCTTGATGAATTAGCGGCGTACCGAGATCGAGCACCGGGGATGCCGTACGCGCACCCGACGGTCGAACATCTCTCACCGTTGTTTGTCGCACTGGGACTGGCGACTGATCAGTCCGTAGCCCCCACCCACGTCATCGACGGCTGGTTTATGGGCCTGTCCAAGCGCTCGATCCAGGTGGCGTAGCGTCAACGCCGGCACGCGCTGCCTCAAGCCGCGCGACCGTTCCGACGATGTCGCGCGCCACGTCCTGAGCAGTGAGGCCGACACGGGCCAGCACATCGGCTCGCTTGCCGTGAGCGAGGAATTGCGGTGGCACGCCGAAATCGCGCACGGGCGTGAAGACCCCCGCATCGCGCAACGATTGAGAAACCGCTGAGCCCACTCCCCCGGAACGGCTACTGTCTTCCACGGTAGCCACAAGTTCGAAGCGTGCCGCCAACGCAGCCAACGCACTGTTCACCGGAATAACCCATCGAGGATCGACGACGGTGACACCGATGCCTTGATCGGTCAATCGGTCGGCAACGTCGAGCGCGAGGGGCGCCATCGCGCCTACGCTGACGAGCAACACATCGTCGTCGCCTTCGCGACGCAGAATGTCGAGCCCGTCGAGTCTCTCGACTGCAGGGATATCAGTACCCACGGGTCCTTTGGGGAAACGAAGAACCGTCGGACCGTCGTCAACTGCGACTGCTTCATCGAGCAGCTCGCATACGCGCGCCCCATCACGAGGAGCCGCCACCCGGATTCCTGGCACTACCTGCAGAATCGAAAGATCCCACACCCCGTTGTGACTGGCACCGTCGTCGCCTGTGACGCCGGCGCGGTCGAGCACGAACGTCACTCCGGCGCGATGTAAAGCGCAATCGAGAAGGACCTGGTCAAAGGCTCGGTTCAAGAATGTGGCATACAGCGCCACCACGGGGTGCAGCCCCGCAAAGGCCATTCCCGCCGCTGAGGTGGCTGCGTGCTGCTCGGCGATTCCGACGTCGATGGTGCGTTCGGGGAATGCGTCAGCGAATCGATTCAGGCCTGTAGGCCCGAGCATCGCGGCCGTAATCGCCACCACATCCGAACGGCGACGTCCGACGGTGACGAGGTGCTCAGAAAATGTACTTGTCCATGTGGGGCCGCTGGCACTCAACGGCTTGCCGGTGTCGGGATCGACAATGCCGACAGCATGGAAACGTTCTTCTTCATCATCGAGCGCCGGTTGGTAACCGCGCCCCTTCTCAGTGATCGCATGCACGAGGACCGGACCTGGGTACCCCTTGGCAAGTTGCAGCGCGTGTTCGGTTTCGGCCACATCATGACCGTCGACGGGGCCGATGTACTTGAGGCCGAGGTCCTCGAACATGCCCTGCGGCGCAACGATGTCCTTGAGACCCTTCTTCATTCCGTGCAGCGCTTCGTAGACGGGCGGGCCGACCACCGGTGTGCGTCCGAGCGTGCGCTTACCCCAGCCCAGCACGCGCTCGTAGCCACCCGTGGTGCGCAAGGTGTCGAGATGGTGAGCGAGCCCGCCAATCGTGGGCGAGTACGACCTTGCATTGTCGTTGACCACGATGACCAAGGGTCGCTCAGAGGCGGCAGCGATGTTGTTCAGCGATTCCCACGCCATGCCACCGGTAAGCGCACCATCACCAATAACCGCCACCACGTGTCGGTCAGGAAGTTCACCGCGCTGCTCAAGGGCTCGGGCAACACCATCGGCCCACGCAAGTGAGGTGGAAGCATGGCTGTTCTCGACAACATCGTGCAGACTTTCGGTACGCGAGGGGTAGCCCGAGAGGCCGCCGGCCTGACGCAGTGTGTCGAATTCGTCAACGCGGCCGGTGAGCATCTTGTGCACGTAGGACTGATGCCCGGTATCCCAAATGATCACATCGTGGGGCGAATCAAAACTGCGGTGAATCGCCATGGTCAATTCGACAACACCCAGGTTGGGTCCGAGGTGACCGCCCGTGCGCGTGACTCGGTCGATCAGGAAGGCACGGATCTCATCTGCCAGTTGCGGCATCTGCTCTTCTGGGAGTGCCCGCAGGTCGTGCGGTGACCGAATCGAATCAAGCAGACTCACCACTCAGCCTCCCTCCGGAACAGCGCCCACCGCTTGAGCAATGGATCACCACCCAGTGTAAGCGGGGTCAGCCATTCAGGCAGCGGATACCTCGCGGCAACGAGCCAGATGTCCTAGTGGATCGCTAAGCAAGGGCAGAAATGCGAGTTCAGCCGCACCCATTGACACCGAGTTTGGACCGAGTGCTGCTTGCTTGAGCACCAGCCTCTCAACCGGTGCCGACAGCGACTTCCCGAGCTGCTCTGCCACGTAGTCGTCAACGACGCGATACACGTCACCAAAAATGCCGCCGAACACCACAGCCTGCGGGTTGCAGATATTGACCAGGTTTGCCACCCCGATTCCGAGCCAACGGCCAACCTCGGCCAGTCGCGGATCACCATGCGGCACCGTGGTCAGATAGCTGCGCACGTCGGTTTCGGTGATGTCCCCCAGCGCCTCGCGGACCGCCTGCTCACCGATAGTGGTTTCCCAACAACCCACCGAGCCACAGCGACACAATCGTCCGTCGATGGGATTGACCACCATGTGCCCAATCTCGCCGCCGTAACCACCAGCGCCGGTCATCAACTCACCATCAACAATGATTCCACCACCCACACCAACGTCACCGCTGACCAGAACCACGTGCGACATTCCGCGCGCTGCTCCACGCGCATGTTCAGCGATCGCCGTGAGATCGGCATCGTTGGCAATCGCAATGGGCAGGGTAGTGCGCAGCACTGTGGCGATGACCGAACCGAGCGGAACTTCGATCCAGCCAAGGTTGGGTGCAATGCGCACAAGACCGTCGCTGTGCCGCACCACACCTGGCACGGAGACGCCGATACCAACGCACACCGATCCGTCGGCAGCCGTCGCAACGAGTGACTCAATCACGCGGGATGCGCGTTGAATCAACTTGCGCGGCGTCTCGCCTGGCACATGCGGCAGTTCACGCCAAGCCAGTACCGATCCGCCAAGCCCGATCAGTGCAACGCTGGCATGCACAACACCTACATCAATGGTGAGCACGTAGGCTCGCTCGCCAGCGGGCGCCACCATAATCGAGGGCCGACCCACTCCGCGCCCAATCGGCTGCTCGGAACGTACCAGTCCCGCTTCCTCCAGTTCGGCCGTGAGTGCACCGACCGTACTGCGGTTGAGTCCGGTCAGCGCGGTCAATTCCGAACGTGGGCAGGCGCCATTGACGTGTAGATGCTTCAACAGTGAACCCAGATTGCGCTTGCGCATCTCATCTTGGGTGGCACCTGCCAGTGGTGATGTGTTCATCGAGGAAGGGCCGACATCCCTACGCTCGACCTGACGACGCCGAGCGGCGACGCGAGAGAGCGTCGACGCTGGCAGCCACAAGCAGCACCAAGCCCGTCACGATGAACTGAATACCTGCCTGCTGCGTAATCAGCGGCAGACCGTTGCCGATCACCGCCACAACCAGTCCGCCGAGCACCGCGTCGAGCACACGTCCGCGGCCACCGAACAGGCTGGTACCCCCGATAACGGCTGCTGCCACTGCGTAGAGGAGTGTCGTGCTTCCACCGGTTGACGGGGAGACCGAGTTGTCGCGCGATGCGAACAGGATTCCAGCAACACCGGCCATCGTCGAACAGATCACGAAGCAAGCAATCTTGATGCCTTGCACGCTGATACCGGCACGTCGAGCCGCTTCGGTGTTACCACCCACTGCGTAGATGTGCCGCCCAAACGCCGTGCGACCGAGCACGAAGGTGAGAAACACGAGCAACACGATGATGAGCGGCACGATGTAGGGAACACCCATGATCGAGGTGACATCAGGTCGCTGACTTCGTTCCTGACTCAGGAACCATGTGAACAGACCATAAATGACGGCCAGGCCGATGACCTTGAGGAGCCACACCGACGGCGCCTGAGTGGTGAGGCCCTGTGACAGTCGCTTGCGCAACCTCAACCCGGTGGTGAGCGCATAGCCTCCGACGACGACGAGGAAGAGAATCCAGCCTCCGATGATCGTCATGTTGTTGTTTTCGATGCCCAGAATCGGACCACCCGTATCCGCGCTGACACGAATGGTGCCACCCTCGCCGATGATCAGCAGCATGAGGCCCTGCAGCGCTAAGAACATCGCCAAAGTCACCACGAAGCTGGGGATACCGAGTCGAGCAACCAGCACACCGATCAGCAGGCCGATGAGTGCGCCCGTCACAAGCGCGGCCACCATGGCCAGATACCAAGGCCACCCCTTCATCGTCAGCGTCACGCCGAGAACTGCGGCGCAGGTGCCGGCAGCGAAACCGGCAGACAGGTCAATTTCGCCGAGCAGAAGTACGAAGACTAGACCCATGGCAAGGACCATCACCATGGAACTTTGAGTGAGTAGGTTGGCAAAGTTGGCAGCGCTCAGGAAGGTCTTGCCCTGCATCACTCCGAAGATGATGACAATGGCGATCAGGCCGAGAATGGCGGGCAGCGAACCGAGATCTCCACCTCGGATCTTGTCGCGGTAATCGCTGATGGCCTCACGGATCGAACCTTCGTGACCGGGGTCAATCTGGTCGGCCCGTTCGTCGATCACGGCATTCATGCGGTCACCACTGCCTTCTGAATTCCGAGGTCGCCGCTACGACCTGCGGTGATCAACTCAACGACTTGGCCGTGCGACACATCAGCTGCCTTCACCTGCGCTGCCATCTGACCGAGGTAAAGGGCTGCGATGTTGTCAGCAACTTGGAAAACGTCGTTCATGTTATGAGAAATGAGGATCACTGCCAGACCCTTGTCAGCCAGTCGACGCACCAGCGCCAACACTTGCTCGGTTTGCGCAACACCGAGGGCAGCGGTGGGCTCGTCGAGGATGACCAGCTTGGAGTTCCAGAGAACCGCGCGCGCGATAGCGACGGTCTGCCGCTGACCACCCGACAGGCTCGCCACTGTTTGGCGCACTGATTTAAGCGTTCGAACTGAGAGTCCCGAGAGCGTCTCGCGAGCGCGTTGCTCCATCGTGGTCTCATCGAGTGTGATGCCACGTTTCATTTCGCGGCCAAGGAACATGTTGTGCACGACATCGAGGTTGTCGCAGAGCGCGAGGTCTTGATACACGACCTCGATACCAAGATCGTTCGCCTGCTTGGGTCCGGTGACCTTGACCGGGTGTCCTTCGAACAGGAACTCACCGCCATCGAATGCGTGGATGCCAGCGACGCCCTTAATCAGGGTGCTCTTTCCAGCGCCGTTGTCACCGACGAGTGCGGTGACCTGCCCTAAGTACACGTCAAGGTCAACGTCGCGCAGTACCTGAACGGCACCGAAACTCTTGTTGACACCGCGCAATGAGAGCAGCGGAGCCCCCGGCGAAGGGTGTGAGGCCGGATCGGTCATGAGGTCTCCTTGCCAAGGTGACGGAAGTGATGCTTAAACATTAGCGTCGGGGCGAGCCGACGGCCCAGAAACCAGACCGTCGACCCACCCCGAATGCTGAACTAGGAAATACCCAACTTGTTGCACGCAGCCTTTGCGGCTTCCGTGGTGCAGATCTTCGCGGCGGTGGTGAAGCCGTCAGCAATGACGTCCTTCACGTTGTCCGTGAAGATTGCCTGAGGAACAAGCAGCACTGACGGGACGTCCATGCCACTGACCGAGTCCTTGACGGTGCCGTTGGTCTGCGGGGTCTCACCCTTGGCAAGGGCGATTGCCGCAGCAGCAGCTGCATCGGCTTCCTTCTTGATTGCCTTGTATACGGTCACGCACTGCGTGCCTTCGAGAACGCGGGTCAGACCCTCGTCGGTAGCGTCCTGGCCGGTTACCGGAATCTTGCCGGCGAGGTTGTTCTTGGCGAGAACGGCAATGGCAGCGCCACCCAGACCATCGTTGGCGGCGTTGACGCCCACGATGTTCGGGTCCTTGGCGAACATCTGCTCAAAGATGGTTCCAGCCTTGGTGTTGTCCCAGTCGGGCACGCTCTGGTCCTGACCGATGGTGAAGCCGGCGTCCTTGATGGCCTTCTCGTAGCCCTGCTTGAAAAGCGTGGCGTTGTTGTCTGTGGGCGAACCATTGAGCAGATCGACTGCGCCAGTGGTCACGCCAGCATCCTTGAGGCACTTCACCAAACCGGTGCCCATCGCGGTGCCCACAGCCACGTTGTCGAACGACACATAGACAGAGGCGCCGCCACCGAGGGTCAGACGGTCGTAGTCGATCGTCTTAATGCCCTGAGCTGCAGCCTTCTTCGAGCAGGCAGCACCGGTGTCGCTGTCGAGGTTGACGATCATCAGGACGTTCACGCCACCGGAAATCATGCCGTCGCAGAGGGTTGTGAACTTGGCCTTGTCACCGCCAGCATTCTGAATGTCGAACTCGACACCAGCAGCGGTAAATGCGTCAGTCAGGTATTTGCGGTCGGCGGTCTCCCACCGAGCTGATGACGCCGAGTCGGGCAAAATCACGCCGACCTTGGCCGCCGCCGCAGCACTGGAGCTGGCGGGGGCACTTGAGCTGGCAGGGGCCGAACTGGAAGCGGCGGCTGAGCTCGAGGTACCGCCCGAGCTGCTGCCGCCACAGGCGGCTAGAACGAGGGCCGACGTCGCCGCAGTGACGACGAGGACCAGACTGCGTGTACGCATTTGTCTCCTTGAGGGTTGGAAATGCTTGACGGTGCATGCGATGGAAGACGTACTTCCCACACATATGTTGTCTGCTGCAACATATTCAGATTTCGGGTACTTTCGCAAGCACAGACGGACTACGAATCGGCCATTGGCGATAACGATTGAGTCACAGCGAGGCAATCTCCTCGCAATCTCCTCGCTGCCTCACCGCTACTTCACCGCTACTTCACCGCTACTTCACCGCAGCCCGCCAGCTACCTCGGCGTAGCGGGCTCGCACCTGCGGTGCCGGCGCAGCCGCGATGATGACCGTCGACGAACCGTTCCATCGCGGGGGTTCGCTACCCCCGCGCATGATCCAGGCAGCCTGACGCGCAGCGCCGAGAGCCACGTACTCACCCGGTTCGGGAACAGTGACCTCACCGCCAAAGAGCGAGGCCGCCACCTGCTGCACCGCTGGCGAGGCAGCGGCTCCACCCACCAATAGGAAACGCCGAGGAACAACTCCCTGCATCGCCAGAGCATCCACCGCATCGGCCAAGCCGCACAGCATTCCCTCAACGGCTGCTCGCGCCACACACTCCGGTGTCATGTTGTCGCGCGTCATGCCGAACAGGGTGCCGGTGGCATCGGGCAGATTCGGGGTACGTTCGCCGTCGAGATACGGAACGAGGGTGAGTCCACCAGACCCGGGAGGTGCCGCCAGAGCGAGGTCACTGAACTGGTCAAAGTTCACGCCCAACAAGTGCGCGGCGGCCCCGAGTACACGTGCGGCATTCAGCGTGCACACCAGTGGTAGGTACCGTCCCGTCGCATCAGCGAATCCCGCCACCTGTCCGCTCGCATCATGTGCAGGCGCCTCAGATACCGCGAATGCCGTTCCGCTGGTGCCGAGCGAAATCACCACATCGCCGACTTCGGCGCATACACCCAAAGCAGCTGCCGGGTTATCTCCGGTTCCGGGCCCCACGGCAATGCCGGCGGACGTGTGGCCGACAACGTCCGACGGAGCAGCGACACGGGGCACGCCGAGTTCGCGACCCGCGGCGAGGGTCAACAGATCGTGTCGATAGGCATCGGTAATTGGCGACCAGTACCCGGTACTACTCGCGTCTCCTCGGTCGGTTGTGGCGTCGAAGCAACTGCCCCCGGTGAGCTGCCACGTCACCCAGTCGTGCGGAAGCATGACCATCGCCGCGCGCTGCAGCGCGTCAGGCTCGTGGTGGACCATCCAGCGCAATTTCGTGACGGTGAACGAAGCAACAGGAACGCTGCCCACGGCATCAGCCCATTGCTGTGCACCACCGAACTCGTCAATCAGATCAAGGGAATCCGCAGCAGATCGGGTGTCATTCCACAACAGCGCGGGGCGCACCACGTCACCGGAGTCGTCGACCAGCACCATGCCGTGTTGCTGACCACCGACGCTGATCGCCTCAACGCCATCGAGCAATCCAGCCGACGCTTCAAGGAACGCCGACCACCACGCGGCTGGAGGACATTCGGTGCCGTCGGGGTGGGCCGCACGCCCCTCGCGCACCACCTCACCGGAGTCGGCGTCGACAACGAGCACTTTGGTCGCTTGGGTTGATGAGTCAACACCGGCTACGAGCGTCATGCCCACACCGTAGACGACGCGCCTCCCCCACCCCCCGCGATTCCTACGCTGATGCAGGTTTTTGGTGCCTTGTGAGGTGTATAGACGTAGGAATCGCGCGAGAAGAAGAATGGGGTGTGTTGCGCGCTCTTAGAGCCCCTCTAGAGCCGGGGAGTCCAACGCGTGCCGGCGACTGCGTCGTCAACGAGTTGTACCTGGCGCAGTGTCGATGCGATGCGTGCCCCTTCCGATTCGAGGGCAGCCAGCACTTCCACTAGCGACTCCGGTGGCAGCGAGTCGGCAAGTTCGCGCCGGGCGTTGGCATAGGCCGCGCGCGCTCCGTCGAGAGTGGCTTGGCTGTGGTGAACGGCAAGTCTTGACAGCGCACGGGGATGACGCCGCAACACATCATGCGAGCGATACTCGGGCGGACATCGGTCGAGGAGCCACGGCACCACAGCTTCCGCGAAGTTGGGTGACTCGGGCGCCTCAAGGTCGCGCGGCCAACCGGTGGGTACTGCTCCCATCGACTACAGCAATGACCGCAGCACGTAGGGCAGGATTCCGCCGTTACGGAAGTAGTCGGCTTCACCGGGAGTATCGATGCGCACTAGCGCGGTGAACTCGATGGTGGTGCCTTCAGCCTTGACCGCTTCGACCAGAACATCGCGCGGGGTCACCCCGTCATTGAGAACTTCGATGCCGCGGATTGTGAAGATCTCTTCACCCGACAGACCGAGTGAGCGGGCGGTTTGACCTGGCTGGTATTGCAAGGGCAGTACCCCCATGCCGATGAGATTCGAACGGTGAATGCGCTCGTAACTTTCAGCAATGACCGCCTTCACACCGAGCAGTGCCGTGCCCTTGGCCGCCCAGTCGCGTGAGGATCCTGAGCCATACTCGGCACCGGCAAGGATGATAAGGGGCACGTGATGGGCTTGATATTCCATCGATCCGTCGTAAATGGTGACCTGATCGTGGTCGTTCGTCATGAAGTCGACGGTGTATCCGCCTTCAACATCGTGCAGTAGACGGTTACGAAGTCGGATGTTTGCGAACGTTCCGCGAATCATCACTTCGTGGTTGCCCCGACGTGACCCATAGGAGTTGAAGTCAGCGCGGTCGACACCGTGCTCTTGCAGGTACGTGCCCGCAGGGGAATCGGCCTTGATCGAACCCGCCGGCGAAATGTGGTCGGTGGTCACTGAGTCACCCAGACGAGCAAGCACTCGCGCACTCGTGATGTCACGCACGGGCGAAGGTTCGCGCTGCATGCCGTCGAAGTACGGAGGCTTACGCACGTACGTCGAGTCGGGGTCCCAGTCGAAAGTGTCGCCAGTGGGGGTCTGCAGTGACTGCCAGCGCTCATCGCCTGCGAACACGTCTGCGTACCTGTCACGGAACATGTCAGCGTCGATCGACGAATCGATAACCGCCTGCACTTCAGCCGCTGACGGCCAGATATCGGCGAGGTAGACCGGTTTGCCATCACTGCCGATTCCGAGCGGCTCGGTGGTGATGTCAATGTCCATACTGCCGGCGATGGCGTAGGCAACGACCAACGGCGGCGATGCCAAGTAGTTCATCTTGATATCGGGATTGATGCGGCCTTCGAAGTTGCGGTTACCCGAGAGCACTGCCGCGACAGCGAGGTCGGCCTCGTTCACGGCCGCACTCACCGAGGCCAACAACGGACCGCTGTTTCCGATACAGGTGGTGCAGCCGTATCCGACGACGTCGAAACCAAGCTTGTCGAGATACGGAGTCAAGCCGGCGCGGTCGTAGTAATCGCTCACAACCTGCGAACCGGGGGCCAGCGTCGTCTTGACCCACGGCGCACGCGTGAGCCCTCGCTCGACGGCCTTCTTCGCCAGTAGACCCGCGGCCATCATCACAGAAGGATTCGAGGTGTTCGTGCACGACGTGATGGCGGCGATCACGACTGCGCCGTGCCCGATAGTCACCTGCTGTCCGTCAAGATCGGCTGTGGCAGTGGCGCTGGGGTCGTCGGTGTAACTGGTGAGCGACTTTTCGAATGCGGACTTCGCTTCGCTCAGAATCACACGATCTTGCGGACGCTTTGGGCCGGCGATCGAAGGCACCACAGTCGCCAAGTCAAGTTCGAGGTACTCGGAGTAGACCGGCTCATGCGATGGGTCGTGCCACAATCCTTGCTCGCGGGCGTACGCCTCAACCAAGGCCACCTGCTCGTCACTGCGACCGGTGAGCCGCAGGTAGGCGATCGTTTCGTCGTCGATCGGGAAGATGGCAACAGTCGATCCATACTCAGGGCTCATGTTTCCGATTGTTGCGCGGTTGGCGAGGGGCACTGCCGTGACGCCGTCGCCATAAAACTCGACGAACTTGCCAACGACACCATGCTGACGCAACTGCTCGGTGATGGTGAGAACTAGGTCTGTTGCGGTGGTGCCGGCAGGCAACTGACCCGCGAGTTTGAATCCGACGACGCGAGGAATGAGCATCGACACGGGCTGACCCAACATTGCTGCTTCGGCTTCGATTCCACCAACGCCCCAACCCAGCACACCGAGCCCGTTGACCATCGTGGTGTGCGAGTCGGTGCCAACGCAGGTGTCGGGGTAGGCGCGGGTCACCCCGTCGACCACGCGCACCATCACGACGCGAGCAAGGCGCTCAATGTTGACCTGATGCACGATGCCGGTTCCGGGCGGCACCACAGTGAACTCGTCGAACGCGCTCTGCCCCCAGCGCAAGAACTGGTAGCGCTCACGATTGCGTTCGTACTCAAGGTCGACGTTGCGGGCCAGCGCGTCACCGGTGCCGAAGAAGTCGGCAATCACCGAGTGATCGATGACGAGTTCAGCAGGAGCCAGCGGATTGATCTTCGAGGGATCGCCACCGAGATCACGCATCGCCTCGCGCATCGTGGCGAGGTCGACGACACAGGGCACTCCGGTGAAGTCCTGCATGATCACACGGGCCGGCGTGAATTGGATTTCGTCGGATGGCTCAGCGGCGGGATCCCACGCTCCGAGTGTGCTGATCTGCTCGGCCGTGACGTTGGCGCCATCTTCGGTGCGCAGGAGGTTTTCGAGTAGCACGCGGTGCGTGTACGGCAGGCGTTGCGACCCTTCGACCGCTGCGGTGCGGAACACCTCGTACTCGCGCCCCCCGACCTCGAGAGTGCCCTTCGCTCCGAATGAATTGATGCTCACCATGACCCCTCCACCGGGTGCGCCGCACGCCACTAATATCTCGATATCAAGATACCCGAGCCTACCATCCGAGAGTTAGTCGTGGTGTGGGTCAAACGTCGCAAGACACTCAACGTGGTGCGTCGTCGGGAACATGTCAAAGGCCCGCAGCGACGTGAGCGTCCAGCCCAGCTTCGACAAGAGTTGCACATCGCGCCCCAGCGACGCCGGTCCGCACGAGACATAGGCAATCCGACGCGGCGACAGACGCACAATCCGCTCAAGAACCTTCGGGCCAGCCCCTGATTCAGGTGGGTCAAGCACTACAAGATCGCACCGTCGAATCGATCTCGCCGCGAGCCAGTGATCGGCCTTGTCTTGATGAATCAGAACGTTCGGCCGAGCGTGTGAGGTACGTCGAGCGGCTGCGCACGCAGCCGGATCAGACTCCACCGCCTCAACCCGCCCTCCCACTCCCACCACGTCGGCGAGTGCTACAGCAAACAAGCCCACTCCCGCGTAGAGATCAACCACGTGATCACCCGGGCGCGGCTCGAGGGTTTCGATGACGGCCCGAGTCAATAGTTCCGGAGCTCCCGGATGCACCTGCCAGAAACTCCCCGCGGCAACCGTGTACTCGGTACCGGCCACCGACTCGTGTAACCGGCCCGTGCCCCGCACACCCACCACAGCAACTGATTCGGGGATGCCATCGAGAAGGCGCGCACGATCGACCGGTGCGGGTGGCAGTGGCTCGACAGTGACGGCCGACTCCCCCATCGACGTGGAGACAACCGCAATGGAGCGAGTCTTCGGCCAGCGTCGCCGCGTGACATCGACTGCGTCGACCGCATCGGTGACCAACAGACAGCGTTCGATCGGAACCACATCGTGGCTGTGGTGACGCAACAGTCCCGCGTTTCCTTCAGCGTTCACCGAGTACGTGACCCGAGTGCGCCAACCAAGACCCTCCTGATCGCCGGGTACCACCTCGACATCGACCTCAAGGTCACGACCACCCTGCCGCCGCATTGCTTCGGCAATCACCTGCGACTTCATGTGGCGCTGTGCTTGAGGAGTGACGTGCTGCCAGTCACATCCACCGCACCCACCCGGCCCCGAGTAGCGGCACGGCGGCTCGCGTCGATCCGGCGACGCGGTAAGCACTTCTACTGCATCGGCCAACAGGAACCGCCGCCCCGAACCCTCCGAGGTCACCTCAACGACAACTCGCTCACCGGGCAGCGTGTGACGAACGAAAATAACCTGACCGTTATGTCGGGCGACACAGTGCCCACCGTGCGCAACGGCACCGATCTCGACTTCAAATCGGTCGCCAACTACTGGACTTGCCGCAGCATCGTGCTGCCCGGTCACGGCGTGCGACCAGGCTCAGTGGTCGTTGACGCACCGGGCGCATCAAACTCCGCACCGACCGTGGCCTCCGCCACCGAGGCATCCGGTTCACCGCGACGTGCGGCGCCTGGACCTTGCGACACCGGCTTCTCGGCAGCGCGTTCACTTGATTCAAGTTGCCAAGGAACCGACACCATCATCACTCCTGGGCTGAACAACAAACGTGCCTTGAGTCGCAGTGCACTCTGGTTGTGAAGCAGGTGCTCCCACCAACGACCCACGACATATTCGGGAACGTACACCGTGACGAGGTCACGTGGACTTTCACGACGGATGCCTCGCACGTACTCAACGATGGGCCGCGTGATTTCGCGGTACGGCGAGTCGAGCACCTTGAGCGCCACCGGGATATTCCTGGCATCCCACTCTTCAATCAATCGATCGGTTGATTCCGGATCGACGTTCACCGTGACCGCTTCGAGCACGGTAGGTCGTGTGGCCCGGGCGTACGACAGTGCCCGGAGCGTCGGCTTGTGAATCTTTGACACCAACACGATGGCGTGAACCCGACTCGGAAGGGCCATGACCTCGTTCTCGTCAGGGGTTAATTCACTCGCTACTCGCTCATAGTGATGATGAATGCCACGCATCAGCAAATACAGCAGCGGCATGGCCACACACACGATCCATGCGCCATTGGTGAACTTCGTGAGGAGCACGATGATCAAGACCGAGCCGGTCATCACGAAACCGATGGCGTTAACAACGCGACTTCGCATCATCTTCGCCCGCTCACCACGGTCAACAGTCGAGAGCAAATTTCGGGTCCAGTGCCGAATCATTCCGAGTTGACTGAGAGTGAACGAAACGAAGACACCAATGATGTAGAGCTGAATCAGCCCCGAAACCTCAGCTTGGTAGACGACGATCAAAATAATGGCCGCCAGTGCCAGCACCAGAATTCCGTTGCTGAATGCCAATCGATCGCCGCGCGTATGCAACTGCCGCGGCAAGTAACCATCACGCGCCAACACTGAACCCAGCACGGGGAATCCGTTGAATGCCGTGTTGGCCGCCAAAGCCAGAATCAATGCGGTAGCTACCGTCAAGAAGAAGAAGCCGAACCGAAAATCGCCGAATACCGCATCAGCAACCTGCGCGATTACCGTCTTCTGCGCTTGACCCGGCGGCAATCCGATCAGGTCCGCATCGTTCTCGGTCACCTTCACGCCCGTGCGAAGCGCCAGCCAGGTAATGGACGCGAACATCGTGGTGGCAATGACACCCAGCATCAGCAGGGTGGTTGCTGCATTCTTCGACTTTGGTTCCTTGAAGGCCGGAACACCGTTACTGATCGCCTCGATACCGGTCAGCGCGGTCGTGCCGCTAGAGAAGGCCCTCGCCACGAGGAATATGAGCGCCAATCCGGTGAAAGTCGCCTCAGGATTGATCGTCCAACCGGCACTCTCGGCTTGCATCACTTGCCCCGTGAATACCTTCACCAGTGCAAGCGCGGTCATGGCGTAGACGCCCAGCATGAATGCATAAACGGGAATCGCGAATGCGCTGCCACTTTCGCGGACACCGCGCAGGTTGACGAGCGTCACGAGAATGACAATGACCACGGCGACCGAGGTGCTGTGATCGTGCACAATCGGAATGGCTGAGGCAATGTTGGCCACAGCCGAGGACACCGACACTGCGACCGTCAACACGTAGTCGACCAGCAATGCACTGGCGACAAACACTCCGGCCCGCGGACCAAGGTTGGTCGACACCACTTCGTAGTCGCCGCCCCCCGAGGGGTAGGCATGGACGTTTTGGCGATACGACGCTACGACCACGAAGAAGACGAGGATGACCGCGAGGGCGACCCACGGCGCGAACGCGTAAAACGCGAATCCGCCGAGCGACAAAACCAGCAGGATTTCCTGCGTGGAGTAGGCGTTAGATGACAGCGCGTCGGACGCGAAGATGGGTAGTGCGAGCCACTTGGGCAGCAGTGTCTCGCCCATGCGATCGCTGCGCTTGGCGCTGCCGACCATGAGGCGCTTCACAGAGTCCATCAGCGACACAGAACGATCGTAGGCCCCCGACCCCTGAACCCCGCGCAACGGGGCGTGTAGCGTTGGAGGTCGATGATCCGCCGGGCTCACGATGGGAGGAACAGTGCACATCGTGATCATGGGGTGCGGGCGCGTTGGCTCGGCTCTCGCGCACTCTCTCGACTCGATGGGTCATTCAGTCTCCGTTGTCGATATGGACGTTGATTCCTTCCGCAAGCTCGGGCACGAATTTCGCGGCACGACCGTCAAGGGAATCGGCTTCGACCGCGACGTTCTCATCCGTGCGGGCATTGAGCGGGCCCAAGCATTCGCCGCGGTCAGCAGCGGCGACAACTCCAACATCCTCGCCGCCCGAGTTTCTCGAGAGACTTTCGGTGTCGAAAACGTAGTAGCACGCATCTACGACCCCCGCCGTGCCGAGGTCTACGAGCGGCTCGGCATTCCGACGGTCGCCACCGTTGCCTGGACCACATCGCAGATGATGCGCCGACTACTCCCTTCGGGCGCACTTGAGGAGTGGCGTGATCCGTCCGGAGTACTGGCTATTGCTGAGGTTCACGTCGACCCCGCCTGGATCGGTCGCCGCGTCCGCGCTCTCGGCGATGCTTCCGGATCACGCATCGCATTCGTCACGCGCTACGGAGAGGCCATCGTCCCTGACGATGCCACGGTAATGCAGGAGAACGACCTCGTTCACGTGTTGTACCGCGTCGACGACCGCGAGCAGGTCGAATCGATCATTGGCTCACCCCCGGGAGGAGCCCGATGAGGGTTGTCATCGCTGGCGCCGGCAAGGTCGGCCGCTCGATCGCACAAGAGCTTCTCAGCAACGGTCACGAAGTTCTGCTGATGGACAAGGACCCCGCGCTCACCCAACCCGACGTCGTCCCTGGAGCTCACGTGTTGCTCGCCGACGCGTGCGAGATCTCCTCTCTCGACGAGGCTGACCTCACCTCGTGTCAGGTCGTCGTTGCCGCCACGGGAGATGACAAGGTCAACCTCGTCATCTCGCTCCTCGCCAAGACCGAATACGGTGTTCCGCGCGTCGTCGCTCGCGTCAACCACCCGAAGAACGAGTGGATGTTTGACGAGTCGTGGGGCGTTGATGTCGCTGTCTCAACCCCGCGCATCATCTCGGCCCTCGTTGAAGAAGCCGTCGCCGTTGGCGACCTCGTGCGGCTGTTCAGTTTCCGTCAAGGTGAGGCGAACTTGGTCGAACTCACCCTGCCGGCCGACTCCGATGTCGTCGGTCGCCGCGTCGGCGACATCGCCTTTCCCGTCGATACCGCGCTCGTCACGATTCTGCGTCATACGCACGTGATTACGCCAACCCCCGACGACACCCTTGAAGTCGGTGACGAACTTTTGTTCGTCTCCGCCCCCGACCAAGAGGGTGCGTTGCAGGAACTACTCGCTCCCTGACTCGGCTTCCTGAGCTCGTGCTTGGTCGGCGGTTTCGAGTCGGTGCTTCGACAGCACCGGCTGGAGTACGCGGTAGGTGAGATAGGCCGCCAACAGGTACAAAGGCGCGCCCATGACAATCTTGGCAACACCGAGGGTATTCAGTGCTTGAGGATTGTCTGAATTGCTCATCATGTAGAGGGGCACCTGCACGGCCGATCTAAAAGCAAACACACCCACCCAAATCCACGTCGCTGCCGCATAGGCGCGGCGCAGCGGAGGGTTCGATCGCCAGGCGGTGCCTTCGCGCGTTAGCAAGCCCACAACAACGCCGATGAGGGGCCAGCCAACTAGCACCGACACCAAGAGCGCCACCCCGTAAGCCGCGTTAGTAAGAATGCCTGGCACGTAGTAATTCTTGGCCTCGCCCGTACGCGACGCGAAGAACGCCGAGATCGCGACTCCCGCAAAACCGGTCACCACTTGCTGAACACTTTCGCGACGAACCAAGCGCACTCCGGCGATCACAGCACCGGCAATGACGGCGGCCCAGATGGCGGTAGTGAGTTTGTTGCCAGTGACCGCGTACGCGACGAGAAAAACGAGGGTCGGAACGCTGGAGTCGATCATCCCTCGCCGGCCACCGAGGGCACGTTCGAGCATGGCTCGTTCGGCCGGAATGTCTCCAGCGGTCACGGACATCGGCGCACTCTGTGGCGCGTCCTCGGAACTGCTCACCCCTCGACTCCGGGTCGCAATTGGTAGCGCGGGTTAAACATCGTGGCCCGACCTTCGTTCTGCGTCACCCGTCCGGTGAGGCTGATCATGCGTCCCGGAGTCACACCGCCGATTCGCCGTCTTCCGAGCCAAATCACTCTCAGGAAACCCGAACCGTCGTAGATCTCGGCCTCGTAGGCCGGCATCTGGTCGCGCGGAGGAAGGGTCACCGAGCGCACGGTACCGCTGATGACCACTCGCTCGCCGGTACAGCACTGATCAACCGGAGTCGCACCTGACACGAGCGTGTCGGCCCGCAACTCGGCCGCTTCGATGTCGTGCAGGTTGCCGCTGAAGCGATGCCGCAATCGGTGCAGCCATCCGTTCGCCTCAGTCATGCCCCCAGCCTACGTGCAGGGGTACCGTGCGGGGACACTTGGCACGTGTCGAAACGCACCCTCGCGCTGCTACTACACGGCAGCGGATCGAGCGGCCAGTTCATGCGCAGTGCCTGTGAAGCCGCTGATCTCGGTGTCGACGCTGTACTTGTCCTCGACGACCGCGATGGCGATGTCGAGTCTGTTGTCGATGCGATCGACTCAGTGAGTGACGCCGTCACGGAATCAGGAGACCGCATCACCCTCATCGCAGGAGTGTCGTTGGGTGCACACGCGGCCGCTCTCTGGGCGGCACGAAATTCCCGGGCCAACGAATCCGTTGAGGGACTTCTGCTCTGTCTGCCCGCATGGACTGGCACCCCTCACAGCATTGCCGCCGCCACCGCAGGCGCCGCTGATGAAGTCGAATTGCGTGGATCATCGACGGTGCTCAACTCCCTGCTTGCCGACCACCCGCAGGATTGGGTCGTGCTGGCACTGGCGCAGTCGTGGCCCGACTACGGCGATGAGTGGCTGGTGCGGGCACTGCGCAGCGCGTCGTTCTCGCCCGGTCCCACCAGCGAAGAATTAGGTGACATTGCGCTGCCGTGTGCTGTGGTTGCCCTCGCCGACGACCCGCTTCACCCAGTCGCGGTTGCTCAACACTGGGTCACGCAGATTCCCAGAGCCGAACTTGTCGTGCTACCCCGAGATTTGTACGGGGCGGGACCGCGCATTCTTGGCCGCAGTGCATTCGCGGCGCTACAACACGCGCGGCGACTCAGCGAATCTCAGTGATCTCCGGGCCACGTTCGAACGGGCTGAGATCCTCTCGCTTCCAAGCAGCACTGTCTTCGTCGTCGTCACCCTCGGCGCCCTCGGCAACGTCACCGTCGACCTGAAGTGCAGGAACGGCCTGCTCGGGAAGCTTCATGGGCAGGAGATCGCCCGGTGCACGCGCTTCGTTATCGCGCACCACCACGATGCCCCGAGCGATGCGCTCGACCGACTCGGCGGCTACCGGGTCGACCGCGGCCGGACCGAGAAATACCAGTCGGAGGAACCAGCGGGGTCCGTCGATTCCGACGAAGCGCGCCGGCTGCGACCCTTGAGTTCCATCGGCGTTTTCGGCCGGGACCTGGGTGCGAATCTCCGTTCCCCACGGCCCTTCCACCTCGTCAACCAAACCGCCACCCGCCGTGATCGAGGCGCGCAACTCGCGACGGACGTCTTTCCAGATTCCTTCAGTACGCGGCGCCGCCAGGACCAGCACCGCAACCGCACCCGCTTCGGTCACGCAGGTGACACCCACGACCGCACTGGTCGTTGGATCGACGTCGAGTCGAATTTCCATTTCCTCGGTGGGCGTGAGCCACACACTGCCCAGGTCAAGGTACTCACCCGACGGGTCGATTTCGGAAATGTCATGCGGGCCATCGGGCCGTGGGGTGAGCTCCGACACCGAGTCATCGGACCCGTCGATGTCGTCGACCTCCTCCTCGGCCTCGCCGAGGTCGAGTTCGCGATCGATATCAGCATCTTCCGAGGATTGATCCTTGCGACGACCAAACACGCTTACTCCCTGATCTTAAGGTGGGTTCCACCGTACCCGACTCAACTCGAACGTCCGGTCGAGCCGAATCCTCCCGAGCCGCGGTGACTTCCAGGTAGCCGTTCGACCTCGTGCAGGACGGCGGTCGAAACGGGTGCGATGACCAGTTGCGCAATGCGCTCACCGCGAGCCACCGACACCGATTCGGTCGGATCAAGATTGACCAGAGCCACGCTGATTTCACCGCGATACCCGGCGTCGATCGTGCCGGGCGCGTTCGCAACGGTCAGTCCGTGACGCAATGCCAACCCCGAACGGGGATGAACAAAAGCCGCGTAACCCTCCGGCAGCGCGATCGCGATACCGGTGGGCACCGCTTTCCTCTCGCCCGGAGCAAGGGTGGCGTCAACCGTGGTAACAAGGTCGAGTCCGGCATCACCTGGATGCGCGTAGGTCGGAAGGTCGAGTTCGAGGTCGAGCCGCTGAATCAAGACATCGACCGCGTGAGTGGGACGGGTGCTCATGGGTTGAGTTCCAACCGTTCGAGCGCCCCCTTGACCTGTCCACTTCTCAAGGCGGCCTCCAAGTCCTTCTGGCGACCATTGTCACGGAAGTGTGCGAGGTCGACCTGCACAAACAGAGCGGCCGCCGTCAGTGCCACCTGTCCATCGACGGAGTTCAGTCGTCCCACGCCGCGCGTGTAGACCTTGCGGCCGGCCTGACCAATAATCTCGGCTTCAAGGTGCAGTACCGAGTCAACGGGAACCGGCCGGCGGAAATCGACTTCAAGTCGTCCGGTGACCGAGGGCATGCGCAGGAGCCAGTTCAACGATCCCAGCACTTCGTCGAAGGCGGTCGTGAGTAGTCCACCGTGCGCCAAACCCGGTCCACCCTGATGATGTTCGGACACTCGAAACTCACCATGCACCGTGAGGCCTTGCCCCGCGGTGACCACAAGGTGCAGTCCGGTCGGATGCCGCGCGCCGCATCCGAAGCATTGCTCGTAGTGGCTATCAATCGGCTCACCAGGCGCGGGCGCCAACGGATGGCGTTCGGGAATGATCGCGCTGTCAGGCGGTGTCGTCGCGGGCGCGCGTCCTCGAGACTGCGGCGACGTCATTCCCTGACCCTACTGGGTCGCCCCTCGAGCCTCATGCGAGTCTGGGCTGCATGGCCACAGGTGACACCACACTTTTGTACGTCGAGCGATCACGACCGAACCCCCTGTGGTTGGCGGCAGGTGGCTTTGTGATCGCCTGCATCGCCATTGCGTACGGGGCAATGCTTGGACGCACGGCCGGCGCATTGGTTGTCATCGCTGGAATCGCGATTCTTGCGGTGATCCAGATGCTCGCGAGCTGGAAAATCACGCTCGACGACATCGATCTGCGCGTCGGATCCATCAGCGTGGCGGCATCACACATCGTGGGCGCCGAGGCACTCGACCCCGAGGCCGCACGCTACCTCGCCGGGCCTGGTGCGGACGCTCGGGCAGTATTCAAATTGCGCGGAGGCGAGCCCGCCGTTCGCATTGATCTCGATGATCCCCGGTGCCCCTACTGGCTGGTGGCCTCACGAACACCCGACGCACTAGCAGCCGCGGTGGCGGCTCTGCCGCGACATACCGCCCCGTAAGGACAACCACCGCTCCGACGCGGCACAATGGTCACAAGCCCGGTGGGCTCACCCGATCTCGGGCGCGAATTACTAAGGAGTCGGCATGGCCAACGCTTCGACGGTCAAGATGATCGCCCCGATTGTCACTATCGCGGGCACGTGGGTCGTCAGCAAAGGCCTGCAGGCCAGCTACCGCGCCATGACCGGCAACGAGCCCCCGCGGGCAAGTGATCCCGAAACGTCACTACGCACGGCCATCATGTGGGCCGCTGCGACCGCCGTGGCCGTGGCCATGGTGAATGTCATGATCGAGCGGTGGGCGGCCGATTCAGAGGCCGCACCCGAACTCGCCATTTAGACAGCGTCACCGTTGATCTGCTGCGAGGCGACTACGCGCACTCGCGGCAGATCGATTCGCCCTTGACTTCACGCGCCAACTGGCTGCGGTGATGCACCAAGAAACACTTCGAGCACGTGAACTCGTCTGCCTGGCGAGGCAGAACGCGAACGGTGAGTGACTCATCGGAGAGGTCTGCTCCGGGCAATTCGAGGTTTTCGGCAAGTTCGACCTCGTCGACGTCGACAGACGAAGCTGACTTGTCGACGCGGCGGGCCTTGAGCTCCTCGATCGAGTCAATGGCCTCTTCGTCGTCGGTCTTGCGCGGTGCGTCGTAATCAGTTGCCATGTCCTGCTGCTCCACGTGACGAGTAATGGGCTCTGCGGATGTCACAACAGCGGGCACCTCATTTTCATGCCCGCAGCGAGAGCAGTGTGCACCACCGAAGGCACCCTACGACACCCGACTCGCCCATTCACACGCGTTCCGTACGTGCTAAGTGACCGGAATCACGTGAATCGGGCCTAAATCGGCCCCGTTGACCCCCACAAATCACCCTTCGGGCGGTTTGATGGGGCCGTGGCTATTTACGCGCTCGGCGACCTCGAACCCCAGGTGCATCCCACTGCTTTCGTGCATCCCGATGCGGTCGTGATCGGCAGTGTCGTGATCGGAGCCGAAAGCACCGTCTGGCCGGGTGCGGTGCTCAGGGGTGACAACAGCTCGATTCGGATTGGCGCCAAGACATCGATTCAAGACGGCACCGTCGTTCACTGCACGGCGACGCTCGACACGGTGGTGGGAGATCGATGCGTGGTTGGCCACCAGGTGCATCTGGAAGGCTGCACGATTGAAGACGACTGTCTGATTGGTTCTGGATCCGTGGTCCTTCACCGGGTGGTCGTTGGTCACGGCTCACTGGTGGGTGCGGCAGCACTGGTCACCAACGACACGGTGATTCCGCCGCGATCTCGTGCTCTCGGTGTACCTGCCCGCATTACGGAGGGTGTAGTTCCTGAGGGCGAATTCACCCACGCCGTTGAGTTCTACGTACACAACGCCCACCGCTACGCGGCCGAATTGCGTCGCCTCGACTAAGTCAGCCCGAATCTGCGCCCAATTCGGCCAGCAGGTCATGTAAAGCAGGGAAGATGGCAGGTACTGCGCTGACGAGAAGCTCGTCGGTGACGGGCTTCGCGTGCAAACCTTCCACGCGTGCACCGGCTTCGCGTGCGATCAAGGCACCGGCCGAGTGGTCCCACGGGTGCGTCCCTCGCTCGTAGTAGGCATCAACTCGCCCAGCCGCCAACCAACACAGGTCAATCGCGCACGATCCAAATCGGCGGAGATCGCGAACTTGTGGAAGAAGTTCGGCGATGACAGCGGCTTGGGCCGCCCGTCGTTCGGCCTGGTACCCGAATCCCGTCGATACGAGCGCGGAAGCAAGGTCGACACACGTCCGCACGTGCAGCGGCTCGCTGCCCTGCGCGGTGAGTAGCCGCGCTCCCCCGCCGAGGGTGCCAACGAACGTTTCTCCGAGCATGGGCGCATGCACCACTCCGACAATGGCCTCACCGTCGAGTTCGAGCCCGATCGACACCGCCCAGTTGGGCAGTCCATAGAGGTAATTCACCGTGCCATCGAGAGGGTCGACCACCCAGCGCAGTCCGGACGTTCCCTCAACCGAGGAGCCTTCTTCGCCCAGGATTCCATCCTGCGGCCGCGCACCAAGCAGAATCTCATTGAGCAGCGCCTCTGACGCATGGTCCATTTCGGAAACCACATCCGTCGGCGACGACTTGGTTTCGACCTTGAGCGTGCGCAGTTGCCCATCGAGGAGCAACTCTCCGGCCGCCTGCGCAGCCGAGAGTGCTAGTTCGAGAAGGGACTCGTTTGACGGTGCTGTCACCTGCTCATCATCGCGCATCCGCGAGCCGCGACCGGAGCCGATAGCGTCGGGGGGTGCTGACTCCCTACGTCGACGTTCTGCGCCGACCCGGTGCACTGGCATTCAGCGCTGTCGGACTTCTTGGCCGTCTGCCCATGTCGATGGAGGGCCTTGGCGTCATCCTGCTGGTCAGCATCACCCAGGGCGCCTACGCCCTGGCCGGCGTTCTCTCAAGCATCTTGGCCCTGAGCGCAGCATTCATCAGCCCACTCACCAGTCGCTGGTCCGACCGGTTCGGCCAGGCTGTGATTCTGCGCGTCATCGCACCAGCGCAAGCTGTGGCCCTCACGCTGATCGTGGTTGCCGTTCGAGCCGATGCACCGACGGCAGTACTGGTTCTTCTCGCGATTCTGGGTGGGGCCTTTCAGCCCAACGTCGGATCGATGGTGCGAGCCAGGTGGGCAGCGATGCTCTCGGGAACTCCCCAATTGGGTATCGCCTTCGCACTCGAGAGTGTGCTTGACGAGGTGATCTTCATTCTTGGACCGGTTCTGGCAACCGGGCTCGCAATCGGCGTGAGTCCCGGTGCCGGCCTCATTGCGGCCGCTGTACTCGTGATCATCGGCGGACTCTCCCTCGCCGCCCAACATCGCACGCAACCAGAACCGGTATCGGCTGCCCAAGCGCACCTTAACCGCGATCGAATGGGCACCGCAGTTCCGATCGTTGGGCTGATCTTCTTGTGTCTTGGAATTTGCTTCGGCGGTTTGGAAGTCGGTGTCGTGGCTTTCAGTACCGAAGCGGGTATCCCCTGGGCCAGTGGCGTACTGCTCGCCCTGTTTTCGGTGGGTTCGGCGTTTGGCGGCATTGTGTTCGGGCCGCGGGTCGCAGGTCGCGATTTGCCTCGTCAGCTTCTGTTCGTGCTCGCCATCAGTATCTTCGCTGTCATTCCGATCACATTGGTGCGCACCCCGGCGCAACTTGCGGTCGTTGCACTCCTCAGCGGCGTCATCATTGCTCCGTCGTTGATTTGCGGCTTCACTATCGTTGAAAACCTCGTTCCCTCCTCCCGGCTCACCGAATCAATTACCTGGGTCTCTGCAGGCATCGGAGTTGGTTTTGCCGTCGCCGCTGGCGTCTGCGGTGTGTTGATCGATGCACATGGAGCGACAGCGGGTCTTGCCGTTTCCGTGGTGGGAGTCGCCCTCGCCGCCCTTGCTTCCCTGTCGACCTTCCCTGCCCTCGAGCGACTGTGGCGCGCCCGTCCGGCCGCCCTTGACCCCGCCGCCCATGACTTCATCGAGTGACATCCGCGCCGAATCGCCACGGCAACCACGCTCACGGCCTTGGATGTGAGACGGTAGGAGCATCAATACGACGGAGACGCAGGAGGCACCGATGGACGAGGGGCTGCGACCCCGCGACATCCAGTCGCGCATCCGTTCCGGGCAGAGCTCGGCACAGATCGCGGCGGCCACCGGAATGCCGCTTGACAAGGTCGTTCGATTCGAGGCACCGGTGCTCGCCGAGCGCGCCCACGTGGCCGACAAGGCACGCCGCATTGAGGTGCGCAGCGCTGGTGGCGGCCGTACGGTCGAAGAACTCGTACGCCTGTCATTGCGCGAACGAGGAATCGATCCCGACACGCTCGAATGGGACTCGTGGCGCCGCGACGACGGTCGCTGGACCGTCTCGGCTGAATTCGGCCCTGAGGATGCACGCCGGTCCGGACAGTGGACCTATGACATGGTCGCCCGGGCCGTCATTGCTGATGACGATTCCTCGCGAGCGTTACTTGACCCCTCATCGCCCATTCCGGCCGAAGAGCGCCCTCGCTTGGTCTCAGTACCCGTGGGTCCCGATGAGGTATTCGACCTTGAAGCAGTGGAAGACAGCGCCACGGTCACCAGTTTCGATCCCGACGATGACGTGGTCGTTGACTTCCCCGTCGAGAGCCCGGTTCAGTTGGTGGAGAAACCCGAACCCGAACCTCGACCCGAACCCGAACCTGAATTGCTGCCTGAGCCCGAGGTCGTCACTCCCCCGGCACCTCGCGCGAAGCCAGCCCGAGGCAAGCGGGCCAGTGTGCCGAGTTGGGACGAGATCTTGTTCGGCGGCAAAGAAGGCGAATAGCCCGACTAGGCCTGCCACTGCAGTAGCGGAATCGCGAGTTCGTCTTCGGTGAGGGCCCCGTGTTGGCCTACGAGGGCTGAACTGCGCGCATCGACCGACTGACTGGCCAGCACCGTCGATCCGCGGGCCACGACCACCACATCGCCGATGCGGTCGGCCAGATCTGGATCAACCTCACCAAATAGTCCTGCTGTCACGGCCTCCTCACGCCCGACGACCGTGGCACGGTTGCCGAGAGCGGCCTTCCAGGCGGCTGCCACGTCGTCGGCAGCCCCCGGACGGGTGTAGATGTGGCGCACCCGCGGCTCACCCGCAATATGCGTCACCGACCGATGCAGCTCACGGTGATCGTCAATCTCAAACCGATCGTGAACCGCGGTGTCGAGCATTCCGTGGTCAGCCGTCAGCAGCACGGTCGTGCCCGTGGGAGCCACCTCGACAATGCGGCTCACGAGCAGGTCGACCAGTTCGAGCTCGGCCCGCCACTCCATGGAATCGACTCCGTGCACGTGGCCGGTCTTGTCGAGGTCGCCCCAGTACACATACGTCAGGGATCGCGCCGATCGCCTCAGTGCTCGCGCCGTCTGACCTACTCGCTCGCCGAATGAGTCAGCACCGACATACTCGCCACCGCGCAACACGGCGCGGGTCAGCCCTGATTTCTCATAGGCGCGCGGCGAGATACTGGTGACCTGCACACCTGCTGCGGCAGCGTCTTCAAGGACGGTCGGTTCTGGTTGAACGGCTGTGGGATGGGGGTCGTCGCGCCAGGAAAGGGGCCAGAGCACTCGCCCCGTCTCGGGAAGAACGAACGACGCACCGACGAGTCCGTGGCACCCGGTCGACAATCCGGTGCCCAGTGACGCCAGCCCAGCGGGAGTGGTCGACGGAAAAGGCGACGTAATCACTCGACCAGTACCACGACCCGCTGCCAGCGTGGGCACGTTGACGTCAGCGTGAGCGATCGCCGCATCGAGTGGAACAACTCCGAGCCCATCGACAAGCAACACCACCACGCGGTCGGTGCGGTCGAACGACAGGGAGTTGTCAAAGCCCGCGACCTCAAGCGCTGCAACCGCGCTCGGCATCACGTCTTTCAATGCCCCACCAGACGGCGGGACCCAACGCTTCATGATCAGTGCGGCCGTGTGGAGGTCGCTTGAGACAACGATGCAGCAAATGTCAGCGCCTGTGCGACAACGTCGGCCCCGTCGGCAACTTCAGAGACGCGAAGTGAGAGATCGTCATTGCTCGACGTACCGGTGTACCCGTGGTCGGCGTCGCATTCGGGGTCAGCACATGCGGCTGGTTCGAGATCAATACGGCTGACCGCGCCCCAACCGATCGTCAAGACGACTTCATGCACCGGCCCGCCGCTGAGGTGCTTGGCGGGCTCACCCACCACGCGAGTGACCACCACTGAATCAACCCGCTCGAGCCGCACAGCTTCGGTCGAGGATGTGGCGTACGGGCGGTTGCTGCTCTCATCCGGAGGGTGCTCGTCGGTATGGCCCACCACCAACCGTGAGGGGGTGAGAGCAAGCACCGTGATGTGACGACGCAATTCATCGCGCCCGTCAAACGTCGCCTCGTGGTGAACGACGTACGCGAGCACCACCTCAGAGGCCAAGGCAGTCGAGAGCGAATCGAACACCAGCGCCGGGTAATACCCGGTGCGTTCGATGTCGGACCGGAGGTTGGCCTCCAGGCTGCGCGACGAGATCTCCGTCATAACTGTGATCCTCCCATGCCGCTGCCCGCTGTGGCACGACCATCCTCAACCGAAGTCAACAGCGAGCACAACGTGAGAGCAACAGCCGCTCCCGCCAGACACCCGACCAGCAGGAGCGCGACCCACACCCCGCCGAGTTTGGCGCCAATGAGCACACCCGCAACGGCAGGTCCGATGGCGCTCCCCAGACTCCACGACCACGCGCTGACAGCGTTGTACCGCCCTCGAAGATGATCAGGTGCCAAGTGGTTAAGCAGCGCGGGAGCGACCGGCGACCACAGAGTCTCCCCCAGCGCGAAGATGAGCATTCCCGAGCAGAGCCCCACAATGGCCACGCCACCGGCAAGAAGCGCCGACCCGCCCATGACGGTCCACGACACACCCCACATCACGCCAACGACCGCCATCAACGTCGACCGTGACCGACCCTGAGCAAACTTCAGCACCCACCACTGAGCAACGACGATCACGCCGGTGTTGACTGCGAACACGATGCCCACAACACGTACCGGCATGTCCGCGATTTGCGTGATGTAGGCCGCTAACCCTCCGTCAAGGCTGCCGTAGCCGAAGGTCACGAGAATCACCGATGTCAGCGCCAACCGACGCAGTCGACGATCCGAGAGCACTTCGCGGTAGCCCGCTTGAGCCTCATCGGCGGTGAGTTCGGTGCGCGACACCGTGGGGGGTCGAAGCATGAGCAACACGACCACGTACGAGAGGTAGGAGAACGCATCAAGCAAATACAAACGCACAAAGGTCGAGGGATCGCCGAGATCAACCATCGATGCTGCGATCAGTCCACCGATTCCGAGTCCGAGATTGAGCAGCATGAACTGAATTCCGAAGACCCGTTGTCGGTCATTTTCGTCGGTGAGTTCAGCGATGATCGTTGACTGCGCTGGCCAGATCATTGCTCCGCCAGCCGCCGTCAACGTGGCGACCGCGAAGGCCATCGGAGCTGACGTCACCAGGGCGAACATTCCGACCCCAATGCCCTCGACAGTGAGTGCGCCAATCAAGACCCACCTCGCCCCGAAACGATCGATGAGCCAGCCTCCAACCGGACCGAGAGCCAGACTCACCACCGCAATCCACGACAACACCAAACCAGCGATGGCGGTCGGAATTCCGCGCACTGAACTGAGGTAGACGATCAACAGCGACAGCGTCAGACCGCTTCCGATCGAACTGAGCAACATGCCCGCTAAGAGCAATCGCACCTGTCCGCTAAACGCCGCCCGAGCAGACGGTGGTGAACTCACTGCCACCTCACATCGTTCGCCGATCCGACGATGCGACGTTTGCGGCCGTGCCCACCACCACGGCACCGTCAACAATCGACAGCCCTGATCGGTGTGCAAGGACGGTCAGATCAAGACCCTCAAGGAGTGCCACCGCGTCGGCAGCCGCAGCTACCGCAAGCAGGAACTCCTCAATCGCAGCCATGTCGACGCGGCTTCCTCCGTGCTCACCGGTGAGAAGCGGCGCCGCTTTCGGTGTGCGGGCTAAGTCGGCGGCTTCACCCTCGGTCAGTGGTGCACTCGCGTACGCGACGTCAGCGAGCAATTCAGGGATGTCGCCCGCCAATCCAAACGCGATGACCGGACCGAACAGTGGATCGGTCAGCACGCGCACCCGGCAGGCAACGGATGATTCGGTGTCGACGTGCGACAGCGCGGTAACCGGAGCGAGGCCGAGAGCCACGAACAACTCGCCTGCATCCTTCGCCGCCACCGTGACTCGTTCAGCTGAATCGCCGAGGATGCGAGCGCAATAGGCGAGCGCTCGCTCTTGCGCATCATCGTCAAGGCGACGCGGCTCGACCTGGTGCACGCGTTTCCAACGGCTGTGCCCTTCAACTGACGCCAAGGCTTTCACCGCTTCTTCGACCGTGCCGAACAAGGGGACGGCGCCCGGTGAGGAGACGCCTGCCCCTTCGATTCCACCAATCCACGGCCCATGCACTGTCGCGTGCCACCCGGGCTTCATGACCTCGTCACCGGCGATGGCCAACGACACCGCCACGACCGGTCGGCTCAGGTGGGGTACAGCGCCGGCAAGTGCCTGCCGGAAAGGCTCGATATCTCCGGAAAGCGGCGGCACATGCACGACGAGCACCGATCCCGTCGTCGTCGTTGCTCCCGCCGCCAAGATCGCCGCACTCAAATCGGCAGCCGAAAGCGGCAGCGACACAATCGCACCCGCAGTACCCACACTCAGACCGGCGGCCAGTACTGCATCTTCGGCCAGAACCGCGAGTGACTGCGCTGTCGCAATCACGGCAACCTCGGAACTCGTGGGCTCGGGCTGCATGGAGACCAACGCAGCGACGTCGAGCATTGCGCGCACCGAGTCGGTTTGAATCACCCCGCACTGATCGAACAGGGCATCAACCGCGGCCGAAGGCAACTCGGTCGTGCGGACACGGTGTCCGAGTGGCACCGACTGTGACGTACGGCCCGACCGAACCGCGATGACCGGCTTACGGCGCGCCAACTTACGCACGATGCGGGTGAATTTGCGCGGGTTGCCCACGCTCTCGAGGTACAGCAACACGGCGTCGGTCGCTTCGTCCTCGTCCCAGAACTGCAGCAAGTCGTTGCCCGAAACGTCCGATCGGTTTCCGGCTGAAACAAACGTCGACAGTCCCAACCCGCGCTCAACCATGTCGGCGAGAATCACACTTCCCAAACCACCGGACTGGCAGAAGAACCCGAGCCGGCCGCGGGCAGGCATTACCGGTGACAGCGACGCGTTGAGCAGGGTGTGCGGGTCGGTATTCATCATGCCCAGAGCCGCCGGGCCGACCACTCGCATGCCTTGCCCGGCAGAGCGATTGACCAAGTCACGTTGTCGGGCGACATCCTGCGGGATTCCTGTTTCAGCGAAACCGGTGCCCACCACGACTAATCCGCGTACACGCGCTTTCGCACATTCGTCGATGACCTCGAGGACCACTTCGGCACGAACGGCCACGATGGCCAAATCGACAGGCGCCGGCGCGTCGGTGATGTGCGCGATACACGGGAATCCCAGAATCGATTCGGCCTCGGGATGAACGGCGTAGACGTCACCCGGGAAACCAGCGTCACGCAGGTGCCGGAGCAGTTCGTGGCCGGCCGTTCCCCGGGTTCGACTGGCGCCAATCACCGCCACTGAGTGCGGCGTGAGCATGCGGCGAATCGACCGCGCCTCGCTGACCCGTTCTCGTGCCTCCATCACCTCGCGAATGGCTTTGGTGGGTTCAATATCGAATTCGAGCACGAGATACCCGTCAGTGAACTCTCGGGCCGTGTGGAACCCCGCCGCTTCAAAGGTCGCCTGCATCCGGCGGTTCTGCGGCAGCACGTCTGCAACGAATCGCGCAATCCCACGCTCGCGCGCCGCTGCGGCAAGGTGCTCGAGGAGCACCGATCCGAGCCCGCGACCCTGATGGTCGTCACGGATTGTGAAGGCAACTTCCGCGTGATCGGCACCCATTCGGTCGTATCGACCGACCCCAATGATGTCTTCTCCCACCGTGGCAACGAGCGCGACTCGGTCGACGTAGTCGACGATCGTGAAGCGCTCGACGTCGGCATCGGTCAATTGCGGGTACGGGGCAAAGAACCGCAAATACACCGTCTCGGCCGAAAGTGACGCGTGGAAAGCGCGCAGCCGCGGTCCATCGTCGGGCCGGATCGGCCGCACGTGACACGGCCGGCCGTCACGCAAGATGACGTCGGCGGCCCAGTGCGCGGGTCCATTCACGGGCGTCGGCTGTTTCACAGACTTAACGCTAGTGCGCTTCACCTAATCCGCCCGAGCGCCGGGGCGAGTCGCATCCGGACCCTGTGGGTCGACCTTGGCAGAATGGGCCACAGCCGGGATTCCGGCTTTACGATCACCCAAGGAGCATCAGCACCGAATGGCCCGCCGCACCGCAACTCCACCGCCTCCGGACATTCCCGAGCGCATCATCGACATCGACGTTTCCGATGAGATGCGTGGCTCCTTCCTCGAATACGCCTACTCGGTCATCTACAGTCGCGCCCTGCCCGACGCGCGCGACGGTCTCAAGCCCGTACAGCGCCGCATTCTGTACACGATGGCTGAAATGGGCCTGCGCCCTGATCGCGGGCATGTGAAATCGGCCCGTGTGGTCGGCGAGGTCATGGGCAAGCTGCACCCGCATGGCGACAACGCCATCTACGACGCCCTTGTGCGCATGGCTCAGCCCTTTTCGCTGCGGCTGCCCCTCATTGACGGACACGGCAACTTCGGCAGTCTCGACGACGGCCATGCCGCTTACCGCTACACCGAGGCGCGCCTGGCCACCTCAGCGTTGCTGATGACCGACTCCCTCGACGAAGACGTCGTCGATTTTGCACCCAACTACGACGGGCGCGAGACCGAGCCCACGGTGCTGCCGGCGGCGTTTCCGAATCTCTTGGTCAACGGGGCAGCGGGTATTGCGGTCGGTATGGCCACCAACTTGGCGCCACACAACTTGGCCGAGGTGGTGGCCGCGGCTCGTCACCTGCTCGATCACCCCGATGCCTCACTTGACGACCTCATGCGATTCGTACCCGGACCTGACCTACCCACCGGCGGAACGATCATCGGTCTCGATGGTGTTCGTGAGGCGTACGAAACCGGTCGAGGAACATTCCGAGTCAGGGCGACAACGCGCGTCGACTCCGTAACCGCCCGACGCCAGGCGATTGTGGTCACCGAACTTCCGTACACCATCGGCCCCGAGAAGGTCGTCGAGCGAATCACCGAACTCGTTCATGCCAAGAAGCTTCTCGGAATCGCCGCGGTCGACGACTACACCGACGGTGAGACCGGACTGCAACTCGTGATCGAACTCAAGGCGGGCTTCAATCCCGATGTCGTGCTCGAGCACCTCTACCGCCTCACCCCCATGGAAGACACCTTCGCTGTCAACGCTGTGGCTCTCGTTGACGGTCGACCGCAGACACTCGGATTGCGCGAACTACTGCGCGTCTTCCTCGACCACCGACTCGACGTCGTGCGTCGTCGCAGTGAATTCCGGCGTACCAAGGCCAGCAACCGACTGCACCTTGTCGAAGGTCTCCTGGTTGCGATCATCGACATCGACGAGGTCATTGCAGTCATTCGCTCAAGTGACGACACAGCAATGGCACGGCAACGACTCATCGACGTGTTTGATCTTTCTGAGACGCAGACCAACTACATCCTCGAAATGCCCTTGCGTCGACTCACCAAGTTCAGTCGTATCGAACTTGAAACTGAGGCCGACGAACTGCGTGCCACCATCGCGGCGCTCACCGAGATACTCGACGATCCGGCTCGACTTCGCGGCGTGGTGTCTGATGAATTGGCCGAGGTTGCGCGTCAACACGCAACACCACGACGCACCGTGTTGCTCGAATCTGCCGGAGTTCCGGTGGGCTTGAGTTCACCACTTGAGCTCTCTGACGACCCGTGCTGGGTGTTGCTCTCCAGTTCAGGCCGCTTGGCGCGCACCTCAAGTGACGAACCGCTGCCATCGGAAGGTGCACGAACTCGACATGACGTGCTGTTGTCGGCGGTGCGCGCCACGGTGCGCGGCGATGTTGGTCTGGTCACCTCAACGGGCCGCGTCATTCGAATCGGTGCCCTCGAGATGCCCGTCATCCCACCGACCGCCGGCCCTCCCAGTCTCAAGGGAGGTGCGCCGCTCAAGGAGTTCGTCACGTTGGCACGCGATGAGCGTCCACTCGCGCTCACTACCTTGCTTCCCGAATCCCTCGGCCTGGCAATCGGAACGGCTAGTGGCGTGGTGAAGCGAGTGGTCACCGACATCCCACTCGCCAAGGCTGAGTGGGAAGTGATTCGCCTCGACGACGGCGACGAACTCGTCGGCGCCGTCGAATTGAATAGTGGCGATGAGGAATTGGTCTTCATCACCGCCCTCGGTCAGTTGCTGCACTTCCCTGCATCTGCCGTGCGTGCTCAAGGTCGGCCGGCCGGCGGTATGGCGGGTATTCGCCTTGGCGCGCGCGATCAGGCGGTCTTCTTCGGAGCATTGCCGGCCAATCGTGAGGCAGTCGTGGTCACCATCGCAGGCAATTCCGGAGCTCTTCCGGGCACCGAAGCGGGCTCTGCGAAGGTCACCCACTTCAACCAATACCCCGCCAAGGGGCGCGGCACGGGTGGCGTTCGCTGTCACCGCCTGCTCAAGGGCGAGGATCGACTCGTCCTCGCTTGGGCCGGCACGGCTCCTGCGCGAGCAGCAGCGCCGGCAGGGGCCCCGGTCGACCTGCCAGCCGCCGACACACGCCGCGATGGCTCCGGCACCCCACTCGATGCGCCGGTGGGCGGAATCGATGGCCCGTCATGACGCAAACCTGCAGCGATATCGCGGTGTCTCTCGACGAGTCACTTGCGGCCACCGCACCGTTCGCGCAGGCATGGCTCGTCATCGAGGTACCGGGTTCGTGGGGTCGGCAGGCGGTGAGCGAATCAGGGCTACCTGACGGTCTCGGCGCCACGTTGCTTGATCGCGCCCACTCAAGCGGTACGACGGTGATCGTGGCACGCCGGCCCGGAAAGTCAGCCGACGTCGACCCCGCAACGCGTCGAGTGTGGCTCGCACACACCACACCGGGCGGAGTGCGCATGCGCGTCGCCGACATCGCAGACCCTCGAGTGCTGCTCGATCTTGACCTCGCGGCCATGGCCCGCGGAGTGGGTCAAGGGCTCGGCGAGAGGTCTACCGAACTGGCCCTGTTCTTATGCGCCAACGCCAAGCGCGACGCGTGCTGCGCGCGACTGGGCGGAGGCATTGCACGCAACCTCGCCGCCTCACCCTCGCGCGACGCAGTCTGGGAGAGCTCACACCTCGGCGGCCATCGATTCGCAGCAACCGCACTGTTGCTTCCGTTCGGCACAGTGTTTGGCCGGCTCGATCTCGAGTCGGCGCAGTCAGTACTCGACGATGCGCAACGTGGCCAGCTGTCCCTGCCGCATTACCGCGGGCGCAGTGCGTTTCCTCGATGGCATCAGGCAGCTGAGATCGCGGTGCGCGAGGCCGAGTCGATCACGGGTATCGACTCACTCGACGTGCTGCGCGTGTCGTCGGCAGGTGTGGTCGCGTGGCTGGCGGGCATTCCGCCGGAACCCGCCGAGCCCACGGTCGAGACCGAGGTGCGCTGCGTCGATGGTCGTGCGTGGAGGGTGACGGTGGCTCGATCGGCGCGACTTCCCGAGCGCAGTGAGTCGTGCACGGGCGAGAACGTTCCCGGAACCCTCTGGAATGTCGTGTCGGTCACCCCCACCACACCCTGGCGCCCCTAACCCCAAACCCCTAACCCCTAACCCCTAACCCCCCTACTTCCGCATGGGGGGACATTGAGCACGCATAGACGCAGTTTTCTTACCCCATGGCGGTATCGACTAAGACGTCGAACCGACCCTAATCAACTCGTCGCGGTCGTGAATGGTCGTGCGATCGCGGCCGTGCGAAGCGCCGAGAGCAATCTCCGCTGCGTCGATCGCCTCCCAGCCCTGATAGGTGATCACGCCGACTCCACGGGATTGCAACAACGCAGCCAGTGCCTGTCGCTCAGGCTCAGCGGCCGGTGCAAGGGTGGGCGCGTCGGCAAGGAGCGAAGCCACGGTCGCCGACGCATCCTTCTTGTTGGTTCCGATGATTCCGGAAGGTCCGCGCTTGATCCAGCCGGCAACGTATTCACCCGGAACCGCGACGCCGTCGCTCACCACGCGGCCGTCAGCATTCGGAACGACATGACGCTCGGTGTCGAAGGGCAACCCGGCGAGCGGAAGTCCTCGATACCCGACCGACCGCACCACCAACTGCACCGGAATCGTCTCCAGCACACCGGTTCCGACAGCGCCGCCGTTCTCATCGATGGTCGTGCGCTCGATGACGATGGCCTCAACATGGTCGGTTCCGAGAATCTCAACGGGCTTGGCGAAGAATCGCACATGCAGGCGTCGCGGCTTGCCCGTCGACTCACGCGTCGACCATTCGCGAACGACCTCAACATTGCGCGCCATCACGCGATCGGAATCGACGGTTGCCTGACTCACGGGATCAAGTACCACGTCGACCGGATTGACGATCACCTCGGTGGCTTCCAACTCACCGAGTTCGCGCAGTTCCTTTGTCGTAAACGATGCCTGAGCCGGCCCACGACGACCGAGCAAGTGCACGTCCGTAATGCGTGTCGCCGCAAGTGCCTCGAGGACGTGCTGCGGCATGTCGGTGTACTCGAGTTCAGCAGGCGTCTTCGCGAGAACGCGCGTGACGTCGACGGCTACATTGCCTACGCCGATCACGGCAACCGAGGTGGGCGCCGCGATCGCTGACTCGATCAGTTCAGTCTTGGCGCTCGGGTGACCGCAGTACCAGTTCACGAGGTCGGTGGCGGCAATACTGCCCTCAAGGTCCTCTCCCGGAATTCCGAGGCGGCGGTCACTGGCCGCGCCGTAGGTGAAGATGACCGCGTCGTAGAAGGTGTGCAGTTCGGCGACACTCACATCACGGCCGACTTCAACGTTTCCAAGGAAGCGCACGGAATCGCGATCGAGCACCTTCTGCAGCGTGCCGCGCACCGAACGGATGCTGAGGTGGTCAGGCGCTACCCCGTAGCGCACGAGCCCGTAGGGCACCGGCAACATGTCAATGACATCAACCGTTACCGGAATGTCAGTCTGGTCGGTGAGTGAATCAGCGGCGTAGATACCGGAGGGGCCGGAACCCACCACGGCGACGCGAAGTGAACGGGTCATACCCGAACCCCATCACATCGTCGTGCGTCGCCGCCACCGGGTTGCCTCAATGGAGAGGTGAATCACCTAGGGAACTGGGCGTGAGCCCCAGGTGAAGCCGCACTTCGTCGAAAGCTGGCTGGGTATCGGTGACATCGAGGAAAACGCCGATCATGCCTACCGACACCGCGCCCTCGAGGTTGGAACGCAGATCGTCGATGAAGACAGTGCCCTCAGGCGAGATTCCCATTCGTTCGCACACCAGTTCAAAGGCTCGCGGATCAGGTTTCATTACGCCATCGACTGACCCATCAACGATGACGTCAAACTGCGACAGCACCGGTTGCATCGTGGCGATCCACTGTTGAGTGTGAAATGCGTGCATGTCGTTGGTGAGCAGTCCGAGCGGAATTCCTGCTGCCTTCACGTCGGCCATCAGAGCACGCGCACCGTCGCGAGTGACTTCCTCGGGAGAACCGTCATACAGATGCGCCATCATGCGCGGCATTTGGGCCGGCTCACCGGTGAGGTCAGCAAACACACGAGCGCGCTCGTCCCAGTAGTCGCGCTCCTTGAGTCGGCCCTCTTGCACTGCCTGCCAGCCGGGGTCGGCAATGGGGTCGAACGGACCGGCCCAGTTGAACGTTCCAGCCGGAAGACCCATGCTGCGCTCACCGATTCCCCACAACTCAAAGGGGCTCAGCAGAATCGGTCCACCAAAATCGAAGACAAGTGCGCGACTCAGTGCTCCTCCTCGGTGATGGTTACACGGGTGAACCGCACAACCTCGCCGAACCATCCGCAGTCACCACACCAGGTCATGAAATTGCGCGTATCGCCTGTCCAGTATTCCGTGGAGATTCCGCCGCGATCGTGGATCGACGATGCGCACATGGGGCAGTACTTTGGCTTGTCGAGCAGGTGACGTTCTGCGTCAGGAGCAAACCAGTCAGTGCGAGGCGGCAGTCGGTGTGGATCTTCCGGGAGGATTCCGCTGGAAAGGGCAGAATCGGCCGCGGAGGCCACCAGCGAACTGGTGACCTCCGGCGACTCGTTGCTGTCAGGCACCTGCCTCAGCCTTCGCGACTGACTCCCAGTACGCCACGTGCAAGGCAATCAATTCGTCGGCTTGCGGCGAGTAGCGCATCGACCCGCCTGTGATCCACGCCTTCGCAAATGTGCGCTCGGCACCGAACTTGTCCTTCTCACAGGGCAGGTTGATGATGTCGTGCTTCTCGCGAATGGTGCCAATGGGATCTTCACCATCGGCGACTTTGCGCATGTTCTCCTTGAACATTTTGCGCAGCAATGCCACACCGGCGTCGGAACGACCGAGGTGCTCCTGGGTGCGGTCAGTGATCGCACCTTGCGACACCCACGCCATGACGTCTTGACCTTCGATGTAGTCAGTGATGAAGCGACCCTCTTCGTCCTTCCAGAGGTATTCGTACACCACCGGACGCTCGTTGATGGTGAGCTCTTCACCAGGGTTGTGCGTGGAGTAGAAGAGCTTCCACGTGTGCGTGTCATCGATCGGAACTCGGATTTGCATTTGGTCGATGTAAGCACCACCAACGCGCATGTAGAACGGGAAAACGAGCGGGTGCCCGATGGCCCAGTCGTCGTTCGCCTCGGAGTGGCCCTCCAAGACGCGCCGCTTGAGGATTCCCCACTCCATCTCATCGAAGCCGGTCTTGATGTGCTTCTTCTGGAATGCCTTCGGCGCCTCAAACCCGTTGGTCTCACCAAGGAAGTTGAAGTAGTACCCGTGCAGCCACTCCACATGGTGAGGGTCGACGGAGTTCTCCATGATCTGCAGCCAGTTGCACGGAATCGTGGTGAAGCCGACGTCGCGAATTCCGTCCTTGACGAACACGTCGAAGCGAGGAAGTTCGGGCGCGGGGTCGGGACCCACGTAGACCCACACCATTCCGCCCATGGTCTGGGCCTTGCCAGACTTCATCTTCACTCGGTCACGGAAGTTCTGGTTATCGGATTCGGCGGGCTGCTCAACACATTGGCCGTCGAAGTCGTACTTCCAACCGTGGTATCCGCACCGAATACCATCTTCATGTACAACGCCGTAGGTCAACGACGCGCTGCGGTGGGCACACTTCTCGGCGATGATGCCGTACTTGCCACTCGGGGTCTTGTAGAGAGTCCAGTCTTCGCTCAGTAAACGCACCGACTTGGCCGGCACCGTATCGAAGTCCTGCTCGAAGGCAATCGGGTACCAGTAGCGCCGCAACAATTCACCCATCGGGGTGCCGGGGCCAACCTGAGTCAGTTCCTCGTTCTGCTCAACTGTGAGCATTGCGTACCTTCCCTCGTTGCGGGCTCGGCCCATCGGCCGGGCAGTGGTATCTCAGTCAGTCTGCAGTGCTGGTGGCGCTGGGGTGGGCAAGACACCCATCTAGACCTCTCAAGTGTCCCGCCGCGCGGACCGCATGTACCGATGTGTCCCGCCGAGTGGAACACCTGAATCCACGTCACGACGTGCGGGCGGGGGTGTGCGCGTCTCGCGCTTCTTTGGTCGGTGGGTTCTAGGTACTCACGCAACACCGGTTTTGTTTGCTGTTTCGGAGAGTAGCTTGTCGAGGACTTCGGCGGGGGTGCGGTAGCCGTGGCGTTTGCGGGGGCGGGAGTTGAGTTCGCGGGCG
>JAPLAU010000019.1 GCA_026393115.1 Actinomycetota bacterium
CGACATGCGCCAGCTCACCCAGACAGACTGCGACGACGTTGCCCTCAGCCTCAATACCCGCCCACGCCAAACGCTGGGATGGAAGACTCCACAACAGGCCCTCGACGAGGTCCTACGTGCAACAGCCGCTTGAGACCGCCGCGCCTATGCGTGCTCAATGTCCCCCCATGCGGATTGGGGGTTGGTGTTGGTGGTGGTGGTGGTGGTGAAGGAGGGGGTCAGGTGGAAGTGGTGCTGGGGCCGGTGTGGTCGAGCAGGAGATCGACAAAGCGCGGCGCGTCGAACGCGTGGGGTTCGTGCCCGGCGCCTGGGAACACGACGAGGCGACTTCCCGGAAGCAACTCGTGCGCGCGCTCGCCGTGCATGATCGGAATCATCGGATCGCGGTCACCCCACACGATGAGCACGCGCTTGTCGTGTAACAAATACAGAATGTCGACGGCGCTTACTCGCTGACCGCTCGGACCGATCACGCTGCGCACGGTCGAAAGAAAAGCCGCGCGGCGGTCTTCCTCAGCGAGCCAGCTGGCAGTCTCGAGAGCGTGCGGAGTGAGGAGGTGCGGCTCCAGACCCACTCGTCCCAGTTGCTCCCCGATCCAGCGAGCGGCTCGCAACGTGCGCTCATTGATGGCAACCCGAATCGCCAAGTCGGCGCCGGGTAGCGACGCCGCGCGTAGTACGGGGAAGACTTCTTCGCCTAGCCCACCGCTCGACACCAAGGTCATCGACTCGACGCGCTCTGGGAACTGGTAGTGGAACTGCATAGAAATGCCGCCACCGAGTGAGTGGCCGACGAAGTGCGCTCGCGTGTGGCCGAGGTGATCGAGAAGATCGCGTAGTGAATTGGCCATGGCGCCGAGGCTGTAATCGCCTGAACCGCGAGACGACTCGCCGTGACCTGGCAGATCGACCACGATGACTGCGGCTCCACGAGCGGCAAGGCGCTCAGGAATGTCGACCCAGGTGCGCTCACTGGATCCCATGCCATGAAGCAACAGGATCGGAGCTCCGGTTCCCTCAAATTCACGGTAGGAGACCTGACGACCGTGCAGCGGCGCGATGCGCTGCTGCGGTCGTGGCTGGCTCTCGGTACTCATCTCACTCCCAAGGTACGGTTGCGTAACTTACGGTACCGTAACTTAGCCTAACCCGAGAAGTGGCCCCGATTCCACTCTGGTCGCAATTCACGTCCGAAAGTGTGGTGGGCACCACGTCGGGCACGACCTTCAGTGCGGGGAAGTGCCCGGAATGACCGCTATCCTTGACCTCTACGGGTGCATACGGCACCGATGGAGGGTGTCAGGCCTGTGGCGACGCGCATCGTTGACAGTGCAGAGGTTGATCCGCGGGCCACAATCGGCGACGGATCCTCAGTGTGGCACCTAGCACAGGTGCGTGAAGATGCTGTTCTCGGCGAGAACTGCATCGTTGGACGAGGTGCCTATGTGGGCACTGGAGTTCGTATCGGTGACAACGTCAAGATCCAGAACTACGCACTCGTCTACGAGCCTGCTGTGCTCGAAAGTGGCGTCTTCATCGGCCCCGCGGTGGTGCTCACCAACGACCACTACCCGCGTTCGGTGAACCCCGATGGCACCCTCAAGACTGGCCACGATTGGGAACCGGTGGGTGTCACAATTCGTGAGGGCGCGTCAATTGGCGCCCGTTCGGTGTGTGTTGCGCCCGTGGTCATTGGCCGCTGGGCACTCATCGCCGCCGGATCGGTCGTCGTCGCCGATGTTCCTGACTTCGCGCTGATGGCCGGTGTTCCGGCTCGTCGTCTTCGCTGGGTTGGTCGTGCCGGTGTTCCGCTCGAAGCCGATGGTCCCGACGAGTTTCGCTGCCCCTCCACGGGCGCCCGCTACAAGCAGATCGATGACAACACCCTCGAGGAGCTCTAGATGGCCGACATGATTCCGGCAGCGCGACCCATCATCGGTGACGACGAGCGGGCGGCGGTCGATCGTGTTCTTCGTTCCGGCATGATCGCCGGTGGCCCGGAGGTTGCAGCGTTTGAAGAGGAGTTCAGCGCCATCGTTGCTGGTCGACACAGCATTGCCGTCAATTCCGGAACGTCGGCTCTGCACATGGCATTCGTGGCCGCGGGTATCGGCGCTGGCGATGAAGTCATCGTTCCGTCGTTCACCTTCGCCGCAACTGCCAACTCGGTGGCGCTGGCGGGCGCCACGCCAGTCTTCGCCGACATCGAAGCTGACTATTTCTGCCTCGACCCGGCTGCTGTTGAAGCCGCCATCACCCCGCGCACTCGCGCGATCATGCCGGTGCACCTCTACGGCCACCCCGCGGCAATGCATCGCTTCGCTGAGATCGCGGCCACACACGACCTGATGATCTTCGAGGATGCGGCGCAGGCGCACGCTGCCGCGCTCGACGGCACACCGGTCGGTGCCTTCGGAACAGCCGCGTCGTTCTCGTTCTACCCCACCAAGAACATGACGTCCGGCGAAGGTGGCATGGTCACTACCGGCGACGCCGATATTGCGCGTCGCGTGAAGTTGTTGCGCAACCAGGGCATGGAACGTCGCTATGAAAACGAAGTCATCGGGTTTAACACTCGCATGACCGACATCCACGCAGCCATCGGTCGTGTACAGCTTGCCAAGCTCGCCGGCTGGACCAAGCAACGACAAGACAACGCTGCCTTCCTCGACGCCAACATCAGTGGCGTCATCACGCCGCCGGTCGCGCCGGGCGCAACCCACGTCTATCACCAGTACACGATTCGCACGGTGGGTCACGATCGCGACGCGTTCTCAGAGGCACTCGCAGCCGAAGGTGTAGGCAACGGCGTGTACTACCCAATTCCGAATCACCGCCTGCCATCGCTCATTCATTTCTCGCCGCGTCCAGGTGACGGCCGTCAGTGCGGCACACAGGGATGCTGTGCGGCAGGGGCATGCGAGGTTATGCCCGTCACCGAGCAGGTGGCGCGCGAGTGTCTGAGCTTGCCTGTTCACCCCTCGCTGTCGCAGGGTGACCTCGAGCGCATTGCGGCCGCGGTCACCAAGGTCGCATCGGCGGGTGCGTAATGGCTGATCTGCGGGCGGGACTCATTGGCCTAGGAATGATGGGGCGCCACCACGCGCGCATTCTCGGTTCGTTGCCTGGTGTTGAACTCGTCGCTGTCGCTGACCCGGGCGGCGATCCTCACGGAGTGTCCGGTGGGCGTGCGGTACTGGCTTCCATCGATGAAGTCATCGCGACGGGCGTCGACTACTGCGTCGTCGCCGTTCCCACGGCATTCCATCTCGAGGTCGGACTCGCACTCGCCAATGCTGGCGTTCACGCTCTGGTTGAAAAGCCCCTCGCACACACTGCCGAAGCGGCGGCCGAACTCAATGCAGCGTTCACCTCGCGCGGACTCGTCGGTGCGGTAGGACATATCGAGCGTTACAACCCGGCGCTGCAGCAAGCGCGCAAGCGCATCGAAGCAGGTGACCTCGGCTTGGTTTTCCAGGTGGCCACGCGACGTCAGGGCCCCTTCCCGGCGCGCATCGCCGATGTGGGTGTGGTGAAAGATCTCGGAACTCACGACATCGACCTCACGGCGTGGGTCACTCAGCGCCGTTACCTGCGTATTAGTGCGGAGACAGCACATCGCAGCGGGCGTGAGCACGAAGACCTCGTCGCCGCCACAGGCTTGCTCGAGGGCGGCATCGTGGCCAATCACCTCGTGAACTGGCTGTCACCTATGAAGGAGCGAGTCACGGTCATTACCGGTGAACGAGGAACCTTCGTGGCTGACACTCTCACTGCTGATCTGACCTTCCATGCCAACGGAACTGTTGCAAGCGAGTGGGACGAGCGTTCACACTTCCGAGGAGTGACCGAGGGCGATATGGTCCGCTTTGCATTCGCCAAGCCTGAGCCGCTTCGGTCCGAACACGAAAATTTCCGCGACGCTGTACTGGGTCTACCCGCCGATGTCGTCACCTTTGAACAGGGCGCGGCAACGGTCCGGGTGGCGGAGGCGGCATTAGAGTCGTCGGTGACAGGCACCACGGTCGAACTGGGAGATTAACGGCGTGTCACGCATCGTCATGATCGTCGACAACGGTGTACGCGGCGATTCCCGTGTCATCAAGACGGCGCAGAGTGTGGGACTCGCGGGTCACGAGGCGATCGTGATTGGTCGCGTCCTTGATAACTCGCTGCCCACCGAATTCACCTTGCGCGGCGGCGCGCGAGTGCAGCTTGTTCCGACCTCGCTGACGTTGCTGCGCAGTCTCAAGCGCACCCCCCGGCGATCGATTCTGCACCCCCTTGCTTACCCGACCTTTGAAGTACGAACGGTGCGGGCTTCTCGCCTCGACGCCCGCAAGGCGATGCACAGTGAACTGTGGTCGAGACGGGCGATCGATCGAGGGGTATCGACGCCGAGGTTGGCGCTGAGCAAGGCTCGACTCACTGTGAATCGGGTGTGGTTTCGCGTACGTGACAGCCAGTTCAAGAAGCTCACCCGGATGCGTTCAGGCGATCACGGGCGCATCCACGGCTTGGTGGCGCGGGCGAAGATCGCACTCAACCCGGCCTACGGTTGGCGATCCCTCGATCCGCTACTGACTGACTACGAGCTTGAGTACGGCCCCGTCATTGATGCCCTCGAGCCCGACCTCATTCACGCTCACGATTTTCGAATGTCCGGGGTTGGTGTGCGAGCAGCAGAGCGGGCGCTTGCGGCCGGCCGGTCATGCGCTGTTGTCTACGACGCTCACGAGTTCATGCCCGGGGTGCGGGCCAAGAGTGACGTGTGGCGCCGTGCGAATAGGGCACACGAACACACGTACATCATTCGCGCCGATCGCGTGGTGACAGTCAGCGCGCAGTTGGCTGACTTGTTGCAGACCACCCACTCACTCGCCCTCGCGCCGAATGTGGTGCTCAATGCGCCCGAGGCCGAATCGGTGATTGCTGTTGAGGGGCAAGGGATTCGTGCGGTTCTGGAACTCGCCGCCGACGTTCCGTTGGTGGTGTATCACGGCAGTCCGGCCAAACAACGAGGCCTCGAAACGGTGGTGAGAGCCCTCGCCGACCTTCCCGGTTACCACGCGGTGTTTGTTCTACCGCAGGCTGCTGAGAGTGCGTTGTATCTCAATGACGCCATCGATGAAGTGGGTGTGCGCGATCGAGTGCACTTCCTGCCGTATGTGCCACACGACCAAGTGGTCGACTTCCTGCGATCAGCTGATGTCGGTGTCATTCCGATTGAACACGACGTCAACCACGAAATCGCGCTCATCACCAAGTTCTTTGACTACGCGCTCGCCGGACTGCCCATCGTGGTCAGCGATGTGAAGGCGATGTCTGAAGCGGTTGAAGACAATCACATTGGCACAGTCTTTCCGGCAGGTGACGCACCGGCCGCGGCTCGAGCACTGCGCGATGCCTACGACAACCGGGCACGTTACGCCGAGGGATACACCGCTGAATTGCTGCAGGGCTGGACTTGGGAGCAGCAGGCCGAGACGTTGCTGGCGACCTATCGCGAGGCAGCTCCGTGGCTCACCTGATCTATTTGGCTTACGGCTTTCCGCCGGCTTCAAAGAGTGGAACGTATCGACTTCGTGCGGTCGCCAACGCGTTCCGGCGTCGGGGCTGGGACGTCACTGTCATCAGTCCCGAACTGCGTTCGTTCGCGTGGGAAAGCGGCCTTGATCCGAGCCTGCTCGACAACACCGAACCGGGAATCCGGGTTGTTGAGGCGCCCGTGCGGCGTGAGGACTTCAACCCCGATCTGCGGCAATGGACATTCAAGCGCGCATGGAATCCACGCGGCTGGCGTGACAAACAGAGCGCCCGCGACCAGGACACCTTTCCTGAGCCGGTGTTCGGCCCGTGGCGCGAGGCCTACGTCGCCGCCGCTCGCGCGGTGCAATTGGAGTATCCGGCCGATCTGGTCATGGCCTCGCCCAATCCGTACGTGCTGTTGAGTCCTGCGATGGAATTGCATCGCGAATTCGGCGTTCCGTATGTCATTGACTATCGCGATGGCTGGTCGCTCAACACCGGAACGGGTGAGGTCGAATTCGATATCGACACACCCGCGGGTCGCATTGAACAGGAGGCCTTCGCGTCGGCCGATCAGTGTTGGTTCGTCAACGAGGCCATCCTCGATTTCTATGCAGACCGATTCGGTATGGCTGAGAAGTATCGTGTGGTGCGCAACGGATTCGACAGCGATGACATGGTCGGAATCGATATCGCCCGCACCTCGTCACCACCCCTGCGCGTGGGGTACATCGGAAGCAACGCACTGGCCCCCGCTAGCTTCACCGCGGTACTTGAGGGCTGGAAGAGGGCGCGAGACACCGTGCCGGCGCTTGCGGGTGGCGAGTTACATCTGTGGGGTCATATGGGTTCGGCGCATGCGCGCGGGGCTGAGGGCCGGTCGCGCATCGTCGAGAACAATGCGCGTAATGGAGTGACCTATCACGGGCCGTTGTCGCGTGCCGATCTTGCCGACACCTACGCATCGCTCGACATCTTGCTTTTCATGCATCACGGACGACGCTTCGCGACCTCGGGCAAGGTCTACGAATACATGTCGACAGGTTTGCCCATCGTGTTTGCGGCACCTGACGATCACGGTGCCACCGAGATCTTGCGCGACTATCCACTCAGCGCCGGTGGCGCGACCTTCGACCCCGTAGCCTTGGCTGCTCAGTTCGAACGTGCGGCGTCGTTGGCCGTGGCGCTCACGCCTGAGGTGAGAGCACAGGCAATCGCTACCGCTGAGCAGTTTGATCGACAAACGATTCTCGGGCCAGTCATCGACGAATTGGATGCGCGCTATGGCCGACGCTAACAAGGTGGGGCACCGCGCAGTTCTCGTCACGGGACGTCCGCTCCCTGTCACTGCGCTCAATGACTTTGGCGGTCAGGCAGTCGACCTCGGATTCTCGCTCGTGCTTTTTGTCACCGGCGACGCAAAACGGCCCGCCACGTTAGATCCGAGAATCAAGGTCGAGCGGTTGCGCGCCCGCGGCCGCACGCGCGTTGGTGGTAAGGCACGAAGTGTGGCTGCGAAGTTGGCCGTGCGGGGAAATATTCGCCAGCGCACTCTCGGGCTCACTGTGCTCGACTCGGCGCTCAACCGAGCAGCGAGTGAGGCTGACGTGCTCGTCGCTCTTGATCCTGATTCCGCTCTCGCGGTCTGGGCGCTTGCGCGCCGGCACCGGTCCGCGCTCGCTGTGTTGGGTCTGCCGGAACTTGCGCGTATTGCCGCTGAGGAACTCCAGTAGGTTTGCGCCATGGATGAAGTCGCATCAGGGGCTGTGACCGTTGACGCGTTAAGCCATTGGCGCACCGAACTCGCCGACCCCGCGACCACCACTGCGAGTCTTCAACGAGCTGCGAATCTGGCCGAGTCTCTGGTTCGTTCACGCGACCTTGCGGGTGCCGTCGCAGTCGCCGAGGAGGCTCTCGCTCTGGCTACCGGACTCGATGTGATTCTTGATCTGCGTTGCATTCGCGCGGTCGCGATTCTTGATGAAGGACTGGTTCCCGCCGATTTGCTCGATACAGCCATCGCCCTGATCGCTCGTGCCGATGAGCGTTGGGCGGCAGCCCTCGACGAGGTTTCGAAAGCCCAAGCTCAGGTCGCGTCTGCGCGCGATGTGATCAACGTCGATGCGGCCCGACCACTAGCGTCGGCCGCTGCCCGCCGGCTGTGGCAATCGATGCGGTTGCTCTTTCACCGTAGCCTGCACACCTCTCACCCCCTGTCGCCGCTTGCGCAGTCTCCCGACGAGTGGCTGTCGTCGTTGCATTCCAGTGCTCTGTACCTCGCGCTCCAACCCTCAGGCCGTCGGCGCAGGAAGTGGTGGACCACGCGCAAGCCGTCGGTCGCGTGTGTGACCACCGGGTCGTCTTTCCTCGAGCCCGTCGTCGAAGCCGCGATCGGGGCAGGAATGCCAGTGATCTCGCTCCCGCTCGCCGACCTGGTGAGCCCTCGACCCAGCCTTGCCGCATTGTTGGGGGAGCGGGTGGTGGGGTTGGTTGATCCGGCGGTGTCGGAGGCGGTGGTTCCTGGGGTTCTTGTGGGTGTGGATGTGGTGTTTGTTGATTGGGCGGATGAGGCGGCGGCGTGGGCGAGTGTGAGGTTGCCGGTGTCGGGTCCGCGGTTGGTGGTGCGTTTGCATTCGGTGGAGGCGTTGTCGGCTGCGGTGCATGTGGTGGATTGGTCGCGGGTTGATCGGTTGGTGTTTGTGTCGGAGTTCTTGCGGCGGTTGACGCATGCGGTGGCTCCGGCGACGCGGTCAGTTGATTCGGTGGTGGTGGGTCATGGGGTGGTGTCGGCGGGGGTGGGTGTGAAGTCTGCGGGTGCGTGGTCGACGTTGGCGATGGTGGGTTGGGGTCAGGTGGTGAAGGATCCGTTGTTTGCGGTCGAGGTGTTGGCGTTGTTGCGTTCGCGTGATCCGCAGCGCGACTGGCGCCTACGCCTCATCGGACGTGAGCTACGTGAGGGAATCCGCTCGTGGGAGTCCGGCTATGCAGACGACGTCGAACGGCGAATGGCCGATCCGGTTGTTGCTGGAGCCATTGAGGTAACGGGATTCACTGACGATGTCAACGCTGAACTTCAGGAAGTCGGTTTCATCCTGTCGTCCAGTCTGCGCGAATCGATGCACCTCGGACTATTCGAGGGCGTTCTCAGCGGTGCTGTTCCGGTGGTGCGTGATTGGCCGGTGGTAGCACCGTGGGGTGGTGCGCGTGAACTCTTTCCTGCTGACTGGATTGTGCAGACACCGGAACAAGCGGCCGATCGCATCCTGTCGGTGACTGACCCTGAGACGGTGGGCAGACAAGCAGCCGCGTGGGGGCAAGTGCACAGCTCGGTGAAGAAGGCGGCGGCTGGCTACGTGAAGGCGTTGCGCCCGTGACAGTGCCGGCAGACTCGAGCAGCCTGGCCGAGGTGTCGCAATGGCGCAGACAGTGCGGGGATCCCGCGACTACGACGATGGCGCTTCGTCGCGCTTTTGGATTGGCTGAGACACTCGTTCGGCGCGGTGAGACATCTCTCGCCATTGATGTCGCTGACATCGCTCTGGAACGAGTCACCGGACAGGATGCGGTGCTCAATCTTCGATTCGTGCGCCACCTCGCGTGCATCGAATCAGGTGGCCCGTTTCAGGGCTACGACGATGTCGTGAGGGCTCTGCTCGCGCGCGCTGATGAACTCTTCGCAGACGCCCTGGTGACTCGTGATCACACCCCCGCGCGCGCTGCGGCCCGCTGGCTTGCGCTTTCCTTGCGATTGTTCGTGCACCGCCGGTTGCACACCTCCCTCGACACGTCGCCGCTGGCAGTTGATCCAGTGCAGGCGATGGCGCCGTTGAGAGCAAGTTCGCTCTATGAGGCACTTCAGCCCCTCACGATTTCCCGCGACTCCCAGCAACGTCGAGCCCACGACGGTCCACCACGCGTCGTTTCCGCGCTGACATCCGAAGACTCGTTCTTCCTCGCTCCGGTGATCGAGGCAGCTCAGGCGATTGGTGCCGAAGTGCGCGAACTTCGTCTTCTCGACGTCGACCCCGCCTGGAGCGGGATGTCGGCATTGTTGGGGGAGCGGGTGGTGGGGTTGGTTGATCCGGCGGTGTCGGAGGCGGTGGTTCCAGGGGTTCTTGTGGGTGTGGATGTGGTGTTTGTTGATTGGGCGGATGAGGCGGCGGCGTGGGCGAGTGTGAGGTTGCCGGTGTCGGGTCCGCGGTTGGTGGTGCGTTTGCATTCGGTGGAGGCGTTGTCGGCTGCCGTGCATGTGGTGGATTGGTCGCGGGTTGATCGGTTGGTGTTTGTGTCGGAGTTCTTGCGGCGGTTGACGCATGCGGTGGTTCCGGCGACGCGGTCGGTTGATTCGGTGGTGGTGGGTCATGGGGTGGTGTCGGCGGGGGTGGGTGTGAAGTCTGCGGGTGCGTGGTCGACGTTGGGGATGGTGGGTTGGGGTCAGGTGGTGAAGGATCCGTTGTTTGCGGTCGAGGTGTTGGCGTTGTTGCGTTCGCGTGATCCGCAGCGCGACTGGCGCCTACGCCTCATCGGCGGGTCACTTGAAAGCGGAGCTCGACCATGGGACGCCGGTTATGTCGGCGATCTTGAGCGCCTCGTGGGTGAGTCGATGGTTGCAGGTGCCATCGAGATGACGGGGTTCACGGATGACGTGAAGGCGGCCCTTGAGGGTGTCGGTTTCATCCTGTCGACCAGTCTGCGCGAAGCCGATCCGCATGGGGTGGTCGAAGGCGTACTCAGTGGTGCGGTGCCGGTGGTGCGTGATTGGCCGGTGGTAGCACCGTGGGGTGGTGCGCGTGAACTCTTTCCTGCTGACTGGATTGTGCAGACACCCGAACAGGCGGCCGATCGCATTCTGTCGCTGAACAATCCTGAGACAGTGGGCAGAGCAGCGGCCGAATGGATAGTGAATCAGCGGCCTTACCGTGACGAGCAGGTAGCTCTGATGGCTGCCTTGTCGTGACTACGTCGTCTTTTCATCGTGATCTCTTAGGAATCCAGCTCAAGCAATCGAGCAATCGCGTCGGTACCTGACGTAGGTCCGAACCGTTCGTCGACCGCACGTCGGGCTGCAGCGCCGCTGGCTCGCCAGACGTCGGAGTCGGCGGTTGACGCGAGGATGCGCTTGGCACCCTGATCAATGTCGTTGACCACCCATTCATTCGGAAATAGGCGACGTGGCCCATTCCAGCGGCCCATCAACGGCCAGTCGCGCACCACGGGCACGGCACCCGATGCGGCTCCCTCAACGAGTGCGGCATGGAATGACTCCCGCACACTGCTTGAGAGAATCACGCCAACGTCGGCGAGTATGCCGGGAACATCGTTAGTTGAGGGTAGGAATTCAACGGCATCGTCCGTGTGCGTTTCCGCGATGACCTGCTTGGTTCGGACGGAGTAGGTAGCAAGCCCGGGTGCTGCATTGTCGGGGACGTCACCACCGATAAGTAGTAGCCGATAACGCGGATCAGTTTCACGCACTCGTGCGAGCAGTTCGACCGCCCAGGGGGCGTCCTTTGCTGCGTTGTTCCACTTCAGTAGTGCCAGAGTGAAACGAGCGTCATCGCTCTTGGGTCGGCTGAAGCGATCAAGGTCGAACCAGAGCGGAATCACGTGGCGACGCACGTGTCCATATCCGGGGCTAGTGGCGAGAGTGGCATCGACCATGTCTCGGAAGTGGGGCCCAACAAATACCAGATCGCTGACTCGCCCCCATTGCACGTAGTGCAGTGCTGGCTTGAACGCTTCGTAGGCGTGGAGGCGCACGATGATGCGGGTGGTGCCCGGATCGACTGCGGTTGCGATGACCGCTGCACGCTCCGCCCACTCAACCCACACCACGTCGGATTCATCGTGAATAGTGCGCATGACCTCAGCGAGTGCCTCGGGTACCTTGCCAAGCGCCATCTGAGCCAGTACGCGATCGGAAACAGGGCCGTGCACCGCGGGGTCGGCAAGATCAATGACACGAACCGTGGCACCAGCTGCCGTGGCTGCCTCAACGATGGGCGGAGCCCATGCGAGGTTGCTGTACCCCAGAACTGTCACGCGCATTCCAGCGACGGCGGGGGCCGCGGCGTCGTGTCCTCGCGTGGTCGATTGCAGGCCGGGCATCGGGGGAGTGGCACTCCACCGGGCGAGGTACGACGTTGGGTCGTCGGCGAGCGGAGATCGAGTGCCGTCGAAGTGCAGGGAGCGGTGAAAGAGCAGGTCCTGTGCGCGAATGAGTCGGTCTGTTTGCGCCCGAAGATCACTACCAGCCATTGACTGTGCCAATGATTCGAGGGCGAGTTCGGATCCGAGGCGCTGATCCTGCACGTCGGGAATTTCGCCGCTGGCGAGCGTGCGCAGCGCCCGCTCGAGTGACGCCTGACGCACATCGGGTTCACCATTGGTGAGTCGCCGGTAAAGGGTGTCGACTGCACCGTGTTGCTTCTCCCACGACCAACTCTCAAGGAGCGAGTCATCGCCGTAACGAGCGCTGAAGCGTTCGAGGTCAGTGAGCATGGCCGTGACAGCCGAGGCCAAACCTTCAGAGTCACCTGCGGTGTACACGAGTCCGAGTTGGTTCTCGGTGACCCACTGGGCTGCCGCTTCGATGTTGGAAGTCAGAATGGGAATGCGAGCGTGAAGGTATTCAAAGAACTTGGTTGGAATACCAAGATTGTGGTTCTCGGTGTGCAGGATTGGGCTGATTCCGATGGTCGCATCTGCAACGTATGCCGATACCTCATCTGCCGCGACGTAGTCAACGCGGTGGAACCGCTCTTTCACGCCGAGGGTGGCCGCCTTGGAGCGCAGCGAGGCAATGTAGGGAGATTCTTTGCTGACGGTGACGAAATGAACCCCGGGCAATTGCGGTAGCGCTTCGATCACGGTGTCGAGCCCGCGTAGTGCGCTCGCCGCACCGACGTACACAAGTACCGGCGACTCAGCGTCGATGCCGGCGTCGGTGCGTAGCGAGCGGGTCATGAGGCGGTTCGACGCGTCGAGCATGGGCGTGTTGTAAACCAAGAGCGGTCGCTCGGTGATGCCATGCGTCTGCATCAGTCGGTCGGCGACTTGATCGGAAACGGTGATGACCGCATCGACACTGGGAACGTATTCGGCTTCGGCTTGAACTGCGCCGCGATGGCGGGTGATGTCTTGCATCACGACGCCAGGAAGGAACTCATGCGCGTCGTAGATCACTTTGGGTCGCTTGCCTTTGCGAGCGAGTCGGTCAGCGGCACGTATGGCGACAGGAAGCGCGCGATAGTCGTGCGCATGAATGAGGTCAGGTCGCGCCGAATCGATGGTGTCGGCGTACGCAACCTCGAGGTCGGCGAGGAATGGCTCGTCGTAGCGCCACTGCCGTGAGCCATGTACGCGAACCGGGGGTCGAGCCTTGCGGCCCTTGTCGCGCGCCTTGGTCGCGCGCGAGCGCAGTCCGTACATCAGACCAACCCACTTGCGCTGTACTTGGGTCAGCAAACGTTGAGGACGTGATGCCCCCGAACCGAATTCCTGCTGCAATTCAAGTGTGAGCCAGTCAAGACGGCGACGTGATCGTCCTTGGTCTTGGGTGGTGCGAAACGCCATCGGATGACGCAGGGTGAATCTGTTCCCGGTGGTGAAGGCCGTGGCACGCGGAAGTGCGGCCCACACGACAGTGGCCTCGCCGTACTCGTCGGAAAACCCGGGAGCCTGAGACCGGGTAGCCGCAGCGTTCTGGTTGCCGATGAGGGTGACATCCCAGCCGCGCGCTGCCATCTCGCGTGCTGACTTCTGGACACGCGAGTCGCCGGTGATGGAGTTGTCGACGATCATCACGATTCGAGGGGAGGTCACCGGCCTAGGGTATCGACTTCCCGACGCAAAGCCGGGAGTGCTTGCTTACCAGCGAGCGACGGTGGTGAATCGAACCGATGAGGTGGCAGGTGTCGTGATCTGGATCACCGTGATCGGCAGGCCCGAAGCTGAGGTGGTGCCGGAGTGCGTGTGAGTGACGACCGACCCGGCGGGAAGACCCGTGACCGTGACCGTGATGTGCTGGGTTCCGCTGGTCAGTGTGAACCTGGGTGCGGTGGCGGTTCCGCCGACGCTTACTGCGGCTTCGGTCACCCAGTGCCAGTTCCACACGCGGGGAGCGGTGCCGGTGAGCGAGTCAACCATGGTCATGCTCGAGCTGGCCAGGCTGACCGTGCGGGTCGCTGTGCGCGATCCGGAGATGGTGCGCTGCAGGTCGACCGCCATGCTCGATCCGCTGGCGCTCAGTGCTGCAGAGGCGCCGATTACGGGGCGGCCGGGACCGGTCACGGTCGAGTGGGCGTCAGCCGAGACCTTGAAGTCGTTCCAGCGCGGGCTGGTCGATGCGAGGGCGAAGTATCCGGGGGCGCTGTAGTTGCCCTTGCCAGGGTCAACGGTCCACTCAACGCCGTTGGCGGTGAGGCCAACCGAACCGACGTCGAGGTGGGTGTGCGACAGGTAGCGGGGACTTCCCTTGAGCCACGCGGTGGCGGTGCTGCCCTGCACGGTTGCCAGACCGGTCTTGGAGTAGACGGCAGACTTCTTGGCAGGCGTGGGGAGCGACCAGGCGGTCGCACTGGGCCACCACAGAACTTCAAAGCCCTCGGTGGGTGCCGGGTGAATGCGGTCAACGCCGAGGAGGCGGTCGCGCAGGGACGGCATCGCAGTCGCGCTGTCAGTAGTGCGGGCAACGAGTGAGGCGAAGTTGGGGCGAAGCACGTCGGCGGTGGTGTCCGAGAAGTTCGGCAGGTCGCCGTTGGCTGCGGTCGCGTTCCACATGAAGTCCGCGGTGGCGCTCAGGTCGGGGATGGTGGCTGGCGAGGTCGTTCCGTAGATGTTCTGGGCGGTACCGACGGCACCCACGACGGCGCGACCCATGAGGTTCCAGTACGCCGGACCCTCGTACCAGCCGCCATCAGACAGGGCCATGAAGTTGGGCTGCATGCTGGTCCAGGCGGCCTTGGCAACCGCGGCACCGATCGTCGGGTCAGACTTGGCTAGGTAGATTCCGAGCTGGAAGGTGCTGCTGCCGTAGACGAAGCTGATGTTGTCGGGCTTGCCAACGTTGATCTGGTCTTGGAACATGCACGCGAAACTTCCGAGCCACAAACTGCGCATCACTGTCGCGTTGGTCGCGTTACTCGCTGTCGAGGCGGTGGTGCTGGCGGCCCCGTTCCAGTCGGTCCAGTCGAGGGCGGTTGCTGCAGCTTCGATGACGCCAGCGTCGGTGAGCGGGGCACCCGACGGGCCGGCGCTGATGATGCGTGTGGCTTCTGCGGAGAGCTGGCGGCGAGCCGTGGCGTCACCGTTGACCAGCCAGAGGTAGCCCAGGCGCTGAGTGCGCAGGCGAAGGTCGGTGGCAAGAGTGATGGTGCTGGTGGTCATCACCTTGGTGCTCAGGCGAGTCAATTCCTTGTGCGTGGCAAGGAAAGCGGCGTCCTTGTTGGCGATGCGGTCCTTGGCTGCAGCAACGTCGGCGTCGGTGACCCACTGGTGCAGGCCCGGCTCGGTGGCTGTCCCGACCCACGCGGCGTCGGCGACCGGAAGGGCGCACGATCCGGGGATTGCCACGAAGTCGCTGGTCTGCGGAACCTGAATTGAACCGTCAAGCGCAGCAACCCAGAGGGCCGCGGTGGAAGGCGAAGGATAGGCGGTTCCGCCAGTTGCGGCCTTAACCCGTACAAGGTCGGCGGCGGCAAGAGCAGCGACGCGGCCGGATGCCTCGGCGATGGGTGCGTACTGTGCATCGGTGATCGAACCGGCCACGAGATTACGGGTGGCGGTCTGACCGGCTGCGATGGCAGCGGCGCGGGCCGAGAGTGCGTCGGCGGCGAGGTGTACGACCTGCCCGTGCACCTTCGACAGTGCCAGTTCGGCCTTGATGGCCGGAGCAACCGCAGCGTACTCAGCCAGCGTGCGGGCTGCGCCGAGGCGAGTCGAGGCTGCGTTGATGCGGGTATTGGCCTTGGCAACGACGGCCGCGAAGGTAACGGGGTAGCTGCTGGGCATTCCGGGGTAGTCAAGCTTGGAGTTCTTGTAGTTCGTGCGAGCAGTATTGAGTTGTGAGTAGTACAGGGCCCGTAGGGTCCAGGCCTTCTTCTGGTCGGCGTAACTCATGGGGGTCGTGGTCGCGGTCATGCTGATCACGCTGGCTGAGGGAGTAGTGAGCGTGGGGGTCGCAGAGGCGATGCCGGGCACGAGAACGGCAGTTGCGAGGGCCAACGACACCACTGCCGTTGCACCTCGCAGGAACCCGCTCTTTACTCTCACACCTTCCCTATCGGGTCGGTGGAAGGCCCTTCTTAGCCCAGACACCCCAGAATCTTTGTCGATCCCCCGTTAGGCCGAGCAAAGTGTCCGATATGGGAAGATTAAGGTATTTCAATGTGGCGGGGATCACAGTGCGCGCGCGCTCAGCCGCCTCGTGAGATGACTCCACTACCCAGTCCGTAGGCCAGACCGCGCCGGCACCTCCGTATGCGGCGAGGGTGGGCCAGTCACGCACGATTGGAACGGCTCCACTGGCCGCGAGCTCAGCCAGACCCAGATGAAACGACTCGCGCAGTGAACTGGACAGGCCTACTCCCACCGACTGGAGTTCGGCGGCGACATCGGCGGTCGCCCCGACGATATCGACCGCGCCGGCGACGTCGGGCCGACTCAAACGCTCGGTGGCCCGATGGGCGTACTCGGGCCAGCGTTGGAAGTCGGGCGGCGCGCCGATCAGTCGCAGTCGCCACGCAGGGTCAGCCGCGCGCAGAAGCGCGAGCACGTCCAAGGCCCACATGACGTCCTTGTCAGGTGCTGCCCAGCCGACGAGGCCGAGAGTGCGCGGCGCATCTGAGCTTTTGGGGCGTTGGAAAGGCTTGGGATCGAAGGTGGGAGGAATGGTCGCCTGTGGGAAGTCTGCCCACGTCGGCAGCACGGTGCGGAGCAGTGCGGCGAGCGGCGCGCTGACGGTGCTCACACCCGTGAGCGAGCCCGCGTCGATGAGATGGGGAAACACGGTGAACAGTTCGAAACTGTGTGCGCGAACGGCCATGGGAACTGACAGATTGGCCAGGCTCGCGAGCACGGCACCCCGCTGAGCCCACTCCTGCCACACCGCATCAGCGTCGCCGACGCAGTCGTTGATGAGGGCTGCCCACGCACTCTCGGAGGGTTCGGCCCACCGCGCAGAAATTTGCTCGCCGATTGTTAACGGCAGTTGTACGCTTCGTTCAGTTGCACGTGCGCGCACGCCGGTGACACGGACATCGATTCCTTCGGCTCGCCACTGCTCAACCAGTGGTGCAACGAAGCGTGGGTCGTCGTCGTACAGCACAGCAATGCGCGTAGGTGGGTCGGTCAGCGGTACCGCTGATGAAGGTCGCGGTCGCGTGAGATGCGACCACGCGTGAGACGACCGGTAGGAGTTGAGTTCAAGGTCGACTCCGTCGGGTGTTGCGAAGGGTGACCCGAGACCGGCGAGGTGTCGCTGACGATGAAATGTCAACACCGCAGCGGCAGTGAGGAGGCGCGGCACTCGGTCATCGCCGCGGTCGAGGAGAAGATCGGCGGCGGTCAGGCACTGTTCAACCGCGGTGCGGATGCTGGTGTCGTCGAGCGATGTTCCGCGATCGAGTGCGCGGGCGAGTGAGGCCGAGTGCAGCGCCGCAGCGACGGCAGGGTCTGTCGATCGCCTCGCAGCTGCGATCAGTACGTCGTCGCCGCGCTCAGGAGTTCCCCGTGTACTCCATGCAGCGGCGAGGTCGCGGCTCAGCGGTTCGCGTACGGAATCGGGCAGTGTTCCCGATGTGGCGACGCGATCGAGTGCAGCTCCATAGCCGGGAATCGCAAGTGCCGTGGGCGAGGTGAGTCGTGTTAGCCACCGTCCGGCGCGACTCATTGGTTGCCGCGCACGTCGTAAAAGCGGGTGATGATGGCACGGCGTTCGCGCTGGTATTCGGCACTCTCAAGGCCCAGATGTTCAACAATCGGGTCGGCCGCGGGCGTCACGGCGCTCAGATCGGGCGTCATAAGAAGTGCGCGTTCTCCCTCACCAACCGATGTCTGGGCACTGGTGACGATGCGTACGCTTCGCGGGGTGAGATCCATTTGAGGTCGGCCAAGTCGGTGAGTCAGTGTGCGATACCGCTCATCGCCCAGTACTCCGCGCACTCCGGTGAGGGCGTCGGCTCGCAAAACCAACGGATCAACTGTTGGTCGGCGCGGCGGGTGGCTTCCGATTGCTTCGCTGATGATCCGCGCAGCTGCACTCGCTCCATCGATTGCGCGCTGCGGGTTAGCCGCGCGCAATCTTTCGAGAGTCGAGGTGCTCAGAAGGTCACCGGTCGCGGTACCGATCGCGACCGGTTCGTCTTCAGGCGCACTCAGTGCACGACCAACGTCGGCGAGTTGTCGCGCGCGTGTGACTTGATCGTCTGTCGCGGCGGCAGGATTGGGAATGAGCAGAGTTGGAATTCCGCCGAGCACGAATTCATGAACGGCGTTGTACCCCGATGCGGCGACCACTGCATCGAAGGCGGCTCGATAGCGCACGAGTGGAAACACTCCGCGCAGCACCGTCACCCGATCGGCCAGCTCGTCGCCGGTGCTGTCAGCGATGGGTGCACTGGTGAGCGCGATTTGCCAGTCACCGGGTGCGTCAAGTGCGGCGCGCAGCACTGCCGTGGTGGGTGCCGAAGTGTCGTTGAGATTGCCGGCGCCCAAGGTGATGAGAAGAGTGCGTCGATCAGGATCGAGTCCGAGTTGCGCGGCCGCATCGCCGCGTTCAAGTGCGAGAGTGGTTTCGAGCAGCGTCACGGGCCCTACCCTGGTGGCGTCCTGGCGACTGGCGGTGGCACCGCGATCGGCGGCCGAGGCCGCGTCTCCTGGTTCGATGATGCGATCGAAATAACGGGCGGACCGCAGCGCGCGCGTATTGACACCGTCTCGCCAGAGTCCGCGACGGAACCACACCATCGGAAGATCGCGTCGCGCACGAGCGAGTGCGGTAATTCCGCGATAGGGGGCGACCCCGTCGAATACAACGCCCGCCGCATTGGTTGCGTCGACCAATGCGCTGAGCCGCGCGGTGAGGTACGCATCCCAACGACCGCGCGGCACCCACCCGCGGTGGTAGCCAGGTATGTACTCACCGGGCATCCCGGTGGCTGGAAGTACAGTCGCGATGCCAACGGACATTGACACGAGGAACGGGCGAAAGCCTTGCGCCGACTGGGCAACTGCCGTTTGCCGTGCCAAATGCCCCATACCCGCACCGTTGGTGGTGACGAGCAAGACGACGGGGGCATCAGTCATGCAGATGCTCCTCCAGCGTGCGCACCACCGCGTCGGCCGCGTGGCCGTCTCCGTAGGCGTTGCGCGGGCCGTCAGCAGGTGCGTCGCGCACGGCAACGGTGGCCACGCGGGTGAGGTCGGGATCGAGAATGTTCCAGCCCGAGTCGATCGTCTCGACCCACTCGGTTTCGGTGCGCAAGGTGGTGCAGGGAACCCCGAGGAGGTACGCCTCCTTCTGCAGCCCACCTGAGTCGGTGACGACGCCGCGTGAGTGCATGACGGCGGCGACCATCTGCGGGTAGGCAAAGGGTGCAGTGGCGTGCAGGCTGCCACCTTCCAGAGAGATGCCGGCCTCGGCGGCCTTCGCGGCAAGCCGAGGGTGCGTCAGGAGTAGCGCGGAAACAGGCAGTGACTTGAGTGCGTCGATGATGCGGCCCAGACGATCAACATCGTCAGTGTTTTCGGCTCGGTGGATGGTCGCCACAACGTAATCGCCGTCGATGTCGATGTTCAATGGCTCAGCGCGAACCGCATCAGCCACGCGTAGCAGCACATCGGTCATGACGTCGCCGACGAGCACCGACCTGTGGGCGAGGCCTTCATTCGCCAGATGCTGCATCGCCACCTGCGTGGGTGCGAGCAGGAGGTCGGCGGCGTGGTCGGTCATGACGCGGTTGTGCTCTTCGGGCATGCGGCGGTTAAACGAGCGGAGCCCGGCCTCGAGGTGCGCGACCGGAATATGCATCTTCACGGCGGCGAGGGCGCCGGCGATGGTCGAGTTGGTGTCGCCGTAAACGAGCACCCAGTCAGGGCGGTGCTCATCGAGTACCCCGTCGAGTGAACTGAGCATCGAGCCCGTTTGCATTCCGTGTGACCCGGAACCGACTCCGAGGTGAATGTCGGGGTCGGGAATCTGAAGGTCGGCGAAGAACACGTCGGACATCAACGCGTCGTAGTGCTGGCCGGTGTGCACGATGACATGTTCGTGACCTGCCGCAGTGAGCGCGTGGCTCACCGGTGCCAGTTTCACGAACTGGGGTCGCGCCCCTACGACGCTCAGTACCTTCATGGTGCTCCGATCCTGCCACGTCCACCGGGTAGTCTCCTGTAAGCATCATTCACTACCGTGGCGAAGAGGATTGTTGTGAACATCTGCGTTGTTGCTCTGGGGAAGATTGGCCTTCCGTTGGCGGTTCAATTCGCCTCGAAGGGGCACCGGGTTATCGGGGCCGACGTCAATCCATCGACCGTCGATCTGGTGAATGCAGGAATCGAACCCTTCCCGGGCGAATTCGACCTTGACCGACTTCTTGCGGCCGCTGTTGCCAACGGAACGCTGACCGCTACTACCGACACCGCTGCCGCCGTGGCTCAGAGCGATGCCGTGGTCATCGTGGTGCCACTTTTTGTCGACAACGACAGCAAGCCAGATTTTGGCTGGATGGATGCGGCCACGCGCGACATTGCCGCAGGACTCAAGCCGGGCACGCTCGTATCGTTCGAGACCACTCTGCCCGTGGGCACCACGCGCACACGCTTCGCGCCGATGCTTGAGGAAGGGTCGGGCCTAGTCGCCGGCCGCGACTTCCACCTCATCTTCAGTCCCGAGCGAGTGCTGACCGGTCGTGTGTTTGCCGACCTGCGGCGCTACCCCAAGCTCGTGGGCGGCATCGACGAGGCAAGCACAGTCCGCGGCATCGAGTTCTACGAGCAGGTGCTCGACTTCGACGATCGCCCCGATCTCGACCGCGCCAACGGTGTGTGGGACATGGGGTCAGCCGAGGCCGCCGAGCTGGCGAAGTTGGCCGAGACCACCTATCGCGATGTGAACATTGGTCTGGCCAACCAGTTCGCAATATTTGCTGAATCCAACGGTATCGATATCCACCGTGTGATCGACGCGAGTAACTCGCAGCCCTACAGCCACATTCACCGGCCCGGAATTGCCGTAGGTGGGCACTGCATTCCGGTGTATCCGCGCTTGTATCTCTGGAACGATCCGGCCGCCACGGTGGTGCGCGCGGCGCGCGAGGCCAACGCGGCAATGCCCGCGCACGCTATTCGCTTGCTGGAGTCAGCCCATGGAAGCCTGACGGGCGCGAAGGTCGTCGTACTTGGTGCTGCGTATCGCGGCGGTGTGAAAGAGACTGCGTTCTCCGGTGTGTTTCCGACGGTTGATGCGCTGCGAGCAGCCGGTGCCGACGTGTCCGTACACGACCCGATGTACACCGACGATGAGTTGGCAGCGTTCGGCTGGGCTGCGTTCCACCGGGGCGACGCAGCTGACGCGGTGGTGGTGCAGGCCGATCACGCCGAGTATGCGCAGTGGACCGAAGTCGATGTGCCAGGAGTCCGCTCGGTAGTTGATGGTCGCCGCATTCTCAATGACGCTTCGTGGTCGGGCACGACGTTCGTGTCGATCGGTACCGCACGCTGATGGTTAGGTCAGCGCTGAACCGAACATCGCGAGGATGCGCGTCCACGCGTCATATGCGGCAGTATCGACGTAGCCAAGGTTCATTCCCACTGCGTTGGAGATCGGCTTCATCCATGCCGGCGACTCCGCATGATTCATGAACGAATGCCCGGCCTCCGGGTACTCCTTCACATCGTGGTCGACACCGGCTGATTCAAGAGCCGAATCGAGTTTCGCTGCGACGCCTTTGAGAGACTTGTCGCGCCCGCCGTACGACGCCACCAGTGGGCAGCTGCCTTGCATTGCGGCCTCGAGTTTCTTGGGAATGCGTCCGTACTGTGCGGCCGACACGTCGAAGCCTTTGTTCGCCATCACGATGGCGAATCCACCGCCCATGCAGAAGCCGGCGATTCCGACCTTGCCCGTGCAATCAGGTCGATCGGCGAGCCACGTGCGAATGCCGAGGATCTGCTCGGCGGGTGCGCCCTCACCACTGGACATTGACGAGGTGAGTTTCACCAGACAGGCGAGACGATTCCCGGTGGCGAGCAGGTTGGGGGCGAAGGCCAAGTAACCCTCGGCGGCAAATCGGTCAGCGATCGCGCGAATGTCGTCGTTGAGACCAAAGATCTCGTGAATCACCACAACTGCGGGCCAGGGGCCATCTCCAGCGGGAATGGCGAGGTGACCGGGCACCGTTCCGGCCGACGTCACCACGGTCACTGTGCTCATGTGCTCTCCTTCACTTCTCTTGCGTCGACTGTCTCGACTAGATCAGGCTCAAAGCGTGGAACAAGTCGGGGGCGCTCAATGGCGAACATACACGCCCAGTAACACGCGAATCCCACGAAAATGCCGGCGTAGACGTCCATCAGGTAGTGCTGTCGCAGCATCACCGTGGCGGGGTAAATCAACGCCAGCCACGCCATCATGATCCACGCGGTCTTGGGCATCACGTGCCGCAATCGGAACAGTGCACAGATGGCGATCGTGGTCCAGGTGCAGTGGCCCGAGGGGTATCCATTGAAGGGCTGGTCCTTGCCCCAGACCGACTCGACGAGGAATCCACCGATGCCGTCGCCGGCCGCCGCGTCGCGAATGACGTTGGTCTGGAACAGGTAATAGGCAACGTCGAGCACGAGTTGGCTCACGATGAGTGCGGTGGCAAGGGTGGCAAAGCGACGGAATGAGCCGACTCCAAGGTTGAGAAGTGGCACCACAATCGGGACGAGGATCAAGAAGGAGATATAGGGCACGGCGAGCGCCGGAACAAAGGGAATGGATTCGTCCAGCCAACTCTTGAGCACAAATGTTTGGTAGGCGGCCTGGCTCCCCGCTGCCTGCAGTGGCTGTACCAGCGCCTGAGTCGCTGGGTTCCACGCAAAGTAGGCGGGCCAGTGTTGTGGCCCCGGGGCCGCGTTGAGGGCGAGGTAGGTCATAAAGGCCAGTGCGATCCCTAGGAACAGCAGGGCGACGTACACCCACTGTCGTCCGGTGATCGAACTCCACGAACGTGCGACGCGACTGCTCATGGCGTCACGCTAGTGCGACTGGTCGCCGCGAGTGGGCGAATCGAGCGTGACTGTTTACGACAGGACGTCGATTGTTGCGCGCACGGGGGCGAGGTCACCTTCGAGCCACGCCACGCTGTTCCACTCGCTGAACGGCAGCCAGCGAAGTTCATCGTGTTGCACTGCCGCTACCGGCTCGGCGTCGCCGGCAAGGCGAGCGACGAATACCTGCATGGCGTAATGCTCGCCTAACGGCCAGGCGCCGTCGAGGGGTCCGTCGACGCGCTGCCCGATTTCGATGCGTACTGCCAGTTCCTCGTCGATTTCGCGGTGCGCCGCCTGCACGTGGGTCTCGCCCGCATCGACTTTGCCGCCTGGAAGCTCCCAACCGCCAGCGAGTTCGGGCGGTTCGGTGCGTCGGGCGGCGAGGAGTTCAAGGCCATGCGTGCCATCGCGCACGATGGCAACCCCGACGACTGGAATGCGCATGTCAGCCGAGCGTGGTGCCAACCACGTGGCCAACGGCGTAGGTAATTGCCATCGCCAACGAACCACCGACGATATTGCGCAAGATGGCGCGGGATACCGGCGAACCCGCGAGCGTTGCGCTGAAGTAGCCGGTGATTGCGAGCGCGATGATGACCGCAACGACTGTGACGGCGACCTGTGCTGATTCGGGGGCCAACACAATGGCGAGTAAGGGAATGAGTGCCCCGATAGTGAATGCCACCATCGACGACACTGCGGCAGTCCACGGATTGACGTACTCGCCGGGAGCGATGTTGAGCTCAACTTCCGAGTGAGCGGCGAGCGCGTCATGGTCGGTGAGTTCAAGCGCTACCTGGTGAGCGAGTTCAGCCGACAGGCCGCGCTTCACGTACAGGCCTGCAAGTTCCTTGAGTTCGCCTTCAGGGTCTTCGGCGAGTTCGCGCATCTCTTTTTGCACGGCCGCGTGCTCGGTGTCGCGCTGTGAACTGACCGAGACGTACTCGCCCGTTGCCATCGACAGCGCTCCCGCGACCAGCCCTGCGAGACCAGCGAAAAGAATCGCCTTATTGTCGGTTGTTGCTCCAACAACACCGAGCACGAGGCCGGCAACCGAGACGATTCCGTCGTTGGCTCCGAGCACACCGGCTCGAATACGGTTGGCTCGTTCGCCGAGGTTTCCGCGATGGGCTTCGCCGGGGTGACCGGCTTTAGAAAGTGGTGGGCTCACCCGGCCAACGCTAGTGCACCCCCTCACACGTAAGGTGGGGACAGTGACCACGCGTACTCGAGATGACCTTCGTAATGTGGCGATCATCGCCCATGTCGACCACGGCAAGACCACCCTCGTTGATGCGATGCTGTGGCAGTCGGGGGCATTCACTGAGCATCAAGCTGAAAATGACTCGGTGCGCGAGCGCGTGATGGACTCGATGGACCTTGAGCGCGAGAAGGGCATCACCATCCTCGCGAAGAACACCGCGGTGCGCTACGTCGGTGAAGGCGCCCCCGAGGGTGGAGCCACCTTCAACATCATCGACACCCCCGGCCACGCCGACTTTGGTGGCGAAGTTGAGCGCGGACTCGAGATGGTCGACGCAGTGTTGCTGCTCGTCGATGCCTCCGAAGGCCCGCTCCCTCAGACGCGTTTCGTGCTGCGCAAGGCGCTCACCAAGCGACTTCCGGTGATTTTGGTCATCAACAAGGTCGACCGACCCGACGCGCGTATTGCTGAGGTCGTCGACGAAACGTATCAATTGTTCTTCGACCTTGACGCCGACGAGAGCCAGATTGACTTTCCCATCGTGTACGCGTGCGCCAAGGCCGGTCGGGCCTCACTTACTCGCCCTGAAGACGGCCAGATGCCCGACGCCGAAAACCTTGTTCCGCTGTTCCGCACGCTGCTCGATCGAGTACCGCCGCCCGTCTACGACGATGAGTTGCCGTTGCAGGCGCACGTCACCAACCTCGACTCTTCGCCGTATCTCGGCCGACTCGCGTTGTGTCGCGTACACCAAGGCACTATTCGCAAGGGTCAGTCAGTGGCGTGGTGCCGTACTGACGGAACCGTTGAGCGTGCGCGCGTTTCAGAATTGCTCGTGACCCAGGCCCTCGATCGCGTGCCGGCCGAATCGGCTGGCCCCGGCGACATCATTGCCGTGGCTGGCATTCCAGAAATCACGATCGGTGAAACCCTTGCCGATCCTGAAGATCCGCGCCCATTGCCGGTCATCACGGTCGACGAACCCAGCATCTCGATGACCATCGGTATCAATACGTCTCCAGTGGCAGGACAAAGCGGTACGAAGCTGACTGCCCGACAGGTGAAGACGCGCCTTGAGTCCGAACTCGTCGGCAATGTATCGCTGCGGATGTTGGACACTGATCGCCCCGACACCTGGGAAGTTCAGGGCCGAGGCGAATTACAGCTGGCTGTTCTCGTGGAGTTGATGCGACGCGAAGGTTTTGAGCTCACGGTTGGAAAGCCGCAGGTCGTCATTCGGATGGTCGATGGCAAGGTGCACGAGCCGATGGAGCACCTCACTGTCGACATTCCCGAGGACTACCTCGGTGTGGTCACGCAGCTCATGGCCCTGCGTAAGGGCCGTATGGAGCAGATGATCAACCACGGAACCGGCTGGGTGCGTATGGAGTACCGCGTTCCGGCCCGTGGACTCATTGGTTTCCGCACCGAGTTCCTCACTGAAACGCGCGGAACCGGACTGCTGCACCACGTGTTCGATCGCTACGAGCCGTGGCACGGCGAGTTGCGCACTCGGCCCACGGGCTCGTTGGTCGCCGATCGCCGCGGCCCGACTACGGGATTCGCACTGGCCAACCTGCAAGATCGCGGCACGATGTTTGTCGGCCCTGGCACCGAGGTCTACGAGGGCATGATCGTGGGGGAGAACTCGCGGTCTGACGACATGGATGTCAACCCCACCAAGGAGAAGAAACTCACCAATATGCGCCAGTCAAGCGGCGACATTTTGGTACCGCTCATCCCCCATAAGCAGATGAGCCTCGAGCAGTCGTTGGAGTTCTGTCGCGAGGACGAGTGCATCGAAGTCACCCCGGCCACCGTGCGCCTGCGCAAGGTCAATCTCGACGCAACCGAGCGCGGGCGGGCCGCCGCTCGGGCCAAGAAGGGCTGACGCTACGCAGCGTCACGGCGGCTCGATGTCCGGGTAACACTCTGTGATTATTCCGGTCTCGTCACAATTCAGGACAATACTCAGCGTGTAAGGGACGTAGGGGTTTCGGTCGCATAGAGTGCGGAGGGTTGACTTACCCCGCCGGCCGCCTGGCCACCCGAGCAGAACGGATCCTCGATGGCCCTGACCGTGAGTGCACCGTCTCCGGGCGATGTCACGGCGGATATCCCCGAAGAGGTTGCCGGTCGCTCGCTGTGGCAGATCACGTGGAACCGCATTCGCCACGACCGTACCGCCATGGTGTGTCTGGTCGTTGTGCTCATGTACTACGCGGTCGCACTCTTAGCCGGACCGATTATGGTTCGGCTCGGCATTGACCCCTATTCCTTTGACGGCTCAGCCGTCAGTGACAACGCCGGCGCACCGTATGGTGCGTGGGGCGGTATCAGTCGCGAACACCTGCTCGGAGTCGAGTGGGGCACCGGGCGAGACATTTTGGCCCAGCTACTCAATGGTCTGCGGATCTCACTGTTCATTGCCACCGTCTCGACAATTGCCGTCGTTGTACTTGGCATCGTTTTCGGAATCATTTCGGGCTACTCGCGGGGCGTCGTTGACACCATGATCGGATGGCTCATCGACATCATCTTGGCGTTCCCGTTCATTCTTTTGGTGCTCGCTCTCTCCGGAGTCATGACCCAGCGGCTCGAGGCAATGGGTGTTCCAGAAGGCAACCCGGCGCGGATTACCTGCCTGATCGTGCTGTTCAGCGTTTTCGGATGGACGTATCTGGCCCGCCTGATTCGTGGACAGATCCTGAGCCTGCGCGAAAAAGAGTTCATCGAGTCGGCCGTCTCGATGGGTTCCGGAACCACGCGGATCTTGTTCAAGGAACTGCTCCCCAACTTGTGGCCGACGATCATCGTCTACACCACGATTACGCTGCCGGTGTACATCTCAACCGAAGCCGCCTTCGCGTACCTCGGGGTCGGGACGCTGCCCCCCGACGTGACCTTTGGAGCCATGCTCGGCAACTCGGTGGGCTACTTCCGGGCCGTGCCGTCGTACCTGTTCATTCCAGGAACGTTGCTCGTTGTGCTGGTCGTGGCATTCAGCTTGCTGGGTGACGCGGTGCGCGATGCTCTCGATCCCCGCGCCGGACGGGTGTGATCCCATGGATCGCAGCTTCGGCACACAGACTCCCCGCAATTACTGGCTCGTCGAGCTCGGAATCGCAGGGTAGAACCACCGGGATCCCCCGGGGTGACACACAGGAGGAACAATGGGCATGGCCAAGTCGGGCGCTCGCGCCGCGGTGGTGGTTGCCGTGGGAGCTCTGGCGCTCGCCGCTTGCGGTGGCTCCAGCAGTGGCGGAAGCAGCACCAGTGGGGGTTCAAGCGCCGCACCCGCCAAGGGTGGAACGATCTACTACCTCACCAATGCTGAGCAGTTCGACCAGATCGACCCCCAGCGTATTTACACGGGTGAAGATCTGGCGTTCTTCAACGGCACCATCTACCGCACGCTGACGGCCTACAAGTTCTCGGCCGACGCCAAGGAAGGCACCAGTCTGGTAGCTGACATGGCGACCGACACCGGAACAGCCACCAACGGAGGAAAGACCTGGGCATTCACGCTCAAGGATGGTCTGACCTTCCAAGATGGCTCGCCCCTCGCGTGCAAGGACATCGCCTACGGCGTGTCGCGCACGTTCGCCACGGACATCATCACCGGCGGACCTACCTACGCAATCTCGTACCTCGACATTGCAGACGACCCCGCAGGCGGTTCGGCCTACAAGGGCCCATACGCCAAGACCGGTCAGGATTTGTTCGACAAGGCGGTGACCTGCTCGGCTGATGGCAAAACCATCACCTTCAACCTCAAGGCCCCGGTGCCGGACTTCAACTACACCGTGACCCTCACCGCGTTCTCGCCTGTTCCTCAGGCCGCTGACACGGGCGAGAAGTACGGCGACGCACCTGTCTCCTCCGGCCCTTACGTCATTTCGTCAAACAAGAACGGCAAGGGCGGCAAGCTCGTTATGGGCCGCAATGACAAGTGGAGCGCCGCGAGCGACACCTACCGCGCCGCCCTTCCTGACACGTGGGAAGTTGACTACGGCATTGACACCAAGGTCATTGACCAGCGTGTGATTCAGAGCACCGGCAACGACACGACGGCCATCAACCTTGGTCTTGAGCCTGAGTCGCTGGGCACAGTGTTCATCAGCCCCAGTGAGCCGCAGCCTCAGTACGCAAGCCGTGCGATCAGCACGCTCGACCCGTACGTGCGCTACTTCGCCATCAACACCAAGAAGGTGCCGGACCTCAAGGTGCGCCAGGCACTCGCCGTCGCACTCGACCGTGAGGCCCTGCGCAAGAACGCCGGTGGCGACTACGCCGGCGACTACGCCGATGGTGTGATTAAGCCCAACGAGGGTCTCGACTACGCCCCCACGGGTATGTGGGACACCCTCCTCGGGCAGAAGATTCCGAACACCGGAGATCCCGAGTACGCCAAGAAGTTGATCGCTGAATCAGGTAAGCCCGCTCCGACGATCACCTTCGACTACCCGCAATCGCCGACCGCCGACAAGGCGGCGGCAATCGTGGTGGCCTCACTCGGTAAGGCTGGAATCACCGTCAAGCCCAACCCGATCGAGCCCGGCCAGTACTACGGCGTTGTTTTTGACCCCGCCAAGGCCCATGAGCTCATCAACGCGGGTTGGGGTCCTGACTGGCCGAACGCCTCGACGATCATCCCCGAGTTGTTCACGCCGTCAGGTGGATTCAACCTCTCGCAGTACGACAACGCTGCCTACAACGCGAAGGTGGCCGCTGCGAAGGTCGAACTCGACCGCACCAAGCAGGCAACGATGTGGCAGGAACTCAATACGCAGGCCATGGCCGACGTGGTGGTCATCCCCACCCGATTCGGTAAGGAACAGCGTATGACTGGCACCAAGGTTGGTCCGGTGTACCTCTGGCCGGCGTACGGCTCATGGCCGTATGCGCAGATGGGCGTCACTGGCTGACATCACGGTGAGTGGCAGGGGGTGGGTCTCGCGGCCCGCCCCCTGCTCCGTGAAACCTGTGTTCATCGGCAGCAATCATCAAGTGTGTTGGAAATGGGAGGGAGGCGAAGGTGGCCGTCTACTTGTTCAAGAGGCTCATACGCGTCGTCGTGCTCTTACTGCTCATCTCCCTCGTGGTGTTCATGCTGTTCAGCGTGCTTCCGACCGACCCGGCTCGCCTCACGTGTGGAAAGGCATGTACTCCGGCGATTATTGAGGCCAACCGTCACCGACTCGGCCTTGATATGCCGTACATCCAGCAATACTGGCTTTTCGTTCGCGGGCTCTTCGTGGGCCGTACCTACTTTGCTGAGTCTCCGTCACCGATTGAGTGCGGTGCGCCGTGTTTGGGATACTCCTTCAAGCGTGGTGAGGAAGTAAGCACGCTCATCAAGGAAAACTTCCCCCCCACGTTCTGGCTCGCCATCGGAGCATTCATCCTCTGGATGGTCATCGGAGTCTTCACGGGTATTTATGCTGCCCTGCGTCGAAGTAAGTGGCAGGACAAAGCCGTCTCTGGCATCGCACTGGTCGGATATGCACTTCCCACCTTCTTCGTCGGTCTGGTGTTCCTGTTCTTTATCGTTCTCAAGTGGGGACTTCTTCCTTACCCGTCCTACGTGTCGCCGTTCGTGAATCTCACGCAGTTCTTGCAGACCATGATCCTTCCGTGGATCACATTGGCTATCGTTTCGGCGGCCTTCTACGTGCGGCTGACACGAACGCAAATGTTGGAGACCCTCGGATCGGATTTCATTCGCACTGCCCGCGCTAAAGGTGTCAAAGAGCGCGTGGTGCTGATGCGGCATGCGCTCCGCGCGGGGCTTACCCCCATCGTCACCGCTGCCGGCCTTGACTTGGCGGGACTTCTCGGAGGAGCGATCATCACCGAGGCTGTGTTCACACTTCCAGGTTTGGGCAGTTTGGCAATCTCATCCGTCAACGACGCTGACTTGCCCGTGGTAGTTGGCATCACGTTGGTCGCGGCCTTCTTCATCGTGATGGCGAACCTCATCGTCGATCTGCTCTATCCGGTCATTGATCCGCGGGTGAGGCTGACATGACCTTGATTGACGGAGCACTGCAGGGCACTTCCTCGGACTCGTTCCTCGAGGTGCGTGATCTCCTCGTTCACTTCCCAACCGAAGATGGTCTGGTGCACGCGGTTGATCGCGTGTCGTTCAGTCTTGAACCGGGCAAAACCATTGCCATTGTGGGTGAGTCAGGCTCTGGTAAGAGCGTGACGGCGCAGGCGCTCATGGGTTTGATCACCCGTCGCACCGCCACCGTTGAGGGCCAGGTGTTCTTTGAAGGACACGACATTGTGTCGATGGATGACGAGGAGTTGCGTCGCCTTCGCGGTAAGAAAATGGCGATGATCTTCCAAGATCCGCTATCAAGTCTGCACCCCTTCTACTCGATTGCGCGTCAACTGGTTGAGGCTGTTCGTGTTCACCAGAAGGTCAGCAAGTCTGAGGCGCGCGATCAGGCGATCGCCATGTTGCACAAGGTGGGTATCCCTTCACCAGAGCGGCGAATCGATGACTACCCGCACCAGTTGTCAGGCGGCATGCGCCAGCGAGTGATGATTGCGATGGCACTCATAAACTCGCCCGATCTGTTGATTGCCGACGAGCCCACCACTGCGCTTGATGTGACGGTTCAGGCGCAGATTCTCGAACTACTCACGAGCCTGCAAGAAGAATTCCAGACGGCGATCATCTTGATTACGCACGACTTGGGCGTGGTCGCGGAAGTCGCTGATGACGTGTTGGTGATGTACGGCGGGCGGGCCGTTGAGTACGGCCCCGTCGACGAGGTATTCCACTCGCCAGAGATGCCGTACACGCTCGGGCTCCTTGCCTCCGTGCCCCGAATCGATCGTGAGTTGGGCGAGCGACTTGATCCAATTCCGGGAAACCCGCCATCTCTGATTACGCTCCCCAAGGGCTGCGTGTTCTTCCCGCGATGCACGTACAGCCACGAGGTCGACGGCCAGACGTGCGCGACTGTTCGACCCGAACTTGAGAGTACGTCCGCAGGGCACCTCGTCCGGTGTCACCTGCCCGCCGACGTCAGGCGCGCGAACGCCGTGGCCAAACTCGCGCTGATAGCAGCGAGTCACACGAAGTCGGGAGATGCGCCGTCGTGACACAACTGAACGAAGCATCGCCAGTGCAGGACGACGCCGTCCTGCGAGTCACCGACTTGCGTACGTGGTTTCCGGTGAAGTCGCGTGGTCTCTTGCGACGCAAGATCGGAGACGTCAAGGCCGTTGATGGCATTTCGCTTTCGGTGGCCCCTGGTGAAACTCTCGGTCTGGTGGGAGAGAGTGGCTGCGGCAAGTCAACGGCTGGCAGAACGATGCTCAAGTTGATCGATCCCACGTCGGGCTCCGTCGAACTCAACGGGCGGGATATCACGCATCTGTCGCGCAAGGAAATGGTGCCGCTGCGGCGCGAGGCGCAGATGATCTTCCAAGACCCGTATAACTCGCTGAATCCGCGTCACACGGTCGGAACCATCATCGGCACCCCTTTTCGTGTTCAAGGAGTCGATCCTGCGGGAGGCGTGAAGGCTGCCGTTCAGCAGTTGATGGAACGAGTGGGTCTTAACCCAGAGCACTACAACCGCTATCCCAATGAGTTTTCGGGTGGTCAACGGCAGCGCATCGGGGTCGCGCGCGCTATCGCGCTTCAACCCAAACTCATCGTGTGCGATGAGCCCGTATCGGCCCTCGACGTGTCGATTCAGGCCCAGGTAGTGAACTTGCTGGCCGACCTTCAAGACGAGTTCGGAATGTCGTACATTTTGGTGGCTCACGACCTTTCGGTGGTTCGACACATCTCTGACCGAGTGGCCGTCATGTACCTCGGTCACATCATGGAATTGGCGCCACGCAGTGACCTCTATGAGCGTCCTTTGCACCCGTACACCCATGCTCTCTTGTCATCGGTCCCGGTACCTGAGCCGGGAGCGGCCGCTAAACGCGAGCGAATCCTCTTGCAAGGCGATTTGCCGAGCCCCATCAATCCGCCCTCTGGCTGTGTTTTCAACACGCGCTGTTGGAAGGTGCAGGAGCAGTGCCGAGTTGACGTTCCGCTCTTGCGCGAGTACCAACCCGGGCATTTCTTGGCGTGCCATTTTCCGGAGGAGAAGCTGCACATCGGCGAGACCATCGTGGGACCGCAAGCGCCTCTCGTTGACAACGACTACTCATTGCAGTCACCTGAGGAGCGTGCGGAGGAAGCCGCTCGTGCTCGCCGGGGCGAGGCGTGGGAACGCGACGAACCAGGAGACTTCGGGCTCGGCTCCAAGATTCAGTGACCGCGGTCCGGTGATGTCAGGGGCTTGTGAGAGCGCTGCGCAGAAACTCGACCTGCAGTAGTAGCAAGTTCTCTGCCACGGTCTCGCTACTCGCCATATGCGTGACACCAGTCAGCGGCAGCACTGTGTGAGGCCTTCCCGCCGCCAACAGAGCCCCGGACAGCGCCAAAGTGTTCGCGACCACGACGTTGTCGTCGGCGAGTCCGTGAATGATCATCAGCGGCCGCTGCAATCCCGCAGCGAGCGCGACCAGCGATTGACGGTCGTAGACATCAGGCTCGTCGTTGGGGTCGCCAAGGTAGCGCTCGGTGTAGGCCGTGTCGTACAGCCGCCACTCGGTAACGGGTGCACCAGCAACGGCTGCGTGAAACACATCCGGTCGTGCCAACACTGCGAGCCCTGCGAGCCAACCGCCAAATGACCAGCCGGTAATGCCCACGCGCGAGGTGTCGATGTCGTCCGGGAAGGCTTCGCTAACGGCAGTCAGAGCGGCGATCTGATCATCCAAAATCGGTCCGGCGAAATCGCGCATCACTGCGCGCTCCCACGCCGGGCCACGTCCAGGAGTTCCGCGACCATCGGCAACGATTACTGCAAAGCCTTGATCAGCGAGCCATTGGTCGCTTGCGAATGCCAGTCCGCTGGCGAGCACTTCGCTGTGATGCGGACCTCCGTAGGGCGTCATGATGACGGGAAGTCGCTTTGATCCGTGTACGTGCGCGGTTGGAAAGAGCACGGCGGTGACGATGTCGCGTTCACCCGCGCGCAACAGCGTGACGGCAGGGATGATCGTGGGCCTTTCGGCGAACGACGTGAGGTGACCGACCTCGACGCCCTGTCGCGTGATGGTCCACGTCGTACTGACTTCACCCAGCGACGTAGAGGACACCACAGTGGTTGGCCCGCCTGATGTCACCGAGCGAAGGCCACCGTCGGGGGTGAGAGGTGTGAGTGTGTCGTTGAGTCCCACTCGGTAGACGCGGCGTTCGGTCGGATCATCAGTGGCGATCAGCACGACACCCGACTCGTCACTTGCGAGAACTCCCGTCACCTGGATTCCAGGCGGCGTCACCAGTGCATCACCCACGCACAACCTCCGCGTATCGGTGGCCGCATCGTCGACCGTACGCACCAACCGACCATCTGATGTCCAGCACGGAAGACCGGGAATCACATCAACCCAGGTCGGGTCGTCTTGCGCGTGCAGTGTCGATGTGGTGCCGTCAACCGGATCAATGCTGAGGATGAGACCGCGTTGCTGGTTTCTGCTGAGTACCTGAATCAGCGCAGGTCCATGACTCGACCAGGACACGGATGCCAAATACGGGTATGTCTGGTCCCACACGACATCGGTGCGCTCTCCCGAAAGATGCACCAACTGAAGTGAAACTTCGGCATTGGCCGTTCCCGCTGCGGGGTACCGATGGGGTGTTGGCTCGATGCTCGGAGCCGCCGGGTTACTGATCCACCACGTCGCCACGGGTGCCTCATCAAATCGCTCGACGAGCAGCGTCGTCGAGTCGGGTGACCACCACTGCCCTCGAATGCGGTCGAGTTCTTCTGCGGCGATGAAGTCAGCCAGACCATACGTGATCGTGGTTGATTCAGGTTCGCACAAGGCGCGATCGTCGCCGGTGGCCACGTTGATGACCCGCAGGGCGCGATCGTGCACGTACGAGACGAACGAACCATCGGGGGACAGACGCGGATCAACGGCAGGTGTTGCGGCGGCAAGTTCACGCACCGGGGAAGTGGCGCCAGCAGTCAGGTCAGCGACGAAGAGTCGGCCCGACAGCGCAAAGGCGGCGTGCGTTGCTGCCGAGTCACACGAATACGACGTCACTCCCGACGTGCTTTCGCGCATGCGTTCGCGGCGGGCGCGTTCGGCCGCAGGCAATTCCTCACTGTCGGCAAGTAGCTCGGTCGGATCGGCGACGATCCGTTCAGTGAGTTCGTTGGTGTCGACAACCACGAGGCGGTTGACCGGATCGGTTCCACTCAACGAGCGAACGAACACGATGCGCTCGCCATCGCGCGAAACTGACACCTGCCGAGGCGCGCCGAGTCGGAAGTTTCCTGTGCGGGCAGACTGTCGCGGGAAGGTCTGTCCCTCAGTGGTCGTCATGCCCCGCATCTTGGCAGGCAGTAGAATCTCGCCCATGTCTGACCCCACAGCCGACCGTCGATTGCTTCTCGTTCACGCGCACCCTGACGATGAGTGCATCGCCACTGGCGCCAGCATGGCGATGTATGCGGCGCAGGGCGCCCACGTCACCCTCGTCACGTGCACTCTCGGCGAAGAGGGCGAGATCTTGCTTCCTGATGTCGCCCACCTTGCCGCTGACCAACAGGACGAACTCGGAGCCCACCGCCAAGAAGAACTCGGAGCGGCGATGGCAGCTCTGGGAGTAACCGACTGGCGGCTTCTTGGTGGCCCGGGTGCCTTCCGTGATTCGGGAATGATCGGTACCCCGTCCAACCAGCGGGCCGACTGTTTCTGGCGGGCTGACCTGCTCGAGGCCGCCGCACCCCTAGTCGGCGTGATTCGTGAGGTGCGCCCTCAGGTGCTCATCACCTACGACGACTTCGGCGGCTACGGCCACCCCGACCACATTCAGGCGCACCGGGTGGCGATGTATGCCACGGTGCTCGCCGCGGCCGCGTCCTTCCGACCCGAACTCGGGCAGGCGTGGGATGTGGCGAAGGTGTACTGGACGGCGTTTCCGCGATCGGTGTTACGCGCGGGAATTGAGGCGCTGAGGGCAGCTGGTGACACCAGTGATTTCGCGGCCATGGATCCCGATGACCTGCCGTTCGTGATTGATGACGAATTGGTCACCACTGAGATCGACGCCTCGGATTACCTCGACGCAAAACTTCAGGCACTGCGTGCCCATGCGACTCAGGTGAGTGTCGACGGCGGATTCTTCGCGCTGTCAGACAACCTCGGCTCCAAAGCGCTCGGAATTGAGTACTTCCGTCTCGTGCGTGGGCCCTTTCAGGCGTCGTCAGACGGCCGTGAAACTGACCTCTTCGCAGGTATTGAGTGAAGTAGTGAGTGACGTATTGAGTGCAGTAGTGAGTGAAGTAGTGAGTGAAGTAGTGAGTGAAGCCGCGGGCGCTCGGTAACGCTTCGCTGGTCTGCCGTCACTATCTGTCCAAACTAGGCCGAATGGGCTAGTCCGAATGGATGACCAACCCGGGACGAATGGTCCGTCAACTTTTCTGCTGCGTCAGTATGAGTAGTCGCGTCACCCGAGGAGGATCCCGAATGCCTGAGCAGAATGAAGCACATGAGGTACTCGCGCAGGCGGGCACCGGCAGGCTCGAACGTGGTGGCGCCGACGTGGGTCAGTCGCGCGAACGCTCGCGTATGCGTCGCCTCACCATTTTGCTGCTGATCTTGCTCATCCCCGCACTCTGGCTCGGAATTCGCCTTCTGATGGGCGACCCGGTGTTGCTCACCAGTCTGGGTCTTCCGGACATTGACCCGCTTGTGGTCACGCCCATCCTCTTCTTTCTGGTTTTGACCTTCGCTCTGGTCGGAACATCGTTCATCTCAGGGCGCTCTCCGCACGTGACCTACCGACCCGAACAGATCTCCACCACCCTCGATGACGTGGTCGGAATCGAGTCGGTGAAGGAAGAAGTCGAGCGATCGCTGAACCTGTTCCTTGCCCACCGCACCTTCTCCGAGGAGATGGGCGGAACACCTCGTCGAGGCCTGTTGTTTGAGGGCGCTCCGGGAACCGGTAAGACGCACCTGGCCAAGGCGATGGCACGCGAGGCCGGAGTTCCTTTCCTTTTCGTGTCGGCGACGTCATTCCAGTCGATGTACTACGGCGCGACCGCCCGCAAGATTCGCGCCTACTTCAAGGCCCTACGGAAGGCCGCGCGCCGCGAAGGTGGGGCTATTGGATTCATCGAAGAGATCGACGCCATCGCCACCGTGCGCGGCGGTATGTCCATGACTGGCTCGCCCATGACGGCGCATCAGACGATCACTGGTTGCGGTGGCATGGAGGGCCTGCCGACTGTCTACTCGCAGGCAGCGTCCATGGTCATTAACCGCTCGATGGTCTCTGAAGGCGTCGGCGGTGTGGTCAATGAACTGCTCGTTCAGATGCAGTCGTTCGATGACCCTTCCGGTATGCAGCGCATGCGAAGTTGGTTCACCGACAAGATCAATCTCTTCCTACCTGCCCATCGCCAGATTCAGCGGCCGGTACCGCCCTCAACGAACATCTTGTTGATCGCTGCCACCAACCGCGCAGATTCCCTTGACCCTGCCCTGCTGCGCCCCGGTCGTTTCGATCGTCGCCTTACCTTCGAGTTGCCCGGTCGCACCGGACGACGCGCACTATTCGATCACTTCCTCGCAGGCAAGGCACACGACGCGGAACTCGATGGTGATGTCGTGCGCGATGGTCTGGCAGCTGTCACCCAGGGCTACAGCCCGGTGATGATCGAGCACCTCCTTGACGAAGCTCTCGTGAACGCAGTGCGTCGTGGCTCGACCACCATGAACCGGCGCGATGTCGAGGGCGCCCGTTTGGTGGAGGAAGTGGGTTTGGGGCAGCCGGTGCAGTACACCGACCACGAGCAGCGGCTGATCGCCACGCATGAGGCGGGCCATGCGACCGTCGCATGGCTGCTGGCTCCGCAGCGTCGACTTGAGGTGCTCTCGATCATTAAGCGGCGCGATGCACTAGGCATGCTCGCTCATGGCGACCGCGACGAGGTGTACACGCGGTCGAAGTCGGAAATGATCGCGTTGATCCGCATTGCCATGGGTGGACAGGTGGCGGAGGAGATCTTCTTCAACGACATCTCCACCGGCCCCGGCGGCGACCTTCTGTACGCGACGAACGTCGCAGCCCAAATGGTGGGCGCCTGCGGAATGGACGACACCCTGATCTCCTACGCAGCCGTGCAGTCGTCGGCGTTCTCTGATCAAAACATCGTTGGCCGCGTTCTCTCCGATTCCACCGGCCGTGAGCAGGTCGAGCGCATGTTGCAGGCCCAGCGTGACTATGTGCGACTGCTGCTGGGTGCCAACCAGCACTTGGTGGCGGCTCTGCGCGATGCCCTTGTTGAGCGTCATGAACTGATCGGGATGGAAATCACCGATGTTCTCGAGGCGGCCGGTCCGGTTCAGCCGATGGAGCCCGCGGCAGACGCAGTGATTGATTTGCGCTCTGAGTCCTCGACACTGGCCGGAATCTGAGGGCGGTCTCAACTGGTAGTTGCACGTCACTATGTGGGGTGACCAGTGGAGGTTGGGATGTCGGGTGCGAGGTTGACGGTTCATGACCGTGAGGTGATTGAGCGGGGTGTGTTGGCGGGGCGATCGGTTACGGCGATTGCG
>JAPLAU010000029.1 GCA_026393115.1 Actinomycetota bacterium
GCCGGGCACATGGGAAGCAGCACGCGCAGCAGTTGATTGCACCTTGACCGCTGTTGACCTCGTGTCGGCCGGGGCATCGGGTGCGTACGCACTCACCCGTCCTCCCGGTCACCACGTCACACGAACGGTATTCGGAGGCAGTTGCTATCTCAACAACGCGGCGATTGCTGCACAGTCATTGCGAGATCGAGGTGCGACACGGGTCGCCGTGATTGATATCGATGCCCACCACGCGAATGGCACTCAGTCGATCTTCTATTCGCGAGACGACGTGTTTGTCACATCACTGCATATCGATCCTGCTGCCGGGTGGTTTCCCCACCACGCGGGCTTTGCCGACGAAGTCGGCATCGGTCAAGGTCGCGCGGCGAACCTCAACATTCCGCTTGCCGAAGGCACCGGCGATGAGGGGTGGCTGGCAGCGCTGGCCCGCATGGTTGAGACAACCGCAGCATTCAACCCTGACGCCGTCGTCGTGTCACTCGGAGTCGACGCGGCAGCCGACGATCCGGAGAGTCCGCTACGAGTCACCGCCGCCGGTTACCGCGCGGCCGGTGCCCTGATAGCGGAACTAGATCGACCAACGGTCGCGGTGCAGGAGGGCGGATATCACCTGCCGACGCTCGGTCACTTGGTTGCCGCGACGCTTGGCGGTTTGGCCGGCACCGGCAGGTAATCTGCCTGCCATGGCCCCGCGAGACGACGCACAGCATGTGAAGGCCACCTCCCCTTCCCAACTCCTGGTCACCTATTGACCAAAGAAGCCCCAGACGGTCTTCGATTGACCAAAGATGCCCTGCGACAAGGTCGATGAGGCCGGCGGGGCTGAGACGAGGCTGCGGGGCCTGACCGCGACATAGGCGCGACCATGGTTCCGACGCCTTCACTCGGGCAGACTGAACTCATGGACTTCAGCATCCCGGAGGAACTCACCGCCCTGCGTGCTTCATTCGCTGCCTTCCTTGAACGCGAAGTGCGCCCACTCGATGAGAGTCTGCAGACCGAGTACTGGTCTGAGCATCCTGACCGCGAGGTCATCCACGACGCTGCCCAACGCATTCGACTTCGCAGTGCACAAGAGGGCTTCTACGCCGCCTACCTGCCCGAGGAAGTCGGGGGTCAGGGGTTATCGACGCTGGGCACGGCCCTGCTCGTCGAGGATGCCGCGCGCACCGGAATGCGGCTTGCACTCGCTGCGATCTCACCTCCGAATCCCGCCGGTCCGAGCCCACTACTGCTGCGACTGCCGACCCACGTGCGCGACGCCTGGCTTCCTGCGCTGGTGTCAGCCGAGAAGTCGATGTGTTTCGCTCTCACCGAACCCGAGGCCGGATCCGACGCCCAAGCGATTCGCACGACAGCCGTCAAGGACGGTGACGGATGGCGCATCAACGGTCACAAGCACTACATCACGAACGCCGAGCACGCCGATGTCGCGATTGTCTTCGCTGTGACCGACGCTGAAAAGCGCGCCGCAGGTGGAATCACCGCGTTCCTTGTTCCGAGCGATCAGTTTCGACGCGGCAGCGTTCAATACACCCACGCCGACTCGCACCCTGCCGAACTCTTCTTCGACGATGCCTGGGTCGCTGACGATCATGTCATCGGCGAGGTCGGTACCGGATTCTTCACTGCCATGGAATTCCTCAACGCCGGCCGCGCTCACATTGGGGCTCAGGCACTCGGACTCGCTGAATACTGCCTTGACATCGCCATCGCGCACGCGCAATCGCGCACGGCCTTTGGTAAACCGATCGGCAAGTTCCAATCGGTGTCGTTCCCCCTTGCCGACAGCAAGGCAGACATCGAGGCGATGCGCTGGCTGGTCTACCACCTTGCCTGGGAAGTCGACCGCGGAGACAATCCCATGCTCGATGCCTCGATCGTCAAGTACTACTGCACTGAGAAGGCCTACACCGTGGCCGATCGCGCACTGCAGACTCTGGGCGGCATGGGATTGCTGCGCGAAGGGCCGGTTGAACGCGTCCTTCGCCACCTGCGCATGCTGCGGGTTGTCGAGGGCAGTACGAGCATTCAGCAGTTAGTGATCAGTCGTGGACTCGGCCTGTAACCCAGCTGGCTGCGCCCGGATGCTGTGGCTCCAGCGATGGGTAGGCTTGCCTCACAGTCATCCCGCGAGTGAGAGGCAGCCACGTGCCGTCGGAGTCATCACTTCCGAGCACCTTCGGAACCAATCTTTGGCTAGTAGATGAGATCTACCAGCAGTACGTGGCTGACCGAAACTCCGTTGACCATGCGTGGTGGGACTTCTTCGCCGACTACCAGCCCACCGAGCATGCGGCCGCGATCACTCCCACGCCACCGCCAGCACCGGCCGCACGTGAACAGACACCGGCAGCCATTCCCACCCCCGTCCCCTTCGTGGTGCCCCCGACTCCTTCGGTGTCGCACACGCCGGTTGAGCAGACCGAAGCGGTCAAGCTCAAAGGCCCAGCAGCACGAGTCGTCACCAATATGGAAGCTTCGCTGTCAGTGCCGATCGCAACGAGCGTGCGTGCCGTTCCGGCGAAACTGCTGATCGACAACCGCATCGTGGTCAACAACCACCTGGCGCGCGCTCGCGGCGGCAAGGTGAGTTTCACGCACTTCATCGCCTATGCGTTGGTGAAGGCGTTGGCCAACCAACCCGGCATGAACTGGTCGTACAGCGAGATCAATGGAAAGCCGGCCGTGTTGAAGCACGAGCAGGTCAACCTCGGTCTCGCGATCGACCTTCCCAAGGACGACGGAACCCGGCAGTTGCTGGTTCCGAGTATCAAGGGCGCACAATCACTGGATTTCGCCTCGTTCTGGGCAATGTACGACGACCTCGTACGCAAGGCACGCAATGGCAAGCTCGTCGTCGACGATTTCGCCGGCACCACGATCAGCCTCACGAACCCTGGCACCATCGGCACGGTGCACTCTGTGCCACGCTTGATGGCAGGGCAGGGCGCCATCATCGGCGTGGGAGCACTTGAATACCCCGCCGAGTGGCAGGGAGCCTCGCCCGAAACCATTGCCAAGCAGGGCATTAGCAAGATCCTCACCCTGACGTCGACGTACGACCACCGCATCATTCAGGGTGCGCAGAGCGGCGACTTCCTACGGCACATGCATGAACTATTACTCGGAGCCGACGGCTTCTACGAGGAGATCTTCTCCTCGCTGCGCATTCCGTATAAGCCGATTCAGTGGGCGCACGACATCGCCACCACCCACGACGATGAACTGAGCAAGACCGCACGCGTGCAGGAACTCATTCACGCGTACCGGGTGCGCGGCCACCTGATGGCCGATATCGACCCGCTCGAATACCTTCAGCGCACCCATCCTGATCTGGAGATCGAGTCGCACGGGCTCACCCTCTGGGACCTCGACCGCGAATTCGCCACCGGTGGCTTCGGCGGTCAACGCTGGATGAAACTGCGCGACATTCTGGGCGTGCTTCGCAACTCGTACTGCCGCACCGTCGCAGTTGAATTTATGCACATTCAAGATCCTGAGCAGCGCGAATGGCTTCAGGAGCGACTTGAGGTGCCGCACACCAAGCCAGCGCGCGAGGAACAGTTGCGCATCCTGCGCACCCTCAACGCTGCTGAGGCGTTCGAAACCTTCCTGCAAACCAAGTACGTGGGCCAGAAGCGCTTCTCACTCGAAGGTGGAGAGTCAGCGATTCCGTTGCTCGACGCAGTACTGACGGGAGCGGCCGACGCCGAACTGAACGAAGTGTGCATCGGAATGCCGCACCGTGGACGACTCAATGTGCTGGCCAACATCGCTGGCAAGTCGTACGGCCAGATCTTCATGGAGTTCGAGGGCAACTTCGGCGAAGAGTCGGTGCACGGTTCAGGAGATGTGAAGTATCACCTCGGAACCAGCGGCCGTTTCACGAGCGTGCACGGAACCGGTGTCGACGTGTATCTCGCCGCAAACCCCTCGCACCTTGAAGCCGTCAACCCCGTGCTCGAAGGAATCGTGCGGGCGCGACAGGATCTACTTCCGCGCGAAACATTCCCCGTACTTCCCGTGCTCATGCACGGTGATGCAGCATTTGCCGGTCAGGGTGTGGTTGTCGAAACCCTGCAGTTGTCGCAACTACGTGGCTACCGCACGGGCGGCACCATTCACGTCATCGTCAACAATCAGGTGGGCTTTACGACGTCGCCGCGCTATAGCCGCAGCACCACCTACTGCAGCGATCCCGCGCGCATCATTCAAGCACCGGTATTCCACGTCAATGGTGACGATCCCGAGGCGTGCGTGTATGTCGCTCAACTCGCGTTCGAGTTCCGGCAGCAGTTCCACAAGGACGTGGCGATCGACCTTGTCTGCTACCGACGTCGTGGTCACAACGAAGCCGACGATCCGTCACTCACCCAGCCACTCATGTACCAACTCATCGATCAGAAGCGATCGGTGCGCAAGATCTACACCGAGAGTCTGATTGGCCGCGGCGACATTTCGGTCGAAGAGGCCGAGGCTGCACTTCGCGATTACCGCGACCAACTTGAGCGCGTGTTCCAAGAAACGCGCGCGGCCGACGAATCGCACGACCCTTCCGACAGTCAGGTCGTACGCGAAGGTCAGCAAACACTCGAGCCGCAAACTCCGGCGTACGACGTCGATACGTCGATTTCTCGTGACGTCGTCGACCGGGTCGTGCGCAGCCAACTCGAATTGCCCGAAGGCTTCACCGCACACCCCCGCCTACTCCCCCAACTCGCACGTCGTGCCGAAATGGTCGAGACCGATCAAATCGACTGGGGAATGGGCGAAATGCTTGCCATCGGTTCACTGCTCACCGAGGGTCACTCGGTGAGACTTGCAGGTCAAGACAGCCGCCGCGGAACGTTCGGACACCGCCACGCGGTGATCGTCGATGCTGCGACGGGTTGGCAGTACAAGCCGCTCAAGCAGTGCTACGAAGGCGATAGCAAGTTGTATGTCTACGACTCGCCTCTCAGCGAGTTCGCGGCGATGGGCTTCGAGTACGGGTATTCAGTGGCACGCCCCGATGCGCTCGTCATGTGGGAAGCGCAATTTGGTGACTTCGCCGATGGCGCACAAACCATCATCGACGAGTTCATCAGCAGCGGTGAGCAGAAGTGGGCGCAACGTTCGGCCCTCGTCTTGCTTCTGCCGCACGGTTTTGAAGGCCAGGGTCCCGATCACTCATCGGCGCGCATCGAGCGTTTCCTGCAAATGTGCGCGCAAGACAATATGACGGTCGCGACACCCACGACCCCCGCATCGATGTTCCACCTCCTGAGGTGGCAGGTGCACTCAGCCCTCACTCGCCCGCTGATCGTGTTCACGCCGAAGTCCATGCTGCGACTCAAAGCGGCAACGTCGAGCACTTCTGAATTCACTCACGGTCACTTCCGTGCGGTCATCGGTGACGAATCAGTCGACCCGGCGCAGGTTAAGCGCGTTCTGCTCTGCAGCGGCAAGGTGTACTACGACCTGCTCGCCGAGCGCACGAAGCGCGCCGACACCACCACCGCGATCGTGCGCATGGAGCGCTTGTACCCGTTGCCTCAGCGCACGCTCCCCGAGTCACTGGCGCCGTTCGCCCACGCCGAACTCAAGTGGGTACAAGAAGAGCCGGCCAACATGGGCGCATGGTCGTTCATTGCCATGAACGTGCCTTCGCTCATTGGTCGCACGATTGCGGGTGTCACGCGACCCGCCTCGTCGTCGCCGGCTGTCGGCAGTCATCACCGTCATGAGGAAGAACAGGCATTCCTCATCAACACAGCATTTGAGTAGGAACCATGTACTTCACTGACAGAGGTATTGAGGAGCTCGCCGCACGTCGGGGCGAAGAGGAAGTGAGCCTGGAATGGCTCGCCGATCGCTTACGCGAGTTCGTCGACATCAACCCCGACTTCGAGGTTCCGATCGAACGCCTTGCGACATGGCTCGCGCGACTCGATGACGATGATGAATAACGAGCGCAACTGACACCGCAACCAGCGCGAAGGCGCCGCCGGCCGTGAAACCGAGCAGAACTGCAATCACCGCATTGCCCTCAGTGATCGGCGGGTAGTCGCGCACGAAGAGCCCGGCGCCAAGAAGCGCCGCAACGATGACGCTTCCGATGTAGAGCGTCATCCGGCGCGTCGGGTACAAACCCGAGAGGGGCGCAATGTCGTGAAGTTCTCGCGCTATCCACCACGCGAGCAGACCAAGACCCACAATCGACAGTCCGCGTTGCAGGAATGCTGAGACCGGAAGACCCAGTACGTTCTCGTCAGCGATGAAGCCCGGCGTTCCGGCTCTCTCATGAGTCACGATGTCGAGGAGCACGTGGGTGATGGCGCCCACCATGACCGACACCACTAACAGCACAGCGCGCATCGCCGGCGTACGACTGGGCAACACCACAGCCGTGCGAGCAAGAGTCTGGGTTGACCATGGCGTGGGAAGGGACCCCAACAATTCCGTGCGTACTGGCCATCGCCAGATGATGTACGCAACGAGGCCGACGATCGTGTCGAAGGTCACCGCACCGAGCAACGAATGAGTGAAACCGGCCGACGGATACGGCACCCGGTTCACCACAGCAAGCGGCAGGTAGTAACCAAAGTCGGGTGTCATCGCACCGGCAGCAGCAGCACCGAGCACGATCCACCGACGCAGCGGCACAATCAGTGCCGGGTGCGCCAGGGTGTAGGGCATGTCAGGCGGTGAGGACGATCTTTCCGAATGCCTCACCGGCGGCCAGTCGCTCAAACGCCGAGGTGGCGTCGCGCAGTGAGAACTCTGAATCAATGAGCGGGCGCACGCCCTGATCAGCACAGAGCGCTGTCAGCGCTTGGAGTTCGCCCAGAGTTCCCATCGTTGATCCGATCACGCTCAACTGCAGGAAGAACACGCGATTGAGGTCAGCACTCGGGGCGGCACCGCTCGTGGCACCCGACACGACGATGCGACCGCCCGGGCGCAGTGATTTCAGCGAGTGATCCCACGTTGCTTGCCCCACCGTTTCGATGACGAGGTCGACGCGTTCAGGAAGTCGTGCGCCGGATTCGAATACATCGTCGGCACCGAGTTCGAGTGCACGGGCCCGCTTTGCTTCGTCGCGGCTCGTCGTCCAGACTCGCGCGCCCAGCGCCTTCGCGAGAACGATCGCAGCCGTCGCGACTCCCCCGCCTGCACCCTGCACCACGACCGTTTGGTCAGCGGTCAGGGCACCACGGGTGGTGAGCATGCGGTACGCGGTGAGCCATGCCGTGGGCAGACAGGCAGCTTCCTGCCACGAGAGCGCGGCGGGCTTAGCCACGAGGTTGCGGCGCGGCACCATGACCTTCTCGGCGAGGGTTCCGTTGTACACCTCACTGAGCAACGAGCGCTTAGGATCGAGCGTCTCGTCACCACCACCGGCGGCCGGATCACCAATGACCGCATGCACGATGACTTCCGTGCCATCGTCGGCGATTCCCGCGGCGTCGCAGCCCAGGATGATGGGCAACTGCTCGGCCTTGATGCCCACCCCTTTGAGGGTCCACAGATCGTGGTGGTTGAGTGCCGCGGCCTTCACATCAACGACGACCCACCCTTCCGGAGGCTCGGGGTCGGCGTGATCGCCGAGGTACAGGCCCTCGATCGGATTTTCGGGATGGATGCTGGCAGCGCTGACGGCGAACATGGCATAACGCTAGCCGGTCCCTCCCCCGGAGAGGCACGCACGGCGCAACCACGGCATGATTCACCCCATGACCACCACACCACTTCTCGGTCGACGAGTGCTCATCACGGGAGCCGGTGGGGGCCTTGGCCCGATCGCCGCTGCCACCGCTGTTGCGGCAGGTGCCCGAGTGGCCCTCTGGGACCGAGGCTTCGACACCATCGACGCGTTGCGCCAGTCACTGACCGATGGGCCTGGCAGCATCGAGCGAGCGTCGGCCATCGATCTTCTCGACGCACCCACAGTCGGCCGTGCGATGGGTGAACTCGTCGCGGCGATGAACGGACTCGACGCGGTCTGGCACCTCGTCGGCGGCTACCGCGGCGGAGTGAACTTCGAGGACGAACCGCTCGATGACTTCGACCTTCTGTTCAGCCTCGCAATCCGAACCACCGTGCATGTGGCGCGTGTCGCGGCTCCCGCACTCATGAAGTCACCACACGGCCGCTTCGTCAGCGTGTCAGCACCCATCGCAAGTGCACCCAGCGGAACTGCGGCTGCCTACTCGATCGCCAAGGCGGGAAGCGACGCTGCTGTCTTGTCGCTCGCCGATCGATTCAAGGGCAGCACCGCGACGGCCAACATCGTCGTTGTGAACGCGATCGCGACGCCGGCGATGGTTGAGGCCGATCCGCAGAGAGACTGGTCTGGCTTCAGCACAGCGCAGCATCTCGCTGACACCATGACGTACGTCTCGAGCGACGCGGCCGCGACGATGAACGGTCAACGCGTTCGACTGGTCGGAAACTCCTGATGCGCAGTTTCGCGAGCGACAACTACGCCGGTGTTCACCCAGAGGTTCTTGAGGCGATTGCTGCCGCCAACATCGATCACGCCAAGGCATACGGCGACGACGATGTGACCGCGCGCGCCGACGCCGCGTTCCGCCAGCACTTCGGGGCCGACGCACGTGCGTTCCCCGTGTTCAACGGAACCGGAGCGAACGTTGTTGGACTGCAGGCAATGCTGCGTCCGTGGGAAGCAGTGATCTGCGCATCCACGGCACACATCAACGTTGACGAAGGCGGCGCACCCGAGCATCAACTCGGAGTGAAACTCATTGATGTTGCGACTCCCGACGGCAAACTCACTCCTGACCTCGTGCGGTCAGTGCATTTCGGCGTGGGAGTCGTGCATCACGCACAGCCGCGAGTCATCTCCATCACGCAGACAACCGAGATGGGCACGGCCTACTCCCCCGACGAAATCGGCGCGCTCGCCGAACTCGCCCATTCCATCGACATGTACTTGCATCTCGATGGGGCACGCATCAGCAATGCCGCGGCTACTCTCGGAGTTCCGCTGCGTGCCTTCACCACTGACGTGGGCGTCGACATGGTGTCGTATGGCGGCACCAAGAACGGCGCACTCGCAGCCGAAGCCGTCGTGTGCTTGCGACCTGAACTCGCCGAAGTGCTGGGCTTCGCACGCAAGCAGTCGATGCAGTTGGCGAGCAAAATGCGCTTCTTCTCGGCACAGTTCGTTGCGCTTCTTGAAGGTGACCTGTGGCTACGTAATGCCTCACACGCCAACGCGATGGCGCACCGCCTACTTGATGGAGTGAGCGACGTGGCCGGCATCGAGATTGGTCTGCCAGTTCAAGCAAACGGACTGTTCCCCATCATCCCCCGCGCAGCCATCGAGCCGCTGCAAGAAGTGACGCCGTTCTACGTGTGGGATGAGGCGAGTAACCAGGTGCGCTGGATGTGCGCGTGGGACACCACCGAGAACGACATCGACACGTTCGTCTCTGCCGTACGTACGCAACTTGCCTAGCGGCGCGCGACACCCTCGGCGCGTGCTGCAGCGGCAACGGCGCTAGAAACAGCGACTCCGACGCGACGGTCGAACACGTTTGGAATGACGTAGTCGGGTCGCGCCTCGTCGCCGACCAGATCGGCAAGCGCGTTCGCTGCTGCCAGCTTCATTCCTTCAGTGATGCGAGTTGAGCGAGTGTCGAGGGCTCCGCGGAAAATTCCGGGGAACGCCAACACGTTGTTGATCTGGTTCGGGAAGTCACTGCGCCCTGTTGCGACGACCGCTGCTGTGCGATTGGCAACCTCGGGATGAATCTCAGGGTTGGGATTGGCCAGCGCAAAGATGATGGAATTGGGCGCCATCGACGCCACCGCCTCGTCGGGAACCTGACCCGATGACAGGCCGATGAAAACGTCAGCGCCTTCAAGTGCAGCGACCATCGTGCCGGTGAGGTTTGAGGAGTTGGTGCGCGACGCGAGTAGCGTTTTGACCTCAGTGAGATCATCGCGCGTGTGGTGGATGATGCCCTTGGTGTCGGCCACGGCGATATCGCCCACGCCCGCTTCGACGAGCATCGTTGACACTGCCACGCCGGCAGCACCGGCGCCTGACATCACCACGCGAAGGTCGCCCAACGAACGCCCCGTCACTCGCGCCGCACTGATGAGCGCGGCCAGTGTGACCACTGCCGTTCCGTGCTGGTCGTCGTGAAAGATCGGAATGTCGAGCCGCTCTTGCAGTCGTTTCTCAATCTCGAAGCAACGGGGAGCGGAAATGTCCTCGAGGTTGACACCGCCGTACGCCGGCGCGAGACGAACCACGGTCTCAATGATTTCGTCGACGTCCTTGGTGTCAAGGCAGATCGGCACAGCGTCGACGTCGCCGAATTCTTTGAACAGCAGTGCCTTGCCCTCCATCACAGGAAGGGCGGCCATCGGCCCGATGTCACCGAGTCCGAGCACCGCGGTGCCATCAGTAACGATGAGTACCGTGTTGCCCTTCCACGTGTAGTCATAGGCGAGCGCAGGGTTCTCGGCGATCGCTTGCGACACACGTGCCACGCCGGGGGTGTAGGCGAGGGCCAAGCCCTCCATGTCACGGATTCGCACCGCCGGACGTACCTCGATCTTGCCCCCGCGGTGCAGTGGAAATGCAGGGTCAATGGCGAACGTCGCCGGGTCGATGGCCACGAGAAACTCCGTTCAGAGGTCTACCGAGAAAGACTGTCGTCTCAGTCTGCCACTGCGCTTTTGACGCGCTTCAGCGCCCGCCAGTATCGCCAGCGAACCACACCCAGTAGGTCTTCTCCCTGAACGGCGCCGAACACCCACGAGTCATGACTGCCAGTGGAATTGTCGCCTTCAAGCCAGAAACCATCGCTCTCGTGCGCGGTGAGTCGCTTGACCACCAGGGTTTCTGGACGGTCTGGCCGACGCGCCACCACCACATCGCCGACCTGCACCTGGGCACCCCATTTTACGAGGCAGCGGTCACCTGGCTTGAGGGTCGGAAGCATCGAATCGCCTTCGACAATGACGCGTCCCCACCTGCTCTGGGCGGTCACGATCGCTCGCCGTCAGGCTGGCGGGCGACCGTTGGCTCCCGAGGAACAAGGCGCGAGGCAACCGACACCCCCAGAGATTATCGGAATCGGCGATGTACTCGTGGCGCCGTAACCGTGAGGGCCGCGCCACCACGAAAAACAAGCGTGAACGTGCTTAAAATTGCCGGCCGCACTGGCAACCCGAGCATTGAGGAGCCCCGATGGAACAGCCCGAAGACGATCAATTCCACGAGGGGTTGTCGCGTCGCGGATTCCTCACGGCAGCCGCCGCCACCGCCGGAGTGGCAGCGCTCGCTGCGTGCAGCCCCTCCCCCAACCTTCAGTCGGGGGCCTCGGCCTCAGGTACCGCCTCCGTCACGACCACTGGCGCCGTCGACGTACGACGCATCACGCCGCCGAAACTCGACAACGCTCGGTTGGGCAAGCACATTCTGTGTTACCGCCCCCTGCGCAAGGGCTCACCTAACCTCAGCGTCGAGACGGTCGGCACGACGGTGGTGGCCCATGACTACGGACATGGCGGAAGCGGCTGGACGCTTGGGCCTGGCTCAGCCAAGTACGTCGTCGATCTAGCCCAGGCCTCACCGCAGGGTGCCGCTGTCGCCAAGGATGCGCCCATCACAGTCGTGGGCGCCGGAGTGATCGGACTGTTCACTGCCTATGAACTCGTGCAACGCGGTTACACGAACATCACCGTGATGGCTGAATCCTTTGATGACCTCACGTCACACAACGCCGGTGGCCTGCTCGCTCCGGTGTCGATGGACAACAACCCGGAAATGCAGAAGACCATCGACCAAATCGGCATCGACGCGTACAAGTTCTATGCGTCGATCGCCAACGGAACTCAGCCGGACTTCAAAAAGGGCGCCGTAGTCGTGCCGGCCTATTTTGAAGACCGCGAGCACTCTGGGCTTGAGCCGTATGTGGGTCAGGTCATGCAGCCAGCGAAGGACGTCGTGCTCGACTTCGGCAATGGAACCACCCGCCCGATGGTCTCGTACGACGACGGAATCTTCATGGACACCGCCGTGATGATGAAGGAATTGACTGACTACCTCAAGCCGAGGGTGCAGTTTGTGCAAAAGAAGGCCACCGACTTCACAGCCCTCGGATCACCCATGGTGTTCGACTGCACCGGTCTGGGCGCCGGCGCCCTCAACGACGATGCCGAGATGGTGTCGGTTCAAGGTCACCTGGTCATGCTCAAGGATCAGGTTCCCGCCGACCTACAGTCGATGATTCTCGTCTACTTCGACGAGGGCACCACGAAGTCAGGCCAGAAGATCAAGCGCTCGTTCTACATCTTCCCCAAGCACCTGCTCGACTCCGGCCCCAACGATGTCGGGGTGGTGGGGGGCACGTTCATCGAAGGTGGAACTCCCGAGACCCCGAACCTCGACGAGTTCGACACCATGATGACCGCCGCCCGCAATTTCTACGGAATCTAGGCATTGCAAGGAATTTGAAGGACTCATTCGCCACGGCCCCACACTGCGGAGCCCCCGCATCGGCGCTAGGCTTCGTCACGATGTCGATCCCGCTTACTGGAGGACTTATGCGCTCGCTGTTCGCCCCCATCACCACCGTTCATGCTCACTGCGACCTGCCCTGCGGCGTGTACGACCCCGCCCAGGCCAAGATCGAAGCTCAGTCGGTCAAGGCCTGCATGGAAAAGCACAACGCCTCAGACGACCACGACTTCAAGGCTCGCGCCATCTCCATCAAGGAGGCTCGCTCGACCATGGTCAAGGAGCACCTGTGGGTGCTCTGGACCGACTACTTCAAGGCACCTCACTTCGAGAAGTACCCCAACTTGAACACCTTGTTCAACGAGGCCACCAAGCTTGCCGGTGCTGGCGGCACCAAGAGCACCAACGACGTCGCCGTCGCTGACGCGTTGCTGGCGAAGATCGACGAAATCGCCGAAATCTTCTGGGAGACCAAGAAGGCGTAGCTCACGCAATCCATCGAGGGGTCCGTCGCTGAGGCGATCGGGCCCCTCGACGTGTCCGGTCGCGGTCAGTGCACCTTGCCCAGCGAAGTGCGTGCAGACTAGAATTCTGGTCTATGACCACCCTGCCGCTGTCTGAGGTCAAGGCACGACTCTCCGAGATCGCCGACGAGGTCAACCGCACGCATGATCGCGTGCACGTGACGCGCAATGGCCGCGACTACGTGGTGCTCATGTCAGCAGAGGATCTCGAGTCGCTCGAGGCAACCCTCGAGTTGCTCAGCGACGAGGTTGCCCTAGCCAGACTGAGCGAGGCTGAGGCAGCAGAGGATCTCACGAGCGTCGACGAGATGGCGGAACTGATGAACAAGCGGCGCAAGGCCGCAGGTGCCTGACGCTGAATCGGCGTACGCCATCGTCATCAAGCCACCCGCACGGCGGGCGCTCACCGACGAGCTTCCCGAATCAGTTGCCTTCGCCGCCTGGGAGTTCATCCGCGGTCCCCTTGCCGAGAGACCACGTGCGGTCGGAACTCCACTGCGCGAGCCTTTCGCAGGACTCTGGCGGGCGAAGCGTGGCGAGTACCGCATCCGCTTTCGAATCGATGACGAAACCCGAACGGTGATCATCCTCGACGTCGACCATCGTCGCTATACGTACCGCGCCTAGGTGAGCTCGCAGTGGGCGGACTCCCGGAGGCTCTGCTGTGTCGGCGGTTGGAAGGTTCGAGGATTCACCCATGGCCGGTCGAGGTCAAGGCACCCTACCCACACGCGCTCTGACGTGTGTCACGCTCCCACACGACGCGGGCAGACCGTCGAGTCATCGCGCGGAAGCGTCACAGTGAAGGAGCATCCGCCCGGCAGATTCTCGGCCCGGATGTCACCACTGTGCGCGATGGCCAGCCCGCGAGCGATCGCGAGCCCAAGGCCGCGGTTGGTCGAGCCGGCTCGTGCTTGGTCGGCGCGCCACAACCGCTCGAAGACACGCTCGAGGTCGTCGGGGTCGATGCCCGGCCCAGAGTCGACCACGCGAATCTTGACTGTTTGCGCCTGCTGTGCGACCTCCACGAGCACACTCCCACCATCGGGAGCAAAGCGAATGGCGTTGTCGAGGAGGTTCCCCAAGATCTGGGACACCCGGTCCGGATCGATGTCGATCGTCTCGCAGGTTCCCGCACGAGCCAGACTGATGTGACGCGAGAGGGCACTGGCCCGCCGTACCTCGAGTGCCGCGTCCACCAGCGCGGCCAGGTCAGACGCTCGCCGGTGCAGCCTCAGGGTCCCCTCCTCCAAACTCGACACAGTGGCGAGGTCGTCGACCAGCATCGACAGGCGCTGCGTCTCAGTATCGAGGGCCCGCAGGTTCTCGACCGTCAGGGGCAGGAGCCCGTCACTGAATGCGTCGAGGTGGTTGCGGATGTTCGTCAGTGGCGAGCGCAGTTCGTGGGCAATGTCGGCGCTCTGCTGCAGACGTCGGCGCTCCCCGGCCTGAAGTTCTTCAGCCATCGCGTTAACACCCTCGGCGAGGTCGGCGATCTCGTCCGGTGACATGACGTCGACGCGTGCGCCGAGGTCGCCATTGCGAATCGCGTGCACGGTCGCGCCCACGAGGTCGAGGGACTTGGTGAGACTGCGCGCGAGCGGGATGGCCACCAGCGCCGCGGCCACCATCATGATCAGGGCCAGCAGCGCGATCAGCGGCACCGGGACGGTGGCGGTCACGGTGGAGGCCACGTACAGCTGGGCTGGTTCGGGTCCCGGCCTGAGGGAGCCGACCAGTGGTGGCGTCGGGCCTGAGCCCGTGTCAACCTGGACCTGGCCCTCCCCTGTCGTGATGACGATCCGGACCGCGTACGTGCGGGCGAGCTGGTTGGCGGTTGGTGAGGTGTCAGCCCAGGATGTCGCGCCCTTCCCGGCCTCGTCGAGGTCCTTGACGACATTCGCGTTGATCTCAGCCTGGCGTTGCCGCAGGCCGGAGTCCACGGCGTACTGGGTTGCCACCGCGATGCCGGTAGCTGAAACCGCGACCGCCACCATCGTGAGGACCGACACGAGCAGCGCGATGCGGGCAGCAAGTGACCTCACGGTGACCGGTACCCCACGCCAACCACCGTCGCCACGTATCGTGGCGTCGCCGCATCGTCGCCGAGCTTGCGGCGGATGTTCCTGACGTGGGTATCGATGGTGCGTTCCAAACCCACCCCTCGGTAGGCCGCGACACGGGAGATGAGTTGCGCGCGGGTCAAGACGTGACCCGGGCGCTCAAGCAGGGCGGCGAGAATGTCGAACTCGGAGGCCGTGAGCGTCACGTCGACCGCTCCTTGCTCAACGGTCCGTCGGTCGAGGTCGACCGTGAGATCGGCGTACAAGATTTTCGCTGAGTCGGCAGGGGCAGTGTCCTTTCGGCGGACAGCGGCGCGGACCCTGGCCATCAGTTCGCGCGGCCGGTAGGGCTTGACGACATAGTCGTCGGCGCCTTCGTCGAGCCCCGCTTCCACGTCGCCCTCAATACCGCGCGCCGTCACCATGATGATCGGCACGTCGCTTTCCGCGCGGATGACCCTGCACACGTCACGGCCGCTGAGCAGGGGCAGCATCACGTCGAGCAGCACCGCGACCGGCCGGTGTGCCCGGATCGCAGCGATTGCCGAAGGACCATCGGCCGCCTCGGCCACCGTGTATCCCTCATCCTCGAGGTACAGGCGCAGAATTCTCCGCTGGTCAGGGTCGTCCTCAACCAGAACCACGCAGCCACTCATCGCGTTACACCGCCTGTGTTCCATCCGCTACGGAGTTGCCGATCCGCCTTGAACAACGTAGCGAATCTCGTCCTCACCCGTCTCCGCGTTGCTCGCCGGCCGATGGCGTCCCCGGCGACTGAGCGCGTTGACCTGGTCAGCGGTGACCCTCATGAGGGATTCGCTTTGAGTAGGACGAATCCGGCTGACTTGTACAGAACCGCAACACCCATCGCTGCACCTCCCTGATCCTTGGCGAGGGACCCCGCCTCCGCGGAACTAGACACGCCGCCCTCCTTCGAGGTTCCCTCGACATCAGGCTTGCCGCCAGACTGGCTTGGAGCCCAGCCGAACGCGCCCTCCGCCGGGATGTGGAGCAGGAGGTAGACCGAACGCCCGTCGACGTCGCTCATCGCGCCAGCGTAACGATCCTGGATGACGTTTGTCCGCCAACTCCACGCTGCCAGGAACTCCAGCCCATGGGGAGCAACAACGATCGAGTTTGGCGCCAGGGCCACGTCGGAGGTCAACGTCTGGAACTCTTCCCACTCGCTGGCGGTCAATGCGGGCGGGGTTGCACCCAGCCGCAGTCCCAGCAGGGACATCATCACCACCGCAGCGGTGACGACCATGGCAGCAAGCGGCCACGTGGTAACCGGGGAGGCCACCCACAGCGCCGCCAACGCGAGGACCAGCGACAGGAAGGAGAGAGCGGCAAGTCGTGCCGACCATTCGTAGCCGATGAGCGGGCTGGACAGCACGAACGTCGTGACGAGAAGCGAGACAAGAACGGGGATGATCTCCGGCGGCAGAGACCCGCGGCGTCGGACGCAGACAACAGCCAGCACAAGGCTCCCCACCTGGCCAGCCACCATAGCGAAGACAATGGGCCAGGGAACCACGCCTGGGCTGAACCTGAGGATGATCCACATGGGTGACTCGATCAGCGTGCCCGGACTCAAGAGCAAATCGCTCACACGAGCGAGCCGATCCGGCGAGAACCACGCAAGCAAGGCGATGAAAACCCCAGCCAGGGCGAGAGGCGAGAGCACGACCCAGGACTTGCCGGGTGCGGCGATGGCCCGCGCCACCAGCCAGAGAACCACGATGCACAGGGCAAGGAGGAACGTTCCGAAGTGAGTCAATGCGAGGCCCAGCATGAGCACTACGCAAGCAATCCGCCGGGCGCGAGCAGGCACGGTCCACCACTCGATTATCAGGAACCCCATGGCTAGCAGCAGGGGAACCGCCGCTGCGTTCTTGATGAAGTCACCGGTCAAGAAGAACAACTGCACGGGATTCAGCAGGACGAGCGCACTCAGAATCGGCAGGAGCCACGGGCGATCGCGGTGCCGACGCGCGAACCAGGCAATGGGCACTACGGACGCTGCCATGAACAGGACCATGCTCATGCGCACCGCCATCGGCACGACGGTTGTCACGTCCGCTCCCGAGGCGAGGCGAAGCGCTTCCGCAAGGGCCGCCTGGGCGAGGAACACGAGCGGAACGTCGTTGAAGGCGAACCGACCCTCCTCAATAATCGCTCGGACCTGAACCCAGTAGTAGGCACCATCTAGACCTGGCAGCAGCGGCTGTGATGTCAGGTGAAGGGTGATCAAAACAGCTGCTACACAGACCGCGAGTGTTGCCATGAGAGGCGCGAGGTGAATCCCGCGCGCTGGTTCCGCGGTTCTCATGACGCCCTCATGAGTTGCTGCGTCGCTGCAGTGCATGCAGGGGCCGCATCGGATTCGCTGGTCATGATGTCCCTTCCCGCCGTGGCTTGCGTTCGCTACGAAGCTACCGGCGAGGTGTCAAGATCACGTGAAGAATCCGAGGGCATTCCAAGGCTGCTGGGCACAGCGGCGCCGAAGCCGTTTCCCGCCCCCATGGTTCCCAGGGCGCGTGGTGATTCGGGTGGGCAGCTTCGCCATAGCAGCGTCGATGGCGCCTGGTGCCCCTCTTCGTGGGTGACGCTCACGCTGTCAACGCCGACTGAAATCCGCCCCCTGACGATGATCGAGAACTGACCCCTCTCGGGTAGCGAGTGGGACTGCCACGGCCTCAGCAGCATCGTGGCGCCGACCGTCAGCACCGCTCCGATGCACTGACCGACGAAGAAGCCCGGAACCCGCGCCGGTGGGATCCCGGCGATTGTGTTCGAGAGTCTGCGCCCGACGGTCTCCGCAGGGTTGGCGAACGAGATGGAGGCAGTGAACCACTCGGCGCCGATGATGTAGGCGGCCAGGCCGGGCGCGATCCATTCGGATCGGCCACCGAGCGTCGACCCCTTCACGATGACGGTGCTTCGCCAGTTGACGCGTCCGGCACCTGCGGGCGCATGTCCGACCGTGGCCCGCTTCAACGTGAAGGACTACTCCCCTACCAGGTTCAGGAGTCGCTGCACCCGAACTACTGGGGGCCGCAGGCGGGCGACGCATCGTTACGGTGGTCATCGCCGCGCTTGTCTGCTCCCTCACTCGTGCCGCGGGAGCAGGGCAAACCCTTCCGCGAGCGCAGCATCTGCCAGTGCACCATCGGCCGTGGCCACCCCATCGAGCCCACCGAGTACCGAACGGGCCACGATCGCCGTAGCCAACTGCACGGCGTCATAGGCACGCAGGCCGTGCCGCGCCACCGCCCGCTCGGCCTCGGTAAGGATCGATGAGGTTACTTCCAATGCGAGGAGTCTGCCGTCGGCGAGATCGGCACGCATCTGGTCTGAGAGCACTAGGGCATCACGCGCTGAGCACTCACCAAGCCGCTGCTTGCGCCAGAACGCCGACGCAACCTCCACCTGGGCCAGCGCCGACACCAGCAGGGGCTCTGGCAACGCCCGCACCATCTCAAATCCCAATTCAGGGACATAGAGCGTGACGAGCGAGGAACTGTCGGCGAACCAGATCAACGACCCTCGCTCACGAGATCGGCGACGGATGCTCCGGACGCCAGCCGCTCACCCGCCGCAGCAACTTCGGCCGGCGTGCCCACGGGGCGCGACGGCTCGTAGTCGACCACCGTCACGCCGCCGCGTCGCAGCCGTTCACGCACCATGTCAACCTCGGACCCAGCCGTGCTGGGGTCGGTGGCGGCGCTCAGTACCAGCGTGACGAACTCGTTGAGAGATCGGTCGCTGCCTGCCGCAGCCGCCTTGACTTGCAAGAGAAGCTCATCGCTCATCCGCCAGGTCATTTGTGCCATGCAGGCATGATAACAGGCATGCCTGCATCATTGATGCTTTCTTGCCGGTACACCCGAGGTGGACCGGCTCAGGTACCCAGTCGAACATGAACGTCAACGAGGTCGTCTCCAACCGTTGCATTCAACTAGTGGGCGGCAAGCTCGGCACCCAGGAGCCCATCCACCCGAATGACCACGTCAACATGGGGCAGTCATCGAACGACACGTTTCCCTCGGCTATGCACATTGCTGCCTACACGATGGCGACCGAGAAAACGATCCCCGCGTTGAAGCGCCTCCAGAAGGCTTTGGAGAAGAAGTCGCGCGAGTGGAATTCGGTCGTGAAGATCGGGCGTACGCACCTCGAAGACGCCACACCGCTTACCGTGGGCCAGGAGTGGTCGGGCTACGCAGCGGCACTTGAGGACGCCATCGCTGAGGTCGAGCACGCCACTCGCCAACTGCTTGACCTAGCCATGGGCGGTACCGCAGTGGGCACTGGGCTTAACTCCCCGGCGGGGTTCGGCGACGAGGTGGCGGCAGTCATCGCCAAGCTGACCGGCTACCCGTTCCGAACAGCCACGAACAAGTTTGCCGCGCAGGGAACACTCGACCGCATGGTGCGTGCTCACGCCGGATTGAAGACCGCGTCCGTGACTCTCTTCAAGATCGCCAACGACATGCGGTGGCTCGGTTCCGGTCCGCGCACCGGTCTCATGGAGTTGATTCTGCCGTCCAACGAGCCTGGCTCGTCGATCATGCCCGGCAAGGTTAACCCCACGCAGGCCGAGGCGATGCTCATGGTCTGCATCCAGATCATGTCGTCCGACGTCGCGGTGCAGATGGGTGGCGCTGAGGGCAACTTCGAGTTGAACGCATTCCGCCCCATCATCATCAATAACTACCTGCACTCGGCGCTGATCATGGCCGACATGTGCGACCACTTCCGCGAGTTCATGATCGAAGGTGCGCAGCTAAACAAGCCCCAGATCAAGGAGAACATCGACAAGTCGGTCATGATGGTCACCGCCCTGTCGCCGATCATCGGCTACGACCAGGCATCGGTCATCTCGCACTACGCAATCGACAACAACCTCACCCTGCGCGACGCAGCCCTGAAGAACGGTGTCACAGCTGAGTTGTTCGACCGGGTTGTAGTGCCGATCAAAATGACCCGCCCCGACGGTGCCGCACCCGCGAAGAAACTCACGGCAAAGAAGCCTGCGGCAAAGAAGAGTGCCGCACGATCTCGGAGTGCCAAGTGACCTCAGCGACACCCGAGCTCGTCGGTAAAGCGGCTCTGGTCTCCCAAGTGGGGAACAGGCAGTTCCGTGCGACATGGACCAGTGACTCCCACCGTGCTCGCAGGCTTCTCGCCGAGTTCATCGGCACCTTCGGTTTGATGTTCGTACTGTCTGCAGGCGCGGCGATCCTGGCGAAGTACGGGGGCGGTGACCCGCCCTCGTACGTTGTCGCTCTCGTGCTGTCGTCGTTCGCAGCACTGTGGCTTCTCTTGGCGATCCTTTTCCTCGGCGACATGTCCTCGCACTTCAATCCGGCGATGACCCTCGCGTTCGCCCTGCGGCGCGACATGGGCTGGACGATGGCGATCGCGTACTGGGTGGTGCAGTGCGTCGCGGCAATCGCAGGGGCGTTGCTCGCCAAGTGGTTCTTCGGACCAATGGGCAACCTCGCCGCCACCCGACCCCCAGCGGGCCTGGAGTGGTCGGCGGTGGCATTCGAGGCGCTGCTCACCTTCGGCCTCGTACTTATGGTGCTCGGCATGGCAAACGGTCCCAAGCTCGATGGGCCCTACGTACCCTTCGCCGTAGCCGCCTACATCATGGCACTGGGGTCGCTTGGCGGCCCGTTCGAAGGCGCGGCGATGAACCCCGCGCGTGCGCTGGGCCCCGACGTAGCGCTGGCTGACCTCAGCACTTACTGGGTGTACCTAGTGGGTCCATTCGCCGGAGCGGCGCTCGCTGTGGGTGCGGCCTACGTGCTCCGCGGCCCGGCGAAATCTCAGGAGGCAATTGCGGCGATGGGTGACCCGACCGCCACTGAGTAACGCGAAAACTGAGTGGCCGCAAGCTGAGGGAAGGTTCCCTCCGGTAGCGCCATCGATGCCCAACGCCGCGGCATGCCTCGCTGCCTACTGCGCTTTACCTCCGATTGACGTCAGGACGGCGTTGTTCATGCGATCGATAGCCGCCTGATCGGTGAAGGACATGCAAGCTGTGACCCGCCCATTCGCCGCCGGATCTGGGATAAACCAGTCGTGCGTCCTGTCGGAACCGAGATTGGGCGGGCCTAACTCCAGCTCGTACCGAGCTGGACCGCATACGAAGTCCTCAGGGTGGAGGTATCTCCACAGGACTCCCGCGTCCCAGATCGGCTTGGTCGGACCGAAGATCGAGGCCCACCATTCGGTGTATGCCTGCGATGCGCTGCCGAAGTAGGCGGCCGTCGGGTCAGCACTGGCGGCGAGTGCGTCGACAATGTCGGTGGGCATCGCCGCCGAGGACGAAGCCTCGAAGGTGACAGCGGTGAACGGGATGGACGATTCGTCCAGGATCACCGAGAGCGCTCGCGGGTCCATTGAGTAGTTGAAATCGCGTGCCGGTTTCCCTGCATAGATCACCGGACCAGGACGGCCGCCGACGAGGGCGACGACCTCCTTGATGTGCGAGGCCTCCGTGGGGTACGCCAACACGAGGCAGGCGACGTCCGTCAGCGGGCCGGCGGCCAAAATCGTGATGCCCTGCCTAGTACGCAGCTGGTCTGCCATGAAGGTCACACCGTCGTTCACACAGGTCGGTGACAGGTCGACCCCCGCATTGTCCTTCGTCGCGACCATCGGCAACCACGTGGCAGCACCCGGATGCAACGGCAGATGCATATTCAGTCGTTCGAGTGCCTGCTGCGTAACGACCATCTCAGGGGCCAGTGGCCCGTTGCCCATCGTCACGACGATGCCCAGAACGTCGACATCCGGCACATCGCGCATCAGGGCGAGCGCCCACGTATCGTCATAGTCCGATGGCGTGCGCATAGTGCCGTTGGCGTTGCCTGACGTCAGGCCCATCGCGAGGTCCATCGACAAGATCACCGCCGGGTTGCTTGCCGATGTCGACACCACCCCCCCCTCACTCGTCGCACCCATTGAACATCCCGAGAGCAGCAATGCAGCACACGCGCCTGCAAACAGAGGCAGTTTCTTCACGAGGGTCCCGATCGATTAAATGAACATGTGCCCGCGCATGGTGAAGCGCGGCGGGGACATGTGCATTGTTGGCCAGCGGATTCACGATGGTCCCACACCGAATGCGACCACGCCGGCGAAGGCAGCCACCACGGAGACCAAGAAGGCCTGAGCTTGCCGCGCAAGGTCCCCCTGACGCAATGCGCGTCGGGGGGACTTTGCGATGCCGTCACAATCCTGTCTGAAGTGACAGCGTGAACGTGGTGTCGCGTTCCTTTCCAGTCCTAGCGCCCGGTGACCGAGATCCGGAAACCGCGCCAGGGGTTGATGGCGTAGCCCGGGACTGTCTGCGGCGTTACACCGACGGCCGAAAGCCACATCTGGTAGGCGGTTGCGGTGGTAACGCCACCGTGCCAACGACGCCACACGATCTTCGGATCAGTCAGCTCCGGCGGCGGCGCGATCGTGTCCAGGACCTCCACGACGTTTCCTCCCTGGTCGAGTGTGCCCCATGGTGACCGCGTCTTCGCTTGACCCACAGGAGTCATGTTGCCGTTGTAAGGAAGGATCGCGGGGAACGGCGAGCGCGCCGTGCACTCCTCCGCAGTCAGCACGAGCACTGGGCACCAGTCCGGAGCCGTGCCGGGGATGGCGACGAACGATGCCAGCGGCTGCTGCGACGCATTGGTGACGTTGCCGTTGGCATCCATCACGGTTGCGTTGGGCTGCTCACCCTCGGCACAGCCCTCCTCATCGACAGGGCAGTTGACGAACAAGCCAGGGTTCGTCGGGTAGTCCCAGTATGAGAACTTGCCGCCACCGTTCGGGTCGAAGTAGGCCGCCTTGATCCACTCGTCCTGGCTCGTGATGGCAAACCCCTTAGCCGCGGTGCGCTTGGTGCGGGGGTTGTTCATGTTGTACATGCCGGAATCTGTGCGCGTGGACATGCGAACCACGTAAATCGTCCTGCGCAGCGCCTTGTGGTCGACCGTGGTCGATGTGATGGTCCGTTTCGACAGCACTTTGCCGTTCTGTACGGAGTTGATGAAGCGCGCCGCCCGGTTGAAGTCGGCCGAGTTGTACGGGCGACTTGCCCAGCCTGGGGAGGCAACGTAGAACCTGTGACCCGGGTCCGCCTTCAGGTTGCGGTTGATTGAGCCGTACTTCGGCCATACCGCCGACTGCTCCGGCTCGTCCCACAGGTGGTTGGCGTTGAGGCCGTTCGGATCAACGAGATTGAGGAAGTTCACCCACTGTTGAGTGGTGATCTCAAACTCGCCGACGTTGTATTTGACCGGCACCCCACCCACGGCCATGCAGGAGATCGCCGACTCCTTTTGCACTGAGGGATCGGGGTTGGCCTGCGTGGCTTGGTACACATCCGGAAGCGCCTGCTCGCAAGTCGACTTCGACTCGTAGACATCGTTGTAGAAGGGGATGATCCATGCCGGTCGGTTGCTCGGAGAGCCGACGGTAACGGTCGAGAGAGTCACTCGCGTCACTTGACGTGCCACGCTCGTCGCCACCTTGGTCACCGTGTTCGAGATAAAGTTGACGGCATAGAGGTTACCGACCGAGTCGACCGTGATACCCGACGGCCGAATCTCGGTCACTGCGGCAATGTGCGACTTACCCTGCGGGGTAATCATCGAGATGCTGTTGTCGCCGTTGTTCGTGGTGAAGACGTTGCCCTTCGAATCGACCGTGATGCCGATCGGGCGCTGACCAGTCGCGCCCAGAATCACTGCACGGCCGCTCGGGGAAATCTTCGAGACGTTGGACGTGGTCCAGTTGGCCGTGTAGACGTTGCCCGCCCGGTCGATGTCGATCGCCTGCGGCCAGCCGCCGGTGCGGCCGAACAAGCGGGACTGGCCACCTGGCGTAATGCGGGTGACGGTGTCGGAGCCCTCGTCGGCCGTGTAGACATTTCCGACGCTGTCTAGCGCGATTCCGAGTGGGTGCGTGCCAGTGTCACCCAGAACAGTGGAATCGCCGTTCGGGGTAATCTGCGTGACCGTGCTGTCGAGGTAGTTGGTGACGAACACAACGCCGGCGTGGTTGACCTTGATTCCGATCGCACCTTTGCCGGTCGTGCCCAACGTTGTCGAGACTCCCCCGCTGGTGATCTTCGTGACAGTACTGTCGCCAAAGTTCGACGTGTACACATTGCCGTCATCATCGAGAGCGATACCCATGGGCTGCTTACCGGTGGTGCCGAGGATCGACGAGTAGCCCTTGCTGGTGACCTTGGTGACGGAGTCGCCACCTGAATCTGCCGTATAGATCGTGCCGAATTTGTCGACGACCACGGAGTTCGGCTGCGAGCCGGTAGTGCCGTAGATCGACCATGCCCGCATGGGCAGGGACGCCGCCTTCGTTATGGGCGTGAGCCTAGGCCTGAGCACCGCGTTATCCCTGGCCGCTGGAGCGACGAAATTTGCGATGGTGTCAGCGGAGGCAGAGTCGGGTGCGGCGGCCTGGGCAGCGATCGGCGCGTTCGCAACAGCTGTCGTCGCGACCAATGCTGCGGCGGCTAGGGCAGGAAGAAATTTCATGAGTACACCCAAGGAGTGAAGAAGTGGATCGCGTCTAACGGGGTCCAAATCACCATACCTCGCTTCCCGTGGCCAATTCGCCGCCGGCAATGCAAACCCTCCTTACCGCGCTTTGCCTCCGATGGACGTCAGGACGGCGTTGTTCATGCGATTGATGGCTGCCTGATCGGTGAAGGACATGCACGCGGTGACCCGCCCATTCGCCGCCGGATCCGGAATGAACCAGTCGTGGGTCTTACTACCTCACTCCTCCCTTGGGAGCCCAGCAAACCCCTCCGCGAGCGCAGCATCAGCCAGTGCACCGTCGGACGTGGCCACGCCGTCGAGCCCACCGAGTGCTGACCGGGCCGCCATAGCCGTGGCTAACTGCACTGCGTCAAAGGCACGCAGGCCGTGCCGCGCCACAGCCCGCTCAGCATCGGCAAGAATCGACATGGTCACCTCCAAGGCGAGGAGTCTGCCGTTCGCGTGATCCGCTCGCGCCTGGTCCGAGAGCAACAGGGCGTCACGTGTTGAGCACTCGCCGAGCCGTTGCTTGCGCCAGAACGCCGATGCAATTTCCACCTGCGCCAGCGCCGACACCACCAGCGGCTCTGGTAGCGCCCGCACCACCTCGAATCCCCGTTCAGGGACGTAGAGCTTGACGAGCGAGGAACTGTCGGCGAACCAGGTCAACGACCCTCGCTCACGAGGTCGGCAACCGACGTGCCGGACGACAGCCGCACCCCCGCCGCTGCGACTTCGGCTGGAGTGCCTACGCGGTGCGCGGGCTCGTAGTCGACTACCCTCACGCCGGCGCGTCGCAACCGCTCACGCACCATGTCAACCTGGGACCCAGCCGTGCTCGGGTCGGTGGCGGCGCTCAGCACTAGGGTGACGAACTCGTTGAGCGATCGGTCGCCGCCTGCCGCAGCCGCCTTGACTCGAGCGAGGAGCTCATCACTCATCCGCCAGGTCATTTGCGCCATGCATGCATGATAACAGGCATGCAGGCATGGAGCCGCGCTTGCCACTTCCTGCTATCTCCACTCCAGGACCCGGGGCTCGGCCTCGATCGGCTGCGGTTCGCCGAGTTCTTTGCCCACACGCAGACCGTGATCGCGCATGCGCACTGCCTGCGGCCGGACGCGGGTCTGCATCGCGCCGACTGCGGAGTTGTAGGCGGCAATCGCAGTCTGCAGCCCGCTGCCGACTTTCGCGAAGTAATCAACGAAAGTCGCGAGTCGGTCGTGGAGTTCAGCCGCGTCGAGAGCGATCTGCCGCACATTCTCGGCGGTGGCCACCTGCTGCCATCCGTACTCCACCGCACGCAGCATCGCCAGCAGTGTCATCGGCGTAGCAAGCAGCACCCGCCTGCTGACCGCGTACTCGGAGAGGCTGGGATCGTGGCCGAGCGTGGTGGCGAGAATGCCCTCGGTCGGAACGAACAGGATCACGAAGTCGACGGCTCCGTCGAGGTAGGCGCTGTAGTTGCGACTGGCGAGGTCGTTGACGTGAACCTTCAGCGCCGCTGCTTGGGTGGCGGCCGCGTCGGCACGGCCGGTGAAGTCGATGAGCGGTGCCTTGGCGTCGACGATGACGTTACGGCCCTGTGGGAGATAGACGATCACGTCAGGCCGACCCCAGCCGTCAGCCGTGCCGATGGTTTCCTGCTCAACGAACGAGACATGTTGAGTGAGACCGGCCAGCTCGACCGTGCGAATCAACGTCATCTCTCCCCAGTTGCCCGAGACTGCCGTGCCCTGCAACGCGGTGGAGATGCGGGTGGTCGCCTCGCCGAGTTGCGCACCCTGCGACTCGAGTTTCGCGTTCTGCTCGGAAATGGTGCGCAGTTGCTGCCCTAGGGCCCCAAACTGACCCTCGGCGCTCGCCTTCACAGCTCCGACCTGCCCCACGACGGCCTGCAACTGCTCGCGGATGGGAGCGAGGAAGGGCTCGAGGTCGGGCGGTGCGGCAGCCAGAGCAACCTGTGCCGGCCGTCGGACCACGAGTACGAGCACGAGTAGGACGAGCACAGCGATGAGTGCGATCAGGGCAGTCTCCATGAGCGGAGTCTGACACCGGGGTACGACACTCGAGTCACCCTCGCTCACGGGCCTGAGGTCCACACCTCTAGGGTGCGAACACCGATAGTCCCTCGCCTGCGCGGGACCCAACGCAATGAGAGGGAATTCCATGAGCGAGAACACCGAGCCCGTAATTGAGGCCGTGGCACTGGTTGACGTAGACGGCGACGGAATCGTCGACATCGTGGTCGAACTGGACGACGAGGGCACCACGACGGCGTACGTCGACGTCGACGGCGACGGTCTCACCGACGTGGTCGTCGTCACCGCCGAGGACGGCTCAAGCGTCACCACGATCGACGTCGACGGCGACGGCATCGCCGACATCATTCTGATCGATGTCGACGGCGACGGTAAGACCGACATCGAGATTGACGTGGCAGCTGACGGCTCCTCCGTCACCGCCATCGACATCGACGGCGACGGCATCGTCGACGTCTTGCTCATCGACGAAGACGGCGACGGAACCGTCGACGCGCTCGTGGCTCTGGATGAGAACGGCGAGGTCATTGAAGTGGCCCTCGTCGAAGAGTCCGAGTAGTCCTTAGCCAGTTACCAACAGCACATCAAAGGCCCCTTGCTGCGCGTGCGCGGCGAGGGGCCTTTGATGTTCCGTCACCGCGTCTGCAACGTCACCCACGAAAATCTGCCACGTTGGTCATCTCAAGCCCGGAATTGGGCATCGAGACAGCAAACCCGGCAGATTTTCCCCTCATCGCGCTGACTGGCCGCCTTCGAACCATCGCGGTTGCGCGAGAACCTAGGAACCGAACAACTCCCCGCGTTCGACCTTCACGTCGTACTCCCACGCCACCACGGCGTACTGCGGAAAGTAGCGCTCGCGCAGTGCCGACCACATGCGGTCGACCACCTCTGCCGTGGCCAGCACTTCAACCCGCACATTGCCTCCGCCTGCCTCGCTCACACGACGAGTGCGCGGACCAGCACCCTGCGCGGACGTAAGAGTCCACCCACTCGCACCGGCGAGACGTAGGTCGTTGATGAGTCGCTGCTCCAACACTGCTTCAGCCACAATTGTCAGACACTTCACAGTCGTTCGGTCAGTCATCGCCCGTCCCTTCAGTGAATCGGGGCGCCAGCAAGCGCTGTCGAAATTGCGAGGTACACCGGAATTCCGATGACCAGGTTGAACGGAAAGGTAATGCCCAAACTAGCCGTGAGCGTGACTCCCGGATTGGCTTCGGGAAGCGCCAATCGCACGGCCGCGGGTGCGGCGATGTACGACGCGCTCGCGCACAGAACACCGAGCACCATCGACCCGCCCACCGACAGTCCCACCAGTTGCCCCACCACGATGCCCGCAGTACCAACGAGGAGAGGGAATCCGCAGGCGAAGGCGAGCAATCCGAACCCTGCGGTTCGCACGTCGCTGATGCGACGTCCGGCAATCGCTCCCATTTCCAGAAGAAACAGTGCCAGCACACCAGTGAACAGGGCGCCAAAGAATGGCTCCACCTTCACGTATCCGGTGGGGCCGGCCAGGAGGCCGATCACCAGTCCGCCTGCGAGCAGCATGATCGATCGTCCGCGCACCACCTCGCCAAGCGACTCACGCCACGCGACCTGCGAACCGCGAGCACGGCCGGCAAGCATCAAGCCCACGATGATTCCCGGAATTTCCAGAACTGTGAGCAGGGTGGCCATAAAGCCCTCGTAACTGATTCCGGCCGATTCGAGAAAGACGAGTGCCGCCGTGAAGGTGACCAACGATGTCGATCCGTAGTGCGCGGCCATTGCCCCTCGATCGACCACGGCCAGCGGAGTGAGCACACGCAACAACCAGAAGGCCGCCAGCGGAATGAGCAGTCCAAGCACGAGTGCCGCAATGACCGGGCCGATCACGTCGCTGGGGTTGGATTGGCGTAGGGCCACGCCACCTTTGAGACCGATCGCGAATAGCAAGTAGATCGAGATCGCCTGGTAGGCAGCGTCGGGAAGTCGCAGGTCGGCGCGAAGTCCTGCTGCCAGCAGGCCAAGGAGGAAGGCAAGTACCGGAACCGAAGCGAGGTTACCGGCCGCGAGCGAGAGCGAATCGAGATCCACGATGCGATCTACCTCGATTCCTGAAACAGCTCTACGAGTTCACCAATGGTGTGCCCTGCCTCTGCTGCATGCCGGAAGGGTTGATCGAGATTCACCACGTAGGTATTGCGCCGTCCGTCACGTGAGCGAGTGAGATAGCCCGCACTCTCGAGGTCACTGACGATCGTCTGCGCCGTGCGGTCGGTCACCCCTGCTGCGGCCGCCAGATCGCGAATGCGCAGTCCCGGATCGCGCGCCACCATGAGCAGAATGCGGCCGTGATTGGTGAGCAACGTCCAGCCACGCTCGGGAGGGGGATTCTGCGGTACCTGAGTAGACATAAGAAAACAATTGCAGGTATTTTATTTCCTGTCTAATCGGCATCACGTACGGTTGCAGGGCCCGTGTGACACCTTCGCACTTAGGGGTCGAACTACGAATGAAGGCTGGTCGACCACGCTTGATCACGCACTAGACTGCCGCTATGGGTGAGCTTCGAGACCGTGTGCGCCAGAAGGCCGACGAAATCAAGGCCTTGGCTCAAACTCACCACGCCAACGACATCATGGTGTTCGGGTCTGTCGCTCGAGGGGACGATCGGGCCGATAGTGACATCGATTTCCTTGTCGAATTCAATCCTGGAGCCTCAATTCTGGATCAGGTTCACCTCGAACTCGAACTGCGAACCCTGCTGCAATGCGACGTCGATGTCGTTCCTCGAGGCGGGCTCAAACACCGGGACCAACATGTTCTTGACGAGGCAGTGGCCTTGTGACCCGAGGTGATGACCTTCGCCGTGCCGACATCGTGGATGCGTGCGCTGCGTTAGATCGTGTCCTTGAGGCGCGACGATCCACATTGGTCGAGGAGGACATCCTTCTTCGAGCCGCCGAACGGCTCTTGGAGATCATCGGCGAAGCGGCGACGAGTTGCTCCGCGGAATTCAAGGCTCAGCACTCAGGGATCGACTGGTCGGGGCTTGCCGGACTGCGGATCATTTTGGCTCACCACTACCACCGAACACAGCCGGAACTAATATGGACATTCGCAGAGGTGGACGCTCGTTTTCTGCGTCGAGAACTGGGGGCGTGAGTCCACTTCGGTGCCCGCCTCGGGATTCAGCCCGGAGCCTTATCGGCCCCCGCCTGCTGTGCCTTCAAGGTGACGTTGGCGAGGTTGAGTGACGCAGCACTGAGCTTTTGGAGCGCCTGGTCCTTGTCGCCGACCCTAATCAGCGGCCACTGCTCATCGGCAGCGGACTTCCAGTAATCCTGCAGGGCTGCGCGAACTTCCTCTCGCCCCGCGTCGGCGGGGATCGCACCCGCCTCAAAATACGCCTGGACAACGGCCGCGCTCTCGAATTGAACTGCATCGCGCGCGTCGTTGGCGCGGTCGACCGGCTTAGCGACCACAAACTGGAACACGATAAAGACAACGAGGAAGAAGATGAACATGGCGCCAATCACCGGCGAGATCAGCATCAGGGCCACGCCAAACAACAGGAGTCGCCCGAAGTCGGTGATAGTTCCAATGAGGGTTTCGAGCATCGGATCTTCGATGGCGTCGATGTCGGAGGTGAGTCGGGTAGTGATTCCCCCAGCATCAGGCTGGGAGTACGGGTCAAGGTAGAGCGACTCGATGGCCTGGGTGCGCACGTTGTCGCTGTAGGTGGCAAGGATCGCCGCTGCCGACCACGCGAGCACCCACTCAGCAAGCAGCCAGAACACCATGATCGCGGCCCACGCGGTGACGATCTGTGTGAGTTCGGTCTGTGAGCCCCCCGGGGTGGCGAGGGCGATGACCTGCCCCACGAGCAGGGGAACGACCGCTCCAGCGATGATCATGAACATATTGCCCACGACGATGCCGAAAGCCGCAAGAGGGCGCCTGAGTGAAGCCCTGAGCACCTCATGCAGGAAGACCATGACGGACTGCTTTACCTCAGTATGGTGGATTCCGCGGGCGACGTGAAGTCTGCGCACGACTTAATGAAGTGAAGCCTTCTGCTGAAGTCTTGCCTGCTCCTCCGTCACGCGTCGGTCCGTCGAGACCCCGTTCCAGCGCTACTTTAGGCACCGAAAAATAGCACTGGAGTGGGGTCTCGAGAAGTTTGCGTCAGGAGGACTCCATCACGTTGCGAGGATCGTCGGCCGCCGCAAAGCGAAAGCCGCACACTTCATCCCGGCGGCAATTGGCGTCTACGCGGCTTGCTGGTGCCGTTCTCGAGGGTTACGTCACGCCTAGCCCAGCTTGATGGCGCCGCTGGTGAGGGTGTTGGGCGTCGTGGCCGGTAGTGCGGGTTGGCCGCTCTTGGGTGTGTAGGTGAACGTAATGGCGATCGTTCCAGCGCTGGCCGGACTGGTCGTGGTGGGAGTGATCGTCAACGTGACCGGAATCGTGGAACCCACGCTGGCCCAGCCGCCCTTGCCGCTGTTGAGGGTGCTGTTCCACCACGACAGAGTTCCCGTGCCCGTGACAGTGCCGGCGCTACCGCTCTTGCTGTAGTTGGTGCTCGTGCCGGTGAACTGCCAGGCACCCGGAGCGGTGTAAAGGATCTGTCCGGTGGTACTGGTGGCCTTGCGCGCGGTGAACGCGAAGTCCGTCGGAGCGAGTGCGTTGCCATACGAGCCTGCACCGACCGCTGACGTACCGCTCAGCGTTGTTGCAACGGCGATCTTCGTCACCGCAACAGCCGCCTGACAGTTACTGCTCGCCGCCAGGGTGCTGGTGACGAAGTACGTACCCTCAAGCCAGCTGGTGGTGGCAGGCGTGGTTCCGGTGAGCTTGTAACTGCCCGCCTTACCCGTCAGCGGGTTACGGTCCAGCGAGTACACCACGGTGCCGGTGCACACAGCCGGAGTACGCGTGGTGCTCAGAGCCAGCGTTGCTGGAGTGATCGCCACTCGCGCACCCGTGTACGTCACCGTCGTCGCCGCGGTTGCGATGGCAAACGTCTTGGAACCAGTCGACCCATTGTGGTTCGCATCACCCGCATACGTCGCCGAAGCCGTCGCAGTGCCCGAATTCGTATTGCTGGCGTAGGTCACAGTGGCCGTCGTGTTCAGACCACCCGCACCCGTCACCGCGGCAGTACACGGAGTCTGCGCTGCACCGGTGTACGTCGTCGACGCCGGGCAGGTCACCGTGGTGGTCGATGACGCTTTGGTGATCGTGACCTTGGCGGTTGCCGTCGTGTTGAACGTGTAACCGGCCAACACTCCACCCGAACACGTGATCGTCAGCGGTGATGCCGCGACCGAGGTGGACGTGGTGTAGGTGCTTGTGCACGCAGGCTTCGTTGAACCGGTGCCGAAGGTCGGGCTCACCACGGTGCCTGACACCGAACCAGTTCGCAGCGTGTACGTGTAGGCCGGAACCGCCGAGGCGTAGGTCAGCGACTTGGCATCAGGCACCACATACACGGTCGTGGCCATCTTGATGGTGAACGTCTTGGAACCAGTCGACCCAGTGTGGTTGGCGTCGCCGGCGTACGTGGCCGAGGCAGTGGCAGTTCCCACGTTCGTGTTGTTCGTGTAGTTAACAGTCGCGGTGGTGTTCAGACCGCCGGCGCCCGTCACCGCCGCAGTGCACGGAGTCACCGCCGAGCCGGTGTAGGACACCGACGCCGGGCAGGTCACCGTCGTAGTCGAGGCAGCCTTGAGAATGGTCAACAGTGCAGTCGACGTCGTGTCGAACACGTAACCGGCCAACACCCCACCCGAACACGTGATCGTCAGCGACGACGAGGCAACCGGAGTGGTCGAGGTGTAACTGCTCGTGCAGGTAGGAGCCTGCTGAGCCGCCTTGGCATCACGTTGCACCGGGAACACCGGGAACACTTGGGGTCCGGTCGGAGAGCCTGAGTGATACGTGAACGAGTACTTTGACCGATCATCATTGGCAGAGACACTGTCGGCGTACACGACAGTCTTGGGATCGGGCACCACGTAGATCTTCACGCCAATAATCGAGAACGTCTTGCTATCCGACGAGCCAATGTGGTTGGCATCACCGTCGTACGTATACGAGGCAGACGCCGTGTTAGTACCGATCGCAGTGTTGTTCGCATAAGTAGGTGTCGGAGTCAGCGAGAAACCACCAGCACCAGTCACACTCACCGAACACGGCGTCAACGCCGAACCGGTGTAGGTCGCGGAAGCCGGGCAAGTGACGACGGTAGTTGAAGCCGCCTTGTTCACGGTCAACGCACCATCGGTGTAACTGGTCGGATTGAAGTTATCCGACGAACCACCCGAACAATGCGTCACATACGAACCAGCGTTCAACGTTCCCGACACCGCACTGGTGTAAACCTGCGGACTCGACACCGCAAACACATCACACGAAGGATCAACACTCCAGTCACCACTGGTGGTCAACGGATCCGTGCTGTAACCAATGCTCGGAGTCACATCCCCGTAGGTAATCGTCGGAGTCACAGCCGTCACCGTCACATCAGCCTGATCCACGGTCAACGCACCATCGGTGTAACTGGACGGATTGAAGTTATCCGACGAACCACCCGAACAATGCGTCACATACGAACCAGCGTTCAACGTTCCCGACACCGCACTGGTGTAAACCTGCGGACTCGACACCGCAAACACATCACACGAAGGATCAACACTCCAATCACCGGCCACCGTCAACGGATCCGTGCTGTAACCAATCGTCGGAGTCGAATCGCCAAACGTGATCGTCGACGGAGAATCAGCAGTCACCGTCACATCGGTGACCGCCGAAGCAAGCACGAAGAACGGTGCGCTCACATACTCGACCGTCGTGGCGACGGCCGGGTCTCCACCGTCGCAGTGACGCTGGTATTCACCTACAAGAAGTAGTCCAGTCAGCGGCGAGCTGAAGGTCGAGTCTGACAAATCGAACACGCTGCAGGTCGGCTTGGTGGTCCAGTCTCCGCTCGCTGTGGCAGGACTCGTGGTGTAGTCGATGGTCGGCACTGACTGATCGCTGGTGATCGAACTCGGATCACCCGGCGACACGATGGTCGTGTCGGCCGACGGGGTCCCCAGCGCAAACGGCGACAACGAACTGACCGTGCCGCAGACAACCCCATACACCTCGTCGTAACTGGTGGTCACGTCTTGCCAGGTCGGCACGGGAAGATCGGCGTTGTAGTGGAACATGCGGGGCTTAGTCGGGTTACCCGTGTCGTATGGCATACACACGTGGGTCAAGCCACTGTGCACGGCGGTGGTCGAGATCACGTAGTACTCGTTCAGATCTCCCAGTGAGAAACCTGCTGGCGTCACGTAACTGGGATCGGCGGGATTCGCATCGGCAAAGGTCGTGGTGCCCGCAGTGTCGACCGAATCGAACGTCACGGAGACAGTGCCCAGTTGCGAGCCGGTCGCAGGGTTCACCGCGGGGCTGGTCACAGCGACGTTCGAGCCGGTTGCCGTCGTGCCGTCGTAGATACCGAACCCGGCCGTGTCAGAGGATCCAGTGTGGTTCGCATCACCGATGAAGGTGTACGACGCAGAGGCGGTTCCGACATTCGTGTTGTCGGTGTACGACGCAGACGGGGTCAGTGACAAACCACCGGCACCCGTCACCGACACCGTGCACGGCGTCAACGCAGAACCAGTTGCAGCAACGACCGCAGGACACGTCACCACCGTCGACGACGACGCCTGGGCGATCGTGACCGCTGCGGTCGCGTCGGTATTGAAGGCGTAGTCGGTGTCAGATCCCCCCGAACATGTAATCGTCAGCGGGGACGAGATCACCGAGGTCGTGGACGTGTACGCACTCGTGCACGTCGGGGCTGTGCCCGTGATCACCGGCGTCGCCACCGAACCACTGGCAGAACCCGAGTGATACGTGAACGTGTACGACGGAACCGCATCCCCATACGTCACCGACTGCGGATCCGGCACCACGTACACCGTGGCCTTGTCGAACACATCGCCGGTAATGGTCCAACCACTGGTTCCGACCAACGACGCACGCGCTGTCTGTGCGGCCGCACTGTAATGCAATCCGTTCGCGCCCAGAGTGATGCCAGTGGGGGGCGTTCCCTCGCTCCACCCGATCAACGTCGCGTTGTAACTGGCAACCGACAAACCCGCGCCGTTGAGCATGTCGGACATATCCGTCACCGAGCTGATCGTCCAGCCCCCGAGCGACCGGTCGAATATTGAAGGACCGCCGAACATCGACGACATGCCGGTGACCTTGCTCGTGTCCCAGCCACTGATGTCCTGGTCGAACGCGATGGCCGCGAAGAACATGCGGGTCATGCTCTTGACCTCGCCGGTGTCCCAGCCGCCGATGCTCTGGTTGAACGCGTTCGTGCCGTAGAACATGTAACTCAGGTTGGTGACCTCACCGGTGTCCCAGGCCCCGGTGATCACGCTGTGGTTGATGGCCTGGTTGAACGCCCGTGCCTGGTAGAACATGTAGCTCATGTCGGTCACCTGGCTGGTCTGCCATGCCCCGATGGGCTGGTTGAATGCCTGTGCGTTGATGAACATCCGACGCATCGTCAGCACATTGCTCGTGTCCCAGCCGCCGATGGCGCCATTGAACACGTACGCATAGCCGAACATGACGCTCATGTCGGTGACGTTGGTGGTGACCCACCCATTGAGGTCTTGGTTGAAAGATTGAGCGCCGAAGAACGCGTAGCTCAGGTCCTTCACCGTCGCAGGCAGGGTCGCCGGCACCGAGGTGAGGTTCGACGCCCCATTGAACGCGCCAGACAAGCTGGTCAGACCCAGATCACCCCAGGCCGACACCCCGGTGAGCATGAGAACACTGTTGCCGTCGAGCGAACCCCCGAAGTGGGTCACGCTGCCCGTGATCGACACCGTGTACGTGCCCTCAGTGGCATACGTGTGGGTCGGGTACGACGCCGTCACCAATTCAGGTGAGCTGCTGTCGCCCCAATCGACACTCACGTTGACCGTACCGTCCAGCGGCAGCGTCACTGTCGTGCCCGAACGCAGCGTCGTGTCATAGGTCAACGTCATTGGGACCGTTGTCACCGTCAACGAGCCATCCACGTATGAGGTCGGGTTGTAGTTCGTTGACGTGCCACCCGAGCAGTGCGTGACATACGAGCCCGCAGGCTGCGCGCCGGTCAACGCACTGGTGTAGGTCTGCGGATCAGACACTGCGTACACCCCACACGTGGGCTGAACCGACCAATCTCCGGCGACCGTCGACGGGGAGGTCGTGTACCCGACAGAAGGCACGGCCGTTGCTGAGTTCACCGACCCAGGTGAAGACGCGGTCACCGTGGTGGCGATCTTGGTGATCGAGAACGTCTTCGAGTCCGACGAACCAGAGTGGTCGGTGTCACCGTTGAACGTGTAAGACGCCGACGCTGTGCCAGTGCCCACCGCCGTGTTGCCCGAGTACTGCGGTGACGGAGTAGACGACAGGCCACCAGCGCCCGTCACCGACACCGAGCACGGCGCCAACGCAGAACCGGTGTACGTCACCGACGCAGGACACGTCACCACCGTCGACGACGACGCCTGGGCGATCGTGACCGCTGCGGTCGCGTCGGTGTTGAACGCGTAGTCGGTGTCCGATCCACCCGAACATGTAATCGTCACCGGCGACACCGACACCGAGGTCGTGGACGTGTACGCGCTGGTGCACGTCGGGGCTGTGCCCGTGATCACCGGCGTCGCCACCGAACCACTGGCAGAACCCGAGTGATACGTGAACGAGTACGAAGGCGCTGCATCCGCATAGGTCACCGGCTGAGCGTCGGGCACCACATACACCGTGGTCTTGGCCACCACGGGGCTCAGCGTCGCGCTTCCGTTGCCGCCGTCGCTTCCAGAACTACCTAAGCCGCCATTGCCCGCCGCAGCGAACGCGGTTGAAGTACCGGACGAGAAGCTTCCACCCGCACCGCCACCGCCACCGTTCCACACCGCACCGCCACCGCCGTAGCCACCGCCGCCACCGCCAGAACACGCAGCGTTCGTCGAGCCACCCGCTGCCAGGGTGCCGCTAGCGCCCGGCGCATTCCCCGCTCCCCCACTACCACCGGCACAACCGGTGTTCGGGCCACCGCCGGCACCGGGGTTGCCGGCACCATTGGTGCCTCCCGCTGAACCACCTGCGTATCCGAAGCCACCAGCACCGCCACCGCCACCAGCGACAACCACAACCGTGGAGTCGACCACGATCGCGCTCGCGCCACCACCACCAGCACCGCACGAGGCACCGGCGCCACCGTTGGCGCCACCCGCACCACGGCCACCCCCCGCTCCCGCGTCGGCCGTCGCCCCACCCAGACCAGGTTGAATGTGCACGATTTGACCCGCTGAAACAGCCAGCGTTGTCGTCACCAACGCGCCCGACCCACCTACCGCGGCTTTTCCACCACCGCCAGCACCCTTGAGCGCGACCACAACCGAGGTCACACCAGAAGGAACCGTGTAATCGCAGTAGCCAGTCACCTGAGCACTCACATCACACGCCGGCGGCGCGATCGTGACCGCTGCGGTCGCGACCGTGTTGAACAAGTAGTCGGTGTCAGATCCACCCGAACATGTAATCGTCAGCGGGGACGAGATCACCGAGGTCGTGGACGTGTAGGCGCTGGTGCACGTCGGGGCTGTGCCCGTGAGCACCGGCGTCGCCACCGAACCACTGGCAGAACCCGAGTGATACGTGAACGCGTACGAAGGAACCGCATCCCCATACGTCAGCGACTGCGGATCCGGCACCACATACAGGGTCTGCTTAACGCCTGCATCATTGATCGTCCAGTTATCGGTTCCGGTTAGAGCATCATGGGCTGCTTGGCCAGCCGAACTGTAACGCAACCCGGTCGCACCCAAAGTGATACCGGTTGGGTGCGTTCCCGAGTACCACCCGTTCAACGTTGCGTCATAGTTGGCGACCGAAAGACCGGAGCCGTTGAGCATGTCGGACATGTCTGTCACCGAACTGATCGACCAGTCACTGATGTCACCGTCAAAGGCCGTCGCCGAGACGAACATGCTGCCCATGTTGGTGACGCCGGAGGTGTTCCAGCCACTGACGTCACCGTTGAACGACGTCGCGTAAGCAAACATGTAACTCATGTCGGTGACGCTGGAGGTGTTCCAGCCACTGACGTCACCGTTGAATGACGAAGCCACGACGAACATTGCGGACATGGTGGTGACGTTGGATGTCACCCAGCCACTGATGTCACCGTTGAACGACGATGCATTGTTGAATATGTAGCTCAGGTTGGTCACCGTCGACGGCAGATCTGCGGGCACCGAGGTGAGGTGCGATGCCTCGTCGAACCCGCCCGCCAAGCTGGTCAAACCCAAGACACCCCATGACGAGACGGACACGAGCTTGCGAGCTGTGTTAGCACTCCCACCACCGAAGTGGGCCAGAGTGCCCGTGATCGTCACCGTGTAGGTGCCATCGGTCGCGTAAGTGTGGGTTGCTGTGCCTCCGGTCGTGGTGTGGTCAGGGGTCGCGCCATCGCCCCAGTCGACATCAACTTCGAAATCGCCGTACAACGGCAACGTCACCGTCAGCCCCGAACTCAGGGTGGTGTCATACGTGAGCGTCATCGGCGCTCCGATGCCGAGCTCAGCGTCAGTGAATCCCGCGGCCTTCAGTTGCGCAACGGTGGGGCCGGCCGGGAAGTTCAGGTCAGACGCCGAGAACCCAGCCGCCTTCAACTGCGAAGCGGTGAACCCGGTGCCGTCACTCCACAAGGCCGACGCCGAGAACCCACCCGCCTTCAACTGCGACGCTGTGAACCCAGCCGTCTTCAACTCCATTGCCGTGGGTCCACCCGGAATGTACAGGTCAGTGGCCGTAAACCCAGCCGTCTTCAACTCAGACGCCGTGAACCCGGTGCCGTAACTCCACAAGGCCGACGCCGAGAACCCAACCGTCTTCAACTGCGACGCTGTGAACCCAGCCGTCTTCAACTCAGACCCCGTGGGTCCACCTGGGAAGTACAGGTCAGACGCCGAGAACCCTGCAGTCTTCAGCTCAGACGCTGTGGGCCCACCTGGGAAGTACAGGTCAGACGCCGAGAACCCAGCGTCCTTCAACTGCGAAGCGGTGAACCCGGTGCCGTCACTCCACAAGGCCGACGCCGAGAACCCAGCCACCTTCAACTCAGACGCCGAGAACCCAGCCGCCTTCAACTCCATCGCCGTGGGCCCACCCGGCAAGTACAGGTCGGACGCCGAGAACCCGGCCGCCTTCAACTCAGACGCCGTGAACGCCGTGCCGTCACTCCACAAGGCCGACGCCGAGAATCCACCCGTCTTCAACTGCGACGCTGTGAACCCAGCTGTCTTCAACTCCATTGCCGTGGGTCCACCCGGAATGTACAGGTCAGTGGCCGTAAACCCAGCCGCCTTCAACTCAGACGCCGTGAAACCGGTGCCGTAACTCCACAAGGCCGACGCCGAGAACCCAGCCGTCTTCAACTCACTCGCCGAGAACCCAGCCGTCTTCATCTCCATCGCCGTGGGTCCACCTGGGAAGTACAGGTCAGACGCAGTGAACCCTGCAGTCTTCAGATCGCCGGCCGCGAACGCAGCCTCGTACAACTCAGACGCCGTGAACCCAGCCGCCTTCAACTCAGTCGCCGTGAACCCAGCCGCCTTCAACTCAGTTGCCGTGAACCCAGCCGCCTTCAACTGCGTCGCCGTGAACCCAGCCGCCTTCAACTCCGTGACCGTGAACCCAGCCGTCCTCAACTCACACGCCGTGAACCCAGCCGCCTTCAACTCACTCGCCGTGAACCCAGCCGCCTTCAACAGCGTCGCCGTGAAACCAGCCTGCCTCAACTCAGACGCCGTGAAACCAGCCGTCCTCAACTCAGTTGCCGTGAAAGTCGCCGTCTTCAACTCAGTGGCCGTGAACCCAGCCGTCTTCAACTCCGTCGCCGTGAAACCAGCCGTCTTCATATCCCCTCCGTTGAACCTAGCCGTCTTCAACTCCGTCACCGTGAAACCAGCCGCCTTCAACAGCGTCGCCGTGAACCCAGCCGCCTTCAACTCCGTCGCCGTGAACCCAGCCGCCTTCAACTGCGTCGCCGTGAACCCAGCCGCCTTCAACTCAGTTGCCGTGAACCCAGCCGTCCTCAACTCAGACGCCGTGAACCCAGCCGTCCTCAACTCAGACGCCGTGAACCCAGCCGTCTTCAACTCCGTGGCCGTGAACCCAGCAGCCTTCAACTCCGTGGCCGTGAACCCAGCCGCCTTCAACTCAGACGCCGTGAAACCAGCCGTTTTGAGTTCGCTTGCCCCGCAACCCGCCGTCTTGAGCTCCGACGCGCTATTGCCTGCGCCGCAGGAGAGGCTGTACGTGGCCACCGTCAGCGATCCGACGATGTACGAGGCGGCGTTGTAGCTGGTCGACGTACCGCCGGAGCAGTGGGTCACATAGGTGCCGGCATTGAGGGTTCCGATGGAAATTGGCAGGGCGAAGACCGTGTCGTCAGAGCGGTACACGGCACACGTCGGCTCAAACGTCCAGTCAGCGGCGACGGTGACCGGCGAAGTGGTGTAGCCGATCGTCGGAATGGAGTCGGAACTTGTGATCGTCGATGGTGAGACGGCAGTGACAGTCACGTCGGTCTTGGGTGGCGACACCGACACCGTAACCACTTCGTCCGCCGTGTTAACTGCGTTGGAGGCGGTGATGGTAAACGTGTCTGTGGTCGAACCGGTCGCAGACTGACGCTGAGCCTGCGTGGGCGTGTACGTGAACTCACCGGTGCCCGAGTCGATCGACACTGTGGCACCACCGGTCGACGTGGCCGGCACGCTGTACGACAACGTGAGCCCCGCAGGATCGGTGAACACGGCCGACCCGGTAACCACGCCCGTGGCATTCACCGGAGTGCCCACGGTGGGAGTACCCGCCACCGGCGTGCCCGCCGACACCGACACCGTCACCACTTCGTCCGCCGTGCCGACTCCGTTGGAGGCGGTGATGGTGAACGTGTCGGCAGTCGAACCGGTCGCAGACTGACGCTGAGCCTGCGTGGGCGTGTACGTGAACTCACCGGTGCCCGAGTTGATCGACACTGTGGCGCCACCGGTGGACGTGGCCGGCACGCTGTACGACAACGTGCGCCCTACCGGATCAGTGAACGCCGCCGTTCCGGTGACCACACCGGTGGAACTCGCAGGATCGCCCACGGTGGGAGTTCCAGCCACCGGCGTGCCTGGCGACACCGTGACCGTCACCACCTGCGGCGCAGTATTCACCCCGTTGGAGGCGGTGATGGTGAACGTGTCGGTTGTTGAATCCTACGCGGCCTGACGCTGAACCTGCGTGGGCGTGTACGTGAACTCACCGGTGCCCGAGTCGATCGACAACGTGGCACCACCGGTAGACGTGGCCGGCACGCTATACGACAGGGTGCGGTTTACCGGATCAGTGAACGCCGCCGTTCCGGTGACCACACCGGTGGCATTCACGGGAGCGCCCACGGTGGGGGTGCCCGCAACTGGAGTACCCGCCCCGATGCCGGCCGACGCCGGGGCCGCGGCGACTACCCCGATGCCCACTGCCATGAGGGCGCACGACAGCAGAATCGCCAGCACTCTGGCGAGAGGATGTCCGATCACTTGCTTCACTGAGGCCCCCACTAACAGACGCTGAGTCGCGATTCTGTTTATGCAGTTGATCACGATTCGGGACCTAAGTCCCCCACTTGGGCGACCGAAGAACACGTGTAAATGAAGATCACTCGTTAAGGACTCACTTGCAGTAACTGCGCACTCGCTGCGCGTGTCGAACTACTCCAGTGGAGTAACGAATCAGGTGCGGAGTCGATACACACTCACACGAGCGGGTTGCGCACTCGTAGCGTGGGGAATCGGGTGAAATCCCGATCGGAGGTGAGCAGTTCACGCACACCGTGGTCGAGACACATCGCCGCGATGCGCGCATCGTGAGTGACTCCCCCCAGCACCCGGCCGCTCGCCATCAACTCGCGCAGAGTCGATAAGTGTCGGCCCGATTCGTGCAACAGCGTCGCCCGTGGGCTGGCGACCCAATGGTCAACCTGATCAAGGGCCATCGTCATAGGCGTCGGCGGCCTGAAGATCTTCGGACTGGTCACGATCGCAAGAAACTCGTGCAGCACAGACCAGCAGAGGCCGACCGGTTCGCTGCCCGCAAGTGCTTCCGTCACTACCCGCAGGGCAACGTCGTGCTGGGGCATCTCGCCTCGATGCGCGTACACGAGGATGTTGGTGTCGAGCGCGATCACCGCTCGTTCGCCATCTCGCGAATCTCGGCCCATGACATCGCTGCTGCAACTTCGGTCAGCCCCTCGCCGGTGAACACCAGGTCGGCTTGGGGAGTCCACGTTTGAGTTGCAGACCGGCGTTCGATCTCTCGCCGCAGGGCCTCCTCGATCAGGCTGCGCATGGTCGTGCCCCACTGCGCGGCACATCGGCGCGCCTCATCGGCGAGCTCGTCCGGAAGTTCGATCGTGGTCTTCTTCACGGGTGAACCGTATCACATTACCCATATATACGGGTCTGGTTGAAAACGGCAACAGCGCAGTCTCGTGCCGGCCGTCGAGACCCCACTCCAGCGCTACTTCAGACCTCGCGAAATAGCACTGGAGTGGGGTCTCGGGTGGCTTCGCTTCTTCGCGGCGGTGGTGCACTCGGTTGAAGAAGCGGTGGTCAACGCACTCGTGGTGAACACCGAGATGGTCGGTCGCGATGGGCACCGCAGTCCGGCGCTTCCGCACGATCGCGTTGTTGAAGCGATGCGCCGCGCGTACGCGACATAGTTCGCTGCGCAGATCGCGAGGGCCACTTGCCCTCACCACACTTCGACTTCTTTGGTCAAACGAATCCCCGGACGGTCATCCCTTGACAAAAGATGCCGAAGGAACCGGCACGCGGTGGGAGCGAACCAGCCGCGGCCTTGGCGCTAGACTCACGGTCCATGGAAGCCACCGCGCCCGAGTCCGCCCCGGTCGAGCCCCCCGGCGCGAAGGCCAAGGTTCTGCTGCGCCGCGCCGGGATCGCCGTCGTCCTTATCGTGATTCTGCTGATACCGGCGATCGTCATGGTGGTGGCTACGGCGGTGTTCACCGGCCACGCCGAGGGCGCGGGCACCTACGCATCCATCCCCGCGCTCGCCACGATGGCTGCCGTGGCGGCCGGGGGCCGCGATCTGGGACTGCGCGTGGCGATCGTCCTGATGCTGCTCGGGCCGCTGTCGATCGTGGCCGGGGCTAATCCCGTGTCGGGCGCGGCCCTCATGGCCCTCATGTGCCTCATGGTGGGCCTGATGTCTCGATGGGGACTGCACCGCGCGGGGCTCATGGTGCCGGTCATGGTGGCCTGGACCCTGATTTCCCCACCGCCGTGGGGTGCGAAGCCGGTCGTCGACCGCATGGACACCACCTTCCTGCTGTGGATGGCGCTGATCTTCTTCGTGGGCGGGCTCTTCCCCGTGCTGGTGCTTCCATTCGTGCTGCGCAAGGCCCACCTGCCCTCACCCAAGCCCAATCCCCGCAACGAGGCGATCGTCTACACGATCATCATCACGGTGCTGGCCGCCGGCGGCACCTATTACATGCTCGACCACCCCAAGTTGTTCGGCGGTGCGTTCTTTGTGGCCACAGTGCTGGTACTGGCACCCATCGGCGAGGCCGACATTCTCAAGCCCACCATCGTGCGCGTCGTTGCCACCGTGGCCGGCTCGGTGCTGGTGATGCTGCTCCTGGCCGCGGTGAGTTCGCTGACGGTGCTCTACCTCATCGGCCTGCTCATCGGTGCGGTGGCGATCGTCGCGAAGTTCAGCCGGCGCCCGGCGCTCTACTACATCCTCATGGTGCCCACCGCCGCCTGCCTCAACGCCCTATCGGTCCAGCAGGTCGGCCAGCTCAGCGATCAGCGCGTGATCGACAACCTCGTGGGCGGCGTACTCGTCCTACTCGCGTCTGCCGCCGCCATCGGCTACTCGCGGTGGGAGCAGAAGCGCGGCAACTCCACCACGGACGAGCACGTCGTGGCCCGAGTACCGGCCGCCGCATAGGTCTCAGCGCAACCGAGACGATGGCGCGAGTGAAGGAGTTCGCCGACTACACCACGCAGTGATACCGCTTCCGCACGCCGAGACCCCACTCCAGCGCTACTTCAGCCACCGCGAAACAGCACTGGAGTGGGGTCTCGATGAAGTGCGACGTACGTCAGTCGGCGAGCGCGCATACCTCGTCGATGACGACCTGCGCGTCCTCCCAAATCAGCAAGTGACCCATGCCGGGCACGCGAATCAGTTTCGAGCCCGCGATTCCCTTGTTGAGGTCGTCGGAATGAAAGGCCGGTGTGGTCTTGTCCTTGTCGCCCACGAGAACCGTGCACGGAAGCGTGATCTCGCCGAGCCGGTCGTAGCGGTTCTCCTGCACCATCGCCTTGAGCACCGGAACAGTCGGGCCAAGGTTCTGCGCACCGAAGCCCGCGCGGAACGCCACGATCATGTCGGGGTCTTTGTTGTCACCCATGAGCGATTTAGCGAAGGCCGTGCCCATTTTGTTGTTGCCGACGATCTTCGAGATGACGCCGGTCTGGATGAGGGGAATCTGCAGTCGGTTCTGCGGATTGCCGCGATTGACGTCGCCCGCAAACGTCGAGATGAGAACCACGCCCTTGAGTCGGTCGCGCACGACCTCGGGGTAGTCGACCAAGAAGCGAATGCCTAGGAAGCCGCCCATCGAGTGGCCAACGAGCACGGCGTCGTGCACGTCGTAGTGTTCAAGGACGGCCACGTAGTCGCTGGCCATTTGCTCGGAGTCCAGACCCTTGCTGCCAATGGTGGTCTTGCCGTGGCCGCGTTGATCGAAAGCAATGACGCGGTGTCCGCGCTCCACGAGTCCGGCGGCAACGATGTTCCATCCGTGCATGTCAAAGGCGTAGCCGTGCGCAAGCACTACGGGTGAACCGGAGCCAAGCGACACGGTATTGATGCTGGTGCCGTCAGCCGTGGTGACGGTCTCGAATTGACCGGGGATCGGCTCGGCATAAATGTTGGTCATGGCGACACGGTAGGTCGTGGCTAAGGAAAATGTCGCCGAAACGATGGATTGCGTGGCAAGCGCGCGAAGCCTTAGTGAAGCTGTTGCAGCAATTCGACTCGCAGGCCGGGGTACCGAGAGAAGCCGCGATCGAAAGTCGCGAGCGTGCTGCGCGACGTGATCGCTGAGGCGGCAAGGAGGGCATCGGGCATCGATCGCGAGGTGAGTGACAGCGTGCGCGCAAACTCGGCCAGGACAGTCCACGTGATTGGCGGGTGCGCGACCACCTCTGCTCCGGCAGCATTCAGCCAGTCGCTCATGAGTCTGCCCGCAGACTCGCTGGTCTCCGGCTCCAACCACACGTCGAGGGTCAGCACCCGCAGCGCGGAGGCCATGACGTCGACCGGAACGGCGAAGGCGGAACCCGACTCGCGAGCTTCGCGCAGAAAGGCGAGCGCCGGTTGGTGGTGCGGATGATCAGAGCGCAACGACGCCACAATCACGTTGACGTCAGGAAGGTAGACGGTCAACGGCGACTGCCCACATCGGCTCGCCGATCGTCATCACCGTAGAGCAGTTCGAACCACTGATTCGGATCGTCAAGGTCTACTCCCGCGCGCACCCCGCTCGATCGCGACGACACCGGAAAATCCGGCCGCGCAATGTCAGCTGACCGGAGCGAAGCCCGCAACGCGTCTTCGATCACGCTGGTGATCGACGATCCCCTCCTCGCCGCCTCAACTTTGATGTCGCGGTAGAGGTTGTCGTCGATATTGAGGGTCGTCCGCATGGCCAGCAGATTAGCAGATGCCTCAGCATATTTCTGCGAACAGCGTGCCCATCCGCCTGAACCGACCTACTCGAACTGACGAGCCACTGCGCGCAAGAACTCAGTGGTCTCTTCTTCGCGGTTCTCTGGCTCATCCTCAGTCAGGCCGAAAGTTCGGTTCGATGAAAGCTTCACGATGGTGACCCCTGCGGTGGGGTCGACATACACGAACTGGTTGTACACACCCACGGCATCGAACTCGCCGCGGTCGCCCGGTGGCAGCCACCACTGGTAGCCGTAACCCTCGAACGTCGTGTGCCCACCGACCACAACCACCCCCGACTGCAGGTGCGGTGCCGACGCTGTAAGGGATGCAGTGACCCACTCTTCGGCGACCACCTGCTGATCGCCGACCCGTCCGCCATTGCGATAGAGCTCACCGATGCGCGCGTAATCGCGTGCCGTGAGCGCCAGTCCGCCGAAGCCGAGTTCAACACCGTGCGGGTCAACAAGCCAGGCACCGGGATCGGTGAAGCCCAACGGCTCCACCAGTCGCGACTGCATGAAGTCGGCCAGGTTCTCACCTGTGGCACTACGCAGCAGTGAAGTGAGCGCTTGCGTGTCAGCAGAGTTGTAGCGGCACAGCGTGTCGGGCGGCACGTCGCACGACATCGTGGCAACGAAGTCGTCGAGACCGCCATTCGCTCCTGCCGCTGCCGCACCCAATCGAACGATGTCGGACTCAGGATCGCTGTAATCCTCATGCCACCTCGCCCCCGATGACATCTGCAGAACACTGCGAATCGACACTCCGTCGTAGGCCGAACCGGCCTCGACGCGCACGTAGTCACTGATGGGTTCCTCGATGCTCGCGATGAGTCCTTCCTGCAATGCGATACCGACGAGCGCCGACGTGAAGCTTTTCGCCACCGACATCGAAATCCACCGCACATCCGGTCCGCCCGTGAGGAAGTACGACTCGTGCCGCACGACGCCGTCCTTCAACACAAGCAACGCCGCAGTGTCGGTCTCGCTTAGGAACTGCGCGGTGTCACTCTGCGCTCCGTTGAAGCCGAAGGTCTCATCCAATGCCACGTCGTTGCCACCGGGCCACGGTCTCGGCGTCGACGACGGCGCCATCGCGCGACTCGAGACGATTTCGTCGATACGACAAAAGTTCTCGTGTTGCGGGATGCCGGTGAACAGGCCGATTTCAAAAAATGCTTGTGGGCCGGGAGTGAAGGTCATGGCCGAAACCTATCGGGCGCAGGCCTCAGGCGGCGGCAACTTCCGCGGGCGCGAACGAGACGAATTCCTCAGAACTACAGATTTCAGAATCTGCAGCTGAATTCGGATTCCGTTCGGTCATGGCACAAGTAACCATTCGAGGGAGCTGCACGCGGAGCCTGGGGCGGCCCGCGTTCTGAAAGCCGCCGCCGACGGTGTGTTTCACCCCGTCACCGGAGATGCGGGCCCTGATCACCAACGACCGCCGCGTCAATCCAGCACTTGGTGTCGAGGTAATTCCGTTGCGCTCACTCGTTGACTGAGTGGTCAAACCCGCTCGAACTTTTGAATCGACCATCCCTTGGCCAACTCGTCGACCACTTTGTCGAGATAGCGGATCTTGCGCATGAGCGGATCATCAACGTTCTCAACGCGCACTCCGCACACTACGCCCGTGATCAACGAGGCGCTCGGGTTCATCGGCGCTGCGGCGAAGAACTCTTCGAACGTTGTACTCGCATCGAGGTAGGCCTTGAACTGTTTCTCGTCGAAGCCAGTGAGCCAGCAGATCACTTCGTCGAGCTCGGCAACCGTTCGTCCCTTCTTCTCCACCTTCGCCACATAGTGCGGATAGACCGATGCGACGGGCGTGGTGAAGATGCGGCTCACACTCCGAGGGTATCCAACGATTGAGCAGTATCTGGCTCGCCATTGCGCACGTTGTTCTACTCCGTGTCGGCGGGATTAAGCCAGTGCAGCCCACGGAAGCGCGCGAATCCGCGGTCATAACTCACCCACGTTGCTCCGTACTCAAGAGCAACCGCAGCCAGGTAGGCGTCAGTGACATCGGGGCCACGAAGCCCGTGTTCGCGCACAAGGTCGCGGAAGATCGCCCAATGGCGCACCCCCGGCTCGACGATGACCACCGATGGCGAAGCGGTGAGCGACTCAACGAAGGCGATGGCCTCATCAGGACTCTTCGGCGGATCGAACACGCGACGATCGGTAGACACGCGCAAGAACCCACTGACCACTAACGAAGGGACCGTCACCTGCTCGCCTGAACGACGCAAGCTCAAGAGCAGCGCACGTGACTGCACGTGAAGCGCAGAGCCTGAGAACGATGCGTGCAACAAGACGTTGACATCAACGCAGTGCATCCGGTGCCCTGCTCTCATCGAGCATGTCAACTAATGCCGACGCGTCGTTGATGTCGACCCCCTGGCGAATCGATCCAGGGGTAACAGGCAAGTCAGGTAAGTCAATCTCCGCAACTTCGGCGCCTCTGGCCAAGTAGCTCGCCAGTGCATCCTCGATTATCGAGCCCACGGAGGTTCCCCGACGAGCCGCCGCGACCTTCGCCTCTTCGTAGAGAGAGTCGCGCAAAGTGACAGTAGTGCGCATGACTGCACTTTAGCATCAGGATACTGCATCAAGATGCATACGCGTTACCGCTTGATGCGCACTACCTGCCCTTGACCAGCCAGGGTGCTGTCGGTGTGAGTCGACACGTAAATCTCATTACCGTCACCATCGACAGCAATGCCGTTGGGCTGCACAAGTAGTGGGTTGGTCAGGATCGTGCGCGGACCCGAGGGATTGCCGAACGACGCAATCTGCACATCATCGGTGAACATCTCGGCCGCATAGAAGTGACCCTTGCCGTCGAAGGCGCAGCCAGTGATAGTGCTGAATCCGGTAGCCCACACAGTGGCGACATTGAGCACGGTCGCCAGACTTGAAGGATCAGTGGCCTTCGGATCTACTCGGTACACGACCGACTCGCCCGGACCGTTCGCGAAGTACTCCGAAAGCGAGAGAGTTCCGATGTAGAGAGCACCGTCGGGTCCGGCTGCGACGCAAGTCGGAACGACATCGCTCAGAGATGTGTTCGGCAGGAATGCAAGTACCTGCACGGTGCCATCGCGCTTGACCTCATCAAGAGTATTCGCGCCTGCATCGATGACGTACGTGTGGCCATTGGTAACGAGAACGCCGTAGGGGTTGGCGTCTGGGAATTGACCACCGGGGTCTTGAGCAGGATGGCTTCCGGTCCAGGCATAGTCGAATCCACCGACGTCGGCGAGATTACGCACGCGGGAATGGCGATCGTTGGCCTTGACCGAGATCAGGTAGCCAAGGTTGGTACTGCCAACCGGATCGGCATGCTCGGACATGATGCCGTACACCGTGCTTTGGTCTCCATGGTTCGCCACCGCAACGCCGTCGATACCAGTGGCCTCAAGTCCGTTACCCGGGTTGTCGGCGGTCGACCACAGACCGGAGACCAGCACACTCTGCCGAGGCTTCTTACCGTCTGCCGAAGCAATCCGCGTGATTGCACCTGTGGTCCCTTCGCCCGCCAACACGCCAGCGCTTGAATTGCCCGTACCAAGTCCGGCTTCGGCCACGTAGAGGGTGTCATTTTCGGCAAGTGCAAGTCCGCGCGGATTGTTCAGGCCCGTGGCAATCACGTCGTATCGGGGCGATGGCGACGGCGTCACTGGGCGAGCGTTCGCCGCTGCGGGTACGGCCGCGACGCACGCAGCGCAGATCACAGCAATCGGAACTAGCAGGCGTGCGGGGCGAGATGAGCGGGCCATGAGCTCCTCCAACGATGTCAGTTGCCTCACCTTGACTGGCTAGATCACCTCTGCGCCACCGTGGAAGCACGGTGATGAGTGACGAGTGCGCGCAACATGGTTCCTGACCCGACAGCCGGCGGACTGTGGCACAGTAGGCCAGCCCGCTGACTCACTGGAAAAGGTCACCATGCCGCTCGTCGTGCTCGTCGCACCGCCGCGTTCAGGCGCGACCTTACTGTCACTTGCACTCACACAGGGTGAAGGCTGGGCGGCGTCGAGCTCAAGCCTGAGCGCCGCCGTCGACTCGATAGCTGGCTTCAGAACGACAGACCGCGGCTTGGCATCCGATCGGCTGACTGCAGCTGACGCCACCCCCGAACTGACTGCGGCACTGCAGGCAGCCGCACCGCCCAGCGACGAGGTGTTCGTCGAGTGGTCGGCGCGCTCCTCAATGCAGGTGGGCCTGATTGCGCAGGCACTGCCCGACGCCAAATTTGTCTTCCTCACGCGTCGTCCACTGATGACCGTGTCGTCATCGATGGTCGCGTGGTCGAGCGGCCGATTTGTGTCGCAACCGGATCTGCCCGACTGGTGGGGTGACCGCTGGTCATTCCCGCTCATCGATGGGTGGCGTGAGTTGATCGGTGCACCACTGGCGCAGGTGTGCGCGACCCAGTGGAACACCATCACCAATGCAATTCTCGACGACCTCGCTGAACTACCGCCTGATCGCTGGACCGTCTCCTGCTTCGAGTCACTGGTGGAAGACCCCGCCGCGGAGGTCACGCGCATCGCGCACGATCTCGGGCTGGCGTGGAGCGGGCAGATGCTCGACCCGCTTCCACCGACGCTCACGTGTGTCACACCGCCCGAATCTCGAGCATGGCGCGGTAATGCCAGTGAGGCGATGACCGCACTGGAACCACGCGAGACCACCGTCATGCGCATGTTGAGCGCCGCGCAGGAGCGAGTTCCCGGGTTCACGGGTGCGGGTTCCCGACCCTCCCCGGAAGCACCTCACCCCTGACCAAGGGCTCCATCCGGTACAAGACCGAAACCAGCTACAGCGTCCCGTTGTAAGTCTGGCGTGCCGCACGCCTCACCCAACAAGGGCCGCAACTCAACTTTGAGGTTGCACGCCTTAGAACCTTCGGTGGACAGTGGTATCAGAAACGGTATCACCGTGGCATACTGGACGCATGGCCATGACTCTCAGACTCTCCGACCAAGATTCCGCCGCGCTTAGTCGGCAGGCTGAGCAGGAGGGCCGTTCCCAGGCAGAGATCATCACTCAGGCTGTGCGCGAGTACGTCGAGCGTGCGAGTCGCCGCGAACTCCTCGATTCCGTACTCAACGACGAGTTACCTCGCTACGCCGAAGCCCTCGAACGCCTCGGGCAATGATCTACCTCACCCTAGAAGAACTGCTGTACGTCGCCGAGCGCGCAATCGGCGCGCCAGTCGAACTGCGCGACGCCGGGCTGCTCGAGGCCGCGGCCGCCCGCCCACGTGCGAGTGCGTTCGGAGCCGACGCCTACCCCGACTTACACGCCAAAACGGCAGCCCTGCTTCTTTCGATCTGCCTCAATCACGCACTCATCGACGGCAACAAGCGACTGGCGCTTGCGGGAGCAATTGCCATGATCGGAGTGAACGGATGGCATTTGACTCTCACCAACAACGAGGCCTACGAGTTGGTCTTGTCGGTAGCGACGGGCGCGATGTCGACCGTCGACGAGGTGGCCGATGTTCTTCGCAGAGGATCGCAGCACAGATGAAGGACCAGCTCGCGTGCGATCTCTGATACAAATGACCACACCCACGACGCTAGGAGCCTGACGTGCCGTTCCTCATGACCCACTTCTATCCAGGTGGCACGGCCGAGCAGTACGCGGTTGTTCTCAATGCAGTGCACCCCGATGGCGCGCTTCCTGCTGGCCAGCTCTCGAGCGCTGCCGGACCGTGCGACGGCGGCTGGGTCATCAGTGCAATCTGGGAATCGCGCACCGCATTCGAAACGTTCGTGGTCGAGCGACTCATGCCCGCGTTGAACGGAGTCGAGGGCGGTTTCACTACTGCCCCGGACGAACACCTCGCAGAACTCTCGCTCTACCAAACGGCCTAGCAGCACAGACGCTGCGCCTCTAGGGAGACACCAATGATCGACGACACGCTCGCATCAGCACACGACAACTTGTACGCAGCGCTGAATGTGATGCTCACCGGAGACCCCGCGCCCGTTCAGGCAGCATGGTCGACGAGCGATGACGTGACGTACGCCGGACCGTTCGGCGGCTTCATCAAGGGTCGAGACGCCGTGGCCGACGAGTTCGCGCGTTCTGCCGCGATGAATCTTGGTGGTCGCATCGAGGTGACCGACGTACACATGGTCGAGGGCCCTGACCTGGGCTACACCACGTGCACCGAACACGGAATTGATCACGTCATCAACGGCCAACGGGTGAACATCACGCACCGTGCGACCAACGTGTTTCGTCGTGAACCGGGTGGCTGGAAGCTTGTGCACCACCACACTGATCACTCGTCCTAGTCGACGAGCTGTGGGCGACCTTCGTTCGTGCTTCCACCTGCATGTGGCAGCGCAGGCGGCGCAGCCGGCGGCTCTTCGGCTTCACTCAATCGACTGAGGTCTTCACGCAACTGCACGTGCGGCCCAATCAACACACCGATCAGTGCGATGGCTGCCACACCCGCGAGAGCCGCACTGACCGACCACGTGTCTGAGGCGAAACCAATCAACTCCTGACCGATGGGCACAAAGAGCGCGGGGATCATCGCGTAGCCAGATAGCAATGCACCGCCGGAACCCTTCTGCGAGACGACCTGCATGAGCGACCCGAGAATCGTGCCATCCATAGTGAGTGCGAAGCCCACCGGAATGATCGCCACCGATGCGATGAGCAACAGCAGGTAGGGGTTGAATTGCTCACCCGACACCGAAGCGTCGGCGCTCGTGGCCGTGTGGTTGGCCGCCCATGCGAGCACACCAATTCCAGCCGCGACGACGATGTACAAGAGTCGGTGGACCCGACCCCATGGGATCGAGCCGTGCGCTGAATGAATCGCCCAGCCAACGATCAACCCACCAACGACGGCGGCGGTCTGCAGCACCGAAAGGATAAGTGGGTTCGTGCCGATAAGCGCGGCGATGGCAGGCAACGTCACGCTATAGCCACCGATAACGAAGCACCACGCACTGAACATGCAGATCACACGAACGCTGCGGTTGCCACGCCGAATAGCAATCGCCTCACGGAAGCGCTCGCGCGGGCCAATTGCGTGCGGCGCACGCCCAAGCAGCCCGAACACCGAGAGCGCTTCGACGATTGACACCAGCGCGCCGATGAAGAATACCCACGTTGACCCGATGGCAGCGAAGATGGCGCCACCTGCAAGCAACCCGATGATTGTTCCCGATGCCGATGCCTTCGCGAGGGCACCGTTGAATTCGGGCACCTGCCCGGGCGCTGCAATCATGGCGCGGACTAGTCCCGTCGCCGGGCTAGAAAGCGCGTAGAGAACCCCTGTCGCGAGAAACCACACCAACAGGCTTGCGGTCGTTAGGTTGCCGGATATCGATAGCGCCACCGGGAAGAATCCCACTATTCCAATAGCGATACGCGAGAAGATGTAGTCCTTAGGACCTCCCCACCGACGAGCAATCGCAGTCGCGGGCGCGGGTAGCAGAATTGCCGGCAGCGACGAACACACCACGATGAGCCCGCTTACCGCGACCGACCCTGACTGCTGGTAAACGATGTAAGCGGTGACGATGCTCACCATCGAGCTTCCGATAGCGAAGAAGAAAGTTCCCCAGATGTGTCGATGCCGAATGTCGGCGTAAGGATCGGTCGTCTGCTCTTCAGGCACGTGGATTCTCACTTTGGTCGGTGAACACGTCTGGCCCAGAGTGATGCACACAACCACGAACTACCACCGTGCTTCCACGGTAGTAACTCGTGCCGGTCTGAACTAGAGATCGTTGAGTGTTCCCCACAAGCCGCCCGGCTTGATTCGCGTGTTGCTGTGCAACGGCTGCACCTTGAGCCGATCGTCTTCGACGGCGAGTAATCCGGTCAGGCGTAATTCGCCCACGACTCGCTCACCCTCCGCTTGAGTCCAGCCGAGTCCTTCAGAGGCTTGAGCCACCGTGAGTGGCTCTTGTGACCTCATGATGTGCCGCATCAGTGCCAACTGAGTATCGGGCAAGTGCAAGATGTCGGACATCGTGAGCGGTGTCGCGTCGGCCTCACGTTCCTCTAGTTCACCTTCGACGCGCTCAAACATTCCCTCGGTACTCATGTCAACTCCGGCATTGCAATGGGCTCGGGCTGTGGGCGACACACTTGGCACCACAGCGTGCCTCCCACCACGATCGAACGCGGAGGGTCGTTACCGAAAACAGTAATGATGAACGGCATCGCCGCATGATGCGTGGCGCACACACCCCGGCCGCAGAATCGGCAGACGCCCCGCGCGCTCTCGTCACACTGTGCACAGAGCATCTCGGCGCTCCTTCCTGCTTGTCAGGCCACCCTAGTCGGCCGGAGGTTCAAAATCTGCCACGACCTCGTCATTGGCGGGTGCCACGTCATTCAGCCGGGCCCACAGCCCCGTGGGAGCAGACGTCTGTAGCTGCTCGTCAACATCGATGGACTCGTCAAGTGCCCCCCAAATACTGGGGTCAGCGTCATCAACAGGAAGGTGCGACCGCAGCCACATCATGGCGAACATTCCGATGTCGCGCCGAAGGGATGCGGCCTCTTCTTCCAGGTGGTCAACCTCTGCAGCGGAGGCACGTCCGGACCTGTGCGCGATGGCAAGTCTCCGTTGCACACTCACCAATTGCTCAGCACTCCCGGCGGCGGCCGACCCGTAGCGAACCTCGAAGGCGTCGAGGATTTCAGGGACGCTACTTCCCGTGAGCGCTGCCTGCTCGCTCGCCGTCGCACCTTGACGCGAGAGATCCTCGCGCACCCAACGCGCCGAGATCGGAAAGCCAAGCCCGACGATGGCGACGGCAATGCCAAATACTGCGATTCCAGTGGCGGTGATCAGCAGTGGGGAGACGCCCTCGGTCTCAGTGAGACGGTTGAAGGTCGAGTGCAACGTGATGGCGATGAAAAGCCCTGCTAGCGGAATCGCCACGCGAGCCAGCCAGCCGCGGCTGTACGCCAACACGATTGCCGCACCGACGATGGCGGTGCACCCAGCGTGCATCAAGTTCGTTGACGTTACCCGCGCAAGGGCGAGACCGAGGCCCTCGTCGGCGCCGGCCCGCTCTAGGTACACCCAGTTCTCGCGAATAGCGAAGCCCGTGCCCGCGGCAGCACCGAGAACTGCCCCATCGACAAACCACGTAGCTCGGCGAGATGCACTAATAAATGGAAGCGCTAGAGCCTTGGTGATCTCCTCAGCGATTGGCGCACCTAACACAATGAGCGAGGTCAAGCCGAAGGCAGCGGCCCACCGGTCGTTGATGTGTATGACCAGATAAGTGTCGAGAAATCCCCACAACAGTGCCAGAAGTGCCAGTGGCCACAGCCGACGACCATTGCGGCCAAGGGTGAGCACCACCGCAAGCGCCACCAACGGAACAACCGTGGCCACAATGACGCCGATGTCCACGTTTACCTCTCCGCTGTCATGAAGATGTCGATACGTCCGCTACGGGGTGATGTCGATGGAGACGCCGCACATTCCAACAACGGTACCCACCTCGTCACGCACCGCGCTCTTCACTGTCCAGAACACCCGCTCTTCACCGGTTTCCTCGATGATGTTGCGTTCCTCGCGGCTCACAGTGTTACCCGTGGTCAGGACTTCCTGATCGTTAGCGCGAAGTTCGTTAGAACGATCTAGATCGAAGAACTCACTGTCATCCTTGCCTACGATGCCAGCAAGGTCGGCACCGAAGAGTTTCTGCACCGACCGGTTGGCGTAGGTGTAATTACCGTCAAGATCCTTGCTGTACACATAGGCCTTGAGTGTGTCGAGAATGTCTTCGGCGTCCATACGGTCTCCTCGCTGGTGGTGGGGTCATCCCGCTCGCACGGCACCCATGCCGAGAGACTCCACGAATCGCGACCATAACACCACAAGAGGACCTTGAACCGGTCGTTGGCTTCTGGTGGCCCTCGCCACCGTGCCAGCACGGTGCCGACCCCAATGCTCGACGCTAGCCTTGGCAGTGTGCCCAGGTCCGAAGTGCCGCAGGTTTCTTCGACCGACGATGCCGTACGCGCGCATGGGTGGCGATGGGACGACCGACTCGCGCACACACTGCACATCAACCACGCTCCACCAACTGCCAGCGATGAGGCAGACCTTGCGGCTTGGCGAAAGAATATTGACCCCGATGCGCTCGGCACCTTCGACAAGCGTTTGGCATGGAGCGGCCTTACCGCCACCGACGCCGAGGCGCTGATCGCGGCCCAACCCGACACATCCGCAGACGACTGGTGGCCCGACCTTGTTGAACTGCGCGCCACTTGCCGCATCGCTGCTGAGGGTAAGGCATCGAACGCCCACTGGCTGGCCGAGATGGACGAGTCGATCCCACTCGGAGTGAGCGCGGAACCCATTCCTTTCGCCCATCTACTCTGGCCGATTGCCGCGTGGGCGTGGACGTCGCTGAAGACGCGCATCGATGCGGCATGTCTCACACACGTCACCGCGACGGCACGTGATGATCTGCGGCGAGCACTTCTGGTGCGACTCTCCGGTTTGATCGATCGGGCCGTGACTGAAGACTTCACCCGCAACCGAACGGCGGGACAGTCCCTGATGTTGCGTCTCGGCGCGCCGGACACGTTCGACACGACCTCCCAGGTCACCTACGCAGCGTACTGTCGCGAGAACCTCGGTGATGGACTTGACCGGCTTCTCAGCGAGTTTCCAGTGATGGGTCGCATCATCGCGGTGGCGTGTCGTCAATGGCGTGCCGCGGTCACCGAACTCCTTGAGCGTGTCGATCGCGATCGACCACTTCTCTACACCGAGCTCGGTATTGCCCAGGCGTCAGTACTTAAGCAGGTGCAGTGGGGCCTCAGTGATCCGCATCGCGGTGGTCGAAGCGTGGCGATTGTTGTTTTCGCGGTTGGCGACACCCAACGCGAAGTGGTGTACAAGCCCAAGGACATTGCGATCGAACAGAAGTTTCATCAGTTCGTCACCCACGTCGTCGGCCAGAGTGCCGGTCGCATCGAGCCAGCTGTGCGCACGGTGCGGTGCGACGACTACGGATACGTCTCGCGCGTGACCCACCTGCCCTGCACCCCCGACCAGTACTCCGACTTCTACCAATGCGCCGGTCGACTACTCGCCATCCTCTATGTGCTGGGCGCAAACGATTGCCACTACGAGAACCTCATCGCGCACGGGCCTACCCTGCACCTCATCGACGCCGAGACGCTGTTCGAAGGTAAGAACGTGTCGATCGGTTCAGCGGAAGTCATTCGCGGCCCCGATCCACTTGAGGCCTCGGTACTTCGAGTCGGGATGTTACCGACATGGATTCTCAGCGCCGCCAATTCGCCTAGTGATGTCAGTAGCTTAGGCATCGATTCGTGCCAGCCAGAGCGGGCACCTGTCCCCGGGTGGCGTTACGTGAACACTGACGCAGTTGTGTGGGCTACTCGCCCTGCCACAGGTGCCCAACCACATAGCCTGCCGGTGGATGGTCGTTCGCCGAACCCGCTGAGGCACCATGTCGACGATCTGATCGCCGGCTTCACCGAACTCTATGAGACTGCAATGCGGCCCGAGGTCTCAGATTTCGTTGTGTCGGCCATCGCCGACTTCAAAGGAGTGCGCCGACGAGCCATCTTGCGCGCAACAAACGTCTACGCGGTAGTGAATAGACGCGCGACCTCCGCGGCAGCACTGCGCTCGGCGCGTGTGCGCGGCTTCGAACTCGACCTACTTTCACGCAGTTCCCTCGTGAGTGACGAACGACCAGCCCTCTGGGATGCATTTCTCGCAGAACTGCATGACTGCGAGAACCTCGACATTCCGTACTTCGACTACCCCCTTGGGTCGATGGACATCGACGGAGGTCACCGTGTCATCAAAGGTCTTCTTGAGCACGACGGCCTCTCTCAAGCGATCACGCGAACGCAGTCTCTCTCCGCCGATGACCTCGCGTGGCAAGTGCGACTTATTCGTGGCTCCATGGCCGCGCGCTACGGCTCAGAACGCGAGTCGAGTATTGAGATGGTGCGCGCATCTGAGGATTCACGCGACACCCGGGTACGCATCGCTGATGCCAACTCACTTCGCGACAGTCTGAAGTTGACGGCCTTTCCCGACCGAACCGGAGCACCCAGTTGGTTGACTCTTCTACCCGTCAGTGGCAGCGACGTTGATCGCTACCGATTCGACGTGGTCGACTCCGGCCTCTACGCCGGTCGAGTGGGCATCGCCGCGTTTCTCAGTACTAGTAACGAACACGAACACGTCGCTTTCGCGCACGAGGTCGTGGCACCGGTAGTGCGTGTCCTCACAAGCACCGACGAGTTCGAGAGATTCCGATTCATGCGTGAGAGCGGGTTGGGGATGGCGGGTGTCGGCGGATTCCTGCGCGCGCTCGACCTATTGGCCCGCACCGAACTCGCTGCGTCGATCGACTTCGCGGCTCTGACTCGCACTCTCATGAACTCGATTACCGCTGAGGCAGTAGCCAAGGATCGAGCACGCGATGTCATGAGCGGAAGCGCCGGCGCCATCAATTGGATTGCGCGCTCACACCAACTCACACCTACAGATGAAACGCTGCGGACACTCCTGCTGCTCTCAGGACACCTTCTCGCCACTCAGCAAAGGTCAACCGGTGCGTGGCGCCCCTCGGCCAAGTCTGGGCGGCCACTCACTGGACTCGCGCACGGCGCCAGCGGTTGTGGGCTTGCCTTGATCGAAGCAGGAGTCGCTCTCGGTGATGACGAGTTGGTGGAAGCCGGCGCACGCGGTTTGCAATACGAAGCGGAGGTCTTCGACGCGAGAACAGCCAGCTGGCCCGACTTTCGCGTGAACGATGGCTCCCCCGGATTGATGGCGGGCTGGTGTACGGGATCGCCAGGAATCGGACTGGCACGCATTCAGGCGCTGCGTGCGATTCCGACGCATCCTGACGCCGACCGTTGGAGCGACGACATCTACGCCGCCGCACATGCGACGAAGGCAGCGCCACTCACGGCCGTCGACTGGCTGTGCTGCGGAAACCTCGGGAGGGCGTTGTTCCTGCGCGAAGCAGCAACATGGTCGGGAGACGCGGAGTGGATTGTGGCGGCCGCCAGTATTGAAGGCACCGTCATCGAGGCTGCAATCGAGCGCGGAAACTTCCGATTGTCACGAAACATCCACGCTGCCGATGAGAGCCCACCGCCTGGCCTGATGCAGGGCCTTTCGGGGATCGGCATGTACTTCGAATCGATCGAAACCGGAAACCGAGACCTGCTCGACCTCATCGTCTGAGGAAGAGCAGGCACCGACGCATCCCTCAAACCCCATTCCCCCATCGGGGGCACCCAAGCGCGCACCTAGCGCGTTAAAGCGCCCCACTACTCGGCCGCGCGGCCTTCCAACACACGCAACAACGCACGCATCGGAGCGCCCGTCGCACCCGCGGGCCAGGCTTCCCACTGATCGGTGATGTACGCCTTGGAACCGACATCCATGTGCACCCACGGCGTATCGCCCGCGAACTGTCGCAAGTACGTGGCCGCCAACACCGAGGAATCCGGCACCGCGATTGACCCATTGATGAGATCAGCGTGCTTGGAACGCATCATCTCGAGGTATCCAGGAACCAGCGGCATCTGCCACCCGCGATCGCCGGAAAGGTAACCCGCACCGAGCACCTCGCTCATCAGCGCATCGTCATTGCTAGCACCGGCCCAAAGATCGGGCCCATACCCCGCAGCGTCGGTGAGAGTTCCGATGTCGATGACGCCACTCACACCTTGTGCCACCAAGTACGCAATGCCGTCGGCGAGAATCACGCGGCCCTCACAGTCAGTGTCGAGTACCTCGGTGGTCATTCCATCGGGGTGCACCGCAATGTCGCCCGGACGCGTGGCCGTGCCACTCACCATGTTTTCGGTCAGCGGCAGAATCGCGCGAACACCAACGTCGAGCCCCAACCGCGCTGCTGCAGAAATCGCTCCCGCCACGGCCGCTGCCGACGCCATGTCCGACTTCATCCAGTGCACCTCGGTGAGCGGCTTCTTGAGATTAATGCCGCCGGCGTCGAAGGTGATTCCCTTACCTGTGATACCCAGCGGTGATGTCTGGTCGCCGTAACAGAGCTCGACGACCTGGGGAAGTTCCGCGCTGCCCTTTGCGACCGACAGAAGCCCGCCGAAGCCGGCCTCGCGAATCTCATCCTGAGTCCAGATGCACGCGGTGACACCGGCCTCGGCGGCATCACGCGCAATCTCTGCTGCGAACACCGTCGGAGTCAGATGTCCGGCCGGAGTATCGGTGAGAGTGCGAACCCATGCGAGACGCTCGCCCGTCACCTGGCCTCGGGCGGCAGCAGCCTTCACACCTAGGTCGCGCGCATCGTCGGCGCTCACAACAACGGAAACTGATGTCGGCAGTGCCTCGTGAGATGAGTACGGCGCCGACTCTGGCCTCGGGCGTTGGAAGCAACCGAAGATGCTGCCTTCGATCGCAGCACGCACCGACTCGGCCCGATCGTCGCCGAGTTGGCCCAGCGTGGTCGCGATGCTTCGTCGGCCGCGCACATGACTGGCCGCACGCATCGAGGCCGTGCGAATGACATCGGCTGTTACGTTCTTATGCGGACCGAGGCCCACGACGATGATCGTCGGCTGCTTCGGAGCAATCGGAGGGATCGCAATGGGCGCATCGTCCACGCCGCCTCGGAATGCCGGCGTGCCACGCACGGAAGCAACCACATCAACGCCCGTGCCGGCCACTCCTTCTAACGCACCGACGGCGGGCTTGCGATCGGCAAAGAACCCGATCACGACAACATCAGCGGATGGACGACTCGTGAGTGAGATACGCATAAAGTAAGCGTCCCACTGGCACGCACCCACGCGCTATCGACCCCACCGCAGGGCGCCAGGTCTGGCGAGAGTGCAGAACAGCCACCACCACTAGCGACTCTTCCACTGCCTCGACGCAACGTAACCCCTCGCCCACCCCAGCGCGCTCGGCCAATCGAACCAGTCGCACTGACGCCCTCGAGCTGCGCACGCCTTCTTGGCGCGTGCCTTCACCACGCTTGTTCCCGGATATGGCTCGCCGGACCTCAGACGCAGGTCAAAGAGTCGATTGACCACGTGCTTGGGCGAACGACGGCAGTCAGCGAAGTTCCAGTCGACGTCTTCGCATTCAGCGTAGAAGGTCGGGTTGGCTTTGATCTGGTTAAGCAGCAAATTCAGAGTACGAGGAAGATTCACCAAACCAGGTGCCGCAGCCGCGCCGAACGCATCCACCCCGATATCGCACCGAACCCAATGTTGTCCGGCGGTCCACTGAGCGCGAGTCGGAGAGTAGAACGTTCCATTGACTCTCGAGTAGTCCAGCCAGAAGACGCTTCCCACGATCGACAGATGAGACGGCTTCACCGAGTAGGGCTTCAAGGTCGTGCGCAATCTCGAGAAGCAAGTGTTATGCATTCGGGTCACCATCAAGGCCGGAGGATCTTCCGTCGTGGGCTGCGTGACGTACGCATCACCCCATACCGCCGGAACCGGAATGACTGCAAAGGTGATCAAGTTGTGTGTTGCGGTACACGGCACCGCGGCCCACGACCACGACCACGCGTCCATGGCCTTTTGATTCGCCTTCCAGCATTGACCCGCGCTCACCGCGGGAGTGAGCGCCGTCGACCCAATGTCGGGCTGCGCGGCCGCTGGAATTGCGGCGGACATCGTGGCCGCAATTGTGAGTGAGAGAAGGGCGGCGGTCACGCTGCCCAGTTGACGACAGACAGATTGCATCGCGTAACCCCTATCTGCAAGCGAACTTGCTGATGACTTCACGCTACGCCCGAGAAGACCCACCGGGTGTTCGCAGTGTGCGCCAAAAGAGTTCATCGCATGAAAGGCCACACCTCACAGCGACTGCCCGGCGCTTCGCGAGCCACATGGGGCATGCCCAATGTTGACGCAAATTCTATGAATCCGCCCGAGGCAGGGTGACGGTAAATGTGCTCCCATGAATCCCGTCGGATGTTGCCACAACGCGTCCCCCATGAGCGGTCACCAACTCACGTACTACCGCAAGCCCGATACCTGAGCCGGCGGAGTCGACATCGGCCCGCCCCCGCCACAGCCGATCAAACACTGAGTCCAGATTCTCCGGAGCAATTCCCGGCCCTGTATCGGCAACGGTCAACATCGCGGAATCATCCGTCTCACACACCGTCACAGTCACGCTGTCACCCACCCGACAATGCCGAGCCGTATTCGCGAGGAGATTCCCAACGACCTGATGCAAACGATCGCCATCACCCCACACCATCACCCCGTTGTCACACGCTGTCGTGACGTTCAACCCTGCCGCCGCAAGGCTCGGCATCGCGGCGCCGAGCGCATCAGCGGCCAGTTCACTGAGATCAAGCAGTTCGGGACGAATCGTGAGTGTGAACGCCTCCGCTTCCGACAACTCCGAGAGGTCACCCACTACACGTCCCATGCGCACACTCTGATCGTGCAGTGCAGCTAGTCGCGCCGAATCTGCCTCGACATATCCATCGCGCAATTCCTCAAGGCCTGCTTGCAGGATTGCGAGCGGCGTGCGCAATTCATGCGCGAGATCGGCGGCCATTCGACGACGGGTCAATTCCGAACGTTCCACGGCGTCGGCAGAGGCGTCGAACGCACGCGCAAGGTCACCTAACTCACCGGGTGCGGCAGCAGCGTCAATGGCTGCCCGGGCCGATCGATCGCCCGCTGCAAAGGCTCGTGCGGCAGCCGAGATCTGCACAAGTGGCGTGGTCAGTCTTCGCGTGACGTACCACGAGACCGCGAGTGCGGCGAGAAGTGCGGCGACTGCCGCTACCAGAATCCATGTCCATGCAATCTGTTGCGCCTGACCCGACGATCCTGCTCCGAACGCAAGACGGACCGTTCCAACCGTTGTCCCGTTCACGACTACGGGCGTCTCGGTCGAGGCCGCACTATTACCCATCCCCATGCCCATGCCCATGCCATTAGTCGTTGAGCCATTGGGGGAGAGAACAACCGTCCCTTGTGCGTCACGCACGATAAGTCGCGCACCGGCTTGGACTGCGGCCGCGTCGGCGGCTGCGAGGTCAGCGCCAGCCCAACCGCCTTGCTGCGCATAAGCCTGAGCCGCCGCTGACGCCACCGCAGTTGATGCCGCTGCACGATCAGCTTGCTGACCGGCCGAGAGCCCCCGTGACGTTCCGATCAAAGCAGCTACGGTCAACACCGCCACAGAGGTGAAGGCCACCACCATGAAGGCGAACAGAATTCGGTTACCAAGGGGGCCGAATCCACGTCGACTGTCACTGGTCACGAGACAACCCCAGTCGGTACCCCACGCCGAGAACGGTTTCGACGACTTCTGCACCATCCAGCCCGAGCTTGTGGCGCAGGTTTTTCACGTGGGAGTCGACGGTGCGTTCGTAGCCCGCGAACTCATAGCCGCGCACCCGGTTCACCAGTTCACTTCGTGAAAATACGCGACCAGGCGTCCCCGCCACGGTCGTGAGCAAACCCCATTCGGTGGGCGTCAGGTCAAGCTCCACGGAATCAAACTCAGCACGGTGCCGCGCGGTATCGATGACCAGCCGTCCGTGTCCGAAAGTTGCCGCTTGATCTGAGGACGTGCGTGACGCACGACCGAGAACCGCAGCAACGCGCAGCACCACTTCCTGAGGACTGAATGGCTTCGTCACGTAGTCATCGGCGCCGCGTTCCAATCCGCGAATTCGATCTTCCACAGAACTGCGCGCGGTCAACGCAATGACAGGCACACCAATGCGAGTGGCTTCCTGCAGCACATCCAGACCGTCAATGTCAGGAAGCCCAAGGTCCAGCAGCAGTAGATCTGGCGCGCCGTCAGAGAGGAGCCGTAATCCCTCTGCCCCGGTTGCCGCCGTGAGAACCGAGTATCCCTCGCGCTCAAGGTAGCGACGCACGATGTCGCGAATATCGCGCTCGTCTTCCACCACCAGAACTGTCGCCATAACTCCATTGTGCTCCGCGCGGCACGCCTTCGGGTTCTCACAGCAACCTCAGCGACGAATCTCCACACGATCTCCACACCGAGCGCACGGCACCTCCTCACCGAGGTCCGAGAGTGAAGGTGAAGTAACAGCCACACGCCGGCCCCCGCCGGCACTGACTCAGGAGGACACCATGAAGCGCAACATTGCAATCGTCGGAGGAATCGCCGCAGGCGTGACCGCCATCGCATTAATCGCCGGACCCGCGATCGCCCAGGGCGGATCAGGAAACGGCAACGGACGCGCGGGTGATGGATACGGCGTCGGAATGATGCAGGACACCGACCGCGGAATGATGGGTAACAGCAACGGACAAGGCAATGGCATGCGCATGGGCGGCGGAGGAATGGGCAGCGGGCTGAATATCGACTCACTCGCCTCCGGCACTCTCACCGTCGACCAAAAGGCTAATTTGGCCTCGATGGCCGAAGAGGAAAAGTTGGCACACGATCTCTACGTTGCCCTCGCAACGAAATTTCCCGATGTTCAGCAATTCAGTCGGATCTCTCGCGCTGAGACCCATCATCTTGACGCCGTACGGGCATTGCTGACTCGTTACGACATCGCCGACCCCACCGCAGGACTTGCTGAGGGCGAGTTTGCCAGTAGCAGGTTCCAGTCGCTGTACGACAGCCTGCTGGCCGGAGCCACGACACAAGAAAAGGCTCTCGCCGCGGGAGTCACCGTCGAACAGACCGACATCGCCGACCTCACGGCCGATCTCAAGGGCATCACTGCACCTGATGTCGTGAGTGTCTTCACCCATCTGCGGACTGGTTCTGAGCACCATCTCGCCGCTTTCGGCGGCTAGTCAGCGCGCTCCATCAATTGGGGAGGGCTTCCACACAGGAGCCCTCCCCTTGCCGCGCGTGCCCCGTGTGGACGAGTTGTTTAGATACCCCCGGGGGTATATACTGTCTTCAGTTGAGAGCAATCGAAACGACCACCAGGGAGGGAGGAACCATGGAGCTCAATGCCGACGACGTGACACCCATCCTCAACCGCCTTCGGCGCGCCGAAGGCCAGTTAGCAGCCGTGATTCGAATGATCGATGAGGGCCGCGACTGCAAAGACATCGTCACGCAGTTGTCCGCCGTCTCCAAGGCACTTGATCGCGCCGGATTCGCCATGGTGGCCAGCGGAATGCGCGACTGCCTGACTAACCCCACCTCCAACGAGAGCGTTGATGTCGCCGCTCTGGAGAAGCTCTTCCTCTCACTCTCCTAAAAGCCCACTCCTGAATACTCCGACTCACAACGCGAGGACCGATCTGTGTTTTTCTCTCAGCACTACCTCGACTGCCTTTCGCACGCCTCCTACCTCGTTGGCGACACGTCAACCGGGCAAGCGGTCGTGATCGACCCCCAGCGTGACGTCGACGAATACTTGAGGGAAGCCGCCGAGAACGGTCTGACGATCGTGGGTGTGATCAATACGCACTTTCACGCCGACTTCCTCGCCGGTCATCTTGAAATGGCCGCAGCGACAGGTGCCTGGATCGGTTACGGCGACGTCGCGCAAACCGAATACGAAAGTCGTGCACTCGCCGATGGTGAGCGCATCGTGCTCGGCGACGCGGTGCTAGAAATCATTACGACTCCTGGCCACACTCCCGAATCAATCAGCGTGATGGTATTCGAGCACGCAGACGACGATGTTGCATACGGCGTACTTACCGGCGATGCACTGTTTATTGGTGATGTTGGTCGCCCTGATCTGCTCGCCTCGATTGGCTTCACCGCCGATCAACTTGGACGCATGCTTTTCGACTCCATCCAACGCAAGTTGATGGGACTGCCCGACGCAGTGCGGGTCTTTCCCGCTCACGGCGCCGGTTCGGCCTGCGGCAAGAATCTCTCCACTGAGAAGCAATCCACCATCGGTGAACAACGTGCCTTTAACTACGCCTGCCAGCCCATGAGCGAAGGCGAGTTCCTCGCTGTTGTCACCGCCGGTCAGCCCGCAGCACCCGAGTACTTCGTCTATGACGCGATTCTCAATCGCAAGAACCGCGATGTTCTCGACTCCGAGCGCACTCTCACTGCTCTCGACACCGATGCCGTGCGCGCCCTTCTCTCAGATGGCGCCGTCGTCATCGACACTCGCGAGAATCTTGAGTTCGCCGCCGGTCACCTGGTGGGTGCCATCAACATTCCCGCAGACGGGCGCTTCGCAGAGACGGCCGGAATGGTTCTCGCGCCTACCGACCGCGTCGTGATCATCGCCGCAACTGGCGGTGAAGATGAGGTCGCCACTCGCCTGTCGCGCATTGGCTTTGACGAAGTTGCCGGATACGTCGCCGACGCCGAGCGCACAATGATGGAGTTGCCCAACTCCGTCACGCAGGCAAGTCGTCTGACTCCCGCAGCCTTGGCGGAACTGATGCAATCCAACGGCGCACCGTGGGTTGTCGACGTACGCAACGTCGGCGAACTTGAGGCTGGCATGATTCCGGGCGCTGCGAACATCCCACTCGCCGAACTGGCACGCCGCATCGAAGAGGTCCCCACCGATCGCCCAGTTGTCGCCTACTGCCAGGGCGGATGGCGCTCAAGTGTCGCGTCGAGTTTCCTTCGCCACCGCGGCCTCACCGACACGTCCGACCTCACAGGCGGTTTCGCGGCCTGGGAAGTCATGCACGAACCCGTCTCCTCCTGATCTACCTTCACCACCCGACTACAAGGAGCACACCGTGTTCGCCCTCCAGACCCGCGGCCTGACCCGCACAGCCGCTATCGCGTTGGCCGCGCTAGCCGTCATTGGCGGCGCGACAGCCTGTTCATCAGGCACTACGTCGTCCAGCGCCACAGGTGCTGCAACGGCAGCTGCGGCTAGCGGCTCCCACGTCTCCGCAGCTGATTTTCAAGCCGCGATTTCCAAGCCCGGCGTCACTGTGATTGACGTGCGTAGTCCGGCCGAGTTTGCTTCCGGACACATTGAGGGTGCCAAGAACATCAACATTGAGGGCGCTGACTTCGCCACCCAGATTCTCGCGCTCGACAAGGCCGGCACCTACGCCGTGTACTGCCACAGCGGCAGGCGTTCGGGCCTCGCCCTCAACGACATGGCCAACGCCGGCTTCACGAACATTTACGACCTCGACGGCGGAATTGGCTCATGGTCGAACAACGGTGGGCAACTCGTCACCGGCAGCGCCTGATACTGATGACATGAGCGACCATGACGCGGGGAGACACGAGCAACGCACCGGCCTGCTCTTCGTGATCGGTCAGTTCGCACTTCTCGCGCTCATCATCTTCGTTCCATCGTCATCAGCGTGGTCACTCCCCGAATGGCTCGTGTGGCTACTCAACGCACTCGCAATAGCCGCGCTTGTTCTGATGGCGGTGGCGGGGCTGGGACTTGGACGCGGACTGACGGCAATGCCGATTCCGAACGAGCACGCCCAACTACGAACCGGTGGGCTATATCGATGGGTGCGCCACCCCATCTACTCCGGACTTCTCCTGTTCGCACTCTGCCGAACGCTGGTCTCCGGAAGTGCGCTCGTACTGGCATTCTTCGTACTGCTGGCGATCCTGCTGACATTCAAGGCACGCTGGGAGGAACAGCGCTTGGGTGAGCGATTCGCGGACTACCCGGACTACGCCTCACGTACCGGTCGCTTCGTTCCACGAATCCGTTCGTAGCCCTTCACACTCGCTGCAGGACCACCCACGTGAACGACTGCACAGCGCCGGATGGCGTGACATGTTCTTCGCGTTCGTCGCGAACAGCGACGAAATGGGGTGCGAATACCTCCGCTAGTTCAGGCGCGTCGTATCGTGCCACTTCGATACCCGAGCAGTGCGTCGGGCCATCAACGGCAAACGTCGCGATGATCAGTGCGCCGCCGATGGCAACCGAGTCCGCGGCCAATTCGACATAGCGTTCACGCAAGTTCGTCTCGTTCAAGAAGTGAAATGCGGCCCGATCATGCCACACGTCAAACGTGCGTGCCGGGCGCCACGTCGTTACGTCCGAGGCAACGAGCGCCGCCGATACTCCGCGTGCGGCCAGCCGCTCGCCGACCACATCGAGTGCGCGTTGCGAGAGATCAACGACCGTGAGATCGGTGAAGCCACGAGCAGCGAGCGCGTCAACGAGGAATGATGCGCCGCCACCGACGTCGACGACCGAAGCTGACGAGTCGGCGACCGACTCGATCAGCCGCAATGAGACCGACGGTTCTTCTTGAAACCAACTGACCTCACGAGTGTCTCGGGTTTGGTAAATCCCCTGCCAGTGCTCTTCGCGTGCGCTCACGACGTCACAACCTTTCCGAGTGTGTAGATGGCCACGACGACCATGAGCGTGCCAAATGCGGCAGAGAGCAGCCACGTGGGGATCCGGGGTGACAGCATCGCCCCAACGGTTGAGAAGGCCGCGGTCGCCACAGCAAGCGTGACTGTCATCGTCGCCGGCCCCATGTGTTCGTGACGAGCAACAAGTGCGACTGCCGAGTTGATCACGATCACCACGAGTGCTGTAGCTGTGGCGCGACGAACCGGCACGTGCATCGCGGCCGTGAGCGCCGGCACGACCACAAAGCCTGCCCCAACACCGAAGACTCCGGTCACCAACCCGACTGCGGTAGCCAAAACGATCGTCTTCGGCCACGAAATCTTCACCGGTTCAGGAGCGCGCGACGCATCGAGCACGCTGACACCTGGAGTGACGATTCCCGCCACAGTTTCGGTACCGGCCATCGCATCAACATGGCGCTTCCAGGCTCGGTAGGCACCGCGCAGCATCAGCCACGCGCCAATAGCCAACAGCACGACAAGCCCAGCAAGAAGGACCGATGCCGACAGCATCGGAGCGATCCGTGAACCGACCACTGCCCCCACTGCGCCTAATGCCCCGAAGATCAGCCCGATTCGCCAATCGACTCGTCCGGCGCGATGGTGCGGAACAAGTGCGGCTGAGGCGCCGACCCCGACGATGACCAGCGACATGGTTGAAGCGACCAGAACAGGCTCACCGAGCGCGACAAGCATCGGAACGGCAAGAATGCCGCCGCCTCCGCCGAGCAGTCCGAGCACAAGCCCCAGCACGGCGCCGGCGAGGAGAACGAGAACGGGATCTGTCATGGAGTGCTAGACGACCGCGCCTTGGTTTCCGTGCATGTCGACCAGTGTCTCGCCCGCGTCAACCCACGCCTGCATTCCGCCGGCGAGGTTGAACGCCTCATATCCGTGAGCGAGCAATACCTCGGTGCCCACCCGCGAACGATTACCACTGTGACAGGTAACCACGACGCGAGTGCCGGCCGGAATGGAGGCCCGAGCGTCGCTGATCCAGGCCAGTGGCAGGAAGACCGCATCGGGTGAGTGTCCAGCCTCCCACTCGTGGGGCTCGCGAATGTCGAGCAGGACGGCACCTTCGCTCACCATCTGCCGCGCCGTGGCAACGTCGACGTCGACGACCACATGGGTGTTGTTCGTACTCAATTGAATCCTCCGAAGACTCGACCCTCGACGAACGAAGGGGCTGAGCCGTCAACAGCTGGGTCAGCGGCAGGTACAGCGACGTTCGACGGGAATCGAAACCATCACCTGATCGACGTGTTCACCGCACCCTGACCACGTGATCTTGCCACACTGATTGCACATTGCCGGACTACACATGGAAACCTCCGATGGTGTGAATAACTCCCATAAGTATACCCCCGGGGGTATACCCTGAGTCAAGGTGAGTCACGAACGAAAGGCGCGAGAGTGAGCAAGAGCACGATCGACCACACCCCGGCCTCCGCACTTGGCCTGTCATCGGTCCTCGCGGTCATCGCGCATCCCGACGATGAGTCCTTCGGGCTAGGAGCAGTCATAAGCACGCTCATCGAATCCGGTGTGCGCGTGAACGTGCTCTGCTACACACGCGGAGCCGCATCTACTCTGCGCGGCACGAGTGACGACCTCGCCACTGAAAGAACTTCGGAACTTGCCGACGCCGCAAAAGTGCTGGGCATCGATCATGTCGAGTTACTGGACTACCCAGACGGCGCCCTCGGTTCGCTAGCTCACGACGAACTCGTGGAACATGCTCGAACAACCGCGCTAACAGTCTCGGCCGACGTACTCCTCGTGTTTGACGAAGGAGGAGTCACAGGACATCCCGATCACGTCGCGGCGACGTCGGCGGGAGTCACAGCCGCAACTGCACTGGGATTAGGAGCGCTTGCGTGGTGCCTGCCGGTCGAGGTTGCCGATACCTTGCGCGGGCAATACGGCGCTGCCTTCGTCGGTCGCCCACCTGAACTCCTTGACGTACGGCTCACAGTCGACCGATCCCTACAGCGTCAGGCAGCCGCGTGCCATCCGAGCCAAGCCGTTCCAGACAGTCCGCTTTGGCGACGACTTGAATTACTCGGGGACGACGAGTGGCTACGCTGGCTTAGGCGGCCTGACTACTAGAACCCTGCGGAGGAACGATGTCGACTGCGCACGCGCCGCCGGCACCCCCTCAACACATGCATCCCGCGTGGTACGGCGCGGTGATGAGTACCGGAGTACTCGCCCTGTGTCTGGATGCGCAGGCAAGCCAATGGTCGTGGATGTGGTTGAGTCGCATCGCCGCCGGATTGCTCATCGCCGCAACAGTTCTCGGCGTCGCACTCCTTCCTCGCTATGTGAGGCGGCTGAAGTCACGCGGCGATCTCGCCGAGGAAATGGGCGACGTCGGTCGAGGTCCGATGCTGGCCACACTGCCCGCCGGTCTCCTTATCCTCGCCGATGGGTGGGGACGGCTTGGCCCCGAGTTCATTCCGACAACGGCGGCCCTCTGGATCTCCGCACTGCTGCTGGTTCTCGGCACAGTCATCGCACTTGTTGTCGCACTCGCGTGGACCACCGCGCTCACACGAACGAACCACAGGCTTGAAGATGTCAATGGTGGGTGGCTCATTCCGCCCGTGATGAATGCGCTGGTACCTGTTGCTCTTTCGGCGTTGATTGTCGCAAATCCTTCACTCGCACCACTCTTGGTGTACGTCGGCGCCGCATTCCTTGGCGTTGGCATCGTGCTCTTTCTGGCGTTGTTCGCCCTACTTATGTCACGCCTGACACTTCGCGGCCCCACCCCTGCATCGCTCGCACCGTCACTCTGGATTCCACTGGCGCCGGCCGGAATTCTCGGCCTGGCAGCGATGCGCTTGACCCAGTCAGCACAACAAGCCGCCGTCACCGGATTTGATGGCGTGACGGCGGCCTGCATGATGGCCGCGCTAGGAATCGGTTTTGGCCTGTGGTGGACCGCGTTTGCCGCGCTCGAGATGCGCCGCATTTCCACGGGTGGAGTTACTGCCGCCAATCCCGGTTGGTGGGCATTCGTTTTTCCTGCCGGCGCAATGGCCCTGTCACTTTCGACGTTGGGCGCGCTCACTGACATCACAGCGATCTGCGTGGCGGGGCTGATCGCGACCGCCGGTCTGACGATCGTGTGGATGCGAGTGGCGTACGCAACCCTGCGACCACAACGCCACTGATCAGCGAGCCGGCGTCTGTCACGATACCCCGGGGGGTATAGTGACAGATAACGTCAACGAGAGGAACTCACCGTGTGCCGACAGGTTCAGTGCCGTCGATGTGGCAAACCCGGCTGGGCCGGATGTGGCCAGCACGTCAACCAGGTCATGGCAGGAGTTCCGAAGTCCAAGCGCTGCCAGTGCCCGCCGAAGGAATCGTTCATCGAGCGCCTCTTCGGTGGGCGCAAGAAGAAGACCGCGGCGTAATCGAGTCGCGCTACTCAGCAGATGAAAGCCCCGAGTGAATAAGCGCCAACGTTCGGGCCTGAACGCGAGTTCTCGAACTACCGCTCGCAATCGCCTGAGCGGCCGCCTGCACCAACCCGGCAATGAGTCGCGTGGTCAGCTCGGGGTCAGGTACGTCAAGGTCGGAAACCGCCCGCAGCAACGGCGCGTACTGCGAGGCGTGGAGTTCGCGAACACGAGCACGGCAGTGTATTGGCAGGTCAGCATTCGACAGCGCGTAGAGCGAGCGATGCGTGGGGTCTGAGGCGAGATCCAATGCAACACTCACGAATCGATCGATCTGAGTTTGTGGTGTCGTCCCTCGCACGACCGCGTTCTCTAACTGCTCGGTGGCTCGCGGGAATGCATCTTCGACAATCGCCGCGACGAGGGCTGGCGTTGAGTCGAAGTATTGATAGACGCTCGTACGAGCCAGGCCAGTGGCGGCACCCACTGCGCCGAGTGTCACTGCGTCGAGTCCCTCATTGGCCAACAGGTCGCTGCCAGCCTGAATGAGAGCAGCACGGCGCTGACTGTGATGCTCGGCCACCGTCGCGGCACTGATTCTGGGCACGGCCATCCCTTCTTGTGCGAATCTCACTGATCCCCGTATCTTACCGACACCTCTGTCGGTAAGATACCGACATGAGCGTCGATAAAAACGATACAGCCGATTCCACCAATGACCAGCGCGCTGGCAAGGGGCGTTGGTTCGCCCTCGCCGCCGTGGCACTGGGTGTCTCGATCATCATCATGGACGCGACGGTAGTCAACGTCGCACTTCCAGTGATCATCGAAGATCTCCACCTCGACGCCACTCAGGCCGAATGGATGAATGCGGTCTATTCGCTGATGTTCGCGGCCTTCCTGCTCACCTTGGGAAAACTTGGCGACCTGCATGGCCGACGACGACTGTTCCTCATCGGCATCATCATCTTCGTTCTCGCCAGCGTCGCCGCCGGCTTCTCCCAGACCGGTAACGAACTGATCGCCGCCCGGCTCGTGCAAGGCATCGGCGCGGCCATGATTCTTCCGGCCACCCTGTCGACCGTGAACGCGATTTTCACCGGTCGTGAACGTGCCATCGCGTTCGCGGTCTGGGGCTCGACCATCGGCGGAATGGCCGCCGTCGGGCCGCTCGTCGGCGGCTGGCTCACTACTTACGTGTCCTGGCAGTGGGCGTTCTGGATCAACGTACCCGTCGGACTGATCGTGATCGCCGGCATTCTCTTATACGTGCCCGAGACTCGCGATGACACCACACAACGCGGCCTTGATATCAGCGGTGTCGCACTCTCGGCCCTCGGCCTCGGCGCCATCGTGTTCGCCCTCATCGAAGGACAGAACTACGGCTGGTGGCGTCAAGACTCGGGCGCTATTTCGCCCGTACCAATCGCGATGGCGCTCGGATTAGCGCTGATGGCGACCTTCGCGTGGTCGCAACGCACGCGACTCGTTGCCGGCAAGCCTGTGCTCGTTGATCTTGGGCTGCTCGGTGTGCGCAGTTTCCGGTACGGATCAATCGCAGCGCTCATCGTTGCTCTCGGCGAATTCGGTCTGCTCTTTACACTGCCCCTGCTGCTTCAAAACGCCCTCGGCTTTTCGCCTCTGGGAACCGGATGGCTGATCGTCTCGCTCGCCGTCGGCACTTTCCTGATTTCGGGAATGACGCCGAAGCTCACTGCCAAGTACGGGGGTCGCACTGTCGTGCGACTGGGTCTGGGCACCGAAGCGCTTGCCGTCGCGGGGCTGGCCCTCACTTTGTCGAGCAGTATCAGCGGATGGTTGATCGCATTCTGGCTGTTCTGCTACGGCCTCGGCGTCGGAATGGCAACGGCTCAATTGACCAGCGTCATCCTGGCCGAGATTCCGGTGGCAGAGTCCGGTCAGGCATCAGGACTGCAAAGCACCTTCCGCCAACTCGGATCAGCGCTGGGGGTGGCGATTCTCGGAACCCTGCTCATCACCTCGCTCGGGAAATCCACGAGTGCCAACTTGGCAGACACGGGACTGCCGCCCGCCACCCAAGATTCAGTGACGCACGTGGTCACAGAATCAGCGGGAGCCGCCATTCCGTCACTGCAGGCCAAGCCCGAAACTCAGGCTGCTGGTGATGCTGCCGCCGCAGGGATGATTCGCGCAAGCAAGATCACTACTGGAGTCGCCGCGATCATCATCGGACTCGGCCTTGCCGCGACGATCGCACTTCCGAAACTGCCACCGACACCGGCTCCGACACCGTCGACTGATGCACCTACCGCACAACCTCGACGCGGTCGCCGCCGCAACAGTCAGTTACAGACTGAGCCGTAATACTTGGCAATGATTGGGTTGGCGAGTGACAGCGCAGTCGATTGCAGTGCCGTGAGCGTGCCATTGCCGCTTGCAGTCACAGCTGCGAGCAAATCCTGATAGGCCTTCTTCACCGAGGCAGACGCATCAGCAGGCACTGCATCGAGCATCGCTTGTGTTTCGGGAACATACGCGGTCATCGCTGCCTTGACCTTCGCCGGGTCTTTGCTTTCGACCGCTGCCTTGACGTTCGCCGCCGCAGTTGAGCTACCCCACGTGGTGACGGCTTTGCAGTAGGCAATCTGCTCCGGAGTCAGACTTTTACTCACGCTGGCACTCGCACTCGCACTCGCACTGGCACTCGCGCTTGAGGCTGTCGTGTCGGACGTCGACGAGGAACTCGAGCATCCGGTCATCAGCGCGACACTTGCGATGACACAACCCACCACGGTCACAGCTTGACGTTGACGCGACATGGTCATGACGTGCTCCTTTGAAGGGGGTTAACAGGTTCACCTTCACCCTACGAGTCGCAGGTCAACTGGCCAACAGGCGACCCTCAACTCACACGGGCCACGACGTCAGTGGAGAGGCCAATCGGGGACTACAGGAGCCCGAGCAGCCTCGCGAAGTTGTTGCCCAGAATTCCATCGATCTCATCGTCAGCGATGCGCGGAGTACCGAGGCGATCGGCTTCTTCGTTGACCCCCCTCAACTTGGTCATCAAGTCGACTGGGTCGTAAAGAAAACCGGGGTAGTCGGTGCCGAAGAAAATCTTCTCCAGCGGCACAAAGAACTGCTTCGCATGGATGAGGAACCTGTACAACTCCTCTCGAGTCACCGTGGCGATGTGATAACTCACCTCGGTGTAGAAATTCGGATGCTTCGTCAGCATGAACAGCGCCTCGTCGATCCAAGGAATTCCACAGTGCGCGATGATCAATTTCATCGATGGGAAGTGACGGCCAGCAGCGTCGAGCAGCGCAGGATTCGCGTACTCCATTCGCGCATCAACGCGAGTAGAGCCGGCCTGGTGCACAAGGACGGGAATCCCTAACTGCTCTGCCTTCTCAAAGATGGGGAACGCCATCACCGGATCGGCAGGCGACCAGTCTTGATACATGGGGTACAACTTCAAGCCAGTCAGCCCGAGCTCGTTGACCATCCGATCGAGCTCGGCCACCGCGGCTTTCGGGCCGCGATAATTCGGGTTGACTGATCCGAATCCGATGAAGACTTCAGGATTCGAACGCACAATGGCCGCGATGTAGTCGTTGCATTTCTCAGGTGTCGATGGCCCAGGGACGTCGGTGATGCCATAGGAATCGACGGTGCCGATTAACTCACCATCTAGAAACTGCGGTGACACCGCCAGAATCACGATCTTGTCGAAGCCCGGATGGTCTCGGATACTCTCCACCGGACCAATGACCGGGAATCCTTTGCGGGAAAATCCGCTGCTCTCCCACTCTTCTTCAGTGGGATCTCGATGCGAGGGCAGAAGGCCGAGACTTCGATAGATACACAAGGAACCCTCACGACCGTATTCAGCCGTGAACTCAGGGTCCTCAGCCAAACTCAGAATGTGGGTGTGCGCGTCGATCAGCATGGGTCTCCTAGAGAACTCGGGCCGCGTTATAGGTATGAGCGGGAACAACCGTCGCGGAATATGACGGGCCGTAGAAGTCGATCACCTGAGGTGTAATGAGTCGCCCTAGTTCGAGCCATCGGTGAACCTCGGGGCCCAGACGATAGACCCTTCGCTCCACCGCCTCTTGAAGTCGTTCACGAAGAGCACTTTCGTCGATCATCGTGATCTCGCCATCACGCAGCACGACCGTGCCATTGATCATTGAACTGCGAACATCAACGGCCTGAGTTCGATCAATGAGGACGTCGAGGAACTCTGCTTCTGAGTACCGCCCTCGCGGAAACAACAGTCGCTCCGAATCGAGCACGAGCAGGTCGGCCGTCATGCCCGGCGCCAGCGCACCGAGCCGACCTTCTTGGCGAATCGCCTGAGCGCCATTGGTCATGGCCGCCCTCAGCAGTTTTTCAGAATCGAGTCGCACCACATCGAACTCGCGTGGGAAACGCTGAAGATAACTTGCGAGGCGCAACTCGGTGAACATGTCTTCGGAATCTGAGAATGAGATGCCATCGGTTCCAAAAGCGATTCGGCCACCCGTGGCCATGATGTCTCGGGTTCGACAGATTCCGGCCGAGAGTCTCAGGTTCGACCCTGGGTTGTTGGAAGCGACCGCACCACTGTCGGCGAACACCCCCAGTTCCTCATCAGTTACCCACACGAAGTGTGTGCAGGTCATGTCCGGGCCTAAGACACCCAGCATCTCCAGGCGCTGAAGGGCGGGCATGCCATAGGTCTGCTGATTCCACACCATCTCAGAACGAGTTTCGAGAACGTGCGAGACAATTCCGGTGCCGTCCTCGTCGGCCTTCCTGCGGCACAGTCGATAGAGCTCATCTGAACACGCGGGTGTCCAATCGGGAGCCAGCAGAATTCGCACGAGCCCATCACGGCCATCCCATCTGGCCACGAGATCGTCGTAGGTGCTCATCACCCTGTCGAGGGGCCAGGCATAACCCATTGGCGAGCGCCGAATCTCTTCCGCGAGTTCGGCCGGCAGCGTGGCGAGGAATATCTCGTCCTCTTGGTGCACATACAAGTTTTGGTCTCGAGACACGAGCCCGAATGCCGTTCGCATCCCCAGCTCGTGATACGCCGTCAGTGCCGCCTCGGTGCCGAAATCCGACAGAAGTGGGCGTCCGTAAAACATGTCGAGAACGGCAGTCTGGCCGCCGCGAATCGCATTCACCAAACCGAACTGCACGATGTCGTGCAAGTCGTCCTCGAGGATAGGACCAGCGGCACCTTGGATGCTGATGTTCGCCAACTCGAAGATGTATTGGTACAGACCTGGGCCCGCAGCCAGTTCAGAGTGATAGTGGCAGTTGATGAACCCCGGCATCACCACACTGTCTGGACTACCCAGAATCTCATCGAATGGGCCGTGCCCCGCCAATACTTCCCGTGGCCCGACTTCGGTGATCGTCGTCCCCTCGACAATGACAGCTCCATCAAGCAGAACAGGCGCTTCGGCAAGGGTGACCACGTGGCTCCCTTGCACCAACGTTCGACGCGTCACGGAACCAACCTTCCCTCGTGCAGGACCTCGCGCCCGTCGAACTCGAGCACTGCATCTTTCATCACACAGTCCAGGTGTGCGACTGCCGCCACCGTTCCTCCGTAGGCGATCGAATTCCCCAAGGCGATGTGCGCTGTCCCCAATGTCGACTCGGTCTCCATCGCAACTCCGCACACGCGCCCGTTGGGATTAAGCCCCACCGACACCTCGGCCAAATTCGTCATTCGATCGTCGCTGCACAACTCGATCATGTCTGTGAGTCGGTGAGCCTCAGGTCCTTCTACTCCGATGAGGAGTCCGTCACGAAAGTGGAGTGCCACGGGTTCGACAAGGGGTCCGTGACCCATAAAGAGGAAGTCCGCATCGACTACAACAACTCCGTTGACGCTTCCCTCCACCGGCGCCGTACCGGCCTCAATATCGGGCGGTGCCATATAGGCCCCTGCAGTCCGCGCGATTCCGTGCAGTGCGCGTCCTTTACGGCCTACAACCGAGCCTTCAATGTCGGTGCCTCCGCGCGAGGTAATTCGGAACCGCGACGCCTGTTCCCAGCCAGCTGCAAGCTGTTCAGTGAGCGGCCGGAGCTCGTCGAAGTCAACATCGAGCGGACCGCCAAGTCGGAAGGTATCTACCTCAACACCTGGCATACACATGTAGCGCACGCCACTGGCGGACGCCGCCTGCCGAGCCTGACTTGAGCCGATGAACGTGGAGGTGAGTTCGATTGCTGCATCGCACGCCAGCAGGAGACCCGCGATGCTTCGGGGAGGCTCGCTGCCCGGTCGGGCGTAGCGTTCCATCGACGCCACCACACATCGAGCCCCTCGTGCCTCAACACCCAATCGAAGCGCTGCCACCACGTCGAGATCCGTCTCCGAATCGCTGAGGATCACGACGTCTTCGTTGCGAGTGACTCCTAGACAACGATCGAGCACATTCGAGACGGTGCGCTCGGGAACCAGCATGGTCACCCCACCGGAGGGATTCGCTCAAGGACCCGAGTAAATGCTGCGTTTGCCTCACGGACAATCGTCGCCTCGTCAACCATCGTCAACTGACGATCTTCCATGACAATTCGGCCGTCAATGATTGTCGTGTGAACGCAACTTCCGTTCGCGGCGTAGGTCAGGTGAGAGTAGATGTGAGCGGGATCATCCTTACGCAACGGCGTGAACATGGGGCTCAAGGTGTCAATCAGGATGACATCGGCATTCTTACCCGCGGCGAGAATACCGCCGTTGTGTTGTAGGGCCTCAGACCCGTTACGCGTGGCCATCCGAACAATCTCGGGTGCTGGATGCAAACTCGCATCAACGCGGGCCGCACGGTGAATGACCGCAGCGAACTTCATCACTTGGAAGAGGTCGCGGCTGTTGTTGCACTCGGCAGCGTCATGCCCGAGCCCCACATTGAGTCCTGCCGCCTTCATTTCCGGCAGCCGCGCGATTCCGTTACCCAACTTCGCGTTGGAACTGGGATTGTGCGAAATCTGAGTGTTGGTCGTACGCATCAGCGCGATTTCGGTGTCGGACAACCACACGCAGTGGGCCGCGATGCAGTCTCGTCCCAGCAGTCCGGCGTCGTACGCCACCTCCGTGGGCCTACGCCCAAACCGCTCTTTACTGTTCTCGACCTCAGTCAGCGATTCATTGAGGTGGATGTGAATACCCGTCTTCAGATCATTGGCCAACTGACGGGCGTCACGCAGAAGTTCGGGCGAAGCCAACGGCAGCCACTCGATTCCGACATAGACCTCAATGCGACCGTCGCCCATGCCGTGGCAATCTTCGTAGGCTTTCTGATTGTCTTCAAGTGTGTCGAGATTGTGCTCAGGAAGTGCCACATCGTTCGACAGCACAGCCCGAATCCCGATCTCTTCCGCTGCGCGCGCAAGACCCTGAAGTTGGCGGTACATGTCATTGACTGTGGTGACCCCGCCCTTGATCGATTCGGCATAGCTGGCAAGGGCTGCCCAGTAGGCAGCTTCGGGGTCGAGCGCGCGAATCATCGGATACCAACAAGTGTCGAGGTATTCCCAGAGGGGCAAATGATCGCTATAGCCCTTGGCGATTGCTGTGTGGTAGTGCAGATCAACGAGTCCTGGCATGACAATCTTGTCTGAGGCGTCGATGACGCGGTCGCCGTCGGCTACTTCACCGGTGTACCTTCCTGGCCCCATCGAGAGTATGGACTTACCTTCGATGACGACGTGGCCGCCGAAATGCATCGTGTCGTCATCGTCCATCGTCACGACGATTCCATTGTCGATAATCAGTTTCGCAGTCATTGCATTTCCCCAATCGTTTCCGGGCTCATCACCATGACGTCTTCTTCGTAAGCGGCTAGTTGGTCGGCGAGAACGCTGGCAATGTGCTCGCGCATCATTGACTCCGCGCCCGTAGGGTTGCGGCGCCCAATTGCTTCAAATATCTCTTCGTGCTGCACTACCGACTTCGCCAGCCGCCCGGGGATGCGCACCGTGAGGTTGCCAATCCGCCGGAGGTGCGCATCCAACGTCCACACCAAGTCAAGGATGCGGCCGTTGGAAGTTTGCCGGTAGATGATCTGATCAAAGGACTCGAACAGGTGTGGCAGTTCAGCAATGTGGTCTGCTTCCATCGCCTGTCGGCTCGCCAACACCACGCGACCAAGCTCGGCCAAGTCGTCTGCGCCAATCGTCAACGTCGCTTCACGTGCGCATGCCCCTTGGAGGATTTCGCGCAACTGGTAGATCTCCATCAGGTCGACACGTGAGTAACCAGTGACCATCGCACCGCGATATGCATGCACCTCAACGAGTTGGTCCTGCGCCAATCGCGACAGCGCCTCACGAACGGGGGTCTTACTCACTTTGAACTTCTCGGCAAGGTCCCGTTCGCGAAGGTGAGTGCCCGGAGAGAAAACCAACTCAACAATGTCCTGCTTGACGTTTTCGTAGACGATGTCCTTCAACTGAAGGTGAGGCGTCTGCCGCAGGACTTCGCCGACCGCAGGAGCGCCTACCCGTGCCTGAGCATTCACTTCTGCTCCAACGTCAATGCCTGCGCGAATGCCGTGATCGTTCCGAGCCTGTCAGTCCCAAGCGGGAAGACATTCACCGAATCGACTCCGAGATCGGCCAAGTTGCGAATGTGAGTTCGTGCCGAATCGATGCCGCCTGACAGCGCCATGCGCTCAACGAATTCATCGGGCAGGAGGGCCGCCGCCGACTCCGCTTCCTGAAATTCACCCCCGTGGTAGGCGTCACGTACCGCCTGCACAATCGCGGGATCGAGTCCGGCTACTTCGCACAGAGCAGGTACCGTCTGCGGAAACCACGCCGCAATCGTGCGGGCGGCTGCCATGGCAGCCGCTGAATCATCAGACACCATTCCGTAGGCGAATACGGCCACGTGAGGTCGAGCGCGCCCACTTTGGGCCGCACCCTCATCGATCCGATCAATCGCCCACTGCACAATGTCGGGATGCAGTCCGGCCAGCAAAATCACGCCTTCGGCAGTGCGCCCAGCCATCTGGAGAGTCTTGGGTCCGCTCGCCGACACGAACACGGGAATCTTTCCGGTCGCAGGAAATCTCATGTGGGCATCGTCCAACGTGAAGCCTGGCCCGGTGTCTGTCACATGTTCGCCGGCCCAGAGGCGCCGCATGTCGGTGATCGAACGCTCCAACACACCGACTGGCGCGGGCTCTAGACCCAAGCTCAGCAACGGACGATCACCCGCACCGATCCCACACGTGAAACGACCCTTCGATACAACATCGAGCGTCGAAGCAGCAATGGCGGTTACGGCGGGGTGACGGGTGAGAGGGTTTGTGACCGCGGTACCGAGCAAGAGTCGTTCGGACCACACAGACGCCAAGGTGAGATACGAGTACACGTAGCGCGCGTGAAGTGACGAATCGGTGAGCCAAAGTCGGTCGTACCCTAAATCGTCAATCGTCGTGACTAGTTCGTGAAACTCTTCAGGGTCATCCACCGGTTGAAGGGTCACTCCGGTTTCCATGGTGCATCCTCCCAGTTGATGTATTCAACAATCGTGTCGACGAGAATTGACATACCTAAGGAAATCGACGACGCGTCGATCCATTCGCGTTCGGTATGCGTGTCACCGCCACGTGCTACGCCGAGGGTGACGGCGGAAATTCCCCGCTGGTAGGCGGCATTCGCGTCGGTGCTGGCTGCCGTTTGAACGGACTCCAAACCGTGGGACTGTGAAGCGCGTAACGCCGACAACACCAACGGGTGATCAGCAGCCACGCGCCCCGCGGGCCTGAGCCCCAGTGTCGTGACATGGGTCTCTAAATCAGATGGCAATTCAGCGACCGCCCGGGCAACCAGTTTTGCCATGCCCTCAAGCGTTTCTGGTGACTCAGCTCTGAGATCAACGGTGAATTCGCACATCTGTGCACGCGAATTCACTGATTCACCACCCACGATCGTGCCAATGTTCATCGTCGCCTTTCGATCACTCAAGGCGATGACATCGTCCATTGCAGAACGCAATGCTGCAATCAGAACAGCGCTGGATTCAACAGCACTCGAATGGTGAGCCTCTTCCCACGAGTGTCCACCGGGCGCCTCGACCAAGATTCGAAAGCGCGCCGAGCCGACGCCCACGGTGTTGATGCGACCGAGGTAGTTTCCCTCAAGCCCGATGAATGCATCGACGACCGCAGGGGGGTTATCAAGAAGGTGCGTCACGCCTCGCAAATTTCCTAAGCCCTCTTCCCCCACGGTGGCGGCAATCCATACATCTGCCGGCAGGGCCTCTGGGAGAAGTGATCCGAGTTCGGTAAGCGCGGCCAGCGCGACACTGTCGTCCCCCACGCTGGGACCAATCAGCAGATCTCCACGCCGCTCGACCGCATGCGTGACGTCCGCCCCAAACACAGTGTCTAAGTGTGCGCATACGAGCACCGTCGGACCGTTGCCTTCACGACCACCGCTGCGAATGCGACCGACGACGTTTCCGACCTCATCTGATGCCAGCGATTCGACGCCGAGTTCACGCCACCACCCTGAAATGAGTTGGGCTCGTGCCTGCTCGGCGAAAGTCGGTGCTGGAGTTTGCACCAGCTCAATAGTGCGTTGAACGATTCGCGCAACAACTTCTGAAGACGTCGTAATCATGACTCAACACCCACGACCCCTGCTGCAACCAGTCTCTCGATGTCCAGATCGTTCACCCCGATATCGACCAGCACCTCCCGAGAATGCTGACCGAGCCTCGGGGCCGCGACTGAATATTGGGGGCGCTCACCAACGCTAAACGGAGGGGCCACACAGGGATACGGTTCGCCGGCCAATGCCAAGGTCTGCAGCATTCCCAACGCACTGACATCAGCAGACTTCAGGACATCAGTCACGCTCGACACCAATTCAGCTGGTACTCCGCAATCCTCAAGCCTGCGTACCCACGTTTCGGCGGTGTCTTGTGCAAGTGCCGCTTCCAATTCGTTCGTGAGTGCATCGCGGTGCAGGACACGATCCGCGTTCGTAAGAAATCGTTCGTCGGACACAAGGTCCTGCCTGCCAACCGCACTGCACAGTTTCTGCCAGAGTGACTCATTACCGGCACCTGCGAGTACTACATACCCGGACCTCGTGCGAAAGGCTCCGTAGGGCGCGAAACTTGGTGAGTGACTTCCGAGCGGTTGGGGCACATCGCCGGTAATCGAGATCGTGGTTGCCACACTCGCGAGAGAGGCGAGACCGAACTCGAAGAGCGACGATGTGACGTGGCTGCCTTGTGCTGAACTCTGCCGACCGATCAATGCGGCCAACGTTCCAAGGACACCGCACACGGCCGATCCGATGTCGAGTACCGGAACCCCCACTTTCATTGGCTCTCCACCCTCGGTGCCGGTCACACTCATGAGCCCACTCGCTGCCTGCAGCGTGAGATCGAACCCGCCTTTGTCGGCGCGTGGCCCCTCGACGCCGTATGCCGACACGGAGAGATACACCAGACTCGGGTAGCGCAACGACAGGGTCTCATAGTCCAATCCGAGCACCGCGAGGCTGCCTGGCCGAGCGTTTTCAGCGAAGATGTCCGCCCGCGCGATCAGGCGCTCTAGAATCTCCCGACCATCACTGGACTTGATGTCGATTGCCAAACTTCTCTTCCCCGTGTTGAGCCCTACGAAGAGTGCCGACTCCCCTGCGACCGACGCGGTTCCCTGACCCCGATACGGATCACCTACCCCCGGCGGTTCAACTTTAATGACCGTTGCTCCGAGGGATGACAGAAGCATCGTCGCGTACGAACCCGATACGTAGCGGGTCAAATCGACAACTACGACGCCCTTAAGGATTGAAGAAGCATCCTGGCTCACCACGGTACCGGCTCTCGATACTCCCCGAATTGGCCGCGCAAGGCATCAGCGATTTCGCCCAACGTGGCACCAACTCTGGCCGCGTCCAAGATCGACGGCATCACGTTCTCGGTTGTGCCCGCCACCGAACCTACGCGAGCCACCGCTTCGGCCGCCGAGACCGACGAGCGCTGCGCTAGGAAACTTTGCAACCGGTCACGCTGACGCGCGGCCGCCGTGGCGTCGGGAATGAACAGAGCCCCGGGCGCCTGCATCTCTTCGTCATCAACGAACACATTGACGCCGACCTTGGCACGCGTGCCATCAGCAATTTCCCTTGCCTCGGTGTAGGCGTTCTCGGCAATCCAGCGCTGCAACAAGCCTGCGGTGGTGGCATTCACTGCCCCGCCCTGTGCGGCGATCTCGTCAAGAATCTCAGTGGCGCGAAGTGCAATCGCATCCGTGAGTGACTCGACGTAGTAGGAGCCGGCAAGCGGATCAACGGTGTGAGTCACTCCTGACTCAAGCCCAATGATCTGCTGGGTCCTCAAGGCCAGGCGTACCGATTCTTCCGAGGGGATCTCATACGCCTCGTCGTATCCCATGACGTGAATCGACTGTGCTCCACCCAAGACCGCGGCGAGGCACTGAAGGGTCGAGCGCACCACGTTGTTGAGTGGCTGCTGGGCCGTGAGGGTCGCACCTGAACATCCGGAGAAGAATCTGAGCCTGGTTGAATTCGGATCGCTAGCCCCGTATCGAGTGGTGGCCAATTCGCACCACATACGTCGGGCGGCACGCACTTTGGCGACCTCTTCGAAGAAGTCCATCTGCGAAGCAAAGTGAAATGACAGCCGCGGTGCGAACGAATCAAAGGGAATACCACGCTCGACAAGGTGATCGCAGTAGGCGATGGCATCAGCAAACGCAAACGCCAGTTCCTGCGTGGCACTGCAGCCGGCTTCACGCGCGTGATAGCCGGTAATGGAAATGGGGTTAAACCGCGGCAGCAGAGTCGAGCAGAATTCAACGACGTCGCACGCCAGTCGAACCGATGGCTCCGGTGGATAGATGAACGTCTTGCGCGCGAGGAACTCCTTGAGAATGTCATTCTGCAACGTTCCGGCGAGATCGCTCATCGCGACACCTTGCCGCTCAGCTGCCACCAAATAGAACGCCAAAATGATCGGCGCCGTCGCATTAATGGTGAAGTTGACGGACAACTGATCAAGGGGAAGACCGTCGAACAAGTCGCACATGTCCTGCACTGTGTCGATAGCCACGCCCACGCGGCCGACCTCGTCCTCGGCCAATTCGTGAGTGGAGTCAAGGCCTAGTTGCGTTGGTAGATCGAATGCAACCGACAGGGCTGTTTGGCCTTGGTCGAGCAAGTAGCGGTAGCGCCGATTGGTGTCCTCAGCTGATCCGAAACCTGAATACTGGCGCATCGTCCACAGTCGCTCGCGATACATGCTCTCGTACGGACCACGAGTGAAGGGTGGTTGCCCTGGAAGCCCGAGGCGCGAGTCGAGATCGGCAGGAATGTCATTCGAGGTGTACAACTCACGCACGGGAATCCCGGACTCCGTTGTCACCGCCCGCGACGCGTTCACCGGTCCACTCCCCGCGATTCGGCAGCAAGTTCCTTCACAGACGCCACCATCTCCTGCAGGTCAATTCCCACGGGGAATACGGCTGCGGCGCCCATCTCGCGCAAGAGATCGGCATCAGCGGGAGGAATCGTGCCACCAACGACGACGGGGATATCTGCCAGACCCAGGGTGTCGCGCTCACTCAACAGCCTTCGCGTGACGGCAAGGTGCACACCTGAGAGCACTGACAAACCGATGACGTCAACGTCTTCCTGCTGAGCAGCACTCAGGATGGAGCCGACGCTCTGCCGAAGGCCGAGGTAAATCACCTCAATGCCTGCGTCGCGCAGGGCCATTCCTACAACCTTGACTCCTCGATCGTGTCCGTCCAGACCTGGCTTAGCCAGAAGCACGCGAGGAATACGGGGCTCAACTAGTGCCGGCATGATTCCCCCTAGCCACCCAGCGAGATGGCCGCGAAGTGCGCATAGACCCGAGTGGCCTCGATCAAGTCATCGATCGACAGGTGCTCATCGGGGCAATACACAGGTTCTCCGCCAGGCCCGAAGATTACGGTCGGCACTTTTGCTCCGAAACTTGCCGTGTCACCAAGCCAGCCCGCCGCAAAGTGCTTCGGTTCCGAACCGCGTACTTCTCTCACGGCTTGTGTCATCAGGGTGACTACTTCAGATGAGGGATCGGCCAAATATCCAGCCTTCACGTCTACCAGTTGAACCTCGGCCCTGAAACGAGAATCACGAACCGTGGCTGCGGCGAGACACCGTTCAATCTCAGCGGCAACCGCTTCAACGGTGACACCCGGCTGAGGTCGGCAGTCGACCCGGATGACGCACTCATCCGGAATCATTGAGGGACCGCCTGGAGCAAGCCCTCCGTAAATGCGGCCGGGAGACATGTACGTTTCCGGTCCAAACAAGGCAACCACGCTTGGGTCAAGATCAGGCAGAAGCTGCGATGCATCAAGTTCGAGAACAGCGTGGGCCGCCAACATGTTGGCATTCACTGCCAACGGCTTGTGGCACGTGTGTGCAGACTTTCCCAACACCGTGATATCGAAGTAGTAACGCCCTCGATGCCCTAGAAAGATCTCGTTGTCACTGAGTTCTCCGAGCACACACAGGTCAGCCGAATACTCATCGAAGTAGGCGATCGAACCAAGTTGATCGCCCATATGATCCGACACTGCCGCCATTGCGACAGTGCCGTGCAGTGGAACTCCGCTGTCACGCAATGCTTCCATGGCCACGATCTGGCACACGAGAGCAGCTTTCATATCCATGATGCCGTGTCCGTACACAGCACCATCGATGACGTCTCCCGAATAGGGCGTTGTCTGAGTCCAACCATGTGAGACCGGCTTTGTGTCCATGTGCCCGGTCATCACCACCCGACGCCCTGGCCCGAAGTCCAATTCGCCGAGGGCGTTGGGACGGTCAGGTAGTACGGGTTGAAGGGTGGTGCGTTCGAAGCCTGAATCGCGCATCACTGAGTCGAGGAAACGAGCAAGCTCTCCCTCTTCTCCCAGGACACTGGGGATTCGGCACACCTCCCTCACTAGGTCGACAAGGCGATCGATATCGATCCGACCCTCAAACATGACTTTCCCCAATCGAGTACGTAACAGCGGAGTCCCCTTGCATGGGGTCTATCCCTTGGGCAAGAAGTCGTTCGTTTGCATCTCCGAAGCCGGAGGAACAGCCTCAATCAGTCCCTGCGCCTTCATGAATGCGCTGAACTTGTCCCACTTGGCCGCATCCATCTGACCGAAGCCTGACGGATTCTTAAGCAGTGGCAGCGTGGCCTCAATCTGCGCGTTCAGCGCGGGGCCAGACGTGTCCTGAACTACTCCCGCCATGGCTGCCTCTGCGGCTGCGGGATCTGCCATTGCGAGCGCCGTGCCCTTAGCCAGTGCGCCAAGGAAGTCGCGCACGAGCTGCTGGTATTCGGTGTCTGAGGCAAGCTTGTCGGAATTCGCGAGGACGACGAGTTCGTCGTAGTTCGGAACGCCTGCGTCTGACACTGGCGTGATCACTGGATTCTGGCCATCTTGCTGCAACTGAACGCCTTCAATGTTGCCGTAGGCGCCAATCACCGCGTCAACCTTGCCTGACTCGAGTGCCTGAATGAGTGACGTCTTCACCGTCACAACATTCACCGATGCCGGGTCAATGTTGTTCGCCTTGTAGATGGCTGAGAGGAATGCCGTGTCGGTCGGAAGCCCAGCGCTACCAATGGTCTTGCCACCAAGGTCAGCCAGTGACTTCAGGCCACTCTTCTCAAGCCAGATCACTGAATTGAGAGCGGTAGGAATCAGCGAAGCTACTGCCTTCACCTTCAGACCCGCCTGCACTGAGTAAGGCATCTCCGACTGGTAGCTAATGCCGAGCGGGACTTGACCGACACTGACTAGCTTGGGGGGATCAGCGGGATCCGACGGAGGCTGGAGAGTGACATCCAAACCGGCGGCATCAAAGAGCCCCGCTGACTTAGCGACATACAAAGAGACATGGTCCGGGTTCGGAAACCAGTCAAGTAGCACCGTCACCGGTCGCGCAGGTGCACTCGAAGTCGGTGATTCCGACGGAGATGCTGATGCAGATGCAGATGCAGAGGTTGCCGCGGAAGTGGAGGCAGCGGCCGAACTCGATGTGGAACTTGAACCGCCTCCCCCACAGGCGGATAGTGCCGCAATAGAGGCAACAGCCACGCCTACTAGCGCGGTCGACCTCCAGGTGAGAACTGTCATTGCATTCTTCCTTCCCTAGCCCATGGAACAAGGATTCTTTCGGCCACACTGACGAGCATGAATAGAAGTACTGAGATGAGCGACAGGAGCAGGATCGCTGCGAATACCAGCGATGTCTGCATCTGTGGTGTCGCCTGAATCATCACGTAACCCAAGCCATTGCTACTTCCCGCGTATTCACCAAACACGGCTCCAATTGCCGCATACGTGGCTGCAACACGTATTCCCGAGAACATGGACGGCAATGCCGCTGGAAACTCGACGCGTTTAAAGGTCGACCAGGGCGTGCCATAGAGCGTCTTCATCATTCGTTTGAGTTGTGGGTCGACAGACGCCAAGCCATCAATAGTGGTGACGACGATCGGGAAGAAACAAATCAATGCCACCAGAATCACTTTCGGCACAATGTTGTAACCGAAAATGATTGCCAGAATCGGGCCAATGACAATGATCGGAATAGTTTGCGAGCCGATAAGGAGGGGATACACCGCGCGGCGGACGTGCGCCCACGCGTGCAGGATGACAGCGATTCCAATGCCGGCGATGAGCGCCAGCACGAATCCGATCAACACTTCCGTCAGAGTTACCCAGGTAGCGCTCTGGAGGGTTGAACTCCACTTCTTAATCAGAGTCGCGATGATGGCCGAGGGTGCAGGCAAGATGTAGGCCGGAATCGACAGGAAAAGGGCGGCAAATTCCCACAACAGCAACAAGCCCACCAGCACGGCGGCTGACGGTCCGAATTGCTTGACCCGTTGGCCGAACGTCATGCTCGGATCGTCGTGCGGCTCAAGCATGTGCCCCACTGAAACGGCTCCCGATTCGAGGCCTCCCTCAAGCTCGCTCATCATGCCTCCAACGCATCGAGGACGAGGCCCCGCGCAGCAATGAAATCGGGCTGCGTCACCGCCTCACGGCGAGACTCAACATGATTCAGCGAGATCGGAATCCGAGCGACAATGCGTCCAGGCCGTGGCGACATCACCACGACTTCGTCACTGAGAAGCACGGCCTCTTCAACGTCGTGCGTGACGAGCAGCACCGTGCGCGGCTCCTCATCGAGGGCCGACTTCAACCACTGCTGCACATCGGCTCGGGTAATCGAGTCGAGGGCTCCGAACGGTTCATCAAGAAGCAACACATCCTTGCCAGCGACGAGCGTACGAAGGAATGACACGCGCTGGCGCATACCTCCTGACAGCTCATAGGGATGACGGTTTTCGAAGCCAGCAAGTCCGAAGCGCTCGAAAAGTGGAGTCACGATCTCATAGGCAGCAGACTTTGAGAGCCCCTTGTTCTCGAGGGGAAGCGATGCATTGGCCAACACTGTGCGCCAGGGCAAGAGCAAATCCCGCTGCGGCATCCACGCGCAGCGATCGAGTCGCTCTTTTGCGGTACGCGCGCCAAGAACACTGATATCGCCCGAGTTGGGGTCATCAAGCCCACTCACCAACGCCAAGAGGGTCGATTTTCCGCACCCGCTCGGACCTACGATGCCCACCCGTTGATGCCGCGAGACGTGCAGGTCAACGTCGTGGAGGGCGACAACACTTCCGAAGGAGCGATTGACGTGGGAAACCGAAATACCGGTGACATCGTCAACCGGTGCAGTCGCTCCTTCAGACGTCATCGTCACCTCGTTCGCAGGTCAATCTGGTGGCAAAGCTACTCATGCCCGTCAGATGCGACATCATGTGCAACTTCACGAAAGTCTGATCATGGGGCTTCCCGGAGCCCCCGTCAAGGGCTACAGTCATGGACATTCCGCTACGCGAAAGCCACTCAATGCGGATTTGTCGTTGATTCTGGCAATTTCAGACATTATGTATGAGGAGGACTGGTGTCAGCACTGCTCAAGCCGGTAGAGGCCTTTTTGGCCCGAGAGCACGGCCTATTTATCGCGGGAGACGAAGGATCAGCCGCTAGCGGCGAACGCTTCGACATCCTCAATCCCGCCACCGGCTTGGTCATCGCGACCGCCGCCTCCGGTGGCTCAACCGACATTGACGCTGCTGTCGCTGCTGCCCGCTCTGCCCTGCCGGTGTGGAACGCCACACCGCCGGGGAGGCGTGCGGAATTACTCTGGAATCTGGGCGTACGCATCGAAGAACTTGCCGACGAATTCGCGCAGCTAGAAGCCCTCGACAACGGCAAGCCGCTCAGCGAACTTCATATCGTTGACATCCCACTCTGTGCCAGTTTGTTCAAGTACTACGCCGGCTGGGTAACCAAGATCGAGGGTGAGACCATCGCGCCGATGAGCGGCGCACCCTTCCACATTTACACGCGGCGCGAACCAGTGGGTGTTGTCGGAGCGATCATTCCCTGGAACTTCCCCCTACTCATGTGCGGCTACAAACTCGGTCCAGCACTGGCGGCTGGTAACACCGTCGTCCTCAAGCCAGCGGAACAAACACCTCTCACTGCACTGCGCCTCATGCACCTCATGGCTGAGGTTGGATTTCCTCCCGGCGTAGTTAATCTCGTCACCGGATTTGGACCAACGGCTGGTGCCCCACTGGCTTCGCACCACGACGTCGACAAGATCACGTTCACCGGCGAGAACGCCACTGGACAGAAGATTCTTGACGCGGCCAAGGGCAACATGAAGCGCCTGAGTCTTGAATTGGGTGGCAAGTCCCCCAGTCTCGTCTTCGCCGATGCTGACATCGATGCGGCAGTACAAGGAACCTTCGGTGCCGTCTACTGGAATCAGGGACAGTGCTGTATTGCCGGAGCACGAGTGTTCGTCGAGTCGTCAATTCGCGACGAGTTTCTTGACAAGCTCGTCGCTCGCCTTGACGAGGTGGTACTCGGCCCAGGAATAGAGGCCGCGACAAACATGGGGCCTTTGGTGAGCGCTGAACAACGCGACCGAGTGCTCGAGCTGATCGCATCGGGTATCGACCAAGGCGCAACCCTCCAAGCCGGAGGCGGTTCACCCGACGAGCCTGCATTGAGCAACGGCTATTTCGTGCAGCCCACAGTCTTCACCGACGTCGACCCGACAATGCGAATCATGCGTGAGGAAATCTTCGGGCCAGTTGCGATGGTGTCGACTTTCGAGGATGAAGCAGAGGCGCTCGCCTGCGCCAACGACACGGCGTTCGGCCTTGCTGCTGGAGTCTGGACACGTGACGTCAAGCGCACTCACCGAGTTGCTGCGGCAATCCGTTCGGGCGTGGTGTGGGTCAACACGTACGGCTGGTTCGATGCAGCCGTGCCCTACGGCGGCTTCCGAATGAGTGGATTCGGCAAGGAACTCGGCCGCGAAGCTCTCGATCCCTATTTGCAAACCAAGACAGTCTGGGTTGACCTGTCCTAACCACACCAACGTGAGTCTAAGAAAGGGATTGCCATCATGAAGGCTGTTGCACTTGACGCCCCCGGATCGCTCGCTGTCATCGACCTACCTGATCCAACAGGTGACGGTGGAATAACCGTGCAACTGCGGGCCGCAGGTGTGTGCGGCACCGAGCTGCACATCTTGGACGGCATGATCCCGCCACCCTCATTTCCCTTCGTCCTCGGTCACGAAGGAGCGGGCGTGGTGTCTGCGGTTCCCGCCGGATCCCGCTGGAACGTCGGGGATCGAGTAGCTATTTACAATCTCATCGCATGCGGTACCTGCCACTGGTGTCGTACTGGGCGCGAGGAAGTCTGCACCGACTCCGTTGGCCAGTTGGGCTTCAACCTCGACGGAACCTTCCGCGATGCATTGATGGTGCCTGAAGCAAACCTCGTCGCCTTGCCCGACAATGTCTCGTTCGAAGACGCAGCTCTCCTCAGCTGCAGTGGCATGACCGCGGTGCATGTCACCCGCCTTGCCAATGTCTCGCTCGGAGAGACTGCCCTTGTCGATGGCATCGGAGGCGTTGGCCTCATGGTGATTCAGGCGTGTGCAGCAGCCGGGGCAAGCGTCATCGGCATCGCCGATAGTGACAGCAAAGCTGAACTTGCAATCGCCGCGGGCGCCCGCGATGTCATCGTGCTTGGCCCTGACTCATTCGAGGCAGTGCCCGATGCTGTCAAAGCACTCACCGGAGGTGAAGGCGCCGACCACTACTTCGAACTGGTGGGCACATCAGCAAGCATCACCGCCGGTATCCGCAGTCTTCGGCGTCACGGTGCAGCCGTGTTGATCGGCTACACCAGTGAGAACATCGACATCCACCCCATCGAACTGATCCTGTCCGAGACTCGAATCCTGTCCTCAGTTGCGGCAAGTCGAAACGACCTCGAAACTGCGGTGGCGCTCTGCTCGGCGGGAAAGATGTCCTGCACCATTGACACTCGCTACCCGCTCGATCAGGCCGGAACAGCACTTGATCGCCTTCGTGCGCGAGCAGTGCTCGGCCGCAACGTGCTCGTTTGGGAGTAGCGCGCGATGTCGTTCAGCAGTGAACTCCAATCAGGGGCCAGCCAACTGTGGGAGTCCCTCGAGCACCACCGATTCGTTGTTGACATGGCCAGCGGCGAGTTGCCTCTCGACACGTTCGCTTTCTACATTGATCAGAACCTGCTCTACCTGCCTGAGTACGCACGGGCCATTGCAGCTGGAATCACGGTGTCGCGCGACGACGCCGAACTCGGTTGGTTCACCGACGCAGTCAGGAATATCGTCGAGGTCGAGATCCCAGAGAATCAGGAACTCCGTCGGCTCGTCACGCAATTGGGAGGGAAGCAACATCCTCACCACAACGTGATGGCACCCGCGACGCTCGCGTATACGTCGTACCTCATTGCTACTGCACAAAGGTCCGACCCGCTCGGCATCCTCGCGCTCATCCTCCCGTGCGCCTGGAGTTACGGAGACATCGCACGCGCGCGCATGGCCGACTGTGTGCCTCATCCTGTCTACAGCGAATGGCTCAGATTCTTCGCCACCGACGAGTACGACGACGTCGTGCGACAGCTTCGCAACGATCTCGACATCGCGGCCCAGGACGCGAGCGACAAGAGGCGTCGCGAAGTAGCCGACATCTTCCTGACTGGAATTCGTTTGGAATCCGCATTCTGGGACATGGCGTACACCACGCAGCACTGGCCCGATCTCGCCGCCTGATCAACCTCCGAGGAGAAACACCATGAGCACACAGCAACGACCGTCGGACGTGATCATGTCCGGATCTCAGGATGTCGTGGATGCGATTATTCGACACCCGTTCATCACCGGACTGAGTGACGGCTCGCTTCCAGAGGAAATCTTCGCGCACTACCTAGTGCAGGATCGGGCCTACATAGAGTCGTACGCCCGGTGCCTTCACCTTCTGGCAGCCAAGGCACCAACTCCCGAGATCGGCCGCATGCTCGCAGAGCATGCGGAGGGGGCGATCGCAGCTGAGACAACGCTGCATCACGCCCTGCTCAGCGCCCTCGGGCGTGAATCCGATCCAGCCGATGACCACGCTGGCCCGACTACCGTGGCCTACACCAGTCACCTCCTTGCCGCCTGCGCCCTCGAACCCTTCGAAAGCGGACTTGTTTCCGTGTTCCCCTGTTACTGGATCTACGGTGATGTGGCGCGGCAACTCACCGGACAGAATTCACCCAACCCCGTCTACCAGATGTGGTTCGACAACTACGCGGGCGACACCTACACCGTGGCAGTCGATGAAGTACGCGCGGTTATCGACTCACACTGCGCAGATCCTGACGTTGTACCCGCTCTGCGCGACATGTACGAGACAGGTGCTCAGTTCGAGTGGCTGTTCTGGGATGCCGCCTACCGCTTAGAGGCGTGGCCGCGTGATTCGGGTTTTGTCACCCTCTAGCAGGCAGCGCGTCAGCGTGCGCGCGCCTAGGCCTTCTTGACCACGCTTGACTTCAACTGCATGGCACCGAAGCCATCGACCTTGCAGTCGATGTCATGACCATCGACCGGATCGTCGATAAGTCGGATGTTGCGCACCTTCGTTCCGACCTTGATCGACGTCGCGCTTCCTTTGACTTTGAGGTCCTTGACGACCGTGACAGTGTCGCCGTCAGTAAGCACATTGCCCACGGAATCACGAACAACACTCTCGAGTGAAATTGCCTCACCACTCGATGCCCACTCAAGTGCGCACTCGGGGCACACCAGCAGCGGTCCCATTTCATACGTATAGACGCCCGAACATTCAGGGCATGGCGGCAGGGTTGTGGTCACCAGTGGTGCCAGCCTTCCAGCGACGTCACCGGTGGGCGCACACCGTACTGCTCACGCACCTGCTCGAGCGGCTGGTCAGCAATCGCAAAGTGATCGATGAACGAGAAGTCACCGGTGGTGCTTGAGCCGCGCGCGAATGATTCGCCGAGCAGGTCAATGGCACCAGGCCGAGCGAGCGTGCCATCTGTCACCGCGATGGTGTCAACACCGCTAATACCGGTTTCATGCACGATGATCGGCGCAAGAAACGCGAATGTGTTGACGGGGTTGTCGTCCATCGCCATTTGGAATCCACCGAGCGCGATCTCACCGGGGCCGGTGGGCTCAATGCCTGAGATGACATGAATGAAGTCATGCGCCACATACATGTGGTTGACGGTCGACGGAAGGAGTCCGGGCATGTCGAGTTTGTTGCGCTCGTAGAATTCCAGAAATGCGCGACCCACACTGCCGTCAGGGAGAGCGCTGAACCCCTCCAAAGCCCGAACAATTTCAGGTTCGGGCGTCTCGGCCTGAATGGGGTCACTGCGGTACCGCGGTTCCGACCGGTCGAGAATCATGTCGTCGAAGAACCGACTGAAGTCGGCGGCGGCCCTCTTGGCACTTTCATCAACGAGGTCACGGAAGATTTGTAGTTCGCGTGGAGTGAGACCCAGAGCCGCTGCGTACAGTTCGACGCGCGCCACCTGATCTTCGGAAAGCGGATGGCGGCACATTTCGAGTGTCACCAGCACTTCGTAAAAGCGGCGTCGGGCCACCGGATCAGTGACTGTGAGTGCGAGCTCGTCGGGGCCAAGGCCACCGACACTACGTAGATCAATGTCGCCACGTCCCCAGACCGGACCCACCACGGCCGCCAACACGGCGAGCTGCTCGTCAGTCGGTCCATCACCAACGTCGATTCCCGCCACAAGTCCACGGACGACGGGTTCGACGAGTTCGGGTGCAATCGCAAATGACATGTCGGCAGACTACCGGCACTCGGCCGAGTCAGCGCGAGGTGTCGCTACTACCGAAGTACCTCAATCGAACACTCCAGTCCGCGAACACATCTTCCATACCCGATTGAGAAATGGCTGAGGGGGCATGCGTTCGCCTGGTCGGGCTCGCCCCGAAGCCGACCTCGCACCGCTGGCGCGAGTCGACCTGCCGTGAGCACTTCATTCACTGCCGACGCGTCGACGACGATCATCGCGTGGGCCAGGCCCCGCGCATTTCATCGAGTGATGCAACGCAACCGACATCGGCCGGCGTTCCACACGCAGCGCCGACCCGCTCGCGAGGTGCACCTCGGCACTAGGGTTTGCCCTAGGTGGTGGTGGTGTGAGGTACGAGCAGATGGTGGCACTGGGTAGTTCGTTTGCCGCGGGGCCGGGTATCAAGCCCGTGGCGAACCGTTCGGCACTGCGTTCCGAACGCAACTATGCGCACCTTGTCGCCGCGCACTTTGGTGCACATCTGACTGACGCCACCGTGTCGGGCGCGACCACGTCAACGATTGTTGATACCTCGCAGCGGATGCTCGGCACGACGTTCGATCCGCAAATCAGCTCCGTTCATCCCGACACGGATCTGGTCACCATCACAGCCGCTGGAAATGACCTTGGCTATTTGCCGTCGATGATCAGTGTGGCCACCACCTACCGTTTGGAACGCCACTGGGTCACGCGCGCGGTGGCCGAGCGCATGCGCCGACGCAGTCCCCTGACGGCTGTCACCACTGAACAACGCACTGCCGCGACCGATGGCCTCGTGCGTATTGTCGAGGGCGTGCGGCAAAGAGCGCCCCAGGCCAGAGTCGTTCTCGTCGACTACTTTCCGGTAGTGAGCCAGGACACGGCGCCTAGCGCAAACGTTCCACTGAGCGCCGACGATATCGCGCATTTCCGCGCAGTCGCAGCCGCGCTGTCAACAGCCTTTGCCGATGCAAGTGCGCGCAGCCAAGCAGATCTCGTTGCGGCATCGTCACTGCCCCAGAACCACAGTCTCGGGTCACCTGATCCGTGGATATTTGGACTACACGTCAGAACCTTGATGTGCCCCTTCCACCCAACCGCCGACGCAATGCGTGCCGTGGCAGATCGCATTGTTGAGGTGCTCGCCACCTAAAGCCACGTACGCTTACGTCATGACAGCAGCGCTGCCCACCGATGCGATCCGCGGAATCATCGCCGTCATCCCGTGCACTGATCTCAGCGCCATGCTTGCCTATTTCCGAGAGACTCTTGGCTTTCGCATCGAACTCATCTCACCGGCTGACTCCCCCACCACGGTCGTGATGTGGGGGCACGGCGCACAGGTACGACTGCAGAAGGTTGACGTTGCCTTCGAACCTGGAGTGCTTCAACTCATCTGCGATGACCCACACGTGTTCGGCGATGCCGAACTCGTCGCCCCAAATGGTACGCGCATTGAACTGGTCCCCTCGAATCCGCCGATCGCGATTCCTCCGCTGCAGCAATCGATCGTGGTCAGCACGCTGCGGGGCAACGCGCAGTTCGGCGTCGGGCGCGCCGGCATGCAGTACCGCGATCTCGTGCCCGATCGTCAAGGCGGTCGTTTCATCGCCTCGAACATTTTGATCGCCGAAGGCGGACCTGTTCCTGACTACGTGCACTTTCACAAGGTGCGCTTCCAGATGATCTACGTCTACCGCGGCTGGGTTCGCGTGATCTACGAAGACCAAGGCGAATCATTTCTCATGCAGGCAGGTGACTGCGTGCTACAGCCGCCCACTATTCGCCATCGAGTTCTTGAAGCATCACCGGGTATGCAGGTGATCGAGGTGGGGTGCCCCGCCGATCACGACACGATTGCCGAACACTCCATCACATTGCCCACCGGCCGTGAACTTCCCAACCGCGAGTACGGCGGCCAGTTGTTCGTGCGTCATCAAGCTCAACTCTCGCCATGGCAAGCGTTCAGGTACGACGGCTTCACGTTTCAAGATCTCGGCATCGGCGCCGCGACCGATGGACTCGCGGGTGCGCGCGTGATTCGGGCCGAGGGTGGCACACAGTGGCCCCGATCGATCCTCGACAACGAGTTTCTCTTCACGTTCCTGCTTGACGGAACAGCTGTACTTGAGATCGATGGTCGTGAGGCGCAGTCGATTGAAGCGGGCGACTCATTCGTGATACCTACCGATGTCGCCTACTCACTCAGCGAGGTCTCGTCGGACGCGAAGTTACTCGAGGTGTCACTTCCGGCCGACCTCACCCCTCAGCGCGTGTGAAAGCACGACATCAAGACGCGCCCGGTCATGCCTGCTGTTCGTACAGGGCGGGCAGGAAGGATGCGAGGTGCGTCATTTCCTGTGAACAGTGCACGAGCAGTGATCGGGCATCGAGTTCAGTCAACCCAATCACGCGCTTGGCCACGGGAATGGCCGCACGAAGCGACGTGCTGCGCGCAGCAAAGTGCTCGCCGCCCACCCAAAAACGCGATCGCATCACACTGCCACCGGGTACCGCGGCCACGTGGTGGACGAGATAGCCCATATCAATCGGCATGTCGACGAGCCCGATGCGCGCACACACCGCCGTCGCGTCAACACCTCCAGCTACCGCGGCATCGACGAGTCCAAGTTCCTCCGGACGACGAAATTGAATCGCTCCGCGAAACAGCGCGCTACCGAGATACTCGTCAACCTGCGATGTTGAACCAACGTAACGAGCGCGGCCCGTCGCTTCAGCCTGTGGTTGTTCGGCCCACTGTGCATGCACATGTGCCTGCGGATGCCACAACTTGTAGCGCTCGGGGCTATCGCTGTGCCAGCCGAACCACCAGTCGATCATGGCCGGCGTGACATCGGGCATCTCGGTGACGAGGTTGAGCCGCACCTCACCCGACGAAGCAACAGCAAAGCCGTTCTGCACCTGCGCGTCGACTATCGAACCAATGGCCTCGACCATCGGCGGAAACAGTTCTTCGGCCATGGGACTATTGGCGACAGCTCGGTGAGCATCAGCCGAGATGTCGGCCATCACCGGATTCCAAAACCTGGCATACGGCAACGTGGCGAGCTCGGTCTCAGACCAGCCCAATCGTCGCCCGTCAACGGGCTTGGGAGCAGGCGCCCTCATGATTCTCCGATCCATCGGTGGAAGCGTCCGTCTGGGTCGTGCACAGCACGAAGAGCGTTAAGCCGCTGCGCTGCGGCTTCTGAAACGGCCCGCGAAGGGCGCCCCGGGTCGTCGGCAAACTGCACGCCGGTAGACAGCGACTGCATAGCCGCGACATTGCCGCGCGACCACGCCGTCGTCGCCTTGGCATCTGCGTCGTCGAGCCAGCCGCCGTAGAACGACAGATACGTACGATCCTCGACAGAGCAGGTGTGCTGGCGGTGGGGGCAATGTGTCAGCAACACGCAGTAGGTGCGGCAGCAGTTCGTCGGCTGTTGCGTTGGTCCAGAGGTTGTCGGCCACCCATTGAGCGTGGGGGTAGTGCTGCATCACCCCCGAAAACATGGCGCCCATGGGTGTGGGCAGCAGCGGCGTGCGAATGCGCGCACCCTTCGGTCGGCTCGACATGAAGGCCATTGCCGCCTTGGCTTCCGTACGCGAAGTAGCCATCACGGTGACCGCCAATTCAATGCGTACGGGCGACGTGCGTGCGGCCTTGCGTATCGGGGGTGGGAACGAGGGGTTGCGCGACATTACCCACTGCAATTCAACCTGCGGCGGTACTGCTGGACCGATGCGATCGATCCAGCGCACCAGATCTTCGAGCCTTTCGATGGGATATTGAATCACCACATTCCCAATGAATTGCGGCTTGCGGAACAGTCTTAAGTGGAAGCGCACCACCACACCGAAGAATCCCGGCCCCGACCCGCGCGCCGCCCACAGCATGTCGCTGTTCTCGGTCTCGCTGGCATGTCGCAGCTCGCCGTCGGCATCGACGTAATCGATGGCCGTGACATTCGAGCACGCAATGCCCAGCGCGCGTCCGTTGAAACCAAAGCCACCCTGGAGCAGGTAGCCACCCAGTGCCACTCCACGACAGTGTCCGACGGGAAAGAACAGGTCGCGCTTCATAAGTTCAGCAAGCAGTGCACTGCCACCCAACCCGGGCTCGGCTGTAGCCGTCATCGACTTCTCGTCGATGGTGAACCGATTCAACCGCGACACATCAAGGAGCAACCCACCGTCGCGCACATGATTACCCGACCAACTATGCCCACCGGATCGAATGGCGACCTGCTGGCCGGCGGCCTTCGCCGCCCGCATCGCCGAAACGACATCTTCGATCGAGTTGGCTTGAACGATGCGCTCGGGAAAACGATCAGGCACGTTTTCATTCCACATCGTGTCTCGACGCGCAGCCTCGTACTCAGCATCACCACGAACCAGAGTGTGACCAACGACAGGGGAACGGTGCGACACGTCTACTCCATCGTGAAGGGCGTTAACGGAAAGGGGCGCCACGGAGCGAACTCCTGTGGGGCAGCAGCGAGCCGCTCGGCCTTGCGCGCATTGACGCCGAACAGTCGAAGCAGGTAGGTGACGATGGCGGGGATGGCATCGAGCTCAAGCCGGCCTCGGTATAGGTCCATCGAGGCACCTACGACTGTTCCTACATAGATGGTTGATGCCACCTGCAAGTTGTCAACCGAAAAGACACCTTCGTCGACTCCCACTGTCAGGTCATGCAGCAAATGTGCACGCATACCGCTGATCAGGAGGTCGATCGGCACACCCGACTCGAAGAGCATCCGCCCCGCACCCGGCTGGCACGACGACATCATCAAAGACTGCTTCGCCGATCGGGCAACCACCTCAGGGTGGTCAGCAGCACCTTCGATCACCGTCTCAAGCACCCGTGCGTGTTCGAGGAGCACCAGCAGTCCGACCCCGTTGATGGCATCGCTGAGGGAGTCGAAGTAGTTGTAAAACGTCCCCTGCGCGACCCCAGCGCGCTCGACGATCTGAGGTACTGAAATTGCGGCTACTTGCGGATCGAGGAGAATTTCCTGCACGGCAACCAGCAGCGAACTACGCGTGCGTTCCTTCTTCGCCGACATCGGTCCACTCATGACTGCAGTCTCCCACAGGGAGCCTCGGAATCTGACGCGTTGTCACGCATCGAGGTGATTACATGCAACATCGCCGCTCACGCCTCTAGGGGATCGAAACAGGGATGCTCTCAAACCCCCACGACCAGACCGACTTCACGCGCACAGGAGGCCCCGTTGGCGTGAAGTCAGGAAGTCCGCGCAGAAGTTCTTCGAAGAGCACCCGCGCCTCAAGGCGAGCCAGGTATGCCCCGTAACAGAAGTGCTCACCGATACTCAACGCCAACTGACTTGACGAGTCGCGATGAATGTCGAACTGCTCGGGATCAGAAAACTGGCGCTCATCAAGGTTCGCTGCCCCCCACAGCAACCGCAATGGCGTGTTAGTGGGAAGAGTGACTCCCGCAACAGTCACTTCACGGGTTGTGACGCGCGTCGAATCGTGTGTGGGGCCTTCACGACGCTGCATTTCCTCAAACGCTTGAGGGATCAGTGAAGGATCGGCGACAAGGTCAGCGCGTTGCTCGGGATGGCGCGCCAGCAATTCGACGCCGTTGCCGATTGCTGCACATGCCGTGATGCCATTTCCGTTGGTGAACCTAAACAGGTACTCCAAAAGCTCGATCTCGGTCAGCGCCCGACCGCCATCAGAACCCACAGCAAGCAGTGCACTCACGTGGTCGGTTCCGGGATTGGCTCGACGTTCTTCAATCACAGCCGAAAAGAGGGTGTCGGAGCGCTCCATCGCTGATGGGCCTTCCTGAGGCTCGCCATTGCCGAAACGCTGAATGCGCCGATCGACCTCTCGAAGCTCATCGACCTGATCTGCGGTGAGATCAAGAAGCAGCCCCGTCGCACTGAACATGTATGGGGCAACCACATCGTGTATGAGGTCGCACTCGGAACGCGCACCCGCATCGGTGACCAACGCACGAGCGATGGCCCGGAAACTATCCTCGAGACCGGCCTGGTATCTCTCATCAAACGCTGACTTCGTCATCGCAACGAACAGTCCGTGCTCCGGAGGATCCATCGTGTTCATCACCGGTCGAGCCGGGTTGTCCCACGGACCACCGCTTGAGAATGTTTCGGCATCCAATGCAGCAGCACGCACATCGGCGTACCTACTGATCAGGGCTACACCCTGATCAGTCATGAGAACCGGGGCGTTATCACGTAGTTGCGTAAAGACTGCCTCTCGGTTGTTACGGAACTCATCGGACAGCGGATTCAGATCGGCCATCGGTTACCTTTCGCTTGATTCGATCGCGATCCCACCAGAATGCAAGTGCCCACACCACGATCTTGACCACCGAGAACGCGGTCAGGATCCAGTCCTGTGCGTTTGCCACGAGCAGCAACTCAATGGCGAAGTAGAAGAGCGCCCACGCATAGGCGAAGGTTCGCACGGTGGGAAATTTCGGCCACAGAATGATGACGGCGGCCACGATTTGAGCCACCGGCAGAATGTAGGTGCCTAGGAAGATCGGCATGTGAAGCTCGTTGGAGATCTGGGTTGCTGATGTCGCATTGCGAAGCACCAGCAATCCAGAAATCACCAACAGTGCAGCGAGTACAACCGTGGCTCCCCAGTAGCGTCCGCGATTCCACGGTTGAGCCTCATTGCTCGCCACGTCGACTCCAGGTACCGCTCGTCCGCCTGTACTCAGTGGGCCATGCCGGCCGACGGCATCGCGGGGGTGCCGCGGAAGCAACCGATTGAGTACGGGTACTCGTTGTTGACGTGGTAGTGGTACATGCGCTTCCACACGCCATCCCACTTGATCCAGCCATAGTGGCCGTGGCACACATCGAGCTCAGTGTTGTGAATCAGTTTGCCGTTCTCGCCGAATGGGCCATAGACGCCGAAGCCGTCCAGTGCGTAGCCATAGAGGGGTGAGGGCCGGCCAGCGGCTCCCTTATTCGGGAAGCACTTCCATGAGTAACCGTGGTAGTGGTACATGCCCGAGAAGGGGTGACCAAAGCAGCGGTCAGTAGGCAACGCGGCATTGGGGTCGAAGATTTGCAGTTGTGCGTTGGGGGCTACTTCGACATGCCAGGCGCCACCGGTTTGAGTGACGATGCCCGTGGTGAGGTCGTTGATGCAGGTTGGCGTTGCGTTGACCTTCGGGTTGCGTTGGACCGTGACATCAAGGTCGTAGGGGAGAACCGGAATCTCCGCTGCATTCGCGTAAGGCGCCGACGATGGCAGCGCAGCATAGTAGGGGTAGGCGGCGGCGGTCGACGGAATCGGGAAGACGCCGATCGGGTGGTTAGGAATGCCGTTGCCCTTGAAGTGGCGGGTCGTCTTGGTAGTCGTGACCTTAAACGAATGAGCCAGCTGCACAGCACCGGCAACCGTCTGGATCTTCGAAATCGTGATGGTGTTGCCCTTGCTCACCCACGGGGTGTTGGCCAAGGTGAACTTGTCAGGCGCCGGGATGACGCCGCCGCCCGGAATCGGGACAAACTGTTGGCAGACGTAGATGGAGTTTCGGGCCGGACTTTGCAGGCCAAGCGACACGATCTTGCCGTCCATCATCTGGGGGCCGACCCTGATGCCGTTCACCGTGGCCGATCGAAGCGTCGTGGGTACCCACGGCTTGCCGGAGATGTCGCCCAATGGCCGTACCTGCGCAGTCGCCGTGGCTCCCGATCCTTCCGGAGCCACACTCGCCGAGGCAGCTGAACCAAAGCCCGCTGTGGCGCACATGCCAACGGCCAGCCCCACCACAGCAGATCGCTTCACGATCGTAGCCTTCATCACGTCACTCGCTTTCGCCGTCGCACCAGATCCATTCCGGTGCTGTGCAAGGACGCTAACTCAGACTTGACGACCCGTCAATCTTTTATGACGGCGTGTCACTTAACCTAGTGGCACTACTACGGCTTTCCACGCACGGCAGTGCGACGAGTACCCGCTACAGCACTCCACTCACTTCGTGAACCTCGCCGCATGAGACACCGACGGTGTCGTGGTGTTTGCGCACCGCATCAGCATCAGGCGCTTCTAACAGGCAGTACACCTTGCCGTCGGTGTTGTGGAATAGATCAACCTGTCGCACTCCATGCTCATCCACGATGCCGTCGTGAGTCACCTGAGTGATTGTTCCAATCATCTCCGGCGACAATTGCAGGTCATCGTGGAAATCCATGAATATCGGCATGAAATCACAACCTTCACTCGATGTGGTGAGCGCGGACGCGCCCGATGAATAGCGCCGAGAGTACGCGGGCACGCGGCGCATTCACCAGACCGTCGCAAGCTGGCTGAGCGCAAAACCACTGGCGCTTCACCCGGACGGCTCCGTTGCACCACTTAGGTGAGGCGGTACAACTCCAAGACCACGGTCTTCTCGGCGCGGTACCCCGTGGAGATGAAGAGTTGTCCGTTGAGTTCGGGCCGATCGCTTAACGTTGTTAGCCGCATGCCGGTTCGGAAGTAAACGTGGTCACCACGAGTCGCTCGCACTCCCACCGAATGCACCGTGACGATCGTTGAGTCGGCCAGCTCGATTTCATAGCGTGCCTCAATCGAAATAGTGCCGTCGTCATGCACGATCTGGCGATCGGCTCCCCCGGCCAGAACCACACCCTCGCCGATCTCGCCCTCAAGCGTGCCGCCCAGAATCGGAATCGAGCGATGCACTCCCTGCGCCGTCACTTCTCCATCAACAGGTGCACCCACATCGACGCGCAACACCCCCACGCGCACGAGGTGGGGGATGGACTCATTCATGGGCTACCAACGGCGTCCACGAATTGCGCTCATTGAGAGTTGCTGGTTCGAATCCCGCAACCCTCTTGTACGACTCTGCGACGTCGGTAAGTTCATCACGCGACATCACGTCGGCGATCGTGGCGAAACCTTCTGGAGCACGTTCGCGTGCGAGTTGCATGACACGCTCTGGGCCCATCTCCCGGTTGACCTGTTGAAGTTCGCGCGTGCGCGGAAGTCGTTCGTTCTCGTAGAAACTCAGCGCATCGTCGATAGGCATCGTTGCCAGCGCATACGCAATCACGCGCGCGTCGATAATCGCCTGCGACGATCCGTTCGAACCGATGGGAAAGGTGGGGTGCGCTGCATCGCCGAGTAGCGCCACTCTGCCGTCGACCCAGGCATCAAGGGGCGGGCGGTCGCACATTGGGTACTCGTACACCACGTCGGCCGCATTGATTACCCACGGAATGTCGAGCCAACCAAAGGACCAGTCAGCAAACTCGGGAGCGAACACGTCGATCGACACGCGACGGTTCCAGTCTTGTTGACCCGCGTCGCGATTCTCGAAGGCCATTTCGGCGATCCAGTTGACGGTCTGAAGGCCATCGACCCCCAACTCCCCGATGGGGTACGCCACAAACTTCTTCTCGCGATCGCCCGCCATGATCATCGAGCGTCCCGTGAGGAATGGAGAAATGCGACTCACCCCGCGCCAAAGTATCTGCCCATTCCACTGCGGTGGACCTTCATCAGGAAAACGATTGGCGCGAACAACCGACTTGATGCCGTCGGCTGCGATTACCACGTCGGCTGACTCCGAAGCCTCAACTCCACCCTCAGCCCACGTCACCACGCCACGGCGGTCAACGGTGGTGGCTCCGCTGACGCGACAGCCGGTGCGCACCGTTTCCGGACCAAGCCGTCGCTCGACTTCTTTGAGCAGCATCATCTGGAACAGGCCGCGGTGAATGGAGTACTGCGGCCAGCGATAACCCGCGGCTATTCCGCGCGGTTCGGACCAGATGGTGGAGCCGTAGCGATTGACGTACGTCAGATCGGCCGTTTCGACTGCGATTCGGGCGAGTTCATCGCTCAAGCCCAACTCCGTGAGTTCGCGCACCGCGTGCGGCAAAAGGTTAATACCCACCCCCAGCGGAAGAATCTCGTCAACCGATTCGACCACGGTGATATCGGTAATACCAACGGCCTGAAGGCTCAGTGCCGTGGTCAGACCACCAATTCCACCGCCGACAATCAGCACGCGCACGTCACACCTCCACGCGACTTCACTGTCGCTCCGGGCTACAGCCTAATGTGAGTTCCGAATGGCCAAAAGTCAGTCGACGGTGAAGAAGCGGATGCAGATCACTGCGCCTTCCTGCCGCGCCAACCCAACAACGATTGACTGTGTCAGCCACTCATAGCCGGGAGCATCGGTACGGAAGCGCGCCGAGGTGCGGTAGTAGTACTCGCGTTCGTCGACCGACTCGCCCGCATCGAGTCGAGCGGTGGTGTCGTCGTCGGCCCGCCAGAATCCGCGGTTCTCGATGTCGATCGCCACTCCGTCGTCGGAGCGCAACACGTAACGCGCGTCGAGCTCGGCGACTCCGTTGCGATCGGTGTACCAATCACCACCGCCCGCAAGAACCTCACCGTTCAGCCGCGGCCCAGCGATGGTTCCGCCAGTGATGGGTACAAAGTTGAGTACTTCGCCCGGACCGCCGCCGCCAATACGGATATCGCGATCGATCTCGACGCGAACTTCAAATACGAAGGTCAACTGCGGTTGCGGAAGAGTCACCCGGGCAGCCTTTCATAAGGTGCTGCGCGAATGGCCCGATCTCTGGGCAATACGGTGCGCAAAGTGCATCGATTTGCCCGGAGATTGACGTTCAACGAAGCGCCTGCGGCATTTCGCTCACGGAAACCACGAAGATGGGCACGTGACCTCGCCCCATGATCCGTACGGCAATGACGTGCTTGCGCGCGATCCCCATGCATCGCGCCGTCGCGTGACGCCGGAGGTTCCAGGCGATGTGGGCTTAGTCGTCGAATGCGCCGACACCGGCTGGTGCGGTGCGATTGTCAGCTGGGAGAAGGCCATCGAGGGCTGGTCGGTGCAATTGGAAGACCGGCACGGGCGAACGCGGCTCTTCCCCGCTCACCCGGCGGCGTTCCTGATCGACGGGGAACTCGTCACCCTCGTACGCCCGACGAAAGCGCCCACGACACCGCAGGTGCGCCGCACCGCTTCCGGATCGCGCGCGGTTGACGGCGCCCGTGCTCGAGTCGCCCGCGATTCACGTATCTGGGTCGAAGGCAAGCACGATGCCGAACTGGTCGAAAAAGTCTGGGGCGACGACCTGCGCATTGAAGGCGTCGTCGTCGAGAAACTCGACGGCCTCGATCACCTCATCGACATGGCGGCCGATTTCAAGCCCGGCCCCGGCCGCCGCCTTGGCGTGCTCGTCGACCACCTGACGACCGGTACCAAAGAAACGCGCATCGCGCAGGAGGCGATGGCGAAGTACGCGGGCTCACTGCTTGTCGTGGGCCACCCCTTTATCGATGTATGGCAGGCGGTGACGCCCCAAGCCGCAGGCATCGTGGCGTGGCCGGTCATTCCGCGCGGCACCGACTGGAAGACAGGGATCTGCAACGAACTCGGCTGGGGCGATGACACGGGCCTGGCGTGGCGACGACTTCTTGGTCGCGTGTCGAAGTGGACCGATCTTGACCCGCGACTTCTCGGCCCGGTTGAGCAACTCATCGACTTCGTCACCGAGGAAGGCGCGTAGCGCTGAGCAAGCCTGCCCTTCGATTAGTCGAGAGTCGGAAGCGCCTTGCGCGGCGCAATCACGAAGATCGCCACCGCCGCAAGAAGTGCGGCTACACCTGCGATGGTCAAGGCCACGTGCATCCCTGACACGAATGCTTCGTGCGCCGCCAACACGATGCGATCCCAGATGGGGGCCACCTGCGGAGGTGGAGTTCTTGAGACGGCCGCGACTCCCCGCTGCAATCCCTCGAGTGCTTGCGGCGGAAGTCCGAGCCCACTCACGTTGTCGACGACAGCCGACTTGTAGATCGATGTCAGTGCGGCGCCCAGTACAGCGATTCCGACCGCGCTACCGAATTCACGTGACGTGTCGTTCACCGCTGACGCCACGCCCTGCTTCTCGCGCGGCAGCGCCGAGGTGATCGCCGCAGTAGCGGGAGTTGCCGAGAAGGCCACACCGAATCCAAAGAAAGCCAGAGCTGCCCAGAACCACCACACGTTGAACTCGACTCCGAGCCTGCTCATCATGAGCAAGCCAATTCCTAGACTCACCATGCCACCGGCACCGAGATACTTCTGTGGCACTCGCATGCTGATGGCACCGGCCGCACGCGACGCGGGCAGGATGATGAACGCCATTGGAAGCAAACGAAGCGCCGCTTGAATGGGCGTGAATCCCGCAACGAATTGCAGGTATTGCAAGCCGACGAAGATGAAGCCAAACTGCGCGAAGAACTGAATCGTGATCGACAGTGACCCAGCGCTGAAGGCGCGATTGGTGAACAGCCGCGGATCAAGGAGAGGCTGCGTCGCGCGCAATTCCCAGAGCACAAAGGCAACCAGGCCAGTGATCCCGAGAACCAGCGCCCCCGCCGTCAAGCCTTCAGTCCACCCGCGATCGGCACCTTCGATAATTCCGAAGACCAGCGCGCCCACACCGATGATGCTGAGCAGTCCACCCACCCAGTCAAGTGGCGCGGTTGACTCCTCGTGCGAATCGGGCACAAACCGAAGAGTTCCGAGGATGCCGAGAATGGCCAGCGTAAGGTTGAGGGCGAAGAACGAGTTCCACGGAAACCAGATCAGCAGCAAAGCAGTTCCGAAGATACCGATGACCGCCCCGCCGCCGGCGACACCAACCCATACACCGACTGCTTTGGCGCGCTCCTCTTCAGGAAACGAGGTCGTGATGACCGACAATGTCGACGGCATGATGCAGGCCGCCCCGAGGCCCGACACCATCCGGATCACGATGAGCGAAGTGGCGCTGTCAGCGAAGAGTCCCGCCGTGCTGGCCAAAGCAAACAGCACGAGTCCGACGAACAGGATGCGTTTGCGGCCATGACGATCAGCAATGGCACCCGCGAGTAGCAGCAGTCCGGCGAAGATGACGGTGTACGAGTCGACGATCCAGGTAAGTTCGGTTTGGCTCGCACCAATATCGACAGCCATTTCCGGAAGTGCAACGTTGAGTCCTGCTACCGCCGAGACCACTGTCATCAAACTCAGCGCCACGGTGACCAACACCATGCGGGTGTTGATGGGTCGGTTCGAGTCGGGAGCCATCACGTTCCTTCCGCATCATCGATCACGACCGAACTATGCGACGAGTGTGAACCCAGCCTTCTTACCGAGCGCGCGGATCGTGGCGCGGTCGATAGGTGCGGTGATGTTGCCGGCCATGTTCATTCCGAAGCGCCGGAAACCAACGACCGCGGCGAACATGCCGCCATCCCACCGGCCGTCAACGAGTAGCCCGACGGTGACCACGTCGTTGAGCGCCTTCTGCACTCGAATGGTCGTCGCGCGATCGTGTGCGATCAGCTTCGCGAATGACACCGTCGTGGCGCGCGCGGCGGTCGAGTGCGAGAGATCGACCGGCTTCGGGGCCGAGGAGTTCGGAACAACAACTCGGCGGGCGACGAGAAACACGTGGCTGCCGCTGCGCGGGAAGCCATAGAACTTCTCAACGTGCGCCACGCCACCGCAATAGTTGGTGTGAAGCATGTAGCCACTTCCGAGGTACATCACCACGTGCCGCGACAGCGAAGCGCCAGTGCTGTAGAGAACGAGGTCACCGGGCAACACCTTCGAGGGCGCCACATAGCGCACCCACGACGCGAGTTTGCGGCCGTCCCACGGCACGAGATCGCGGGTCGACGGCGACCAGGTGGGTCCAGCGCTCGGAATGCCTGCCACCGCATAGGCGCGCGACACCAGTGACGAGCAGTCGAAGCGGAATGGGGCGGTGCGACCGACATCACCGCAGGCGTATGAGGCTCCGAGCATGTGGAATGCCGCGCGAATCGCGGTGCGCGCTTGAGGACTACGGGCCGCGGCAACGGCACGCTCGCACAGTTTCTTGGCGCCGATGCCGGCGCTGCCATCAGAGAGAGTGCCGGCGGGCACCGACGCGGGGCACGCGTCACCCGTGATCACGTTGGTGGCGGGCAACGCAGGAGTCATGGCGACGGCCTGCGTAGCACCGGCAAGCGGCACAAACGCACCACTCACGCTCACCACGACTGCAGCAACCCACCGACGCCCGCTCATCACTGCCCTATCGTCGCACTTCGCACATCGAGAGAGTGCAGGTGTCTACTCCACTGGGATCGATTGGCTATGCCGAAAAACGTTCGCCGAATCCCATCGCCGCTTGACTGCCACTAGGTTGCGCGGTCTTGTGCGCAGGTTGTCTCCGAAATACAAGGTCAACGCACGCTCGGCCGTGCCTTGTTCATGCGTGCCCAGGTCGACGTCGGGGTAGTTGTAGTAGCAGCCATCCACCACCCCACGAGCATCACGGGACGGATCAGGCACTCCCCCATGTGCGGCGTACGTCTGTTCGTAGAAACCTCGAATCCACGCCAAGTGACCGTCTGACTGCGCTTGCTGCGGCGCAGTCAACGCTTCACCCGGGGCCGCGTCATTGGCCCAGTAGGTCTGGTACTGCAATTTCAGTAGTGAACTTCGTTGCGGAACCGCGGTCGCCTCACTGGCAACCTGGTTGACCGCACCCCCGTAACTATCGATCTGTACCAAACTCTCGGCCATCTGATCACGGTCGAGCCCCTCGGGCACTGTGTTGAGCCACTCATACGCGGCGGCCACCTGCTCGCTCGGCATGGCAGCGGTCAGATACGACGACTTGTATTTGCCACATTTGTTGGCGCCACTGCCGTTGAGCGTCTGCAATGCCTCGAGGTAGGTGAAGTGCTGCGCGGACGCGTGCTTCGGAGGCGTCGCGAGAAAACCAGGCGATCCGCAAAGAGCGGTTGTCAGCGGCGTGGCCTGAGCCGCCAACCCCAGTTGTTGAGCAAGTCGCGCGACGCACGCCTCACTCTGCGCTGTGTGCGTGGCAAGTGCGACACCCTTCGGCGCAGCGCGCTGCCAGATGAGGCCAATCTGCCCTGCGGCCGAATGGTTGAGTTTGAGCAGGGTGAACTCTTCCGGTGGCAGGTTTGCCACGAGATCTGCGTATTCAGCCAACAAGCGCGCGAAGTTGGCCTCGGTCAGGTCGGCCCAGTCCCACGCCAGAGTGAAGATGCTGGCATGCGTGGGAGCAACGGGCAGATCGGCGAAGTGGTAACGCGCGATGATTCCGAAGTTGCCGCCACCGGCACCGCGTAGCGCCCAGAACAAGTCGCGTTCAGCCACGTCACTACTGGAATCGGAGACGTAGCGCAGTGTTGCCTGCCCAGATGCCTCATCCCACGTCACAATCTCAACGCCAACAAGATGGTCAATCGTCAGACCGTGCAATCGGGAAAGCAGTCCGTAACCACCGCCGGAAATGTGACCGCCGGCGCCGACGGAGTAGCAGGAGCCTGCTGGGAGTGTGAGACCAAATCCGTTCAACAACGTTCGATAGACGGTCCAGTTTTCACAGCCGGCGTCAACGAAGTAGGTGTCGCGCTCGACATCGCGTCCGACTTGATTCATCGAGGACATGTCGATGATCGCGCGAGTGTCTTCGCTATAGACAAACGACTCGTAACCATGACGACCCGACGTGACTCGAACGCCGGAACCATAGGTACGCAGGGCATCCTCAACGTGCGCGGCCACATCGTCGAGTCCACGCGGCACGTACACCGCCGCAAGTGCAGGCGCATACCAACGACGGTTGAAACCCTGTCGATCGCTCGGAATAGGCTGGCGAACTCGCAGTTCCTGGGGCGCCGAAGCGCGCTTAGCCCTTGAGTCGACAAAAGCCGGCGGCGTGCACGCTGCCACTCCGGCCACACCAACGGATGCTGCTGCAGCGGTGAGAAACGCTCTCCGCGATGGCGTCGGGCGAACAGTCGTCATTGCGTGAGCCTAGAGGCACTCATCGTCAAGATCGACCAGCAAGGTGTCGCCACTTTCGAGTAGATCAAGCATCGGGCCAGTGCGCGGCAGCTCGTGGGTAAAGAAGTACCGACCGGCAAGTCGCTTACCGTCGTAGAAGGCTCCTGTCTTTCCCTCGGAAGCCGTCATCTGCTCGAGCCAGAGCCACGCCACGACGATGTGGCCTACAGCGTCGGCGTACGCCTGGGAATTCGCCAGAGCAGTGCGCGCGTCTCCGTCCTTCCAGAGAAGAGCTGTAACGCGGGCGACCCGCATGATCGCCTCGTTCAGAGTGTTGGCGTATTCGCTCAGCGACTCCGGGGCATTCGCCGTGGCCGCCGTGATCGCTTCAACGAGCACGCGCAGGCCCTCACCGTTGCGCACGACAACCTTGCGACCCAATAGATCCAGGCCCTGAATCCCGTCGGTGCCTTCGTGAATGGGGTTAAGACGATTGTCGCGGTACATCTGCTCAACGGGGTACTCACGGGTGTAGCCGTACCCACCGTGAACCTGAATCGCGTGATCATTGGCACGCAAGCACCACTGTGAAGGCCAGCCCTTAGCAATGGGCGTTAACACATCAAGCAACAGGCCGACGCGATCTGCGTGCTCAGGCGTTTCGGCCGTCGCCTGCTCATCGAGAAGCTTGGCGGTGTAGAGAATGAGCGCGAGTCCGCCTTCGACGTACGACTTCGACGCGAGCAACATCCGACGCACATCGGCGTGACGAACGATCGGAACCTGCGGCGACGAGGGGTCCTTTGCCCACGCGAGTCGACCCTGCGGACGGGTGCGTGCGTAGTCGAGCGCATGGAGATAACCCGAGTAACCGAGGGCGACAGCGCTAGCACCCACCGCGATCCGCGCCTCATTCATCATGTGAAACATGTAGTCAAGGCCACGGTTTTGCTCACCGACGAGATACCCCACGGCGCCAGCCTCACCGCCGGGGGTGTGCTTGCCCTCACCGAAGTTCAGCAACGTATTGACGGTGCCGCGGTATCCCATTTTGTGATTGAGACCGCCGAGCACGACGTCGTTGCGCTCACCAAGTGATCCGTCGTCGTTCACCAGGAAGCGGGGCACGATGAACAGCGAGAGGCCTTTGGCACCCGGGGGCGACCCGACCGCTCGAGCGAGCACGAGGTGCACGATGTTCTCGCCCATCTCGTGATCACCGGCCGAGATCCACATTTTGCTGCCGAACACCCGGAACGAACCGTCATCGCGAGGAACAGCACGCGTGGTGACGTCGGCAAGAGACGATCCGACATCGGGTTCCGACAGGCACATGGTTCCGAAAAAGCGCCCCTCAACTACCGGGCGCACGAACCGATCGATCTGTTCGGGGGTTCCATAGCGCGTCAGCAGATTCGCGTTGCCCATCGACAGCATCGGGTAGGCCGATGTGGCCGAGTTTGCGGCGGCGAACCAGGTGAAGCAGGCACGCGAGATCACATGCGGCAGTTGCTCGCCACCCACGGACGCGTCCATGCCGGCACCGATGAGTCCTGAATTCGCGAACGCGGTCAGCGCTTTTTCAACCTCGGGAATGATGTGGACCCGCTCGCCATCGAACGTGGGTTCTTGTACATCGCTCATGCGATTGTGCGGCGCAAACTCCTCAACCGCGATCTGTTCCGACAGCGCCAACACGGCGTCGAAGACTTCACGTGAATGCTCGGAATATCGAGGTCGAGAGGTGAGTGAATCCACCTTCAACCACTCGAACAGCAGGAACTCAACGTCGCGGGAGGAAAGCAACAGGTTCGCCATAGGCCAATCCTGCCCAAAGCGTGCCGTCTTTCAGCGAGTGGGGGGTACCACAGGTTGTCTCAGGCGGTGCCGCTGGTAGCCGAACCCTGGTAGCGGTTCTGGGCCAAGCGGCCCGACCACGTGGCGATGTCGAAGAAGAAGCCCAGCGCGACAAACAGCCACCCAATACCACTGACTCCACCGGGCTGCGCCCAGCAGATGACGTACATCAGCGAGGTCCATGGCAGGAAGATCAAGCCGAGCAGCGCCACCCAGAAGCTGCCACCCATCGCAGCCTCAACCGGCTTGAGGTTGAAGATCCAAATCCAGAGGAAAGCCAGACGCGGACCGAGGAAACCGAGGACGAGAGCTGCGCAGCACATGGCGCGACCCTACACGCTCAGGAGGCTAGAGAGAAGGATTTGGCCGCGCGTCAGCCTTGCGGTGCACCCGCCACGGCCCCGGGATCACCCAGATGAACATCGAAACGACCCAGATCAGCAGGCTGGACAGCACCCACGTGCTGGCGCCATTGATCTCCAGACCCGTAAAAATGGTCGTCACAATGAGCGCGATGAGAGTCGCGGCCAACCCCGTCAGTGCAATCAACGACCCTGCGTGACGCAGGAGGAACTTCAGCACGAACCAGGTGAACACGCCGCTACACACCGCGAACACCACGACCGCGAGCACAAAGCCGCCGACCGAGGTGAAGTGGAAGTTCTCTTGGAAGATCAGGGCGCACAGGAGCAGGGCAATGGCGTTGGCTCCGAGTCCGAGCAGCCATCCCATGAGAAATCTAGGCATGGGCAGACTGTAGCGACCAACGGCCGTTTCCTCACGGCGACACGACCACACTGGGCCAATCACTGCTCCATCAGAGTGCTCACGCTCACGTTTGGCCCGCACGGAGACGACCCTTGAGGTGACGCCACCCGCTCGGGGCTAGGAGGCATCATGCGTCACTTCACCATGCTCGCGGCGTGCACGATGGCCGGGCTCACGGTCGTAGCATCGACGACTCTGCCCGCCACCGCAGCCGTCACACCGCGCGCCACGGCCGCCCCCGTCACCACCCTCGCTACTACCAACGCCGAATTGCTCACCGCCGCTAAGAAGCGGGTGCTGTTCGGCCACCAGTCAGTCGGCGCCAACATCATTGAGGGCATGGGCACGCTCTACCGAGCCCGCGGAGTGACCTCGCCGGTCTACCGCTCGTGGTCGAACTCGTTGCCGTCAACCGGGCGATACTTCGCCGACGCGTACATCGGTGCGAATGGCGACCCGCTATCGAAGATTCGCGCCTTCGTGGCGCTGATGCGCGGCGGCGCAGGAACACGCGTCAACGTCGCTGCGATGAAACTGTGCTTCGTCGATGTCACTGCCGGCACGAACGTCACCTCACTGTTCGCGAGTTACAAGGTGTCGATGGCGAACCTGCACACGCGCTATCCCAAGGTGGCGCTGCTCTACCTGACCGTGCCACTGACAACCGACTCCCCCGCAGACAACGTCAAACGCCAGCGATTCAACGCACTCATGCGCACGAATTACGCGAGTACCGGTCGCCTATTCGACCTCGCCGCACTCGAATCAACCAAGCCCACGGGCGCACGTGTCACCGGGGTCTACAACGGTGCGCGCTACTACGCCATGTATGCGGGCTACTCTTCCGATGGCGGGCATCTCAATGCGGCCGGCGAACGTCGTCTCGCCGACGCGTTCATGCGGCTGATTGCACGCGCAATTCCGTAATTCTGCGGCCCCGGAGCTAGCCGATGTCGTGGCTCGACTGATCCATGCACACGGAAGCGGCAAGCAACAGCACGTCGTCGTAACCAGGTTCGATTTGCACGGTGTAGGTGTCGCGCACGCGTAGCCACTTCTTCGACACTTCACCCACCTTGTTGTCACCCTCGTAGAACGAGTACTCGTGCTCGACGAAGTTGCCCTTGAGCCGAAGCTCACGGCCGTCGTCGATCTTCAAGGTGAAGTCGTCGCCAAAGACGTTGATGAAGTCTTTCACCAGTTCAGCACTCGAGCCGTTGACTCGCTCAATCTTCATCTTGTCGCGAATCGACAGGGCCTTTGACTGCAGTTTGACCAACTCTTGACCGTCAAGGTCTTCAATTACCAAGGTGTCACGCACACGCAGTGCCTTGCCGTTGACCTTGAACTTGCGATCGCCGTCGGAGTCCTCGATCCAGAAGTCATCACCCACCGAGAAGGCCTTCTCTTGCATCACATAGCGGGTCGCTGATCCGTTGTGGCCGAATTCGTCACGGTCGGCTTTCTTCTGCTCTCGTCGATCGCGAAGTCCCATGATGTATGTCCTCTCGAATGGCTAGCGTTGAGAGGATCTTAGGCGGGCCCGCCACACGCCGCCTAGTGGCGCTGATTCGTACCCTGCACTCAGGCCGTGTCGTGGCTGGACTGATCCATACACACGGTTGCGGCCAGCAGCAGGATGTCGTCGTAGCCCGGCTCGATCTGCACACCGTAGGTGTCACGAATGCGGAACCACTTCTTCGACACTTCGCCGACCTTGTTGTTGCCCTCGTAGAACGAGTACTCGTGGTCGAGGAAGTTCCCCTTGAGGTGCAGTTCGCGGCCGTCGTCGAGCTTGAGATTGAAGTCGTCACCCAACACGTTGAGCAGGTCCTTGGTGAGAACGCCGCTGGGGCCATTGACACGCTCGATCTTCATCTTGTCGCGAATGGAAACTGCCTTCGACTGCAGATGAACGAGTTCAGCGCCGTTGAGGTCTTCGAAAATCAAGGTGTCGCGCACTCGCAGCATCTTGCCGTTCACCTTGAACATGCGGTTGCCACCCTCGTCTTCAATCCAGAAGTCGTCGCCGATCGAAACGAGTTTCTCCTGCATCTTGTAGACGGTGGCAGAGCCACGGCGACCGAATTCATTACGGTCGGCCTGGCGCTGACCACGGCGGCCGAGGTCCTGTGCGGGTGCTGCTGCGGGTGCAGCCGCAGGGGCAGCGGCAGGGGCAGCGGCAGCCGCCGGTGCGGCATCTCCACCGCGTCGGTCACGAAGTCCCATGATGCGTCTCCTCTACATGCTGATAGCGGTCGGTCTTTTCAAGAGTAGATACTGCAGGCACCGGAAGGGGCATCCGCGCAGTCGCCAATTCGGGGGACGCGACATACATCCTCCATTTGGCCTCTTCACGGAGGTACAGATCAAACCGAAGAATGCACTCACGCGGGAGTCGTCAATTCACCCGAGACGCCCATCTATGCTTCGTGACATGGCCATCGACTCGCGACCTCGGCGCGTGACCGAACTCAATCAGTGGCGTGGTCGCGCGATGCTCATCGAGGCGATGACACTGCTCACTGCAACCAGCGCAGCGCAGCGCTGGGTTCCGATGGCGCGTTGGTCGCGGGTTCTCGGAACTCCACGAGCGGTGCCTTCGGAATGGAACGACAAGCCGATCGATCAACTGACCACGGAAGCGGCGAGTCTGGCCGAATACCGCGTGGTCATTGCGATCACCCGGGGCGCGCACCTACTTCCGTGGAAGCCCACGTGCCTCGCCGAGGCTGCCGCAGGTCAGGTGATGTTGGCGCGCCGAGGTGAGCCGGGAGTGGTGGTCGTCGGGCTGCGTCCCACAGCAGATGACGTGTGGGCGGCCCATGCATGGCTACTCGGGCGCGTAGGTGCACTCACCGGTGGACCTGCTGCCGCAGGGTTTAGCGCGACGACGGTTTTCGCGCGCGCGAACTCACCGCACTGATTCGCTGCGAGAGCACTTCCATCGCACCGTGAGTGGCTCCGTCTGCACCGATACCAAGTGAATTCGGCGGGAGCGCATACGACGACACAGTGCGCGCGATGTCACGGGGCCCGTTGGCAAGATCGAGTTGTTGATGCAACCACACCCACGTCGAGCGTGCCCTCGACCCTTCGAGAGTCCACGCATCCCCGCGCTGCTGAGCATCGGCCGTGGCGCGCGCACGTTCGACGGCACGATTGCCGTGAGGTAGCAACGGTTCTAGGGCTGCTCCCCCGGCGGCATCATGAGCGATCAGCGCGCTTAACGCGACCGGTCGGATCAAGGCGAGTTGCGCCAAGTCGTTCGCGGGTATGCGCCGGGCGAGCCGAGCAACATCGACCAGACTGCGCAGCCATCGCCATCCGTCTTTGTACGCGTGCAGACAGGTATGCGTAAATGCGTCGTTCAGTGACAGTGTCGGTACTTCGCGCCCGGCAACGCTGACGAACTCGCGGCGATTCCAGGCGTCGTCGAAGCTCGGAAGCAGCCGCCGCCCCGTGGTGAGCGACCAATGAAGATCAAGGGGTGACTTGCCGCGCATGAGTTCGAGTTCGAAGCCCGACCACATGCGGTAACTCTCAACCCGACCTGTGGTGGGCATTGTCACCGCGCCTGGCGGCTCGACGTACCCGATACCCGCCAGAAGTTCACGAGCGCGCGTGACATCACGCTCGGCGACCCACAGATCGATGTCGCCCGATCCGCGTCCCGTCGCTGCACCAGTCGTCTGTAGCGCTAGCGCTATTCCCTTCACTGCCAGAACGCGCATGCCGTCATCAGTCAGCACGCCCACCGCCTCGGCAAGAGCAGCCGCGCACTGCAGCGCGATCAACTGCTCGCGAGCAGCGCGTCGTGCGACGCGCGCGCGAGCATCCTCTGGAAGGTTGAGCGCTTCGACGTGCGGCCCAAAACACACCGACAGCCGGTGACGCGAAGCCGTCTGCACGAACCTGTCGGTGTCAACACACGAGAGGTCGATGGGTGAAGGCTCAATTCCCGATTCGATCGCCATCACGTGGTGCAGGGCCTGCCGCAGGTTCTCGAGCTCGGCAACGGAGATGTCAGGAAGCGCACTCGATATCCCCGCCTGCGCGCTCATCTAGACATTATGTCGGGTGACGCTGCCGTCGCTTCAGCACACGACGATGCCCTTTCTGTGAGCGAAATCGACCCGATTCGGGCGCTCTGCACTCACAGAAAGGGGTGGGTGACCTGCGAGGAAGCCGCGCAGTTCAGTCGGCAGAGGACAAACTCACCAATCGACTCGACTGAAGTTGAGCGAGGAACTCGCTGACGTCCGCGCGACAGGTCGGCTCATCAATGTCAAAGCGAGCAGTGACGGACTCAACGAGTTGATCGACCGAGCACGGCTGCTTGATGAGTTCGAAAATCGCCTCACCCATGGGGTCAAGAGCGACGTATTCCATCTTGTCGTTCAGCGCCACCAACTGCCCACTGATGTGAGCCGTCACAACGCCCGGTGACCGCGTGACCACTGTCACCGAAAGGACCGCCTCATCTGTCTGGGTGCGTACACGTTCGGGCTAACCGTCCTACTATCCGATGAGGCTGCTGTAAATCGAGAAATCTCCACCGGAGCCCGAGTAATTGTTCTCCGACATCTCAACCGATCCAACCAG
>JAPLAU010000015.1:0-523 GCA_026393115.1 Actinomycetota bacterium
CAGGTACCTGCATGGTGATGGGCACCGCGTCCAGCATGGCATGCATGGCCGAGTCCCTCGGCTTGATGCTGCCCGGCGGTGCCACACCCCCTTCACCCACCGGTGGCCGTCTGCGCCATGCAACGGCCACCGGTCGGCGGGCTGTCGAACTCGCGCGTGAGCCTCGGCTTCCGCGCGAGATTCTCGATCGCTCCGCATTCCTCAATGCGCTGCGTGTGCTCGCCGCGATTGGTGGTTCAACCAATGCGATCGTGCACATCCTGGCCATCGCGCGCCGCGCTGGAGTCGCGCTCACTCTCGACGATTTTGACACCGTCGCATCGCAGGTTCCGCTCCTCGTTGATCTCAAGCCATCGGGCTCGGGATACATGGAAGACTTCGATCGTGCGGGTGGAGTGCCGGTACTGCTCAAAGAACTCGAGTCGGTACTCGATGGCGGTCATGTGGGCGTGAGCGGTCGATCACTCACCGAGCAATTGACGGACGTTCCGCGGGCCGCGTCGTGGCAAACCACCATTCGCAC
>JAPLAU010000015.1:530-81780 GCA_026393115.1 Actinomycetota bacterium
GATCCACTCGGACCTCCCGGTGCGTTGGCCATTGTGTCCGGTTCGCTGGCCCCTGATGGCGCGGTCATCAAGGCATCGGCGGCGAGCGCACACCTGATGGAACACACGGGGCCAGCACTCGTCTTTGACGATCCGGTCGACGCGGTATCACGACTCGATGATCCTGATCTCGACGTCACGCCCGACCATGTGTTGGTGCTGCGTAACGCCGGACCTGTGGCCTCGGGAATGCCCGAAGCCGGTTCACTGCCCATCCCGCGCAAGTTGGCGGAGGCCGGTATCACCGACATGGTGCGCGTGTCAGACGGTCGAATGAGTGGAACGTCCTACGGCACGGTGGTGCTGCACTGTGCGCCTGAAAGCGCGGTGGGCGGACCGCTCGCTCTCGTGCGTGATGGTGACCTCATTGCGCTGAGCGTGTCGAAGCGTTCTATCGACCTGCTTGTCGACGAAGCCGAACTCGAGGAACGACGTCGGTTGTTGCCCGAACGCACGAAGCCCGAACGTGGCTGGAGCCGGCTGTACGCCGACCATGTCCTGCAGGCCAACCTCGGTGCTGATATGGACTTCCTGTGATGGGCGGCCTGAGCGTGACGGTGCGCACGGCGAGCATTCCGCTGGCACGCCCTACCCGGATTTCAACCCGTGTCTTGGGTGCGCGTGAATTCGTGCTGGTGAGCGTTGAGCGCGATGGCATGGTCGGAACTGGTTACACCTACGCGGGCACAAGCGGTGGCTCTGTCGTTGCCGGCATGGTGCGCGAGGTACTCGTAACAGCGATTGACTCGTGCGACCCCGATGACATTGTGGGTATCTGGGAAGCCATGTTCCAAGAGTCGCTGCTCATTGGTCGACGCGGTGCGGCCCTGCGTGCCATGTCGGCGGTCGACATGGCGCTGTGGGATTTGGCGGGTAAGCGCGCAGGACTTCCGCTAGCGGTTCTTCTTGGCGGATCACTTCAACCACTTGCCGCCTATGCATCCGGTGGTTACTACCGTCCCGACGACGGTGAGTGGGCCGATGCAGTCGCTCGCGAAATTTCCGAAAACCGTGCAGCTGGCTTTACCGATCACAAGATCAAGGTCGGCGGACTGTCGGTGGCCGACGACGCGCGCAGGGTCGCTGCGGCGATCGCTGCCATGGAAGGTGAAGGACGACTGGCTCTCGACGCCAACAACGCCTATCGCAGTGTGGCCGAAGCTGCCAAGGCGGCGGCGGCATTTGAGCGCGCTGCTGGCGATACCGGCGATACCGGCCTCTGGTGGTTTGAAGAACCGCTTTCGCCTGAAGACGTCAGTGGTCATGCGCGCCTTCGCGATCGCATTCAGACTCCCATTGCGACGGGTGAAATCGCGCAGACTCGTCATGAATTCCGCACCATCATCGAGTTGGGTGCGGCCGACATTATTCAGCCCGACGCAGGAGTGCTCGGCGGAGTAACGGAGTACATGCGGGTGGTGCGCACGGCCGAAACATTTGGTGTGCAGGTGGCGCCGCATTGGCATGCCAATGTTCACGTGCACCTGGCAGCAGCGTCGACCACGGGCATCACCGTGGAGCACTTCGAACTGAGCAAGGACATTTACAACTTTGAACGGATAGTCACCCCGGAAACGCGGTTGGCATATTCGGGCGGAATGCTGACCATTCCCGATCGCCCCGGTATCGGAATTGAATTCGATCAGCAGGCACTCGATGAATTGGGGGTCGCGGTATGAGTCACGCCCCGCGGGTATTTGTCGGACCCGATCCACTTGTTGAAGTGGTGGAAGCGGTTCGCTCGAGTGGCTGTCAGGTGATCGAGTCACTCGACACAGCCGACGCTGTCGTGTGGTTCGGGCGCGATCCGGCAGCACTGGCCGATCTGCTCCCCGACACCGTGCGTTGGCTCCAGATTCCTGACGCCGGCGCTGAGCGCTGGTTGGCGGGAGGACTCGTCGGTGGGTCTTTCGAGGTCACCTCGGCGCGCGGGGTCTATGCACCTCAGATTGCCGAGCATGCTCTTGCGCTCATCCTTGCCTGCGCGCGACGGTTGAGTGTGTTCGTGCGGGCAGACGACTGGCAGCCACAAGCGGCAGCGGTGATGAGCCTTGCCGGGTGTGAAGTCCTCATTGTGGGTGCGGGGGGAATCGGCACCGCCCTCATTGCGATGCTGACCCCACTGGGCTGCCGCACCGTCGCCGTGACGCGATCGGGACGAGAGGTCGCAGGTGCCTCGGTGAGCTCATCGGCCGCCGATCTTGACGCGCTGCTTCCGAGCGCTGACGTTGTTGTGATTGCCGCGCCAGCCACCGCCGAAACCGCGCAGTTGTTTAACGCTGAGCGTCTCGACCGAATGAAGTCGACGGCGATCCTGGTCAACGTTGCGCGCGGGTCACTCATCGACACGGATGCGCTGCTGGCCGTGCTTGATCGCGGACATCTGTGCGCGGTCGGACTTGATGTCACCGACCCCGAGCCGCTGCCGGCCGGACACCCCCTCTTCACACATCCGCGGGTAGTTCTCACCCCGCACGTTGCTAACCCACCCGTACTGAAGCGTGAAGCATTCGCCCGCCATGTCGCCGAGAATTGCGCGCGATTCAAAGCGGGACTGCCCCTCCTTGCGATTGTCGATGAAGGGCGAGGATATTGATGACGTGGTTGCTGAGCTCCTCGCCAGACTGCCTCCAAAGTGTTCGACCGTCTGTCAATTCCCGGACGTTGCCGCCCGGGTTCGCTGCAGGAAGGAACCGCTGTGAGTAATACTCATCTCATCAAGCGACCGCTCCCCGACGTCGTCGATGTGCTTGTCATCGGCGCCGGTGCTTCGGGGTCTGTCGCCGTTTTCGAGCTCGCGCGAAACGGGTTCAGTGTGGCCTGTCTTGAGCAGGGTGACTGGACCCCGGCCACGGAGTTCGCCGGTGACAAACCCGAATGGGAGCTGGTCAAGCAGAAGAAGTGGCATCCGAACCCCAACGTTCGTCAGGGGCCGTCTGACTACCCGATTAACACCGACGAATCCGATGTGAACCCGCTGTTGTACAACGGTGTTGGTGGCAGCACCATCTTGTACGCGGCGCACTGGTGCCGCATGATGCCGTCGGACTTCCAGACGCGCACGCTCGACGACGTCGGAGACGACTGGCCCTTCACTTACGAGGACCTGCAGCCCTTCTATGAAGAAACAGAACGGTTGATGGGCGTCTCCGGGCTCGGCGGCGACCCCGCATACCCGGACGAGCCGTCCTTCCCACTTCCTCCGCTTCCGCTGGGCAAGGTGGGCCTCAAGGCCGCTGCGGGTATGGACAAGTTGGGCTGGCACTGGTGGCCCGGCGCCAACTCCATCGCTTCCAAGGAAGTCGGTCACCGGCCCGCGTGTTTGCGTTATGGCGCGTGCCTCACCGGATGTCCTGCCGGAGCCAAGGCCAGCACTGACCTCACCCACTGGCCTGACGCACTGGAAGCCGGTGCGCACCTCGTGATCGGCGCTCGCGTGCGTGAGATCACAGTCGACGACAAGGGGCTTGCTTCCGGAGCGGTGTACATCGACCGCGATGGAGTGGAGCACACGCAGAAGGCGCGCATCGTCGTTCTCGCCGCCAACGGCGTGGGTACGCCGCGGCTCATGCTGCTCTCGAAATCCGAGCATCACCCCAACGGACTGGCCAACTCAACCGACCTGGTCGGACGGCGTCTGATGATGCACCCCTATGGTGCGGCAGTTGGCACCTACGAGGACGAGTTGGAAAGTTGGCTCGGCCCAGCAGGTCAGATCCTGCACTCGATGGAGTTCTACGAGACCGACAAGTCACGTGGCTTCGTTCGCGGTGCCAAGTGGAACCTGATGCCGAGCGGCGGACCTCTGGGCATGCGGTCGGGCTACGGCGGCCGTCCGGTGGATGAGTCTTTCGGAGTTAACTTTCACAAGAACGTCAAGCGCGTCCTCGGACGCTCGTTCGAGTGGGGGGTCATCGCCGAGGATCTTCCTGACGAGAGCAACCGGGTCATCCTCGACCCCGAACTCACCGACTCCGATGGCATTCCGGCACCGAAGTTGCTCTACAAGAGCTCGGAGAACACCGAGAAGCTCATCAAGTGGCACGTCGCGCGTGCGGTGGAGGCCCACGAGGCCGCTGGCGCTACGTCGATCGAGACCACCGAGCTCATGCGTGACTGTGGTTGGCACCTTCTTGGCACGACCAAGATGGGTAATGACCCGCTCACCTCGGTGGTGAACCAGTGGGGTGCGGCGCACGATTGCCCGAACCTGATCATCATCGACGGCAGCGTGTTCACGACCTCGTCGGGAATGAACCCTACCGCCACGATCATGGCCAACGCACTGCGCTCGATCAGACACCTGGTCGAGAACCGCGCAACCCAGCCCATGTCGGGCGAGTAGAGGAATGGAGACCAGCATGCTTACCGACGAACAGCGTGCCGTGTACTCGCGGCTTGCCGACGTGCTCATCCCCAGTGCCGAGGGTATGCCCTCGGCCAGTGAGGCCGACGTTCCCACGAAGTGGATCAACGATGCCTTGGGATACCGCCCCGATCTGGTTCCGGCGTTCTTGCGGGCACTGGAAATCGGGGCTGACGGCGAAGCTGAGGCGGCCGTTCTGCGCATCAACTCAACGGACTCCGTTGCCTTTGATGCTCTCGGCGTTCTCACCTCGGGTTCGTATTTCCTCAACCCGGCTATCAAGGAGCTGATCGGTTACCCCGGTCAGGTCCCTTCCCCGGCGTATGACGACACGGCGTCGTATATCGACATGCTCGCCGCAGTTGTCGAGCGTGGCCCGATTTTCCGCCCGACCGTTACCTAGGGCGAGAACTCGATCGTCACTGTCTGCCCGGCAATCAGTCGGGCAGACAGTGACGGCTCCGCAGCACGTGCAGTCATCCGCTCATGGATTACCGCTTCCGACCAGAAAGGGATGCGTACCGTGAACCAGCAGGCCGACGTTGCAATCGTCGGCGGTGGCATTGTGGGGCTCGCTCTCGCTGATGCCTGGCTTGCGCGCAATCCGCAGGACCGCGTCATTGTGTTCGACAAGGAACCTGCACTCGCTTTGCACGCCTCGGGCCGCAATAGCGGTGTGATGCATGCCGGTTTCTACTACGCCCCCGACTCGCTTAAAGCTCAACTGACGCGGTCGGGTAACACCATGCTTCGTGAATTCTGCGCCGAGCGCGGAGTTCCGGTGTTGAAGTCAGGCAAAGTAGTCGTGGCGCAATCCGACGACGAGATTCCGATTCTTCACACTTTGTATGAGCGAGGCATTGCCAACGGCTGCACCCTCGAAATCATTGATGAAGACCGCTTACGCGAGTTAGAGCCATTGGCAGTGACGCATAGCAAGGCGCTGTGGTCGCCACTGACCGCTGTGGCCTCGCCGGCCGGTGTCACCGAGGCGTTGGGTGAACGCGTACGCGATCGAGGGGGCGACATTCGACTTGAGTCGGCCGTCACAAGTGCCGGTCCTGGCTGGATCGAGGTCAACGGCACCGAACGCGTGAGCGTGGGTCACATGATCAACGCCGCCGGCCTCTATGCCGATCGGGTTGCGAAGTGGTTCGGCGTGGGCCTCGATTACCGCATGTTGCCGTTTAAGGGTTTGTATTGGTACGGCAATTGGCCCAAGGGTCGCCTGCAACGTCAGGTGTACCCAGTGCCTGACCCGCGCAATCCATTCCTCGGAGTGCATCTCACGGTGACGGTTGACGGGCTGGCCAAGATCGGTCCCACAGCCATTCCGGCGTTCTCGCGTGAGGACTACGGAAAACTTCGTGACATCGTTCCGAAAGAAACCTGGCAGATTCTCGGTCTGTACCCGAAGTTGATGACCAGCAAGGATCACAATTTCGCCGGATTACTGCGTACCGAGTTCCCCAAGTACATACGTAGCCACCTCATCAAGCAGGCACAGGGCATGGTCCCGTCGGTCGAACCGAAGGACTTCACTGTTCGGGGTAAGCCGGGTGTACGTGCACAGATGTTCCACGTGCCCACCCGCAAACTCGAAATGGACTTCGTCGTCGAACCGGGCGAAAAGTCGACGCACGTTCTCAACGCGGTGTCACCTGCGTGGACGAGTTCGCTGGCCGTCGGAGAGTACGTCGTCAATCGAATTCACACCGATGGCTTGAACGAATCCGTGAAGGGTTGAGCCGCATGAACCACACGTCAATCAGGAAGGCCACTCATGGCTGTGCATGACCTCGTCTCCGCTCTGTCGTCAGCCACGTTGTTCGATCTTGAACACGATCGCTACACGGGCGCTGCAATCTACCCAGGACACTGGCCCGGCTTCGTGTACACATTGCACCGGCACCACGAAACCGTCGAAGGTCAGCACCGTACGAGTGCGTCGGGCACGATCATGATGGCCGAGCACTCGGGCACACACATTGACGCGTTGTGCCACCAGGCACTCGACATGGAGTTGTTCGGCGGAATTCGAGTGACTCCAAGTGTCCAAACTCCTCGAGGCTTTACTCAGTTGGGTGTCGAGACAATCGCGCCCATCATGCGTCGCGGTGTGCTGCTCGATGTCGCACGTGCGCGCGGGGTTGATTTCCTTGAAGCGGGTTACCTCGTGACCGCCGAAGATTTGCAGGCAGCTGTCGACGCGCACGGTGTCGTGATCGAAGAGGGCGACTGCATTCTCGTTCGCACCGGATGGGGACAGAACTTCGAAGACGCCGATGCCTACCTCGATGCGGCGGGAATCAGTGCAGAAGGTGCACAGTGGCTGGCTGACCGCAAACCGTTCCTCTGCGGTGCCGACAACGTGGCATTCGACTACCCCGACAATGTCGACACTGAACTCGGGCTCCTGCCGTCGCACACCATTTTGATCGTGCGCAACGGCATCTATATTGTCGAGAACCTCAACCTCGAGGAACTCGCGCAATCGGCACACAAGGAATTCCTCTTCCTATGTATGCCCCTCAAACTCCGCGGAGTCACGGGCTCACCCGTGCGTCCCGTGGCGATCGCACAGAACTAACGACCCAACCCTAGGAAGGAACCAACATGAGCAACGTGACACTTGAGATGGCCCAGAAGGCCATTGACGCTGCAATCGCGAAGGCAATCGAGATCGGTTCACCCTCGTCGATCTCAGTGATCGATGCAGGCCGCGAACTGGTCGGCTTCGCCCGCATGGATGGCGCCCTCCTCGCGAGTGTGCAGATTTCACAAGCGAAGGCCTACACCGCTCGTTCGCTCAACGCTGCTACGCAGGACTGGGGCGCATTCGTGCAGCCTGGTGCCCCGCTGTTCGGGCTTGACGTTGCGCACATGGCCGTTGGCAAGCCCCTCATCACCTTCGGTGGCGGCGTGCCGATCACGATCAACGGTGAGGTCATTGGCGCTGTGGGTGTCGCTGGTGGATACCCCGACCAGGACCACGAAGTCGCGTCGGCTGGCGCGGCGGCGCTGGAGGGCTGATCGGTGGCTGACTTCCGTCAGTTGGTCGGCAAGCGGGTCATCATGACCGGCGGCGCCGGCAACATCGGTCGTGCTTCGGCGATTCTCATGGCGCAGCACGGCGCCACTATTGCTATCGGCGACCTTGATATCGATGGTGCCAATGAGACGGTCGAGATGATCAAGGCTGATGGAGGCTCGGCACTTGCCGTGCGCACTGATGTCTCAGTTGAAGACGACATCGCGGCGTTTGTTGCTGCGGCCGTCGATTTCATGGGGGGCATCGATGTCGGCTTCTTCAATGCCGGTATCCAAATGTCAGGTGCGGTTGAAGGCTTTGACGCCGACCGATGGGATCGAATGTTCGCGGTGAACCCGCGGCATTCCTTCTTGATGTCCAAGCACACCGTGCCGCATCTGCGTAACGCTGGCGGGGGCGCGCTTGTGCTCACGTCATCGATCGCTGGTGTGAAGGGTGGGCCTGGAATGACGGCGTACTCAGCGTCGAAGGGGGCCATTGTCGGATTCGGCCGTGCGCTGTCTGCTGAACTGGCGCCCGACAACATCCGCGTCAATGTGCTGTGTCCAGGCTGGGTCGACACCCCGTTCAACCAGCCGGCGATCGACTTCATGGGCGGCAGTGAAGCCCAAGCTGAAGTGGTGAAGTCGATTGTTCCGCTCGGACGTCAGGCAGCACCTGAGGAAATGGCCGAGGTGGTCGTGTTCCTTGCATCCGGAATGTCGTCGTACATGACCAACCAGATCATCATCGCCGACGGCGGCATTTACTAGTTCGTTTCACATCCCGAGGGTGTGCGGTGTCGAGTGGCACCGCACACCTGACGGATCCCCTCAGGCTTCAGTGAAGGAAACGTCATGACCGAGGAATTTCCCCGACTCGAGCGCCTGGCAATTGCGGTACCCGACCTCGACACCTGGGTCACGCGCTGGGAATCGATTCTTGGCCCGGGCTTCGATGTGTTCAGCGTGAATCTAGGTGGCAACGACGTGCGCGTCGGTATTCACCCAGGTGGTATCGAGTTGTTGGAAGTGGCAGATGCCGAACCGAAGCTGCGCAGCTTTCACCTTCGAGTGCGCGACATGGATGCGGCTGCGCCGGCGTTCGAGGAACTCGGTTGGACGGTGACCCCCATGGCCGTCGTTCAAGGAAGGCGGCAGAGCGTCGTCGCCGCAGACGGCTTGCGGGTGGTACTGGTCGAAGTGAAGGACGAGTGACCGATATCGCGCTTGCGGAGGGTGTGAACCTCCGCGTTGACCGTGTGCGAGCGGCCACGGTTCGCCATGCCCTTGATGTACCGCTGCAATTTGGCAGGTGGCGCATCACGCATCGCGAATTCGCAGTCGTCAGAGTTGATACCGCCGACGGCGCGTCCGGGTTTTCGTATGGGCTCACCCGCGATGGGCCGGTCGCAGCGATCATTGCGCGAAGTATTGCGCCCGTCTATGAAGGCGCTGACGTGGCTCATCCGTCGGCACTCTTTAGGCAATGCCGGGCTACCGCCCATGCGGTGTTGTCTTCGGGTGCGGGACTTCGCGCGATCTCTCTGGTTGACGTCGCACTGTGGGATGCGCTCGCTCGCCAGCGACAGCAATCGATTGTCGATCTTCTTGGTGGCCGTCCAACTCCTCGCCCGGTGACATCGATCATCGGGTACCCAGCGGTAATGACTGCTGATCAGGTGCACGAGGAAGTGCTGGGGTTGATGTCGCAGGGATGGCGGCAGTTCAAAGCACCGGTGGCGCCTGAGAGGGAACTCACCATCGCCCGATTGGAAGCGGCGCGTGCTGCTGCGCCGGGCGGCTGGGTGGGTCTCGACGGCAACTACTCCCTGCACGACATCGACGATGTTGTTGAGCTTGAAGCTCGAGTGCGCGATCTCAACCTCGGCTGGATTGAAGACCCGCTGCCACAAGGCGACGCCGCAGCGATGGCACGTCTGCGTGAACGCATCGGTACACCGATCGCTGCCGGTGATGACCAGGGCGGCGCCTATTTCCCCGACGCTCTGCTTGCCGCCCGTGCAATCGACGTGCTACGCGTCGACATCTGCGCAAATGGCGGGCTTACTGGACTCGCCACGGTCGTTGAGAAGGCAAAGGCATCGGGTATCCCGATATCGCCCCATATGTTTGCCCACTTCCACACGCGCGCGCTCGATGGGCTGGGAGTCGAGAGTTACTCGGGCGAGTGGGGAATTCCCGGTGCTGGTGTTCACCCCATGGACGACGCACTCGAACAACCGGTCGTAGTCGACGGAGTGATGAAACCGTTGGCACAAGAGCTGGGCTTCGGTCGTGTCGTGAGTCGACGATGGATCGCCGAACAGAGTGTTGACGATCCGGGCGGTGCGCTGGATCGGCTTTCCGATGATGTGTGTGTGAACTGATGAAACGACGAGAGGGTGTGAGCACGTGAGTGCAGTGGATCGCTTCAGGTTAGACGGCAAGGTCGCACTAGTGACCGGCGCTGGTCGAGGACTAGGTCAAGGTATTGCCGTTGCACTCGCCGAAGCCGGTGCCGACGTCATCGTGATGAGTCGAACTCAGTCTGAACTCGACGAGACTGCGGCGATCATCGAGTCGGCTGGTGTCAAGGCACACACACTCATCGCCGACTTCTCTGATGTCGAGCAGGTCGCAGGCTACGCGGGCATTGCATGGCAGTGGCAGGACCGCATCGACATCGTGGTTCCGGCGGCAGGAATGCAGATTCGTCGGCTGGCCCACGAGTTCTCGGCAGCCGAATTCCGACTCATGATGGATGTGCACCTCGCCGCTCCTTTCCTGCTGTCGGCGGCGGTGGGCGAGAAGCAGATTGCTGCCGGCATTAAGGGGCGTCACATCTTCATGGGGTCACTGTCGAGTCGCATCGGTCTTCCCAATGTGGTGCCTTATGGCGCCGCCAAGAGCGGTGTGACTGGCCTGGTGCATGGACTCGCTCGCGAATGGGCACCCCACGGCATCACGGTCAACGCGGTGTTGCCTGGCTACTTTGACACCGCCCTGACCAAGACGTTGTTCGCTGACAAAGCTCGCTATGACTGGGTGATGTCACGCATCCCGATGGGCAAGTTGGGCGATGCTGAAGATGTGTCGGCGGCCTGCGTGTACTTGGCGTCTGACGCCGCAAAGTACGTCAGTGGCGAATGTCTCGCCGTCGATGGTGGTTGGCTCGCGTCCTAACGCGGCCCCGAGATTGAGGAGTTGGAATGAGATCAGTATTCAAGTCGGGAACCGCAGTTGCTGACACCATCGTCACCGACCTGCCGATGCCACAGGTGGGTCCAGGAGAGGTGCTGTTGAAGGTTGAGGCCTGTGGTCTCTGCGGCAGCGACCTGCATGCGTGGCGGTCCGATCCGGGCTACGAGTGGATCGCTATCCCGCTCGTGATGGGGCATGAGTTCGTCGGAACGGTTGTCGAGACGGCCGCTGATGTGAAGGGTTGGTCAGCGGGCGATCGTGCAGTTGCGGTCTCGATTCAGGGCTGTCTCAACTGTGCCGAATGCGCTGCCGGTCGCACCAACCGTTGCGTCAAGCGTCAGGTCATCGGACTGAACTACAACGGTGCCATGGCCGAGTACGTCGTGGTGTCGGCGGCGTACCTCATGCGTATTCCTGCCTCAATGCCGGCGCATGTGGCCGCGACTGTTGAGCCGATGTCCGTCGCGGCTCACGCAGTGCTGACCGTGGGCGCTGTTCAAGCAGGACAGAAGGTCGTCGTGTCTGGTGCCGGATTCATTGGAATCGCGTGTTCGCTGATCGCGCGCGATGCGGGAGCCGAGGTCATTTTGCTCGGAGCGCCGCAGGATGCTGCGTCGCGGTTGCCTTTGGCCGCTGCTCTTGGAATCGACGCCCGTACTGTCGATGCTGCCGACTGGGGAACGCCTGATGTGTGGGTTGAAGCCTCGGGTGCGCAGTCGGCCCTCGCGTCGGCGGTGGAAACCACCCGCGTTGGCGGCACCGTGTCAATTGTGGCGATGTACACCCAACCGCCTACGGCGAGCACGAGTTTGATCGTGCGGCGCGAACTTGAACTGCGCGGCGTCTATGCATCAGTTGCTCGTGAATACGACCATGTCATCGGACTACTCGGTGACGGGCGCATTGACGTGTCGACTCTGGTTGATCAGTTCTCGCTGGAAGATGCCTTGTCGGCATTCGAAGCGGCTGCGACCGCGAGCACGCTCAAGCCGTTGATTGTGCCTGGCCTTGCCTAGGTCGGTGCGGGTGTTCCACGGCATTGACGAAGTGCGCGCCGCAGTGGGAGAAGAGTTGGGCTCGAGCGAGTGGGTGCTCATCGATCAGGAGCGCATCAACGCTTTTGCGGAAGTCACGCAGGATTTCGAATGGATTCACGTTGATCTCGACCGAGCGGCGAAGGGACCTTTTGGCGCGACGATCGCTCACGGCTTTCTCACCCTGACGCTCATCCCTGGATTGCGCGAACACATCTTTCGCATCGAGACCGACCGGCCGCGCCTGAACTACGGCCTTGACCGGGTGCGATTCCCGTCGCCGGTGCCGGTGAACTCGCGGGTTCGCATGCACGCGGTGATTGCTGAAGTGTCCGATGTGCCCAACGGAGTGCTCACCCGAACCCGATACACCTTCGAAATTGAAGGTTCCGAGCGACCGGCGTGCGTAGCCGACATGCTCGAACTTGCGACCTCGGAAGCACTCCAAGGGGGCTGACAAGCGAGCGTTCGTTCGGTAGGGTTCCGAGAAGACCCAGAGGAGATATTGCCGGTGCTTAATCCCGAGTCTGATGATGCTGGGCGTGAGGCAACACTCGTGCTCTTCATTCGGCACGCCGAGCAGTCAACCATGCGTGAAGTTGACCCACCCTTGAGCGAGCGCGGACGCGCGCAGGCGGCATTGCTGGCCCAACGGTTGAGTTCACTCCCGATTTCCGCAGTGGTTGCCAGCCCCTTGCTGCGCGCACGCGAAACCGCCGGAAGCCTGGCCGACCTGCTCGGGCTCCCGGTTGAGGTGATGGAGGACCTACACGAGGCGCGTTCGTCCCACGAGGGACATCGGCATGTGTTCACTGACACTCCAGCGGCGGCGATGGAGCCGCAGGTCGACGACTATGTTGGCCCTGCGATGGCAGCCATCGAAGTATTGCCGCGATTTGAGTGGGGACGTGACGGATTCACTGAAACGGCCGTTGAGATTCGCGAGCGCATGTTGCGCGCGGTCGACGGGCTGGTCGAGCGTTACCCCGGTGGCATTGTCGCGTGTTTTTCGCATGGTGGCGCCATCAACTGCGTGACGGGCGCTTACGCAGGAATCACCCCAGACATCTGGTTCGTGCCTTGGCACACGGGTGTCAGCGGTCTCTACGCCAAGGGTTCAACACGCACGCTGCTGTTCGTCAATGACTCGTCGCATCTGGCATCAACCGAGGACGCACTGAGCATCGTCGCTTCGACGATGTCGTTAGGTGCGATCGACAGAGAGGAAGCCACATCATGAGGTTCGGAATTTCATTCGCATCGCACTTGAAGGCAGTCGAGGTTCTTCCTGTCGCTGAGGAACTCGGCTATGACGTGGCGTGGTTCTATGACACGCCCGCTGTCAACAGTGACCCGTTTGTTGTGATGGCGATGTGCGCGGGCGTCACTAAGACCATGCAACTCGGACTCGGTGTCGCCATTCCGCATCTGCGCATGCCGCATGTGCTGGGCACTGCGATGGGGACGCTGGGATTGCTCGCCCCTGGCCGCATCCTGTTGGGCTTTGGTACCGGCTTCACCGGTGCGTTGTCGATTGGCACCAAGCCGACTCCGTGGGCGGTTCTGGCCGATCACCTGCAGGTGGCGCGTGGCTGGATGGCAGGCGAAGAGGTTGAGATGACGGTGAAGGGTGTAGCGCGACCGGTGCGTCACTTGCACCCCGACAAGGGCTACATCAACGTCACCGACACGATTCCGATCTACGTCAGTTGTGTTGGTCCCAAGGGAATTGCAGTGACGGGCGACTTGGCCGACGGATTCTGGACCCTGAGCGTTGATCGTCGACCCGATCCCGAACTGATCGGTGGCAAGATTGCCGAGGTTCAAAAGCGGGCCGCGGCGCGTGGGGCCGGACCATTACCCTCGGCTCTCATCACTGCCGTTGCAGTGCAGGGCGACGGCGAGCCACTCGATTCCGATCGCCTGCGGTCATTCCTGGGCCCTTGGGTCACCACCTACTTCCACAGCATGCACGCGTTTTTCGCCGAGGATGGCCCGCAGAACCGTGACGAGTGGAAGCAGGGGAGCCAACTCACCGCTGAAGATGCATCGCCGCGGTTGAAACAGGCAGCGCAGCAGTACTTCGAAGAGATCGTGATGAACCTTCCGGCCGAGGCGCCTTGGATTACTCAGCACACGGGGCACAGCACGTTCGTGCGTCCGGAGGAAGAGAAGTTCATTACTGCCGATCTCATTGATCTGCTCAGCATCGTGGGCCCTGCAGAGCAGGTGATTGCCGAGATTCGCGCGCTTGAGGAAGCGGGCCTGTCAGAAATCGTGTGGCAGGTGGTACCCGGTCACGAGGACGAAGTTGAGCGGTTTGGGCGCGAGGTCATCGCTCCCTACCGCGAGCGCTATGGCAGTTGACTGAGCCGCTGCACGTATCTGCACGGCGATAAGGAGTGCTTGTCATGAGTGATGCGAGTCGCTACGGCCTTGACGAGCGTCCGTGGACTGCGTTGTATCCTCCGGGAGTTCCTGCAACGTACGTGGCACGGACGCGCAATGGCGTTGAGGTCTTCCAGATTGGCGTTGACGAGCGTCCCGATGGTCCGGCCATCTACTTCTTCGATCAAACACTCACGCATCGCCAACTCGACGACATGGCGCACGCACTGGCCGCAGCTTTGCTCGACCTCGGCATTAAGCCAGGCGATCGAATCGGACTGTACCTGCAGAACGACCCACAATTTGTCATTGCGCTGCATGCGTTGTGGATGGTCGGTGCCATCGGCGTGATGCATAACCCGATGCTCAAGGCGCGCGAGTTGAAGTATCAGATCGACGACACGGGCACCACCATGGTGATCTGTCTTGGCAGTCTGTACGACACAGCAGTTGAGGGATCGCAGGATTCCACGGTCACCTCGATCCTCGTGACCTCCGAGCACTTCTTTGCCGGTCCAAAAGCCGAGGAATTCCTCGGTGCGCGCGGCACTTTGCCTGAGGGAGTGCCGACCCTCGAGGACCTCTTCGTTGAGTACGCGGGTCGTCGGGTTGAGCCGCATCAGGCGGAACTCGGTGACACGGCGTTGTTGTGTTACACCTCGGGCACCACAGGGCCGCCCAAAGGAGCGATGATCACGCACGGAAACGTTGCGTACGGCGAGATCTATCTGCAGGCGGCAACGGTTGCTCCTGACGATGTCGTGATGGCGGGCGCGCCCATGTTCCATGTCACCGGTATCACCGGGCACATCGTGGCGGCGCGCTTGAATGCGGCGCCCATGGTGATGTTCCACCGTTTCGAGCCGGGTGAGTTCCTGCGCTGGTTGGAATATTGGCGCGGTAGTTTCTCGATTCTCGCGCTCACTGCCTATATCGCGATTCTCAACCACCCCGACTTGCCGACGCGCGACATCAGTTCACTCACGAAGGTGTACACGGGCGGCGCGCCGGTGTCACCCGCGATGGTGGCGCGCTTTGAGGAAGTCACTGGCAAGTACATCCACAACTGCTACGGCATGACCGAGACGTCCTCGCCGACTCACATCGTGCCTTTCGGTATGCGGGCGCCGGTTGATCCGGAGTCGGGGGCGATCTCGGTGGGCTTGCCGTCGCCGAACGTGTACTCGGCCGTGGCTGATCTGGTGTCCGGTGACCTTCTGGATACCGGTGAAGTGGGCGAGATCATCTCGGCGGGGCCTAACGTGGTGTCAGGTTACTGGGGTAAGCCGGAGGAGACTGCGCACGCTCTTGCTGACGGGGTGATGCACACCGGCGATGTGGCGACGCGCAATGAGGAGGGTTGGTTCTTCGTTCTCGATCGTGCTAAGGACCTCATCATCGTGAGTGGTTACAAGGTGTGGCCCCGCGATGTCGAGGATGTGCTGTACGAGCACCCAGCCGTTCGTGAAGCGGCCGTCATCGGTGTTCCGGATGAGTACCGCGGAGAGACCGTGCACGCGTTCGTGTCATTGCGGCCGGGCTTCGAGGGCACTACGCCTGACGAACTGATTGAGCACTGCAAGAAGTTGCTATCGGCCTACAAGTACCCGCGCAAGCTCGAGATCCTGCCGGAAATTCCGAAGACCACCACCGGCAAGATCATGCGCCGCGAACTTCGCACCTGACCCCCCTTCCCTCTCCCACCCCCTTACCCATCGGGGGCACCCAAGCGCGCACCTAGCGCGTGTAGATGCCCCAGTGGGGAATCGGGATGGCGCTCATGGGTACCGAAAACTGCGTCTATGCGTGCTTACTGCCCCCCATGCGGAAAATGGGCACGTCGGGTGACGCCCCAACTAGTCGCGGATGATCGCCACAGTCTTGCCGACTAGCGTGCGCGACTCCATTGCCACGAGAGCGGCCGATACTGCCTCGAGCGGCACTTCGTCGGTCACTACAGGTGTCACCCCGGCGCCTTCGAGCAACAGCATGAGGTCATCCCACTGCTCGCGCGGGTACGTCGGGCGGGGGAGCGCGTACGCACCCCAACCAACTCCGACGGCCTCAATGTTGTTGAGCAGCAATCGGTTCACCTTGATACTGGGAATCTCGCCCCCCGTGAAGCCGAGCACCAACAGTCGACCAAGCGGGCGCAAACTGCGCAGTGAATCAGTGACGCGGTCTCCGCCGACTGGGTCGGCGACGATGTCGACACCCTGACCGCCAGTGAGGTCCTTCACCGCAGGCAGGAAGTCTTCAACAGGAAGTGCTACGTCGGCTCCCGCGGCCAAGGCCAACTGCCGCTTCGTCTCGTCCGAAGCGACCGCGATGACGCGTGCACCGAGTGCCGAAGCAATCTGCACCAGTGCGACACCCAACCCACCAGCCGCACCATGCACGAGCACTGTCTCGCCCGGTGCCAAGCGGCCGCGCAGGGTGAGCGCGAAGTGTGCGGTGAGGTAGTTGATCGGGGTCGCTGAGCCTTCGGCAAACGACAGTCGATCAGGAAGGGGGAACACGCGGTTGGGGTCGGTGGCCACCAACTCCTGGCATCCGCCGGTGTGCACGTAGGCGGCCACGCGTGTACCCGGAACGGCCCAACTGCCGGCCGGAGCCGATACGACGATGCCGCCGACCTCGGTACCCGGCACGAACGGTAGTTCGGGCTTGACCTGATAGAGGCCGCGCGTCATGAGCAAATCGGGAAACGCGATTCCCGTGCGGTGCACCTCGATCATGATTTCGTCGGGGCCGGCTACGGGTTCAGGAATGTCACAGATTTCCAATGCTGTTGGTCCGTTGAGCTCGGTGATCTGTAGTGCCTTCATGTGCGTGCCTCCACGGTGGCGAGTGCGAGTGCGATGTAACGGTCTGCGAGTTCCTGCGGCGAGAGTTCGCCGCTGGCGTCGTACCACGAAGCAACCGACGAACCCATGTTCACGATGGCGCGCGTTGCTTCGCGTGGGTAGGCAGTTCGGAATTCACCGAGCGCTTGGCCGCGTTCGATGACCGTGCGGAACACCAGTTCCTGCTGATCACGAAGCGCGACGACGGTGGTGCGCCCTTCAGAGTCGAGGCTGCGAAGTTCCGTTGACCCAACAAAGGCCTCGGCCTGTCGCGTGGTGTGAAACATGATCCACGCGTTGACGACCGCTGTGAGTTGATCGCGCGGTGAGTCGCCCGCGGCGGCGGCAGCGGCTGTCGTCTCTGCAAGGTGATCGGTCAGAGCGCGCACCATAATGTCTTGCAGGATCTCCTGCTTCGACGTGAAATGGTGGTAGATCGACGCCACGGTGATGTCGCATGCCCGCGCGATATCTCGCATCGACGTGCCGTGGTACCCAAGTCGCTGAAAACTCTCAGTAGCTGCAGCGACAATCGCCTCGCGCCCCCTGATGGGGGACGCGGCTTCAGTTGTGCTCACGGAGTTCACGTTTGAGAATCTTGCCAGTTGGGTTACGTGGCAGAGCGTCGATGTAGCGCATGTCGCGCGGGATCTTGTAGTCAGCGATGAGCGGAGCGCAGTAGGCGCGCAGTTCGTCGGTGCTGGGACGCTCGTCGCCGTCGGCCACGAGGAAGGCGATCAGGTCTTCGCCGAGATCAGGATGCGGCTTGCTGACCACGGCCGCCTCGTGAATAGCGGGATGCGAAGACAGCGCATTTTCAACCTCGATCGACGCGATGTTGTTACCGCCGCGAATGATGATGTCCTTCTTGCGATCGTGCACCCACATGAAGCCTTCCTCGTCGACTCGTACGAGGTCGCCGGTGTAGAGCCAGCCATCGCGAATGGTGCGAGCGGTCTCCTCGTCATTGCGGTAGTAACCCACCATCACAGCCTTCGACTTGAGCAGTAATTCGCCCACGCCCGGAAAGGTGATGTCGCGACTCTCGTCGTCGACCACGCGAATACGAACGCCCGGTTTTCCAGTGCGGCCAATGGATCCGGCCTTGGAGAGCGCGTACTTACCCGGCAATGTCGTGCCCGGGTTTCCGCTCTCCGTCTGCCCGAAGACATTCATGATTTCGGCACGTGGGAACAGCTTCTGGTACTGAGCGACCTGATGCGGCGACACGGGCGCGCCACCGTGGAACGCCAGTCGCACGCAACTGAGATCGACTTCGTCGGCGACCGGCGACTTGGCCATGAAACCGAAGATTGACGGAACGGCACCGACGATCGTGGCGCCGACTTCTTCGATTTCGCGCATCAACGGTTCGGCCTCAACATTCACCGAGATCACGTAGTGGGCACCCGCCACGGCGGTGGTGAACAGACACGTGTGCACACCCGAGCTGGTGAAGAAGGGGAAGGGGCTAAGGAGGATGTCTTCATGCCGGGTGCCTGGGAAGCGCGACAGGATGTGCGCGGCTGCCACGCAGTTGTCGTGGGTGAGCATCACGCACTTGGGTGCCGCCGTGGTGCCCGAAGTAAAGAGCCAGTCGGCCATGTCGGTCGGCTCGACCTTCGGCAGGTCAGCAGCCGTGAGTCCTTCGATGGGCTCAAGTAAGACGCGGAAGTCGAGTGTGCCTTCGGGAACCTCATTGGCGGCGACGAAGATCAGGGGAGGGTCTTCCAACTGGTCGAGTACGGCCAGAGCGTGCTCAATGTAGGCACCTTCAACGACCAACGCGCTGATTTGAGCATGAACGGCGAGAGGAACCACTTCGGCCGGTGTGAGTCGACCGTTGATGGGAAGGGCAACGGCCGCGGCTTTGTGGGTTCCGGCGTAGGTGAGCACACCTTCGATTCCGGCGTTGTTCGAGGTGAGGAAGGCCACTCGCTGCCCGCGGTTGATACCTCGCCGCACCAAGTTCGCGGCAACGGTGTTCGTGAGGTCGTCGAGTTCGGCGTAGGTGAGGGTTTTCTTGCCGCCGTAGGCGCTGGCCGAAGTGACGGCCGAGGCGTTGGGAGTCCAGGTCGCCCAGGCCGCGTAGATATCGCCGACCACTTCGGCGTTGTCGGTGGGGATTCCGTGGTCGGCCATGGCTCCTCCTCGCTGGACTCCCGAACGAACGTTCGGCTGGGGTAAGTGAAACACATCAACCACGCGCTCGGGAAGGGCCTGGGGCGCCTCTTGACAATGACAAGAATCGAGGGCCAAACTCAGGTAAACGAACGATCGCTAGGTTTGTGGGACGATACTGGGACGAGGCCGGGACGATGCTGGGGAGGCACTGTGAGTGAGTCGACGCTTGGAGTGGTCGATGCCGACCGCCTGCGCGACTTCCTGGCTCCTGTCGTCGGTGGAATCGACGCCGATCTGGAGATCGACCTGGTATCGGGCGGCCGCTCGAACCCCACATTTCGGGTCACCGATGGCACGCGGCACTGGATTCTGCGGCGCCAACCCTTTGGCCAGGTTCTGGAAAGCGCTCACGACATGGGCCGCGAATTCCGGGTGATGACCGCGCTGCGCGACACAGCAGTGCCGGTTCCTGAAACGGTCGTGCTCTGCGAGGATCCGTCAGTCATCGGCTCGCCGTTCTACATCATGGTCGACCTTGAAGGAATCACTCTGCGCAACAACGCGGAAACCGGCGAACTCTCGGACATCGTTCAAGAGCATGTCGGCAGTCAAATGATTGAGATCTTGGCGAATCTGCACGAGATCGATCCCGAGTCAGTCGGCCTAGGCGATTTCGGTCGTCCCGATGGGTTTCTTGAACGGCAGGTGCGCAGGTGGCGCAAGCAGTGGGATGGCGCGCACATCTTGCACCGACCCAACCTTGACTTGTTGCTCGATCGACTCGGCGCGTCAGTTCCCCAACAGAGTTTCCCCGGCATCATTCATGGCGATTTCAAACTCGACAACATGATGTTTAACAGCCTCGACGAAGGATGCATTACTGGAGTACTTGACTGGGAGATGTCCGCACTAGGCGACACGATGGCAGATCTCGGTGTCTTCATGAGCCTGTGGGACGAGCCAGGTCATCCCTTTAATCCGGTATCGGCAGGTACGACAGCGCATCCCGGATTTCCGACGCGCGCACAAGCGGTGCAACGCTACGCAGCAATTCGAGGCATCGAACTTCCCAACACTGACTGGTACGTCGTGCTCGCGTTCGTCAAGGTCGCGGTCATCGTGGAACAGATACACACCCGGCACGTCAAGGGGCTCACTATCGGAACCGGTTTCGACGATGCCGGCGACATGGTGGACCCACTGCTTGATCGCGCTATGGAGATTGCGTCGACCACCTCGGTCGTCGGTCTTCGCTTGTAGTCAGCTGGTCGCTCGCGACCCCAACGAAGGAGAACGAAGTGGATTTCGACTACACCGACAAGGTGAAGGATCTGCAGGGTCGCGTGGCCGCGTTCATGCAGGACTATGTCATTCCGTCAGAAGAGCCGATCAGCACGTGGTTCGCCGAGAACCGCGATGAGTGGGGTGCGGCGCCGATGATGGACGACCTCAAGGCGGAGGCCAAGAAGCAGGGACTGTGGAACCTCTTCCTACCGGAAGATTCCCGCGGAGCCGGACTCACCAACCTTGAGTACGCGCCGCTGGCCGAGATCACGGGCTGGAGCCCGACGATTGGCCCCGAGGCGCTCAACTGCTCGGCGCCCGACACCGGCAACATGGAAATCCTGTCGCGCTACGGATCACCCGAACAGCAAGAGCAGTGGCTCAAGCCGTTGCTCGCAGGCGAAATTCGCTCGTGCTTTTCCATGACTGAGCCTGCGGTCGCGAGTTCAGACGCCAGCAACATCGCACTGCGCATTGAGGATGACGGTGACTCGTGGGTTCTCAACGGTCGCAAGTGGTGGTCATCGTCGGCTTTGCGTCGTGAAACCAAGGTCGCGCTCGTTATGGGTGTCTCTGACCCTGACGCTGAGGTGGGAAAGCGACACAGTCTGGTGTGTGTTCCGATTGACGCTCCTGGATTGACGATTGTGCGCTCGACGACCGTGTTCGGCTTCGACGACCGTCACGAAGGTGGTCACGGAGTTCTCGACTACGTCGACGTTCGGCTGCCGAAATCAGCGCTGCTCGGGCCGCGCGGTGGAGGCTTCGCCGTTGCTCAATCACGCCTCGGCCCAGGACGCATCCATCACTGCATGCGTCTGATCGGAATGGCTGAGCGTGCGGTGGCGATGATGACCGAGCGCGCCAAGACCCGCGTCACCTGGGGTGAGCCGGTTGCTGACCAAGGCATATTCCAAACCTGGCTGGCAGATGCTCGTATCCAGATCAACGCTGCCCGCCTTGTGGTGCTCAACGCAGCGTTCAAGATGGACACGACCGGCAACAAGGAGGCTCGCCACGAAATTGCCGCGGCGAAGATCATGGTGCCGCAGGTGGCGCGCGATGTGATCGACCGCGCCATCCAGACGTTCGGTGGAGGTGGAATCTCGAGCGACTTCCCGCTTGCCTACCTGTACGTCACTGCTCGCTACTTGCAGATCGCAGACGGACCCGACGAGGTGCACCGCCGATCACTCGCACGTGCCGAACTCAAGCGCGTGCCGCTCCTCAAGGTGATGTGATGGGTTCTTACAACACGATGCTCATCGAACACCCCCAGCCGGGGGTGGTGCTTGCGCGGATGAATCGTCCGGAGCGTCTCAATGCCATCACGTTTGAGATGTTCGATGAGTTCATTGAGTTGCAGCAGGAGGTAGATGCCGATCCCGAAGTGCGGGTGCTGGTTATCACGGGAGCCGGCCGAGCATTCTCGGCCGGCCTCGACCTCGATGAGGCGGCGACGCTTCCTGGCATGACCCCGATGGAGATGCTCAAGGGTCAAGAGGTGTGGGCCAAGTCGGTTGCAGGCTTCCGTCTGATGCGCAAGCCCGTGATCGCTGCAGTCAATGGTGCTGCGGCCGGGGCAGGCATGGGTATTGCACTCGCTGCTGATATTCGACTCGCGTCAACCACCGCGAAGTTCAATGCAGCGTTCATTCGCATTGGACTCACCGGTGGCGATGTCGGAACCTCGTGGATGCTGCCGCGTCTTGTGGGTCTCGGTCGCGCGTACGAGATCCTGCTGACGGGTCGCTTTGTTGACGCTGAAGAAGCGCTGCGCATCGGTATGGTGACCGAAGTCACCGAGCCCGATGATCTGCTTCCTCGTTCGTTGGCGGTGGCAGCAACGATCTGTGGCAACAGTCCCATCGGTATTGAACTGACCAAGCAAGTGGTGCAGCTCAATGTTGACGCCAATTCACTTGAGGCAGCTATCGCGCTGGAGAATCGCAATCAGGTACTCAGCGTGCAGACCGAAGATATGGTCGAGGCGCTTGCGGCGTTCCGTGAAAAGCGGGCTCCGAACTTCCGCGGCCGCTAGCGGTCATTGTCAGAAGGGTCAACGCCATGTTCACAACGTCCTTTACCGAGATGTTCGGCATCGAACATCCGATTGTGTGTGGCGGGATGACCGCTGTGGGTACGGCCGACCTCATTGCGGCGGTGGCGAATGCGGGGGCGCTGGGTTTCCTGACAGCTCTCACGCAGCCGACGCCTGAAGCGTTGGTTGCTGAGATTGCGCGCTGCCGTGAGATGACCGATCGTCCCTTCGGCGTGAATCTCACGATTCTTCCGACGATCAATCCGGTGCCGTATGACGAGTACCGACAGGCGATTATCGAGAGCGGTATCAAGATCGTCGAGACTGCGGGAAGTAACCCCGCACCACATCTGCCTGCGTTCAAGGAGGCCGGCGTGAAGATCATTCACAAAGCCACTACCGTGCGACACTCGCTCAAAGCCGAGTCATTAGGTGTCGACGCTGTCAGCATCGATGGCTTCGAGTGCGCGGGCCACCCCGGTGAAGATGACATCGGTGGGCTCGTTCTCATTCCAGCAGCCGCCCGGGTGTTGAAGATCCCGGTGATCGCCAGCGGTGGAATCGCTGATGGTGCAGGACTTGTCGCGGCGCTCGCGCTCGGTGCAAGTGCCGTGAACATGGGCACGCGCTTCATTGCCACCAATGAGGCACCGGTGCACGAGTCAGTCAAGCGCCAAATCGTCGAGAACAACGAAACAGACACACTCGTTGTCTTCCGCGAGTTCCACAACTCAGCTCGAGTAGCGAAGAACTCAATCTCTTTGGAAATTGCCGAGATCAGCAAGCAGCCGGGTGCAACGTTCGCCGACATTGCCCATCTGGCATCGGGTGAGCGAGGTCGCGCCGAGGTATTGCGTGACGGCAAGATGGAAGAAGGAATGTGGTGGGCGAGTCAGGCACAAGGACTCATCCACGAAGTCGCCAGTTGCCGCCAGGTTGTTGACACGATCATGGCCGATGCGCGGGCGATCGTGTCGAAACTGAGTAACTCGGTCAACTGAGTAACTGCAGCGCCTAGTGTCACGCGATTAGCGTGGCGCCATCCGCAGTGCCCCATCCATCCGGATGACCTCGCCGTTGAGGTAATCGTGGTCGATGATCGCGAGCGCGAGTTGCGAGTACTCGTCGGGTCGACCCAGTCGCTGCGGGAAGGGAATTCCTGCAGCGAGGCCGGCCCGAATTTCTTCGGAAACCGTTGCGAGCATAGGTGTTTCGACAATTCCCGGGGCGATGGTGCAGACACGGATTCCGTATTGCGCGAGATCGCGCGCTGCTGGAAGGGTGAGCGCGACGATACCGCCCTTTGACGACGCGTACGCCGCCTGGCCGATTTGCCCGTCATAGGCGGCGACCGACGCCGTGTTGATGATGACACCCCGCTGACCGTCGGCATCGGCTTCGGTTGCAGAAATGGCCTCCGCTGCAACGGCCAGCACGTTGAAAGTACCGATCAAGTTGACGGCGATAACGCTGGCGTACATGTCCAAGTCGTGCACACCCTTGCGTCCGACGATGCGCATTGACGGACCGATGCCTGCGCAGTTAATGACGGTTCGCAGCGGCACGCCCGATTGCGAGGCAATGATCACAGCGTTGCGAACATCGTCGGGCTTGGTCACATCGGTTGCGATGTACCTCACGCCCGGAATCTGCGCGGCTGACTCGATACTTGCCGGCAAGTCGAGCGCGAACACGCTGGCGCCGCGCTCGGTGAGGGCGGCAGCGCTGGCAGCGCCGAGTCCGGATGCTCCGCCAGTGACAATCGCAGCGGTTGCACGCAGTTCCATCTGTTTACTCCTTGTTGAGTGTGGTTGTCAGCGACCTTCGAATGGTGTCTCGTGGTGGGGACCGTGCTCAATGAATCCGGCGAGTGCGGCTTGAAGATCCGCGGTGGAGAACAGTCCCGCTGCCAGCTCAGGCATGATGGCGTCGGCTGCTGGCACTCCGCCTCGGTTGAACTGTCGAATGAGTTCCTTCACCGCGCCGTAACCCAGAGTCGGGCCGCTGGCGAGGTCGCGGGCGTAGGCGAGGGCGGAGTCGTTGAAGCCTTCATCATCGAAGACGCGAGTGACTACTCCCCAGGAATGCATCGTCTCGGCATCGAAGAGTTCGCCGGAGAAGACTAAGTCGCGCGCGCGGTTGACGCCGGCAAGGGCCGCTAGGCGCTGAACTCCGCCGTTGGCGGGTGTGAGCCCGACCCTGCGCTCAACCAGACCGAACTTCGCTGATCGTGCCGACAGAATGACATCGCAACCCAGTGCCACTTCAAAGGCCGCCGTCAGAGTAAGGGCGTGTGCCGCGAAGATCGTCGGGCACGGAAGTGCCTCAAGGGTCTCGAGCATGACTAACTGCTCGCGCCATACGGTGAGGGCAGCGTGCTCGTCGAGGCGTTGGAAGTGTCCGACGTTGACACCTGCTGACACGACGCGCCCTTCGGCACGGATCAAAAGTGCGCGCGGCGGAGCGGCGGCGAGCTCGGTCATGGCCGCGGGCAGTGCCACCCACATCTCGTCACCCCAGAAGTTCAGCGGTGGGAAGTCGAAGGTGAGAATGGCGAGTCCTCCTTCGCGTTCGATGCGCAGTGGTGCAGTCATGGTGAGTCCTCCACGGAAGATGTGTGGTGAGTGACGAGTTCGTTGTTAGGTTCGGGATCGAGTAGGTGAGGAGTCGGCACCGATCACGCTGAGTGCGAAATCGCAGTAGGTGCCAGCGAGAGTTCCTTCGCTCACTGGTCCATCAGGGCGGAACCATCGGGCGATGCCAATGCCCATGTCGATGATTGCGTAAGCCGCAAGGTTCGTTGATTGCGTACTGGCTCGACCTTCGGCAACGGCGTTTTCGATGAGAGTGCGCCAGAGTTCTGTGTAGTGGCGGCGCATTTCCTTCACTTGCGACTGCGCTGGCTCCTCGAGTGCGGCGACTTCGGTCATCGCAATCTTCGATTCGTGGGCGTAGCGCATGTGGTGGCGTACGTGCACCTCAAAACCTCGCCGGAACTTCTCGATCACATCATCGGTGGTGGCGGTGGCATCCTCGAATTCGCGAGTGATCAGTGCGACATCGCCTTCGATGATGTCGACGAGCAACTGCTGTTTGGAGTTGAGGTGGTTGTACAAACTTGGTGCGCGCATGTTGAGTCGAGCAGCAATCTCGCGCATGCTGGTGCCGTGATAACCCCGTTCGTAGAACAATTCGGTCGCCGCCTCTCGGATCTCGCGTGCGCGAGAGGGCTCGGTCACCGAAGGTTCCTTTCAACGTCAGTGGACGGACTTCGTTCACTGGGGATTCCTCTCGAGACTAACGAACGGTAGCCTGCTCGTCCAGCCTCGATGCGAGCCTGGAAATAGTGGTATTCCCCACTGCACCAGCCAATGCCCGGGTGCTAGTGCGAAGGTTGACACCTCTTCGAGAAGGCCTCTAGGCTTGACCAAACTCACGTTCGTTAGTTCAGTGGGAGGACTCATGCAGGGCGCGTCAAAGTACCGACTCTTCGACACTCTCGATCGCACCGGACGCACCCATCGTGCAGCCTCAACCGTGGCTATCACTGCCGGTGGGCGAGATCAGTCCTTCGCCGAGCTCCGCGACCGTGCACTGCGGCTCGCTAACGGGCTCATCGGCCTCGGGGTGCGACCTGGTTCGCGTGTTGGTGTGCTGATGAGCAATCGTCATGAGTGGACCGAGGCGTTGTTCGCAGTCGCGGCGAGCGGCGGCGTCTGCGTGCCGATCAACGTGCTGCTGCGCGGGCTCGAGGCGGGCTACATCATTGACGATAGCGACGTTGACGTTTTGATCGTCGATGAACGTGGCGAGCAGCCACTCGCCGAACTCCCGAGGCTTCCTTCCACCATCATTACGGTGGGCGATGTTGTGGTGCCGGTTGGCGCCAACGTACGCACATTCGAGTCTGTGATTGAGTCAGGCGCTGCCGTGTATCCCAGCGTGCAGATTGGCGCCGAAGACGCCGTCATGACCTACTACACCTCGGGCACCACGGGCCGCTCAAAAGGCGCCACGCACTCGCATCAAGGCATCAACTGGAACACGATGTCGCAGGTCCACGATCTATCCGTGCGTTCCAACGATCGGTACCTAGTGGTTCCGTCGCTGTCGTGGGCAGCCGGATTCCACGACGTGACGATGGCATTGATGTGGAATGGCGGTACCAATGTGTTGATGCCGACTGGCGCGGCCACCATCGAGACGATCATCGATCAGGTGGTCGAGAATCGCATCACGCACACTCTTCTGGTGCCAGTGTTGTTGCGCGAACTCGCGGCGAACCCGCCGTTGCTTGCTCGCCTTAGAGACAGCGAGTTGCGCTGGGTGCTCACGGGTGCCGAGCCGGTACCGGCAACTCTGACGAACGAACTCAACGCCGAATTGCCCGCGTGCGATGTGGTGCAGGGATACGGCATGTCGGAGTTTCCGCTCATTGCCTCGCTGCTGCGCCCGGAAGAGGCGGTCGAGCACGCCGGCAAGGCTGGTCGCCCCACGTCGATCACGTCGATCATGGTGCAGACAGCCGATGGCCAGATCACCGATGTCGGTGAAGGCGAGATCCTCACGCGATCGCCAGCGGCCATGCTCGGATACCACGGAATGCCCGAAGCGACAGAAGAGGCATTCCGTGACGGGTGGTTCCACACAGGTGACACGGGTCGCCTCGATGAAGAGGGCTTCCTCGCGGTCACCGGCCGCCAGAAAGACATGATCATCTCGGGCGGGATGAACATCTACCCGCGCGAGATTGAGGACGTCATCATCGCTCAACTCGGTATTCGCGATGTAGCCGTCGTTGGTGTTCAGGACGATCGATGGGGCGAGGTGCCCGTGGTCGTGCTGCTCGCTAGCGCGGCGGGTTCGGCCGATGACGTGATGAGGGTATGCCAGGAACAGTTGTCGTCGTACAAGCGCCCTAAGCGTGTCATTGTGCGTGAGGAGCCATTCCCACGCACTCCCAACGGCAAGTTACTCAAGCGAGAGTTGGGTCCGTGGGCGCAGGAGCAGATCACGGGGTCTGCTGAGCCGCAGTAGTTATGGACCTCACGCTCAGCGCCGATGAGTTGGCGTTCCGCGACGATTTTCGCGCGTGGATCGCCGATCACCACCCAGGCTCGCCTCCGAGCAACGTCGAGGAGCGCTACTACTGGCGGCTTGAATGGCTGCGTGAACTCAACCGTGGTGGATTCGCGGCGATGCATTGGCCGAGCGAGTATGGTGGCCGCGGCGCAACGGCGATGCTCAACGCAGTGTTCTTCACTGAACTTGCGCGTGCGGGTGCGCCTATTCCGGCAAATCACATTGCGACCTTTATGGCTGGTCCCACAATCATGCAGTGGGGAACGCAGGAGCAGAAAGAGCGTTACCTGGCCCCAATGCTGCGCGCTGACAACGTATGGTGCCAAGGGTTCAGTGAGCCGGGGGCCGGGTCCGATCTTGCTGCAGTGGCGACATTTGCTGCACGTGAAGGCGATGAGTTCGTCGTTAATGGGCAGAAGGTGTGGACGTCGGAAGCGCAGTACGCGCATTTCTGTCTCTTGGTAACTCGCACTGATCGCTCGGTGGCCCAGCACAAAGGGTTGACGTATTTCATTCTTGATATGTCGAGCCCTGGCATCACGCGCCGCCCCTTGCGGCAGCTCACCGGTGAATCGGAATTCAACGAATTGTTTTTCGACAATGTGCGCATCCCGGCCAGTTCCGTCATCGGCGAGGTGGGAAATGGTTGGCGAGTGGCCATGACCACGTTGATGCATGAGCGGTCGATGATTGGCGCCGGATACGGAATTCGACTGCGCAATTATCTGACCGTGGTTGAGTCGCATCTTCGTGCACACGGGCTACTCGACGATCCCATCGTTGCCGATCGGTTCACCGATCTTGAGATTCGCACACGAGCCTTGGAGTTGTCCGCGCTGCGCCAAATCTCCGAAGCGCAAGCACGCGGAAGTGTGGGTTCGGAAGGGTCGATCCTTAAACTGATGTGGTCTGACACGTACTCGCGGCTGGCCGAGTTTGCAATTGAGACGGTTGGCCCGGATGCGCTCGAAGATGCAAGTGGATGGGCGTGGGAGTACCTTCGCTCGCGCGCCTCAACAATCGAGGGCGGCACCTCCGACATCTTGCGTAATATCGTCGCTGACCGTGTTCTCGGCCTACCGCGGGCCAGGTGACTGGCGATGAGATTCATGCTGTCTGATGAACAGAGCGCCATTCAAGACATGGCACGCGAGGTACTTGCGGCCGAGTCGACTTTTGATCGAGTGCGTAGTGCGGGCGAAGAGCGTCAGTACGACAGTGAATTGTGGGCGCTCCAGCGATCGATGGGCTGGCCGGGTGTGGGCGTACCTCAACGGTGGGGTGGGCAGGGGCTCGGCTTGGTGGAGTTGTCTGTGATCGCTGAAGAGTGCGGCTATGCGTGCTCTTCTACGCCGTTGCTCGGCACCATCCTTGCCGCCACTTCACTCGTGAGTGCCGCTTCCAGCGAACAGTGTGAGCGGTACCTGCCGTCGCTCGCGGCCGGTGAAGTCAGAGGCGCTGTGGCGCTCACGGCAGACAGCACCCCGGTGCCCGACGCCGGTGAAGCCGGTCTGATCGTGGTTCTTGAGGGCTCGGGCGGCCGCGTCAGCCTGCAACCGGCGCAACCGGTCGAGACGATCGACCCCACACTGCGATATGGCCGCGTCGTAGACCCGTCTGCCGGTGAGCCCTTGAACCAATCGCCAATCGCTTACGACTCGACGTTGGTCGTCGTGTCCGCACACCAACTCGGACTTGCGCAACGTGCGCTCGATTTGAGTGTCGCCTACACCTCGGTGCGTGAGCAGTTCGGTGTGCCGGTTGCGACCTTCCAAGCAGTGTCGCATCGGCTGGCCCAGGCGCACGTTGATCTCACTGCCGCGCGGTCGTTGGTGTATCACGCTGCGTGGGCTGTTCAGGTGGGCGACAGCGAGGCCTCGGCCTCAGCCGCGCGTGCCAAGGCGTGGCTTGCCGAGGCATCGCGAACAGTCACCGGATCGGCAATTCACGCACACGGAGGCATCGGCTTTACTTGGGAAGCCAATCTGCATTGGCTGTTCAAGCGGGCCACCATGCTCGGCCCGTACCTCGGGGGTGCGCGACAGCATCGCAGCAGGTTACTCGACATGCTAGGCACTGCTCAGACCACGTCTCACGAAACGGATCACTCATGACCGACGCGTACATTACGACCGCCCTTCGCACTCCAGGCGGACGCCGCAACGGTCAGCTCTCAGGCTGGCATCCGGCCGACCTCGGTGGCTTCGTCATCGACGGGCTGCTTGACCGATCAGGTGTTGACCCCGCGGCTATCGACGATGTCATTTTCGGATGCGTATCTCAGATCGGTCCGCAGACTTTCAACATCGCGCGCACAAGTGTGATGAGTTCACGGCTGCCTGATTCAGTGCCCGGCGTCTCCATTGATCGCCAGTGCGGCTCGTCACTGCAGGCAACGCAATTCGCGGCCCAAGCGGTGATGTCAGGAACTGCGGACCTGATCATCGCTGGTGGTGTCGAAATTATGAGTGCGGTTCCGATCATGTCGGCGATGGTGGTGGCGCAGGAAGCCGGAATGCAGAGCCCATTTGAGGGCACTCGCATCAGCGCGCGCTATCCGGATGAAGGGTTCAGTCAATTCGTCGGCGCCGAACGGGTGGGCGAGAAATACGGGGTGACTCGCGACGAACTCCTTGATTTCGCTGTGAGTAGCCACGAGCGCGCGATCGCGGCTCGAGATGCGGGCCGATTCGATGACGAAATGCTGCCGGTTCCGGTGCAACTCGCTGATGGAACGACGGTGCTGCACGCGACCGACGAAGGCGTGCGCACGCCCAATCGCGAGAAGATGGAGACGCTGCCGGCGCTGCTTCCTGACGGACTGATCAATGCCGCCATGGCCAGTCAAGTGTGCGACGGCGCGTCAGCGGTGCTCGTTGCCAGTGAGGCGGCAGTGCAGCAGCACGGACTCGTTCCCCTCGCGCGCATTGTGGCGATGGTGGCCTACGGTTCTGACCCCGTGATGGTGCTAGAGGGGCCGATTCCGGCTACCGAGCGCATGCTCGAGCGAGCCGGACTCACGATCGGCGACATCGACCTGTACGAGGTGAACGAGGCGTTCGGAACCGTGCCGCTGGCGTGGGCCAAGGCCGTCGGTGCTGATCTTGACAAACTCAATGTCAATGGTGGGGCGCAATCACTGGGTCACCCGCTGGGGGCCACCGGAACCAAGTTGATCGCCACACTCGTGCACGAACTACGTCGCCGCGGCGATCGCTACGGACTGATTGCGATTTGCGAAGGGCTCGGAACTGCTAACGCCATGATTATTGAGGCACTGTAATCACCACATTTACAAGGAGGATCAAATGACGGTTGCCGATGCGCAGACGCGCACCACCATTGCACCGAACGGTCAGGTACGACGCGTTGAATCAGCCGACGAGATCTGGGCTCGCATGCCTTACATCCGCAACGGTGGCGACTACCTCGAGTCGTTGCGTAACCGGGGCACGTCACTGTTTATGTTCGGTGAGCGCATCGAAGAACCGGCCGATCATCCGATCATCATTCCATCAATCAACGCATTGCGGGCGACGTATGACCTCGCCATTGACGAGCCTGATTTGGCTACGGCCCACTCGCCGCTCATTGACGACACCGTCAACCGCTTCCTGCACATTGTTGAAGGCCCTGATGACCTGCAGAAGAAGCACTCGATGCAGCGCAGGCTGGGCCAAGTCACCGGTACGTGCTTCCAGCGGTGTACCGGCCTCGACTCGATCTCGGTGATGCATTCGATTACCTACGACCTTGATGCCGCGAACGGAACCGAGTATCACGAGCGATTCCTGGCATTTCTTCGGCAGGCTCAGCGTCACAACATCCTGATCGCTGCCGGAATGACCGACCCGAAGGGTGACCGCTCGAAGGCGCCATCCGAGCAGGCCAATCCTGACTTGTTCTTGCACGTGTCCGGACGCAATGACGAGGGCATCTTCATTCGTGGCGCGAAAGCGCATATGACTGGAGGGTGGAACCAGCACTGGATCTGTGTACTTCCGACGATGAACCTGCGCGAGTCCGACGCCGACTACGCCGTGGGTGTCATGGTGCCGGGCGATTCCGACGGAATCACCTACATCTACGGCCGCCAGTCCTCTGATACCCGTGCGCTCGAGCCGGGAACGATGGACAAAGGTAACGCCGAGTACGGCGGCCAGGAAGTGCTCGTGTACTTCGACGACGTCTTCATTCCCTACGAGCATGTACTTCTCGATGGTGAATGGTCGATGGCGCAGACTCTCGTCTCCCGCTTCACGTCGTATCACCGAGCGAGTTACATCTGCAAGACCGGCCTTGGTGATGTGCTGATTGGCGCTGCGGGCGAGGTTGCCGATGCCAATGGTGTGTCGAAGGCCGCGCACGTGCGCGACAAGTTAGTCGAAATGACCCATTTGAACGAGACGATTGCTTCATCGGCGATCGCCTCGGCAGCCAAAGCCAATCAGCTCGATTCGGGTATCTGGATGAATGACGAAATGCTGGCCAACGTCTGCAAGCACAACGTCACCCGCTTCCCGTACGAGATTGCTCGACTTGCCCAAGATCTCGCGGGCGGACTCATGGTCACGATGCCGTCAGAGGCTGACTTCCGTTCTGAGGAAGTGGGCGAGCTGCTCACTGAACTGCTGGCGGGCCGAGAGGGTGTGTCAACTGAGCACCGCATGCGCATCATGCGATTGATAGAGAACCTCACGCTCGGCCGTAACGCCGTGGGCTATCTCACCGAATCGATGCATGGGGCCGGCTCGCCTCAGGGGCAACGAATCCAGATCCTGCGCGGAATGGACCTCGACACAAAGCGGGCACTGGCACGGGCCCTCGCTGGAATCGAGGACGATCCGTCGTGACCGACGCTGCGCGACGGCCACCACTGGCTGGCCTGCGGGTCATTGAGTTGGCCGGTATCGGGCCCGGTCCCTTCGCGGGCATGATGCTGGCCGATCTCGGAGCTGAGGTCATTACCGTCGACCGACTCGGTGGCAATCCGTCGGCGACGATCGGCCACAGCATTCTGTTTCGCAGTCGTCGCTCGGTGACTATTGATTTGAAGTCACCGCAAGGTGTAGAGACGTTGCTGCGATTGTGCGAGCGGTCGGATGCGTTGATGGAAGGTTTTCGGCCGGGTGTCGCAGAGCGTCTGGGCATCGGGCCCGACGAGTGCATGGCCCGCAACCCCGCGCTGGTGTACGGCCGCATTACCGGGTGGGGTCAAGAAGGTCCACTCGCGCGTTCGGCCGGGCACGACCTCAACTACATCGCCCTTACCGGCGCACTGCATGCGATCGGTCGAGAAGGGCAGCCACCAACGGTTCCGCTTAACCTCATCGGTGACTTTGGTGGGGGAGGGATGCTCTTGGCATTCGGGGTTCTGGCAGGTGTGCTCAGCGCCCGTGCAGACGGTCGCGGAACCGTGATTGACGCGGCGATGATCGATGGCGCATCGGCGCTGATGGCGATGTTTCACGGGCTACGGTCCGAAGGACTCTTCGACGACGAACGCGGAACGCACACTCTCGATGGGGGCGCTCATTTCTACGACGTCTACGAAACGGCAGATGGTCGCTTCGTCAGTATTGGCGCGCTTGAACCTCAGTTCTACGTGCAGTTGTGCGATCTGCTCGATCTCGATGACGAGGTGCGCAACGCTCAGTACGACCTCGTGCGCTGGCCGGAGTTTTCGAAGGGAGTCGCTGCGGCAGTGCAGCAACGAACTCGCGATGAACTCGACGCACTCTTTGCCGGATCCGATGCCTGCTACGCGCCGGTGTTGGCCATGGAGGAATTGGCGCGGCACCCCCATCACGCCGCACGTTCAACTTTTGTGGTCGATGGTAATGACCTTCAGCCCGCGCCCGCGCCGCGGTTCGACGGTCAGCCGCCCACAGTTCCGACCCCACGACCCGCGTCAGGCATTCACACCATTGAAGTGCTGCGCGAGTGCGGATTCACCGAGGCAGAGATAGCGACCATGTCCGACAACGGCGTCATCGACGCGGTCTGAGTCAAGGGAGTCACACAATGACCAACGCTTACGACGGTACGGGCGCCAACAGTCCGCAATGGTGGCCATCGCGATACGGAGCCGACGACGAACTTGGCTCGGCCAATGAACTCACTGCCGAACGCACCCTGGCAGCCTTGTCCATTCCGAAACAGGGGCGGGTGCTGCAGCTCGGACAGATGCTCACTGATCAGTCGCCCGGATACGGACAGCGATTTTTCAAGCAGGTGATCTTGGCGCACGAGACGGCGATGCCCATTTGCCCAGAAGGGTCGAGACTGACCTGCTTCGAAGAATCGGTCACCACGACATTCCAGATCGGCTCGCACCTCGATCTGCTGGGTCACATTGGTATCGATGGACGTTTCTACAACGGCATTCATTACACCGACTTCTATACCCCAACGAAGTTGCTCAAGTTTGGCCCTGAGACGGTCCCGTCGTGGGTCACGCGCGGAGTGTGTCTTGATATTGCCGGCTTAATGGGCGTCGAGATGCTCGAGCCCACATTTGAGGTCACCCCCCAGCACCTCGAGCAGGCGTGCGAACGCCAATCAGTTGAGGTGCGGGCCGGAGACGCGCTTTTGATTCACACTGGCTGGGGTGCGCTCTGGAATGTCGATGCCAAGCGATTCACCTCGGCTGAACCGGGTCCTGGCTGGGATGCCGCTCACTGGATCACCGATCGACATGTGTCGTTGGTGGGCGCTGACACGTGGGGTGTCGAAGTGTTCCCCACGGTTGACCCGTTGCGCGTTTTTGTCGCGCACCAGCACTGGCTTACCGAGACCGGCACTTACATCGCCGAAAATGTGAATACAGCCGAACTTGCTCGCGGCGGGCACTCAGAGTTCCTGTACGTGATGTCTCCGATCCGGGCGCAAGGATCCACCGGTTCGATGATCGCTCCAGTCGCGATTGTCTGAGGGGCAGTCTTATGGGCACTGTGGGCGAGTACTCAGCAGCGGAACTGCTGGAGATGTATCGACGCATGCGGCTCATTCGTCGATTCGAGCAGCGAACGGCTGAGTTGTATCGCGCCACCGAAGTTCCCGGCTTCGTGCACACCTCAATCGGTCAGGAGGCGACGGCTGTTGGCGCCTGTTGGCACCTCGAGACGACCGACGTCATCACGTCCAATCACCGCGGACACGGACACTGCCTCGCCAAGGGTATGCAGCCGGGTCCGATGTTTGCCGAGCTCATGGGCAAGGATTCGGGAACCTGCCACGGCCGTGGCGGATCAATGCACATCGCCGATCCAGACATCGGTGTATTCGGAGCCAACGGCATCGTCGGCGCCGGCATTCCAATTGCGGTCGGTGCTGCCACCTCAATGCGGCTGCGCAACAACGGCAGGGTTGCGTTGTCGTTCTTCGGTGATGGGGCAGTTGCTCAGGGGGCGTTCCATGAAGGCGTGAACCTCGCCGCCGTCTGGAACCTGCCCATCGTGTTCGTGTGCGAGAACAACCACTACGCGGAATTCTCAAGCACAGCGTCGCAGCATCGCGTGAGTCTGGCTGAACGCGCACGTGGTTACGGCGTTGAGTTCATTGCCGTCGATGGCAACGACGTGCGTGCGGTGAGCGAAGCCACGGGACGGGCGATTGAGTCGGTGCGGTCTGGTGGAGCCCCCGTGATCGTCGAAGCTCTCACGTATCGCTGGCATGGCCACTACGAGGGCGACCCCGAGAAGTATCGCGATCCTGAGGAACTGTCCGCGTGGAAAGAGCGTGACCCGTTGCTCGTCTGTAAGAGCGCTCTCACTGCTCTGGGCGTTGACTCAGCCCTCGTCGACGGCATTGACACCGAGGTTGAGTACGAGATCGACAGTGCCATTGAGCAAGCGCGGCAGGCCCCGCCGCCGCCGGTATCGAGTTTGATGGATTTCGTCGTCGACACTTCCGGTGACGGTGACGGTGGCGTTGAGCCCGAACCATTCGAGCCGAATGGCACGTTCAAGATGATGCACGCGGTGCGTGAAGCCATTGAGAGCCAGATGCGTGTCGATCCAGAGGTCTTTATGGCCGGAATCGATATTGGGCTCGGTGGCAGTGTCTTCGGGCTCTTCCGAGGAATGCACGAAGAGTTTCCTGATCGTGTGCGCGATACCCCCATTTCTGAGACGGCTATTGTCGGCACGGCCGTCGGTGCGGCGATGGCGGGTATGAAACCAATCGTTGAAGTGATGTACCTCGACTTCATCGGCGTGTGCCTCGACCAGATCATGAACCAGGCGGCCAAGTTGCGGTACATGACCGGCGGTCGAGCGCAGATGTCGCTGGTGATTCGTACTCAGATGGGTGCTGGGCGATCGTCAGGAAGTCAGCACTCGCAGAGTTTGGAAGCGATGTTGGCGCACATTCCTGGCTTGCGTGTGGTGATGCCGTCCAACCCTGCCGACGCCTATGGGCTGCTGCGATCGGCGATTCTCGACCCCAATCCGGTGGTGTTCATCGAAAATCGGCTGCTCTACGGAATGACAGGCGACCGACCACCGGCCGACTACCTCGTTCCGATTGGCAAGGCGGCGATCGTGCGCCCCGGAACTGACGTCACCGTCGTCAGCTGGTCGCGCATGCTGCACGCCGCGCTTGAAGCGGCCGAGAATCTGGCCGGCGAAGGCATCGACGCCGAGGTCATCGACCTGCGCACCATTGCGCCGCTTGATCGGGCAGCAGTGCTTGCCTCACTTGAGCGCACGCATCGTCTGGTCATTGTTCACGAGGCGGTTCGTGACTTCGGAGTCGGCGCCGAACTGGCGGCACTGGCGGCAGGGGAGGGCTTCGACAGTCTGCGGGCACCGGTGGTGCGCGTTGCTCCACCATTCACTCCGGCTCCCTACGCGCCAGCACTTGAAGCAGAGTGGTTGCCTAACTCGTCGTCAATTGCCGATGCTATTCGCTCACTTGTGAGGCGAAATTCATGAATACGAGTATCCGCTGTGTCGAACGCTGTAGAAGGGAAGTGTCATGAGCGACTCCGTCCTCATCGAGGATCGCGGTCCCGTACGCATCATCACCATCAACCGACCGGAGGTGCGTAACGCCATCAACCGCGCGACATCGGAAGGCCTTGCGGCGGCAATGCACGACCTTGACGAGCGAGCCGATCTCACCGTCGCCATCCTCACCGGAGCCGGTGGTGGGTTTAGCGCGGGCATGGATCTCAAGGCCTTCGGCCGAGGTGAAGACCCCCATGTCGAGCCTGGTGGATTTGGTGGATTCACGCAGAAGCCACCGGCGAAACCCCTGATTGCCGCAGTCGAGGGATTTGCGCTGGCGGGCGGATTCGAACTCGCGCTTGCCTGCGATCTAATTGTGGCGGCAGAGGATTCGCGCTTCGGAATTCCCGAAGTAAGTCGTGGGCTCGTCGCTGCAGCGGGAGGCCTGCTGCGCCTTCCTGTTCGTATCCCTCGCAACGTCGCGATGGAAATGGCACTCACCGGCCGCCCCATCAGCGCGGTTCGTGCTCACGACATGGGGCTGGTCAACCGACTCGCCCCATCGGGTTCCGCGCTTGATGTCGCCATTGAGTTAGCGGGCGAAATCATTGTTAATGGGCCGATGGCACTCGCCGTCAGTAAGCGAGTGATTAACGATTCCGCTGACTGGCCTGACTCCGAAGCGTGGGTACGGCAGCACGAGTACGTCGTAGCGATTGAATCATCGGCTGATGCCCGTGAGGGTGCGCTCGCCTTCGTTGAGAAGCGAACTCCCGTGTGGACAGGTCACTAGAAATGACGACGATCTCCACGATCGCCGTCATCGGTGGTGGCTACATGGGCGGCGGCATCGCGCAGGTCAGCGTGATGGCCGGGTACCCCTGCGTGATCGCCGACGCGACTGCAGAGGCGGCGCAGGCTTCGCTGGTTCGCCTCATCGACGAGGCTCGCATCTTTGAGGAGCAGGGACTCTTCGCCCCTGGTAGCACTGCGGTAATTGCCCAGGGAATTCGAGCGGCAGACAGTATCGAACACGCTGTTGCCGATGCCGATTACATTGTTGAGGCCGTCCCCGAGCGCATGGATATCAAGGCGGACGCTCTTGGACGTGCGAGTGCGGCAGCGCGGCCCGACGCGATCATTTCCTCCAACACATCAGCGATGCCGATTGAGAAACTAGCGGCGCTGGTAGTACGACCCGATCGATTCCTCGGCGTGCACTGGATGAATCCCGCACCCTTTGTTCCCGGTGTTGAGCTCATTCCTGCGTCCATGACGCGTCCGGATGTGGTCGAGGCGGCCGAGGCACTCATTCGATCGGTGGGTAAGTCACCGTCGCGAGTCAGCGACCAGGCGGGATTCGTTGCCAATCGCCTTCAATACGCGCTTTTCCACGAAGCGGTGCGCATGGTCGAAGAAGGAAGTGCGACTCCGACTGAGATTGACGAGGTAGTCAGTAACTCATTCGGTTTTCGGCTCCCGTTCTTTGGACCCTTCGCCACAGCCGATATGGCGGGTCTGGATGTGTACGTTGGCGCGTACGAAAGCTTTCATGAGGCGTACGGCGATCGGTTCGCGCCGCCCGCGCTGTTGCTCGATCGCGTGGCAGCGGGCGACATAGGGCTCAAGTCAGGTGGCGGATTCACCGGAATGGATGCGACGAAACTGGCCGACATCGTGCGGTACCGCAACCGCGCGTACGCGGCGCTCTCAGCATTGCGTGCCGAACTCGGACCAGTGCCCGGTCGTCGAACCGCCGACGATGGCCAAGCTCCGTGAGGGAGTCAGAGCAGGTGGTCGGGATCGGCCGCATCATGGTAGATGTGGCGGATGCCTGCCTCGTAGTACCGACGCACTTCGGGATCAAGCAACTTGAGCGCGTTCGGCGCCTTGGGAAGCAACTCGAAGAAGCCTGCTTCGTGGCTGACCAGCATGCTCGCATCGGAGGCGCTGGCCAGCGCTGTGAGTCGGTGCAGCGACGCCACGGCGGCAGCCGTATCGGAGGTCAGGCCCGGAGGAATATCGCGCTCGATGTTCTCGCGGCAATTGACCGCGTCTCCGGCGAGGATCACGGTTCCGCTGTCGGGGGTGTCCCACAGCACGATCGACTGATGGCCCGGAGTGTGTCCGGGGGTCGACACCAAGTGGATACCGGGCTGAATCACCCAGTCGCCCTCAGCAAGTTGCCAGTTGAGCGTGTCGTGCCGGAAATCGGACTGATTGTAGGGCGCTCCGAAATAGCGATCGGGCGTGAACGCCCATCGATGTTCGGCCTTCTGCACCACGTGCAGGGCGTCGGGGAAGAAACGAGCGGATCCGGCGTGGTCATGGTGCAAGTGCGTATAGATGACCATGCGTACGTCTTTGGAATCGACACCGCACAGTCCCAGTTGCGCGTAGGGATGATGCTCGGCATTCATCACCGGATTGGATGCTCCGGCAAGGTCAGCGCCCCACGCCGCAACGGCGTCAGTGATGACGTCGGGATCGTTGCCGGTGTCAACGAGGATGTAGCCCTTCGACGTTTCGAGCAGGAAGTACTGCACCGGAATTGTCTTGGGCTGACCGAAACTTGTGCCCGGCACAAGAGTGCTTCCCTCAACGGTCAGAGTGCCGCTACTCATGACGAAAATCTGCCGCACGATTGTCTTCATGACATGGAGGCTAGACCGTTCACCCGTCGTTGCCAGCGTGGGGGGCCTATGGAATGCTCAAGTCGCACGACTCTGTCGACAAAGAGGCTTCTCCTTCGCCGCGGCAGCCGATTTCGTGGAGGCTCAGTGATACCGGCGGGCTATGTCCGGGGTGCCTGTGGCAGCGGGGGGACCGCAGGATGACTACCAGAGTTTTGATTGTGGGCGCGGGCGCCATTGGTGGCGTCACCGCAGCGCGGTTGAGTCGCGCAGGATGCGATATCACCGTTCTTGATGCGCATGCCGAACACGTGCGCCTCATGTGTTCGCCCGGGCTTCGTTTCGACGAACTCGGTGTTGAGTCGCAGATCGTCATTGATGCGGTGTCGAGCGCCGATCAACTGACGGGCACCTTCGACTACGCCTTGGTGTATCTCAAGGCACCCTTCATCGAAGTGGCACTGACGCCGTTGCTCGAACGAAATCTGGTGATGAACTACGTCTCGTTTGGTAATGGTCTGGTGCAGCAGTCGGTGACCGATGTGGTCGGCCCCGAGCGACTCATCATCGGAATTGTTGAGTGGGGCGCCACCAACCTCGGACCGGGTCATGTGCGACAGACAACCGTCGCGCCCTTTGTCATCGGCGAAGTCGATGGCACGATCACCGACCGACTCGTGAAGCTGGGTGAAGTGCTCGAGAACGCAGCAGATGTGCGCCTCTCCTCAGCTATTTACGGTCAAGTGTGGGCTAAATTGCTGCTCAACAGCACGTTCTCCGGCCTCGGCGCTATTACCGGAATGGTGTACGCCGACGTCATGGAGCAACCCGATGGTCATGACATCGCTTTTGCGGTGTGGACCGAGGGACATGCGGTATCCACGGCGCTGGGAATTGAACTCGACGATGTCGCGGGGGTGCATGCCGACCGGCTGGTCGTGCGACGGCCGGAAAATGTTCCGCAAGCTGAGGAGGCGCTCACTCAACTGATGGCCAGACTCGGTCCGACGAAGGCGTCCATGCTTCAAGATCTCGAGCGCGGCGCATCGACAGAGGTTGACGTCATCAATGGGGGAGTCGTGCGCGAAGCACACGACGTGGGCCTACCCGCGCCGCTGAACCAGTGCATCGTCGACATCGTGCACGCATGCGAGGCCGGTACTCGAACACCGGGGCCTGACAATCTTGACGATTTGCGCGCCCTCCTCAACCAGACACACACTCACTAATACGCACACTCACTCGTACGTAAAAGCACGCAAACCAGAAATGAGGCATTCCCATGGATGACAAGGTCATCATCACCTGCGCACTGACCGGCGGCATGACAGTGCCGGCCCAGAGCGCGGCCATTCCTGTCACGGTCGATCAGATCGTTGAAGATGGCCTGCGTGCCGCCGAGGCGGGTGCCTCGGTACTGCATATTCACGTGCGCGAAGAAGCCACAGGACGCCCCGTGGCTGACCTCGATCTGTTCGACGCTGTGTTGTCGCGACTCAAGGCACAAACTGACGCCGTGTTGCAGCCAACCACCGGCGGCGGACGCGGAATGACCGTTATCGAGCGCGGTGCTATCGTGCCTCGATTCCGTCCGGAAATGGCGACGCTCAACGCGGGAAGCTTCAACTTCGGGCTCTACCCGATCTTGCAGCGCGACTTGAATTTTCAGGAGTGGGAGGTCGACTACCTCGAAGGTACGCGCGATTACATCTTCAAGAACACCTTCGCTGATGTCACGTACCTCAAGGGGCTCATGGATGAAGCGGGTACGAAACCTGAGATCGAGATCTACGACGTCGGTCACCTGTTCAACCTTCGCCAGTTGATCAAGGAGGGCGTTGTCACGCCGCCGTTCAATTTGCAGTTCGTGCTGGGTGTTCTCGGCGCCAACATGGTCGAGCCTGACCAACTTATTCACATGCTGCGCACGGCCGAGCGGCTTTTCGGTGCCGGTAATTTCACCTGGTCGGCCGCAGGCGTGGGCTACCCCGGTGAGTTCCAATTGGTGGCGCTGGGTCTGATGATGGGCGGCAACGTACGCGTTGGTCTCGAAGACAATCTGCGCGTGCGCCGTACTGCTGTGGCGAAGTCGAACGTGGAATTGGTGGAGAAGGCTGTGGCGTTGGCGGAAATGTTCGACCGCACGCCGGCGACGCCGGACGAGGCGCGAGCAGTGCTCGGCCTCAAGGGTTCGGAGGACACCGATTTCTAGTTCGACGCAGAACCGGTTGATCGCTCTTGGCGATCGGGTTCCAAGTATCGATTCGTCGGCGTGGGTCGCTCCTGGTGCCTTGTGCATCGGGAGCGTCAGCGTCGGCGCGGGAAGCAGTATTTGGTACGCCACGGTGATGCGCGCTGACAGTGACACGATCACCATCGGAGTAGGCACCAACATTCAAGATGGCTGCGTGGTGCATGCCGACCCTGATCTTCCCGTGGTGTTGGGAAACGACGTGTCAGTCGGGCATCGCGTGGTACTCCACGGTTGCACTGTTGAAGACGTGTGCCTGATCGGAATGGGCGCGGTCGTGCTTAATGGTGCGCACATCGGAACGGGCACCATCATTGCTGCTGGAGCAGTGGTGCTGGAGGGCGCCGTCATTCCGCCGAACTCGCTGGTGGCGGGAGTGCCGGGCAAGGTGCGGCGTGAAACAACCGTGGAAGAACGCGAGGGAATCATTGACAATGCGATCACGTATCGGGCGTTGACCGCAGAGCACTCTGCAATTGATAGGTGAGCAGTTCGTGAGGCAGACGCCTGGCATCAGCCGGCGGGGAGGAAGGGCACAGTGACACAGCAACCGAATATTGAATTGGTGCGCGAGATGGCGCTGAAGTACCGCAACTGGGAACGCTGGGGTGCCGATGATCAACTCGGTTCGCTCAATTTCGTTACCGACGCAATGCGCGCGCACGCGATGACCTTGGCTCGCCGTGGCAAAGTCTTCTCACTCGCTCTGCCACTCGACGTCAACGGCCCCATGGTCGGTGCGCACGGCCGCGTCAACCCTTATCACTTCATGATTTGGGATGGTGGCGACTTTGACGCAGGAGTGCAGGACTTCATTCCCGCGATGCGCTACACCGACGATGCTGTCTTTCTTGTGCTGCAAAGCTCGACCCAGTGGGATTCGCTCGCGCACATCTTCTTCGATGGCCAGATGTACAACGGACACGGCCCTGAAAAGGTGTCGAGTCGCGGAGCATCAGTCAACAGCATGACCAACGTACGCGACAAGGCGGTAGGGCGCGGAGTGCTGCTCGATATCGCGCGTTACAAGGGTTTGCCGTGGCTTCCGACCAGTTACGCGATCACCAAGGAAGACCTCGAGGGCTGCGCCGAGAAGCAAGGTGTTGAGGTCGGTGAGGGTGACTTCGTGCTGCTGCGAACCGGCCAGATGGCCGACCGCCGCGCGGCCGGTTCGTGGGGTGATTACGCCGGTGGTCCCGCGCCCGGTATGGGCATTACCTGCGCCGACTACTTCTGCCCGCGCAATGTAGCCGCCGTTGCGACCGACACGTGGGGCACCGAGGTACTTCCGAACGAGACACCCGATGTCTTCCAGCCCCTGCACTGCATCATGCTCGTCAACGCCGGCATCATCCTCGGCGAGATGTGGGACATGGAGGAACTCGCGGAAGATTGCGCGGCAGAAGGCACCTACGACTTCCTGCTCGTGGCGCCACCACTCACCATCACGGGTTCAGTGGGTTCGCCCGTGAATCCGCAGGTCATGCGTTAGTCCTCGTCGACTTTCGTTCACTCACTCCAAGGAACTTCAATGCCTGGCAGTAAATACGACGATCTGACGCGCAGCATGCTGCGTGGCGCAATCGATATGCACATTCACTCAGCGCCTGACATCTTCCCTCGTTCCGTTGACGCCATTGAAGCGGCTCGGCAGGCCAAGGAAGCGGGGATGGAAGCGATCGTCCTCAAGAGCCATTCCACCGATACCGCCGCGCGGGCCGAGTTGGCGGCGACGCACACCGGGATGCAGGTGTACGGCGGGGTGTCGCTCAACTATCCAGTCGGCGGACTGAATCCGTATGCGGTGCTTGAGTCGGCTCGACAGGGTGGCCGGGTCGTCTGGTTTCCGACTCTGTGTGCCACGCACTTCTTGGCCCATGCCGAAAATGTGCCGGTACTGCGTGAAAAGTCGCCGGTTGGAAGTCCAGGCATCACGCTGACACGCGATGACGGAACCCTGCGCCCGGAGATTGACGAGGTGCTGAACCTGGTTCGCGAACACGACTTGGTGTTGTGCTCAGGTCACATCACGCCGTCGGATGCTATTGCTGCCTTCACGCGAGCCAAGGAGATGGGCATTACGCGTTTGGTCGTCACGCACCCGCATGCCCTCTTCGTGGGTGCTGAGGTCGAGCAGATGAAGACGCTCGTCGCACTTGGCGCGATGAACGAAATGCACTACGCCTTTGTGACGGCCATCATCAATCCGCCGCAGACCATGGAGTACATCGCCGAGACCATTCGTGCGGTGGGAGTCGAAAGCTGCTACCTCGCGACCGACGGGGGTCAGAAGATCAACCCTGTTCCCGTCGAGGCACTGCGTCTGTTCATGGTCGGCATGCTCGAGCAAGGCTTCACCGAAGATGAAGTGCGCTACATGGTTGCTGATGCACCCCGCAAGATCCTGTTCTGATTTCCGTTCGGTCTCACGCTAGGAGTCACGGTGTCCGTTTTCCACGTTGCCATCTTCCGTTTCAACGAGGGTGTCACTGACGATCAGATCGAGTGGTTCACAGACGGCTTGATTGCATTGAAGGAACAGATGCCGATGCTGCTGTCGTTCCGGTTTGGCCGCGACCTCGGCCTGCGTGATGGCAACTATGACTATGGCGTCGTGGCTGAACTTGAAGGGCCCGAGTCGGTCGACGTCTACCTCGATCATCCCCTGCATCAAGTGTTCGTTGAGGAGTACGTCACGGTGATGGTGGCTGAGCGCCGCGCCGTGCAGGTCAACAACCTGTCTGGTCGCTGAAGCACGCTGACGAACGGGGGAGAAGTCCGCGGTGTGTTCGCCGTTGTGACGACTCCCTAGTCGTAGCGGCGCTGGCTGCTCACGATCTCGTCGTGATGCTCAACTGCCCAATCGGCAAGCGCGGTGACCGGGCCGATCATGGTGCGCCCGAGGTCGGTCAATTCATACTCGACGCGCGGCGGAATCTCAGCGTAGGCAGTTCGCCGCACGAGGCCATCGCGTTCGAGTTTGCGCAAGGTCAGTGTGAGCATCCGTTGGCTGATGCCATCAACGGCCGTCTTGAGAGCGGTGAACCGCTGCGGTCCGGCGCTGAGAATCGCGATGACCAACAAAGTCCACTTGTCGCCCAGCCGATCGAAGGTCAGGCGGACGACGCGACAGTGTTCACCGTCGCCCAACTGAGCATGTGAGGGTGCGGGCCTTGTCATGGTCACCGCCATGTGCCTGAGGCACGTTGCTGTCCCTGAGGGGACTGCCTCTATTGTTACCCAAAGTACCTGTAGGAACAATAAGTAACTATTGAGGAGTCTCGTGAGTATCGTTCTGGTCATCGCCGCTGTGTTACTCGGAATCGCCGCAATCGGTTCGGCGTTCGGCAAACTCAGTCGCAATCCCAAGGTCGTTGAAAGCATGCACAGCGTGGGAGTCACCGACCCCCAGATGCGCGGCCTTGCGGTGCTCGAGATTCTGGGTGCGCTCGGACTGTTGCTCGGAATCTGGCTGCCATGGCTCGGCGTACTCGCGGCCGCCTGCCTGACCCTCTATTTCCTTGGCGCACTCATCGCTCACCTGCGTGCCAAGCAGGAACTGAAGGAAACTGCTGCGCCGATCGCGTTGGCGTTGCTGGCACTGATCACCACCGTGCTGGAACTCAAGCGCTGAGCCTCGTCATCGGAGCAGCGGCAGTGTCGACGGCGTCAGTGTTTCTAGCTGATGAAGGGCGTCGCTGTGGAGAGGTGGGCCGATTCGGCCGGCCGCCGATTCCATCGGTGCCACGCCCACGAGCCTGACGCCACCTGCAGCATGAGGCCCAGAACCGCGCCCACATTGATTCCGTACAACACGGCAGCCACCGTCATCAAGACGCCATAGAACATCAGGAGTGCAGGTGGCATCCACCACGGCATGAGGTATTCGTGTGCGGTCTCGGAGCGCAGGGGCCCCATACGCGCCACGATGTCTTCGAAGACGGCTCGCTCTTCTTCGGGCAACATGACGACCTCCAACCGGGGATTTGAGTGGAAAGCACACCACGTCTGTCGGTTCTGCGCCACTTGAAACGCCGCAGGCTGAGAGACTAGGGGTATGAGCGATACGTTCACGGGATTTCCTGTTGAGGCCTTCGACTTCTATGAGCAGCTCGAAGCCAACAACAACAAGACGTGGTGGACCGAGCACCGAGGCACCTATGAGACGGCGGTCAAGGCGCCCCTCGTGGCTCTCACCGATGAACTTGAGCCCGAGTTTGGCGCTCCCAAACTCTTCCGGCCGTACAACGACCAACGCTTCAGTAAGGGCGCGCCGCTCAAAACCCATCAGGGCGCCACGGTGATGCTCGAGGATTCAGTGGGACTGTACGTGCAGGTGTCGACCGAAGGACTCATGGTCGCCGGCGGATGGTTCTCCCCGGGCGGCGACCAGGTGCGTCGCTACCGCGAAGCCGTGGCGGGTGCTGGAGGTGTGGTGCTTGAAAAGTTGGTGGCGGGACTACCACGTACCTGGGATATCGATGGCAATCAGTTGGCCACGCGCCCCAAGGGGTACGACATTGATCACCCGCGTATCGATTTGCTGCGCAACCGCCGGCTCACTGTTGCGCGTCGCTACCCGGTTGAACCGTGGCTGAGCACGCGCAAGGTGCTCACCACCGTGCGCAAAGACTGGCGGTTGATCATGCCGCTATTGGAGTGGTTGGCCGATCACGTCGGCCCCGTCGACGACCCGGGCGCATAAGATTGAGGCATGGCAAAGCGACCGTGGAGTGAACTGACCCGACCGCAGCAAACGGCCATCGTCGTCGTGGGCATCGTCGAAGTAGCGCTCACCACGGTGGCGATGATTGACCTCGTACGACGTCCCAGCACACTCGTGCGCGGGCCGAAATTGGCGTGGGCACTGGGATGCGTGGTGCAGCCCGTGGGGCCGATCGCCTATCTCGCTCTCGGACGCAAAGGTGTGTGACGGCAACCACTGAGGCCTCGTCAACGACGTGTCTGGCATGGCATTGAAGGTTGCGTTTGCGTGGCATGCTGTGGGGATGCGCCGCCTGCTGCTCGGAACTGTTGTGCTCACCGTGGGTCTGGCCGCGTGCTCGCAAGCCGCGCCACCTGCGCCCGTCGTGCCGTCGCCTACTCCCACATCGGCTTCGCCGACTGCGACGCCCACCCCGACGCCCACACCCACCCCTACACCCACGCTGGTTGTGGTCAATCCCCTCACCGGACTTCCCCCTGCGGGTGGTGTGGTGTCGAATCGACCGGCGCTGATGGTGAAGATCGATGATGTGGGCGGCGCACTTCCGCAGACCGGCCTTCCGAAGGCCGACATCGTGGTTGAGCAACCGATGGAAGGCGGGCTCACCCGATTCATGGCGATCTTCCAATCACAAGAACCCGGCATCGTCGGGCCAATTCGTTCAGCCAGACCGGTAGACGCGCAGATCACGCGAATGTTGGGTCCGACCATTCTGCTGTTCTCGGGTGCCAGTCCCTACGAGATTGCTCCGGTCAAGGCCGACAGTCATGCGCTGCTCATCGCCGACGACTGGTCGACCGCCCCCGGTACTTTCGAACGGCATTCAGATAAGTCCGGTGAACACAACCTCTACGGAGACACCGCGAAGGCGTGGAAGTTTGGACTTGCGCACGGTGCGAAGACCGGCCCGCCGAACGCACCACTGACGTTCACGCCGGCCGTTGCCCCCGGGGCCACTCCGGTCAAGGAAGTCTCACTTGACTTCGGAGACACTCGGGTTCGGTGGGACTGGGATTCGAAGGCGGGTGTATGGCTGCGCTCGCAGAACGGGCGCGAGCACGACGATGCGGAAAAGGGCCAACTCAACGCCGATACGGTTCTGGTGATCTCGGTGCCGGTGCGCTACGACTCGTCGATTCACGATGTGCTGGGCACGCCAACTCCGCTCCCCACGACTACGGGTACCGGCACGGCGTGGCTCTACCGCGATGGCACTGGCATCAAAGTGACTTGGAGTCGGCCGACCGTCGATGACCCGTTCGTACTCACGGATGCTTCCGGCGCAAAAGTGGGCGTGAAGCCTGGTCGTACCTGGATCGAGTTACTTGATGCACCGCGAAAGCCGCAGACGTCCTAGACCTCGATTTGGTTCGAGGCTCGCCTTAGTTCCGGAGTGTGGCTCGGTCAGGCATTGCGACGATTGAGCGATCGAGTCGACTCATTTTCCGCGCACCGACGAGCACGAGCGATCTGGTGAAGTCATCGAGGAGCAGAGACATTACCTGCTGAACACCTTCGGCTCCGGCGAGGCTCAGACCCCACTGCACCGGGCGCCCGATGAATGCGGCGTCGGCACCGAGGGCGATGGCCTTGACCACATCGAGCCCAGAGCGGATTCCGCTATCGACCATCACTGACGCGGTGCCGTTGACGGCCTCAACAATCTCAGGAAGCGCGTACGCGGTGGGCACCGCGGTATCCAACTGGCGACCCCCGTGATTGGAGACGATGATGCCCGATGCGCCGTGCTCAACTGCGAGCAAGGCGTCGTCTCCGCGGAGCAGACCTTTGACGACGACCGGCACGGTTGAGTGTGCGACGATTTGGGCCAATGAGTCCCACGTGAGGTCATGATGCAGCGAGGCCCACATCGGTGCCAGCCGGGGATCGGATGCACCGGCCTCGGCAAGACATGGGACCACTTGCTTTCCGCGAAGGACGAATCCGGTGTCTACGTCACGCTGACGTAGACCCAGCGTCGCGAGGTCGACGGTGAGGACGATCGCACCCGCACCGGCCGCGATGGCGCGGTCGACGAGCGCCAAAGTAAGTCCCCAGTCGGCGAAGGCGTACAACTGGAACCACCAGTTCAAGCCGTCAACGGATTCGAGTTCGGCGAAGCCGGCGGAGGCGAAGGTTGAGTGGCAGTAAAGCGTCTGCGTTGCTGCCGCGGCCTGCGCGACGAGTCGCCCACCCCCGGGATGGAGCAGTTCCTGAAATCCCATCGGCGCGATCATGATGGGGTGAGCCAGCGGCCGGCCGAGCACCGTTACTGATGTGTCGACTGCTCCTGCATTGGCAAGCATTCGAGGGCGCACCGAGATGCTTTGCCATGCGTCGGCATTACGTCCGACGGTGAGACCCTCGCTAGCGCCGCCATTGATGTAGCCCACGAGTCCTTCGGGCTGTACAAGCGCGAACGCCCTGTGGAAACCGTCGATCGTGGTAGGTAAGGGCACCCGCTACACACTAGTGAGCGCAATGAGGCATGACCTCGGCAGGTTGCGCTGGAGGTACATCTGCCTAGTGCCTGCTGGTGTCGCATGCGATGATGGCGCATCGCTACTTCACGTACTCCCCAGTCTCCTCCCACACCGACGGCTGATCTGACGCCCATTCAGAAGGCGTCACGCTGGTCGTCGCTGTCACTTCGCCTCGCGCTGCTGATGGCCATCGTGCTTGTGCTGAGCGGATTGATCACGGCGATCTACTCGGCCACGTCAACTCGTAGCGCATCTGCGGCAGCATCTGAGGATTCCACGGAGAACGCACACAAGGCAACGGGACTTCTGATTGAGCAGGCGTACGCCGACACTCAACGAGCACGAACTACTGCCATGGAAACTAGGAAAGCCGAACTCAAGAACATTGGTGCCCCGATCGCCTCAGCGCTCGATGAATTGCGTGCGCGAGTGGCGAAGGGAGAGTTGACCCTGCCTGAAGCCAAGCTTGCTGGCCTCGCGATCATTCGCTCTGTACGCTTCAACAAGAGCGACTTCTTCTTCGCGTTCGACTCAGATGGCACCTCGATCGCCAATCCCAACCGGCAGTTCGAGGGTAAAAACTTGATGAAGCAGCAAGACCCCAGTGGCATCTTCACTGTGCGCGAATTACTGAAGATGGCCGACGAAAAGGGCAGCGGCTACCTCGAGTACTCATGGGTCAAATTGAACGAGACGGCGCCATCGCCCAAGGTCGGCTACGTCTACCGGTATGCCCCGTGGAATTGGATCATCGGTACTGGCGTCTACGTCGATGACATCGATAAGGCTGCGGCCGCCCGTCTCGAAGCGACCAAGCAGGCACTCGGCGACTCATTCAGTCGGGTGGCGCTCGCCGAGAGTGGCCTGCTCTTCGTGCTCGACAAGGATGGAAAGGTCGTGGTCTCCCCTTCGAACCGTGACCTCTCCGAGTTGGGAACCACCGACTGGGGACGGAATCTGACGACGAGTCTGGTTGCGTCAGCGCCGAAGTCGTCGAAGGAGATCGTGCTGACAAACCATGATGCAGCGCTCACCGGCACCAGTGAGCCGTGGGTCATGGATGTATCGACCTTCCCTGAACTCGGCTGGACTCTCGTTTCGGCGGTCCCCCAGTCGGAGATTCAGGCGCCGGGCAATAGCCAGGCACTGCGTCAAGGCCTAATCAGCCTCAGCGTGCTGCTGCTCGGCCTGATCATCGGACTGGCGGCCAGTCGTCGTCTCGTTCGACCTGTTGCCACCATGACCAAGGCGGCAGCGGCGCTGGAGGCGAACTCCTTTGAGCCTGAAATGCTCGACGAGGCGGCCGCTCGCAAGGATGAGGTGGGGCTTTTGGCCCGCGCCTTCCAGCGCATGGGGGCCGAGGTCGTCTCACGTGAGCGCAAGTTGCGAGAGCAGGTGCGAACCTTGACCGTGGTTGTTGACCGGCAGAAGGTGGCCGAGGAGTCTGGTGCCATCACCGAATCGGACTTCTTCAAAGACCTTCAGGCGAAGAAGGAAGCGCTTCGAGCCAGAAATGCAGCGCCACCCGACTCTGATGACACCGGTCGAACGGTCACCTAGAGTCGGCCGAGAATCCCACGGTGGTCATGACTGCGCGAGGGGGGTTAATGGCGTTTCGCTTGCTTCGTCAACTCCAACAAACGGCGCTCGAAGCGTCGGCAGAATGTGTCGTCGGTTGATGACGAACATGACAAGCGCGATGACGGCATAGATCACGCACAACGTCAGGCGACCACCCGTTCCTGTGACTGCGAATTGCACGGCGAACAGTGCGAGTAACGCCCACGCACCCCATCGAGGGAATCGCAGCGCCAGTAAAATGGCGACTCCCAACAGTGTTTGAGTCGCCGTCAGAAGCATCTCTTCGACTTGGCGCGAGTCGAGTGGAATTCCAGCAGCTCCGCCACCTCCGACCCAGTACGCGATCGGAATCGATCCGACGAGCAAGGTCCACTGGTTGACCTTGCTGGAGATGAGGGTGGCGATACCGTCCTGCGCATTTCCCCGAAGGGCGAAGATGATCGCAACAATGAATTCGGGTGCTTCGGATGCGAGTGGTGCGAGCCACTGCACGAGGAGGAACTCATCGATCCCGAGTGTCTGGCCTGATTGCACCAGACTTTCAGCGAAGGGTTTGGCGCTGAGCAGAATCACGACGGCAGCGGCGAGGAACATCGAGGTGACCATGATGCGGCGGACGCGTGGTGCCAGCGCGCCGATGCTGGCGGCCGTTCCGATCAGATGCGGTTCTTCAACTTCCTGGCGTGTGACGCGGTAGAGGTAGTAGCCAAACCACGCAAGCAGGACGATGGCCAGAGGCATCGAGATGACAGCGGTGGCCGGGGCGATGAACGCGATGATTCCTGCAAAGAGAAGGAAACCGAGTTCGACGCGCGTTCCGTTTTCAAGAGGGAGCGCTTTCATCGGATTGCCCTCGCGACGAGCAACCATGAGGCCGAGTAGGACGACGACTGGCCAGCCCAAACCCATCAGCAATCGGTTCGAACCGGTCATGTTGGCGGCGGCGTAGGCGGTGTACGTGGGGTCGGAGCCGGCCGTGTAGGCGAAATAGAGGTCAACTGCATACTCGGGAAGCACCGCGATGAAGGCGAGTACGGCGATCGCTAGGCCGCCGGAGATATCCATTTGCGCGGCTTCGGCAGCCCACGCCAAGAGGAATGACGATGCCACAACGGCGCTTCCGAAGACTGCGAGTGAAACCAGCGGTTCGGCGTGCATTCCGGAAAGTCGCATCACGACGGCGGGCAGCATGAAGAGCGCCGCGAGGCTCACTCCCCGGAAACGAAGCATGGGATGGACCCTACCTGCCACCGAGGGAGTAGCCTCACCGAATGGAATCGAGGTCGGAATGGCGGATTTGATCGAGTCGCAGGTGTGGATCCTGCTCTGCGTCCTCGTGGGCGTTGGCCTCGCCATTCTCGTACGCCGTTTCTATATCCGGCCGAGTAGTGGACCAACTCAGGATGACGGAAGTCGATTCACCGATGCGCTCACCTACGTGTCGGGTGTGATCGGCATTCTGTTCGGCCTTCTTCTGCTGTTTACGGTGCAGCATTACACCGACACCGCCACGCTCGCCAAGGAACAGGCCGTCAGTTACGCCGCAGCCTTTGATGAGACCGAGGTTCTTCCACCCGCCAGCGCGGTGGCAGTTCAGCGAGGTTTGGTGTGCGTCATGCGGGCAACGGCGACCGATTTCTGGGCGGCTGCCGAGCGGGGTGATCTCACCGGCGATGCCAATGTGCTGGCATGGCATCACAGGGTCGTCAAAGATCTGTCGAAAATTGAGGGTTCGTCGGGACTGGAAGAAGGCGCCAGATCGTCGATTAGCGCCAAGCTGACAGATGCCGAAACCGCAGGTCAAGGCCTGCTGTTCAACGCCAAAGGCAATCTGCCGTTTGTGGCCCTGCTAGTGATTTGGGTTGGGACGGCGGTGCTGTCGTTCTTGATGGCGTTGAGTCTGCTCGATCGACCCCGCCTCGCCGTCGCCATGATCACGTCGATGACTGTTCTGACCCTCGCGGTGATGGCGGCCCTCACGACATTTGCCAGCCCGTTTACTCCCATCGGCCCCACGGTGTCTCCTGACGCGCTCAACGCGGTGATGCTTCGGCTTGAAGCGGCGCATCCCGGCCCTATCTGGGCAACGTGCGAGCGACTAGAACCATCGAAGACCCAGTAGCCTGTCGACCATGGGAAGCGTGACGACTGATAGATCGTCTCTTGCTCACGAACTCGCGGAGGCGCGGGAGCGATACCGAACTGCGCGGCCGGTTGCCGCCGCTCTCGACGAGCAAGCGCGCGACGTGATGCCGGGGGGCAATACGCGGTCGGTTCTGTATCACCCGCCCTTTCCGTTACGCATCGCACGCGCCTACGGATCAATGATTGTCGACGTCGACGGATACGAGTACGTCGATCTGCTGGGCGAATACACGGCCGGACTCTACGGCCACAACGACCCGGTTATTCTCAACGCCGTTCGTGAGGCACTCGACGATGGCTTGGGCTTTGGCGCGCACAATACGCGCGAACTCGTGCTTGCCCGCCTACTTGTCGAGCGATTCCCGGCGCTTGAATTGGTGCGGTTCACCAACTCTGGCACCGAAGCCAATCTCATGGCGGTGTCTTTAGCCCGGGCCACGACCGGTCGCTCCGCGATCGCGGTCATTGATGGCGGGTATCACGGTGGATTCTTGACATTCGGCGGCGGTGTCGGTTCCCCGGTGAATGCGCCATACGAGACGGTTCTGTTGACGTACAACGACATCGAGTCGAGTCGTGCGGCCCTTCGAGCATCGGCCGGCAGAATCGCGGCCGTCCTGGTGGAGTCGACTCTGGGTTCAGGCGGCTGCATTCCTGGAAATCCTGACTACTTGCGCATGCTTCAAGATGAAGCCCGGGCGGCAGGCGCATTGTTCATCCTTGACGAGGTGATGACCTCGCGACTGGGTCCTCACGGCTCTGCTCCAGAGCTTGGCCTCGAACCCGATCTCATCACGCTTGGAAAGTACCTCGGTGGCGGGCTGACGTTCGGCGCCTTTGGCGGGCGTTCTGATGTGATGGCCGCGTTCGACCCGTCCAAGCCCGGTGCGCTCCCACACGCAGGCACTTTCAATAACAACGTGTTGACCATGGCGGCAGGTATTGCCGGCCTCACCCACCTGCTCACCGACGACGCACTCAATGCACTGAATGCCCGAGGTGATCGGTTGCGGATAACCCTGCAGTCGCTCATGGCGCCGTACGGATGGACCGCGAGCGGCAGCGGTTCGATGGTCGGATTCCATCCGGTGACGGGTCCGATCACGCGGCCAGCAGATCTTGCCGATGCTGATCCGGGACGACGCGAACTGCTGTTCCTCGATCTGCTCGAACGCGGGTGGCGCCCGGCGCTGCGTGGGTTTATCGCGCTCAGTTTGGCGGTAACCGACGATGACATCGACCGATTCATCGACGATGTCGTGACTGTGTTGGCTGCTCGTTCGTCGCTGTGATCGGTCAGCGCAGTCGGCGCGAGAGTTCGCGCGCGTAGGTGCGCACAAGTTCAGCAAGTACTTGGCGGGCCTCGGCATCGGTTGATGGGGTAGAAAAACTGCCTCTATGCGTGCTGAGTGTCCCCCCATGCGGAAAGAGGGGGGAGCGGAAGGTCAGACCGATGGAAGCGACCGGGCGCTCATTGCGGTCGAGTGCGGCAGCAGCGACGCTTGCGAATCCATCGGTGATAAAGCCGTCTTCCTCGGCCCAGCCGCGGGCTGACTCGGTGCGCAGAAGTGCGGTGAGGCTGCGCGGTGTCGTCGGCCCGCGTCCGGTGCGATCGACGAACGCGTCCCGGCTTGGAAAGAGCGCGCGTACCTGAGCCGCCGGGAGGGCCGCGAGCAAAGCGCGTCCCGAGGCGGTGAGAGAGGCCGGTAGTCGAACGCCGACGTCTGCGACCACCGTGACCGGGCTTGTGGCCAGTTCATGCAGAGCGAGGTAGAGAGTCTCTCGTCCGTGCAGAACGCCGACGTGGGCAACGCAGGGAGCTGTCTCGCTGGCTCGCTGAGCCAGTCCGGCGAGCAGGGGGCGTGCCAGACGTTCAAGTGGTTCTTGGCGCAGGTAGGCCGTGCCGATTTCGAAAGCCGCCAGCCCCAGCCCCCACCTTTCATCTTCGGGGTAGTGCACGACGAATCCCTCGGCCTCCATGGCACTGAGCAGGTGGTAAACCGATGACCGCGGAAGACCGAGGTCGCGGGCGAGACCTGCGGCTGTCAGAGGCCCGGGCGCACCGGCGAGCGCCCGCATCACCAGGAGGGTGCGGGTGGCCGCAGGGACATTCGACATCGCACTCCAAATCTCGGATACGAGACAGCAATTCGACTCAGCCTATGTCGCCAAGGGCCTGTGAGTGTTCGAATGTGCCCATGACTTCAGGACCCCGCCCCGTGCACGCCGCCACCGGAACCTCCCTCACCGCACGTTCGTGGCCCACGGAGGCCGCGCTGCGCATGCTGAGCAACAACCTCGACCCGGACGTGGCCGAGCATCCCGATGAGCTTGTCGTCTACGGCGGCACCGGCAAGGCGGCCCGCAACTGGGCCAGCTTCGATGCCATCGTGCGCACACTCACCGATCTGCGCGAAGACGAAACCCTGCTTGTTCAATCAGGCAAGCCCGTCGGCGTGATGCAGACGCATGAATGGGCGCCGCGTGTACTCATCGCCAATTCGAACTTGGTGGGTGACTGGGCCACGTGGCCCGAGTTCCGTCGTCTCGAGCAACTCGGTCTGACGATGTACGGACAGATGACCGCTGGTTCGTGGATCTACATCGGCACCCAGGGAATTCTGCAAGGCACGTACGAGACGTTTGCCGCGATTGCCGCCAAGCGATTCGGCGGAACGTTGTCGGGCACCCTGACCTTGACCGCCGGTTGTGGCGGTATGGGCGGCGCGCAGCCGTTGGCCGTCACCATGAACGAGGGAACCTGCCTCATCATCGACATCGACGGAACGCGACTTCGCCGCCGAGTTGAAACGCGCTATCTCGATGAGATTGCTGACAGTCTCGATGACGCGATCGACCGTGCGGTGCGATACAAGTCGCAGCGCAAGGCAGTGTCAATAGGACTCGTCGGCAATGCCGCCACCCTGCTTCCTGAAATTCTGCGTCGTGGTGTTCCCGTTGACATCGTCACCGACCAAACGTCAGCTCACGACCCGCTGTTCTACATTCCCGAAGACATCGACCTCGGCGATGCGCGCGACTACGCCGACAAGAAGCCGGAGGAGTTCACCGACCGGGCCCAAGAGTCGATGGCCAAGCACGTGGAGGCCATGGTCGGTTTCATGGATGCCGGTGCCGAGGTGTTCGACTACGGAAACTCGATTCGCGACGAGGCCCGCAAGGGTGGATACGGCCGAGCCTTCGAGTTCCCTGGATTCATCCCGGCCTACATTCGTCCTCTCTTTTGTGAAGGCAAGGGCCCATTCCGCTGGGTGGCACTATCGGGTGATCCCGCTGACATTGCCCGAACCGACAAAGCGGTGCTCGACCTTTTCCCCGACAACGATCACCTGCGCCGCTGGATCACCATGGCTCAAGAACGCGTCGCCTTCCAGGGTTTGCCTGCACGCATTTGTTGGCTTGGCTACGGGGAACGCGACAAGGCGGGCTTGGCATTTAACGACCTCGTGGCCAGTGGTGAGGTGAAGGCGCCGATCGTCATCGGGCGTGATCACCTCGACTGCGGTTCGGTGGCGTCGCCGTATCGCGAAACCGAAGCGATGCTCGACGGGTCTGACGCGATCGCCGACTGGCCCCTCCTGAACGCCATGGTCAATGTCGCCTCGGGAGCATCGTGGGTGTCGATTCACCATGGTGGGGGAGTTGGCATCGGTCGGTCGATTCACTCGGGCCAAGTGAGTGTCGCAGACGGAACGCCACTCGCCGCAGCCAAACTCGCTCGCGTGCTGACGAACGATCCGGGAATGGGCGTGATTCGTCACGTGGATGCGGGGTACGACCGAGCCGTTGAGGTGGCACAGGAGCGCGATGTGCGCGTTCCCATGCTGCAGGACTGAGACGCTGTACTCCATGTCGTCAGTAGCGCTCACTGGTATCGGTTCGCTCGTTACCAACGACCCCACGGTGGGTGAGGGCAGTCTCGGCATGCTCACTGACGCTGCTGTGGTGATTGAGGGCGGTTCGGTCTCGTGGGTCGGGTCGGCGACGTTGCTTCCCGAAGGTACCGATTCCGTCGTCGATCTTGGGGGAGCGGCGGTACTTCCGGGCTTCGTCGATTCGCACGCGCACCTGATCTTCGCTGGTGACCGCTGGCCCGAGTTTGAAGCGCGCATGACGGGTGAGCCTTACACCGCCGGGGGAATTCGCACCACGGTGTCGGCCACGCGCGCTGCCTCCGACGACGATCTGCGAGCGAATCTTGCGCGTCTGGCCGCTGAGTTGGCCGCCAGCGGCGTCACTACCTTCGAAAGTAAGAGCGGATACGGGCTTACCCGGGCCGATGAAGCGCGAAGTTTGCGCATCGCTGGCGAAGTGACTCCGGAAACGACGTTCCTCGGCGCCCATGTGGTTCCTGCCGAGTACGCCGATCGGCCAGACGACTACGTGCGCCTGGTCATCGACGAGATGATTCCGGCGTGTGCCTCTCTGGCGCGTTGGATTGACGTGTTCTGCGATCGTGGTGCCTTCGATGCTGATCAGGCGCGGGCGATTCTTGAAGCCGGCATTGCTGCGGGAATGCAGCCGCGCCTGCACGCCAATCAACTGCAGCATGGCCCCGGTGCTCAACTGGCAGTGCAGCTCAACGCCGCGTCCGCCGATCACGTCACTCACTTGTCGGCGCAGGATGTCGAGGCCCTTGCCTCGAGTTCGACGGTGGCAACCTTGCTGCCAGGCGCTGAGTTCTCGACTCGCTCTCCCTACCCCGATGCGCGGGCTCTGATTGATGCCGGTGCCACCGTGGCGTTGGCGACCGACTGCAATCCTGGGTCGAGTTTCACCACATCGATGCCGCTCATGATTGCGCTGGCCGTGCGCGAGATGCGCATGTCGCCGGATGAAGCAGTGTGGTCGGCCACCGCGGGTGGAGCCGCAGCACTTCGGCGCGATGATGTAGGTGTCATTCGTGTAGGTAGTCGGGCCGATCTCGTTTCTTTGCGTGCACCTCATCATGTCCACCTCGCTTACCGCCCCGGCGTCGATCTTGTCGACCGGGTGTGGGTTGGCGGCCAGCAGATCAAGGAATCCGCATGAGCAGCAGCACGGTCATCATTGGCACCGAAGGCATGACCACCGACGACGTCATCGCGGTGGCGCGTCAAGGTGCGCGGGTCGAGATCTCGCCCGAGTCGCGTGCCGCGATGGAACACTCGCGCCAACGCATCGAAGCGCTGGCGTCAGCAGCGGAGCCGGTGTACGGAATCTCCACGGGATTCGGCGCACTTGCAACCCGTCACATACCGCACGAGTTGCGCACCCAGTTGCAGCGATCACTCATTCGCTCCCATGCTGCGGGTTGGGGGGAACCGGTTGAGCGTGAGGTCGTGCGCGCACTGATGTTGCTGCGGCTCAAGACACTGGCGTCTGGATCAACCGGAGTTCGACCGGTGGTAGCCGAAACGATGGCCGCACTTCTCAATGCCGCAATCACTCCGGTGGTTCACGAGTTCGGCTCGCTCGGATGCAGTGGCGACCTCGCGCCGCTCTCGCACTGCGCACTGGTGCTGATGGGTGAGGGTCGAGCGGTCGACGCGCAGGGAATCGAGAAGTCGGTGCCTGAGTTGCTGGCCGCAGCGGGCATCACAGCGATTGAGTTGCAGGAGAAGGAAGGCCTGGCTCTCATCAACGGAACTGACGGCATGCTCGGAATGCTGATCATGGCGATCGCTGATCTGGAGATGCTGTGCGACAGTGCCGATGTCATTGCCGCGATGAGTGTTGAGGGTCTGCTCGGCACCGATCAGGTGTTCCGGCCCGAACTGCACCTTCCGTTGCGACCACACCCAGGTCAAGCGGCTAGTGCTGCCAACATGTTCGCGGCCCTCGAAGGATCGGCGATCGTTGCTTCCCATCGGGAGGGTGATGGTCGAGTTCAGGACGCGTACTCCCTTCGCTGCGCACCGCAGGTCACAGGAGCAGTGCGCGATACGGTCACGCACGCGCGCATGGTGGCCGAACGTGAACTGGCCGCGCGTATCGACAATCCGGTGGTGTTGCCCAATGGCGAAGTCACGAGCAACGGAAACTTCCATGGTGCGCCGGTGGGTTACGTGCTTGACTTCCTCGCGATCGCATCCGCCGACCTTGGCTCGATGAGTGAGCGGCGCACCGACCGCATGCTCGACACGCATCGTTCGCATGGACTGCCGCCGTTCCTCGCAGACGATGCCGGTGTCGACTCGGGACTCATGATCGATCAGTACACGCAGGCCGGACTGGTTTCCGAGAACAAGCGACTGGCCGTTCCTGCCAGCGTTGATTCGATCCCCAGTTCAGCGATGCAGGAGGACCATGTCTCGATGGGATGGCACGCTGGCCGCAAACTGCGTCGCAGTGTTGCCAACCTCACTGCGATTCTGGGCATCGAACTGATCGCCGCGTCACGCGCTGTCGATTTGCGTGCTCCGCTCACCCCCGCGCCCGTCACCGGTGAGGTGATCGCTGCCTTCCGCACGACGGTGGCAGGTCCTGGCCCAGACCGCTTCCAAGCTCCGGAAATCGAGGCCGCCGCCGATTTCGTCCGCGCCGGTTTCTGCCTGAGGGGTCAGTAAGCGCGCATAGGCGCAGTTTTCGGTACCCATGATCTGCTGACTCACGCTCGCCGACCGTAGGCTGGCGGTATGTCTGATGAGTGGGATTCGCAGGAACGTCTCATGCTGCGCGACAGTGTGCGTCGTTTTGCTCAGAAAGAACTCGTGCCCAACCTTCCACGTTGGGAAGACGAGGGAGCGATCCCGCGCGAGGTTCACCGGCTGACGGCCGACGCTGGACTGCTGAGCGTGGGATTTCCCGAAGATGTGGGCGGCAGTGGTGGTTCGCCGATTGACGCGTTCATCGTGGCCGAAGAGATCATCCTTGCTGGCGGATCGTCGGGGCTGGTCGCGGCACTGTTCACCCACGGAATCGGACTGCCGCACATCGTGGCCTCCGGTGACTCGGTGCTGATCGATCGCGTCGTGCGTCCGGTACTTGCCGGTGAACGCATCGTGTCTTTGGGCGTGACCGAGCCAGGTGGTGGGTCGGACGTTGCGGGATTGCGTACGCGAGCGGTGCTCGACGGCGATCACTACGTCGTCACGGGTTCCAAGCTCTACATCACCTCGGCGACTCGTGCCGATTTCATCACGACGGCTGTACGCACCGGTGATGACGGTGCTGGTGGAATCTCGCTTCTCGTCATCGATACGTCACTGCCAGGTGTCACCGTTTCGCCGCCACTGCGGAAGATGGGTTGGCAGTGTTCCGATACCGCAGAAGTGGCGTTCGACGCGGTACGTGTCCCTGCTGATTGCCTTGTAGGCGCGAGAAATTCGGGCTTCCTGCAGATCATGGTGCAGTTCGCGGCAGAGCGACTGAGTTTGGCGGTGTCGGCGTATGCGACGGCCCAACGCTGCCTTGACCTCAGCATGACGTGGGTGCGCGAACGCGAAACCTTCGGCCGACCGCTCGTGAGCCGACAACTCGTGCAGCATCAACTCGCTGAGATGGCCCGCGAGGTGGACGTGGCACGCACGTACACTCGTGCCGTTACAAACGACTGGCTTGCCGGTCGTGACGTGCTAATGCGCGTTGCGATGGCCAAGAACACCGCGGTGGCGGCATGCGACCACGTCGTCGACATGGCGGTGCAACTTCACGGTGGTATGGGCTGCATGCGCGAAGCTGAAGTTGAACGTCACTACCGCGATAGCCGCATTCTCGCAATTGGCGGTGGCACGACAGAAATCATGAATGAGGTCGTTGCGAAACTTCTACTCTCACAATCAAGGAGTCAGTCATGACCTACGGATCTGCTGTGACCGTGCCGGGATCATTCGCAACGACACTGGAAGCAGTGCGGGCCGCGCTCGCCGAGCAGGGATTCGGTGTGCTCACCGAGATTGACGTCGCGGCCACGATGAAGGCCAAACTTGATGTTGGCCTTGAGCCCTATGTGATTCTGGGGGCCTGCAATCCACCGTTGGCCTATCGGGCGATACAAGCAGATGCGTCGATCGGTTTGCTGTTGCCGTGCAATGTGGTGGTGCGGCAAGTAGGCGAAGAAACCGTAGTTGAAGCGATCGATCCGATGATGATGGTCGACCTGTCGGAGGCACCGGAAATGCAAGCAGTCGCAGAGGAAGCGGCAATGCGGCTGGGCGCCGCTCTGGCCTCGCTGAAGCCTTAGGCCGACAGAAGCGCCCCAGCCGACGTGGTGGGGCGCTCCTATCGAGCTTGGAGTCGAGGAAAGACTCAGGCGCCAGGCCCACCCTTGGCCGGTGCGGTGATTCCGTACTTCGCGAAAACGGCGTCTCGGGCGTCACGAACCGTCTGCATGTCGGCCTTGAGTGCGGCCTGTTGCTCAGTTGAGAGCTTGGAAACCTGCTCGCGGATGGCCTCGCGGCCTTGTCCGTCAGCCGGCGGGGTGATGCCGTACTTGGTCAACACCGCGTCGCGCTGTGCGTGTACGGCTTCCATGTCCGTCTTGAAGGCTGCCTGCTGGTCGGCACTCAGGCTGGAGAGGTCGGGGCCGTGGCCGGCGCCCTTATGACCTCGACCCTGAGGGCCATCACCAGTGGGAGGAGTGAGCCCGTACTTGGTGAACACGCCGTCGCGGGCGGCCTTCATGTCGGTCTGGAAGGACGCGCACTGTTCAGCCGAGAGGGAGGCGGCAGGACCGTGGCATTCGGTAGCGGTGGTTGATGAGGGGGAGGGGGTGGTGTTGGCTGCTTGGGCGCTCGTGACGCCAAAAAGCAGGGCACCAGTGGCGACGGCGAGGCCTGTGGCGGCGAACGCCACCTTGTTTCGAGTTGTCATGATCAAATGCTCCTCGGGGTGAGTGCGGAAGTCGAGGTCTCGATTCCATTGTCATTGTTGACACCGCAGTTGAAGCATCGTGCAAGGTAACCTGTGGATTGACTGGAGACCGTGGTCAGGAAACCTTCAGGATCCGGTCAGTAAGGCTGCAGGAACGACTGTCACGATGGAGCCATGGCCCAGCGACCCCGAGTCCTTGTTGTTGATGACGAAGAGAACCTGTCATTCCTGATTACGTCGGCGTTGCGGCTCTCTGACTACGAAACGCGCTCAGCCGCGAACGGAGCCGAAGCCCTAGAAGAAGCGGATCGCTTTGCCCCTGATGTTGTCGTTCTCGACGTCAACCTGCCTGACCTTGACGGTTTCGAGCTGCTCACGCGACTGCGTAACAGTGGGTGCCGTGCGCCGATCCTGTTTGTGACCGCACGGCACGATACGGCAGATCGCGTGCGAGGCTTGACCATCGGTGGTGACGACTACATCACCAAACCGTTTGCTTTGGAAGAACTGGTGGCGCGCGTGCAAGTGGCACTGCGTCGCACCGGAGTTGGAACCACGTCATCGCGACTCGTGGTCGCTGATCTCGAACTCGATCTCGATTCGCATCGCGTCTGGCGTGGTGGGCAGGAAGCGCTGCTGTCGCCCACCGAATTCAACTTGCTGCGCTACCTGATGACGAATGCTGGCCGCGTCGTGTCGCGTGCTCAGATTCTCGACACCGTGTGGCAGTACGACTTCAACGGAGACTCGACCATCATCGAATCGTTTATCAGCAATCTGCGTCGCAAGGTTGACAGCGGCGAACCCAAGCTGATTCACACCGTGCGCGGAGTCGGCTACAGCGTCCGGGAATCCTGATGTCGCTGCGAGCGCGCATTCTGTTGGGAATGGGCGCGATCGTGGCACTGCTCGTGGTTGCGGGATTCGGTGTATTCCGCGCCCAGTCCGCGACGCTCTTGGGCCAAGTTGATGTGCGCTTGGAATCGTTGCGGCAGCCAGCACTCGCGGCGGCCGCCGCCATTCCCGCTGATCCGAGCAACGTGCGGGGTCGACGAACTCTCGACGGACTCTACGTCGGAAGGGTGTCAACCGGCGGCGAGTTGGTCACGACGCTGGCCGTTGATGCAGGTACCGAGCTTAAGCCAGTACTCAATCTGCCCATCGCATTCGGCATTCCTGTCACCGTTGATACCACCGGGGGTGATGGAACGCGCATGCGTGTCATCGCGTATGCGGCGCCCGGTAGGGAAGTAGCGGTGCTTGGCCAGCCTCTCAACGACATTGACGGTGCGCTTGCTCAACTCGCTCGCAATCTGTTGCTGATGGGGGCGTTGCTGTTTGCCGTGATCGCGCTCGTGACCTGGTGGGTGATGAGGCTGGGCGTTGGTCCGATTACTCAAGTTGCAGCCGTCGCTCGCGCTGTGCGCGCGGGAGATCGTGAGCAGCGGGTTCCGGACTTTCCAGCCGGGACAGAAGCTCAGGAATTAGGGCAGTCCTTCAATGTGTTGGTCGACAGCAACATCGCTGCCGAAGCTCGGCTACGCCAATTTGTTGCCGATGCCTCCCATGAGTTGCGTACTCCGTTAGCGACCCTCACTGGCTATACGTCGCTTTATGCAGCAGGCGGACTGGCAAGCGACGAGGCCGTCGGCGATGCCATGCGTCGGATGCGGCAAGAGGCGCAGCGGATGAATTCGCTGGTAGACGACCTGCTGTTATTGGCCGAAGCTGATCGCGGCCTAGAACCGCGGCGCGAATCGGTCGATCTCGTCCCCCTCATTACTGGGCTTGTCACTGATGCGCGGGTGCTGTCCCCGAGCCGCGTGATCGATCTGGAAGTTCCTGCTTCAGCAGTAGTGACCGGTGATCCAGATCGCTTGACCCAGGTGATCGGAATCCTTGTCGACAACGCTCGCAAACACACGCCGGAAGGCTCACCGATCGAAGTGACAATCTCAGCCACCAGCGGAAACTGGCGCGTCGAGGTAGTGGACCACGGACCGGGGCTGCAGGCAGATGATGCCGCTCACGTGTTCGACCGCTTCTATCGTGCCGAGTCGGCACGCACTCGCGCCACGGGGGGAAGTGGACTGGGCCTTGCGATCGCCTCGGCTTTGGTGACCGCCCATGCGGGGCGTATCGGAGTACAGAGTCCGGCCGGTGGCGGAAGTATCTTCTGGGTGGAACTTCCCACTGCCAATCCTGCTGATGATCCCCACGAGAACCGTCGGTGAATCAATACCCCACGGGGTACTCTCGAGTCATGCAACTTGAAGACGATGCCACCGCTACCGCTATTCGCCGCTTACGACGCGCTGAGGGTCAGATTGCAGGAGTCGTTCGTATGCTTCAAGAAGGACGCGACTGTCGCGACGTGGTGACACAACTCGCAGCAGCGTCGCGCGCTCTCGACAAGGCCGGGTTCCAGATCATCGCGGGCGGAATGCGCCAGTGCCTGCTCGATCCAGAAGCGGGAATGGATCAAGACGACATGGTCAAACTCTTCATGTCGCTTGCCTAGGCAGACAGTCCTCCGCCACTGCTTCCGCCCGAGTCGGGCGCATCGGTAGGCGGATTGAGAAGTCGTTCCTCAAAGATCTTCACGATCGCGGGAACGGTGGTCTTGCCCTCGACCGGAATCTGGGCGCCATCGGGTTGCGGAAAGTACACGCCGATGAACAGCGGGCCCCGCTTGAGATACACAACGACCGACGACGACGTTGTGCCGCTGCTGTCGGTGCGCTCGATTCGGTAGGCGAGTCGGTCAACGCCCTCGGTCTTATCCCACGAAGCATCAGCATCGGGGGTGATGCGGGTGGTGGACGTCGTTCCGGTCGTTGGGTCAGTGACCGGGTCTGTCGAACATGACGCCGCGGTTGACTTCAGTTCGTCGAATGCCTGGGCGGTCGCGTCAGCCGACTTGTAACGCACAGCTTCGGTGCTCAGTGCAGCAAGAGTGCTCTGGACGTCAAGAGCGGCAACCTGCAGTCGTGCGGCGCGCAGAGCCTCGCTGGGATACGTCGCGCCTTCGCAGAGGTCAAGTGTGACCTGGCCATCGACTTCACCACCGCCAGGAATCGGCCCGACGAAATAGGTCTCGGGCACATCCTTTTGCCGCACCACGAGGTTTGCCAGCAGAGCGTCGGTGGGATTGACGGGTGTCTGGGGAGTGGACCCTGACGGTGACGGCGTCGGCGTCGGCTGTGGCGAATTCCCAGACGGCGACGGTGTGCTGGGAGTGGGGGAGGTGCTCGCTGAGGGAGTTGGGGTGGGCTGCGCTGTCTTCGAGTCATTGCTGTGTGGTCGGAAGATCACCGCGGCAATCAACGCCACTACAACTGCCGCAGCGATGGCCCCGATTACCCAGCGCTTGGCGCTTCGAGGAGGGCTGGAGATCGTCTCTTGGATGACGGGCCAAGCGACCACCGGCGGGGGAGGAGGCGGAGTAGCCGCTGATCCCCACTCGGGTGGGGGTGGAGGGGTGGGGGCGTGGCCGGTGGGGGGCGGCCCGTATGTTCCTCTCGCCATGACGGGGCCAGAAGCGTCGCCAAAGGTGTCGGCCGTCCACTCGGACCCGGAGTACCAACGGTGTTGCCCGCTGAACCAAGGATCGGGGTGCCAACCTAGCGGGGTACTTCCGGGAACCTGCTCGGTCATTATTCATCCTCACGCGTGGTGTGAACCAACCTTGTGCCCTGTTAGAGGATTCTCTAACCCTGCAGACTTCATCGGACCACGGGTTCGGGTTTCACGGAACAACCAGGGGTACTAACTCGTCAATCCATTACCAGCACCGTGCGTGGTTCTGACATTGCAGTGAGATTGTGTCAGTTACACCTTCGTTCCCTAGGAGTACAACAGATGGAATCAGACGCCTCGACCCCCGCGCCCCCCACGGGTGCCCCTCGCGATCTCAACGCACCGCGTGCGACCACGGTCGATCATGCGGCGCTCCTTGAGGATGCACTCTTTCAGGTGAAGCGAGTGGTTGTCGGACAGGACCGGCTCGTTGAACGTGCCTTCCTATGCCTGTTGGCCAATGGCCACTGCCTCATCGAAGGCGTGCCCGGACTGGCCAAGACGCTCACCGTGTCGACGCTGGCCACCGTCGTCGGTGGGCAATTCTCGCGTTTGCAGTTCACTCCCGACCTCGTTCCCGCCGACGTGGTCGGTACGCGCATCTGGCGTCCGTCACGCGAAGAGTTCGACATTGAGTGGGGTCCGGTCTTCGCCAACATTGTGTTGGCCGACGAAATCAACCGGGCGCCAGCGAAGGTGCAGGCGGCACTGCTTGAGGTGATGGCCGAGCGCCAGGTGTCGATCGGTGGGCACACGCGGCCGGTGCCGACACCCTTCCTGGTGCTCGCCACGCAGAACCCCATCGAAAGTGAAGGCGTCTATGCGCTTCCCGAGGCGCAGCGCGACCGGTTCCTGATGCAGGTCGTGGTGACCCACCCGAATTATCAGGAAGAGACGGCTATCGCCTCTCGCATGAGTGTGCATCCGCCGAAGGCTGAGCAGGTGCTCAGCCTGGAGCAGTTGCAGGCGCTTCAGGCCGAAGTTGACGCCGTGTTCGTGCACCATGCGGTGCAGGACTACGCCGTGCGTCTTGTCATGGCCACCCGTGAGCCGGCCGTTCACGGTATGCCCGATCTCGCACCCTTCATCGCACTGGGTGCAAGCCCGCGTGGCACCCTCGGCCTGCTTGCCGCCGGTCGGGCACTTGCCGTACTTCGTGGGCGGCGCTTCCTTGTTCCGCAGGACATCTTCGACGTGGCACCGGAAGTGTTGCGCCACCGCGTCATGTTGTCGTACGAGGCACTCGCACAGGGAGTAACGGTCGACAGCGTGCTCACTCGCATTTTGTCGACAGTCACTGCGCCCACAGTGCGATCGCAGCCCGATATCGCAGGTGGCGACACCGCAGTTTTGGCCGTCGGATGAGTTTAGACACTCCTCGTATGTCGGAACCGGTCGCCGATCAGGTCGGCCGGGCCGCGGTACTGCGCACGCTCGAGCTCGAAGTAATTCGTCGACTCGATGGTCGCGTATCCGGAGACCATCACACGACGGCGCTTGGTCCAGGAAGTGAGCGCGCCGGTGCTCGTGAATACCAGCCAGGTGACGATGCGCGTCGTATTGACTGGAGTTTGACCGCGCGGTCGCACGCAACTCATGTGCGCACGACCGAGGCCGATCGCGAACTCGAAACATGGGTGGTGGCAGACCGATCGGCCAGCCTTGACTTCGGAACGGCGATGCGTGAGAAGCGTGACGTCGTCTTGGCAACGGCGGCAGCAATCGGAGTGATGACCGGGCGCGCCGGAAATCGTTTCGGAGTGTTGGCGTGCGGTGGTCCGGCGTTGATCCGTCGGCCACCAGCGAGCGGCCGTAGTGCCATGCTCGCCGCGCTTTCTGCACTGTATGACACTCCTCGTTACGCGGGAGGACCGGAGAACTCGACCGATCTCACTGCTGCCCTCACCATCCTTCCGCGGCTGCAACCTCGTCGCGGGCAGGTCGTGGTGGTGTCTGATTTCCTCGACGGATCTAACTGGGCTCGAGCACTGCGGGCGCTTGCAGTTCGCCACCAAGTGATCGCCGTCCACGTCACTGATCCGCGCGAACTCGAACTTCCCGATGTGGGGATGCTCGGGCTCGTCGACCCCGAAACGGGTCGAGTCGTGCACGTACAGACGCGATCGGCCCAGTTGCGCGCACGCTATGCCGAAGCAGCGCGCGTTCGTTCCGCCGAGATCGCTTCGTCCATTCGCGCAGGCGGTGCCGAGTACCTCGCCGTCTCAACGGATCGTGACTGGCTCGGTGACGTCATCGCCTTCACCACTGGCGATCGCCGAGCGGCATTGGTATCCCACCGAAACCGTGGAGTAAACCCGTGACTTTCCTTTCCACTTGGCGGCTTGTGCTGCTCGTCATCCCGATCGCCCTGGCGGTCGCGTACTTCTTCATGTTGCGTCGTCGCCAGGAAGTGTCGGCCCGATTCACCAGTGTTGATTTGTTGGCATCGGTTGCGCCCAAGCGCACTGGATGGCAACGACACATTCCGTGGGTGGCACTACTCGCCGCTGTCGGAGTTGGAGCTATTGCCTTCGCGCAGCCCGCGTGGGCGATGAAGGTGCCGAAGGAGCGCGCCACGATCATGCTGACGCTCGACACTTCGGCGTCGATGTCTTCCGATGACGTGTCACCGACTCGCCTCGCTGCAGCCCAACAGGCCGCGCGTAATTTCGTGTCGCAACTTCCGGCGACTCTTCAGGTCGGACTGGTGACCTTCGATCGCAATGCCAAGCTTGCCCTTCCGCCGACGACCGACCGTGCCGCACTTACGTCTGCAATCGATGCGATGGCGATGGGAACCGGAACCGCCACAGGATCTGGACTTGATCTGGCGCTACAAGCCATTGCTGGTGTACCGCCAGCGGCTGACGGCACGAAGGCTCCTGCTGCCATCGTGCTGATGAGCGACGGCACGCCGACGGTCGGATCCGGAAACCTTGATCCTGATCAATCCGTGCAGGAATCGGCCACGCGAGCGAAGGATGCCGGTGTTCCTGTGACCACGATCGCGTTCGGAACCGACAACGGAACTGTCACGGTCGATGGCCGTACGATTCCGGTTCCTTACGACCCTGCGGCTATGGCATCCATTGCAGAGGCCACGGGTGGAAGCACCTTCACCGCGCAGACCGCGTCCGAACTCGGCTCGGTGTACGACGAGATCGGCGGCAGTGTCGGGTACGACACCCAGACCGTCGAACTCACCGTTGCCTTCGCCGGCCTGGCGTTTCTGCTGGCCTCACTTGCGGCCGCGGCAGCACTGCTCTGGAATCAGCGCATCGCGTAACTGCCTGAAGCGGGACCCTCTTCTATGAGCGAAAAGCGCCCGGTTCGGGTCGTATTTGCTCACAGAAGGGGGTTTTCGCTGTGAGGGACAGTTCGGGGTTGAGGGGTTCAGCGTGACTCGCGGACGAGCAGCACGCCTAGTGAACTGATCGCGAAGCCGACGAGCGCGAGTGGTGGAAGAGTTTGTCCGAAGAGGACGAAGCCCATGACCAAGGTCACGGGTGGCACGAGGAAGTAGAGACTGGAGAATCCCGACGCAGTACCGCGGCGTAGAAGCCAGAACATCAGCAGCACGGCGCCGATGGAGAGTGCGAACACCATCCAGATGAGAGCGCCGATGAGTTGGGGTGTCCAGTCGACGGGGCGGTGATCAAAGGCCGCAGCAAGCACAACGAGCACCACTGTTGCGGCGGCGTATTGCACGGCAGTACCGGGCAGCATCGCAATTCCGCCGCCCCACTTCTTCTGTAACAAAGTGGCGATGGTGGATGCGATCAGCGCGATGATCGCGGCGGCGACAGCGATCGGTTGATATGCGGAATCTCCGGTCGATCCGAGCCCGGGCTCAAGAACGATCAGCGCACCCATGAGGCCCAGCGCGATACCCGTCCATTGGCGTGGCATGAGTCGTTCACCGAGTAGCGGGCCGGCGAGAGCGGCGACACAGACAGGTTGCAGACAAACGATCAGCGCCGAGACTGCAACAGGAAGTCCATGGTCGATCGAGACGAAGACTCCGCCGAGATAGCAGGTGTGGAGGAGGATCCCGATGATGGTGGAGCGCTCGTACGCGACTCGTTTGCGCGGCCATGAGGAGCGCGTTACGAGTGCGAGTAGGGCGAGCGCCGCCGCGGCCAGCGAGAGTCTGATGGCGAGCAAGGTGAAGGGCGGCGCATAGGGCAGTCCATAGCGAGCACCAATGAACCCGGTACTCCACACGAGAACAAACGCGATGGGAGCAAGTCGCTCAGCCCACCGTGATCGCATCGCTCCAGCCTAGGCGTGTCTGGTTCGATTGACGTGGGTGGACACTGGTGCCATGTCTGGCGAAATCGTCACGGAGCGTTTAGCTCTGCGCCCACTCACCGGCGATGAAGCGAGCGCAGTGGTGGCGGGCACGCGCGAGGGCCGCACCTGGGCGCACGATTACCCCACCGAGGGTGACATCGTCGTGAGTCGGCTACTTCTCCTTGCTCCCGATTTGCCGCCGACGGACTTCGGCACGTATCAGGTGGTCCGGCGCGACACGGGAATCGTGGTGGGCGGCGTGGGCTTTAAGGGTTCGCCTCGCGACGGAGTGGTTGAGGTGGGCTACGGACTGGCGCCCAGCGCTCGTGGGGCTGGTCTTGCCACCGAGGCTGTTTTGGGGCTCGTCACCTTCGCACGTTCGCGCCCCGAAATTGCCGTGGTCGAAGCTGATACCGAGCCTGGAAATGAGGCCAGCCAACAGGTGTTGGTGCGTGCGGGTTTCGAACTTGCAGGAACCCGCGATGGTCGGCCCCTGTTTCAACTGACACTGGCAGATAAGGGCGTCGATAATGGCGCGATGGAGCAACGGTGATCGTCCTCGCGATTGATCAGGGCACGTCGGGCACCAAGGCCATCGTGGTCGATGGTGACGGCGCAGTGCTTGCCATGGCGGAAGAGCCGGTGCGACCGGTCTATCTACATGGTGGGGGAGTCGAGCAGGAGCCGAACGAGTTGTTGAACTCGGTGTTGGCTGCGGGCCAACGTGCTGTGGATAGCGCAGGTGTACTTCCCGATCACGTCGCGCTCGCCAACCAGGGTGAGACTGTGCTCGCGTGGAATCCCACTACGGGGAAGCCGTTATCGCAGGCGATCGTCTGGCAGGACCGACGTTCCGAGCAGTTGTGTCTCGACCGAGCTGAGCACGCCGATCTGATTGCAGCGCGAACAGGTTTGGTGCTCGATCCGTATTTCAGTGCACCGAAGATGGCGTGGTTGCGCGCCAACGTCACACGTGAAGGAATCGTCACCACCACGGATTCGTGGATCGTGCATCACCTCACGGGCGAGTTGGTCACTGACGTCTCAACCGCGAGTCGCTCATTGCTGATGAACATCGACGCTGTGGCGTGGGATCCTGAGCTACTCGACGTTTTTGGTTTCGGCACCGAGGTACTCCCTCGACTGGTGGCGTGTGACGAAACCGTCGGAAGTACCACGGCATTTGGACGCGCGGCGAGTGTGACCGGATTGATCGTCGACCAGCAGGCAGCGTTGTTCGCCGAGGCGTGCCTATCGGTGGGCGATGCGAAGTGCACGTACGGAACCGGCGCCTTCTTGCTCGCGAACACTGGCGAACAGGCAGTGCGCTCGGCGAACGGGCTCACCTCCTCGGTGGCGTGGACCGTTCGTGGTCGCACCGATCGCTGCCTTGATGGACAGGTGTACACGGCGGCTTCGGCGCTTCGTTGGCTCGCTGACCTGGGAGTATTGAGCGACGCGAGTTCACTCGATGTCGAGTGCGGCGACGACAGTGGTGGCGTGCTCTTTGTGCCGGGACTGGCCGGTCTCGCCGCGCCGTGGTGGGAACCGGCCGCCTGCGGTGCATTGGTAGGAATGGGATTGGCCAGTTCACGTGGCCATGTCGTGCGCGCGGTTGTTGAGGGCATTGCGGCGCAGGTGGCTGATCTTGCCGATGTGGTCGCTCGCGATCTCGGCCGCCCGCTCACGCACTTGCGCGTCGACGGTGGGCTGACCCGCTCGAAGGTATTGATGCAAGCACAAGCCGACCTGCTACAGATTCCGATTGAGGTGTATCCGAGTCCACACGCCACGGCTCTGGGTGCCGCGGCACTGGCGCGTATTGCTGCCGACCCGACTCTTAGTCCGATCGATGCTGTCTCGCAATGGACACCGTTGGCCGTGATCGAACCGCGTTGGTCTGCCGATCGGGCAGCTGAGTTCCTCGGGCGGTGGCGCGCCGCCGTTGATGCGGCTCGGAGTCTGGCATGACGGTGCACGATGTGGCGGTCATCGGAGCGGGTGTGGTGGGGTGCGCGGTCGCTCGCGAACTGAGCGGTCTGGGACTCGACGTTGTTCTCATCGACTCACGAGCTGATGTCGGCGACGGCACGAGCAAAGCGAATACGGCCATCTTGCACACAGGCTTTGATGCGGTTCCCGGAAGTCTGGAAGCGCGACTCGTGGCTCGCGGCTACGAGTTGCTGTCCGACTACGCCGTTGCCTGCGGCATTCCGGTTGAACACACCGGTGCGGTTCTCGTTGCGTGGACCGACCACGAACTGGAAGTGCTACCGAAACTACGCGAGAAGGCTGTACTCAATGGGTATCTCGCGTGTGAACTGATTACCGCAGATGAGGTGCGCCACCTCCTTCCGTCGCTCGCCCCCGGAGCACTCGGCGGACTCACCGTGCCCGGCGAGTCGATCATCTGCCCGTGGACTACTCCCCTTGCCTACGCCACCGAGGCACTCGCACGCGGAACCGTGCTGGCGCTGTCGACGTCGGTGTCAGCGATCGAGGTACACGACGACTCAACAGTGCTGCGCACGAATCGCGCTCCGATTGAGTGTCGGTGGGTCATCAACGCAGCGGGACTAGGCGCCGATTACCTCGATGCGATGTTCGGACATCACCGATTCACGGTTACTCCACGACGCGGTGAACTCTTAGTGTTCGACAAGCAGGCGCGCGCCCTGGTAGATCGAATCGTGTTGCCTGTGCCCACCGAACGCGGCAAGGGAGTGCTGATCAGCCCCACGATCTTCGGCAACGTAATGCTGGGTCCGACATCGCAACCCATCGACGATCGAAGTGACACGTCGACCTCTGAAGAGGGTTTTGATCTTCTCTGTGAGAAGGGGCGCCGGCTGATGCCCCAACTGCTCGATGAAGAGGTGACCGCGGCCTACACCGGTTTGCGCGCCTCGACCGAATTCAGCGATTACGTCATCGACATCGAAGTGGCTCAGCGGTATGTGCTGGTGGGCGGAATCCGATCAACGGGACTCACCGCATCGCTGGCCATTGCTGAGTACGCGGCGCAACTACTTGCTGACGCGGGGCTCGCCATGAAGCCGCGAAACGACTTACCGCCGCCGCCTGTGATGCCGAACCTCGGTGAGGCGTTCGCTCGTCCCTACGAAAGCGATGACCTGATCGCCGCCGATCCTGAATACGGACAGATTGTGTGCTTCTGCGAACGCGTCACACGCGGCGAGATTCGCGACGCCTTTGCCTCGCCTATTCCACCGGCCGATCTTGACGGATTGCGTCGCCGCACGCGCGCGCAGATGGGTCGTTGCCAAGGTTTCTACTGCGGGGCTCAGATCGAGCAGTTGCTTGAGGCAGGTCGCAGACAATGAAGACACTGAACCCCGACGTGGTGATCGTGGGTGCGGGTCCGGCAGGTTTGACAGCGGCACGCCACCTTGCGACCACTGTCGATGTACTGGTGATTGAACGCGAGGAACAGGCCGGTGGAATTCCGCGGCACAGTGATCACATCGGCTATGGGTTGCGTGATCTACATCGGGTGATGACTGGTCCGCAGTACGCGCGGCGCTTGGTCGAACGCGCCCGTGATGCGGGGGTTGATCTGCGCACCGGTTCGATGGTGACGCGTTGGCGCGGTGACCGCATGCTCGAGGCAACGACACCTGAGGGAATCGTGCGGGTGGAAGCATCGGCGGTACTTCTTGCCACGGGTGCTCGTGAACGCTCACGCGCCGCTCGCATGATTCCGGGCGACCGAGCCGCCGGAGTGATGACCACCGGCCAACTGCAGTCGACGGTTCACTTGTTGCATCGTCCGGTAGGAACCCGCGCTGTCGTCGTGGGATCGGAACTGGTGAGTTGGTCGGCTGTGCTCACCTTGCGCCAGGCAGGGTGCGCGACCGTACTCATGACCACGACGCACCAGCGGCCCGAGTCGTACGCAGCGTTCAACCTTGCCGGACGTGCACTCCTGCGAGTTCCGGTGGCAACCCGTACTCGTGTCACGCGCATCATCGGGCGTGAGCGAGTGCGGGCAGTTGAGGTCGAGGATCTCGCTACCGGCATTCGACGTGAGGTTGCCTGCGACACCGTCATTCTCACCGGTGAGTGGGCGCCCGACAGTGAATTGGCTCGTGCCCACGACCTCGCAATCGATCACGCCCATGGCGGCCCGCTGATTGACACAGCGCAACGAACCAGCGCACCGGGTGTGTTTGCCGCTGGCAACCTGTGTCACCCCGTCGATACAGCCGATGTAGCGGCGCTCGATGGCGCGGCGGCTGCCGTCGAGATTGTTCGGTGGCTGCAGGGTGTGCGGCCTTCGATGCGGGCCGTGCGACTCACCGTCGACGCCCCACTGCGGTGGGTGTCACCCGGTCTGATTCGGCCAGGTGACCCTGCCGCACCGCGCGAACGTCTGGTGTTGTGGGCCGACGAAACTCGGTCGCGACCCCGCATCACTGTTCGCCAAGGCGCGGACATCCTCACCCAACGCACGGTGAACTGGCCCATGTCACCCGGGCGGGCATTCCGATTGCCTTGGTCGGTGCTGTCAGGCGTCGACCCGCGCGGGGTCGACGTGACGATCAGCGTGCGCTAAGTGGTCCTTCGTGTAGGGCACCCGGCTATCGACTGCGGGGTGCCTGCGCGGAGCGGCCATTCTCTGGGCAAATTGGCACGTTAAACGCACCGTTTTGCCCAGAGATTGCCCTAGTCGGTGCTGTCAGGCGATCTTTACTGGAATCGCGACATCTCCGCGTTTGGCGTCGTAGCGGTCGAGTGCGGTGCGCGCTATGAATCCGATGACGGCGCCAATGATGGCCAGGGGCGTGACAGCGCCGCCGGCTGAACTGATCAGCAGTACGCCGAGCATCGTTCCGGTGAATGGCAGTTTGGTCATGGCAGCGGTGGTTGCGGCGATGCCGACAGCGGCCATCCCGGGCAGGGAGAGGTCGGGCACGATCAGTGACGCCATCGTTCCGATAGTGAATCCGAGGAAGACGGCGGGGAAGATGGGTCCACCGCGGAAACCGCCACCGAGAGCCAATCCATAGGCAATGAATTTCGCGACGAGGATGACTAGCAGGGTGCCCACCGACGTAATTCCCAGAATGGTCGGCATCGCCTCTTGGCCGGAGAAGAGTACGGTCTCGTAGCCCTCCCCGGTGATCATGTGAGCGCCGATGGCGAGCAGTGCGGTAACGATAGCTACCGCGAACAGAATGGGTGTCGGGCGTTTCTTGCTCGCATCGTTCACCCGCTCACCGAGTTCACGTGCGATGAGTGCCACGATTGTGGCGATGACGCCGATGACCAACCCGCCCACGATGTCGGCGGCGGTGAGTCCGGGGAAGGCAGGAAGTCCGGGCAGGGCCAGCGAGTGAGTGCCCAGGCCCGACCAGCGGCCGAGTCCGATCTGAACGATGTACCCCGAACCGAGGGCGACCAGAACAGGCAGCAATGCGGCTGCGGGCAGTGGTCCGAGTGCGGCGAACTCGAGAATCATGAACGCGGTGATGAGTGGATTACCGAGGATTGCGCCGAGACCGGCGACGCCACCGAGCAGCATGCCCAGTTGCACGGCCTGCGGGCCGCGTCCGCGCATCACGAACCCGCCGAGGGCCGTGCCGCACGCGATCAGGGGCGCCTCGGGACCCAACACCAATCCGAAGGCCAACGTGCCGAGGGCGGCGAGGGCCACCGAGGCAATCGTGCCGGGGCCAACATCGAAGTGGAAGCCGGTGATAGGGCTCGCACCCGTGTGGCCGGGCAGTTTCTGGGCGACGAGCACCACAATTGCGCCCACGAGTAGCGCCAGTAGGACGTACCACGATGCCGACTCACCAATTCCCAACTTCGCAGGAAGGTCGGTCCAGATCAGGGTCTGCAAGCTCGATTCGACGCCGAGGAAGAGCGATGCGGCGAGGGCACCGCCGATGCCGAGGAGCACTGAAATGAGCAGGAGGGGTCCGATCTTCTTGGTGAGATCGGTCATTGCCTCTGCATCGGTGGATTCAACATGCGCGGCGGATTCTGGGCCAGTGGTCATGAATACGGAGTGTAGGGGTCCTAGACTGCTTGTCGAGGGCGTACCGACGGTGCGCCACGAAAAAACAATCGCCGCTTGCGGCACCGAGAATCGGAGAACCTGTGGACGGGAATTTCCTCTATTCACTGATCGTGATCTTCTTCATGATCTGCTACTTCATGATCTTGTTCAGCGTCATTGTTGACCTTTTCCGCAACGACCAGATGAGCGGAATCTTGAAGGCAGTCTGGATCATCCTGCTGATCTTCGTTCCGTTCCTGTCGCTCTTGGTCTACGTCATCGTTTACCACAAGGGCATGACCGACCGGAACGTCAAGTCCGCCGAGCAGTACCAGCAGGCTCAGGCTGACTACGTGAAGTCTCTTGCCGGAAGTGGCAGCGCTGCTGACCAGATCGCCAAGGCTCAGGAACTGCTGAGCTCAGGCGCCATCAACCAAAGCGAGTTCGACTCGATGAAGGCCAAGGCACTCGCCTGACCTATCGCCCGTTTGGTCCTGCGGCACGAGCGTCGCGGGGTCGACACTGAATGTGTGTCTCGCATCAGGTCGGCAGTGGTCACCCTCGCGGTGACGGCTGTCGGCCTGATGTCATTAGCGGTCACGACACCGCAGTCGATCGCGGTAGAGCGAAGTCAAGTCACCGCCCAGTCAACCTCGGGCACCATCCGGCTTGCCATCACGGGACTATCGGCGAGCACCGCACCGCTGATGACGGTGACGGGTCCTGCCGGATTCGCGCGAACGGTACGCGCGCGAAGCATCATGGTGCCGCGGTCCGGTACCTACCGCGTCACGGTGGGTGCTGTGCGCAGTGGCGTCTTCCTGTATCGCGCGTCGGTCGCGAGCCGCTCGGTCAACGTCGTCTCGGGCCGCACGGTGAGTCCCGCGTTCACGTATCGCCGCGTCGCTCCCGTGACAACAACCGGTCGCTACGCACTGGGCACGTTCACCGGTGTCGAACTCTGGGTTGACCCGGTACACGGTTCGAACTCACGGGGCGGCCACACCCGCGCAACGGCATTGGCCACCGTCGGCGAAGCCTGGCGCCGCATTCCGATGTCGACGACGTTGACTACCGGATATCGCATCAATGTGGTGCGCGGAACGTATCCCGCATCTGTTCTCGTGAACTATTGGGAAAATCGGTGGGGAACAGCGACCGCTCCGATCGTCATTCGCTCAGTCGACGGGAACCACGCCGCGCGATTCACCGGCGATATCAATGCCTACAACGTGCGCCACTTCTACGTGATCGGTATTGACATCGTTCGGCCCGGTGACGCCTTTCACTGTGAGAAGTGCAGTTACGTCGTGCTGCGTAACATGCACTTATCGGGTGTAGGTGGTGCGCACGAAACGGTGAAGGTCAATCAGAGTGACCACATCTACATCGAAGACTCCGACATTCACGGAGCTGACGACAACGCCATCGATTTTGTTGCGGTCAACAAGGGGCACATTGTTGGCAACCGCATTCACGGAGCGCAGGACTGGTGCGCATACGCCAAGGGTGGCAGCGCGTCTATCTCGGTGATCGACAACGAGATCTTCGATTGCGGAACTGGCGGATTCACAGCGGGGCAGGGCACCGGATTCGAATTCATGGTGGCGCCCTACCTGCATTACGAGGCGTACGGAATTCGTGTAGTCGGCAATCTGATTCACGACACCGAAGGTGCCGGGCTGGGGGTTAACGGCGGATACAACGTGCTGATGGCGTTCAACACCTTGTATCGCGTGGGGTCGCGCAGTCACGCTGTTGAGTTTGTCCAGGGTGGTCGCAGTTGTGATGCGGCCAATGCCGGTGACTCAACAACTCCCTGCGCCACTCGGCGCGCTGCTGGCGGCTGGGGAACCACCGACGCGGGCGGGCAGTGGATTCCCAATCGCCATATCTACTTCGTGAACAACGTGGTGGCAAACCCCCCGGGGTTCTCATCACAGTGGTCGCACTTCGATGTGCACTCGCCTGCCACTCCGCCGGCTGGAAGTGGGGTGTCGTCTCCGGCGCGCGCTGACGACGACTTAGTAATCCGGGGCAACGTGTTCCTGAATGGAACCGGAAGCCTCGATCTCGGGATCAACTCCGATGCGTGCACCGACTCAAACCCCGGCTGCAACCCGACATACGTGCGCGCGCATAACGTGTTCGGACCATCAACGCGCGTCTTCCGTGATCCGGCGCACAGCGACTACCGATTGCTTGGCGGTTCCGCGCCGCTCCTCGCTGCCGCGGTGTCGGTTCCTGCTTTCGGCTGGGCAGATCGTCCTACGCGACCTGCCGTGCCGGTGTCGACGTGGACCGGTCCTGCGATTCCCACGCTGACGCATCCGGGGGCGTGGCGCATCGCGTAGTCGGCATGGTCAGTTCGCCGTTCCACGTGCTGCCCACTAGCGTGACCGAATGAGCAGTGTGCGTCGGTCCACGTGGGTCTATGCCCTTATCGCCCTGCTGCTGACGATTCCTGCGACGATCGCCATCGCGCGCGCGGATTCAGGGCTCTGGCGCACCGAAATCACCGTGTCGGGCATTCCAGTGACAGTCGTGGCCCCCGACGACGAGGAACTTCGACCAGGTGTTGTGGTCGTGCACGGCTTCGCGGGCTCATCGGAAATCATGGATCCGTTAGCCGTGGCGTTCGCTCGCGCTGGATACCGGGTGGCCATTCCGGACCTGCACGGGCACGGATCGAATGAGGCAGCGCTGCCCCTTGATTCGCAGGGGCGCGGCGACCCCGCTGCTTTGCAGACCGATATCGCGACGGTTGTCGACTGGCTAGCCGCCCAACAGGGGGTCGATCCGCAGCAGATCGGTCTCGTTGGTCATTCAATGGGTGCCGGAGCGGTCGTCGCATTTGCCGTAGCAGACGCACAGGGGGCTCACCGCATTCGCGGGACTGTGTCGTTGAGTCTGCCTAGTGCCGACGATGTTCCGGTTGGAAATCCTGCGGTTCCGCGCAATCTGCTGTTGATGTGGGGATCGGCCGAGCCGGCGCTGTTCACCAACGCTGGCGAGACCGCGCTTCATGCCGGGTATCCCGACGGGGTGGTCGGTCAGTCGTATGGAAGTGGCGCGGAAGGGACGGCGCGAGGAACGTTCGTGGTTCCGGGTGTTGAGCACATCGGCATTGTGTTTAGCTCGGTCACCGCTCAACAGTCCGTTGACTGGCTCGATGCCACCGTGGCGGTCGGATCGCCAGGACACACCGTCGCGCCAGACACCCGGGTGCTGTGGCTTCTCGTCCTACTTGCTGGTGCGATCGTGGGATTTGTGCCCCTCGCCCGCGCTGCTTTCGGCACTCCGGCGTTTCAGGAGCCGAGTGCGCGAGCTCCGATCACGCCCGCGGTATGGGTCGTTCCGACCGTGGTGGTGGCTGCACTCGTTGCCTCGATGGTTGGCGCCCTACTCGCCGGGCGTCGAGCGGTGCTGCCTCTGTCTGTCGCTGACTACACCGTGGTGTGGTTTGGCGTCGTTGGAATCGTGGCTGGTGTCATCGCGTGGCTGATCGGTCGTCGTCATCGTCCGAGCATCACAGGTGACTTCGGGGGCGTGGGACGTCAGGTACTTGCCACTCTCGCGATGACCGCCTACGTCGTGGCGGTGTTGGCACTCGCATCCCAGCACACGTGGTCGGACTTCGCGTTGGTCGGCGGCCGCCGATGGGTGTTGCTCGTGTTCGAAGTGGCTCTGCTCGCGTTCTTCTGGGCCGACGAGCGACTCGTTGCACGTGCCAGTCGCCCGCGCCGAGCACTACTCGTGGCCGCCAATCGGGTGGTTGTGGTCGTGGCCCTGATCGTGGCTGTCAGCGTGTTTCATGCACCCGGTGTACTGACTCTCTGGGTGCCGATCGTCGCCATCTTGTTTGTCGTGTTGGGAGTGTGCGGTTTCGTGGTGTCAGGCCTAACGCGTGAGCGGTGGGCACCGGCGGTCGTGCAGGCAATTCCACTCGCTTACTTGATGGCCACCGCCTTCCCGCTCATCTCTGGTTGAGGGGCTGTTGAGTTCGTCACATTGGGCCCTCTGGAAGCCCTTGCAGGGACCATTGACCGCTTAGCGGCTCGTAAGTTAGGGCATCCTTAGACGACGGTGCGCGCGACGTGCCCCCTACGACCGAAGGACCGCATCCATGAGCCCCGAGCGAACCAGCATTCCTGGCCTTGAGAACCCGCCCACGCGCAACAAGAAGTTGCTCGAGTGGGTTGAGGAGGTTGCCGAACTCGCGCAGCCCGATCGCATCGAATGGTGCGATGGATCACAGGCCGAATGGCAGCGCCTCACCTCGCTACTCGTCGAGGGAGGAACTTTCATTCCTCTCAACGCCGACAAGCGACCCAACTCATTCCTCGCGCGCTCCGACCCCAGTGACGTCGCGCGTGTGGAAGACCGTACGTACATCTGCTCGCTGCGTGAAGAAGACGCCGGACCCACCAACAACTGGGCCGACCCCACCGACATGCGCGGAACCCTCAAGGGCTTGTTTGCCGGTTCAATGCGCGGTCGCACCATGTACGTCGTTCCGTTCTCGATGGGTCCCCTTGGCTCGCGTATCTCTCAACTTGGTGTCGAGATCACTGACTCTCCCTATGTGGTCGTCAGCATGCGCATCATGACGCGCATGGGTCAGGCGGCTCTCGACCTCATCGGTGAAGACGGCGACTTCGTGCCGGCCGTTCACTCGGTGGGCTTCTCGCTCGTCGACGCCGACGGAAACGCACGCGATGACGTGAGTTGGCCGTGCAACAGCGAGAAGTACATCGTGCACTTCCCGGAAAGCCGCGAAATTTGGTCGTACGGTTCGGGCTACGGAGGCAATGCACTGCTTGGCAAGAAGTGCTTCGCGCTGCGCATCGCATCGGCGATGGCGCGCGATGAAGGCTGGCTCGCCGAGCACATGCTCATCCTCAAGCTCACTGCTCCTGACGGTGACGTGCGCTACATCTCCGCGGCGTTCCCATCGGCGTGTGGCAAGACCAACCTGGCCATGCTCGAGCCGAGCCTGCCCGGTTGGAAGGTTGAGACCGTTGGTGACGACATCGCGTGGATGCGTTTCGGTGATGACGGTCGCTTGTACGCCATTAACCCCGAAGCCGGATTCTTCGGTGTGGCACCAGGTACTGGCATGCTCACCAACGCCAACGCCATTCGTACACTCGGCGCCAACTGCATTTACACCAACGTTGCGCTCACTGACGATGGCGACATCTGGTGGGAGGGCCTGACCGATCAGGCTCCAGCGCACCTGATCGACTGGAAGGGCAACGACTGGACTCCCGAATCGGGCGAACTGTCGTCGCACCCCAATTCACGTTTCACGGCTCCTGCCTCGCAGTGCCCGTCGATTGCGCCCAACTGGGAAGACCCCGCAGGCGTGCCGATCTCAGCGATCCTGTTCGGCGGTCGTCGCGCCACCAACGTTCCGCTGGTCACTGAGTCGTTCGACTGGCAGCACGGGGTGTTCCTTGGTGCCACTGTGTCGTCGGAAACCACCGCGGCCGCCGTGGGAGAGATGGGCAAGTTGCGTCGCGACCCGTTCGCGATGTTGCCCTTCTGCGGCTACAACATGGCCGACTACTGGGGTCACTGGCTGTCGGTTGGTGCCTCCACCGATGCCGCGAAACTGCCGCTCATCTACCAGGTCAACTGGTTCCGCAAGGATGCTGACGGGGCGTTCCTGTGGCCCGGATACGGCGAGAACTCGCGAGTGCTTGCATGGATCGTCGAGCGGCTCGAGGGCAAGGTCGAGGCCGTCGAGACACCTATCGGTCGACTTCCGTTGCCTGCCGACATCGACATCACCGGCCTTGACGTCACACCCGAGCAGCTGGCCGAATTGTTCGCGGTTGACCCGGCAACGTGGGTGACCGAAGCCGACCTCACCGAGGAGTACTTCGGACTCTTTGGCGACCACGTACCAGCGTCGCTGCGGCTACAACTCACCGAACTGCGCGCACGCCTCGCCTCCGCCTGAGTGAGGCGGGGGCGCGGGGGAGCGGAAAGGTGCCGCGGAGCGGTGCCGCGGAGCCTTTCCAGGGGCATCTTTGGTCAATCGATGACCGATTCGGGGTTCTTCGGTCAAGAAGTGCCCGCGAGCGGGGTCACACCCGGCGCACCGAGGCCCGGTCGTACGCGGCGAGGTCAAGTCATACCCGGTCAGGTCCGGCCTGTTTGCACCCTTATGCCAAGTCACCTTTTGACGGTGGGTTCTAGGGAGTGATGCAACACCCTGAGCGTGGAGGGGTGCTGTTGTGGGTGGTCGTTGGTTGGGTCGTGATGTGGAGCGGGTGTTCTGGGCGGGGATCCGTTCGGGGTTGACGATCGTGGAGGCCGCTGC
>JAPLAU010000034.1 GCA_026393115.1 Actinomycetota bacterium
CGCAGCGGCCTCCACGATCGTCAACCCCGAACGGATCCCCGCCCAGAACACCCGCTCCACATCACGACCCAACCAACGACCACCCACAACAGCACCCCTCCACGCTCAGGGTGTTGCATCACTCCCTAGAACCCACCGACCGAAGAATCCCGAGACGGTCACGTCGTGACGAAAGAAGCCCTCGGCGGAGTTCAGCTCGGTGGATGACTCGTGGGCCAAGGGAGTCAAGGGGCCAAGGGGGCCAAGGGAGCCAAGAGAGCCAGGGGAGTCAAGGGGGCCTCGGGAGTCATTTCCCTAGGCTCCAAGCAAAACGCCGGGGTAGTGGCTCAGTAGCCACCGCCCCGGCGTTTGCCAGTGGAGAAACGCGTCAGGCCTGCTTGACGCCTTCAACCTCAAGTTCGATCTTGATGTGGTCGCTCACTAGTACGCCGCCGGTCTCGAGCGCAGCATTCCAGACCAATCCGAACTCCTTACGACTAATCGTGGTGTGCCCTTCAAAGCCGATACGTGTACCACCCCACGGGTCGGGGCCGACGCCGGTGAAGGTGACTTCAATGTCGACCGACTTGGTCACACCGTGAACCGTCAAATCGCCGGTCAGCACGAACGCGTCGTCACCGCTGTGCGTGACGGAACTGCTGGTGAAGGAAAGGGTTGGGAAGTTCTCGACGTCGAGGAAGTCGGCGCTCTTGATGTGTGCGTCGCGGTCGGCGTTGCGGGTATCGATGCTGTCGGCCTGAATGGTCACCGTGGCCGACGACGCGGCGGGGTTGGCGCCATCGAGAGTGAACGCTCCGTCGAAGGTGCCGAAGCTGCCGCGCACCTTGGCAACCATGGCGTGGCGGGCGTGGAATCCGATCGTGGTGTGGGTGGGATCAATCGCCCACGTGCCGGTGATGTTCGACAGGTCGTTCGCTGTTCCGGTGGTGCCGGTGGTGGTGGTCACGGGTGCTACTCCTCAAGAATATGGTTTATGTTTCAACTAGATAGTTGAAACATAAACCATGCTCGGCTCGAAAGCAAATCGAAGGCCCCGCCTCCGCGGGGGGAGGTCGAGGCCTTCGAGTCTGGGGGAGGTGTTCAGATCAGCGGGTGGGGCCCGGAACGGGCGACTGCTCGCCGTTGCCCTGCTGGCGCTGGGAATTCCACTTGTCCTTCATCTTCTGGCGAGCGGCAGCCTGCTCGGGGCTCAGCGCCTCAACCCGCACGGTCGTGACCGTCGAGCCGGACACTTCGCCGATGACGGTGACCGTGTCGCCGGCCGCAATGTCGGCGGCCTTGGCGTCGCCTGCGCCGCGGTGAATGTGGGTGGCGTCGGTGAGAGGCCACGTTTGTTCGACACCGTCGCTACTGGTGACGATCAGTTCGCTTGCACTGGCCGACTTCACCGTGCCGCCCTGCACGCGAATCGTGACAGTCGTGCCGTCGGCCTTCTTTACGACGACTTCGCCGTGCAGCACGTTGGCACCGGCAGCAAGCATGCCGAGGTCGCCCATCATGCCGCCGCGCTTACCGCCAGGACCGCCCATGCCAGGACCACCCATGCCGGGACCACCCTCGCGGTCGCCCATCATGCCGCCACCGCGGTCGCCATCGCGGTGGCGGACTCCGCCTTGAGCCTGACCCTGGTTGGCAGGATCAGGATTGTTGTTCGAAGCGAAGGCGATACCGCTGACGACCGTGGCCGCGATGGCGCCAGCGGCGACCAGTGCGATTGCCCGGCCGGTGCGGTGGGTACGGGTGGTCGAGGTCAGTTCCTCAGGAGTTCCGGTGACTCCATCGTCGCCAGGAATCCACGGGTTGCTGGGGGTGTCCATGCGGACCGTCCTCTCCGATGCAGAAGTCAGTCCTTCCATCATGCGTCATATCAACACGCGGGCTGACCACAAATGGTTAGAGGACGGTAAGAGTCAGGCCAAGCCCCGGCGAGAGGTGACCGGAGGGTGCTCACCGCGTATCGCTCCGACCATGTCGAGCACGGCGCGGGTTTCGGCCACATCGTGGGCGCGGAAGGCCCGAGCACCAAGCCAGGCACTCACCGCGGTTGCCGCCAAGGTTCCGACAAGTCGTTCGGCTGGAACTGGAACGCCAAGAGTTTCGCCCACGAAATCCTTGCGCGATAGCGACACCAAGACAGGCCACCCGGTGTCGACCAACTCTCCGAGTCTGTTGGTGGCCTCGAGCGAGTGGCGGGTGTTCTTGCCAAAGTCGTGCCCTGGATCAATGAAGATCGAGTCGCGAGGAACGCCGGCGACTGCGGCGCGCTCGGCTTCGGCAACGCAACGCTCCACAATGTCGGCGACCACGTCGTCGTAGGTCACGCGGTGAGGACGGGTACGCGGCAGGGCGCCCCCTGTATGGGTGCACACCAATCCCACGCCGAACTCGGCAGCCACTTCGGCTAATTGGGGATCGATGCCGCCCCAGGCATCGTTCATCAAATCAGCGCCTTCCTGACACGCCGCCCGAGCTATCTCAGCCCGCCACGTATCGACGCTGATGATGACCTCGGCATGTCGTGCGCGCACCAGACCGACGAAAGACGCGACCCGGCGCAGTTCCTCAGCCGGATCGACCTCGGCCCCCGGGCCGGCCTTGACGCCGCCAATATCAACGATGTCAGCTCCGCGGTCGATCGCTCGCTCAATTCCCTCGAGGGCGTCGGCATCAGCCATATGAGCGCCACTGTCGTAGAACGAGTCGGGTGTGCGGTTGATGATGGCCATGACCATGCGGTGATCAGGTGCGAACGTGCGACCACCCAAGATGAGATTGCGCTGAGGTATCTGTGGCACTCCCACATCTTCACAGCCGACCGGGTCGGCGCTGCACGACCCCCGGATACGACACAATGGGGGGGTGAATGTCGTGTACGCGCTAGTGGGCATTGGGGTGGTCATCGTGATCGCCCTGCTGGCTGTCGGGCGATTCGGTGAACTTCCGGCGCCCTCCCACGATCGACCGCCGCTTGACCTTCCGGACGGCGAGATAGAAGCAAGTGACATCGATGCCGTGCGTTTCGCGGTCGGTGTTCGCGGTTACCGCATGGACGAGGTCGATGAGGTCCTCGATCGCGTCGCCGATGACTTGGCCTTACGTGATGTGCGCATCGACCAACTCGAACGTGAACTCGCGCTCCAAGGGCTGCCGATTCCGCCGGTGCATCATGAGGTGCCCGAGCCCACTGAAGAATTCTTTGCTGAAGGACAGGCCACCGACTAATGGAACATCTTGAACTTGACGTTGTGGTCGAGGCTCCCGTCGAGCGTGTCTTCGCGGCCATGGCTGATTGGGAATCGCAGGGGGCCTGGATGCTGGGCACCGACGTGCGCACCACCGGGGGAGGGGGCGTAGGGGTCGGGGCAACGCTCGAAGCCTTTACCGGCATTGGAAAGATCGGGTTTCTCGACACCATGGTCATCACCGAGTGGGATCCTCCTCACCGCGTGGTGGTCGAGCACACCGGCCGTGTCGTGCGCGGATCTGGCGTCATGGAGGTAGTGGCACTTCCTGGAAACCGCTCGCGGTTTATCTGGAGGGAACAGTTGGAACTTCCACTCGGAGCTGCGGGTCGACTCGGATGGCGTGTGGTGCGCCCCGCATTTGCGTTGGGAGTTCAGCGCTCACTCGACACGTTCGGTCGGATGATCGAGTCAGGCGACCTGTGAGTTCCGATCTGGTTGTCGGCGATGACGAACTCGCTCGCTGTGCGTGGGCGGCGGCGTCTGCCGATTATCGCGACTACCACGACAGCGAGTGGGGCGTACCAATCCGCGATGACCGCGCGCTTTACGAACGGCTTTGTCTTGAGTCATTCCAAAGTGGGCTCTCGTGGATCACCATCTTGCGTAAGCGTCCGGGCTTTCGAGCAGCCTTCGCCGACTTTGATCCCGAAGTGGTCGCCGCGTTCGGCCCGAAACAGATTGACGCGCTCTTGGCCGACGCGTCGATCGTGCGACACCGCGGCAAGATTCAGGCGACGATCACCAATGCCCAGGCCGTGCTCGCTCTGTGGAAATCGGAAGGGCCGGGGGCTCTGACGACCCTGCTGTCATCGGCCGCGCCCCAGCCGGCCCCTGTGCCCCAGTCGTTAGCCGATATCCCCGCATCAACTCCCGAATCGGCGGCTCTGGCCCGCGATTTGAAGCGCCGCGGGTTCACTTTTCTTGGTCCCACCACCCTCTATGCGGCCTTGCAAGCCACCGGATTTGTCAACGATCATCTGGCCGGCTGCCATCGTCGTTGAGGGCCCTTGAAGGCTCAATGAGGTGCCGTGGTGCGAGCGGCACCCATCATGCGGGATAATGAAGGCCGAACCTATGCAGGACGGAAGGGGACACCCATGGCGGCCATGAAGCCACGGACCGGCGACGGACCGCTGGAAGCCACCAAGGAGGGACGCGGCATCGTGATGCGAGTGCCGCTTGAAGGTGGCGGCCGCCTGGTGGTCGAGCTGACACCTGCTGAGGCCAAGGAGCTGGGTGAGCACCTCGTCGGTGTGACGAGTTAGCTCGCCACACGCATGAGCGCGTGCCGCTCGTAGTCGGTTAGGCCCCGCTGGGGGCTTCATCGGCGCGTCGCACTGCCACAAGCAGACCGTCGCCTATGGGCAGCACTACTGGCGCCCAACTGGGGTCGGTAGCGACGTGGCTGACCGCTCCACGGATTGCGACCGACACGGCGTCTCTCTGCGAGGTGTCGGCAACTCCGTCGGCGCCGAGTGCATGAACCACGGCAAGTGCGCCGCCGACGCGCAGCAGGCGCTTGGCTTCCTCAATGCAGGCGTCGAGTTCGAGCGGATCAGCGTCGATTACCACCATGTCGTACCCGCCATCGGTAAGGCGTGTGATGACGTCGAGCGCACGACCGGTGATCAGGCGCACACGCTGAGGAGCCACTCCCGATGCGGTGAAGGTCTCACGGGCGGCTCGGTGCTGTTCACCGTCGTCATCGACAGTGGTGAGCACGCCGTCAGGGCGCATACCGCGCAGCAGCCACACGCCTGACACGCCGGCTCCGGTGCCAATCTCGGCGACGGACGAGGCGTTGACGAGTCCGGCCACGAGCGACAGGGCTGCACCAGTGGCGGTGCTGACAGGTACGGCACCCGAAACAGCGGCCCGGGCGCGAGCGTCGATGAGGACCTGATCCTCGGAGTTGAATGCCTCAACGAACTCCCAGCTCGCTGCTGACGGCTGGTTGGGGGAAATCTGGCTGGCGATGACGGCCTCCTGGAGTTCGACTGTTGACAACAGGCTAGCCCGCGAAGTGCCTCTCAGGTGGGATACCCCGATGGGAACCGCGTCAGAGAGTCGAACGTTAGAGGAATGTCAGGGAATGACCACCACGCCGGTTGGAACGGTTTTGGGGGTCGAGTTGTGTTTGCTCACCGCTTCATCTGGGAAGGCTAGCTGTGTCTGTGCTGCTCGTGGAACCGAGTTTTACTCGGTCGACCATCCGGGTCTTCCACGTTGCGCGGCCAGCGACGCTCCCTGGAGGTGCGGTGTCTGCCAACGAGACCCCGGAATCGCGCGACGAGGCTGTCGGCGTCGTTATCCGATTTCCCGGAAGCGAGCCGGTCGAAGGCGTCGAAGCGCCCTACGTGCCACCGTCGTGGGATGACGTCGTTCGCGATCATGGCGCGCGCGTCTTCCGCATTGCCTACCGGCTCACCGGTAATCGGTACGACGCGGAGGACCTCGCCCAAGAGGTATTCGTGCGGGTGTTCCGTTCACTGGAGCGCTACACGCCCGGAAGTTTCGAGGGCTGGCTTCACCGCATCACCACGAACCTCTTTCTCGATGGCGTTCGTCGCAAGCAGCGCATTCGATTCGACGCGCTTCCCGATTACTCAGAAGACCGTTTCGCAGGTCGTGAACGGTGCCCTGGCGATCAGTACGCCGATGACATGTTCGACGATGACATTCAGGCAGCGCTCGACCAGTTGAGCCCGGAATTCCGTGCTGCGGTCGTGCTGTGCGATGTTGAAGGCCTGTCATACGAGGAGGTTGCGGACGTGCTCGATATCAAGCTCGGCACTGTACGCAGTCGCATCCACCGAGGCCGCTCGCAGTTGCGCGAGGCATTGGCGCACCGGGCTCCACGTGGCGGTACCCGTATGCCCGTCGGCCATCAGGAGGTCGCTCGTCCATGACAGCGTGCCTCGGGCGTCGGGTAGCGGAGTTGGCTGATGGCCGACTTGTCGGCTCCGAACTCGAACGTGCCTTGGCTCATGTCTCTGTTTGCGCGTCGTGCCGCGATGCCCTTGAAATACAACGCTCGATGAAGGCCCGCCTGCGTGGTTCGAACGGCCCGGGGCCGTCGGATACGTTCATCGCGCGTCTGAGCAAAGTGCCCGACTCGCCCGTGCGAACCGACCCGTCGGTTGCTTTCGCTAAGTCGCGGGCCCGTCACCGCCGACGCATTGCGGTGGCGGGAGCCTCCACCATGGTGGTTGCTCTTGCCCTCGTGGGTGGTGCGTCGACACTGGCTCAGACCGCGACATCGGTTCCTGTGGTCGTACCCAATTTGGCGGCGTTCTCGGCTGAGCATGTGTCGGTGTCAGGATCACTTCCGGAGGGGGGCTCGGCTCGTGCCCACGATGCCGATCCCACCGGCACCCGATTCCAGTCGGCGGGTGCGAGCGTGTCGTATGACCAGACTGATCTACGCAGCCCGGAGGGACTCCAGCCGCCGTGAGTCGGGTTGCGGTCGCCTTGATTGGTGCGGCCAGCCTTGTTGCTGTGTCCGCGTGCGCTGCTCCCACCGTCGGAAGTAGGCCGTGGGCGGCGGCCACCGTGTTGGCAGCTCCGGTTGATCTTCCGGATGATCCTGCCGCCCTGACTTTGCTCACTCGCGCAGCCCGATCCGCGCTGACAGCCTCGTACGACGCAGTGATCGTCAGCACGTCTCCTGATTCCCCTGCGCCGGTTCGTCTTGCGATCGCGCACCGGCCGGGCATCGGAACCTCCTCTGCCCCCGAAGACGGTTCACGGCCTGCTCAGTTGACCCCGGACGATGCGGTCGGAACCGCCCTGCCCGTGTCACTGCGGCTACTTGATGTTCTGGTGGCGCACTTCGGTCTGGCGCTCGCGGGGCAGGGTGAGGTGTTGTCGCGCCCTGCTGACGTGGTCGAAGCCACCGATGCGCGAGGGGTTGTCGAAGCCCGTTTCTGGCTCGATCGCACCAGCGGGTTGATGGTCAAGCGTGAACTCATTGATCCAACGACGGGTGCGACTCGTGCCACCGAGTTCGTCAGTTTGACCGTTCCAGCCAAGTCCGAAATCCGGGCGGCGACCACCCAGGTGCCGGCCGCCGGGCCAGCGCTCGATGGCGTTGCCGTTGCTCGTCTGCGGTCTGAGGGATGGATCTGTCCTGAGGGGCTGCCTGGCGGTCTTTCCTTTGTTTCGGCCGACGAAGCCGATTCCGGTGCCGTGCACTTGGTCTACAGCGATGGACTTGATGTGGTGTCACTGTTCGTTCAGAAAGGACACCTCGATACCAAGGCCATGCCCGGACTCCAGAGTGTGTCAGGTCAGGCAGGTCAGGCAGGTCAGGCAGGGCAGGCCGGGCAAGTGCTACACACCGATACTCCGGTGCCCACGTGGGTGTGGCAGTCCTCTGGAAGCGTGGTCACACTCATGACCGAAGCGCCGCGCACGACCGTCGAGCGAATTATCTCTGCCGTACCCCCCGACAGCGCCTGAACGCTCACGCTGCCGGACCGCCCACGCCTGATCGGCGGTGCGGCCGCGTCGATTGGCGGGAGAGTGCGGAACACTAGGGGGGTGAGCATTCCCGAGGCGAACCCGCAAGGTTCGCCCCTGCCTTCGGGAAGTCCGCTGCCCTGGCCGCCCCCCGTGGCCACGCAGGCCCTGTCGCCGCCGCCTACCGCTCCTGCCGTGGTCATCGCGCCCGCCGTGCGCCGCGCGGGCCATCGCGTGGCTGTGCTGGCCCTCTCGGCCGCTGTGGTGGCCGGGCTCATCGGGGGATTGATCGGCTCGCGCGCCGCCGTCGGAGTTGACGCGGCAACTCCTAGAACTCCCACTTCACTGGCGTTTCCCACCGCGACAAACGGACTGTCGGCCGGATCGATCGGATCAATCGCGGTTGCGGTGCGTCCGGCGGTGGTCTCTATTCACGACGCGTCCGGCGCACGCGATACCGAAGGAAGTGGGTTCGTGGTGAGCCCCTCGGGTTATGTCGTGACCAATGATCACGTGGTTGCCGAACTCGGCAGTGCGGTCATTGACGTGGCGTTCGCTGACGGCAGTGAACGCACCGCCACGGTGGTCGGACGTAGCGGCGCGTATGACCTTGCAGTGTTGAAAGTGTCAGGTACCGACCTTCCAACGGTGGTTCTGGGGGATTCGGCCACCGTCTTAGTGGGAGACACCGCGGTTGCCATTGGCTCGCCACTCGGTCTTGAAGGCACCGTGACCGCCGGCATCATCAGTGCCGTCAACCGGTCGGTGTCAACGGGCGGCAGTGGGGAGACCGCCTTCCTGAGGGTGCTGCAGACCGATGCACCCATTAACCCGGGAAACTCGGGCGGACCGCTTGTGAATGCGCGGGGTGAAGTAGTCGGAGTCAATTCGTCGGCTGCCAGCCTCGATGGCACGACTGACCAAGCTGGGTCGATCGGTTTGGGTTTTGCCATACCGGTCAACCAGGTGCGACGGGTGGTTCAGGAAATCATCGCGACGGGTCACGCGGCCACGCCGGTCTTGGGAATTTCAGTCGACACCACAGCGACAGGGCCGGGCGCGGAACTCCAGTCAGTCACGCAAGGCGGACCTGCCGATAACGCTGGTCTCGCGGCGGGAGACACAGTGGTTGAGATCGACGGTGATCGGGTAGCCGATGCCACAGAGTTCATCGCCACCATTCGGGCACTCGCGCCCGGGGGTTCGATGGTGCTCACGGTTGAGTCTGGTGGTGTCACACATCAGGTGACGGTGACGCTTGGCTCGGAGAAAACCGGTCCGTGAGCGTAGGGTGGGGCAATGTTTGATATCGGGATCTTCGAGTTCGTGGCCATTGGTGTGGTCGCGCTACTTGTATTTGGCCCCGAGCGCTTGCCGCGCGTGACCGCGCAGGCCTCCCATTGGCTACGCCAACTTCGTGAGCAGGCACAGTCCGCGCGACAGACGCTGACCGAGTCGATTGACGTTGATTCAGGGATGCTCAAGGACTTGGCAGACCTTCATCCCCGCAATATCGCGCGCAGTGTGATGGAACCGGTCACTGAGGCTACGGCGGCGATCAAGGCGGCGGGCAGTGAGTTGACGAATCCAAGCCCGACGGCGGCGCCGCCTACCTCAGCGCCGTTTGATCCTGACGCGACGTAGGTGGCCTCCTTCAGGCTCGGCGGGCAGGCGTAATTCCGAGAGACATGCCTGCCAGCCCGCGCGGTCGGCCGCCCAGTTCGCTCGCGAGTTGCAGCAAGACAGCCGCCGCTGGTGACTCGGGGTCTGAAAGCACAAGAGGAAGGCCCGCGTCACTGCCTTCTCGCAGCCGTACGTCAAATGGCACGCGACCCAGAAGAGGTACGGAGGTGCCCAACTCAGCGGTGAGCAGCTCGGACACGATGGCTCCTCCGCCAAACCCGAACAGATCCATGGGCTCACCGCAGTGGGGGCACGGCACGCTGCTCATGTTTTCGATGACGCCGGCTACGCGGGAGTGAGTTTGCTGCGACAGCATGCCAGCGCGCACAGCAACTTCGGCCGCTGCAGCCTGAGGCGTCGTGACGACCACCACCTGCGCACTCGGCAGTAGTTGCGCCACGGAAATCGCGATGTCTCCGGTGCCCGGTGGAAGGTCGAGGAGCAGGACGTCGAGGTCGCCCCACCACACGTCGGCGAGGAACTGCTCGAGTGCTCGATGCAGCATCGGACCCCGGTAGGCAATGGGTTGAGAGACGCCGCCTGGTTTGAACGGCAGCATCGAAATGACCCGCACACCATGAGCCTCGGGCGGCATGATCATGCCTTCCACTTGATGAGGCAACGCGGTGACACCGAGCATGCGAGGAATGGAGTGGCCGTAAATGTCGGCGTCGACGAGGCCCACTGACAACCCTTGAGTGACCATCGCTGCGGCGAGGTTGGTGGTGATCGACGACTTTCCGACGCCTCCCTTGCCCGAGGCGATGGCGAAAACCTTGGTGAGTGAACCGGGTTTGGCGAACTGAATTTCGCGAGACGGCCCGCGCAGTTGTTCCTTGAGTGCCACTCGTTGTTCATCGCTCATCACGTCGAGTTCGACCTCGACACGGGTCACCCCCGGCACCGTCATCACGGCGTCGGTCACCCGCGTGGTGATTTCATCGCGCATCGGACAGCCGCTGACGGTGAGGAAGATTGCAACGCGGACGTCGCCGCCATCGATGGCAACCGACTTGATCATTCCCAAGTCGGTGATGGGGCGTCTGATTTCAGGGTCGTTGACCGTGGCGAGAGCCGCGCGGACTAGCTCCTCGGTAGGGGCTACTCCGGAGTGCGGTGAATTCATAGCCCAAGGTTACGGGCGGTCGAGGTGAGCAGTGTCAGAGGCCCGGGCGGCATCGATGCGGTCGTCGAGTTCGTCAAGCAGATCGCGTAATTCGCCGCGGAGGTAGTCGCGAGTCGCTAGCTCGCCCAAGGCCAATCGAAGCGACGCAATTTCGCGGGTCAGGTATTCGGTGGTCGCCTGCACGCGTTCGGCCTGCGCGCGATCTTCCAGATACTGAACGCGATCTCGGTCACTCTGTCGGTTCTGCGCAAGCAAGATGAGGGGGGCTGCGTACGAAGCCTGCAGTGAGAGCAGCAGGGTCAGACCGATGAAGGGCCACGGGTCAAAGCGCAGACTCGCGGGGCCGACCGAGTTCCAGAGAACCCACGCCAGCACGAAGGCCGTCATGTAGCCGATGAACCGCCACGAACCAAGGAATCGTGCGATGCGTTCGGAAACTCGGCCGGCAGTTTCCGGGTCGATACTGGGGCGGGTCAGTCGGCGGGGCTCGAGTGGCTGGTCGAGCCCTGAACGCCTGCGTTCAGTCGCCATCGCTCACCTCCAGCGGGTTGTTGTCATTCGCGTGCGAATTCTCACGCCATCCGTCGGGCAACATGTGGTCGATGACGTCGTCGACGGTGACGGCGCCGAGTAGATGGTCGGCCTCATCGACGACCGGAAGTGCGACCAAGTTGTACGTGGCGAAGTAACGGGTGAGCGCTTCGAGTGGTGCATCGGGTCCGATTGGTTCGAGTTCTGTATCGACGATCGCTGACACCAGTGTGCTCGGTGGCTCGCGCAGAAGGCGTTGGAAGTGAGCGACGCCGATGTAGCGACCGGTGGGTGTTTCAAGTGGCGGTCGCACGACGTACACCTGCGCCGCCAACGACGGCGAGACTTCAGGGTTGCGTATGCGTGCGAGTGCTTCGGCGACAGTGGCGTCGGGTGTCACCACCAGAGGCTCGGTCGTCATCATTCCGCCGGCGGTGTAGTCGTCGTAGGTGAGCAGTCGACGCAAGTCATCTGCATCGTCAGGTTCCATGAGCGAGAGGATTTCGGCGGCACGTTCGGGCCCCAACTCGCTCAGCAGGTCTGCGGCGTCGTCGGGATCCATTTCCTCGAACACGTCGGCCGCTCGTTCCTTCTCGAGCATTGACACGATTTCAACGGCGTCGTCATCGGGGAGTTCTTCAAGCACGTCGGCAAGTCGCTCGTCGTCGAGGGCTCGGGCAACTTCCAGAAGTCGTTTGGGGGGAAGGTCTTGCAGCAGGTTGGCCAAGTCAGCGGGTCGCAGTGACTCAAGGGTGGCGAGCAGAGCTTCGGCTCCTTGATGTTCGTGAGCCAAGGAGACCCCGGCAACTTGTTGCCACGTGAGAGTCAGCGTGGCACCGCGACGACGGAGACCGCCACCTGATTTGCGCACGAAGAGTGAGGTAATCAGCCAGTCGCGCATGCGGTCGGTTTCAATCCCGACATCGAGGATGGTGACTTTCTCGCCGGTTTCAATCACCTCAACGGACCGGTCGAGAAGCTCACCCATGACGAGGGTTTCGTTAGCCCGCTGTTCGAAGCGGCGCAGGTTAACCAGCCCCGTGGTCACGATGTGTCCCTGGTCGACAGACGTCACTCGGGTCATGGGTACGAAGATGCGGCGGCGTGGCTGCACTTCGACGACCATTCCGAGAACCCGAGGTGGGTTGGTTCCGTGCCGCACGGAGACAACGAGGTCGCGAACTTTTCCGACTTGATCGCCGCTGGGGTCGAAAACGGCGGTGCCGACGAGTCGGGCAACAAAGACCCGTGCCGACGCTCCGCTCATAGTCGCAGGGTAGCGCGAGAAGTAGGAATGCAGCCGCACGGTCGGCGTGAGCCATAGGGTGACGTCGTGGCGAGGCCCCCAAAGATCCATGCCGTCGTACGACCACCGCCGGCTGATTTGCTCTGGTTGGGGCTGGCTGTTCTCGCGATTTCAACCTCGGGGCCGATGATTGCCGCGTGTGCTGCGCCGGCACTGGCGATTGCTTTCTGGCGCTGCTTTCTCGGTTCTGCAGCAACCTCGCCCTGGGTTGCGTGGCGCAGACGCAACGAGGTTCGAGGGCTCACCCGGCGCGAGTGGCGGCTGATCGTGGTGAGTGGACTTCTTCTGGGTGCCCACTTTGCCACGTGGATTCCGAGTCTTCGGTTCACGTCAGTCGCCTCGGCGGCAGCTCTTGCGGCAACACAACCGATCTGGGCCGTGCTCATCGCTCGCATGCGTGGCCATCACGTCAGTGGTCGAGTATGGGCCGGAATTGCACTGGCGCTCGCCGGCGTGCTGCTTCTCACCGGCTTTGACTTCGCATTAGACCCCGCAGCCCTGATCGGTGACGCGTTGGCGATGGTCGGAGCGGTGTTCATGGCGATCAATGTGACGATTGGCCAGGAGGCGAGACAATCGGTCTCCACCTCCACGTACACCACGATCTCTTATGGAACCGCCGGAGTGGCGCTGCTCGTCCTGTGTCTGGTGCTGCGGGTGCCGCTGACGGGATACAGCGTCAACGACTGGCTGCTGATTCTGGGGCTCACCGTCATCGCGCAATTGTTGGGACACACCTTGATTAACAAAGTGCTCGCGACAACTCCGGCCACCGTGACGAGTTTGGCGATTCTCTTCGAAGTGCCGGGGTCGATCATCATCGCCGCTCTCTGGCTCGGCCAGGTTCCGCCGCTAGTGATTCTGCCCGCGCTCGCATTGCTTGCTAGTGGCGTCGTGCTGGTGATCTTGTCCGGTGAGGAGGGGATTGCGATTGAGGAGCCTGCGGTCTGACGATCATGCGCGTTGCCTAGGATCTGGTCATGACTGATCGCATCCTTCGCTCCCGTCGTTCCAACTTGGCCGTGCCTGGTTCAAGCCCGAAGATGCTCGACAAGATTCGTAATCTTCCAGCTGATCAGTTCTTCATGGACATCGAAGATGCCGTGGCGCCGATTGCCAAACCCGAAGCGCGACGCAATATCGTCGCGGCCCTTAACGAGGGTGGGTACGAAGACAAGGTGCGAGTCGTTCGCGTGAATGACTGGACGACCGAGTGGACCTACCAAGACGTTGTTGAGGTCGTCGGTGGCGCGGGTGCGAACCTTGACTGCATCATGCTTCCCAAGGTGCAGACGGCCGAGCAGGTAGTGGCACTTGATCTGCTGTTGACCCAAATCGAGAAGGCCAACGGGTTCGAGGTTGGCCGCATCGGTATCGAAGCGCAGATCGAGAACGCATTGGGCTTGATCAATGTCGACGCCATCGCTACCGCAAGTCCGCGCGTTGAGACGATCATTTTCGGCCCTGCTGATTTCATGGCGAGCATCAACATGAAGTCGCTCGTCGTTGGTGAGCAGCCTCCGGGCTACGACGTTGGCGATGCGTACCACTACATCCTGATGCGCATCCTGATGGCGGCGCGCGCGCACGACAAGCTCGCCATCGATGGCCCGTACCTGCAAATCAAGGATGTTGAGGGTTACAAGCGGGTTGCTGGGCGCTCGGCGGCGCTCGGCTTTGATGGCAAGTGGGTGTTACACCCCGACCAGGTCGCTGCCGCCAATGAGGTGTTCTCCCCGCGCCAGGAAGACTACGACCACTCCGAGCTCATCCTCGATGCGTACGAATACTTCACCTCGGCCGCCGGTGGTGCTCGCGGCGCTGTGATGCTCGGTGACGAGATGATCGACGAGGCCTCGCGCAAAATGGCGCTGGTGATTTCAGCGAAGGGTCGCGCCGCGGGCCTTTCTCGCACGCAGGTGTTTACACCGCCCGAGTCGTGAGTCGTCTGTCGTAACAGCGTGGGCGGTAGTTCTGCCCGACTAGATGTTGAAGGCAGCGCGCATTGACGCAGAGATGGGTACCTCGCCGAGCGTCGCTGGTAAGTGCAGAAGTTGTTCAGTGGTGCGTAAGAGCGACACGTGGTCGAATCGTGTGGAGCTGACGGTGCCGGGTCGGGTGGATGGACTCATCACCACTGTGCTGATGTCGCAACTGACGTCGTCTGCGGTGCGACAGTTCTGTCCACCCACTCCACCTTTACCTTCATCCCACGTGATGAAGATGACGGTGTTACCGGAAACGTAATTGCGTGAGGTGAGCAGCGGGGTCAGCCACGTCGTGAGCCATTGATCGGCGGTGGTGCGCGAACAGTCGTGACCGGAATCGCACAGATCGGGAACGATCCACGTGAAGCCAGGAAGTGTTCCTTGCATCAAGCGTCTGGCAAGGTCGGAGTTTGTCGGCGTGCCAAGGGGCAGGTCGTGCTTGAGGCAGGAACTGCGTAGTGCACGGAAGTAGACAGCCGGATTATGTCGGGGTGCGTAGCGTCCAACCCCGGTTCGCGAACAGGCCGCTGGCATCGACTCGGCGTAGGTGCGCCAATTGATGCCGGCCGTCTCAATCTGGCTGAACAGCGTCGGGCCGCTCTGCGGGCACTGTGCGGGGCTGCAGGTTGCTGTCGGGAGCCCGGTGCGTTGACCCGTGACGGCAGCGAGGTAGTTCGGAAGGCTGGGGTGGGTGACGGCTCGATAATTGGACGCTTCACCGCAGAGACGCGCAAGGCGGTTCAGAGTCGGCATTGCGCGAGCCACGGAGGAGCCTGGCTTTCCGATCACTTGACTGCGCGAGTGGTTTTCTAGCCAGATCCAGATGACGTGTGTGGTCGGTGCGGGGTGGCTCACCCGGCCGCAGGGCTGGGCGATGCTCGAGCTGCTTGCCTCGGCGGTCGACTGGTGTGCCACAGGATTCATGACGGCCGCGATGGTCACTACCAGTGCCCCTAGCGCTGCCTTGCGCAGTAACGGTGTCACGTACCTATTGTCGGTCGTGGCGGGCCGCGGCATGAGCGCCAGATGGGCGAATGCATGAGTGCGGGCAGGGAGCGTCAAGGAACCTCCCCGCGTCGCGGCTCGGCCGATGTACTCCCATACTTGGGAGTACATCAACGGCCTCATTGGAGGAGCCCCAATGCCACGCTTGGCGCAGACCGAGGGTCTCGACGACATTCAGCGCGAAATTCTTGCCGCAGTGCACGAGTTCACCGAGCGCGAGATTATCCCCAACGCTCAAGAGCTCGAGCATTCGGACACATACCCGGCGGAGATCGTCGAGGGTATGAAGGAGATGGGCATCTTCGGTTTGATGATTCCTGAGGAGTACGGCGGTTTGGGTCAGTCGCTTCTCACGTACGCGCTGTGTGTTGAGGAGATCGCGCGCGGTTGGATGAGCGTCAGCGGCATCATCAACACACACTTCATCGTGGCGTACATGCTGATGCAGCATGGCACCGATGAGCAGAAGCAGCATTTCCTTCCGCGCATGGCCACCGGCGAGATTCGCGGTGCCTTCTCAATGAGCGAGCCGCACTGTGGCAGCGACGTTTCGGCCATCACCAGCAAAGCGGTGAAGCAGGGCGATGACTACGTGCTCAATGGTCAGAAGATGTGGCTGACCAACGGTGGCTCATCAACGTTGGTAGCCGTGCTCGTGCGTACCGATGAAGCAGCCCCCGAGGGATCAAGCGTCTACAAGCGAATGTCGACTTTCCTGGTGGAGAAGCCCGCCGGTTTCGGTGAGGTTCTTCCCGGTCTGACCATTCCGGGCAAGATCGAGAAGATGGGCTACAAGGGCGTCGACACCACTGAGTTGGTGATGGACGGATTGGTGTTGCCCGCCACTCGCATTCTCGGTGGTGAGCCAGGTCGCGGTTTCTACCAGATGATGGACGGTGTCGAGGTTGGGCGCGTCAATGTGGCGGCGCGCGCGTGCGGGGTTTCCATTCGCGCCTTTGAGCTCGGCGTGGCCTATGCGCAGCAGCGTCACACGTTCGGTAAGCAGATCGCCGACCACCAGGCCGTGGCATTCCGATTGGCTGACATGGCCACCAAGGTGGAGGCCGCTCATCAGATGATGATTCGGGCGGCGCGCACCAAGGACTCCGGTGAGCGCAACGACCTTGAGTCGGGAATGGCGAAGTACCTCGCGAGCGAGTACTGCAAGGAAGTCGTCGAGGACTCATTCCGCATTCATGGCGGCTATGGCTACGCCAAGGAGTACGAGATCGAGCGTCTGTACCGTGAAGCGCCGATGCTCATGATTGGTGAGGGTACGGCCGATATCCAGCGCATGATCATTGCGCGGCGTTTGCTCGAGGATTACGCGGCGCGCTAGACGGCTGGGGTTGGGGTTGGGGTCGCGGCTTCGGCGTCGGCGGCCCGCTGGGATGCGCGGGCTTTGCGACTGAGTAGGCGATCGATTCCGTAGTAGATGAATCCGATGAGCAATCCGAAGACCGCAATTTCGCCGATGATGGTCAGCACTGCAGGCATTCCGTACTTTTCGACGTTGAGGAATGGGTACGGCCACGAGCTGAGCATGGTTCCGCGAATTACCGTGTACGCCGCCCACACGATCGGCAGGATCAGTGCGGCGAACACCATCCACCAGCGAATCCAGTTGCGCGGCCCGACGATGAGCCAAATGACGATGGTGATGACCGGCGTGATGGTGTGGTCGAACAGGTTGCCAATGCGATCGATGCCGATGCTGGTCGAAGTCGCGGCAAGCAGCATCCAGTAGAGCATGCCGGTGACCGTGATCATCATCAGCGCGTCAAGATGCAGCACCTTGAAGATGCGGCCGCGGTTGGGAGCGAAAACCAGGATTGTCATCACGATCGCGACGATGAGGTTGCTCCAGATCGTGAAGTAACTGTAAGTGTCGATCAGGCGCCCGATCGGCGAGGTGTTGAAGCCGAACAGATTGGGGTCGGTGTGGGGGTAGTCGTAGAGAGCCAATGCGCTTGATGTGGTTCCGATCAACAGACCGATCCAGGCGCATACGGCATTCAGTGCGAACAGTAAGCGCGGGAAGGTGCCGAGGTGAGACTGGTGTGGGGGCAGGGGTGTCATCGTGGCCATGGGCACACGGTAGGGGATCAGTGTGGTTTCCGCGCAGCACATTGCTGTAAACGCGCCGCTCAGTCGGGTAGACAGTTCCACTCAGTCAGGGCCTCGATGAGCCCGGGAGAGGTAGGAAGCTCGCTGAGTTCCGCGCGCGTGACCCAACGGGCGGCCGAAGCGTCGTCACCGGCGCGGGGTGTGGTGGGGCTGTGCGGCGAGAGGCGAGCGCGGAAGTCGTCGATTACGTAGATTCCGCCGGATGGTGCCTGTCGTTCGACGGTTCCGAGCAGTTCACCGACCTCAACACTGAGCCCGGTTTCCTCGTGCACTTCCCGAGCGCACGCCTGCGAAGCGGTCTCGCCGACTTCACAACGGCCACCGGGAATCGACCACATTCCTTCAGCGGGTGGGTTGGCACGTCGAATCACCAGCAGTCGGCCGCTGTCATCGTGCACGATGGCGCCCACGCAGGGGATGAGGCGAGCGCCATTTCCCACGGTCACGGAGCAGTCAGCAGGAATTCGGCCCACACCTCGGTGGAATCGGCGTGGATGACGCTGCCCCACGAGTGCGCGAGAGCGGCCACGATCAGCAGGCCACGGCCGCTGTCGTCGTCATCGTTGGGTTGGCGGGGCTGTGGGGGGAGTGCTCCTGAGTCGCTGACGCGTAGTCGAATTGACGTTCCGGTGTGTTCGGCTTCCAACGTCACTGGGCCACTGCCGTGTGACGCGGCATTTGCGACCAGTTCACTGGTGACCAATTGCAGATCGTCAACCTCGGGTCCGACTCCGTGAGTCAGTGCCCACGTCGTGATGGCCCTGCGCGCCTCGCGGGCCGAGAGCGGCTCGCCGGGCAGGCGCAATTGCAGGGTCACGGGCCCCTCATACCCGCCGGAACCGGTGCTCACACCTCACCGGCCGGTTGGGATACCGAGCGATTCCAGAAATCGACAAGTGCGGCGGCCGTTTCCACGGGACGTTCGACTGCGGGCGAGTGTCCGGCGTCGTCGATCGTGCAGATCTCGGCACCGAGCGTGATGGCCATCGCCACCTGCTGCTCAATGGGCCACGCGTCGTCGTCGACCCCGTGCAGAACCATCACCGGCACCCCTGCCTGAGCAGTCACGGCCGCAAGTTCGGTCGTGCGGTCGGGTTCGGTGGTGAGCAAGCGAGCCTTGGCGGCTAGTGCCTCGGGCGTGTTGGCGAGGAAACGGCGGCGCAGAAACTCCTCAATGTCCGCAGGTGGAGCCGCGATGCCCTGTGACTGATCGAAGGCCACCTTGGCTTCCCAAACCTGCTCAAGGGTCACCGATTCCAATGCTGCGCCGAGCGCCTCAAGAACGGGTCGTTGGTCTTCGGGTAACGCTCCGGGGCCGCTGCAGAGCAAGGTGAGCGACGCCATGCGGGCCGGTTGCGCCAATGTCGCGGCACGGGCCACCAAGCCGCCCATCGAATGTCCCACGAGATGCACCGGGTGATTGGGTGACACCGTGTCGATCAGGGCGAGCAGATCAGCGGCCAGAGTCGAGAGCGGATCGGTGACGTCAATTGATGTGGGCGCGTTGCGGTCAGGAGATTCGAACTGTCCCCGCTGGTCGTAGGTGGTGACGTCGTAGCCAGCAACTGCCAGAGGCTCAAGAATTGGCAGGAAATCTTCCTTGCTGCCGGTGAAACCAGGCACGATCACCGCAGTGCCGCGTGCCTCGTTACCCGTGGCTGACATCGTGATCGCTGCATGGTCGAACCGTTGAGTGACCAATCGTCGGCACCTAGCATCCGAGGGAACCACCAGCGACCGAGGAATACTCACGCGACAAACCCTAGAGCGTGTGCGCTCGTTACGTCAGGAGTCTGCAGATGTGGCGGGCGAAGAGCCGCCACTGCGAGTGCGCTTGCGAGGTGGTCGCTTCTTTGCTGCCGGCGCGCCATCAGTTTCCTTTGCCGCACTGGAGTGGGTGCCGCTTGGCTTGGAATCATTCGATTTCGAGCCACCTGACTTCGGGCTGCTCGTCCTGGAGCCACCTGACCTGGAGCCACCTGACTGGGAGCTGCTCGACTTGGAGCCACCTGACTTCGAGCTGCTCGCGGACTTGCCCCTCTTGCCAGTTTCGCCGAGGTCTTCGACCTTCTCGGCGTCGAGACCTTCGCGAGTGCGTTGCGCGCGCGGGAGACTTCCGGTCGCCGTCTTCGGAATTCCGAGCCCCGTGTACACGTGCTCACTGTTGGAGTAAGTCTCAATGGGATCAGGAAATGCCAACCCAAGAGTCTTGTTGATCACCTGCCACTTGGTGGTGTTCTGCCAATCGACGAACGTGATGGCGACACCGGAAGCGCCAGCGCGCGCGGTGCGACCGATGCGGTGCAGGTAGGTCTTGTCGTCGTCGGGGCACTCGTAGTTGATGACGTGCGTGACGTCTTGCACGTCAATGCCGCGGGCGGCCACGTCGGTGGCCACGAGCACATCAACCTTGCCATTGCGGAATGCGCGCAGGGCCTGCTCGCGCGCACCTTGACCGAGATCTCCGTGCACGGCACCGGCGGCGAATCCGCGTTCGGTGAGTTCGTCAGCGACCCGCTGGGCGGTGCGTTTCGTGCGACTGAAGATGATGGTGAGTCCGCGACCCTCAGCCTGCAGGATTCGCGCCACCAGTTCGATCTTGTCGAGTGAGTGAGTGCGCCACACATGCTGCTCAACGTTGTCGACGGTGGCGCCGGCATCGTTGGGATCGGTGGCACGAATGTGCGTGGGCTGGGTCATGTAGCGACGGGCGAGGTTAACGATCTGACCGGGCATCGTGGCCGAGAAGAGCATCGTCTGGCGACCCGCGGGCGTTTGCGCGACCAACTTCTCGACGTCAGGAAGGAAGCCCATGTCGAGCATCTCGTCGGCTTCATCGAGCACGAGAACGCGAACGTTCGATAGGTCGAGGTGGCGCTGCTGGGCAAGATCGATCAGGCGGCCGGGGGTTCCGACGACGACGTCGTTTCCGGTGCGAAGTGCCTCGACCTGTGGTTCGTAGGCTCGACCGCCGTAGACGGCGAGTACGCGGATGCCACGGTGGCTTCCGGCCATTTCAAGGTCGCCTGCCACCTGAACGCACAGTTCGCGGGTGGGGACGATCACCAATGCCTGCGGCTTACCGGGGTGCTCAAGGTCGCCGTAGCCGTCGTCGTTGGGACCCACCACCGATTGCAACAGTGGGATGCCGAAACCGAGGGTCTTGCCGGTGCCCGTCTTGGCTTGACCGATGAGGTCTTGGCCCGCGAGCGCGAGTGGCAGCGTCATCGCTTGAATCGGGAAGGCCCGCGTGATTCCGGCCGCTTCGAGGGCCGAAACCGTCGCGGGATTGACGCCGAGTTCGGCGAAAGTGGGTGACTCAGGGGGGCTCGGCAAGTCGAGCGAAGGGGCCGGATCGGTGGTCAGGAGATTCTCCAAGTGAGGTATATGTGTCTTCATCGTACCGCGAGGGTCCTACGCTGGGCCCCGTGACTGATGCTGGCGCCCATGAGGCCCGCTACCGGGCAGCGGCAATCGACCTGCTCGCCGTGCTTGCCTACGGTGAACTTTCGGCCTTTCAGCGCCTCGCGGCTGACTCTGCGATGGCTCCAACGATCGACGATGCGGCGGCGCTGGCGGCGATGGCATCGGCCGAGCACCGGCATTTCACGCGGTTGCGCGACCGCCTCGTTGATCTCGGCGCCGATCCGGAAGAAGCCATTCGTCCGTTCGTTGACGCCATCGATGGCTTCCATTTACACACCGCGCCCAGCGATTGGCTCGAGAGTTTGGTGAAGGCTTACGTGGGCGATGGAATCGGTACTGACTTCTACCGCGAGATAGCCGTGGTTCTCGAGCCTGCCGACCGTGCCTTGGTAACCGACGTGTGCGAGGACCTCGGTCAGTCGGCCTTCGTGGTGACGACGGTTCGCGAGGCCATTGCTGCCGATCCGGCCGTGGCGGGACGGCTGGCGTTGTGGGGTCGCAGGCTGGTGGGAGAGGCGTTGTCGCAGGCTCAGCGGGTCGCGGCAGAGCGCGACGCACTCACGGAGTTCCTCGTGAGCAGCGGCGATACGACGCCGATCGACCTGGCTGAAATCGGCCGGATGTTCAACCGCCTCACCGAGAACCACACGCGGCGGATGCAGTCACTCGGCCTCGCGTCGTAACTCAGGACTCAGGTGGCGAAGCCGACCTTGCGGCCCTCAGGTGCGCCGAGTTCGACGAACGCCACCTGTGCGCCCGGGACGATAATCTGACGACCCTTTTCGTCGGTCAGGGTGAGCAGGGTTCCGTCCTTGACTGCGGCGTTGACGAGGCTCAGAACCTCTTCGGCCGACGCAGTGCTCTCGAGCACCAGTTCTCGGTTCGTGTGCTGAACGCCGATCTTGATCTCCACGGGGGGCCCTTCGCTCGCAGGTTCCTAGGTCGTAACTCTGCCAACCCTAGGGGCCGACAACTCATTCCCGCGTGGTGGGGAAGATTAACGCGCTAGGTGCGCGCTTGGGTGCCCCCGATGAGGGAAGGAAAGAGCGGGGGCTAGGGCTGGCGGGGGATGCCGGAGATTCCGCGCCACTGCAGACGCGCCACCAGATCAGCAGCGTCGGCCCGATTGATTCCGTCGGAATCATGCAGCCATTGCAATGCCGCAGTCTGCGCCGCGCCGGCAAGCCCGAATCCGAGCAGAAGTGAGGGCTCTTGGGCTAGTCCGGTGTCTTCGGCGATCACCTCGGAAATCATCAGCGCGATTTCACGATTGGCAGAATCAATCAGGGCTCGGACGCGCGGTTCGTTGGTCAGGTCAGACTCGAACACCAGTCGGAAGGCGCCGGCGCTCTCTTCCACGAATGCAAAGTAGGCGCCTGTCGTTGCCTGCACGCGGAGTTTGTTGTCGTGTGTTGATGTCAGCGCGGCGCGCACGAGCGAAATGAGGCGATCGCGACCGGCCTCGAGCAAAGCCAAGTACAGGTCGAGCTTGCTCGGAAAGTGTTGGTAAAGAACCGGCTTGCTTACCCCCGCTCGCTCGGCAATGTCGTCCATGGCCGCAGCGTGGTAGCCCTGCGCGACGAAGACTTCCAACGCTGCTTCAAGTAGTTGGGCGCGCCGCTCAGAGCGGGGCAGCCGTGATCCGCGCGTGCTCTCGACAGCGGATTCGGAACTGGACACGTGCCAATGCTACCCGCGAGTAACTAGCGCGTCGGGCGCGGGCGCACCCGAGGTAGCCTTGGAGGGTGACTACTTCTGAGTCGATGCGCGAGTACGGCGATGTGTTACCTCCGTGGCCGGGTGAAATGCTGACCCTGCCCGGCCGAACCTTGCACGTGCGCTCTGCTCCCACGACCGGTGATGGTGAGCCCGCTGTGTTCGTCCACGGGTTGGGCGGGTCAGCGATGAACTGGACCGACTTGATGGGCGCCTTACAGTCCCGTTGTGAGTCGATCGCTGTCGATCTTCCCGGCTTCGGACAGTCGCCCCCGCCGCGCGATGGCGATTACAGCCCGGCCGCCCACGCGGTCGCGGTCGCTGAATTGATTGAGGCTCGCTTTGGCACTCAGCCGGTTCACCTGTTCGGAAACTCGATGGGCGGGGCTATCTCGGTTCAATTGGCGGCGCGCCGGCCCGAGTTGGTGCGCAGCATCACCCTCGTCTCGCCCGCACTACCCGAGCGTCGTCCACGACGTACCAATGTGCACCTTCCGGTGATCTCCATCCCCGGCGTCGGCAATTCGATGATGCGCAAGTACCTCACTCTCGAACCTTCACGTCGGGCCCGCGCGACGATCGATCTGTGCTTCGCCGACAGTGGCCGAGTGCCGGAAGTGCGGTGGGAAGAATTCGCTGACGAGGTGGCGAAGCGCGATGGCCACACCTATTTGGCCGATGCCTTCCTCGGCTCACTGCGTGGGCTGATGGCGACGTATCTCGACAGCGGTCCCGACCGTCCGTGGCAGTTGACGCGCCGCATTAGCGTGCCCGCGCTGGTGATCTACGGCCGCCACGACAAGTTGGTCAACTCGAAGATTGCGCACGGCGTGCACGACGCGTTCCCGAACGCCCAAGTAGTGGTGCTCAGCGACTGCGGGCACGTTGCCCAAATGGAACACCCCGAAGAAGTCGCGGCCCTCTGGCTCAACATCATTGGCCGCCCGGTGCGTTCGGGCAATTGATCTCGAACGCCTACTGCTTGATGCGTTCGTTGCTCGGGTCGTACGGAGCACGCAGACTGACGGTGAGCGTGAGTACCTCACCGCCGACGTTGACGGTGTAACCACCCGCATCGATGTCGTCCTTGCTGACTGGCTGTCCGTCGGGTCGGCGCACGTACGCGAGTCCCACACACCGTCCCAAGGTGGTGGCGTAGGCGGCAGAGGTGACCTGGCCGACGGCCACGCCGTCGCGTAGCACCAGTTCACCGCCCCAGAGGGTGGCGGCCGCGTCGTCGACGGTGAGCGAGATCAACCGGCGGCGTGGACCGGCGGCGCGCACTGCCTCGACGGCCTCGCGCCCGATGAAGTCGATGTCGGTTGCGAGTTTGCACGTGAAGGTAAGCCCCGCTTCAACAGGGCCGTAGTCGGGGTTCAACTCAGGACCAAATGCGCGGTACCCCTTCTCAAGACGCAAGGCACCGATTGCGTAGTAACCGGCGTTGCGTACTCCGAGGTCGGCACCGTGCTCGTGTAGAAGGTCGAATACGCCAATGGCAAATTCGGCGGGAACGTAGAGTTCCCAACCCCGTTCGCCGACGTAGGTCAGTCGGGTCGCTCGCACTGTGAAGGGTCCGATGTCGATCAGACGTGAAGTGGAGAAGGGGAAGCCATCATTGGACAGATCGGCGCGCGAGATGCGCTGTAGCAGCTCGCGTGATGCAGGGCCCATCACTCCGAGCACCGCGTAGGCGCTTGAGACGTCGACAACTTCGGCCTGCATTCCCGGTTTGCGGTGGCGCCGAATCCAGGCAGCGTCGCGCACGGCAGAACCGGAACTGGTGACCCACAGAAACTCATCGTGAGCAAGGCGAGTGACGGTGACATCGGCTTCGTAGGTGCCGCGGGCATTGAGGGCGCCGGTGTACACCACGGAGCCGACGGGGACGGCAACGTCGGCGGTGCACAGCAACTGCAGAAGTTGTTCGGCGTCGGTACCCGTGATCAGCAGTTTGCCAAAACTCGTCTCGTCAAACAGTGCGACGGCAGTGCGTGTTGCCTGCTGCTCGGCGTCAACCCACGGAATCCAATTCTGGCGACCCCAGGCGTACTCAATCTCGGGTGCGACTGCTGTCGGTGCGAAGAAGTTGGGCCGCTCCCAGCCCATGCGCGAACCGAAGTTCGCGTTAGCGGCGGCGATTCGCTCGTGAACTGGTGACCGACGGAATGGTCGGGCGGTTGCGAATTCGCGGTTGGGCCACGGCACTGAGTAGTGCAGACCGAGCACTTCGCCCACTCGTGCGCGCAGCCACTGGTTGTTGCCGTGGAAATCGGCGAATCGGCGGATGTCGACGCCGACGAGGTCGGTTTGCGGTTCGCCGGAAACCACCCACTCGGCTAGTGCCTTGCCGGCACCTCCTGCTGAGGCGATACCGACGGAGTTGAAGCCCGCGGCGACGAAGAAGTTTCGTAGTTCGGGTGCCTCGCCGAGGATGAACTGGTTGTCGGGGGTGAACGATTCGGGACCGTTGTAGAACTTCTTGATTCCGGTGGTCTGCAGAGCAGGTACGCGGTGCAACGCGCTTTCCATCAGGATTTCGAAGTGGTCCCAGTCTTCGTCGAGCAGTTGAAATTCAAAGGGGTAGGGAATCTCGTCAGGTGCCACCCACGGTTTGGCCTCGGGTTCGAAGCCGCCAACGACGAGGCCGCCAACCTCTTCCTTCATGTAGGTGTAGCCATCAGGATCGCGCAGGATGGGCATCATCCGATGCACGCCCTCGATCTGCTCGGTGACGACGTAGAAGTGCTCGGCCGAGTGAAGGGGGACATTCACTGCGCACATCGCACCGATCGCCTTAGCCCATTGACCGGCGCAGTTAATGACGATCTCGGCCTCGATGTCGCCAGCGTCGGTCTGCACTCCGGTGACCCCACCGTCTGCGGTGGTAATGCCGACGACGCGCGTGTGCTCGTAAATGCGGGCTCCGCGCATTCGGGCCCCGCGCGCGAGCGACTGGGTCACATCGGTTGGGTTCGCTGTTCCGTCGCGTGGAAGCCAGATGGCTCCTTGCAGGTCACCCGTCTCAAGGATCGGGTACCTTTCCAGCGCTTGCGCGGGCGTGAGGATTTCGCACTCAAGGTCGTAGGCCTCGGCGGATGCTGCCGTGCGCAGTAACTGCACCATGCGTTCGGGAGTACGAGCGACGGTGACGCCGCCGCATTCCTTGTAGCCGCTGGAAAGCCCGGTTTCTGCTTCGAGCGAGGCGTAGAGCGAGGCCGAGTACTGCACCAAACGGGTGCCACTTTCGGTGGCACGTAGTTGACCCACCAGGCCCGCGGCGTGCCACGTGGTGCCGCTGGAAAGTTCACCTTGTTCGATCAACACCACGTCAGTCATACCAAGCTGTGTGAGGTGGTAGGCGACGCTCGCACCGACGATTCCGCCACCGATGATGACGACGTGTGCGCCTGTGGGCAGGTCGGCCATGCGTTTCACACTACCGATATCCAACTCGCGTGGGTGCCAAAGGGTGCACCGTCCACGACGAGGTTCTCTCGCCTTGTGGGCATCTCTTGACCGAAGAATCCCCGTACGGGCACCTCTTGACCGAAGATGCCCGGCGTGGCGGAGTTCGCCCCCGAACGATCGAACGAACGAACGCAGGAAGGGCGCCCTTCGGATGAGTCCGAAAGACGCCCTTCATACGGTGGTCAACTAAACGGTGTCGCCTCCGTCTTCGAGCAGTCCCTTGTCGTGGTGCTCAAGGTAAATCTCATCTGCGGACGAAACGCCCGCCGGTAGGTCGATCGTGTGCTTCGGGCCGGTGAACCACTTCTTGGCCGACACGTGCCACCCGATCCAGAGCAGGATCAAGATGATTCCCAGAACGATCGGTGCGTAGTTGACTGCCTTCCAGTCGAACGCGACTTCCTCGGTCGTGGGTGCGCCCAGAAGGCCGCGCATGAAACCGGGAGTGCCAGCAGGGTTCAGCGGCATGATGAAGAAGATCGAGGTGATGATGACCTCGAGGATGGCAACGGGTGCCATCCATTTCCACTTATTGCCCAAGTTCCACGAACCCTGCTTGAAGTTCGCACCCTGCTTCCAGCGGTAGTAGATCGGAATCGCGAAGGCCATGTACAAGCCCAGCACGCCGATCGACACCACCGCGAAGAATGCGGTGACCGTGTAGATGGGAGCTTCCTCGGTTCCGATGTTCACCTTCCAGAGAGCAGGAAGGGTGAGGATCAGACCCGCGACAGCCACGGCGAGCACGGCGTTGACGGGGGTCTTCGACTTGTTCAGTCGCGCCCAGTACGACGCCCCTGGAACCGCGCCATCACGGCTGAATGCGAAGAGCATGCGCGATGCCGAGGTGAGGCAGGCCGTCGTGCAGAACAACTGACCCAGTGTCGCGATCAACAGCACACTGCCCGACATGAACGGGGTGAGCGCCTGGTCGAGAATCACCTGGACGCCGCCGCCACCGGCTGAGACTGCGGCCGGGTCTTGCACGGCGAACAGGAAGGCCAGTAGCAGGATCCAGCCACCGATTGCCGAGTAGAAGATCGAACGCCAGATTCCCTTGGCTGCTGAGTCTGCCGCACCCTGCGTTTCCTCGGAAAGGTGCGCCGAGGCGTCGTAGCCGGTAATCGTGTACTGCGTCAGCAGGAAGCCCAGAGGCAGAACGTAGAACCAGAATCCTGGGCCGCCGGTACCGGGGCCGTTGAGGGTTCCGTCGCCTCCGAACAGCCCGAAGGTGTTGTTCACCCGACCGGTAAACACATCGGTCGTGTTCCAGTGGGTGGCGCCTTCTTTGAGTCCGAAGAGCAGAATCAACACGATGATCGCTGCGCCGAACACGTGCCACCACACCGAGATGTTGTTGAACACCGCGAGCAAATTACTCGAGAAGATGTTCGCCAGTGAGGTGAGAATCAAGACGATGAGGAAGAGCACAAACACTCGCTCAAGCGAGTAGCCGGCCGCCCACGATTCGCTGAATCGGCTCAGGGAGTAGTCGAGGAACGTCGCTGCTCCGTAGGCAACCGAGGCCACGATCGCGATGAGGCCGATGAGGTTGAGCCAGCCGGTGTAGTAGCCAGCCTTGACGCCGCCGAGTTTGCTCGCCCACCAGTAGATGCCGCCAGAGGTGGGATAGGCCGACACCAACTCGCTCATGCAGAAGCCAATAACGAGGATGAGAGCCGCGATCACCGGCCATCCGATGGAGATCGCGATCGGGCCGCCGTTGTTCCAACCGAAGTAGAACGTGGTGAAACAGCCGGCGAGGATAGAAATGATCGAGAACGAAATCGCGAAGTTAGAGAATCCGCTCCACGAGCGACTCAATTCCTGCTTGTAACCGAGATCGGCGAGCATCTGCTCGTCGGCGGTCAGCTTGCTTGTATCACTCACGTGCTCCTCCTCGGAACGACATGGAAAACGGCTGGTTCCCCGCTGCCTCTGGTATAGCGGAAAATGGGCGGGCGCGGTGGGAACTTCGGGACGAAAACGGCTGGCGGTTTGTGTCGATTAGAAGGGCTGAGCGCAGTCGGCAAGGAGCCGCTCAAAGTCAGGACTGTCAAACTCGGTGACCGCCCGCTCGTACTTCTCCATGCCCCACGCCCAAAAATCGAAGTCGAGCGTGCTGACCGAGTGCTGAATCGCTGCCCACAGCATCCACCCGTATTTGCTCATCAGCGCCAACAGGCGCGCGCGAGCGAGTCGGCTGTGCGAAGGGGCTCCGTCGTAGGCGGTAATGAGTACCTCGAGGTGGCCGAGTGGAAGGGTCGACTCGCTCCAGATATTTCCCAGTTCGAAGTAGGGGTCGTTGTTACCGCTGTATTCGTAATCGATGAGGCGCAGTTCGTCGCCGGTGTCGATGAAGTTGCCCGCAAGCAGGTCGTTGTTGCAGGGAACCGTGGCGATGGGTTGCACTGCCAGCGCCGAGCGGATGCGTTCAACCTGTGGCTCGAAATCGCGGTAACGAGCCGGTAGGCGAAAACCCTTATCGAGGACGACGCTGAGGTAGCGGCGCTGGATATCGAACATGTCAAAATCGTTGCTGAATCTCCTTCCAGAGTGAAGCCGCTGGCAGGCCTGCGCAGCGCGCACGAGATTGCGTTCGTCGAGTAGGTCGCTTTCGTTGAAGGTCGTGCCCTCGATCCACTCGATGACCAGGACACCTTCGCCGGGCAGGTAGTCGACGACGCCAGCTCCCACTGTTTCAGCCGCAATCAGGGTGTTGCGGTATTCGATATCGCGATCGACGGCGAGCAGCCCGGCCGAGGGAGACGACAGGCGCACAACAAAAATCCCGCGATCGGTCGTGACCTTGAGGTTGCGGTTGGTGAGGCCGCCTGCGAGGTCGCGCACCGTTCGCGAACCGCGAAGCGGCTCAATGCGGTCAAGCACCGCCTCAACATCGTGCATGACGGCAGGGTATCCCCGCGGAAGGGGGGCTCGTGGGAGTAGCGTCGGATCAGCGGCGGAGGTTCCCCGCACCTGTACGACGGGAGTGGTCGTGGCCAAGCGTGGGATGTTGACCGTTGACGAACTGCGAGCTGCGGTTGAGTCGGGTGCGATTCACACCGTCATTGTGGCGATGACAGACATGCAGGGCAGGCTCCAGGGTAAGCGCATCCACGGCGAGTTCTTCGTTGATGAGGTGCTGGCGCACGGCACGGAAGGATGCAACTACCTGCTCGCGGTTGACATCGAGATGAACACAGTGGGCGGCTACTCGATGTCGTCGTGGGACACCGGTTACGGCGACTTCGTGATGGCACCGGACTTGTCGACACTGCGGCTGATTCCCTGGCACGAAGGCACCGCGATGGTGATTGCTGACGTGAGGTGGCACGACGGAACCTCGGTGACGGCGTCACCGAGGCAGGTACTCGAGGTCCAGCAGGCGCGTCTTTCCGAACGCGGCATGATCGCTTTAGTCGGCACCGAACTCGAGTTCATCGTGTTCGAAGACTCGTATGAAGACGCGTGGCGTGGTGCATACCGCGACCTGACTCCGAGCAATCTCTACAACGTTGACTACTCAATCGTGGGCACCTCGCGGGTTGAGCCCTTGCTGCGCGATATCCGCCTCGGAATGGCCGCAGCGGGCATGACCGTCGAATCAGTCAAGGGCGAATGCAATCCCGGTCAACACGAGATCGCATTCAAATACGACGAAGCGCACGCCACCTGCGACAACCACTCCATCTACAAGACCGGTGCGCGCGAAATTGCCGCTCAGCGGGGCAACTCGTTGACTTTCATGGCCAAGTTCAATCAGCGCGAAGGCAATTCGTGTCACATTCACCTGTCGTTCCGCGGAACCGACGGCACACTCGTGATGGCCGACGATTCGGACGAGCAAGGGTTGTCGGCGCTAGGCCGCGCCTATATTGCAGGGCAACTGGAACACTTCGCTGAACTCGCGCTCTTCTTCGCGCCGAACATCAATTCATACAAGCGGTTTGCAGCAGGATCGTTTGCGCCGACCGCCGCGAAGTGGGGTCGCGATAATCGAACCTGTGCCTTCCGGTTGGTGGGAAGCGGTCCGTCACTGCGCCTTGAGAATCGAGTTCCCGGCGGTGACGTCAATCCCTATCTCGCGGTAGCGGGAATGATTGCGGCAGGCCTCGACGGAATCGATCGCAATCTCGAACTCGAGCCCATCTTCGCGGGCAATGCTTACGAGTCCGACGCGGTGCGTATTCCGTCGAATCTGGCTGACGCACTCGCGTTGTGGGAAGGGAGCGCGTGGGTGCGCGACACATTCGGACCTGACGTGCACGCACACTACGCGAATATGGCGCGAATCGAACTCGCTGCCTATGGCGCGGCAGTCACCGATTGGGAACTCTTCCGCAGTTTCGAACGCATGTAAGTCGTTGCACACTGTCCCTGAACCCCTGAACCCCTGAACCCCCTATCCGTTTACGCGATCCCGGAGGCCACACCACCGTGTCAACGCTGTCGATGCACGATGTGATCAATCCCGCCACCGAACAGGTGGTGCAGCAAGTGCCGTCGACTTCGGCGGAAGAAACCAACGCGCTCATTGAGAAGGCGCATCGCGCCTTCGACACGTGGCGACACGTGGCACCCGGCGATCGGGCGCGACTGCTGAGGGCTTTCGCCGCACTCGTTGACGACCACATCGAGGAACTGGCACAGCTCGAGGTTGCCAACGCCGGTCACACCATCGGTAATGCTCGATGGGAAGCCGGCAATGTACGCGATGTTCTGAACTACTACAGCGCTGCCCCTGAGCGTCTCTTCGGCCGTCAGATTCCGGTGGCCAACGGACTTGATGTGACGATCAAGGAGCCCCTCGGTGTCGTCGGCGTCATCGTGCCGTGGAACTTCCCGATGCCTATAGCCGGCTGGGGTTTTGCTCCGGCATTGGCGGCGGGTAACACCGTCGTACTCAAGCCGGCAGAGGTAACACCCCTGACTGCGATTCGGTTGGCCGAACTTGGTCGCGAGGCGGGACTTCCCGATGGTGTCTTCACGGTGATCCCTGGCAAGGGGTCGATCGTGGGCAACGCGATTGTGGCGCATCCTTCGGTGCGCAAGGTGGTGTTCACCGGTTCGACTGAAGTGGGCACGGCGTTGATGGCGCAGTGTGCGCCGCAGGTGAAGCGGGTGACGCTCGAGCTTGGTGGCAAGAGCGCCAACGTGATCTTTGCCGATGCCGACCTCGAACTGGCTGCCGCGCGTGCGCCGTATGGCGTTTTCGACAACGCCGGACAAGACTGCTGCGCTCGCTCGCGCATTCTGGTTCAGAAGTCGGTGTACGACCGATTCCTCGAACTGTTCATCCCCGCCGTGCAGGGCGTGCGAGTCGAGGATCCGCGCCTTGAGACTTCGGAAATGGGTCCGCTGATCACGGCCAAGCATCGTGAGACGGTCGCCTCGTTTGTTCCTGATGGCACCAACGTGCTCTTCCGCGGCTCGGTGCCTGAAGGCCCAGGGTTCTGGTACCCGGCGACGGTGATCGAATCGACGTCATCTAAGGATCGCCTGGTGCAGGAGGAGATATTCGGGCCGATCGTCGTGGTGATGCCCTTCGACGACGACGACGATGCTGTGCGGCTCGCGAACGATTCGCCTTATGGACTGTCAGGTTCGATCTGGACACGCGATGTCGGTCGAGCCATTCGTGTGGCGCGAGGCATTGAGGCCGGCAATCTGTCGGTCAACTCGCATTCGTCGGTGCGCTATTGGACCCCATTTGGTGGTTTCAAGCAATCGGGCTTGGGGCGTGAACTCGGTCCCGATGCACTTGATTCATTCACTGAGACGAAGAACGTGTTCTTCGATACCTCTGGTTAAGTGAGTGAGGTTCGGTATTCGCGCGCCGCGTCAGTGAAGGCGGCGAAGAGGCGCCGACTGATGTCATCGACACCGTGCTCGGGGTGCCATTGCACTCCCAATACGAACAGTGCGTTCGGATCTTCCGCGGTCTCGATGGTGTCGTCGTCGGCCCACCCGCTGACCGTCAGTGCGCCAGCGTCGGCCACCGCTTGATGGTGCGATGAGTTGACGGTTGCGCTGGTGCTGCCAGTGACACGCGCTGCGAGCGAACCGGGAGTGAACGTGGCGCCATGCTCGCTGAACGTTCCCGGTTCGGCGCGGTGCCGAAGGTCGCCGACGACATCGGGAAGGTGCTGGTGCAGGTGGCCACCTTCGGCCACTGCCATGACTTGTAGTCCGCGGCAGATTCCGAGTACAGGCATGCCACGTTGACGTGCACCGTGGTAGAGCGTCAACTCACTGGCATCGCGGTCGGCACGTGGAATGTCGGTAGTGGCGTGAGGTTCGCGACTGTAGCGGGCCGGGTCGATATCAGCGCCGCCGGCAATGACCAAGCCATCGAGACGATCGAGTACCTCGTCGCCCTCGTGAGGCGGCACAATCACCACGAGGGCGCCAGCAGCACTGAGGCAGTCGGTATACGCGGTGTGGATGAGTGCTGCGCGGGTCTTCCATGCGCCCCACGTTGCTAGTTCGACGTAGCAGGTGAGACCAACGACGGGTCGCGACATAAGAACAAGACTGGCATACGCACGGTGACTGTGTCATCGTGCGGCAATGGAACGGGTCGCAGTCATTGGCGACATCACCTCGAACGTTTTTGGTGCGCGCGAGAGCGACTACCTGGCCATGATCGAACGGGAGAATTACTAAAGAGGTTGACCGCTCATGGGTGAGGTCCCACACTGGCGCGAAGCCATACCGATGACCTTGGAGGACGTTCATGCTCGACCCAACTGCTACTGCGTCACTCAACGCTTTCCTGGCCACGTTCGGCGATGCGCTGGAACGAGGCGATGTTGATGCGGCCGTTGACCTCTTTGCCGACGAGTGCTACTGGCGTGACTTGGTGTCGTTCACGTGGAACATCCGCACGATGGAGGGCCGCGACCAAGTACGCGACATGCTCGGTGAGTGCCTTGCACAGGTGAAGCCAACGGGTTGGCAGGTTGCTGAAGGAGAAGTGGCCACTGAGGCCGATGGCGTGCTTGAAGGCTGGATCAGTTTCGAGACCGACGTTGCGCGTGGATTCGGCCTGATTCGGGTTCGTGACGGCCGCATCTGGACATTGCTCACGACGATGGTCGAACTCAAGGGGTACGAGGAGAAGTCGGGATTCACCCGGCCTCTCGGTGCCAAGCACGGGCGGAACGTCGGAGCGAAGACGTGGAAGGAAGAGCAAGAGGAAGAGCGTGCCTCACTGGGGTACGACACCCAGCCGTACGTGGTGATCATCGGTGGCGGGCAGGGTGCGATTGGTCTCGGCGCGCGGCTTCGCCAACTCGGAGTTCCGACGATCATTGTGGAGAAGAACGACCGGCCAGGTGATTCATGGCGTAAGCGCTACAAGTCGCTCTGCCTGCACGACCCGGTCTGGTACGACCACATGCCGTACATCGACTTTCCGGCGAACTGGCCGGTGTTTTCGCCGAAGGACAAGATCGGCGATTGGCTTGAGATGTACACGAAGGTGATGGAACTCAACTACTGGACTCGTTCTGAGGTGAAGCACGCCGCGTGGGATGACGCCGCAGGTACCTGGTCGGTGGTCATTGACCGCGATGGCGACGAAGTGGTGCTGCGGCCGACACAGTTGGTGTTCGCGACCGGAATGTCAGCCCAGCCCCACGTCCCGAACTTCGCGGGTGCCGACACATTCGCCGGTGAGCAGCACCATTCGTCACAGCATCCAGGGCCTGACGGTTATGTCGGCAAGAAGGTTGTGGTGATTGGCTCCAACAACTCGGCGCATGACATTTGCGCGGCGTTGTTTGAGGCCGGTGTTGACGTCACCATGGTGCAGCGATCGACAACTCACATTGTGAAGTCTGAGTCGCTGATGGAGATTGGGCTCGGTGACCTGTATTCCGAGCGTGCACTTCGCAGCGGAGTGACGACCGCCAAGGCCGACTTGATTTTCGCGTCCCTTCCCTATGCGATTCTCGCCGATTTCCAAAAGCCCGTATACGACAAGATTCGCGAAGTCGATGCCGACTTCTACGCTGACCTTGAGGCGGCCGGATTCCAACTCGACTTCGGACCCGACGACTCGGGACTGTTCATGAAGTACCTGCGGCGCGGCTCGGGCTACTACATCGATATTGGCGCCTCGCAGATGATCATCGACGGCAAGATCACACTGGTGGCAGGTCAGGTCGATCACCTCACGGCCAATGGTGTCGTGCTCGACAACGGCACCGAGGTTCCCGCTGACGTCATCGTGTACGCCACGGGATACGCCTCGATGAATGGGTGGGTCGCTGACCTCATTGACCGCGATACCGCTGACCGGGTTGGCAAGGTGTGGGGGCTCGGCTCGAACACGCCCAAGGATCCCGGGCCGTGGGAGGGCGAAGAGCGCAACATGTGGAAGCCGACTCAGGTGCAGAACCTGTGGTTCCACGGTGGCAACTTGCACCAGTCGCGCCACTATTCGCAGTTCCTGTCGTTACAGCTCAAGGCACGACTCGAGGGCCTTGCCACGCCGGTGTACGGGCTGCAGGAGGTTCACCACACCTCGTAGTACTAAGAGGAAGGGCAACACATTGGCCGTACACTCATCGGTATGGCCTATGAATTTCTCGAAGGCGTTGACCTGCTACCTCAGATACCCGGCGCCTCGGCTCCGTCAATCGCGGGGTTACGGGCGTTCGTCGCTGTGGCCGAGCTCGGTCACTTCGGTGACGCGGCGGCAGCGGCTCGGGTGAGCCAGCCGGCACTGTCGCAGGCGTTGGCTGCGCTAGAACGCAATCTGGGTGTGGCATTGATTGAGCGCACGACGCGACGAGTACTGGTGACTCCCGATGGTCAAAGGCTGCTCCCTGCTGCGCGGGCGTCACTGGAGTCTCTCGATGCTCTGGCATTGCTTGCTGACTCCGACCGAGAGCCTCTGGCGGGCCTAGTGCGCATCGGAGTGATTCCGACTGTCGCGCCGTACTTGGCGCCCCCCATGCTGCGCACCCTGCAGAAGGCGGTGCCGGCGATGCTTCCTGAGATTCATGAAGACCAGACCGCGCGGCTGCTTGAGGCGCTCTCGACTGGTGCGATTGACGTCGCGATTCTGGCGCTGCCCGTGGGGGCGGCAGGCGTGGCAGAAGTGCCGCTCTATGACGAGGACTTCGTGCTGGCGGTGCCTGCTGGCCATCCGCTGGCGGGGGGTGAGGCGATTCCATTGACATCGCTGGTCGAAACCCGGTTGCTACTTCTCGACGAAGGTCACTGCCTTCGTGATCAGGCCTTGGAAGTGTGTGGAACTGTCGGTGCGCGTGAGGCGGGATCGGCGCGGGCGGCGAGTTTGTCGACCATTGTGCGGCTGGTCGAGGCAGGACTCGGCACCACCTTGCTGCCGGCGACTGCCGTTCGCGCTGAGGGATCCGCGGAATTGGGATTCGCGCGATTCCGATCGCCAGCTCCGGGCCGCCATATTGGTGTGGTGTATCGCGCATCCAGTCCCCGTGCGCACGAGTGGAATCTATTGGCCAGCCACGTGAGGGCCGCCGTCTCGGGAGTGGCCGAGTGGTCCGGCGGTGTGCGAGTGAGTGGTGCTCGTTAGCGCAGAGTTGCGAAGGGTTCGCAGGTGCGAGCGGGTATTCGCCCCCGACGTGGGGAACACGAGCACGCGTGACAGGGTTGTGACTACATCCCGCTACATTGACTTCCCTGGAGAATGCCGTGTCCCTTCCGCCTCTCGTTGAGCCCGCGGACTCGCTCACAGTTGAGGAAGTCCGCCGCTACAGCCGCCACCTGATCATTCCTGACGTGGGGATGAGTGGGCAGAAGCGGCTGAAGAACGCCAAGGTGCTGTGTGTCGGCGCGGGCGGACTCGGATCACCGTCGCTCATGTACCTCGCTGCTGCGGGCGTGGGCACGCTGGGCATCGTCGAATTCGACGTGGTCGACGAGAGTAATTTGCAGCGGCAGATCATCCACGGTCAGTCAGATATCGGACGCAGTAAAGCCGAAAGTGCCCGCGATACGGTGCGCGAAATCAATCCGCTGATCACGGTGAATCTTCACGAAGAGCGCCTCGACAGCAGCAACGTCATGGAGTTGTTCGCGCAATACGACCTCATCGTCGACGGAACCGACAACTTTGCCACGCGCTACTTGGTCAATGACGCGTGTGTGTTGCTCAACAAGCCTTACATCTGGGGTTCGATCTATCGCTTCGATGGTCAGGCCAGCGTCTTCTGGAGCGAGTACGGACCCTGCTACCGCTGCCTTTACCCTGAGCCGCCGCCGCCCGGAATGGTGCCGTCGTGTGCTGAGGGCGGTGTTCTCGGCGTGCTCTGCGGAACCATCGGATCGATTCAGGTCACCGAGGCGATCAAGGTGCTCACCGGAATTGGCGAGCCGCTCGTCGGATCGCTCATGGTGTACGACGCCCTCGACATGGTGTTCCGCAAGGTGCGAGTGCGTAAGGATCCTGACTGCGCGATTTGCGGCGATCACCCCACGGTTACTGAGTTGATCGACTACGAGGCCTTCTGCGGCACGATCAGCGATGCCGCCGCCGAGGCCGCCCACGATTCCACAATTTCTGTGGTGACGTTGCGCGACATGCTCGACGCTCGTGAGCGCGGTGAAGACGATTTCGAGTTGATCGATGTTCGTGAGCCACACGAGTACGAAATCGTGTCGATTCCGGGTTCGGTGCTGATTCCGAAGGGCAAGTTCCTTGATGGTTCAGCCCTGGCCGACCTGCCGAGTGACAAGCGCGTTGTTCTCTACTGCAAGGTCGGTGGCCGGTCGGCCGAGGCGCTCGCAGTGGTGAAGGGCGCCGGATTCTCTGACGCCATTCACGTGGGCGGCGGCGTCGTTGCGTGGGTCAACCAGATTGAGCCCGACAAACCCAACTACTAAGTCGCTACTCCGGCGGGAATGTTCCGGGGTCGGTGAAGGCCACTCGCTTGTGGCTGCCGTCGCAGAAGGGCTTGTCCTGGGATTCACCGCAGCGACAGAGCCAGAAATGCCCCTCGGTCGCAATCACTTCGCCGTTGGCGTCGTGCAGCACGACGTCGCCAGAGACCTGATACGGGCCATTGCGGCCAACCTTGACGACCGGCATCTCATTCGGGGTGGACTCGCTCATTGACAGCTCCTTGAATCGGTGACACCACTCAACCACACCTGCTGACGCATGCGCATTTTGTCGGCGAGTCCATCAGGTAGTGGCACTAAAACGCCGGATAACGCTGCTAAGTGATGAACTCGCGGAGAGAGTAATGGGCTTGCAGGGGTTGGGGCGGGCGGATCAGAGGGCGTCGTGTTTGGTGAGCCACTGGAACGATAGCCAGCCTGGAATTGTGGGTAGCCAGAAGGTCAGCAGGCGGAAGAGCAGCACGCTGGACAGCGCGATACCGGCATCGACGCCCACGCCGACCAGACCGGCCGTCATCACGGCCTCGACGGCACCCACGCCACCTGGCGTCGGTGCGGCCTGTCCCAAAGTCGAACCCGCGAGATACACCAGTGCAATCGCCCACAGACTGCTGGCAGTGCCGCCGAATGCGTAGACCGAGGCGACGAGGCAGGCGCAGAAGGCGATGTTGAGAATGAGGATGCCGCCGATTCCGACGGCGAGCTTCGCGGGGCGCTGTGCCACTGCCACCAATCGCGGACCCACCCGTTGCAACATCGGCTTACCTCGGCTGAACAGCCAGCGTCGAACCGGTGGAAGCGGAAGCACCACGACTAGGCAGAGTGCGAGCGCGGCCACGACGATGATGGCTTCTCGGGGCGGATCAAAAGCGAAATCATGCTGCGAGCCAGCGAGAACGCCGGCGATGAAGAGCAGTGAAATGTGAACGAAGAACGCAATGATCTGCGACACGCCCACACTGGCTCCGGCGACAGCAGGATGCACACCCGACTGCTGGAGATAGCGCACGTTGACGGCAACGGTTCCGAGAGTGGGCGGCGTGACGAGCGTGGCGAAACCAGCGGCAAGTTGGGCGAGGAAGGTGCGAAGGAGGGAGAGTTTTTCAAGAACAAACCCCTGCAACGCCATCGCGGCACCGACGAACGTGAGCGCCGAAAGAATGGCCGCGATACCGACCCACGTCCAGTTGGCGTCTCGGAACAACTGCAGCAGGTCAACTTGGGCGAGCTGTCCCAGCAAGATGTAGGCGGCCACGAGCCCAGCCACGATGGTGAGCAGCGTGCGTGGTTTGACGCGTTCAACCGAGATTTGCTCAACCTCACCTTCGGGGGTGATGTCGATCAACGCCTCGCGCAGTGCCTTGAGGAGTGACTTGTCGCGTCGCACCACTCGGCGTGTTTCGGACGAAAACGCGACCGGCTGCATTACCGGAAGCGCGCGCGCGATGCGCGCATCACCCAGCACTTCGCGTGCCATTGCGACGGCGCGCGCGGGCGAACTCACCGATGCGGTGGTCGCCAGCAACTCGGCAAGATCAATGCGTTCCTGCAGATCGCTCATGGCAACGATGCCCGATCCGAGATCAAGGAGCCAGACCTGACCTTCGGGGTCACGCAGAAGGTGGTCGGAGGACAGTGCGCGATGACAGATGCGGTGATCGTGCAGTGTGCGCAGGGCTTCCCACGCACCGCGCACATCGGAATCGGTGACCTCGATCAGGTCGAAGGCCTGCCCCTCGATGTGGTCGTAGGCAAGGATCGCTGCGTCAGCGCCGATTTCGGACACCACCCGCAGGTGTGGGGTGGGTGCTCCGACGGACTCGCCGGCGTAGGCCATCAATGCCGCGCGCTCAAGGGTGCGGCGCATCGACAATCCGCCGTACGCCTCGTCATCGCGCAAACGCACCGTGCGCCACGCCCGACTTAACAGGCCGGCCCCTTCGAGGTCGCGGTCAAGCACCACCACCTGCAGTCGCTGGCCATGATCGGTGGTCGCGCTGTAACGCCGGCCTTCGCTGGTGATGCGGGTAGCACGCAGAACGGTAACCGGCAGCCCGGCGCGTTCGAGTGCGGCAGCAACCTCAACTCCTGGAGGTCGGGTTGTGGGAGTACCGAGTGCATAGCGGGCGAGGAGGCCGATGGCCCAGCCAATCAGCACCGTGAGTAGGAGACCGGTAAGGGTGAACGCCCCATTGATCACGAGCGAAACGAACGTCGCAGCGATGACGACGGCCGAAAGAATGCTCCAGCGTGCCCGTTCAATCACTCGAGCGGTCGAACAGAACGCAACGATGCCGGCGAGTAGCGGGTAGAACGGGTTTTGATCGCGGGTGGCATCACCGTTAACGGCACGCCAGAGACCGTCGGGGGCGTACTTTTCAGCCGCCCACGCCAGTACCGTGACCACGATGATCGACACCACCGCTGCGCCGAGTGCATCGATGAGCTGGCGGCCGCGGCGGCGCACGAGCAGGTCGACGGCCACCACGACCGGCAGGATCAGGATTCCGAGGCCGGAGACCAGCGACAGTGGCAGGAGCAGCCATCCGGGTAGCTTCTGGAGGGCGTCGGCGACGTCAGTGCCGATGCCATTCGCGGTGTTCGAGGCGAAGTAGGCAATGGCGAGGACCGCGAGGGACACGAGGATAACCAGCACGAAGCGCACGAGGTCGGCCGGCCGACGAACGCTTTTGGAAACGACGCCGTCTTCAATCACGAGGGTGCGCGCGATCTCCTGCGGCGCATCCATCCCTGCATCATCGCAGTACGACCCGAGGGGGCAGGATTCGACACGTGCTGCCTAGCCCATTCGCGGAGCGTGTGCTCGATCTCGTCGACACGATTCCGCCCGGCCGTGTGCTGGCCTATTCCGATGTGGCCGCCATGCTGGGCGAGGGTGGCGCGCGGGCTGTGGGCACGGTCATGGCTCGCTTCGGCTCGGGAGTTGCCTGGCACCGGGTGGTGCGAGCGGATGGGCGACCGGCCGCGGGGCATGAGCAGGAGGCACTTCGACGTCTTGAGGCGGAGGGCGCTTTCCTGCGCGGGACCCGGGTCGACATGGCTCGCTCTCGGTGGGACGGCCGGTAGAAGGCCGTCACGTCAGACCCCTATGTACATAATCGGCAGGTGACAGTGCACTGGTCGCTCGACCGCACGCCGCCGGCCTCCGCCGAGGCGCCCGAACTCGATGGCGACCAGCAACTCGTGCAGTCCCATCGGGCCGGTCCACTCTTAGTGCTTGCCGGACCCGGAACTGGGAAGACCACCACCATCGTCGAGTCGGTCATCAGTCGACTCACCGATCCACACGAAGCCATCCGGCCTGACGAGGTGCTGGTGTTGACCTTTGGTCGTAGGGCGGCCGGTGAATTGCGTACGCGCATCACTGCCCGCGCAGGTGGGGGAGCGGTTCCGCTCATCGCCACCTTTCATTCCTTTGCCTACGGACTGATGCGTCAGTTTGCTGACCCGGAGGCGTTTCGTTCTCCGCCACGACTTCTCAGTGGGCCCGAGCAGCAAGCCCGAATTCGCGAATTGCTCGCTGGCAGCGTGCAGCAGGGCTCGGTTTCCTGGCCCGCCGAACTCGTTGAGGCGCTGCCCACGCGAGGATTCGCCGAAGAGGTGCGAGCTCTCATCGCTCGCGTGCGTGGGCTGGGTCTTGAGCCAGCCGACTTGCAGTGGCTCGGTGAACGCGAAGGTGACGGCACGTGGCGGTCGGTCGGGCAGTTTGCCGATGAATACCTCGAAGTCAGCGATGCCGAGAACGTGCTCGACTACACCGAGGTCATGCTGCGCGCTGTTCTTGTGGCAGAGCAGCACCCTGAGATTCGCAGTCGTTACCGTGCGGTGTTTGTCGATGAGTATCAGGACACCGATCCGATTCAGGTCCGACTGCTGCAGGCGCTGGTTACCGCGCAGACCTCGCTGGTGGTTGTCGGCGATCCCGATCAGGCGATCTATTCGTTTCGTGGTGCCGATGTCGGCGGCCTACTGAGGTTTCGCAGCGACTTTGCCACCCCTGAGGGCGCTGAGGTGCCGGTGGTGGTTCTGGGTCACACGCGGCGCTTCGGCCCGGTCATCCGCGCTGCTGCCAGTGCCGTTATCGGAAGTCGCGCCCCGAATGGCCTGCGTTCTGAACACATTCATCGGTTGCGTGGTCCGCAGTGCGATCCCGCATCCCCGCCCGGTTCGGTCGAGGCAGTCGTCTGCGACGACGAACGGGTGCAGGCCGATTTCATCGCCGACGTCCTTCGCCGGGCGGTGCTCGAGCAGTCCGAGACTGAGGTGCCCTTGACCTGGAGTGACATGGCCGTGTTGGTGCGGTCAGGCACTCAGCAGATTCCCGCACTGCGTCGCGCACTTGTGGCCGCCGGTGTTCCTGTGGAGGTTGCGGGCGATGAATTGCCGTTGGCGCGTGAGCCTGCGGTCATTCCACTGCTGATGGCGGCCGACGTGGTGGCCGATCGTCGCTCGCTCACTCCCGACGTAGCGCAATCGCTTCTGACCTCCCCGCTCGGTGGCGTCGATGCCGCCGACCTGCGCCGCATGGTGCGAACTCTCCGGCGACGCGAGCGCGATGAGCGAATCCGTGAGCCGGCTGCACTGGGCATTCCACCAGAACGTCCTCGGCCGTCTGTCGATGTCCTCGTTGACCTGCTCGCCGACCCCCACGCGGTCGACGCGATCGATCCGGGTGCTCTCGACGACGCGGTGCGAGGCACGCGACGGCTTGCCCGCCTGCTGGCGGCCGCGGGTGAGTTACTCCATGAAGGTGCGTCACCCGCCGACGTGCTGTGGATGTTGTTCTCTGGCACGCCCTGGCCCCGACGCCTTGAGCAGGCGGCGCTCTCGGCCGGTCGGGCCAGCCGTCGGGCCAATGCTGATCTCGACGCGATCGTGGCGCTATTCGATGAAGCCGAGCGTGCAGTGGCTCGACACGACCGCTTTGTCGGACTAGCGAATTTCATTGACGAATTGCAGTCTCAGGAAATCCCGGCAAGCGGACTGCGCGAGTCGCCGCTGCGCAACGATGCGGTGCGGTTGCTTACGGCACACCGATCCAAAGGACTCGAGTGGCGTCTGGTGGTCGTCGCGGGAGTGCAGGAAGAAACCTGGCCCGATGTGCGTCGCCGATCCTCACTCCTCGACGCCGAGACGTTGACCTGTGATTCGGCTGGTTACCCTGCGGTGTCTGACGCTCCAACCCTCAACGAACTCCTTGCCGAAGAACGCCGGCTCTTTTACGTAGCCTGCACTCGAGCACGCGAACGGCTCATTGTCACCGCAGTGAGTAGTCCCGACGACGAAGCCGGAGCGCAACCATCGCGCTTCCTATCCGATCTGTCGGTGCCCATCCGCCAGGTCGGTCGGTCCGCAGCGCCGGGAGGCGATTCGGTAGCCGCGCGAGCGTTGACCCTTGACTCCCTCGTCGCTGAACTTCGTTCCGTCCTCACCGACCAGACATCGCGCATGTCGGTGCGTGAAGCGGCAGCTGCCCGACTGGCGGTGCTTGCTGACTGGCGAACGGCAGACGGGGCAGTCGTCGCTCCCGCCGCCGATCCCGGCCGTTGGTGGGGATTACTTGATCGCACCGACCCCGGTGTTCCGATGCTCGACCCCGAGCGGCCGGTGCCACTGTCAGGAAGTTCGCTGACCGCCATCGATACCTGCCCACTGCGGTGGTTTCTCGAACATGAAGCTCGAGCTCGCTCGCAAACATCGACGGCGATGGGATTCGGAACCCTCGTGCATGCTGTCGCCGACCTCGTGGCGCGCAATGAAGTTGAAGCCGACCTTGAGGTGCTCGACGGCCTGCTCGGCAGAGTGTGGTCGCAACTGGGATTTGAGGCACCGTGGTATAGCCGCATCGAGCGCGCGAATGCCCGCGAGGCACTCACGCGTTTTCTGCACTGGCACGGTGCCCGCCAAGGTGCGCTGCTCGGAAGCGAAGTCAGTTTCGCCACACCACTGACGGTGCGCGGAGCGCACGGTGATGTCGCCGTCGTGCTGCGCGGGTCGATGGACGTGGTTGAGATTCGCGTCGATGGCGATTCCGTTCAAGTTCATGTGGCCGACCTCAAGACCGGAGGAACCGTCGCCGCGGGCGATGTACCGCACCATCTTCAGTTGGGCGTGTATCAGGCAGCGGTGGCGCATGGCGCCGTCACTGAGCAGTTGAGCGCCGACGGGCTGGGCGCACTGGCTGTTGAATCGGGCGGCTCATCCATCGTGTCGCTGCGTGATGATGCGGCAAAGGGGATGGGTGGACCCAAGGTGTTCGAGCAAGCGGCCATCTCGTTCGATGACGAGCCAGCGTGGATCGAGCAGCCGCTGGCAGCTGCCGGACAACTGCTGCGCGATGAGCAGTTCTGGGCCACTCCCGGAACTCAATGCGCCTCGTGTGCCATGCGCTGGCAGTGCCCCGCTCACGACACCGGGCAGTCGGTGGTCGGGCAATGAATACGTTACCGGTGCCCGCCGATCTTCGTCGGTGGCTCAACGTCGATTTCTCGGACGAACAGTTGGCTGCGGCCACTGCTCCGCTCGAGCCCGGGCTCATCGTGGCCGGTGCCGGTACTGGCAAGACGACCGTGATGGCCGCACGGGTCACGTGGCTGGTGGCAACCGGTGCAGTTGCGCCTGAACACGTGTTGGGGCTCACGTTCACCACGAAGGCCACTGCTGAGTTCGCTGCTCGGGTGAGGGCGTCGCTGACCACCGTGCGTTCTCAGGTCGCTGGTGACTCCGACGAACATGGTGACCCCACTGTCAGCACCTACCATTCCTTCGCGTCGCGTCTGATTGGTGAGCACGGAACGCTCGTGGGCGCTGAACCCGGTGCCCGCATGGTCAGCGATGCCGCTCTCAAACAGTTGGCGTATCGGGTCGTGTGCCGCAGCACGATCGAGTTCGAGGGTCCGCCCACGACCCCCTTCGATATGGTCGACAAGTTGTTGACACTTGAGTCCGCGCTCACAGAGCACGCCGTCGACCCCGACGCACTGCGTAGCAGCGATGCCCGTTTGATCGAGTGGCTGCTCGGAACCAAACTCCAAAACATCGGTCGCGACATGATTCAGACCGCGCAACGACGACGCGATCTCGCGGCACTCGTCGACGAACTGCGCGCCGAAAAGCAGCGTCTGTTCGTCATGGACTTCTCCGATCAGTTGAGATTGGCACTCACCGCAGCTCAGCGCTACCCGCAGGTCTCCGACGATCTTCGTGATCGGTTTCGGGTGGTCTTACTCGACGAGTATCAAGACACCTCAGTCACTCAGCGACTGTTGATGCAGACCCTTTTCGGCAACGGACATCCGGTCACTGCCGTCGGAGATCCCTTTCAAGCGATTTACGAGTGGCGCGGCGCCAGCGTCGTCAACATCGATCGATTTCCCGAACATTTCCCGGTGGTTGCCGACGACGGCACGTCGAAGCCCGCCACGGTGTACCCGTTGACGACTAATCGTCGAAGTCGCCAACCGATTCTTGATGTGGCCAATGCGGTGGCGCAGCCGTTGCGCGCACTTCACCCGGAAGCGGGGTTACTGGTTGCGGGCCAGACCTCTCGGCCACCAGCGCCGACGGCGTCCATTGTGTGCGCCATGCTGTCCACCGAACTCGACGAGTTCGCCTGGATTGCAGATCGGATAGTGGAGCTCCACGAGGCCGGACACCCGTGGAGTGACATCACCGTGTTGATGCGCGCACTGTCACGCGTTGGGTTGCTGCGAGATGCACTGGTATTACGGGGCGTGCCGGTCGAGATCGTGGGAGTTGAAGGGCTGCTGTCGTTGCCGGAAGTCGTCGAAGTACTCAGCGTGCTCGAGCTGCTTCACGATCCCACCGCGAATGCTGCGTGTACCCGCCTGTTAGCTGGGCCGCGATGGCGCATTGGGCCTCGCGATCTTCGGCTTCTTGGTGAACGCGCCGCCGACCTCGCCGGACGATTCAATCGCTATGAACGCCGGGCGATCGACGATGCACTTGATGCGGCAGTGGCGGGTAGTGACCCTGCTGATTTGGTCTGCCTTGTCGACGCACTCGATGACCTGGGCGACGCGCGACTCAGCGACGAAGCCGGTGAGCGAATGCTGAAGCTAGCGAATGAACTGCGTGTGCTGCGTCGCTACGTAGGCGAGCCACTGGGCGATCTTGTCGATCGAGTCCTCGATGTCACGGGATTCCGTGCCGAACTCATGGCCGACGGCGGAGCGGTTGCGGCACAGCGACTGGCAGCAGTTGGCGCCTTCCAGACCTTGGCGAGCGAGTTCCGTGACCTCGATGGTCGTGCGACTCTCTCTGGGCTGCTGCAATTCGTGCGCGATGCACGAAAGTTCAAGGAAGATCCCGAAGCTGACCTGCCCAATCCCGGCGACAGTGTGCGCATCATGAGCGTTCACAAGTCCAAGGGCCTGGAGTTTCCAGTCGTGGTGCTTCCGTGCCTTGACGACCGCACCTTTCCTTCGAGTCGGGGTCGTGGTGTCTGGACCACCGCACCTGACGCGTTGCCGTACTCGGTGCGACGCGAGCCCGAACCGGCCGGTCTGCCACCGTTCCCCGTGGGCGATGAGGCGCGTTCGGTCGATCACGGACGCTACAAGGAGGGGGTGCGCGAGCTTGCGTTACTTGAGGAACGCCGACTGGCCTATGTGGCCATCACACGTGCCGAAACGACGCTCATCGCCTCGGCTTCCTATTGGACCGCGACGCGCACCACTTCGCGCTCCCCGGGTGAATTCCTCGACACCATTCGCTCCTGCTGTGAAGGCGGTCTGGGCACCGTCGCTGTTTGGGCTGATCCGCCCGGCGATGAGCCCAACCCCCTCGTCGGTTCTGATCCAGTGCAGTGGCCCACGCCCCTCGATCCGGCTGACCTCAACCGGCGGCGTTCCGCGGCGGCACTAGTTCAGTCACTGCGTGGCGTGGTCACGGCCGAGTCGCTCACTGATGAGGGCGACGAACGGGTGGCGTCGTGGGATCGCGATCTCGCGGTTCTGCTGGCTGAGGCCGAGCGTGATCACGCCCTCGAACGCTCGGTGCGGTTGCCCGAAACGCTGAGTACCACGTCGATGCAATTACTTTTCTCCGACGAACAAGCCTTCCTGCGCTCGCTCGTGCGGCCCATGCCTCAGCGTCCGTCTCCCGCTGCGCGACGCGGCACGCGCTTCCATGCGTGGGTTGAGTCGCTCTGGGGTGAGCAGCCGCTGCTCGAACCCGATGATCTGCCCGGAGCGGCTGATGCCGACATCGACTCCGACGCTGACCTCGAAGCGATGCAAGAGACCTTCCTCGCGATGACCTACGCGTCCATGCGTCCGTGGGCAATGGAGGAGCAGTTCGCATTGCTTCTGGGTGGTCGACTGGTTCCTGGTCGTATCGATGCGGTCTTCCGTCACGCTGATCCCTCAGGCGACGCCGCACTCGATCGCTGGGAGGTGGTCGATTGGAAGACCAATCGCCAGGCATCGGCGGACCCCATCCAACTGGCGGTCTATCGAGTCGCATGGGCCGAACGGCTCGGTATTGCGATCGATCGCGTCGATGCAACATTCGTGTACGTGCGGCTCGGTGAGGTGCGCCGTTATGGCGCCGGGCCCGCATGTCAGCCCCTGCCCGATCGAACCGAACTTGAACGGATGCTGGCAGGCGAGTGACGAAAGTCGCCTGATGTTTCCCGTCAAGTTACGCTTTAAAGCCAAAGTAACGGACCGATAGCGGGGGCTTGCGATGCGAAGTACGGAACTTGATTTGTCGATGTACGACACCGACAAGATCGCCAATGGCTATCTGCGCTCGTACGATGGCATGTTCGCGCCACTGGTCGACCGCGAGTTGTTGCTCCTCGAGATTGGCATCAACCGTGGTGGATCACTGCAATTGTGGCGCGACTATTTTCCGCGCGCGCAGGTGGCAGGCCTCGACATTCAGCCGCTGACCCAGCTCGATCTCGGCGAACGAATTCAGTTGTTCCAGGGCAGCCAAGCCGATCCCGACTTTCTCGATCAGGTCGCGCGAGTGCACGCTCCCGGCGGATTCGACCTCATTATTGACGACGGTGCTCATGTCGGAATTCTTTCCCGGGTTGCCTTCTGGCATTTGTTCGAGCACCACCTCAAGCCCGGTGGCTGGTACGTCGTCGAAGACTGGGGTACCGGATATTGGGATGACTGGCCCGACGGCCAAGCGGTGAGTGAGTCGGTGGTCATCGATCCGCTACGGTCGCGCGTCGTCACCGGCAACGATCGAATTCCGAGTCACGATTACGGCATGGTGGGCTTTATCAAGGAACTCGTTGATGAGCAGGGCGCGGGTGATCTCACCATCGGAGCGCAGCCCTCGGTGCAACGACGCCCGTCGAATTTCGCCTCACTCACTGTGTTGCCGTCGCTTGTGTTCGTGCAGAAGGCAGGCGGCTGACAGGCGTGTCGACTAAGGCAATGTGAGGTCGACGACTAAGGCACAGTGATCGCTGACGGGGAGTGCCAGCGTCTCGCCGCGAACACCGGCCACTGCACTACGGGTCAGGCCGTCGGCCATGATGTGGTCGAGTTGCGCGCGGGGTCGATTCGACGGATAGGTCGGTGCATCGATTAGCGAGGTGAATCCGGTGATACGGCGAGGAAGCGAGCCCGGCAGGTTGAAATCGCCCATCAGAATCAGCGGCCGCGGCATGCCGGCGAGCCAAGTGCGTAGACGCCGCAGTTGCCGCACGTTGTAACCGGGGACAAACGACAAGTGCGTCGTCGCGACAGTGAGTCGACCGGTAGGTGTTGCGATCACGGCGGCCAAGGCCGCACGCGGCTCGTCGGGCACGCGAATAATGCGCGGCCGAGGGGACCCGGGGATGAGCAACGGAAGAGTCCACGGAGCGGCGTCGAACACCGTGGTGTGCCATTCGAGCACCGGCAATTTCGATACCAGCCCAATGCCATAGCGCGGTCCCTCGTCGTGCACGGCATCGTCATGAGATCGGTGATCGGTGTGGTCGGCCGGTTGCCAATCGCGTTCAACACCGGGAGTGCCGCGCACGGCGGGCACAAAGCGCCACCACGGCGCTCCGGACTCTTCGGCGATCAGTTGAACTTGATGCTGGTGGCCGCTGCGCGGTTGATGAACATCAACCTCTTGAAGTCCTAGGACGTCGGCATTGAGTCGGCGGACTGAGTCGCGAAGTGCGGTGTCGTCAAGCACGGGCGGCGGGCCGACCGGGCGGCCGTTGGCATCGAGGGTGGGGCGCAGCGATGCGGCGTCGGCGCCCACCACTGGCACTCCGTGCAGCAGGTTGAAGGTCGCCACGCGCAGGCGTTGTGACTCGATCACAGCGGCTTGGGTTCCACGGCTTCGCCGGCCGGCTTCGTGGGCACCCCCACCTTCGAGCGCATCCACTCGCGGGCCGGCTCCTCAACCCACTTCCACATCGCCCACGCGATGATGATCGCGCCGACCACGAGTGCGATGAATCCCGCCGCGTAGAGCAATCCGCCATTGATGCCCACGGCTTTCATTCCCGCTCGCCACAAGCCGTACCAGACCAGATGGGTCATGTAGAGCGAGTACGAAATGAATCCGCCCAGTACGAGCCGATCGGTCGAGAGGAACTTCGCGAGCCCGGTGCGTGAGAGCGCCAACGCACCGATCCATACGATCAGGAACGGGACGAGCCACAGGTGGTAGTAGGGCGGTAACGCTTCCGCGTCGGCGCTGACGTTCTCGGAAAGCGGCGGCTGGAAAGCCGCGACACGGTTGAGGACGATGCAGCCCAGTACAACGATGGTCGGGCACGCGATCGACAACGTCGTCGCCAGTTTCTGTACGCGAGCTCGCGGATCACTTCCGTCTGTCGGTATCAGTCGCGCGACGATCAGGTAGGTGATGGCACCGGCGGTGAACTCGGTGAGAATGCGGTACGTCGAACCCCAGTTGTCGGTGTAGTACGGGTCGCTGTGTCCGGTTCCGTACACCAAAAGAGGTACCAAAACTGCCACCCAGATCACCGCAAGCCAACCGGTGGGAACCTTCTGGTGCACCCGCCAGAGAATCAGAATGAGCAACGGAAACAGCAGGTACGCCAACCACTCCATCGACAGCGACCACGCCACGAAGTTCCAACCACGTTGCGGGTTTGGTCCCCACTCCTGAATGAGCAGCACGTTTTTGATGTAGTCGATGGGGTTGAGCCAGTCGCGGGCCAACGCACTTCCTGTGACCTTGGACTGCGCGATAATCGCCAGCCCGGCGACATTGAGCATGACGAAGTGCACCGGCCAGATGCGAGCTAGGCGCAGCCACAGGAAGATTCCGACGGCGCGACCTTCGAAGGACGGACCGATCTTGCGTAGGTAGGTGTACGTGAGGATGAATCCGGAGAGTGCGAAGAAGAGGTCGACCCCAAGTCGTCCCACCCGCAGCACGTCCGAGACGACGGGCACGAGAAGTCCCATCGTGGCGAGCGGTGCTTGAAAGTGGTACATCAGCACCCAGAATGCAGCGATGAATCGCACGCCGGTGAGTTGTCTGATGAACACGGTCATCGCGTCACGCCGCACACTTCACTGTCGAGCATGACCCCATTTTCACGGCCGTGACCACGAACCGGGCAGTGGCTCGCCGTACCACCGCTCGACGAGTCGGCGGGCAATGGAGATGGGCGATGGGATGCGCACTGACCCGTCGGTGCAGGCGGCAAGGAGTTCGTCGCGACTGAACCATCGGGCTTCGGCCAGTTCGACACCGTCGACCATAATCTCACCGGCCGCCGCCCGGGCGTGGAAACCAAGCATGAGCGATGAGGGGAACGGCCACGGCTGACTGCCGAGATAGACCACGTCATCAGGATCGGAGCCCACGACAATTCCGGACTCTTCGAGTACCTCGCGACGTACCGCGGCCTCGGCGGTTTCGCCTGGTTCAACAAACCCGGCCAGAGTTGAGAACCAGCCGTCCTGCCACACCGATTGGTGGCCCAGGAGTGCGCGGTCGTCTTCATCGCGCACCAGCATGATCACGGCCGGATCGGTGCGTGGGTAGTGCTCGCTGCCGTCATCGGGGCATTGGCGCACCCAGCCGCCGGCCGCGATGACTGTCGGCCGACCGCAACGGGCGCAGTGCGTGTGGCTGGCGTGCCAATTCGCGAGGGCGACGGCCGTCACGGCGATTCCTGCATCGCGATCGTCGAGGGCTACGCCCACCTCACGCAGACCCGTCCACGTTGAACCTGCCGGCGCATCGGCCGTTTCAACGAGCCTGACCATGAAGACCGCGCAACCGTCATCGCCGAGGCCGAGCAGGTGTCGCTCGGCCGCACGAGCTGGCTCGATGTCACGTGGCGATAGCAAGGTCAGGTGAGGTCGTTCGCTGTCACGAACGGGAAGCCGTCCGTCATCGATGAGTAGGACCTGGCTTGCCTGATCAGCCCACAGGGCATCGAGGCGCTCTGGGTCCGTTCGCACATGCGCAGCACGGTCGAGGGTTGAGCGACCCAGCATCAGATCGCGCAGCAGGCTGCGGTCGATTTCGACGCTCAGCCGACTGCTCCCACCTTCTCGGTGACCTGCTTGAGAGACGGGTTCGTCATCGCCGTTCCGTCGGGGAACACGAGCGTGGGGACCGTGCGGGCTCCGCCGTTTACGGTCTCAACGAACAGCGCCGCTGCCTCGTCATGTTCAATGTCGACCTCGTCGTACTCAATTCCGGCGCGGCCCATCTGAGCCTTGAGCCGCTGGCAGTAGCCGCACCAGACCGTGGAGTACATCGTCACCTGAGCCATACAACTACCGTACCCGCCGCAGCGTGGGTGATCGATGCGAGGATGCCGAAGTGACCCCGGAGCAGATTCTCGACGGACTCGACCCCGAGCAGCGGGCGGCTGCCGAGGCGCTACACGGCCCAGTGGTCATTCTGGCGGGTGCGGGCACCGGAAAGACCCGAGCAATTACGCACCGCATCGCCCATGGAGTGGCCACCGGCCTGCATGATCCCCGGCGCACCCTGGCCGTCACGTTCACAGCGCGCGCCGCCGGTGAGATGCGCGGTCGGTTACGTGCCCTCGGTACCGATGTCACAGCGCGCACCTTCCATGCGGCCGCTCTGGCACAGCTCAAGCATTTCTGGGGGCGGGCGGTCGGCGGGCCGTTACCGGAGATCCTGCCGAGCAAGGGCCGTCAGGTGGCGATCGTTGCTGCGGGGCTCTCACTGCCCACGGATGCCGCCATGGTGCGCGACCTCGCGAGCGAAATTGAGTGGGCCAAGGCGCGCAACCTACATTCCGAGCAGTACGTCGAGGCAGCTGCTGCCGTCGGACGTCAGCCGCCCGGGTCGGTGACCCGCGAGCAGGTGGCCGCAGTGATCACAGACTATGAGCGGCTGTTGTCACGTGAAGGGCTGATGGATTTCGATGATGTGTTGCGCCTGACGGTCGGCATGCTCGACGACAGTCCGGCCATCGCCGAGGAAGTGCGCGATCGCTACCGCTGGTTCACCGTCGATGAGTTTCAGGACGTTAATCCGCTGCAGATGCGTTTGCTGTCATTGTGGCTCGGCGATCGCGATGACCTGTGCGTGGTGGGTGACGCGGCTCAGACGATTTACACCTTCGCCGGTGCGTCTCCCGAATACCTCGAGGGCTTTCGTACGAACTGGCCCAACGCCACCGAAGTTCGCCTCGTGCGCTCGTATCGTTGCTCGCCGCAGATTGTCGACCTCGCCAATCGCGTCATCGCTGCCTCACCTGAGATCGGCACCTCACGATTGGTATTGCGGTCTGAACAACCGGCGGGGCCCAAGCCCAAGGTCAACGAGTACGCCAACGAAGACGCCGAAGCGACCGCTGTGGCGCGCGACATTGCAGCCCTCATTGCCGCTGGATTGCCACCGCGTGAAATTGCCGTGCTCTACCGCGTCAACGCGCAGTCTGAACCAGTTGAACAGGCCTTGGGGCGAGTCGGTATCGCGACAGTGTTGACCGGTTCCGAACGCTTCTTTGATCGGGCCGAAGTGCGTCGCGCCATCACGCTGTTGCGCGGTGCCGCGCGATCGGATGAGGCCAACTCCCAAGCCCCGCTTCCTGAGCAAGTGCAAGCAGTGCTGTCATCAATGGGGCACACCGCCGAACGGCCTTCAGGAACCGGCGCGGTAGTCGAGGCGTGGGCGAACGTGTCGCGACTGGTGACGCTGGCTTCTGACCTTGCCCAGCGCGAGCCTGAGTCGAATCTGGGCACTCTCATTACCGAACTCGACGAACGATCGACCGCACAGCATGTTCCCGATGCCGAAGCCGTCACCCTGTCGTCGTTACATGCGGCCAAAGGGCTCGAGTGGCAGGCCGTGTTCCTCGTCGGGCTCGTTGAGGGTTCATTGCCCATCGTGCATGCCACTACTGCGACGTCGATCGAGGAAGAGCGGCGACTGCTGTACGTCGGCATTACTCGGGCCCGCGAACATCTGACGCTCAGTTGGTCACGCGCGCGCGGTTCGAGCGCCTGGGGTTCTCGCACGCGGTCACGGTTTCTCGACGAACTGCCCACTGCCACCGGTGCCTCCGAGCCGCTCGTTATCCCCGGCGGACAGCCGCGAGGTGAGCGTCGTCGTACGCCCCCTGCTCGGTGTCGGGTGTGCGGCAAGTCGCTGGTCACCGGTCCCGAGCGCACGATGGGCCGATGCCGAGCGTGTCCCGCAGATGTCGATGAGGCGCTGTTCGATCGTCTACGTGACTGGCGGTCTACAGAAGCGAAGCGTCGCTCGGTGCCGGCTTATGTGGTGTTCACCGATGCCACGCTGATGGCTCTGGCCGAGCGTCGTCCCACCGATGACGAAGGCCTGCGTCAAATTCCCGGAATCGGTCGAACCAAACTCGACGATTACGGTGCGGTGTTGCTTGAGTTACTTCACCTCGACGAGTGACGTTCGTTACGCGCCGTCGCTGAAACCTGGTACCCAGCGCTCGAGTTCGCCTCGGGCCGGGATATCGGCATCGAGTTGGCACAGTACGCCCACGCTGCCGAGCCACACGCGATGAATCAGCAGGTACGACGGCGGTAGGTTCAGCTTGAGTCCGATGGCGAAGTCAGGGTTCGTCGGGTCGTTGATGCGACGGAATTGGCCCTGCAGCCATTCGCGCGAGTAGCGAAAGTGTGCGTGGCGGGCAGGCTCGACGAAGGGGTCGAGGAAATCGAGCAGCGACTGAGCGCCAATGGCAACCCCGGGCTTGAGGAATCCCTCAACGCGCAGGCCTTCGGCCACGGTCTCGGCGTCGCCCGTCATCGCAATGCGCAACAGGCGGCCCATTTGTGGCGGCAGTCCGTCGGGAAGGTGCGCGACTGCACCGAAATCAAGTACGCCGAGTCGTCCATCGGGAGTGATTCGGAAATTGCCAGGGTGCGGGTCGGCATGAAGCAGACCCGCGCGTGCTGGACCGGAGAGCAAGAAACGTTGGTAGAGCAGGCCGGCGCGGTTGCGTTCGGCCCGCGTGCCGGAGGTGATCACCTGTGAGAGCGGTCGTCCCTCCATCCACTCAGTGACAATCACATGGGGTGCTGCTGCCAGCACGTGGGGCACGACGAAATCCTCGTCATCGTCGAATGCGATGGCAAAGGTGCGCTGCGACTCGCTCTCGGCGAGGTAGTCAAGTTCGTCGAGTACGCGCGCTTTGAGTTCGGCGACGAGTGGTTTGATGTCGAGTCCGGGCGAGAGTCCGGCGAAAAGGCGCGCGAGGCGCTGGGCGTTGTTCAAGTCGGACATGAGGGCCTTGCCAGCACCCGGGTACTGAATCTTGACAGCCACATCTCGGCCGTCGCGCCAGGTGGCGCGGTGAACCTGACCAATCGAGGCAGCGGCCGCTGGAGTGTCATCGAAGTGAGCGAAACGATCGCGCCAATCGATTCCGAGTTCCTCCGCAAGTACGCGATGCACGGTCTCAGCCGGCAGTGGAGGCGCAGAATCCTGAAGTCGGGTGAGGGTTGCCCGGTAGGGTCCGGCGATCTCTTCGGGCAGGGCGGCCTCGAAGATACTCATGGCTTGGCCGACCTTCATGGCTCCACCTTTGAGTTCGCCCAAGGTTCGGAAGACCTGCTCGGCCGTGCGCGCCTGGATCTCGGCGGCCACCGCTTCGGCAGACTTACCGCCGATGCGCTTGCCCATTCCGAGCGCGCTGCGACCGGCATAGCCGATCGGAAGCGCGGCCATGCGAGCGCTTCGGGTCAGGGCTTTCTTCGGTAGATCATTCACGGTGACTCCATTGTCGCCCCGCGAGGTGTGTTCCGCACATTGCGTGGTTTCACGCTGCCGGTCTGAGGTCAGGCGACCAGGTGCACCCGCAGTCAGGGTGGGCCGTCCAACTACGTCGACGCCACTGCAACTCGGGCAGCCGCAATTCCAGGATCGCGCCGGCGCTGGGTGGGGGAGTGCTGCTTTGACCGTCAAGCACCTGCAGCGCGTGCAGGGCTGCCATGGAGGCCGCCAGAGTGCCGAGCACGGTGTTGGTGGCGCTGCGGTGGGCTCCGCGGTGATGGGCTACCTGGGTCAGCACCGCGGGCCACGCAGGGTCACGATCGGCGCGGTGCAGTTCCAGACACCGAAGGCATGCGGTGCGGCCGGGAAGTACCAGCGGGCCGACTCGTGCCGTGGGACCGTCGCTGATGACCGTGAGATGGGGCCAGGCAACGGTGCTGAGCGCGTCACTGATTTCGGGGGGCACCACCCGTGGTGGACACACGAGGACGAGGTCGGGTCGTCGGCCACTGCCTGATCGCCGGGTTCGTACGGCGAACGCGGCACGAGAGAGCGTGTCGCGAGCCGCTGATCGGGCGGGTGCACCCAGAGAGACGGCCGTAGGTCCGAGTGGGCTGATAGTGCGTGGCAGTACTCGGGGACAGTCGCCGGCAATCGTGGTGATGCGCACGGTGCCGATGCCAGCCGATGCCAGCAGCGTGGCAATTCCTACCCCCACGCGACCGGTGCCTCGCACCACGACTTCGGCATCGCGGCGACGGCGCATGATGTCGTGTGCTCGCCCTGGGTGCAGCGCCGCGAGAGTGGCGATTTCGGGAGAAAGGCGGGCGAGTTCAGCTCGTGGTTCGGGCGCTCCGAGAGTGGGTTCAGCATCAACGAGTGCTCCGCAGTGATGCAGATCGTTGATGACGGCCGCGAGCCAGAGTGGATCGCCACCCTCGGCGGCAAAGTCAGAGAGGGTGCGGGCGAGTCGGCGTGTGCCGTCGAGGGCGCGCATGGCACGCCACTCCCGGGGGCCGATATTGAACAGCAGTCGCCCCTGGTGTTCATCGATTCCGACTTGCACTGTGGAGCAGTCGCGCCACGCGAGGGGAATCTCGGGTAGCAGAAGAGGCAGTCCCGTGTCGGGAAATGTCGTCGTGCGGTGGTGATCGGTCATACCCGCGATCATGCGCGCACGGGGCTGTGGGTTGTTGGCACGATCCCCAAGGCATCTGGGCTACCCTGCCTGACCGTTACTGTGTGGCGCGCGCGGCACACACGCGCGAACGCCCACCGAATCCTTGTGGATTCAGTGGGCGTTCGCGGTATCGGGCAAGCCCGACTACTCCGGCCGTCAGATGGCGGCCGATGCGTGTGGGTGGCTCAGGCTTCCTTGGCCTTGCCGAGGATGCGCACGACGGTGGTGCCGCACTCGGGGCACTTGCCCTTGCCCATGCGGGTACCCTTCGCGTTTTCCTCGACGTGGCCGTCGGTGACCTGGCGCTTGGCCTTGCACTTCACGCAGTAGGCCTCGCCTTCGAATTTCTCCGCCACGGGTGCTCCTTGTGTGTAATGAACGGTCCCCGACTGGGTTTCCTATCACGCCTTGGCGGCGTGACTAGGTCGAGTCGACCGTGCCCGGTGACCCGGACACGCTCAACAGTAAGCCAGCGAGGCGGCCCTTCGGTGCAACCGCGACACGCTCAACTCGTAATTCCGGGTTATATGTCCGAAATGGGTTGATATTATTGGGAAGATCTCTTCCCAATCGATGCCGATTGAGCGCAAAGCGAAACCCCTGAGGCTCGCAATCGCCATCCGCCTTCCCCTTGCGGATGCCGACCCGTTATCTCAGGGGCTTCGACAGGATTGAACCTAGGTCACGCCCCAGAGCCAGTCAACGTCGAATGAACAAACCTGTGGACAAGCTTGGGGATGGCCTGTGGAACACGCCGAGGTGTCCTGTGGACGCGTGTGGGATAAAGCTGGGGATAGGCGCCGTGAATGCGGCCTAGATTGGCCGCTGACCTGCGGGAAAGCTATCCACTGCCTGTGGATGAAAAAAAGGTTGCGGAATGGCGTCTATTTCATGACGCTTGGTCGGGCTAGCGTGGTGTCCGTGCCCCCTGTCATCGAGATTCGACGCAGTAGCCGTCGGCGTCGAACTGTGTCGGCACACCGCGAAGGAGACCATTTCGTGGTCCTGGTGCCGGCTCGCATGTCTGCCGCTCACGTGGCTCAGTACGCCGAGGAATTAGTGGGTCGGCTCGAGGCACGTGAACGACGTGCTGTGCCGAGTGACGATGAACTGATGCGTCGCGCCACCGGCTTGTCGCGCCGGTGGCTTCCCGGGGCTCCGCAACCGTCGTCGGTGCGGTGGGTCACTAATCAAAACCAGCGTTGGGGTTCGTGCACGCCGATTGACCGCACCATTCGCCTGTCGCATCGGCTGCGCGGTATGCCGGCTTTCGTTGTCGACTACGTCCTGCTGCACGAATTGGCGCATCTGCTGGTGCCGGGCCACGGTGCCGACTTCGAGGCACTGCTGGCGCCGTACCCGCGACTGCGTGAGGCGCAGGCATTTCTTGACGGGGTCGATTTCACTCTCGCCCACGGCCACGAGATGGGTGCGCTCACCGAATCGACCGACGAGGCATCGGTCGGCGAACTCACGCCTCCCGTCGATGTGTCGCCACCCGGGATGTTGTTCTGATCAGCGTTACTCGCCTGCGCGAGCGCGCGCGCAAGCTCACGTACGTGCTCCGTTACGCCGGGTTCCGGGCGACGACCACCGTGCGCCCCACATCGCGCGCAGCCGGCGTCGGGTTGTGTGCGATCGCATTGGGCGAAGAGGCGTACATCGACGAGTGGATTCGATACCACCTCGCACTCGGCGTTGATCACATTCATCTCTACGACAACGATCCCGAGCAGCCGTTGCGTGATGTGCCGGCGCGCTATCCAAGCCGTGTCACTGTGGTGTCGTTCCCGGGAGCGGCGCAGCAATTCAAGGCGTATAACCATTTCCTTGCTCGTGCACGCTCGCGCTATCTGTGGGTCACGTTCCTCGACCTTGACGAGTTCATGGTGGTGCGGTCAGGTGAATCGATTGGTGACTTCGCGCAGCAGTACTGCAGTGCGGGTGCCCTCGCACTTAACTGGGTGATGTTCGATAGCAACGGCCACGAGCAGTTCCAGTCGCGACCTGTGCTCGAACGTTTCACACGCCGACAGATCGGCGTTTCACCGATCATCAAGATCATCGCCAGACCTGATGATGTTCTCTACATGGTGAGCGCACACGCTGCTCGACTTGTGCGCGGTACAACCGTTGACTGTCATGGCAACGAGGTCTTCGGAAACCTCAACCCCAACGGCTCTGATGATGTCGCGTGTGTCAATCACTACTTCACCAAGTCGCGTGAGGAATTTCGAATTCGCTGTGCTCGCGGGCGAAGTGACATTGACGCCCAACGAAATGCCGATCGTGACTTCATCAATTTCGGTGCCCATTCGTGGCATGACCGTCGAGCGTGGGATTTCTACCAGCAGCACGTTGATCAGTGACGAACTACGTCACTGTGGCTTCTTCGGTTGCGAGCGTGATTGATCGAGTGAGTCGGTCGCGTTCCTTGGTGATCCACCGGCCTACTGGGTAGTTACTCAGAAATGTTTCGGCGAATTCGACCGGATCATCTCCGACGACGTCGCGAACGGCAGTCTGGTCTGCTGCGGCCCGTTCGAACAGGTCAGCAAGGTCGTCGAACATGGTCAGGATGCTTTCGGCATCGTCCATGCCCCCCAAATGCGTGACATAGCGCTCAAGTGCCTCCATCGTCGACCGATACGCGGGCGGCAGTTGTTCGACTCGCTTCTTGTACTCGCGGTACTGCTTCTTCTGCTCGTACCATTTCGGTGCCATGACTACGCGCCTCCTTCTCGCAGTTGTTCGACTCGTCGGGTGAGGAAATCCCAGGTAGTCCAGAATTGATCGAGTTGCGTACGGCCAGAGGGGTTGAGCGAGTACACCTTGCGGGGCGGCCCCTTTTCGGAAGGGACCTTCTCAACATCGACGAAACCACGCTGCTCGATTCGAATGAGGAGCGCGTAAATGGTGCCTTCGGCAATGTCGACGAAGCCTCGGTCACGCAGCCAGGCGGTGATTTCGTAGCCGTAGGCGGGGCGTTCGGCCACCATCGCGAGGACGATGCCCTCGAGTGTTCCTTTGAGCATCTCGGTTTCGGGCTTGCTCATGGAGCACCACCTTCGACGACCGGCCGAGAAACCGCTACTCGGTATCAGTGACTACTAGTAGATAGTAACACTGAATAGTGCCGACACAAGTGGGTCAGAGCGACAGGGTGCGGCGCGCTGCAGTCACCAGTCGTTGAACGGAAGTGTCGTCGACTGGCACGCAGTCAAAGTCGAACCACTGCAGACCCAGACTTTCGTCGTTGCCCTCAATGCGTGCACCCGTCGGAATGACGGCGAGGTACTGCACGTCAAGGTGGTCGAGTGCACGGCCGTCGCAGGTGAGACCGTGTCGGTCGAGATTGACGGGAGCGTCGCTCAACGTCAAACCCTCGACACCACTTTCCTCGCGGGCCTCGCGTTCGGCCGCTTCGCGCAGTGTGAGGTCATCGGACTCGCAATGCCCGCCCATCTGCAGCCACTTACCCACTTTGCGGTGCAGCATGAGCAGTGCGCGCTGGTTGACCGGATCGACCACCAAGGTGCTTGCCGTCAGATGTCCAGCCGCGCACTCTCGCGACAGAGCATCAGGGTGCGCTGCAAGAAATGCGAGGAAGTCGTCGCGTCGGTCGCCAGCTGGCAGCGCAGTGAGCACCTGCACCGCGTTGGCATGCAGGGTCACGACTGGACCGGTCCGACCGTCCCGTCACCATCGAGGTCTTCGCCGAGTTCGGCCTCAATGGTGCCAAGGTCGAGAACCGTCGATCGACTCAGGAATGCAGCAGGGTGTTCGAGATCGTCCGAGGTGGGCAACAAGTCCGGGTGCTCCCACAGTGCGTCGCGCTCATCGGGTCCGAGTTCGCTGCCTGCCATTTCCCACAGCGTCGCAGCTTCGCGCAGTCGGCGCGGCCGCATTTCCAGACCGACCAAGGTGGCGAAAGTCTTTTCGGCGGGGCCGCCAATGGCGCGGCGACGGCGAACGGTTTCGCGCAACGCGTCGGCGCTGGGCATGCGCGGTGCGGCTGCGGCGGCGACTACTGCGTCGACCCAGCCTTCGACCAGTGCCAGCAGAATCTCAAGGCGGGCGAGCGCTGCTTGCTGTTCGGGGGTGGTGGTGGGCTCGAAAACCCCGCTCGACAGCACTTCTTGCAGTGCTTCGGGGTTGTTCGGATCAACATCACGCATCGCTTCTTCGATGAGCGACTGATCAACGTGCACTCCGCGGGCATATTCCTCGACGGCGCCGATGAGGCGGGCGCGCAACCACGGCACACCGGCGAAAAGCCGCTGTTGTGCGGCCTCGCGCAGGGCGAGGTAGAGGCGAACATCGTCATCGGGAACTCCGAGTCCTTCGCCGAAGGCCTCAACATTGAGGGGGAGCAGCGCTGCGCGGTTGGCGTGCGGGCCGTCGTCGACGAGCGGCACTCCCACATCGCCGGCACCCAGTACCTCGGTGGCGAGCGTGGCCAATCCCTGACCAACCTGCATGCCGAACATCATCGATCCCATGCGCTTGGCCATGCCGAGCAGCGGACCCATCATGGAGGCCAGTTCCGGCGGAATACCGTCAGGAAGTTCGGGCGAGTCAGTTGGCAGGATCGTCCCCATCGCCGAGGACACACTCGCGGCCACGGGCTCGATGATGCGCTTCCATACGGGCAGGGTCGCGACGAGCCACTCACTGCGTGACCAGGCCTCGGGCTCAGTCGCGATCGCCGGGAAGGCAGTGTGCTCGTCAAGCCAGTGCTCGGCCAAACGCACGGCGTCGGCGATGCGGGCGCGGTCACCGGCATCAGGAGCCGGGTCACCCGCAGCTGCGAGCGCCTCGCGGGCGACGCGCTCAGCGGTTTCCCAACTCACCGGGCCATCGTCACCGCCACCGGACGACGACAACATCGCTCCGAACTGCTGGAGAGCCTCACCTAGTTGATTCATATCGAGTTTGCTCAGGTCAAACGAACTCGGGTCGAACGGCTCGTCGCCGCCGTCACCCTGACCGAAACCGAATCCAGATCCACTGCTCACCTGACTGCCTCCTCACGCAGTTACTGCTGCCTGTGCAACGTTCGAGCGGTCGTCAGCAATCCCGTGCCATTGTGCGGCAGGATGGACCCACCATGACGCAGCGGAGCACTGGGCGGCGCGCCGCCTCCGAACCCACCGTAATGGGCGCTGTCCCCGAACGGCCTTTCGTGGTCGTGACGGGCGCTGCTTCCGGCCTCGGAGCTGTTCTTGCTGAGCGTCTGGTGCGCTCAGGTCGCCAGGTCGTTGGCCTCGATCTCGAGACTGGAACGACCGACGCTGTCGACTGGCACTGCGTCGATGTGCGCGACCCTGACATCGCCCGGGTGTTCGCTGGTGCTGACTGCGTGGTGCACCTCGCTGTCAGCACGACACCCGATGCCGACCCGCTCCTTCGCAGTGATCTCAATGTGCGAGGAACTGAATGTGTGCTGACGGCGGCTGCCGCATCTGAGGTGCGCCACGTGGTGCTGGTGACGTCGGCCGCCGTTCATGGTGCGTCGGCCGACAATCCGGCACCCATCGACGACGACGCGCCTCTCCTGACGGCCGCCGAGGGCCTGATCGGTGACCTTCTCGAGATCGAAGCATTGGCCGCGCGATCTCGCGACGTGAGCCCGGATATGAGGGTCACGGTCGTCCGCCCGGCTGCTCTGGTCGGAGCAGGTGCCGACAGTTTGGTGACGCGGCACTTTGCCTCGCCTCTCATGTTGTCGGTGCGTGATGTGGAAATGCGTTGGCAGTTTGTGCATGCCGACGACGTAGCCGCAGCTATCGATCTCGTGCTTCAAGGTGCGGTTCCGTACGAAGCCGTGACGGTGGGCTGCGAAGGGTGGCTCTCGCAGCGTGATGTTGAGGCGATCTCAGGAAAACGAAGCATCGAAGTGTCGTCGTCTGTTGCATTCGCCACTGCCGAGCGCCTGCACCGGGCTGGGCTGACGCCCGCTCCGGCCAGTGAGTTGGCGTATGTCGTGCACCCGTGGGTGGTCACGTCGAGCCGCCTCCGACACTGCGGGTGGACTGCCGCCTACGACAATCCCACGGCCCTCTCGGCGCTGATTGCTGACCTCTCGGGTACCTCGCTGGCCGGTCGTCGACTCGGGCGTTCGGACGTCACGATCGCCGGGGCGGGGGCTGCCGGGGCCACGGTGGCAGCACTGCTCGGGGCGGCCGCTTTCGTCAGGAAAGCGCGCCGAGCTCGGGGTCTGTGACTCGCGCAAACGAATCAAAGTGTACGGTGGAGTCAAGAAAGTTCGAAGGATCACCGTGGGCTAACAGGAGGACGATAACCGTGGGCGTGCTGGTCTGGCTCTTGGTTCCGTTCCTCATTACCGGTGTGGTATTCGTGCTTCTGGGCCTTCGGGCGCGTCCCGATCGGCCGGTTGAGGCTGAGCGTGGAATGCAAGACATGGACCGCTTCCGCGAGGCAATGGCACGCCCCCTGCCCCGTCCGGTGACCGACGAGATCGATCTGCGCGAGCCCTCGCGCAACGACGCGTCCGCTGCCTGATCTGTTCTTTTCATGAGCCGTCGTAGCGGTTCGCTTCTCCTCGCTTTTTGCCTCCTGTCGCTGTTCGTTGTCGTGGGCTCGGCGATTCCGGTTCCGTATGTGCAACTGGCACCTGGGTCGACGTTCAACACTCTGGGCAGTGTTGAGGGAGTCGAACTCATCACCATCGCGGAGACCACGACCTACCCGACGTCAGGGCACCTTGACCTGACCACCGTGAGTGAGTCGGGCGGTCCTGTGGGCACGCTGACCATTGGCGAAGCATTTCGCGGTTGGCGCGACCCGACGGTTCGCATCATTCCCACCGATGTGATGTATCCGGAGGTGGTTGATCCCGATGCGGTCAAGGATGAGCAGGCGGCCGCGTTCAGTGGTTCAGAAAACTCGGCCATTGCCGCATCGATGCGTTTCCTCAAGAAACCAGTGACCACGCAAGCGCAGGTGGTGGCGGTGAGCACAAATGGACCTTCTGATGGGGTGATTCACCCGGACGACATCGTGGTTGCTGTCGGTGGCAAGTCCGTCAAGGAGACCGCTGATATCGCCAAAGCGGTGCGGGCCAAGCCCATCGGCTCGGCGATCGAGTTCACCCTCAAGCGCGCGGGAGCGACGGTGAAGGCGACCGTGACCAGCGCCCCTCGGCCCGACAACCCGAACGTGCCTTACGTCGGTATCACCTCCATGACGGCCTATCGCGCACCATTTCCCATCACCTTCGGGCTGACCGATGTGGGCGGTCCAAGTGCGGGGTTGATGTTTTCGATGGGCATTGTCGACAAACTCACACCCGGACAACTCAACGGTGGTCGATTTGTCGCCGGTACGGGCACCATCGATCCAGACGGACACGTTGGACCGATCGGCGGTATTGAGCAAAAACTCGTGGGTGCCCGGCGCGCGGGGGCGGAGTTATTCTTGGCTCCTCGGGAGAACTGTGACGGGGTCGTGGGTAACGTTCCGGAGGGGCTGACGGTGACCCCCGTCGATACCCTCACCGACGCTGTGGCCGCCACCGAAGCGTGGGTGGCGGGCAAGCCCGTGCCCCCGTGCACGAAGGAGTAACTCGCCCGGACGGGAACTTCGGCGGGTCCGCACGCGTGAGATGAACAGGGGTCGGAGTACCGTGGCCGACCCATCCCAAGTCCCCATGGGGGACCGTGACCTAAGTTGGTGTCTGTGGCGTACGACTTTCCTGGAGCGGGCGGTGACTCAGCGGTGACCGATCCGGCACCGCGCAAGCGCCGTGTCCTGCTTCCGACCCTGCTCATTTTGGGTTTGCTCGTACTCTCCTTCGTACTGTTCTCCAACTTCTGGAGCGACAAGCTCTGGTACGAGTCGGTCGATAAGTCAAGTGTCTTCAGCACGTTGCTATTGACGCGCTTGCTGCTCTTCGCTGTGTTCGGCGCTGCGATGGCTCTGGGTGTCTGGCTGTGCCTATGGGTTGCCTATCGCGTGCGGCCGGCATACCGAGGCACGTCGCTTGAGCAGGTCAGCCTTGAGCGTTACCGCCAATCCTTTGACCCTGCCCGACGCCCGGTGTTCATCATCGTGCCGATCTTGCTCGGGTTGCTGGGCGGTCTCTCAGCATCAGCTGAGTGGCGCACCTACCTGTTGTGGCGAAATGCGACGCCGTTCAATTCCACCGATCCCCAGTTCAATCGAGACATCGGTTTCTTCACGTTCGATATGCCGTTCCAACGTTTTGTCATTGGCTACTTGATGACCGTGGTGATTCTCGGGCTGATCGCTACGCTGATCGTGCACTACATCTACGGCGGAATTAAGTTGCAGACGCCGGGTGAGCGCACCACTCCCGCAGCACGTGCACAGATCTCACTGCTACTCGGAATTTTCCTGCTTCTCAAGGCATGGTCGTACTGGCTTGACCGTTTTGAGCTGTCGGTGAAACAAGGTTCACTCATCACCGGGCTCACCTACACCGACGTCAATGCCGTATTGCCAGCCAAAGACATCCTCACACTGATCGCCATTGTGTGTGCCCTGCTGTTCTTCGTGAATGTGTTCGTGCGCAACTGGACCTTGCCGCTGCTGGGTCTCGGCCTGTTGTTGCTGTCGTCGTTGGTCATCGGCGGAATTTGGCCGACGGTCGTGCAGCAATTTCAGGTTCGACCAAGTGAGGCGAACAAGGAGCAGCCTTACATTCAGCGCAATATTGACTCCACGCGTGCGGCGTACAAGATTGCTGACGCCAAGGTTGAGGATTACTCAGCGTCGGAGGTTCCGAACAAGGCGGCCATCGCCAAGGACACCGGAACTCTGGCCAACGTGCGGTTGCTTGACCCCGCCATCGTGTCGCCGACTTATCGGCAGTTGCAGCAGATTCGTGGCTTCTACGGATTCCCTGACAACCTCGATATCGATCGCTACCAACTCAGCGGTCGCCAGCGTGGCTCGGTTGTTGCGGTGCGCGAACTTAACCTCGCAGGTATTCCCGACGGTCAGCGCAACTGGATCAACGACCACGCGGTGTACACCCACGGCTACGGCTTTGTGTCGGCTTATGACAACACGGCCACGTCGGATGGTCAGCCCAAGTTCTACGAATCGAATGTGCCGCCCACGGGCGCGCTCAACATCACGCAGCCTCGGGTGTACTTTGGTGAGCAGTCACCGGCGTATTCCATCGTGGGTGCGCCATCAACCACCGCCCCCGTTGAACTCGATTACCCCGACGACAGCAGTGCCAATGGGCAGATGAACAACACGTATAGCGGCACGGGCGGTGTGCCCCTTGGGTCGATGTTTAACAAACTGGTGTTTGCCACCAAGTTCCAAGAGCAGAACATCTTGTTGTCGAACTTGGTGAACCAAGACTCACGAATTCTGTACGATCGTGAACCGCGCGACCGCGTGAAGAATATCGCCCCCTGGCTCACCCTCGATGGCAACGCGTACCCGGCCGTCGTCGGCGGGCGCATCGTCTGGATCATCGACGGCTACACCACCAGCGACCAGTACCCGTACTCGGAATTGACGACGCTGGGTGATGCAACTGCCGACTCGGTCAACACAAGGGCCTCGTCGCTGGCAGTGCAAGCACGCGATCAGGTCAACTACATCCGAAACTCGGTCAAGACTGTCGTGGATGCTTACGACGGCACGGTGACGCTTTACGAATGGGACACCACCGACCCGATCCTCAAGACGTGGGAAGGCGCATTCCCCGGCACGGTCACTCCGCGCGACCAGATTCCTGCCGACCTGATGGCGCACTTGCGGTACCCGGAAGACATTTTCAAGGTGCAGCGTCAGATCCTGTCTCAGTACCACGTCACCGACCCCCAGTCGTTCTACGGCGGTCAGGATTTCTGGATCGTTCCCGACGACCCGACCCGACGCGGAGTCAACCAGGCACAGCCGCCCTACTACCTGCAACTGCAGATGCCCGGACAGGTTCGACCGTTCTTCTCACTGACCACGACTTTTGCCCCTAGCAAGCGGCAGACACTGGCGGCTTTCATGGCGGTGAACTCTGAACCTGGTGCGGGGTACGGCACCATGCAAGTGCTGCAGTTGCCGCGGCAGACAACCATTCCAGGTCCGAGCCAAGTACAGAATAACTTCGAATCAGACCCGTCGGTGTCGGCGCAATTGTCCTTGCTACGGCGTGGCGGATCAGACGTCGAATTGGGCAATCTGCTGTCGTTGCCAGTGGCCGGAGGCATGCTCTACGTCGAGCCGGTCTACGTACTGGCCACCGGAGCTGAGGGCTACCCGCTTCTGCGCAAGGTGCTGGTGTCGTTCGGTCAGACCGTGGCGTTTGAAGACACCCTCGAAGCGGGGCTTGCCAAGGTATTCGGCGCATCGACGTCGACGACTCCCATCGTTCCAACGCCGACCGACCCGACCACTCCGTCTCCATCGCCATCGCCCAGTGCCACCGGCAGCGTGGAAGCTCAATTGGCTGCGGCGTTGACGGCAGCCCAGGCGGCGTACACAGCGGGCCAAGAAGCACTCAAGGCGGGTGACTTCGCGGCGTATGGCGTTGCGCAGAAGGAGTTGGCCGCGGCTTTGGCGATGGCCGAGGCCCTCGCCAAGACGCTCGCGGGTGTTCCAGCGACTTCGCCGTCACCCACTGCATCGCCGACCGACGCTTCGACTCCCTCGCCGTCGGCGACTCAACAGACGACCTAGGGCGCGTCGCCTTGCCGTAGGCGTAGATCGCGATCGGCGGGCGGCGCGCAACACGTGGGCCTCACTTTGCCGCGAAGTGTCTGCACCACGAGCATCGTGGGCAGTACAAGTGCGGCAATTCCCAGAATGTAGGGCACAGCCTTGAGTGTAGGCCTGAAAATGCGCGACCTGTGGCAACGATTCGGACTCGGAATCGATTTATTTGACCAAGTCGACTCGCGCACCCATGCCGGTAATGGCATGCTCGAGGTTGCTCAATTGCCACTGAATCCCGAGTTTTCGGAGGACGTCGATGCGCTTGCACAGAATCGCCACGGTTGGAGTGTCGCTCCTCGCTGTAGGAGCCCTCGCGGCCTGCTCATCCGGATCGAGTCCGTCACCGAGTGGAAGTTCGGGGGCAGCCGCCAGTAGTGCGTCGGCGGTGCCTAGCGGTAGCGCTTCCGTTGGCAACGACAGCGATGTGCGTCCGTACGACCCCGCTCACGCTGGTGGCACTCTCACCCTGTTGGCCAAAGGTGCCGCGGGCACGCTGGACCCCAAGGTCAACTACACGCTGCAGTTCTGGCAGTTGTACCAGGGGACGTATGACGGTCTGACCGCCTTCAAGCACGTCGACGGCGAGGGCTCGTTCACAGTGGTACCCGACTTGGCCGAGTCGATTCCTGACACGACTAATGGTGGCAAGACCTACGTGTTCAAATTGCGTCAAGGCATCAAGTTCTCTGATGGTGCCGACCTGACGACCGACGACGTCGTTTCCTCGTTCCAACGCATCTTCAAGGTGTCGAGCCCCACGGCCGGTTCCTTCTACAACGGAATCGTTGGCGCTGATGCGTGCATCAAGGCGCCGGAGACGTGCACCCTTGAAGGTGGCGTCGTGGGCGACAAGACGGCGGGCACCGTGACGATCAACCTCACAGCCCCCGACCCTGAGTTCCTCTACAAGCTCTCGGTGCCGCACGCGGCGATCAACCCGAAGAGCGCACCCACCAAGGATGCGGGCAACACGCCCATTCCTACGACCGGCGCCTACATGTTCAAGTCGTACGACCCGAACACGGCGTTGGTGATGGTGCGCAACCCCAACTTCAAGGAATGGAGCCGCGCGGCTCAGCCTGCCGGTTACCCCGACGAGATTGACTACAAGTTCGGTCTGACGGTCGAAGCCGAGGTGACGGCGGTTGAGAACAACCAGGCGAACTGGCTCTACGACCCGCCCCCGGCCGACCGCTTGGCCGAGATTGGTTCGAAGTACGCCAGCCAAGTGCACGTCAACCAACTCACGGCGTTCTGGTACTTACCACTCAACGTCAACCTCGCTCCGTTCGACAACCTCAAGGCGCGCCAGGCAGTCAACTGGGCGATCGATCGCAACGCGATCGTGAAGTTGTACGGCGGGGCGAACCTTGCCCAGCCGGTCTGCACGATTCTGCCGCCTGGATTCCCGGGCTACGAGGCCAACTGCCAGTACACCAATCCTGCTGGCGACACGTGGCAGGGCGCTGATCTCGAGAAGGCCAAGCAGTTGGTGACTGAGTCGGGTACCGCCGGCCAAGAGGTCACGGTGATCGTTGCCGATGACGAGGTGAACAAGGCCGTCGGTGAATATGTGCAGTCGGTGCTCAACCAGATTGGGTACAAGGCCAAGGTCAAGGCAATCTCTGGAAACATTCAGTTCACCTACATTCAGAACAGCAACAACAAGGTGCAGATCAGCGTCACGCAGTGGTACCAGGACTACCCCGCCGCGTCTGACTTCCTCAATGTGTTGCTGGGCTGCGCCTCGTTCACGCCGGGAAGTGACTCGTCGATCAACATGTCGGGTTTCTGCGATAAGAAGATTCAGGCCCAGATGGACGATGCGCTGAAGACGGAGCAGACCAGCTTCGATGAGGCGAACAAGAAGTGGGCTGCTGTCGACAAGGCCATGATGGAACAGAGCCCGATGGTTCCTGTCATGACGCCGAAGTTGATCGACTTCATTTCGAAGGACACCGGCAACTACCAATTCAGCAAGCAGTTCTACATGCTCGTCGACCAGTTGTGGGTTAAATAGCCGGTCTGCGAAATAGCTGATGACAACGCTCGATACTGAGCGCGCGGAGGTTCCCTCTTCGCCAACCGCCGGACCCTGGCGGACGGCGTGGAGGGACCTTCGGCGCAACAAGGTGGCGATGGGCTCGCTGGTGGTGCTCATCATCATCGTGCTCGCATGTATCGCGGCACCGTTGTACGAATCGTCGATCGCGCACACCGACGCCTTCACGTCGAATGTCGCCGGCACGATCACGATCAATGGACAAACGGTTCCGGTGCTCGAGCCGTCGACTGAGGGACTCGGACTCGGGGTCAATCCCATCGCACCGACGTGGACGGCTCAGTACTTCCTTGGCTCTGACAACCAAGGGCGCGATGTGGCCTCCCGCATTTTGTACGGCGGCCGTAACACTCTCATCATCGGCTTTGCGTCAGCGATATTGTGCTGCGTGTTGGCGGGCATCATCGGCATCGTGTCGGGTTTCTTCGGCAGGGGAGTCGACGCGGTGTTGTCGCGTGGACTTGATGTGCTGTGGGCATTTCCGGTGTATTTGCTGGCGATCTGCTTGTCAGTGGTGCTGATCAGCAGCAGTCTGACCATCGGCCCGGTGACGTTGTCGTCGGCAAGCATCCTGCTACCCATCGTCATCATCGGCATCGTGTACGTGCCCTATGTCGCGCGCCCTATCCGTGGGCAGGTGATGTCGCTCCGCGAGCGTGAGTTCGTGCAAGCGGCAGTCGGTGCGGGCGCGCCCGACATGCGACTGCTGCGGCGGGAAATCCTTCCCAATGTGTTGCCGACGATTATCGTGTTCCTGCCACTGATGGCCGCCATCAACATGCTCACCGAAGCTGCGCTGTCGTTTTTGTCGATCGGAGTGCAGCCCCCAGATTCGAGTTGGGGAACCATCGTCAACGACGGTGTGGGCCTGCTCTACACGCGGCCGTGGGTAGCGATCGCCCCCGGAATTCTGCTCGCCATCACCGCCGTGACACTGAACCTGCTCGGTGATGGAGTGCGCGACGCTCTCGACCCGAAGGCGCGATTGCGAGGTGCTGCCTGATGTGGCGCTTTGCGGGTAAGCGCGCGCTGGCCGCACTCTTGGTGTTGTTCGCGATCAGCGTGCTGGTTTTCCTCATCTTCTTTGCTACCCCCGGCATTGACCCAGCTGCGCGCATTGCGGGACGAAACGCGAGCCAGGAAACGCTCACCCAGGTACGAGCGTCATTTGGTTTCGATCGGCCGATCTGGGTGCAGTACGGGCTGATGATGCAGCACCTGTTCATCAACCGTGATCTCACCTCATTCGTCAACCGCGGGTCGCAGGTGATTCCACAGGTGATGCAGGCCATTCCGGTGACGCTGTCGTTGGTGTTCGGTGCCGCACTGATTTGGGTGGTGCTGGCGCTCATCATGGGCGTGGCCGCTACGGCCGCTCGAGGTACCGTCATTGATCCACTGATCCTGGTCATTGGAGTTATCGGCGTGTCACTTCCGGTGTTCTGGTTGGGCGAGGTGGTGAACCTTGTGACCCAGAGCCGATTACACGACACCGTGTTCGCGTGGGTACCACAGCTGGGATACGTGCCACTCACCGACGGCGTGGGGCCATGGGCGCTGCATCTACTGTTCCCGTGGCTCACTCTCGCCGTTCTCTACGCCGGCATCTACGCGCGAGTGCTGCGATCGGAAATGGTCGCGTCGATGAACGAGGACTATGTGCGCATGGCGCGGGCGAAGGGGATCGGTGAAACGCGCGTGCTAATTCGGCACTCACTGCGCACGTCAATGATTTCTATCGTCAGCTTGTTCGGCCTCGATTTCGGCGCGCTCATCGGTGGTGCCGCGCTTCTGACGGAAGTCGTGTTCGGATTGCAGGGTGTTGGAAAGCTGACGTACGACTCGTTGCAGAATTTCGACCTGCCGGTCATTCTCGCTTGCGTTCTCTACGCGTCCTTCTTCGTGGTGCTGGCGAACTTCATCGTTGACCTGCTCTACGCGTGGCTTGATCCGAGGGTGCGTCATGTCTGAGCCGCTGCTTGACGTACGCGACTTGCGGGTGTCGTTCCGCACGCGTACGGGTGTTGTCACGGCCGTCGATGGAATCTCATTCACGGTGGGTCCTGGTGATGTGGTCGGACTTGTGGGGGAGTCAGGGTCTGGCAAGAGCGTGTCGATGTTGTCGGTGCTCGGGCTGATCGACAATCCCAACTGCGTCATCGAGGGACAGGCACTGTTCAAGGGCCGCGACTTGCTGACGATGAGTGACGACGAATTGCGCGCGGTTCGAGGTCAAGAGATCGCAATGATTTTCCAGGACCCGATGACGGCATTGACGCCCGTGTACACCGCTGGATGGCATATCAGCGAACAGATTCGGGCACACGAGAAGGTGTCGAAGAAGGCCGCGCTCGCCCGCGCAGTGCAGTTGCTTGACGCCGTTGGAATTCCGAATGCGGCTGATCGCGTGAACTCGTACCCGCATGAATTCTCCGGCGGTATGCGTCAGCGTGTCGTGATCGCGATGGCGTTGTCGTGCAACCCATCGCTGCTGATTGCCGACGAACCTACGACGGCGCTCGATGTCACCATTCAGGCGCAGATTCTCGAACTTCTCAAGAGTTTGCAAAGTGAGTTCGGTTCTTCGATCGTGCTGATTACGCACGACATGGGCGTGGTGTCACAGATGAGCGACCGCGTGATGGTGATGTACGGCGGCCGATTGGCAGAGGCAGGGCCACGGCGCGAGGTCATGCGCAATCCTCTGCATCCGTACACCTGGGGTTTGATGGCGTCGATTCCGCCAACCGACGGAACGAGAGTGGCGCGACTCGCAGCGATTCCTGGGGCACCGATTTCACCCGGCGACCCCGACCGCGATCACTGCCTGTTCTCTGCCCGCTGCAGGTTTGTGTCGGATGCGTGTCGTCCGCAGCCCGAACTTGTCGAGCACATCCCCGGTCACTTCGACTCGTGTGTCTTGCCCTTCGCAGATCGCGTTGAACTTCGGCGTCAAGCGATGACTCCGTTGGAGGTGGCACCGTGAGCGAACCCGTAGTGGATGAGGGCGGTCTGCTGCTCAAAGCGCGTCAGATCGTCAAGCACTTTCCGATTCGCACGTCGCAGGGAAAGCAGCTGGTGCAGGCGGTCGATGGGGTCAGTCTGTCGGTGCGAGCCGGAGAGACTCTGGGGCTGGTAGGCGAGAGTGGTTGCGGCAAGTCGACGTTGGGACGCTGCTTAGTGCGCTTGCTCGATCCGACGAGCGGTGAGGTCATCTTCGATGGTGTCGACATCACCACCAAGTCGCGCCGCGAGTTGCGCACGCTTCGCCTAGGCTTCCAGATGATCTTCCAAGATCCGTACGCGTCGCTTAATCCGCGCCGGCGGGCACTAGCGACCGTGGAAGAGCCGATGCTGACACATTCGCTCGGCACCAATGCAGAGATTCGTGCGCGTGCGCTGATGCTGCTTGAGCAGGTCGGGTTCGATCCGTCGTACGCTGACCGCTACCCGCATGAGTTCTCGGGCGGTCAGCGGCAACGACTCGGAATCGCGCGGGCTCTGGCGGTGGCTCCCAAGTTGCTGATCGCTGATGAACCCGTGTCGGCGCTCGACGTCTCGATTCAGGCGCAGGTGTTGAATTTGTTGTCCGACCTGCAGCGCGACAACGACCTTACCTACGTGTTCATCGCGCACGATTTGGCGGTGGTGCATCACATCGCCGACCGCATCGGCGTGATGTACCTCGGTGAACTTGTTGAAGTGGGCTCCTCAACTGATGTGTACACCGCACCCCGTCACCCCTACACCGAGGCGCTGATCTCGGCCATTCCGGTGATTGACGCTGAGGCCGAGGTGCGCGAGCGCATTGTGCTGACCGGTGATTTGCCCAGCCCGATTGATAAGCCCGCGGGATGCGCGTTCAATCCGCGCTGTCACTACGCGCAGGACGTCTGCCGTACCGACAAGCCAACCCTGCAACTACTTAATGACGGACGCGAAGTCGCCTGCCACTTCCCCCTCTAGCGTCCGTTACCTTTCCGCGAGTCCATCAGTTACGCGGCCTATTCGCCCCTCTTTTACCGCGTAAGTGATGAACTCGCCGAAAGGGGGGGGGGAGGGGGAGGGGGGAGCGGATGGGTTAGTCGTGGGCGGCGAGGAATGCGTTGAGCACCTCGGCGAAACGCTCGGGTTCCTCGACGTGCGGCATGTGACTGCTTTCTTCGAAGATGACCCACTCGTTATTCGGAATTCGCTCGGCGATTTCGCCGACGATAGTGGGCGTCGCTTCGTCGTACCGGCCGCTGACGAGAAGTGTCGGAACTGCGATGCGGTGCAAGTCGTCAGTGATATTCCATGTGCGCAGTGACCCGATGCAGTGGAATTCGCTGGGCCCATTCATCGTGTAATACACGGTCGGGTCCTCGGCCAACTTCGCGAAAGAGCGCGTGACGAAGTCTGGGTTAGGAACCACGCGGCACACATGCTTGTCGTAGAACACCTGCATCGCCTCTTGGTACTCCGGCGACTCGGTGGTGCCAGCGTCTTCGTGCCTCTGCAAAGTCTCGTCGACTCCGGGTGGAAGCTCAGCACGCAGACGATTCGCCTCGGAAACCCACAAATCCATGCGTGCCGGTGAATCGCAGACACCCAGCGCATTGAGGCCAGCTGGCTGATCGATCGCGTAATCCATGCCAAGCATGCCGCCCCATGACTGCCCGACAAGGTTGTAGCGCCCCGCAATGCCGAGGTGCTTTAGCAACTCAGTGAGTTCGGTCTTGAACAGATCGACCGTCCAGAAGTCGGCCTGCTGGTCGGGCATGTGCGACGACAACCCGCAGCCGATTTGGTCGTACAGCACAGCCGCGCGACCTGTGCGGTTGGCAAGTTCAGCAATCGGAATCGTGTAGTCATGGCACGCACCCGGGCCACCGTGTAGCACCACCACCGGAACCTGAGCAGCCGACGGATCGAGATCGCCGACGATTCGGTACCAGGTGTCGCCCTGCGCCCACGTCATCACAGATTCGGTCATCGCGATGCCAACTCCTTGAACGGTGTGGGGCACGCAGAAATCTTCGGAACCCGACAGCGGGCGATCACACTGCCAGGGCATGGATGACACGACTGCGCGATGCCAACGTCGCCCGCCACCGACAGGAAGATGAACGCGTCTTCCATCGTGAAACCCCACTGGTCGACCAGAAGTCGTGCGGCTTCCTCGCACGCCAAGCGAATGGCTTCCTGAAGATCGCCGGTAGTGACACCATGGGTGAACCACGAGTCGGCCAATTGCGTTACGGGCCAACGGGTTTGCTGCTTCTTCAGCACATTCACGCGAATCAGAACATCGCCACCGATTTCAACGCCAGTGCCGGAAATCTCGCCATCACCCATCGACGCGTGCATGTCGCCGATCGCGAGCATCGCGCCCGACTGACGTACGGGCAGCATCACCGTTGCGCCCGGGCCGTGCAAACTGTTATCGAGGTTGCCACCGTGCATGCCAGCGTGGAAGTTGGCAAGCGTCGCACTTTCAGTGGCGACGCCAATGACGCCGACCATGGGACGCGTTGGAAACGACACCCGATCGTTCATGTGCACGACGCCATCTTCAACGCGGAAGATGCGCGTGACCGGTGCCTTCACCTGATCGATGAGTTGACCCCAGCCCTCAATGATCATGGCGGCTCCCTGAGTACCGGGATTGATCTCAATCAACTCAACGAGTAGCGAGTCGCCAGGCTCGGCTCCCTCAACGGCAATCGGACCGGTCGCAGCGTTCACCATCGACAAATCGATGATGTCGGCCGTGATGGCCTCGCTCGTGACCTGACCGTGAAAGCAGTCGTTTGTCTCGACTCGAATGACCGCCCCGGGTTGCACCGTGGCGACCGGTGCCATGTTCGGGGAAAACTCCCACACAAACTGGTCGCGGCCGATCTCAAGCTCAGGTACGGGGGAGGGCATAGAGACTCCTTCATCGGGTGGGCTCAGTCTGCTGGTGCCTCGCGCGCAGCGCAACCACGGCCGTACTGTAGCGATGTGATGTCGAGCCCGGTGGCCATGCTGGCGGTGTTCGCCGTGTGCGCGGCGATTTCGCTGGCGGCCAGTGCCGTGCTCATCGTGCGCATCGAACGACTCGGTCACCGTTTCGGGGTGACCGAAGCGGTGCTGGGACTCGCGGCCGCAGTCGCTGCCGACGCCCCGGAAATCACGTCTGCCGTCACGGCGCTGGTGCGCGGTCAGCGCGATGTCGGGGTGGGCGTCATCCTGGGCGCCAACGTCTTCCAACTTGCCGCGCTCTTGGGTCTGGGCGCCGTCGTCGCCGGAGGCATCGTTCTCGATCGACGCGTCGTGGCATTCGAAGGAGCGGCCGCACTGTGGATCGCACTCGTCGCACTGGCCGTGGTCGGTGGGGGAGTGGCGCCATCACTGGGACTCATCGCAGCGTTGCTCATTTTCGTTCCCTACGTCGTCGTCTCGTCGATGAGTGCCGAAAGGCGTGCGCGATTGCCGATTCCTGCGCGATGGAGGGGTGGCGTTGAAGAGGCGATCCAAGAAGAAGTCGAATCGATGGATGCGGTCGAGGAGGCGATCGAGGAAGCCACCGGCGACCTGCGGGTGAAGGTCGGCAGTCGTCGCGACGGGCTTGTCGCCGCGATCGCGCTCCTCGCCGTGATTGCAGCAAGTGCGGCACTGGAATGGTCGGCGTCGTCGCTGGGTAAGGAATGGGGAATTCCTGACATCGTGCTCGGCGCCATCGTGATCGCAGGAGTCACCAGCGTTCCCAACGTCGTCGCGGCGATCTACCTCGCTCGAAAGGGGCGCGGCGCAGCAACGCTGAGTGAAGCGATGAACAGCAACCGCATCAACACACTTGTCGGCTTCTTACTGCCTGCCACGTTGATGGGACTCGTGATTTCAGCCGCAGGCGGCGCTGGCCTGCTGGCGATTTGGTACGTCGTCATGACGGCGGGAGTGCTTGGCTTTGCCTACCTGCACAAGGGAATCAGTCGTATCGCGGGCTTTGGAATCATTGCGGTGTACGTGGTGGTCGTCATCACGCTGATTCGCTAAAGCAGTTCGGCCTCAACATCGCTGAGTGCCGCATCGAGAATTTCCAGCAATGTTGCCACTTCCTCGTGAGTAATCGTCAGTGGTGGCGCAATCAACACAGCGTCGTTGAATCCGCCGGTCGCGGGATACACCAGCAGGCCGCGCGCCGTCGTCGCCGTTGCCAACCGCGCCGCAAGCATTCCCTGAGCAAGTGGCGGCGAGGGAAGTGACGCGTCGAGTTCGATCGCTTGCAGCATGCCTAGCCCGCGCGCATCGGCCACGAGGGGATGCACCGCCTGCAGGGCGCGCAATCCTTCTGCCAGTGGCACGGCCGCGTCACGTCCGCGCGCGATGACATCCTCATCCACGATCACGTTGAGCACAGCGAGCGCAGCAGCGGCCACGAGTGGATTTCCGGAGTACGTGTGGCCGCCCTTGATGCGCCCTGAACCCTGAATCAGCGCGTTGAGCACGCGCTCGTCAAGCGCCACAGCGGCGATGGCTGCGTAACCCGAACCCAATCCCTTTCCAAACGCGACGATGTCTGCGTGCACTCCCCAGTGTTCAGTCGCGAGCAGAGTTCCGGTGCGCCCCATGCCAGTCATTACTTCATCGGCAATGAGTAGCACTCCGAATTCATCGCACAGCGCACGTATCCCTTGCCAATAGCCGTCGGGAGGAACTGTTGCGGCAACGGTCGCGCCTCCCACCGGCTCAAGAATGACTGCAGCAGTTTCATGCGCGCGCTCTTCGAAGATGACGCGTGCTTCTGTCAACAACAGCGCGCAGTATTCGTCGTCGGTCATCTCGGGTGCATCTCGGAAGGCGTAGGGCGCGCGCAGTGCGGGGAAATCGTGGCTTAGATTTCCAACGACATCACGTCGAGCGTGGCCCGACAAACTCAGTGCGCCGAGTGTGTTGCCGTGGTAGCCGGCCGCGTGTGACAGGAACCAGGTTCGTTCTGGCTCGCCGATCTCGCGGAAGTACTGCAGGGCGAACTGCATGGCGGCTTCCACTGCTTCAGAACCTGAATTCACGAACCACAATCCGGCATGTCCAGTCATCGTGGTGAGGCGTTCAGCGATCTCTTCAAGAGGTTCGTTCGTGAAGGACCCGCGGTGAGCGAAAGTCGCGCGCTGCGCCTGCTGCGTGATGGCTTGAATGACGCGCGGGTGAGAGTGTCCGATGAGCGATACAACGGCACCTGAGCACCCGTCGAGATAGCGCTTGCCAGTGGTGTCGACTAGCCACACTCCCTCGGCGTAGTCGATCGTAGGAAGGTACCCGCCGAGGACGTTGGAAATGAGGGCTGAGGTCACCACTCCACCGTAGATGAGAGCGGGGCAGGGGTGGCGGGGGATTGTTCAGACGGAGCGGATGTGGCGTCTGGGTGCACCCGGTGTGCGCGAGAGGGTCGTTGTCGCGTATTCTTCTGGAAGCCGCAAGGCTGGCGCGGGGTGGAGCAGCTCGGTAGCTCGCTGGGCTCATAACCCAGAGGTCGTAGGTTCAAATCCTCCCGCCGCTACTCAATGGCGAAGGCCCGGTCTCGCCACCGGGCCTTCGTCATTGTCATGTTTGCGGATGAAACTACGAACCTCGAACGATCCAGACCTTACGAATCTTCTCGGTGATCTCCCACGTGGTGTCGTCGCCCTCGTGCAGAACGCCCACCACGCCAGGCTTGAGTTCGATCACTGCGCCATTGGCATCGGTGATGCGGCCCCGGCCTTCGAGGATGACGAACATCTCGGGACCGTAGGAGGCATGGGAGTTGCCGACAGAGTGTTCCCAGATGCCGACCTCAAGGCCGACATCGCTCGTGAGCTCGACAAGAGCTGAACTGACGCCCTCGGATAGCGCGGCGTCAGCGGCGAATGGCTCGTGGCTGACCTGGACGGCGAATGCATCGAAGCTCTCAATCATGTGAGCACCCTAGCGTGCGGCGACGCGCGTGTAGCCGGAACGCTGACGACTCTTTGTCGTCGCCCGTTCACGCATCCTGAATGGCACTGTGCGAATGGGGACTCCTCGGCCACGATCAGGTAAGGATCCCCGTCACGAAGTGGAGCGGACATGCTGGAAGCGGCAATCGTCGGATCGGGCAACATCGGAACCGACCTCATGTACAAACTCCTACGCTCGGAGAACGTTCGCCCGAGATGGATGATCGGCGTTGACCCCGACAGCGACGGACTCGCTCGCGCTCGTGGTCTCGGACTTGAGGTCTCTGCGGGGGGAGCCGATTGGCTGCTGGCCCAAGACGAACTCCCCGACATCGTGTTTGAAGCCACCTCGGCCAAGGTGCACGCCGCATATGCGCAGCGTTACGCCGATGCTGGCATCACGGCAATCGATCTGACACCTGCTTCCGTTGGCCCGTACGTCGTACCCGCGGTGAACCTCGACGAGTTCATCGACGCCCCCAACATGAACATGGTGAGTTGTGCGGGGCAGGCCACGATTCCGATCATGGCAGCTATTGCGGCGGTCACCGACGTCGAATACGGCGAGATCGTTGCTGCTCTGTCGAGCAAGAGTGCCGGCCCCGGTACCCGCCAGAACCTCAGCGAATTCAATGAGAAAACGGCTGTTGCGTTGATGAAGGTTGGTGGAGCGGCCAAGGCCAAGGCGATCGCCATCATCAATCCTGCCGATCCGCCGATCATCATGCGCGACACCGTGTATGCCGAAGTGCGCGAGGTCAACGCGGCCGCCATTGAGGCGTCGGTGCGCGCGATGATCGCGGCGGTGCAGCAGTACGTGCCCGGTTACCGGCTTCGCTTCTTCGATATCGAAAACAACCGAGTCACGGTGATGCTCGAAGTTGAGGGCGCCGGTGACTACCTGCCTACCTACGCAGGAAATCTCGACATCATCACCGCGGCAGCGGCACGCGTCGCGGACGTTGTTGCTCGCAAGCGCATGGAAGCGGAGGTATCAGCATGAGTACGCCACTGATTCACATTGTTGACACGAGCTTGCGCGACGGCAGTAACACTGTCGGCCACCAGTTCACCACCGAACAGGTCGCAGCGGTCTCAGCCGGGCTTGACAGTGCCGGTGTTCGCACCATCGAAGTTGCTCACGGCGACGGAATTGGCGGCTCGTCACTTCAATTCGGCAGGGCTGCGGCGACCGATCCCGAGTACGTTGCCGCTGCGGTGGCAGCAGTCAAGGACGCGAGCATTGCGGTGCTCTACGTTCCGGGAATCGCGACATTGGGCGATCTGCAGGGCTGCATCGATGCCGGAATCACCACGGTTCGCGTTGCCGTGCATTGCACCGAAGCTGACTGTGGCCAGCAGCCGGTGATCTGGGCCAAGGAAAAGGGCCTCACCGTGATGACGTTCCTGATGATGAGCCATATGCTGCCGCCCGATCGGCTGCTGGAACAGGCGAAGCTGCTCGACTCATACGGTGCAGACGTCATCTATGTAGTCGATTCAGCGGGCGCGCTCGTTCCAAACTCAACTTCCGAGCGCGTTGACGCCTTCGCGCAAAACCTTCGCGCGAAAGTGGGCTTTCACGCTCACAACAATCTCGGCTTGGGCGTAGGCAACGCACTCGCTGCGGCGGAAGCTGGAGCAACCTACATTGACGGATCCCTGCGCGGCCTGGGCGCGGGTGCAGGTAATGCGCAGACCGAAGTGTTGGCAGCGGCCTTCGGTCGTGCGGGATATGAAATCGACGCCGAACTTTTCGCGCTGCTCGATACTGCCGAGAACGTTGTCGCTCCGATCATGCGTCGACCGCAAGTCATCGACGAGACAGCAGTCATGATCGGCTACGCGGGCGTGTACTCGACGTTCTTCCACTTCGCCAAGCGCGCAAGCGAAAAGTACAACGTGCCCGTGGCGCAGATCATCATGGAACTTGGACGTCGTGGAGTCATCGGCGGGCAAGAGGACATGATCATCGACGTGGCCGCTGAGATGGCTGGACAGCTGGAGCCCGTCGTCGCAAGTTGAGAGAGATCTCATCGCACCGCTGAGTGGCCTCTGTATCGTGGCAGGTTCCACCGCTACAGACGCTGAGGTCGCTCATGCTGCAAACCATTGCCAAGGTTGGACCGGTCCTCGACCTGTTCACTGAGGACCGCACTGAGTGGGGCGTGAGCGAGGCCGCTGAGGAGTTGGGGATTCCGCGCTCGACCGCCCATTCTTTGCTGTCGAGTCTGGCCGAGACCGGTCTGCTGATGGGTTCGAGTAAAGGGCGGTACCGACTCGGGTGGCGCATTATTGAACTCAACGCAGTGATGCACGCTGGTAACGACATTCGCAGTGTTGCCGAGCCGGTGCTCCTTGATCTGAACGAGCAGACCGGAGAGACGACCAATCTGGGCGTTCTTGATCGCGGCTATGTGATCTACCTCGACAAAATCGCATCCCGCCACCAAGTAGGGGTCACCGGTGTTCGAATCGGCGCGAAACTCGAAGCGCACTGCAGTGCGATTGGCAAAGTGCTGCTGGCCTACGAAAGTTCCGCGCGTGTTCAGGCGATCCTCGCAAGCCCGAATCTGAGGCGGTTCACGGACAAGACCATCACCGACCCGCACATTCTTGAGCGTGAGTTAGAGGTGATTCGCAGTCAGGGTGTGGCCTACGAGTCGGGCGAGGCTGTGGCTGATGTGGCGTGCATTGCGGCACCGGTGAAGGACGCCTACGGAGTAGTCGTGGCGGCGGTGAGCATTACTGGCCCGGTGTTCCGCATCGATGCACATCGCGAAGCGTTGGGTCGCGCCGTCAAGGCTGCCGCAGCCGACATCACTGCGAGGCTGACTATCCACAAGCGTTGAGGCACCAGGTGCATTGCCGATAGGGAGTTAACTAGTTGACAATAGCAATCTCTACTAGTTAACTGCGTGCATGGAGGAAGCAAAAATCACGTTCACCCTGAATCGACTCGTCTCGGTGCTGAACTCGCACGCAGACGCGATCCTCAGGGCTCGATACGACATGACCTTCAGTCAGTTCCTGTTCCTCGTGGCACTGCGTCCCGGGCCTCTGTCGATGACTGGCTTAGGTGCGTCGCTTGATGTCACGACGGCGGCCGTCAGTAAGCGTGCGCCGTGGTTCGAGGAGCGAAAGCTCATCCGAATCCACTCCGATCCGCGTCATGGACGCAAGCAGTTGTTGAGTTTGACCTCCAAGGGTCAGCGTCTCGTCGAGGAAACGGCCGAGGCACTTGACCAAGCGTTTATCGAACGATTCAGCGATTTCAAAAGCAGTGACCTTGCCGCATTTCACGCCGATCTCAATCGAGTGTTGGAGCATCTGATGACAATTCCTAAGGTGACGACATGAGGAACAACTTCGCGCTCAGTACGGCCGCGCAGGAACACCTGCCTGCCAGGACACGTGCCCTCGGTGCCAAGGATGCACGTTGACGTCAACAGAAGAGCGACCGGTCACTGGAGCAATGAGTAAGCGCCGGCGCTGGATCGCTTTGGGAATCCTGTGCCTGAGTCTTCTGCTGTCGGTTGTCGACAACACCATCGTGAACGTGGCGCTTCCAACGCTCAACCAAGACTTGGGCGCCGGAACGACCGAACTCCAATGGATCGTTGATTCCTACACGCTCGTCTTCTCAGCTCTGCTTCTCGCCATGGGTCACTTTGGCGATCGCTTTGGCCGCAAGCGTGCCTTGCAAGTAGGGCTGCTCATCTTCGCGTTCACGTCCGGACTCGCCGCGATGTCGACAACGTCGGGGCAACTCATCGGCGCGCGAGCGCTGATGGGAATTGGTGCGGCGCTGATCTTCCCAGCAACGTTGGCGATCTTGGTGAACGTGTTCACCGAGCCCAAGGAACGTGCGGCGGCGATTGGTGTGTGGTCAGCGATGGTGGGAGTGGCTGTCGCCATTGGCCCGGTGACGGGTGGACTACTTCTTGAACACTTCTGGTGGGGTTCGATCTTCATGGTCAACATTCCTGTCGTGATCATTGCGATCGTGCTTGGGGCTTTCCTCCTGCCGGAATCGCGCGATCCGCAGGTCGGTCCGATGGACTACGTGGGCTTGGTGCTCTCTGCGTCCGGAGTTGGACTTGTCATTTGGGCGATTATCGAGGCTCCCACCTGGGGGTGGACGTCACCCGCAATCCTCGCTGCGCTGGTGGGCGGTATCGCACTACTCGCCGTATTCGTCATCGTCGAACGTCGGCTGGAGCATCCGTTGCTTGACGTAGGACTCTTCTCGAATGCTCGGTTCACGGCCGCCAGTCTTTCAGTGACCACGGCGTTCTTCGCCCTCTTCGGATTCATCTTCCTCATCACGCAATTCCTGCAGCTTATTCAGGGGTACAGCCCGCTTGAGGCGGGTGTTCGCACTCTGCCCTTCGCGATCGCCACGGGAATCATGTCGCCAGTGGCTATCACGCTGATGCATCGATTCGGTTCAAAGGCGATCGTGACGATCGGGCTGCTGGTGATGGCTGTCGGGTTCGTCATCGCTGCGACCGTGCAGGTTGATACTCCCTACTTCGGGCGGGTCCTGATTTCGATGGTGACGATTGCGGCGGGACTCGGTCTGGCGTCGAGTCCGGCAACGGAATCGATCATGGGTGCGCTGCCGCCGGAGAAGGCGGGGGCAGGGGCAGCAGTAAACGACACCACCCGTGAATTTGGTGGCACGCTTGGCGTAGCCGTTGTCGGATCGGTGTTTCTTAGCGTCTACGGATCCGAAGTTGTCGACGGCTACCGAAGCCTGGGTCTTCCTCCTCAGTTTGAGTCGATCGTTCGAGAGTCGCTAGGCGGAGGGCTGGCAGTCGCTGCGAAACTGCCTGACGCTGCGTCATCGCAGCTGGCCGCAATCGCCAAGAACGCCTTCGTCGATGGACTGAGTCGAGGTTCGTTGGTGTCGGCTGCCGTTGTTGTGGTGGGTGCCATCGTCGCGTGGAAGTTCCTGCCGGCGCGCGCTGCGTCGTGAGTGTGAAGCGAGGCGGCTAACTCTCAACACTCGCTGCTGGGGTTGCGGGATGCGAGGCTGTGAGTGCGCCTGCGTGCGTGATGCGGCGCCGGACGACGATAAACAAAATAATAGGAACGGCAAGTGACAGGGCCACGATGATCACCAGACTGACCATCGTGTCGACCGTGATCGGAAAGCCGTCCTTGCTCAGCGTGCCGACAGCTCCGAAAAGGCCGAAGTACAGGGCAAAGACCATCATCGACCAAATCAGTGCCATCACGTTGAGCCGGCGCATGGTGCTCAGTCGGTCGGAGAAGATAGCGGCACCCACACCGATGAGGCTGACGATGACGAGCGGAATGCTGGTGATGAACGCGAACAGCAGCAGCAGGCCGGTCTGCCGAGGGTAACCCGACGGATTAGGAATCTGCGAGCCGGCGAACAGGCTCTGCAGGAACCAGCCAACGAACATGGCCGTCGGCCCCGCGATCCACGCGATTGACACGAACAGGCGTACATCGTTGGTCGCTTCTTGCTCTGGAACCGCAACTACCACGTCGTTAAGCATCACACCACCCCGCGCCCGAGCACGTGGTCTTTCCACGAGTGTTTCTAGTCTGGCACGCGATGTGCGCGGACTTTAGGGACTCAAGACCGTAGTTGGTGATCTCACAGTGCGGTATCGGCTCGGCGCGTTCTTGCCTAGGATTTGCGCTTGCTTCACAATCGCGCGGAGCAGCACATAGTACGGACCGGCGCACGTGTTGGGTGGATTCCCGCATAGGCTGAGTAATTCAGCCCTCGGGGGCCAGATCAAGGGAGAAAACCATGAGCAGCACCGTAGTCCGACGCCTCGCCGTCGGCGCTGTCGCCGTCGTTGCCACCATGGCATTAGCCGCGTGTTCAAGTGGCTCGAATCCGGCGCCGAGCGGCAGTTCCTCTGCAAGTGGCTCGGCGAGTAACTCGCCCTCAAGCCCAGCGAAGACCTCGGCGGTCATCGCGGAGCCTGCCAACGCTCCCGCCTACTACATTTTCCCGCTCACGCCGATGGACAATTACAACGGCCTGAACGATGCCTACTTCCAGGACTTGATCTACCGACCCGTGTACTGGATTGGTGATCATGGTGCGGTGAAAGTCAATGACCAGATCAGTTTGGCCGAACCGCCCACTTACACCGACGGAGGCAAGACTGCCGTCGTTAAGTTGCGTGACTACCAGTGGTCAGATGGCACTGCCATCACGAGTCGCGACGTGCTGTTCTTCTGGAATCTGCTGAAGGCAGCCAAAGACAACTGGGCGGGGTATGTACCCGGCGAGTTCCCGGACAACGTGACATCGGTCGCCACTCCTGATGCGAAGACGATCACCTTCACCTTTGACAAGGTGTACAACCCTGAGTGGATCCTCTACAACGAACTTAGCCAACTGAGCCCGATGCCCCAGCACGCGTGGGACATCACAGCGACCGGCCAACAAGCTGGTAATGAAGACCAGACTCCTGCCGGTGCCAAGAAGGTGTACGACTACCTTCTGAGCCAAGCCAAGGATTCAGGCACGTACGCGACCAACCCTCTGTGGAAGGTAGTGAGCGGCCCATGGACGGTGCAGTCATTTGCGAACGGTAACGAGGTGACGTTCGCAGCAAACCCGAAGTACAGCGGACCCATCAAGCCAACGCTTGAGACGGTGACGCTCAAGCCGTTCACTAGCGATACGGCCGAGTTCAACGTATTGGCCGCTGGTGGCGATGTTGACTACGGCTACGTACCGCCGCAGCAAGGTGCTCAGAAAGATCGGGTGGAGTCGCAAGGTTTCACAACCACAGAGGCAACCACGTGGTCGATCAACTACATGGTCCCGAATTTCAACAACCCCGATGTCGGCCCCATCTTTCAGCAACTTCCCGTTCGTCAGGCTCTTGCGCATCTGATTGACCAGGACGGTTGGATCAAGGGCCCACTGGGCGGCTACGGCAAGCCCACATTCGGTCCCGTGCCCACTTTCCCGGACAACCCGTTCGTCAGCGCTGCCGGAAAGACCAACGCTTTCCCGTATGACCCGCAAGCGGCCATCGACCTTTTGACCCAAAGCGGCTGGGATGTTCAGCCAGATGGTGTCAGCACCTGCAAGTCGCCCGGTACGGGCGCGGGGCAGTGTGGAGCGGGTATCGCAGCGGGCACGCCGTTGAAATTCAAGGTTGAGTACGCGAGCGGGCTCGGAGCACTCGACAAGGCGATGCAAGCTGAGAAGTCGGCCTTTTCTCAGGCCGGCATCGAGTTGGAACTGGTCGCCGAGCCGCTCGAGACGGTGAACGCGAACGAAGCCAAGTGCACTCCGACACAGAAGGAGTGTGGCTGGCAACTCGTGCAGGGTGATTTGGCTTGGACGTTCCAGCCCAACTATTACCCCGAAGGCTCGCTGATGTTTGGCAAGGATGGGTGCTGCAACGCGGGTAGTTATGAAAGCCCGCAAGCCAACGCACTCATCGCAGCCACACACACGAGTACCTCGCCGGATGCCATGGTTGCGTATCAGGATTACCTGCAAAAGCAACTGCCCGTACTCTGGACTCCGAAGGCGGAGTCGATCGTGGCTGCTCGCTCGAATCTGTCAGGCACCCAGCCAACGGATCCGTTCAGTAACCTGTATCCAGAAGAGTGGCGCTGGACGTAACAGTCGGCGCGGGGAGGTGAGTCCGGCGCCGTGACACGCTTTGTGCTGCGTCGCACGGTTCAGGCGCTCGCTGTTCTGTTGATCGTGAGCATCGTTGTCTTCGCATTGATGCATGTATTGCCAGGCGGTCCGGCGCGCGCGATCTTAGGGCCGCGCGCGACGGAGGCTGCAATCGCCGCATTCAATCAGGCCAACGGATTTGATCTGCCACTTCCTGAGCAGTACCTCCGTTGGCTCACGAACGCCCTGCACGGTGATCTCGGCTTCTCGTACAAACGCAATGAGGCAGTTGCCTCACTGTTGCGTCAGACGGTTCCGCGCACGCTTTTGTTGGTCGGGCTCGGAACTCTCATCGCGGTGGTGTTGGCGATTCCGATTGGTTTGATTCAAGGTGTGAGGCGAAATCGTCCTGTCGATCACGTGCTGACGACGATCACGTTTACGCTCTACTCGATGCCGGTGTTCTGGCTTGGGCTGCTACTTGTTGACATTTTCGCTGTGCGTCTGGGCTGGCTACCTCCCGAGGCGCCATCGGGTGGACCCCTGCAAATGCTGTCTAATCCAGCCGGGCTCGTACTGCCACTGCTGACATTGAGTCTGGTGACGATCGCCTCCTTCAGCCGCTATGTGCGCGCCTCGACGGTTGAGCAACTGGAACAGGATTACGTTCGTACGGCGCGAGCCAAGGGTCTTGAGACCGGGGGAGTGGTACTCCACCACGTGTTGCGCAATGCGCTCTCGCCCGTCGTCACGCTGCTCGGACTCAGCCTGCCGTGGATCCTCGGTGGCTCACTTGTCGTCGAGGCCGTGTTCAACTTTCCAGGTACTGGCTTTCTATTCTGGAATGCGGCCCAGGGCCAGGACTATCCGGTCATGCTCGGAGTCGTTCTTGTGGTGGGCATCGGAACCGTGCTCGGGTCACTGCTGGCCGATCTCGGCTACGCCCTCCTTGACCCACGAGTGCGCGACCAATTGAGTACGACATGAACACCCGAACGCGTGACGCCGGGAGAGCATTTGCGGGCAATCGGCTAGCAGTCATCGGTCTGGTGACTCTGGTGCTGATCGCCGTCTTCTGTTTCATCGGTCCTCTCCTGTGGCGTACAGAACAGGTGCACACATCGCTGGGAGACACATTTCTTCCGCCGGGTACTGGACACCCGCTCGGAACGGACGATCTAGGCAGGGATGTGCTGGGTCGACTCATGCTGGGCGGACAGATTTCACTCATTGTCGGTATTAGTGCCGCGGTCATCGCTACCACAATCGGCGCGCTGTACGGTTCGATCGCCGGGTACGCCGGTGGTGCGGTCGACAGCGTGATGATGCGTGTGGTTGACGCGGTCATTTCAATTCCCACCCTCTTTCTGATTCTCTTCGTGGCGGCGCTCGTAGCCCCAACGGTGGGAGCACTGATTCTCGCCGTCGCACTCACGTCGTGGCTCGTGCCTGCCCGACTCGTGCGCGGGGAGGCACTCACCCTGCGCAATCTCGATTTCGTCAGCATGGTCAAAGTGATGGGCGGTGGTTCGACTCGTGCCGTGACGCGCCATGTACTTCCAAATACGGTGTCAACGCTGGTGGTGAATGCGACTTTCCAGATAGCCGATGCGATTCTCATCATTGCCACGCTGAGCTTTCTTGGTCTCGGCCCACGCCCACCGGCGGCGAGTTGGGGCGGCGTCCTTTCCAACGGCTTGCAGTATGAGTACAGCGGGTACTGGTGGCTGATCTATCCCGCAGGAATCGCCATCATCATTACGGTGGTTGCTATCAACCTTGTCGGTGACGGCCTACGCGATGCTTTGAGTCCTCGCTCGGCCCGCTAGTCAATGGGATGATGGCAGGCCACGCGACGATGTTGCGCTAGTTCCACGAGTACTGGGTCGTCGGTTGCGCATCGTGGCTCAGCCCGATCGCACCGTGAGGCGTACGAACATCCCGGGGGCAGGTCAACGGCAGACGGAACTTCACCCGTAGGCGCAGCTCGGTGATTGCGTTGTCGAGGATCGGGGTCGGGGAAGGCGGCAATCAGTGCGGACGTGTAGGGGTGTCGTGGGTGTGCGATGACATCGTTGGCTGGGCCCGACTCGACGATTCGGCCGAGATACATCACATCAATGCGGTCGGCGACGCTGCGAACAAATGCTAGGTCATGTGCAATGACGAGTAGGGCGAGGTCGCGTCGTGCCCGCACGTCTCGCAGCAGGGCGAGAATCTGTGCTTGCACACTGACGTCAAGTGCGGAGACGGGTTCATCGGCGATGATCAGTCGGGGCTCAAGAGCAAGCGCTCGGGCGATCGCCACGCGCTGCCGTTGTCCGCCTGACAGTTGGTGCGGATACCGATCTGACAGGGAGTCGTCGAGGCCCACCTCCTGTAGAAGGTCCGCAACGCGCGTTGCGCGCTCGCGTGAATCACCGCGACGGTGAATGACGAGCGGTTCGGCGATACTGCTTCCTACAGTCATTCGTGGATCCAGTGATGCGCCGGCTTCTTGTGGAACGAGTTGGATCAGCTCGCGCGATTGGCGAGACTCGATTCGAGAGAGTTGCGAAACGGGCTGCCCCTGGATCAGTACGGTGCCATTCTGGGGCTGCTCGATACGTACGGCGATTCGCGCAAGTGTCGATTTGCCACAGCCCGATTCTCCAACGAGGGCAACAGACTCGCCGGGCATCACGGACAGCGAGACTCCTCGCAGAGCATGCAACTTCGACCCTGAAGACCCGCGCGGGGCTCGGTAGGTACGACTCACATCGTGCAGTTCGAGGATTGGACTATCCACGACTCACCTCGTGCGCCAACAATGGGTGGAAGCAGGCGAACCGGTGGCCGTTGTTCGCCGTGATGTAGGGCGGCGGCGCCACGACGCAATCGGATTGTGCGTGCGAGCAGCGTGGCTCGAAGGGGCAGCCGGGCTCGGGATGTGCAGGATTGGGCGGTGCCCCTGGGATCCCGTCACCCGCGGAGTCGAGACCGCTCAACCGTGGTGCACTTGCTACAAGTGCTTCGGTGTACGGGTGACGCATCGCCTCGAAAGCGTCGATGACAGTGCAGTCTTCAACAGTGCGACCCCCGTACATGACGGTAGTGCGGTCGGCCACGTTGGCCACGACACCAAGATCGTGCGTGATCAGGAGCACACCCATTCCGCGGTCGTCGACGAGTCTGCGAAGCAATGCCAGAATCTGCGCTTGCACGGTGACATCCAGTGCCGTCGTTGGTTCATCGGCGATAACCAGTTGGGGTTCGCAGGCAATGGCCATCGCGATCGCCACTCGTTGCCGCATCCCGCCTGATAGTTGATGCGGGTAGGAGCGGAAGCGTTCACGGGGCTGTGGAAGTCCTACATCGGCGAGAACGTCGACTGCTTTCGCCTCCGCTTGCGTTCGCGAGACGGCGTCGTGAAGTCGCACCACTTCGGCAACCTGCTGTCCAACGGTTTTGGTGGGGTTGAGGGATGCGAGCGAGTCTTGAAACACCATTCCGACGATGCCACCCCGCACCCGAGACAACTCAGAGTCGGTGAGTAGCGACATATCCTTGCCCGCGACGGTGATCAGGCCATCGATGATTCGAACATTTTCTGGCAGAAGTCGTGGGACAGACAGCGCAGTCAGTGACTTACCACTTCCCGACTCACCAACGAGGCCCACAACCTCGCCGGCGCGGACGCTCACGTGAACGTCGGTTACGGGCCAGACGGTTTCACCGCGAACGTCGGCGCTGATCGACAGTCCTTCGATGGACAGAACGACGTCGCTGCGGGGCATGCCCCGACGCTAGCAACATCGCTTGTGGGATGTACGACGGCGTGGGGGAGAGGCACTCGTCACCTGGCAGTCAGTGTGCCTACGCGTCGCGATATCGCTTCGCCGCTACCGCCAACTCGGCAATCTCGGCAGCGCCTGCGGGGCGGGCACCTGCGGCCCAGTCCGCAGGATCGGCGGCATACATCACGCCGTATGCAGCAGTGTCACGCTGAATGCGCCAGCCTTCGGCCAGTGCTCCGAGGTCGTACGTGTCGTAGCCGATGTGATCAAGTAGCTCGGTGACGCGCGCCTTCGCCTGGGCGTCGTCGCCCGCGATGGCGAGGGCACTGCGTTCGGGGTCACCGGCCGGACGCGCGAGCGAAGCGAGGTGCTGGAAGAAGATGTTGTTGAACACCTTCACCACGTGCGAATCTGGCAGGTAGGTCTGCAGTAGTTCGGAGGTAGTCGTCGACTCGTTGTCGAGCTCGGCGATCTGACCGTCTCGCCCGGGGTAGTAGTTCATCGTGTCGATGACTACCTTGCCGCTCAGTTCAGCCACCGGAACATCGCGATAGTTCCTCAAGGGAATCGTGACCACGACGATGTCGCCAGCAACTGCCGCCTCGGTAGCTGCCGAGGCACTCGCGTGAGAGCCAAGTTCGGCGACAAGATCGGCGAGCGTCTCAGGTCCGCGACTGTTGCTGAGCACCACATCATCTCCGGCGTTCACCGCTAGGCGTGCAACCGTGCTGCCGATGCTTCCGCTGCCGATGAATCCCCAGGTAGTCATGGTGGGTCAACCCTCATTGTGTCTGCAGTATTCCGCTGACACCGATCGGGCTATCCACAAACATCGTGAACGTTGCTAAATAGTAACGTCACGCGTTACTATTAGTCTCGTGATCGTTTCGTTTGCCGACAAAGACACCGAGAAGCTCGCGGCGGGGGAGCGAGTTCGACGGCTTGCGTCGATCGAATCGATTGCTCGGCGCAAGTTGAGGCAGTCAGAGATTTCCGGGCGACTGGCCGACTTGAAGGTGCCCCTGGGTAACCGTCTCGAGGCCCTGAAAGGAAGTCGCAAAGGTCAGATGAGTATTCGAGTGAACGACAAGTGGCGACTGTGCTTTCGATGGACGCCAGCGGGACCTGTGGACGTTGAGATTGTCGATTATCACTAGAGAATGTGGAGAAGACCATGGTTTCGAAGAGCGCCACGCTACTTGATCCGGTGACCCCGGGTGAATTGCTGTGGGAAGAGTTCATGGTGCCGATGGGACTATCTCGTTACCGCCTCGCCAAGGAAATTGGTGTACCAGCCCAGCGCATCGGCGACATCGTCAGTGGGAAACGTGCAATCACCGCGGATACGGATCTGCGGCTGTGTCGATTCCTTGGATTGTCTGACGGCTACTGGTTGCGGGCGCAGGTGGCTCACGACACAGAGGTCGCTCAACGCTCAATGGCGGCTGAGCTTAAGAAGATCAAGCCGTGGGTGGGGTCGGACGCCTGACTTCAGCGCCTACCTTTCCGATGACCTGCTCCAAGAGGCGGGTGACCCACTCATGATGAAACTGGGCGAGGCGGCGAGCAGGCAATTGCGATTGCTAATCGCAACTTTCTGATCCACCAGTATGACGAAATCAATCGTGAGATGACGCGGTTGACGCTTGCGAGTGACTTGCCCGCATGGAAGAAGTCACTGAGGCCGCTATTCGATGAGGCTCGTGCTGCAACGGGGTCCGGAGCGGCCTGAGTCACTCCGCCTCGATCTCAGGGCGCTTGCCACTGACCTACCGATCCGGAAGTACGCGCGCCTTCGGCTTACGTCCGCGGATATGAGTTGCACTGAGGGCAGCTACTACATCCTTGGCACGCTTGCGAGGAACTTCGACCACGGTGAAGCGGTCAGAAATCTCAATGCCACCGACTTCGCGACCCTTCATCCCGGTCTCGTTTGCGATGGCACCCACGACGTCCTGAGGCCGGATACCCGCCTCTTTCCCAAGATTAATCTGCACGCGCGTGATGCCGCCGCCCCCACCATCGGCACTGTGCGACTTCTTGCCGTTGCCTTTTCCGTGGTCCTTGGTGTTTTCTTTGCCGTGGTGCTTCAGGCGATCTTTCCCGTGTTCCTTGCGATCGCCCTGCTTCTTGGAGTTATCGCCACCGATAGGGGGCGCTTCGTCAGGAATGTCGTCGCCGCCGATCGGACCGGTCGTGGCCTCGTGTGCCAGTCGCACAGCGGCGAGGGCGATTTCGACAAAGTCATGTTCGTCGCCGAGTGATTCGACAACCCCGCGGAACATGTCGAGATCGTCGGCAGCGAGTGCCTCGACCAGTGCTTCGCGCGTCATCTCGAGTCGACGCGTCTGCAAGTCGGCGACAGTCGGCAACTTCTCGATGATGATGTCGTTGCCGGTGACGCGTTGAATGGTCTTGAGAATGCGGTGTTCGCGCGGTTCGGCCAGCGTGATGGCGACTCCCGCCCGGCCCGCGCGACCGACCCGACCGATGCGGTGCACATACGACTCGGGTGCTGAGGGCACATCGAAGTTTACGACGTGAGTGAGTTGATCAATGTCCAAACCGCGAGCAGCGACATCGGTGGCCACAATGAGGTCGGCCGATCCTGACCGCAAGCGTGCAATCACGCGCTCGCGCTGGGATTGGTCAACTCCTCCGTGCAGTGCGGCAGCCCGGTAACCACGACCGTTGAGAGTCTCAGTGAGGGTGTTGACTTCGTCGCGGGTTCGACAGAACACGATCGTGGCGACGGGGGACTCGATGTCAAGGATGCGCCCCAGTGCTGCGGTCTTGTTCGCGCGCGACACCATGTATGCCGTTTGTCGAACAGCGGGAGATTCACCGTGAGCAACCGGTGCGCTCTCGCTGTGAATGCGCGCGGGATTGTTGAGGTACTTGCGTGCAATGTTGTTGATGCGCGACGGCATGGTGGCCGAGAACAGAACGGTCTGGCGTGACGTCGGCGTGGCGTCGAGAATCATCTCGAGGTCTTCTTGGAATCCCATGTCGAGCATTTCGTCGGCCTCGTCGAGCACGACCACTCGCACGCGGTCGAGTGCCAGCGTGCCGCGCTTAATGTGATCAACTGCGCGACCAGGAGTTGCGATGACCACGTCAACGCCGCGCTTGAGTTCACGCAGTTGGCGCACAATCGGCTGGCCACCGTAGATCGGCAGGCACCGCACGTTCAAGTCGCGGCCGTAGCGGTGCATCGCTTCAGAGACCTGCATGCATAGTTCACGCGTCGGCACGAGGACGAGTGCCGTGGGCTCGGGGGGGCGGTGTCCCGACTCGAGTAGCTGCAGAATCGGAAGGGCGAAAGCGGCGGTCTTGCCCGTTCCTGTGGCCGCTTGGGCCATGGCATCACGGCCTGCAAGGAGTACCGGAATGGCGTCGCGCTGAATCGGCGTGGGCTCCTCGTACCCCAGTGAAGAAAGGGCGCGCTGAAGTTCTTCACGCAGGTCGAGGTCGGCGAACGTCACGTCCGCAGCATCAGTCACTCTTCTATCGTCTCGCAGATTGACGGCGGTTCGCACCACTGGGGTTCATTGCGTAGGAGGACTGGGTTGCAGGAGAAATCACCCGGTTGCGGAAACTGGCCGAAAATCGTCGATTTGCACCTCGCGAGGTCATCTCTTACATTGAAAGCGCAAGGGGAGTATCCCCATCGCTAGGAAGTCGTCATCACGACGCTCACGCGTCCGGCTCCTAGGCCAGTTCTGACTGGTGGCGAGAGACCTTGTGCCATGTGCAGCGAGAGCTGCCTGACACAAGGAGTTGCAGTGGACGTACCCCTTTCGCTCTGGATTGCCCTCATCGCAGGTATCGCCGTGATGCTTGCGGTCGACCTGGTGCTGCATCGAGACGCACACGAAATCGGCCTCAAGGAGGCCGGAATCTGGTCTGCGGTGTGGGTGACGGTGGGGCTGGCCGTCGGTGCGGGGATCTGGTGGCATTTTGGTTCGGAGTTCGGACTTCAGTACCTCGGCGGTTACATCATCGAGAAGTCTCTGGCCGTCGACAACGTGTTTGTCTGGGCCATGTTGCTGAGCTACTTCGCCGTACCGACTAGGTATCAGCACCGGGTGTTGTTCTACGGGGTCGTCGGAGCCCTCGTCTTCCGGGCCATCTTCATCGCTGCCGGGTCAGTGCTCATCGCGAGTGCGAGTTGGGTGCTCTACCTGTTCGGTGCGTTTCTGATTATCACTGGCATTCGCATGCTGGTGCAGCGAAATTCTCACGCTGACCCTGGTAAGTCGAAAACCCTTCGCCTATTGCGACGGTTTGTACCGACCACAGAAGAATTTGACGGCCAACGCTTCTTCACCAGGCGCAATGGTCTGCTGGTCGCAACGCCTCTTCTCGTGGTGCTGATCGTGATTGAGGTGACCGACATCATCTTCGCGGTCGACTCGATTCCGGCGATCTTTGCCATCACCGAAGAACCCTTCCTCGTATTCGCAAGTAACGCCATGGCAATCCTCGGCTTGCGTGCCATGTATTTCTTGTTGGCCGATGTCATGGACCGTTTTGTGTACCTCAAGGCGGGACTGTCGCTGGTGCTCGTGTGGGTGGGCATCAAGATGATCGTCGGACACTCACTCCTGCCGATCCCGACGGCACTTGGACTCGGAGTCGTGGTGCTGATCTTGGTAGTCGCCGTCGTGGCCAGCTTGTTCGCGACTCGTTCGTCGGAGAGAGTGGCCGAGGGCGCTCCGGAGGAAAGCGAGCGACTCTAGATGGTCGCGAGGTCAACGATGCGGCACGGCACGTCGAGGTTTTCGTCGAGGTGGTAACTCGCGCACACACGGTGGTAGCCGTCGGCAATTTCTAGTGGAAACCCTCGATCAAGTGATCCGCGCACCAGCAATACTGGCGACAGGGGGGTTCCTGCCTTCACCTTGGCAAGGTCCTTTGAGACATGTGGATCATTGGCAGGCAACAGGTCGAGGCGTGACGAACGCATGATGTCTTTCGCCTTGAAGTGGGTGACTTCAGCGGCCTGAAGAGCCGTTACGGTTGCCTCGACGATGTGAGGTGCGGCTACCAGCGACAGATACGACGCTGCGGCCGGATAGTCGTGCTCATCTGGCTCACTTTTCCAGACAATTTGCGTCACGATGCCTCCCGAGGCTACTGATCAGCCATAATCATGGCACCCGACCGAGACGAGGCGCTATGTCATCAGTGCTGAGCCGATTCACTCCAGTCTCGCTACGTGGCTACAAGCGCGCGTGGCTCAGTGCCGACGTTATTGCGGGTCTGACTCTCGCGGCGGTCGCGATTCCCGAAACGATGGGGTACACCTCGATCGCCCAGACACCCATCGTCACGGGCTTGTACACCGTGATTTTTCCGACGTTGCTGTTCGCGCTGTTCGGGGCGAGCAAACTGTTGGTCGTCGGTGCCGACTCCGCCACTGCTGCAATTCTCGCGGCCGGACTACTGTCGGCGAACATCTCCGGAGTCACCGCCGGATCCCCACTCTGGCTCGCGTATACGAGTTTCATCGCCCTCATCTGCGGTGGTTTGCTGTTGCTTGCTCGCGTACTTCGACTCGGCTTCCTCGGTGACTTCTTGAGTGCCTCAGTTCTCGTCGGCTTTCTGACGGGTGTCGGAGTGCAAGTCTTTTCAGGGCAGATTCCTGACATGCTCGGAATCGCGAAGGGTACGGGAACCTGGCTCGAGCAGCAGTGGTACCTAGTCACCCACCTCGATGAGATTTCGTGGACCACCTTCGCTTTCGCCGCCGCCACGCTGGTGATCATCTTGGGCTTCAAGAAGTTCCTGCCGAAGGTGCCGGGGGCTATTGTCGCGGTGATTCTGCTCATCATCGTCAGCGCTGTGACTCAGGCCAGCACACACGGCGTTGCGGTGGTTGGAGCGGTGACGGGAGGCTTTCCGCCCATCGGGCTTCCGCAAGGAATCAACCTCGCCAACTTCGGATCGGTCGTTGCGATTGCCTTCTCGTGTTTCATTCTGATCATCGCGCAGAGCGCCGCCACTTCACGCAGTTTTGCAATGAAGCACGGTGACAATGCCGACGTGAACCGCGACCTCATCGGCCTCAGTGGAGCCAACTTCGCAGCGGGACTCAGTGGAACGTTCGTAGTGAACGGCAGTCCCACGAAGACACAAATCCTCGACGAGCAAAAGGGTCGCACGCAGTTGGCCAACATCACGATGTCGGCGGTGGTGCTCTTGGTGGTGCTGTTCTTCACCGGGCTCCTCACCGACATGCCCAAGGCCGTCTTGGCTGGCATTGTGTTCTTGATCGGTGTTGATCTCGTCGACATCAAGGGTCTGAAACTCATCTGGAGGCGTCGTCGCGGCGAGGCAATTATCGCCATCATCACCGCTGTCGTGGTGTGCGCGGTGGGTGTCGAGCAAGGCATCATTCTCGCGATCGTGCTGTCGCTGCTTGATCTCATTTACCGCCAGTACAAGCCCAACGACTTCGTCGTGGGAATCAACAAGTCGGGAGACCCTACCTATCAGGCCGCCACTCCAGGCACTCAGAGCGCACCTGGGTTGCTGATCTTCCGCTATGACTCGGATCTGTTCTACGCCAACGCGAACCGCTTCATCGACGACGTCGAAGCCCTTATCAACGATGCACCCGATCCGGTGCGATGGCTCATCCTCGATATGGGTGCCATCGCCGACATCGACTACTCAGCGGGGAATGCACTCGGTGGCCTGCTCGACTTCCTCAAGGCGCGCGACATTCACTTCGCGATGGCGCGGGCGGATGAGGGGCTGATTCAAACACTGAAGGACTACGAACTCGACAAACGCGTGTCCTCAGATCAGATGTACGGCAACCTCATTGATGCGGTGAACGCATTCGACGCCCAGCCGGCGACTCCCAGCGCGTCATAGCGTTTCTTTTGGGGGGCCTCTCGCGACGACGGAGTTGCCTTAGCGACGACCAGCATCGTGCCAGGCGACGATGCCGGCCACAAAGCGGTCAGCCATATCTTCGATCGCGAGCCCATCCGACGATGCCGCGGCGCCGCTTTGAAGAGTGCGAAGTCTGGGCCGATCGTTCAAGAGAGCAACGACGCTGTCGGCGTACTGCTGTGGGTCGTGCGCAGTGATGACTGCGTTCACGTTCGGCGTGAGGTACTCGAATTCAGTGGAGTGTGTCGAAAAGTCGGTCGTCACAATCGGAATACCGGCCGCGAAGGAGTCAACAGCAACCAGGCCGACCCACTCGGGAATTGTCAGCACTTGTGCTGACCGCAGTGCCAGGGCCTTTCGCGCACCATCGAGTCGGCCCAAGTAGCGCACCGGGGCACCTGCTTGTTCGGCTGCGACCACTTCATGTGTCAAATCGCCTGCACCGCCTATGAGCAGCGTGAATGTAGGCATCCGAGTGCGAATTCGTGTGGCTACGTCGAGTAGGAATCGAATTCCTTTTCGCTCATCGACGCCCCCGATGAACAGGGCAGCCGTCTGCGGCTCGAACGACAATTGACGAGCGAAGTTCTCAACGTCACCGTCGGTGATGAGTTCGAGTTTCGCGCGTAGGGCGCGGAGGTCCATGGTGTTGTGCAAGATGGTGACACGGTCGGCCGGGAAGCCGTGGTCGATCACGTGATTTCTACCTTGAGGGGTGTACGCGAAGAACCAATCAGCGCGCCGTGTGAATGTCGACCTCACCGTGGCAACAAGCCCTGTGTCGGATGCGTCGTCGTCAATCCCTTGACCCCACAGGGCAACCCGAGGAGCTGCTTCACTGCCGCCGCGTATCAGCAACTGGAACGTCTCGAGATTCTTGACGGCCTGCTCGGCGATGATCAGGTCGGGCTTGAATTGCGCCAGCACTGGGCGAATTCTTCGACGCACGAGTCGGCGGCCCGCCACGGTGAGAGTGCGCTCAGTGAGAGGAACGTCGACATGTACTGGTCCTGTGTCGTCAAGTCGGGCGCCATTAGTTGGCGTGGGTGTTGAGGCAGCCACGCTGAGTTCGATCTGCTGCTCGTGTAGTTGCTCTTTGAGCAGCGGGTAAAGCGGGGCACGGTACTCAGCGATGTACGGCTGAACGATGAGTAGGCGTGCGCTCGTAGTTGGTCTGCCCATCTCACCCTCTGACGTAGGTGGGGTGAGCCTACCGGCGTGGGTTACCGCGCAGGTCGGGTGAGGAGCGCTTCGCGCATCTGCTGAGTAAGCGTGATGGCCGTCTCGTCATCGTCAGCCATTGCCATGCCTGCCGTAGTCGAGATGTGAAACTTGTGGTCGCGCACCACGATCGGTTCACCGATGCAGCGTTGGATCTTGGCCGATACGGTCTGTGCGTCGTGTAGATCGCGCAACCCACGCAGCACGATCACGAGTTCGTCATTGTCACTCAGGCTCAGCAGATCGCTGCTGCGAATCACAGAGCGGGCTCGCCACCGAACTGACTCAAGAACTTCTTCAGCAATGGCGTCACCATGCATACTGCGGATTCCATCGGTGGGGTCTGCCCAGAGTTTGGTTGACACCTGACCTGTGAGGATTCGTCCTCGCTGGAAGGATGTCGACCATGCCGAAGCCGTATCCCCAGGAGTTCCGCGACGATGTCGTGGCCGTGGCCCGTCAGGGCAGGGCTCCGTTGAA
>JAPLAU010000025.1 GCA_026393115.1 Actinomycetota bacterium
CGCCCGCGAACTCAACTCCCGCCCCCGCAAACGCCACGGCTACCGCACCCCCGCCGAAGTCCTCGACAAGCTACTCTCCGAAACAGCAAACAAAACCGGTGTTGCGTGAGTACCTAGAACCCACCGACCAAAGAAGCGCGACTTCATCGTCGCCAAGAACCGGTAACTCCTCGCCCTCCTGCTTCCCTCCCTCCTTCCTTTCTTCCCTCCTTTCTTCCTTTCCTCGGGCGAGTTCATCACTTAGGCGTGCTATTCGCCCATTTGACCCGCGTAACTGATGAACTCGCGGACAGTAGCGATTCGAAGAACCTGAACATCTGGGCACCGGGCGAGTCAATGGTCATCGCCCAGTCCCCGTCCCCCGGAAGCAAGCTGGTGCCCATGAACGAGGTCGTGCTGACCGTGGCCCCGATCACCATCGGGACCGCCGGCTGAACTCACACACTCTCCCGCCACTTTCATAGCGCGACCATGCCGAGCACCCCTACGATCGTGGAGAGGCACCTGCATGGTGCCGCGGGTCTCATCCGCACCATCACCGCAGCCACGAGGAGAACCATGAACGAGTACGCAGTCGTTGACCCCGCCACGGGCGAGTTGGTCCGCGCCTACCCCACCGCCACCGACGCCGAGGTCAAGGCCGCGGTCGCATCGGCTGCCGGAGCACACGCCGCGTGGGCTGCGCTTCCCGTCGCCGAACGCGCCGCCATCGTGCAGAAGATCGGTGACCTGCACATCGAGCGCTCGGGCGAGTTGGCCGCGATCATCACACGTGAAATGGGCAAGCCCGAAGCTGACGCCGCAGGCGAGGTTGAGTTCAGTGGCGCCATCTTCCAGTACTACGCGCGCAATGCCGAAGCCCTGCTTGCCGACAAGCCGATCGCGCTCGAAGACGCCGAGGGCTCAGCGTTCATCCGTCCGTCGTCGGTTGGTGCGCTGCTCGGAATCATGCCGTGGAACTTCCCTGCCTATCAGGTAGCCCGATTCGCCGGTCCCAACTTGGTCGTCGGAAACACTGTCGTGCTCAAGCACGCACCGCAGTGCCCGGAGTCGTCGGCATTCATCGCCGGACTCTTCGCCGAGGCGGGCGTTCCTGAAGGCGTGTACGTCAACATCTACGCCACCAACGAGCAGATCGCTGATGTGATCGCTGACCCAGCAATCCGCGGAGTGTCACTCACCGGTTCTGAGCGCGCAGGCGCAGCCGTGGCCGAGATTGCCGGACGCAACCTCAAGAAGGTCGTGCTCGAACTCGGTGGTTCCGACCCGTTCATTCTGCTGAGCACTGACGACATCGATGCCACCGTCGACGCCGCCGTGTTTGCCCGCATCGACAACACCGGACAGGCCTGCAACGCCGCCAAGCGCGTCATCGTGATCGATGGCCTCTACGACGAGTTCGTGGCCAAGTACACCGAGAAGATGGTGGCGGCCGGTGCTCCCACACCGTTGTCCTCGGCGCGCGCCACGGCGATGCTCACCGACCAACTCGATCGCGCGGTCGCCGCTGGCGCCTCGCTCGCAACGTCGGGCGACATCACCGGTAACTGGGTGCCCACAGGCGTTCTCACCAACGTCGCACCCGACAACCCCGCCTACCGCGAGGAACTGTTCGGCCCCATCGGCCAGGTGCACCGAGTGGCCGACGAAGCCGCGGCGATCACCCTCGCCAACGACACTCCTTACGGCTTGGGCTCGTACCTGTTCACCACCGACTCCGAGCAGGCGCTGCGCGTTGCCAGCGCGCTCGACACCGGCATGGTGTTCATCAACGGTGTGGGTCTCGACGCACCCGAACTACCCTTCGGAGGAACGAAGCGTTCGGGCTTCGGTCGCGAACTCGGAACCATGGGCATCGAGGAATTCATCAACAAGAAGATGATCCGCATCGCCGGCTAGTCACGCACATGCAGATGGGGGTCGCCTTCGGGCGGCCCCCATCTGCATGTCTGGTGAAACTCGTCGTTACGGGCCGGCGAGCGCCCCTACCGGGAGTGAACCCTCATGCGAACTACCGCCGGAGCGGGGAAGACTCACAGCTGCTGCGGGTGGCCCTTCGGCCTCGCTCAACGCATTGAGGTCACGTCGCAAGGTCAGGTGGCCACCGCTGACCGCGCCCACCACGACACTGATGCCCACCACTACCGCTACTGCTGCCAGCGCGGTGCCCACCGAAAACCGGTCGGATGCGAGCCCGATGAGTTCTTGCCCCATGGGCGCGAACAGCGCGGGCAGCATGGCGTAGCCGGAGAGGACCGCATTGCGCGAGCCGCTCTGGGATGCAATCTGGATCAGCGAACCGAGGATCGTCGTGTCCATCGTCAGCGCAAAGCCGACGGGAATGATTGCGACCGTAGCGCGGATGAGACTGGTGGCCGGGCCAGATAGCGCGTAGAGAATGCCGCTGAGAAGGAACCACAGCAACAGGTTCACCGTCGTGATCCGCCCCGTCATCGACAGCACCACTGGAATGAATCCCACGACACCGATCGCGAGCCTTGAGTAGACGTAGTCCTTCGGGCCGCCCCAACGTCGGGCGATGGCCGTGGCGGGTGCGGGCAGGAGCACCGCCGGCAGTGACGAACAGACCATGATCAGACCACTCACCGCCACCGAGCCGGACTGCTGGTAAACGATGTATGCGGTGACGATGCTGACCATCGAACTGCCGAGGGAAAACAGGAACGTTGCGAGCACGTGCCTGCGTCGGATGTCGGCAAACTGGTCGACCGACTCCGCCATCTCGCCTCCCGCTAGGGGCCGATGCCCTCGCGCCACACGTTATCGGTCGTGACGCGCGTGACGGCAGACAGACGGAATGCGTCGCGTTCCTCGACTATGCACAGGCCGTTACTTGTCCCACGCGGGCGGCATGTTATTCACTCCGTGTCGTTCAAATCTGAGCACCGGTAGATCGCCGTCTTCCGATTACGTCGAGGTGAGGTCAGGGAAGGCGACGAGTCGGATGAGGTCGGGCAGTACGGAGGGGTCACCGGTCACGGTGGCTACACCGGTAGCGACCACGTCAGCGGGCGTCATCTGGTGGGTGAGAAGTTGGTGAAAGTGCTGGTCATCGATCGTGAGGATGAGGTCGGCATCTTCCGGTGCTCCGGCGGTGACGACGAGGGTGGTGCCATCCGCACGAACGGTGAAAACCCCGTCGGTCAGGCGAAGTTCGCACGTGGTCGGGTGGCTGACGTGCTGGCTTTCGTCGTGGAATGCGAGCATCGCGGCAACCAGCCAGCGCGAGCGAGTTTCGACGACCGCGGGCAGTCGACCCATGCTCTTCGTTCCCCATCGACCCAGTGCCATCAGGATCGGTTCGAGTTCGCGCCCGTATTCGGTGAGCTCGTACACGGTGCCGCGTTCGGGGTGCGGCAACAATCGGCGGGTGACGACTCCTGAAGACTCCAAGTCCTTGAGCCGTGCCGCCAAGGTGTTAGTGCCGATGCCCGGCAGCCCCGAGGCGAGATCTCCGAACCGGAGCGGCCCGAGCAGCAGATCACGGACGACCAGCGCGCTCCACCGGTCGCCGATGACGTCGAATGCGGTAGCAATACCGCACAACTGGGCGTAACTGCGGGTCGTCGGACCAGGCGATGACATGCCTTCATGCTACTTTACTTGCGAAGTGCAATGCCTCTTGCATACTGCAAGTCTTCTGATACCGTTGGAAAACACGAGCGCAGGCGCGCCGAGTCTGCGCAAGGATCGGAGGCTCCCACGTGAGCAAGACTTTGATCGTTCGCTACCAGACCCACCCCGACGCGGCCGAGGCAAACGCCGAACTCATCCGGGAGGTGTTCGCTGGCTTAGGCGAGGTCGACGCGGGCGGGCTCCGGTATTCCGTTTTCAGACTCGCCGATGGTGTGACATTCGTTCACGTCGCCCACCTTGACGGTCCGGAGAATCCTCTCGCACAACTGCCAGCGTTTGCCGAGTTCCAACGAGACCTCCCGCAGCGCTGCGTCGAGCAGCCGGCCGCCAGCGAAGCTGCCGTCGTAGGTTCGTACGGATGAGCGCGGCCCGCTCGTACGAAGCACGCTCATTGATCGAGGCCACTCCCGAGCAGGTCTGGGCTACTCTCACCGACGTCGCAGCCTGGCCTGACTGGGACTCCGGTGTAAACACCGTCGAGGGAGAACTCGCGCTCGGGGCCAAACTGACAATCAGTGTCGAGGCCAACGTCGGCCGATCGTTCGCGGTCACGGTCAAGGAACTGAGCGCTCCGAGTCGGATGGTGTTCCGGGGCGGCATGCCGCTCAACCTTTTCGTTGGCCAGCGGACCTACAGTCTCGAACCGGAAGACAACGGCACCCGTTTCACGATGCGCGAGGAATACACCGGCCCCCTCGCCGGCATGATCACGAAAAGGATCCCTGACCTCAGCCCGTCCTTTCAGCAATTCGCTGACGGTCTCAAAGAACATGTATCTCGAAGGCCTTCACCGTGACGAGGACGACAATCGCAAAGCATGCCGTCTTCGTCGTATGCGGTGGGCCGTCCGGGGCTCGAACCCGGAACCCACGGAGTGTCACTCACCGGTTCCGAGCGCGCAAGCGCAGCCGCTGCGGAGATCGCCGGACGCAACGGTCGCGAGCTCGGAACTCTGGTCATCGAGGAATTCATCAACAAGAAGATGATCCGCATCGCCGGCTAGTCACGCACATCACGATGGGAGTCGCCTTCGGGCGGCCCCCATCTGCATTCGACGTTGAGCGCTCTGGTTCCTCCTGTCCACAGCCCCTTCATCGCATCTGCGCTATCATTGCAAAAAAGTGATAATTGATCAGTGGCTGAAATCGAACTGCTGACGAGATTGTCGAGTGGCTCGACACACTCAGCGAAGCCGAGTACGAGCGGGTGGTGGTGTTCGTCGAACGGCTTGCGGTAGCCGGTTCACGAGCGCGAATGCCACTCTCGCGCAGTTTGGGTCAGGGGCTTTTCGAGATGCGCTTCACTCTCGGTAGCACAGCCAGGCGCATCACGTACCGCTTCACGAAGGATGATCGAGTCGTGCTCCTCACGACGTTTCGCAAGCAGCGCCACAACGAGTCGGCCGAGAATCAGCGAGCACGCAGAACGGCTGCGGCCGACGCAGTGAGCCACCCGTGAGAAGGGAATAGACATGGCGAATCACTCGCGGTGGGAGGACATCACCGCCAAACGCGCTCCGATTCCAGCGGCCACACGCTCGGTGCTCGAACAGGAGATGACGCTCGCTCAAATGATCTTCGACCTGCGTACTCAGGCGGGGATCACACAACGCGAGCTTGCCGATCGAATCGGAACGACTCAGTCGGCGATCTCACGGCTGGAAGAAGGCGGCGGCGGCGGAAATCGTGTTGAGACTCTTGCTCGCGTAGCCACCGCACTCGGTCGACACCTGGTCATCTCGTTCCCTGAGAACTCGCCCGCGCGATTGAAGGACGGCGTTCAGGTGGCATAACGACGGCGAGAGCCGGCGAATATCGGCGCAGCACATGCCGACCGAGCGAGAAGCAAACCTTCGCAAGCGGTGGGCCGTCCGGGGCTCGAACCCGGAACCCGCGGATTAAAAGTCCGCTGCTCTACCATTTGAGCTAACGGCCCGGGGACACGGACATTTCCTTGGAGAAATGGCCCCGCATCCTGCGCTGGCAGCATATCGGCGGGGTGATGAGAAGGCACGAGGGCATTCGTTCGCGTACCAAGTCCAGTGAGTTGTCACGATGAATTACTCATTGCGGGCGAAGGCCGCGGCGCTCAGTCGCCCGCGCCCATCGCGCCTCGCTTGGCGTCAGCGGCTGCGTACCAGTGGCGCACCCCGGTTGCGTCGCGTCCGTTGCGAATCAGGTTGGCCATGACCTGCATCGGCTGGTCGACGTGGCGGAAGAAGAGTCGATAGCCCTCGCAAAGGTAATGCAGTCCGGGCTCGCCATCGGGGGTCGTGAGGAAGCGGTCCTTGGGGCATCCGCCGTTGCAGGCGAACCGGACGTCGCACGACAGGCAGTACGCGGGCAGCGTGTCGAGCTTCGCCGACCCGAAGGCGCGCTGCTTCGAGGAGCCAACGAGTTGCAGCAGGGTGCGGCCGTCCGCGATGTTGCCCAGCAAGTAGTCGGGCTCGACGTAGTGGTCGCAGGAGTAGAGGTCGCCGTTGTGCTCGAGGGCGACCGCGTCGCCGCAGGTTCGCGCGTGTACGCACAGCCCTACCTGGTCCATGCCCATCCAGTGCGCGAGCGCCGTGTCGAACATCGATACAAAGACATCGCCGACGTCGTGGCGGGCCCATTCCTCGAACACGTCGACAAGGAATCGCCCATACTGCGTCGCGCCCACCGTGCGATGTGTGACGAGGTCACCCTCCTGTCGGTAGAGCGGTCGTGGCCCGGGCCGTCCGCCCCACCCGGTCTCCGCGAGCGGAAGAAGGTCGGAAGTGACCCGCTCCACGATGGGGATGAGCTGGACGAAGGTGGCACCGAGCTCGTCGCGCAGGAAGGTGTAGACCTCACGGCCGTGGTCGCCGTTCGCGGCGTTGACGGTGACGAGGGCGTTCCAGTCGACGTCGTGCCGCTTGAGGGCGTCGAGACCGCGGATGACACGGTCGAAGGTGGGCTTGCCGCCCTTGTCGACGCGGTAGGCGTCGTGCAGCTCGCGCGGTCCGTCGATCGAGACGCCGACAAGGAACTGGTTCTCGCGGAAGAACTCCGCCCACTCGTCGTCGATGAGAGTGGCATTGGTCTGCACGGTGTTGAGGATCCGCTGTCCCGGTGGCGCGTATTGCCGTTCGAGCTCAAGAGTGCGGCGGAAGAAGTCAAGGCCCATGAGCGTCGGCTCGCCGCCCTGAAACGCGACCACGATCTCGTCGACCCCGTGTTGCGCTGCGAGGAGTTGGCGGATGTAGGCCTCGTGTACGTCCGGGTCCATTCGGAAGCCGCTGCCCGGGTAGAGCTCTTCCTTAGACAGGAAGAAGCAGTATTCGCAGTCAAGGTTGCAGATCGCCCCGGTGGGCTTGGACATGACATGGAACGCCCGGGGAGCCTCACCGGTGATCAATGCACGGCCTCCTCGTCGTCCCTCGTCACTCCGTTAGTCCACCTGCCCGCCCACCCACCCACCCACCGAGTTCAGTCGAGCAGGAACCAGCCGCGGACCTGGGCCTCGTGGTCGACGTAGCGCTCCCCCGACACATCCACGACCACCTTGTCGATCGTCCCGCCGGTGAACCGGTACGGCGAGACATAGGCGGGAGTCACGGGCGAGGCGTCGTCGCGACCGACGCACAGTCCGTCGCCGACCGCACAGAACATGCCCGGCTGCGTGACGATCTCATCGCTGCCCACGACGTCGCCGTCGATGTAGAGGGTGAGAGTCCCTCGCGCACCGGGCATTGCGGGGTCATCGTTGCGACCCGTTGCCGCGAACTCGGCCGTGACCACGTGCGCGCCCGGCTCCAAATCACGGTCGGCCGTGATCGCCTGCAGGAAGGTTCCGACCCAGTTGAATACGTAGGTCACCCGGCGGTCTTGAACATAGAGGCTGTGCCCGCCAGCGACACCGCCTTGAGCAAACAGGACGCCCTCGGCGTCCTGCGACTGCACCTTCACACCGGCCGAGATTATGTACGAGCGACCACTGAACACGACCGCAGACTGCTCCGGCACCGACGCGCAGTTCGGGTAGTAGACGTACCTGTCCCGCTTCGGCGACCCGCTCGGGCGCTCGGCCAGGGTCTGCTCAAGCGCGGTGCGGTCATCGAGAGGCAGGCCCTTGTACTCCCGCGCGAGCTCGAACCAACGCGCCTTCATCCGCTCGAGCCGCTCCGGCTCCTGGGCGGCGACATTCGTCGATTGCGACCGGTCGATCTCGACGTGGTACAGCTCCCACACGTCCTGCTCGAACTTGCCCCACCCCGACAGCGGCGGGTGCAGCGTGCACGCCAGCCAACCATCTTCGTAGAGCGCACGCTGCCCGAGCATCGCGTAGAACTGCGTGCTCTTACCCGCGGCCGCTGGGTCGGTCAGCGACGCGGCGAATGACTCCCCTTCGATCGCAGACTGCTCGAACCCGTTAAGCGACTCGGGTGGTGTGATCCCGATGAGGTCGTAGATCGTCGGCACGACGTCGACCGCGTGCACGTACTGCGCGCGCGGTGTTGCCGACGGCGCGATCTTCGCCGGCCACGCCACGATGGCCATGTCGGCGATGCCGCCCTCATAGCCGGCCCACCGTTTCCAGTAAGGGAACGGGGTGTCGAACGCCCACGCCCACCCGGTGTTGTAGTGGTTATAGGACTCGGGGCCACCGAGCTCATCGATGTGCTGCAGTGTCAGTTGCGTCGGCGTCGGCGCCCCGTTGAAGAACCGCCACTCGTTGAAAGTGCCGTTCGGTCCGCCCTCGCCGCTCGCACCGTTGTCCGAGACCACCACGATGATCGTGTTGTCGAGCTCACCTGACTCCTCGAGGAAGTCGATGACGCGCCCGACCTGGTCATCAGTGTACTCAACGTAGCCAGCGAATACCTCCGCCATCCGCGCGAACAACCGCTTCTCGTCGTCGCTCAGGCTGCCCCACGGACGCACGGTGTCGAGCATCGGCCACGGCTGACCGTCCGGACCGGTGACTCCCGGCTCACCGTGCGGGTTGATGCCCGACAGCGCGGTGTGCTCGGGCAGCAGCCCGAGCTCTTTCTGCCGGGCGAGGATCCCGTCGCGGATCGCCTCGTAGCCGTCGTCGAAGACGCCCTTGTACTTGTCAGCCCACTCTTGGAACACGTGGTGCGGCGCGTGCGCGGCGTCGAGGGAGAAGTACATGAAGAACGGCTTGTCCGGGTCAACGACCTTCGCGTCCTGGATAAACCGGATCGCCTGGTCGGAGAGGTCCTTCGCGATGTGGTAGCCCTCGGCCGGCGTCGCGGGCGGCTCGGTCGGGTGGTTGTCGTGGATCAGGTCGGGATACCAGCCGCTGGACTCGCCGCCGAGGAAGCCGTAGAAACGCTCGAAGCCGCGCCCGAGGGGCCAGCGCTTCTTCCAGGCCGCCATCCCGGTCTCCTCTCCCGGGGTGAGGTGCCACTTGCCGACGCAGTACGTGTTGTAGCCGTTCTCTACCAGGACCTCGGAAATGAACCCGTTCTCGAACGGGATCCGGGTCGAGATTCCCGGGAAGCCCGAGGAGAACTCGGCGATGGTCGCCATGCCATTCGACGTCGCGTTGCGACCGGTCAGCAACGAGGCACGTGTCGGCGAGCACAACGCCGTCGTGTGGAAGTTCGAGTACCTGACCCCGAGGTCGGCAATCCGGCTCATCGTGGGCGTGCGCACCGGACCGCCGAAGCAGTCCATCGTTCCGTAGCCCACGTCGTCCCAGACCACGAACAGGATGTTGGGCGCACCCTTTGTTGCCCTCGGAGCGAGGAACGGCTCCCAGTCCGGAACAGAATCCCGGATGTCCAACTCAATCTTGCCCGCGAATTCCGACGCCACGATCCCCCGCCTCTCACGATGGCCACGACTCTCACGGTCGTGGTTGTTCATTTCTCGTCAGCCTGCTTGGTGAGACCTCGCCACCTCACCGGCATCTGTCGAATTGCTGGACACCACGTGATCCTGCCACCGCATACCGGTCGGCCGCCGGGTCAGAAGGGTGCCTCCCGCCGCGAGCCTCACCCATACGGTGGAGCCGGCGAGCATTGGCGGGCGCGAAGATCAACGGGAGCCATCCCAGGCGTCTGGGCACCACATCGACCCGCTGCGAAGACTCACCGTCGTGAAGCCGTGCGTCACTGATGCGGCATTGTGGTGACATGACCGAATCCGATAACGCCGTTCCTAGTGGCGCGTCGACCCACGACTGGCGCACCAACGGCGTACACGTCGTTCGCGCCAACGACCTCGACACCAATACTGCGCAGACTCTGGGAATGAACAGAGCCGCCGCGATCACTGCCGCTCAGCACGGCGCGCAGTTTCTCTGGGCCGGAACCGTCGACATTCACGCGGGCGCGGCAACCGGAGCTCACCATCACGGACCGGTCGAAAGTGTCATCTACGTCGTGAGCGGAAATGCACGGATGAGATGGGGTGACCGACTCGAGTTCATCGCGGAAGCCGGTCCCGGCGACTTCATCCACGTGCCGCCGTACGTTCCACATCAGGAAATCAACGCGAGCGATGACGAGACGCTGTCGTGTGTGCTTGTGAGATCAGGGCAGGATCCAGTCGTGGTCAACCTCGACGACATCGACGTTGAGCACTCACCTCAACCGATTGAGTGGATCGATGACCTGCACACCTCACGGCGCGCGTGAGGTCTAGCCAGGAAGAGCAGTCCAAACTCCCGACACGATCACGATGCCGCGACCACCCGTATCGGTCGCCCACGACCACGTGCTTGGGCTCGAGTCAACGACCGTGTAGGTGCCCGGTTCGAGCGACACATTGGGCGTGGCGGTCCAGTAGGCATTAGGAACTCCGCCCTGACCATCACTGCCGACCGTAGGCCAGGGGCCGTAGACGGTTCCATCTGCAGACTTCAGCGATATTTGGCCGGGGGCTGCACCGCCGTTGTCGTAGTGATACGTCACGATCGAGGTGACGAACAAGCGCGTCTCGATCGTGAATTTCGATGGCTTGCTCGGACCGCTTGAAATTCCAGCAATCGACTCGACCGAGAAGACCTTTTCTACGGGGCCGGTGGGGAGTGCCGTGGGTTCGTCAGTAGGAATGGGCGTCGTAGGAACGGGCTCCGTGGGAGCGGGAGTCGTAGGACCGGGCGTCGTCGGAGCGGGAGTCGTAGGCGCGGGACTTGCGCCTGCCGCACTATCGCTCGTTCCATCCGTACCTGCAGGTCGTGTGAATGCGTCACCGGTGGTGATGTTGATGATGGTGAAGTCGGTAATGACCGTGGTGTTGTTGATGATGATCGTCACCGCGGCCGGATTCCATTCAGGCCATGTTGGTCCGGAATAGACGGGCGACGAAATGCGCGTGGGCGGTGCGGTCAATGGGTTTCCGCAGAAGCAACGCACCACCGGTTGGCCGCGATCGTTGACAAGAACAGCGGTACCGGCCTGTAGCTCCGAAAGGAACGATGTGACGGCGCCGTTCGCGTAACCGTGATTCGCCACGATGGTGTCAGCTCGCAGTATCACTGAAGTGAGGCGGCGCACAAACGGCGCGATGTCTGCCACCGCGATTCCAACGACGCCGGCCCAGGCGGTCGCCTTCTCGGGGTTGGTCGCAAGGAAGCCGATCAGTTGCTCTCGGTCACACGAGGCAATGTTGAGGGAGCCACCGTAAAGCCCAACCTGGCCACCAGGAACGACAGTCGGCGCATCGACCTTCGCGGGGGTGATCTTCACGTCACTGCCGGCCGGCGGAGTAAATGGATTATCGGCGGTGTTGATCGGCACCGCGATGATGTCGGTGTTTCCGGAAGCCGTGCCGCTACCAATCGCGGGACCAGCTACTCCCGAGGCGTTATTGCCAGAGTTGCGCCCACCCCACCAGATGCCACCGCCGATCGCGACTCCGAGCAATGCCAGCGACAGGATCACGATGACAGCGATGCGCCACGGGTTGCGTGTGTGAGTAGTGGGTGTAACTGGTCCCTGGCTTGTCGAATTCGACACCACAACCACCCGCTTCGGATGACCATCATGTGCAAGCGGCTAGGACGCCGCAACTGCATCTCTCACGCTACGCCGATGGAGTGGAATGGGCGGCGGCTCGCGCGCAATCGGGGGACACAACACTCCCGCTGAAAAGGGTTGACGCGGGAAGGGTTAGCTAGGTGTGAGCGAGAGGCGAGTAGCCATCGTGCGCAGCGCGTCGATCTGCTCGTCGGGAGTTCCGAACACCGGGTGCAGTAACACCTGATCGGCGCCCGCGGCCAGGTGTGCACTCACCCGCGCCTCCACCTCATCGGCCGAACCCCACGCGACGAGCGAGTCGACGAGGTGATCGGAGCCACCATTGGCAATGTCGCTCTCACTGAAGCCCTGTGCTTGCAGCGACGACTGGTAGTTGGGCTGGCCGAGGTACCACGACAGGTGTGCGCGTGCCAGACGTCGCGCCTCTACCTCGTCATCGGCCAGAACATAACTCTGCTCGACGATGAGAAGTGGTTGCGCCCCAAGCACCGAACGCGCGTGCGCGGTGTGCTCGGTCGTCACCATGTAAGTGTGCGCACCATCCGCCTTCTCGGCCCCCAGCGCCATCATCTTGTCGCGCAGTGCGCCAATGACCACCGGCATCGCAGTTGCGGCCCGAGGTGCGTCATACGTCGCAGCTGACAGCGCCGACAGATACTCGCTCATGGTTGTGTACGGAGTGGCGTACTCGTAGCCGCGCGCTGCGTTGAGCACACGATGACTTACCCCCAGACCGAGAACAAATCGGCCGTCGTACGCCTCGGCAAGAGCCTGCGCTCCGTTGTGCGCGGCGACCGCATCGCGTGCCCACACACTCGTGATGCCTGTTCCGATAGTGAGCGTCTCGGTCATGCTCAGCAGCAGTCCGGCGTGAACGAGTGACTCTTTGCTTGACGGATTCTCCGGAATCCACAACGACGAATAGCCCAGTCGCTCAACCTCGCGCGCGTATTTGCGCTCAAAGTCCGCCGACCACGCGCCCGCGTCGGTGCACCACACACCCCATGAAGAGTTGGAAGCGCGCCATGCAGAGACTGCGTCAAGATTCGTCACTGAAGAAAACCTTTCATGGGTGGGCAGAGCATCGAGCGTGTACTACCCCCGGGAACTTGCCACGAGTGCTTCGTCGCGAAGCCTAGTGCCAGCGTCTGCGGTGATTTCCAGCGATCGCACTCGGTGCGCGTGATCAAAAACCTGGCTGGTCACGATGATCTCGTCGGCAGTTGTGCGCTCTGCGAATGCGGCGATGCCTGCTGCGACGGTGTCGAGCGAACCTACAACCGATCGATCCGCCACTTCATCGACAAGGGGCTGCCAGTCGCTCGGGTACAACGAACGAATGTCGTCGACGGGGGGCGGAAGTTGTCCGGCATTTCCACTCCGCATGTTCACGAACGACTGCTGTGTTGATGTAAAGAGATACCGCGCTTCCTCATCAGTCGGTGCTGCCGTCACGTTGAGCCCCACGATGACGTAGGGCTGTTGCAACGATGCAGACGGCTTGAACCTGTCGCGATAGAGCCGCAGGGCGATGTCGAGATCAGCCGGTGCGAAATGCGAAGCGAATGCGTAAGGAAGGCCGAAGGCTGCTGCAAGTTGCGCACCATATGTCGACGAGCCGAGGATGTAAATCGGAACCTTGGTGCCCTCGCCCGGCACGGCATGAACCCGTTGCCCAGGTGCGGGATCACCGAGATAGGCCATGAGTTCGAGCACGTCTTGCGGATACTCATCGATGTCGCCGGCCAACGTGCGCCGCAGTGCCCGAGACGTCATCTGATCGGTTCCGGGTGCGCGACCCAAGCCAAGGTCGATGCGATCGGGATACAGACTCGCGAGCGTTCCGAACTGCTCGGCGATAATCAGCGGCGCGTGATTCGGCAGCATCACACCACCGGCGCCGACTCGAATCGTGCTCGTGCCTTCGGCGACGTATCCGATGGCCACCGAAGTCGCGGCGCTCGCGATTCCAGGCATGTTGTGGTGTTCGGCCAGCCAGAAACGCTTGAAACCGAGACGCTCGGCATGCACGGCCAGATCGCGACTATTGCGCAGCGCCTGACCGGCGTTTGAACCTTCACTGATATGTGCGAGATCAAGAAACGAGAGGGTGGTCACGCACTAAGACTAGGAGGTAGTCACACGCGGCCGAACCTTCCCTACAAATGCAGCGGTTTAATGGGCGCCGCAATCAACGACGGATCGTCACGCCAGTTGACGCCGGGAACATCGATGTACAGCTCGATTTCGTTGCCATCAGGATCGGCGATGTAGACGCTGTGCGTCACGGTGTGATCGCTCGCTCCGAGAATCATCACGCCGTTCTCCTGCAACACCGCGAGAACCTCGCGCAGTTCGTCGTCGCTGTCGCCCACTTTCAGCCCGAAGTGATACATGCCCAACCGCCGGCCCATGGGAATGGGCGCTGCATCGGGTCCTACCTCGATCAACAACAGTTCGTGGTGCGTGCGGTTCGACGGCGCACTGAAAGCGAATGCGCGCAGCGGCAGTGCTTCGGTGCCAACCTCGAGAATGGCGTGCCAGCCGAGCACATCACGGTAGAAGTGCACCGACGTTTCAAGGTTGCGCACGTAGAGCACCAAGTGCCCTAGTTCCTTGATCTCCACCATGGCCTCTTTCGGGAGGTAACCAGTCGCCTAAACGTCAGCATAGGCACTCGCACCGACCGATTGTTAGGTCGGTGGCGGAACCGTTACAACGTTGCCGCGGCCCTTGCGTTTGGCGTCGTACATCGCTCGGTCAGCGCGGGCAATAAGAACATCCGCATCTTCGCCCGGCGACCGCAACGTCACGCCGATACTCATACCGACCTTCACGATTTCACTTTCGACGTAAAGCGGCGCGACCACTGCCCGACGCACCTTGTCCGCTACCGAGAAAGCGTCGCCGAGATCATGTACTCCGTCAAGAATGACGAGGAACTCGTCGCCACCCGTTCGCCCCACCGAGTCGCCTTCTCGCACCGTGACGCGAATGCGATCGACGACAGATTTCAGCACGGCATCACCCGCTGCGTGACCCAGCCGATCATTGATGGCCTTAAAGCCATCCAGATCACAGAACAATACCGCTGAGTAGTGCCCCGGGTGCCGGCGCGAACCTCCGGTTTCGACCAATCGCCTCAGTACTTCGTCGCGTTTGAGCGCGCCGGTGAGGTCGTCGTACCGCGCTCGACGCAACAACTCCGATTCGAACTCCACCACGTTGTCAATGGTGCGAAACGATGCAACGAACGCTTGCGTTGGCCCTTTCTCATCCGGCGCGGGTCCCGCATGGATCTCCACCCAGTGGAAGTCTCCGTCACTGTCGCGCAAGCGCATGCGCGTGATGACCGTGGATCCGTTAACGACCTGAAGCAGGTTGTTGTGAGCCTGCGCGATGTCGTCGGGATGCATGAACTCCTCAAGTGAGCGTCCCACCCACTGCTCGAACGACCAGCCCAGCATTCGCGCGAGCGAAGGAGAGACCCAATCCATGCGGTCGCCGGTAGCGCGCAGCACCACATCCGACGCGTTTTCGGCCAAAGTTCGGAACTGACGCTCCGAGGCAGCGATAGTGGCGGCGGCGGAATGTCGATCGGTGACATCGCGCCAGGTCAAACTGAGCCGATCGTTGGAAGCACCTCGCGCCCGAATGTCGTAGTACCGCGGCTCTCCCAGCAATTCATTGTTGTACCGGAAATCGTCAACCACCGTCGGCTCTTCTTGATCAACGGCCCGGGCGTAGATAGCCAGCAGTCCTGACGTATCGATTCCCGGCAGGGTGTCAAGCATCCGAGAACCCATCAATTGCTCGCGGCTCATCGTCAAGTACTCACACGCGGCGTCGTTCACCTCGGCGTACACGAAGTCGACCACGCTGCCCGCGGCATCACGAACCGACGTCACGAGCACCAACGGGTCGAGGACCGCGCCCATGGTCACACGCAGCAGTTCCTCGTCGTTTTCGGCGCTGAGTCGTGCGGTGACGAGATCGTCAACATTGCGCATGACGACCACGGCCGACGTCATCTGTCCCTTGTCGTCGATCACGGTGGTCGACTTCACCGACATCCACACGTAGGTTCCGTCTTTGCATCGAATTCGGGTGATAGTGCCGCCAACTGGGTTGGGCTCGCCCTGCGAGGTGTACACCTCGTCGCGAGCTCGCTGAATCGTGTCGCGGTCGTCGGGGTGGACGAGATCGATCAAGGCCGTGCCGAGCAGATCGTCAGCGGTCCATCCCAGACCGCTCTCAGCATTCGGTGACATCCACCTCAGGGTGCGATCAGGTGCCATGAGGTACACCACGTCGGTACCGTTGTCGGCCAGGAGTTCATAGTGTTCACGGAGTTGAACGTGTGCTGTCATGTCGACGATCTGCGAGACGAAGTAGTCGACAGCACCGTCGCTCGTTCGAACACACGCGACGAAGAGATCGCCCCAGATCACCGAACCATCAGCGTGCAGATATCTCTTCAGTAGCCGGTACGTGTCGCGCTTGCCCGCGAGGATCTCGTTTGTGAGCGCTACGTCGATGTCAAGATCGTCAGCGTGGGTCAACTGCTGCCACGTCGACCGCATCAGACTCGGCTCATCGAGCCCCAGCATCTGACACAGCGCCGCATTGACACCCAGGAAGGCCCCGTCGGGGGCTACCAACATCATGCCAACGGCCGAGTTGGCCATTGCCCACTCGAACCGGTCGGAAGCCTCGGGACCGCGATTACTAGCCATCCCCGCCACACTTTCACAGCACTCTCGAATTTACGAATTCTTTTGGGGCCAAATGGACACCGCTCGCCCGGCATAGGCTCAAGTCCGTGATGCACGTAGCGAGGAGGCCCCAGTGAGACTGTCGCGCCGGTGGTTGAGCCACCGAAACCTAGCCAACGTCGACGACGCCCGAACTGTTTGCCCCATCTGCGGCACCTACGACTCCTTCGTCGCTCTCAGCGAATGGTCGCGCGACGACCTCACGTGCACCGGGTGTCACAACGGTTCGGTGCCGCGCGAACGAGCCGTGGCCCTCGCCCTACGCGACTACGCTCCCGCTTGGCGCTTGCAGCGCATCCTTGAGTGCTCCCCCGCCCCACGAGGTATTTCCGTTGAGTTGATGCGCACGGCACGCCACTACCAAGCGATCAACCTGTTCCCCGATAAACCGCTGGGCGCCGTCGTGAACAGCGTCCGCAACGAAGACCTCGAGGCGATGTCATTCGCCGACTCATCCTTCGACGTATTCGTCTCGCTTGACGTGCTCGAACACGTTCCGCACCCGGAAACTGCAGTGCGCGAAATCAGTCGGGTCGTGACGCCGAATGGATTCGCGTTCCTCACCTTTCCCATCCGTAAGCATCAAGTTGAGCCAGTGATCGCTCGAGCCGTCATGAGCGATGACGGCACGGTCGACCACCTGGCCGAACCTGAGTGGCACGGTAACCCGTTCAGCTCTGACGGATCATTGGTGTTCACCGACTTTGGCTACGACGTTCACCAGTGGCTCTTCGAAGCATCGGGCCGCAATGCCACCGTGATTCGCTTCGCCGACGCTCAGCACGGGATTGTCGGCGAACTCACTGACGTGTGTGTGCTCGGTCCCCTCGGGGGTGCACGCTAATCGCCGACCTCAACTCGCGCCCCCCGGGATGAGGTTGATGGCACGGCTAAGCGTCACCACGATCGTGAGCAACGCAGTGGACGATTGCACCGTGAACAGACCCTTCATGCGGTGTGACAGGGGCATCGTGTCAGTGGGACTGAAAGCAATGATGTTCGTGTAGGCGGTGTAGAGGTAGTCCATCAGGGATGGCTGCCAGTGAGGGTGCTCATCTAGGCCCTCCTGCGGGTACAGAAGCTCGCGTCGCCCGGAGTCACGCACTTCATCGTGGCCGGCGTTGCGCGCGTCGAGCCACCAATACACCAGCCCGAAGCTCAGCACGTTGATGATCAGCACTCCGAACCCGGAGAACAGCAGCACCACACCTGACTCGTTCGTACCGCTGAGGAGCGACCACAGAAGTAGCAGTGCGTTCATGACGGTGGCAGCCACAAGAAGTGCGAGGAAGAAGTTCATCGCACCGCGGATGAAAGCCTCGCGCTCGGGGGCTACCACCATCAACACAGCCACAATCGGAATACCGGCGAGTTCAACAAAAGGGAGGAAGTCGGTGGGGCCGATGGTGACAGTGCTGGGAAGCGCCATCTGAATGGCGCAGATCGCTAGCACGGTGAGCACCAAACCACCCGTGGTGGCATCTACTCGATCTCGAAGTCTGGCCACAGTTCTAACCTACGACCTAGCTCGGCTGCGAGTTGAGCCAATCCAAGGTTTCGCGAGCCGTTTCGGCCAGCGGCCTGCACGTCAATCCGAGCGCAAATGCCGCACTCGCGTCGATCTGCAGCACCGTCTCCGAGCGAGTTCCCGACCACAGCGGGTACCTCCCCGACTCGGCATCGGAGTCGGCGCCGTCGACCCAACGCAATTCAAGGTCGGGGCCTCCAACAACAGCGGCCACGGTGTTGATCATCTGCTCAAACGTTATCGATGGCGCAGCCGTGTTGAAGATGCCAGACGTCCGGCGCTCCAACTGATCGACGATGAACTGCGCTTGATCGGCCACATCGATGTATTGAAATGCCACGTCGCTCGGCAGGGGTACCTCAACCACTCCTCCGTCGGCAATTCGCTGAATCCAGGTCGGAAAACGCATGGTGTAGTCGCGCGGACCAAGCACATAGGTAGGCCGAATAATGAGCGGATCGGTATAACGGGCGTGCACCCGTTGTTCCGCAAGCACTTTGAGGGGTCCGTAGGCAGCGTCCGTGATCTCGCAGGTCGCGAGGTCGAGACCGCTTAATGCATCAAGGTCAACGAACCGTGAAGTTTCGTCGCCACCGGGCGCGATGTCACCGGCATACACCGAGACCGTAGAGATAAACGCGTGGTGACCGCCTCGACCACCCAACGCGTCAGCCACGAGGTCGACTTGGTGAGGCCGGTAGGCGCACACGTCGACCGTGGCATCCCATTCACCCGACTCGAGTGCCGAGAGGTCGCTGTCGCGATCGCCCTTGATAACCACGGCACCGTCGAGACCAGAGGCAGGCGCGACACCTCGGTGGAAGACCGTCACGTGGTGACCGCGCGACATCGCCTCACTCGCAACTGCACGGCCGACGAACTGAGTACCCCCGATGAGTAGTAGATTCACAAAGGTAAGGCTACCCTTCCTGCAATTTCTTTTGGTATCAAAGGACAAACCGTGTCCCCAATTCCGGGAGATTCGTTGCCGCGGAGCCGTTCAGGGGACGAAAGACCCCACTTGCGCGTTTATGCTCATGGAAATCGACCATTCTGCCGATCTCCTTTTATTGCCCGAGTTCGTCGGGTCTGAGATGGGGGATGTATGCCCAGCAATTCCGGCAAGGCATCGGTTGACGTCGTCGTCGTCGAAGATTCCCTCAGCGATATCGCACTCACAGATTCACAGGCGCACACAGCCGCATGGCGCCACTGGGTACTACCTGTCATCGTTCCCGTTTTTCTCGTGGCGCTGATTCTTCAGGCTGACCTGCTCGAGGGGCCCAAGACGGCCTACGTTGGCGTGCTTGCTGTCGTTCCAATGTTGGCCGCCGTCTTTGGCACGCCCCTGCAGACGGCAATCGTCGGCGCAGTGGCGTGGCTCGCAGCATTGGGCTTCGGCCACCTCGCATCCGACGGAAACGCGACTTCTCAGAACGTCCGCCTCCTCATGATCGCGACCTCGGCTGTGGGTGCCGTCTTCGCTTCTGGCCACCGGGTCAAGCGCGAGAAGCGCCTTCAGGAAGCTGAACGCGACCGCACCCTCATGGAACAGATGCGCTACGACGCGACCACTGACATTCTCACCGGTGCACTCAACCGCCGTGGTCTGGTCATGACTCTTGAAGCCATCGACCGCAGCGGTCCGATCACTGTCGCTGTTGCCGATTGCGATGACTTCAAACTGGTCAACGACCGTCTCGGTCACCTCGCTGGCGATCGCTACCTCAAGAGCACCGCGCTTCGGCTTACTCGCGCACTCTCCGAACAAGACATCATCGGGCGCTGGGGCGGCGACGAGTTCCTCATTGCATTGCCGCTTCCGCTGGAAGAGGCCCAGATCGTCCTCGAACGGGTCAACCACCAAGTCACGCATGATCCGGTGATGAATGACAGCGAGTCCATGAGTGTGTCGCTTACGTTTGGCGCGACAGAATGGGCCGCCGACGAATCACTCGACTCGGTCGTGTCTCGCGCAGACCAAGCAATGTATGAAGGCAAGCGATCGAATCAACGCATCAACGTCGGGTAGAGAGTTTGCTCTCGACGATTTCGTGATGTGGTGTTCGTCCCGTAACGTAAAGGCGTACACCACGGTGCGGCACCAGTCGCCCCGGGGCTCGTCCCTCGCGATAGACCGCCCGGCTCAAGGCCGCGGCACTCTCCCAAGCTGACGTGCCAGTCCCGTCTGCTGAAGAGGTTTTTTTCATGTCGTCCGCAACGCCCAGTCATGCCCCCATGCCCTCAGACCCCGATGTTCCGACCTTTGCCGAGCTTGGCTTGCCGAACGCCCTCGTCAGCGCGCTAGCGCGTAAGGGCATCACATCGCCGTTCCCCATCCAAGCTGCGACCATGGTCGATGCACTCGCCGGCCGCGATGTACTTGGCCGTGCACAGACGGGGTCGGGCAAGACGCTCGCATTCGGTCTGCCGATGCTCGCCCGTCTCGCTCACAAGAAGGCGCAAGCCAAGCACCCGCTCGCACTGGTGCTCGTCCCGACGCGCGAACTCGCGATGCAGGTCAACGACACCCTCGCTCCCTTGGCACACGCAGTCGGCCTCGACGTTCGTCTCATCGCCGGCGGCATGCCGTACGGAAAGCAGACCGAGGCGCTTCGTCGCGGTGTGCAGATTCTCGTTGCTACTCCCGGACGACTTTCTGACCTCATCGAACAGGGCGCGTGTTCACTGTCTGATGTTGAACTCGCAGTGCTTGACGAGGCCGATCACATGGCTGACATGGGATTCCTGCCCGCGGTGAGCGAACTGCTCGATCAGGTCGCTCCTGGCGGCCAGCGTCTTCTCTTCTCCGCCACCCTCGACAACGGTGTCGACAAATTGGTGCGCCGCTACCTCAACAACCCCGTGACCCATTCCATGCAATCGGCCAGTGCATCTGTGAGCACCATGGATCACCACCTCCTACTGGTGCATCCCGATGACAAGGCTGCCGTCACTGCTGAAATCGCGGCACGCGAAGGTCGCACCATCATGTTCGTGCGCACCAAGCACGGCGCTGATCGACTCGCAACGACGCTCGCTCGCCAGGGAGTCTCGGCCGGTTCGCTACACGGTGGCAAGACACAAGCCGCACGCACGCGTGCACTCGACGCCTTCCGTGAAGGACGCACGCCGGTCTTGGTGGCGACCGATGTCGCTGCGCGCGGAATTCACGTTGATGACATCAGCCTCGTCGTTCACGTTGATCCGCCCAATGAGCACAAGGACTACCTGCACCGCGCCGGCCGCACAGCGCGTGCGGGAGAGAGTGGCACCGTTGTCACCCTCGTACTTCCGCACCAGCAGCGCGAGGTCGATGCGCTCACCAACCGGGCTGGGGTCAAGCCCGAACGCACGAAGGTTCGGCCGGGTAACGCCGTACTCGTTGAAGTAACGGGTGCGCGCACGCCGAGTGGAATTCCGATCATCGCCGCCAAAGAGGATGCCGCGCCCAAGCGTGGCTCACGGCCTCCCCGCAGCGGCGGTGGCGGTGGCAGTTACAAGGGTAAGGGCGGTTCGAGCAGTGGACGCGCCGCAAGCACCTCACAGGGGCACGCTTCACGCCGACCGCGGTAACCTCCTGAGCAGGAGGTCATCATCGTGAACGGCATCGCACTTGTCCCTCGGCGCATCGCGCCCATCACCAGCGACGCTCGCGTTGTGCTGTACGACGACGTCGTACCGACCGATGCGTTGAGCGACGCCGCGTTCTACGTGCCGCCGTACACGGTCGGTCCAGAGCACATGCCGGTGATGGCGCAGATGCCGAACCTGCAGGTCTGCCAGCTACTCACGGCAGGCTACGAGCAGGCACTGCCGCACCTTCCTCCCGGCGTAGTTCTCTGCAATGCCGGTGGTGTTCACGATGCAAGCACCGCCGAAATTGCCGTGGGGCTGATGCTGGCAAGCCTCCGCGGAATTGACGTCGCTGCTCGCGATATGACAATGGGAACGTGGAACCACGTGCGCCGGGCCTCACTCGCTGACCGACGCGTACTCGTTATCGGCGCTGGCGGCGTTGCCACGGCCATTCGCGAGCGGCTTGAAGCGTTCGAGGCACACGTCACCATGGTCGGTCGCTCTGCACGTGTGGGTGTGGCGTCGATCGCAACCATCAACCAATTACTACCCGACGCCGAAATCGTGGTGCTGGCCGTTCCACTCGACAACAGCACTCGCCACTTGGTCGATGCTCAGTTCCTCGCGCAGCTGCGCGATGGCACGCTGGTGGTCAATGTGGCGCGTGGGCCGGTGGTCGACACCGACGCACTACTGGCCGAGACGTCGTCCGGCCGCCTCTGCGCTGCCCTTGATGTCACCGACCCCGAGCCACTGCCGGCCGATCATCCCCTCTGGTCTTCACCTGGTGTTCTGATCACTGCGCACCTCGGCGGCGACTCCACGGCATTCGAACCGCGGGCTCGACGTCTCGTCGAAGCGCAACTCGCACGGTGGCAGGCGGGCGAACCGCTGCGCTCCGTGATCGCACGCTAAGCACGGTGGAATACTTCGCATCATGACCGATCCCGTATTGGGCGACTTCACCGTGGTGCGACGCATTCAGACTCGCTGGCAAGACAACGACAACTACGGTCACGTCAACAACGCCGTCTACTACTCGTACCTCGACACCGCTGTCACGGGTTGGTTGTTTGATTCAGTCGGCGATATTCGCGAACTCGCAGAGCTGGGCCTCGTGGTCAGCAGCCGCTGTGATTTCAAGCGGCCCCTGAGTTTTCCCGACGTGCTCGACATCGGAGTCGGAACAGGACGCGTCGGAAACTCGAGCATTTCGTACCGACTCGCCTTGTATCGCGAGGGCGACCCTGAACTCTGCGCACTCGGCGAGTTTGTGCACGTGTACGTCGATACGCAGACGCGCACACCGGTACCGATGCCCGAGCAGGTGCGCCGTCACGCCGATACGCTCACTCACGTCGACTTCTGACGACCACTCCCGGAGGATTCATGTACAACGCTGTTCACCTCGCTGAACTTTCAACAGTGGCACTCGAGCCGATTGGCCTGAAGCCCGGTGCAACTCGCGGCGAACCACTGGAATCCGCTCGCGTGCTGTTTGAGGACGCTCACGTTGAAGTGGGTATCTGGGAATGCACGCCCGGCGCTTTTCCTTCTCGTCGCGATGGCTACCGCGAGGCCGTCACCATCATTACCGGAGCGGGCGTACTGCGCGATAACGACGGGACCGTGCATCCGATTGCACCCGGAGTCTCGCTGGCCATCCCTGAGGGCTGGTCGGGCGAATGGGACATCACCGAAACTGTCCGCAAGTTCTACGTGGTCACATACAGCGAGCCGCGTTCTTAGACGATCAGCCCATTTTTGCTGAGGTGACGACTCCGTTCTTGACCACGAGGTTGATGCGATCGGTGCGGTAGTCCATGGTGGCGGGCTGGGGTTGACCATCGATTTCAACCACGCGCACCGTGTAGTTGTGATTCGCTGCCCACGCGGTCGCTTCGTCGACGGTCAGGCCGATCACTGCCTCGGTCGGTACCGTGCTGGTCGGCGACGGGACGCTCGCCGATGACGGGGCGCTCGCCGATGACGAACTACCTCCGGCCATCGTGCTACCGCACGCGCTCATGCCGACGGTCAGTACACCCAGCGCTATCACGGTCACCGCTGTGCGACCGGCTGTCCATTGCTTCATGTGGTCCTCCGAGAGCATCTTCACACGACGAGACTCTTCGTTGCGCGGGTTCCTCAACACGTTGCTCCATCCGCGCACTCAACGCAACGACGAAACAACGGGGGCGAAGCTCCCCGCAACATCCCCTTACCGATGCCTTCGTATGCGTCAGTCGATAGGTAGCCATGGGCCATTGACGGTTGCCGTGGCGATGTAGCCGAAGTCACCCTCGACCGGACCGGAATGGCGAAGCCGTAGGCGCTGCGATGTCAGAGGCAGGAATCGGTGTTCGGCGCCCCGGTTGACCATGACGTCACCTGGCTCTGACAGTACCGTGATCAGGCCGTCGGGCGTTCTGAACTCGAACCTGCCGAGGCCGGTAAGGAAGGTGTGTACCTCATCAACGCGGTTCGTGTGCCAGGCACAGTGTGCCAGATGTTCCTCTCCGGCGGCTGGCGGTTCAGCGTCGAAGGTTCCACGGAGTTGCCTCTCGCCCTCTGGCAGGAAAGCCGCGATAAGCGCGATCTCGGCCTCGGTGCCCTCGGAGTCGACGGCGTACCACTGCACGCCAACCGCGGCGAGTTCCTCCTGGGCAACATCCGCATTAGTACCGATATACCTCACGGCCGAACTCCTCTTTGTTGGACGCGACGGCGTCACGAACTTGATGACGGGATCTAGAAACCAGATAGCACACTCATGGCAAGTATGCATTCAGTGCATAGATCCTGCAATTGATGCATACGCCACGGGCCTACCTGCAGGGGAATTCCGAGACCGAACCGGGAATGGTTGTAAGTATTCAATAAGTTTTTTTCAAACAAAATTCCCGAACATATAGACAGATATAGGTGTCTCGGTGACATACTCCATGCAGTCGATTGATGACTCGCCCGAGACTGGCGGTTCTCCTTGACAAGCACTTGTTATGACATTGTGATGTGTGATGAGTCACTTTCGTACTAAACTGCTCGTGTGCACATATTGCATTCAGTATGCGCTATATGAAGAACTATCGTGAGTCGGTAAAGTCCGGCACGCGACACCCAAGTACCGAGCCGATCTCGTCCCCGACGGGCAGGCAAACCACAAAGGAGTCCAGTGACCACGACCAAGAAGAGCCCGCACCGTCGGGCCATGATTCTGGTTCCCACGGCTGCCGCGCTGCTGCTGACTGCCGCCTGCGGGGCCTCATCTGGCGGCGGATCATCATCCGCCGCCAGTTCAGCAAGCGGAGAATCTTCAGCCTCCAGTTCGCCAAGCGGAGAATCCTCCAGTTCGGCAAGTAGTGCGACACCCGCCTACTGCGCAGAAGACGCAGCGACGGCGCTCCCCGCGCTCCAGCCGAAGGGCATCGTCGGTAAGGGTCCGAACGGCGAGCCAGCCGCATCGCCCGACGACGTCACGATCAGCGACGCCGATGCGGCCACGATCAAGGCCGGCAAGAACGGCACGCCGTTCAAGGTAGCCGTCGTGTTCCAGTTCAGTGGCGACTGGCCGAACGGCCAGACCAAGGGTCTGACCGATGAGTTCGGCAAGTACGGCGTCGAGATCATCAGCAACACCGAGGCCAACTTCAAGGTTGACAAGCAGATCGCCAACATTGAGAACGCGATCCAGCTCAAGCCAGACGGCATCATCTCGATCCCTGTTGACGACGTCGCTACCGCACCTGCCTACAAGAAGGTGTCAGAAGCCGGCATCAAGCTGGTCTTTATGGACAACGCTGCCAAGGGCCTCAAGGCGCCTCAGGATTACCAGTCGGTCATCTCGGCTGACTCAGAAGGTAACGGTCAGGTCGCCGCCGCGAAGCTCTCCTGCTACATCCCGGAGGGCGGCACCGTGGGAGTCGTCGACTTTGGTATCACGTTCTTCGTGACGAACGAGCGCACGAAGGGTGCCAAGGACTGGTTCGCAGCGAACCGCCCCGACATCAAGATTAAGGACGCCAACTTCACCGACCCGAACCAGGCCGGCGACGTTGCAGCCAACTTCCTTACTGCGAACCCCGACGTCAACGGTGTCTGGGCAGTATGGGACGGCCCGGCTGAGGGTGTGATCTCCGCACTGCGTGCTCAGGGTAAGAACCTGCCCGTGACCACCATCGACTTGGGCGACCAAGCGGCCACGGACCTCGCGACCTCAGAGCTCCTCAAGGGTGTCGGTGCACAGCGGCCTTACGAGCAGGGTGTGGCCGAGGCCGACGCCATGATGCTCACGCTCATTGGCAAGACCGTTCCGGCGTGGATCGGGGTACCAGCACTCCCCGTGATCCAGAACAGCCTGCGTCAGGGCTACCAGGATTCGTGGGCCAAGCCGCTGCCACCCAAGCCTGAGGCAGCATGCAAGGCGAACGAACCCAAGTGCGCCTAACAACGCACAGGTGATCAGATGACAGTGGCCGGAGCCCGCGAGGGTTCCGGCCACTGTCATGATCCGAGGCAGGCTCAAACCCTAGATCAACAAGAACCCGAGGGCGCTACCCCCCGGATACGGCCGCCCGAAATGACTCGGCGCGGGCACGGATTTCGTCGTAGCGTTCAGCTTCCACGAAGGCGGCCGATGCGAGGTCAGATCCCGCGAACAGCGCCACCGCTCCAGCATCAAGGAAGCTGCGCGCGTTCGCGGGGGTCACGCCGCCCGAGGGCACGAGACCGATCTGCGGGAACGGCCCCCGCAGGTCCTTAATGTGACCTGGTCCGCCAGCGGCAGCGGGGAACACCTTCACCAAAGACGACCCAAGTTCGAATGCGGCGTGCACCTCACTTGGGGTGAAGGCACCGAGGAGGAAGGGGATCCCGCGATCACGACATGCGCCCGCGACCTGAGGGAGCACTGCTGGTGTCACGACAAATTCGGCCCCGGCGTCAATTGCGTCGTGAGCCTGCGACGCGGTGAGCACCGTACCTGCACCGATGACGGCATCTCCACCGACACTGGCCGCGATCACAGCCAACACCTCAGGAGTCGTGAAGGTGAATTCGACAAGGCGCACGCCCCCCGCGGCGAGGGTGTCGGCCAGTCGGCGTGGGTCGGGAACCCGGTCTGCGCGGATGACCGCAGCAATTCGATCGATGCGGAGAACGTCAAGAACAGGCATTAGGACTCCTCGGTGTCTGGACAGCAACTCATCATAACGTCATTATGTCTTCTGACAGTACGAATACGTACCGAGCGAAATGAGACGCACATGAGCCGACTTGCCGACCGAACCGTTCTCATCACCGGAGCGACCGGTGGCATGGGCAGCGCCACAGTGCGAGCCATGGCCGCCGAGGGCGCGCACGTCGGTGTCGCCGACATGGGCGCCGTGCTCACTGCCCGGCTGGCGCAGGAGGTTGGCGGCACACCCCTCGTTGTCGACGTCACGAGTCCTGACAGCGTGACTGCTGGTGTTAATGCGCTCGTCGCCGTTCGCGGAACCATCGATGTCCTGGTCAACTTCGCCGGCATCGTCGACCCGCGCCGTATGGATGAGATCGAACCGGAGGCTTGGAGCAGAGTCTTTGATGTCAACGTCCGAGGCACCTGGCTGATGTGCAATGCAGTCATCCCGCACATGCCCCGAGGCGGCTCAATTGTCAACATCGGCTCTCGCGCGGGCCTAGTCGGTGGCACGACGAGCGGGGCAAGTTACGCCGCGTCGAAAGCCGCAGTGATCTGCTTCACCAAGTCGGTCGCGAAGTTCGCGGCCCCGCTGGGAATCCGGGCCAATGTCATCAACCCAGGGTGTATCGAGACTCCCATGCTCGATCACTTCGCCCCGGATGTCGTGGCCGCGATGCCAGGCCAAGCGGCCCTCGGCCGGCTTGGCACCCCCGCAGAGATTGCCGAGAGCGTCATCTTCCTGGCCACCGATGCCTCGTCGTTCATGACAGGCGCGCAATTGAACGTCAACGGCGGCAGCCACATGTAAGCAACCAGATATCCCCGACGACAGCCAGACAGCCAACACTGTCCCGAGTGAAGGAGGCCTCCCGTGCTGGGAGCCGACGTGATCGTGCCCGTTCCGCTCGTTCCCGGGGTTCCCATCCTCGCGGCCATGGGTGCGTTGTCGACCATTTTGGTCAACCGAAACGTGAGCGTGTTCCACGACGGGCTGCGACCGTTGATGCCATCTCTGCGCTCGGGCGAAATGACCCGTGCCCAGGTTGCCAAGGTTTCATTCAGTCTTGCACTTGCCTTCATCTGGGCCTTTGGTCTGCCCTACTCCGTCGGCAACGTCATCCCGCTCATCTATCTGGTGTACATCGCGACCGACTACATCGGCGTCCGACTGCCAGCGACCTACGACAGGCGGTGGTGGCAGAGCCGAACAAATCTGTTCGGGGTCGTCGGCTCGCTGATCCTCGGGGCTGCCTGGGGCGCCGGCATCGCACTCTTCCTGCATTACCTCGCCGTGGGGATGGCAAATCTGCCCGTACCCATGGCCGCGGGCACGGCCCTGTTCACCGCCCCCGTAGCCCAAGCCTTCTTCCTCTTTCCTGTCCTCACCGTGGCCTACCACTACGGCTTCAAACCGGCGATGGTGGCGTTTGGCCTGGCGACACTCGCGTGGTTCACCGCAAGCCAGTTCGGCTGGCAGTCGCCACCGGTGTGGGCCTTCGGTGCAGCGCTCCTGGTCATGATCGTGCTGCTCGTTCGGGAGGCACGCCGTGCCAGACCCGCAGCCGACCAGGTGCCCGCGAGTTGGCTGGTTGAGGACGATGACTCCGACTCTCCGGACTGGGTCACAGCCGATGACGAAGGCGGGGCCGAGGACGAGCTGTTCACAACCAACGTGCGTCGCATCAAGCGCAACCTCCCACTGATCGCCCTTCTTGCCGGGCTGGGTGGGGCGGCTTACCACTGGGGTATCGTCGCCATGGATCCGTTCTCGTCGCACCTGTACGCGATCGGTTTCGCCGTGCCCGCCGCAATGGTCATGCTGATGTGGGCGTTCGCATTCATTCCAATGAAAGTCACGACCGCAGTCGTGACCGGAACCATGGTGACGGGCACCTTCCTCGAACCCGTCGTTGCGCTCCTGATGCCCAACGTGTGGGCGGCAGCGATCGGGGTGGCGGTACTGCGAGTCGTGGAGGTGTTCCTGCTCCTCGCAGTGATCGGCTGGATCGAACGGTGGCCGACCATCCGCGAAGTCGCCGATGTGATGCGCACCGCGATCTTCCAGGTAATGGAGATCGGATTCCTCGTGGGCGGCGCACTCGCGGCAGCAGCATGGGCGGGCACATGGGGAGTGGGCGTTGTTGTCGCGGCGTGGTTCTTGAACATCAAGGCCAAGTCACCGGTGATGCCAATGTCCCTCGGCGCGATCGCAGCTCTCGGCGTTGGCGTGCTGGTGAACCTGCTCGCCGTGCTGGGTCTGCACCTCACGCCTTAGGACCCAACCCCTGCCAGGGGTCCGCCGTTCACGTTGACGGCGATCAAAGGTGCGTCTAATATCGAGTAATACTGTGCAATTATTGCAGATACTACGCAACATATGCATAACCACCATGCATAGAGCGAATCGCCAACCACCTTCTGGGAGCCTGTCATGAGCGTGTCGCACGACCCGGTGGACGCGCTCATCATCGGCGCAGGCGCCTCGGGTTCCACTGCAGCGAAGACCCTCGCCGAGCAGGGTCTCAGTATCGTCGTTCTCGACCAGGGTCACTGGACCGACGTCGGAGACTTGCCTGGGGACAAGCCCGAGTACGAACTGCTGTGGAACAACCACCGCTATCACCCCGACCCCAACATGCGTGACCGCCGCGAGGACTACCCCACGAACCTTGAGGACTCCGAACAGCCCGTGTACATGTACAACGGCGCCGGAGGCAGCACCGTCTACTTCGCGGGGGTCTGGAGCCGGCCCCTTCCATCAGATTTCCGGGTGCGCACTCTTGACGGTATCGCCGACGACTGGCCGATCAGTTACGAAGACCTCCTGCCTTTTTTTGCAGCGACTGACTACGACATGGGCGTCTCCGGGCTAGCGGGTAACACGGCCTACCCCCCGGGAGGGGAGCCGCCATTGCCAATGCACCCCATCAACCCGACCGGTCGGCGCATGGCAGAGGGGCTGAACAAACTCGGCTGGCACTGGTGGCCCGGCTACTCGGCAATCCCGTCTCGGGATCACAACCGCCAGGCGAAGTGCGTACGTCTGGGTGTCTGTCGAACCGGGTGCGTTGCCGGTGCTAAGGGCTCCGCAGACATCACGCTGCTTCCCGACGCCTTGGCTCACGGTGCGAGAGTGGAGACAGGAGCACGCGTCGCCCGAATTACTCTCGACGAGAAGGGCCGCGCCAACGGCGCTATCTACCTCCAGGACGGCCAAGAGAAGTTCCAGGCCGCCCGCGTCGTCATCGTCGCGGCCAACGGAATCGGAACGCCGCGCCTTCTGTTGATGAGCGACTCGAGTCGGTTCCCCCACGGTTTGGCGAATAGTTCGGACCTCGTGGGTCGGCGGTTGATGCTGCACCCCTTCGGTTCCGCGATCGGTCTCTACAACGACGATCTCGAGGACTGGCTTGGACCGGCCGGTTCGCAGATCGAGTGCATGGAGTTCTACGAGACCGACGTGTCGCGCGGGTTCGTGCGCGGAAGCAAATGGCACGTGATGGGAACGGGTGGACCGCTGGAGATGGCCACCCGCTGGCATATCGGCGAGGGCGTGCGCGACGAGGACTTCTGGGGTGAGCAGTTCGCGGCCAAAATGAAGGAGTCCGTGGGCCACTCGATCGACTGGATCGTGCACGCCGAAGACCTGCCTGAAGAGCACAACCGGGTCACTCTTGATCCCACGCTCACCGACAGCGATGGGCTGCCGGCTCCGAAAATCACCTACGTCACGTCTGCCAACACTCACAAGATCTTGGACTTCGGACTAAACCGCGCCATCGAAGCGCACTACGCGGCAGGCGCCACCAAGGCGTGGATCACCTTTCGCAACTTCTCTTCCGGCCACAACCTCGGGACCGCCAAGATGGGTGACGATCCGCAGACGTCGGTCGTCGACCGGTGGGGCCGAACCCACGACGTCCCGAACCTCTTCGTCATCGACGGCTCGGTGTTCACCACCTCGACGGCAACCAATCCGACCTCGACAATTTGCGCCGTCGCCAAGCGGACCGCGACCTTCATCGCCAACAACCGCGACCAGGTGGTGGCATGGTGAACATCGACCTATCCCTACAGGAATCACTGCCACTCACCTCAGAACAACGGGCCCGACTCGCCGAACTCGCCGACACCCTCATCGCCGGAGGCGCCGGCCTTCCCTCGGCAAGTCAGGCAGAAGTGCACACAGTATGGATCGACCGAGTATTCGCCGCACGCCCCGACATGGAGAGCACGGTACGCGAGGTGCTCAGCCTCAACGGAAACGCACAAACGCTCGTGGCCGATCTGCAACAGTCGAACCCAGACCAGTTCACCTCCTTCGCATTCGCCATCGCAGGAGCCTGGCTCATCAACCCCCGCGTACGACGTGAACTGGGCTACCCAGGCCCAGTGCCCATGCGTCAACCAGCCCTACCCGACGAAGCCGACGCCTACCTCGAAGACGGCATCCTCGACGTCGTCATCGCCCGCGGCCCCATCTACCGCCCCACCCC
>JAPLAU010000001.1 GCA_026393115.1 Actinomycetota bacterium
CTCCACGAATCGGGGGTTCTGTTGAAATCCGGCTGATGGTTTCGTTGAAATCGCCAGTTTGATTCGTAGAATTCCCCACGCCGATCTCCTATCGGTTTCGAGAGCGCGTACCCGCGATTTGGGTGCGCGCCCTCGTGTTTCTTCAGGAGTTTCATCGGCGCGAAGGCCGCTTGAGCCGTCAACAAGTGGTCAGGCTTGTCGGCCTCGCCTGCCACCATCTGGTCATGGCATCGATTGCGAGAACCGCCGTGCTGGATTGCAACGCCGTCGATCCGCTGGCGGACGAGCCCGGGCTCTACGGCCGGGTTCGGGAGGTTGTGGAGGCCGGTTGGCTTCGGCTGTTGTGGACGCATGTCGCGGTCGACGAACTCGCGGCTATCGATGACGGGGAACGGCGAGCCACGCTGCTTACGGTCGCGGCTTCGCTGGCGCACCTCGTGCCAACTGGCTCGGCTGTGATCGGGTTCTCGCGATTGGACTTCTGTCGGATTGGTGGTGACGACGACGCCGACGGCCTTGAAGCGTTACGTCAGGGTCGGCTCAAGGACACCCGGGATGCGCTCGTGTCGACGACGGCTCGCTTCGAGGGTGGGGCTGTTGTCACGCGGGACAAGGGAATGGCCAAGAAGGCGCGTGCGCAGGGCTTGGAGGTAGTGAGGCCTGAGGCACTGCCGGAGTGGGCTCGACAAGCCGGCGGCTGAAGCGCCGACTCAGGCGGCGGTCTGGGTTCGTGCTTCGAGGAGGAGTCGGTATTCGGCCTCGGTGACCTCGACGGTGTGGGTGCGCTCAAGCGTTCGTGGGGGTTCGGCGAGGAGGGGGTAATCTGGGTCGCCCAGGCCGGTCTCCTTGTGCCAGGAGCGCAGGAGGATGAGGTTGGTGATGAGCATGAAGATGGTTAGTTCGAGGGTGACGTGGGCGAGCCCGGTGTACAGGCTGCTGCCGCGCTTCTTCTTCGCGGAGGTGTCACCCTTGAGGACTCCGAACACCCCTTCGACGTAGGTTCGGCGGCCGTAGAGGTCCCTCTGCTTGGGCGAGCCCCAGTAGTGGCGCTGGTGCACGCGCATCAGGCTCTTCTGCGCGGCGGTGGCCGGCATGGCCCCCGCCCGCGACGAGTACGCGTGAAGCGGTGGTGCTGGTGGGCGCTTCGGTGCTGCTCGTTCATGGGGAAGACGTGAGCCGTAGCCAGGCCCGAAGTCCACCCGAGCGCCACTACCTCGTTCTGTCCGCCGCATCGGAAGGAGCGCGACCGCGCGCCCCACACCACATCGTCCTTAGACTTCGCTCATGCCGGCCCGGTCGACCATCACCGCACCGGAGTTCACCGTGACCCTGCCCGAGTGGGTGATGGTGCGGGGCACCTGCGAGGTGGAGGTGACCCCACAGCACCTGGTGCTGCGGTACGGCGGTCGTCAGCTCACCCTTCCTGGCCCCACCACCCTCGCGGGCTACTGTTTCGCGCCCCTCGCGCAGGGGCGTGCGCTGTCGACGACCGAGCTTCCGCCACATGCCCGCGACGTTCTGACCATGCTGGCCAGTCGCGGGATTCTCGTCGATCCCTCGCGCCCGGGCGCCCTTGATGCGTCGGATGGCGCCAGCGGCATCAACACGATCGGCTGCCTCAACGATGAGATCTTCCGCACGGGAGCGGAGATTCCGAGCAACAGCACCACCAACTGGGAACTGTTCCTCGCCGGCCGCTTCTACCCGGAATGGGTGCGGGTGACCTTTCTCGAGCAGTACCTCTTCACCCGGAGCGTTGGCTGGCACATCTCCCCGGTTCTCGATCACGAACTGTCGCCCCTGAGCCGCGCCGCGTGGCATCAGTTCCTGGCCGACGAACTTCCTCACTACCGAATCTGGCGACCTGCGTTCTCGTCGTTTGGTTGGAGCTTCGCTGAGGTGCAGCGGCAGATTCCACGCGAGCCGACCTCGTGGCTGATCGAGAGCTATCGCGGGGCCGCCGCTCACTCGGAGCTGTCGTACCTCGGGATCATCCTCAAGACCGAGGCCGCGCCAGTGGAGAGGCACTACAACGAGACCGCCTACTTCCGCACCCTGATCACCGAGTACGGCGTGCCTGAGTCAGTGATCAGGCCGCTGTGGTGGCACGTCATCGAGAATGAGTTGGCTGGGCACGGTGCGATGCCCGCGACCCTGCTCTCCGAGCTCGGGCCCGTGTCGTCCAACCAGCTCGCCGAGGCCTTTGGGTACATCAGGCTGCACGCCCTCGCGATTCGAGACTTCAACGACGAGATGGTGGCCAGTTTCGGCATGTCGCGCGGTGAACTGCCAGACCTGACGTGAGCCGCTCCCAGGCGCGGTCACGCCCGAGCGGCGCCGTACAGTTCGAGTGTTGATACATCTTCCCTCGTCAGACGGAGAACCCCATGGCCTTTGACCTCGCGCCACTTGTGATGAAAGCCGCCACCGACCACGGCGAGCGAGCCAAGTTCCTGGCCGACCCGAGAGGGTACCTCGAAGCACACGGAGTCGACGTTCCCGGCTTCGTCGAGATCACTGCCGTCGAGATCGACCGGCCCGTCGCCACCGTGACTTTCGGCCTCCCTCCGATGCCCGACCCTGATGAGATCTCGGAGGTCGACCTCGACCAGATCTCAGGCGGGCACAGCGGCAACTTCGGCACGCCCATGTAATCGCGGCTCACGATCCGACTCCTTTCGGTGACCGATCGGCGTCCCGGCCCCAAGTGCTGAACGTGATCGGTCCGCCCGGTGAAGGACGCTGGCTAGAGGTCGACCACCTCGAACAGCACGGCGGACTCGACGCCGAGGGCAACGCCGCCGTCCGCGGCCATCATCGGCAGGAAGTCCTCAGGCGCCGGGAAGTCTCCTGACAGGCCTGCGAGGTAGGCAGCGTGCGCCCGCAGCGACGCCACCGAAGCCTCCACGAAGCCATCCACGTCGACCCCATGGGTCGCCTCCGACGAACCGGCATACAGCACCCGACCGATCCCGCCCCACGGCGCGAAACCCTCTTCCAGGAGTTCCGGGAAGATCCACCGGTTGCCCGCGTCCTTCGCCGCGTCCAGGGCCGCAAGGCCCACCGCCCGGTGGTCGGCCTGGTTCACCCCGCCCCCGGCGAAGCGCTCGCGTGCGGTCATCGCGACGAGCGTGTCCGGCCGGTGGGCCCGGATGGCCCGTGCGATGTCGCGGCGCAGCGGCACGCCATACTCCACGACCCCGTCGCGATGTCCGAGGAACTCGACCACGTGCACCCCGACCTCGGCCGCACCGTCGCGCTCCTCCTGCTCGCGCAACGGCCCCGCTAGGTCAGGGGCCAGCCCGTCGATGCCGGCCTCGCCGCTGGTGACCAGGACATAGCGGACGTCGACGCCGCGAGAGGTCCAGCGAGCGACCGCAGCCGCAGCGCCGTACTCCATGTCGTCAGGATGGGCGACCACGCATAGGACGCGCTCCATCCCCGACTCGTCCAGGTGGGGAAGCAGCCGCGGGCCGGGGGTGGTCATGACGCCAACCTAGCCCGCGTCCGTCCCGTGGGTCAGGGTAGCCCTTCCGGTGGGGCGGGTCGCTGCTCCGGGCATGTCAACGCATCTGCCGGGAATCCACGCAGCCCGCTGGTTGCAGGCGACGGTTTGGGCGTTCCAGTACTGCTCGGCACGGAGGCCGTAGGTGTTTGAGTGGCCGAGACGGCGGTCTCGGGTGTCGAGCCCGCTGTGCATGCCGACAGACCCGCGACGAGCGAAGGACTCGAACAACGTGGTCAAGGGGCGCACTTCTGACCTCCCCCAGTCGACCTTGCGTCAAAGCGGGCCCGATTCCGGTCTGACGCGTAAGTTGGCCCGCTCGTTCCGTCCTATCGGCGGCCGCAACCCCGTGTCTCCATGCGAGTGCTACTGCCGGATATTTCTTGCTTCTGCACATTGCCCACGCGAGGCACGTTCCGGATTCGAAGGACGAAGATTGGTTGCTACGAGATCCGGCTGCGCTGGCAATCCTCCGGATTCTCCAGAAGTCGTTCACTCGGTCCTTCACAAACTAGGGGACCTTCATTCACTGAGTCGCGCCGCCGGCACGAAAAACCATCCCCGGACCTGGGCAAATGCATTTCTACGAAACCCCCACATGTCAGATAGTTAGAGTGTCTTCTGACTGAACGAACTCGCCGACTCGCCTTCGCGGTGAGACGATGGGACAATGCTGCTTGAGTCACGTGTAGCGCTCGTCACTGGCGGAACTCGCGGAATCGGGCTCGCTGCCGCGCGTGGGATTGCCGAAGCCGGCGCGACTGTCGTCTTGCTAGGCGTCGACCGCGACAGGGCGGTAGCCGCCGCAGAAGGATTGCAGGCCGAGGGCCTCGATGCCATCGGAATTGCCTGCGATGTTTCCGACGCCCGGGCAGTTCATGCGTTGCCCGACCTACTTGGCCCCTTGGCGGCCGTCGACATCCTCGTTAACAGCGCGGGGGTGATGGCCGAGCGCATGTCGAAGACCCTGCGTACCTCGCCCGATGAGTGGCGGCGGGTCATGTCGGTGAACCTCGACGGCTCGTTTTACGCCATCGCCACCTTCGTCCCGAGCATGGTGGAGCGGCGTTGGGGTCGGGTGATCAACGTGTCGGCATGCCTCGGCCGACTCAGTGGGCCGGGCACCGGGGGAGGGTTGGCGCCCTACCGGGTGTCGAAGGCCGCCATGAATGCGATGACGCGCAACCTCAATTCTGAATTGCGCAACGGCGCGGGTGGAGTGCTGGTTGACGCCATGTGCCCCAATCACTGCCGCACCGACATGGGCGGACCCAACGCGCCGCGATCGGCCGAACAAGGGGCCGACACCATCGTGTGGCTTGCCACTCGGCCCGACGATTCGCCCACAGGTTTGCTGTGGGAAGACCGCGAGGTCGTGCCCTGGTAGGTCGGCGGACGCTGCTGCAGACGCTGATTTGCGAGGGAATCTGGGGCTCTACGTAACCCCGAGACGTCGGCTCCTAGCACTGTTTTCGGACTTTTCGCGACATTCGGGACTCTCGCATCCCTCGATGCACTTGAGCCAATGGGGCTAGGGTCACCGTTACGGCGCATTGTGCGCGCACCTAATCCTTGGGAGTGACATGTCCGACGACCAAACCCCTGAACCCGCCACCGACGAGATTGTCGTTGAGGCCGCTGCTGTTACTGACGGTGCCTACACGCTCTTCGTGGCCGATTTCGACGATACCGAAACAGCGTGGGCTGCCTATGAAGCGCTCAAGTCAATTGAAGACGGTCGTACCGTCGAGATTGAAAGCGTCATCGTGGTCAAGCGCGATGCCGATGGCAAGATTGAGGTGCAGAAGGCCACCGATCACAGCACGCGACGCGGGCTGGCTTGGGGCGTCGTCGGCGGCGTGGTGTTGGGCGTGCTCTTCCCGCCGTCGATCATCGGTAGCGCGGTCGTTCTTGGTGCCGGAGGCGCGGCCGTGGGCAAGGCGCGCGAGCTGCACCACCGATCTGAGATTGCCGACGAGTTGCAGGATGCGATTGCCCCCGGACACTCGGGCATCCTCGCGCTCGTGTCCGACCCCGGCGCGGTGAAGATTCGTGAGGCTCTCGACAAGGCCAACGCCATTGTCGAGTCGGCGGTCGACAAGGTTGCGGCCGAGGACATCAAGGCCGCCGCGAAGGAAGCCGAAGCACAGGCTTCAGACAGCTAGTTCTAAGAACTGAACCGTTTGGAGGCAGATTCCTCCGACGCTCGGTTCCGGTACGGGGGTTGAGTTCAAGAACCCTTGACAGGTAAGAAGAAATGCGGGGCTGTGCCCTCGACGAATGGCGGTTGGATCTGCTGGATTCGACCGCCATTTTCGTCGGGGACTCGAAGTGCGGTTACTTTCGTCCGCAGGTATTGTCTGCGGCATGCCGTCACAGACCCCGAACATCCTGTTGATCATGACCGACCAGGAGCGTTACCCGACCGTCTACGAAGACGACGCGATCGCGGAGTTTCGTCGTACCCAATTGCCAAGTCGGGCAAGGCTTATTCGCGAGGGTCTGGAGTTTCATCACCACTACGCCGGCTCAACGGCGTGCGCACCGAGTCGCGCGACGCTCTTCACGGGGCACTACCCGTCGCTGCACGGAGTGACGTCGACCGACGGCATCGCCAAGTTGGCAACCGATGTGCAGATGCAGTGGCTCGACCCCGATGTCGTGCCCACGATGGGTCACTATTTTCAAGCGGCGGGGTACCGCACGTACTACCGAGGCAAGTGGCACATCTCACACGCCGACCTCGCGACCCCCGGCACGCACGAAGGCCTGCAGACCAGCGACGCACAAGGTCGCATCCTGCAGGAGATGGTTGAGCTCTATCAGCGCACCGATCGGCTTGAGCCCTTTGGCTTCACAGGCTGGATTGGCCGCGAACCTCATGGTGCCGACTTGGCCGATTCAGGTTCTGTGCGTGACGCGGTCTTCGCCGATCAGGTGACCGACTTGTTCGAAACCTTGGGCGACGATAGTGACCCGCGACCGTGGCTCGCGGTCGCATCGTTCGTGAACCCGCACGACATCATTTTCGCCGGGCCCGCGTGGAAGACTCTCGGACTCCCGGAGCCCGATGAGACCGTTCCTCACATTGCCGAGGCTCCCTCTCAGTCGGATTCATTCGATGACAGGCCTGATTGCCAGCGACAGTGGCGCGAGTGCTGGCCGGCGATGACGTTCGACATCCCGTTGGACAATGACTTCCGTCGGCTCTACTACTGGTTGATGAAGACGGTCGACTCCGCCATCGGCGCAGTGCTCGACGCACTCGATGCGTCTGGAATGGCCGACAACACGATCGTGGTGTTCACCTCCGACCACGGCGAACTGCTCGGAGCCCATGGCGGACTGCAGCAGAAGTGGTACAACGCCTACGAAGAGGCGCTGCACGTTCCATTCATCGTGCGGGTGCCTGGAATCGAAGGTCACGCCGATGGGGTGCAGGTGCCCACGAGTCACGTTGACCTCGTGCCGACACTTCTTGGTCTGGCCGGTGCAGATGCCGCGTCGTTGCTCGATCTGGTTGGCGCGCACCACACCGAGGCGCAGCCGCTTCCCGGTCGCAACCTCGCTGGCGTGGTCCGTAGCCCTGAGTCGCAGGTCGACAATGATCAGCCGATCTACTTCATGACCGAAGACCAGTTCAGCCAGGGGCCGCAGTCCACTAATCCGATGACCGGAGCCAGCTTCACGCCCGTCACTGGGGCATCGAATGTCGAAGCGGTGGTCACGGCTCTGCGCACTGGACTTGGCGGTGCGCGCGAATTGTGGAAGCTCGCGCACTACTACGGCACGCCTGGTAGTGCCGATGCCGCATTGACGGCGACGGAGGTCTACAACCTCACCGCTGATCCGCAGGAGCGACACAACCTCGCCACTGACTCGGCCGCCCCCGTCGCCGAACTGTACGAGGTGCTGAAGCAGCAACGGGCGGCCAAGCGCGCGACGCCTCGGTTTGCCAACGCGACGAAACACGATGCCGCTCGTGCGCTGGGCGAGGCCATGGCGTCTGAGCAGACTGCCTGACGACTACTGGGCGATTGCTCCCGGGCCGATCGACGTAACCTGCACGGGCAGCGAGCGAAGGCCGCTGATCATCCGGCCAGCGTTGGTAATTGGTTCGCCGGTGATGCGCCAAGCATCCGCATGGGGAAAGCGGGTGAAGAGACTGCGCCACACGACCTCGGCCTCCATGCGCGCGAGGGCTGCCCCAATGCAGTGATGAATGCCGAATCCGAAGGACAGGTTCCGGCGTGCGTTCTCGCGATGGATATCAAAGCGATCGGGATCAGCGAACACCTTCGGATCGCGGTTGGCCCCCACGAGCATGAGCACGATGGTGTCGCGTTTCGCAAGCGTTTCTCCACCGGGCAGTTCGATGGGCGCCAGCGCCGTGCGGAAGGTGTACTGCACGGGGCATACGTAGCGCAGTGCTTCCTCGACCAAGTCGGGCACCAGGTCGAGGTTGGCGGTGACCTCGGCGAACTGGTCGGGATGGCGTAGCAGCACTTCGGTTCCGGCGCCGAGCAAATTGACCGTCGTCTCGAAGCCGGCGAGCAGTAGGAACGACGCGGTACCGAGGATGTCGCGGTCGTCGAGGCGATCGCCATCGAACTCGGCCAACGCCATTGAACTGAGCACATCGTCGGAGGGGTGAGCGCGGCGTTCGGCGAGTAGGTCGGCGAGGTATGCGACGAGTTCCTGCGCGGCGACGCGCATCCTGCGTGCGTGGTCGAGGCTGCGCGGCCGGTCGAGTCCCGAGGCCAGAGTCTCGCCCCAGGAGCTGAACTGATCGCGGTCGTCGAACGGAACGCCGAGCACCTCGCAAATGACCGCCATTGGCAGCGGTGCCGCAAGGTCGCGCACGAGATCAAATGGACGATCGGTGGGCAGTGCAGCCACCATCTGGTCGGCCACGCGTTCGGTCGCCGCGCGCCAGCCCTGCATCACGCGGTGCGTGAACGCTGGCAGCACGAGTCGACGGATGCGTGTGTGAGCCGCACCATCTTTGGTGATGATCGCATCGAGCAGCGGATCGATCTGTTCAGGCGGCAGTTGGGGGCCGAGCAGGATGGACTCGAAGGCATTGCGCGCCTCGGGGATGTCGGCAGATGCTTCCGGGGAGCGCAGGACGGCCGAGCACACCTCGTAGTCCGAGGAGTAGCTGAAGCCGGTGCGGCTGCGCACGACGGGAGCAGTACGAAGACTGTTGGCGAACGCGGGGATGTCGTCGGTGGTCTCCAGTACCCCGACCGGATCACCCAAGCGCGAGTAGAACTTCGTGATCGCCCAGAACAGCCCGATCGACGCCCCCAGGTGTGTATCTCGGCGAATGTCGATCACTGGATGAGTGTAGAACTGAGTACGCCTCGGCACATGGTCGAATGGGATCAGCCGGTTCGCACGTTGAACTACGGTTCGACCCGCTCCACCGTTCCCACTCGATCGATGGTTCGATCAAAAGACGCGATTCGGCGAACATCTGTCGACTCAGCGCACGCGACGAGATACGCCTCCGCGAAGTCGAGGCGATCAACCTCGTAGACCTCAAGAGCTCGAAGCAACACTGCTGGGTCGACGCAGGCAACCGATTTGAAAGCGATCAGTGCGCGAAGTGAATCGGCCACTTGGTGCCGTGGTGTTTCGTAGAACGATTCGAGAACGTAGACCGTCTCTGCGATCACGAGATCGGTGATCAGCAGGTTGGGCTCGGTGGCCAGGAAGCGAGTCGCCCGCTTGCCCATGTGCGGAGGATCTGCGGTGAGGTGTCGAACAATGACGTTGGTGTCGACAAATGCGCTCACGGGCGCTGTGCTGCTCGATCGTTTCGGCTACCCCGCAGTACTTCATCCCACGATGCGTTGCGCTTGCCAGCGGGCACGTGGATGGAGCCCGCAAGGTCGAGCAGGTCTGGTGTTCGGGCTAGTACAGCCCGGTTTCCGTCGACTCGGAACACGATCTCATCGCCTTCGTGGATGCCCAAGGCCGCGCGAACAGATTTGGGCACCGTTACCTGCCCCTTGGAAGTGACTCGCGCGGAAACATCCATCGTGATTCCTTACTTTGCCGAAAGAGTAAGAATACATGAAATGGGCCTACCGGCATTTCCTCACCCAGTCTCGCGCGGATGCCGCAGAACGACTTTCGTAATCCACACGATGCCCACGTTCGCGTCGATGCAGTAACAGATGCGACCGCTTGCGGTGATCTCCCGCTGCCACTGAGGAAGTTGTTCGCCTTCGATCGCACGGGTTGCGAGGTCGTACTTGAGTTGTGCCGTGCGTCGCGGGTTATCGGACCTGTCCAGCGGTCGGGTTCGAAGTCGTTCGAGTTCGGCTGTCATCAGTTCGGGCTCGGCGGCCACGGCCCGCTGCCACTCTTCGCGAGGTTCCGCCAGACTTGCTCCGACCCTTGTCGGGACTCACAACTCAATGTGGTGGAGCGGGGTCTTGATTGTGTTGGTGAGGCTGCCGTGCAGCTTCGTGTCGCGATGTACGCGCGCAGTTTGCTGCCAGTCGTAGATCAGGTCTTCGACGGGACCCAGGCCCGCGGAGGCAATGGACTGGATGGCGTTTGCGTAGGCCCACGCGAACTCAACCTGCGCATCGACAGGTAGAGCCGCTACCCACGCCAAATCGCCATACAGCGCAGGATCGCGTTGAGTATCTTCAAGTGAAGTAAGTCGCAGTAAGCGAAGAACGTTCGTGAGTCCTTCCAGGGCATAACCGTCGCGGCTTGCTCGACCGGCGAGGGATACAAGGAAGTTCGTGCCGTCTTTATCGCGGATGAGGGCACCCTCGGGGGTGCGTGCTGCGTTGAGCACCTCGCGCGCATTGCGCTGCAAGTCGGTGGCTTGGAATGAGGACTCGGGCATGACGGCTGTCATCGGAGTTCCTTCATTTTCGGCATGAACATATGCATGATCAGGCATTGAATCATGCATCGGATGATGCATATTTAAAGAAACATGTTGTTGAGCACTGACCAGGTTCATGGTGCAATCCTGCCTCACGAGTCCGACCTCTCGACCCCTTAATCCACAGCCGAGACGGTGACCGCAGCACCCCGGTGTTCTAAACGAACGCTCGTTCTGGCAGGTTCATTATGTGACCCGCCAGCCGCCCTCGCGCTGGCTTCCGTCGTACCTCGTCATGGTGCTGCTCTGGGGTAGTTCTTTCGCGTTTATCAAGCTGGCGCTTACGGTGTTCACGCCGTTCGGTATCGGCGCGCTGCGAACGATGATCGCGGCGGTCACTCTCTTGATCGCATTGGTTATCACTCGCACTCCTTTCGCTCCGCGCCGCATCTGGCCACTGCTTCTGGTCAACATCCTGCTGGCCGGCACGATCCCCTGGGCGCTGACCGCGTTCGGTGAACTGCACCTGTCGTCGGCGTTCACTGCCATCGTCGGAAGCACCGGTCCGCTGTTCACTCTGGTCGCGGTGCTCATCGCGTTTCCCGAAGAGCGGCCCACGTGGCCGCGGATGGTGGGCTTGGGTCTGGGGTTCGTTGGCGTCGTTACTGTCGTCGGACCGTGGACGGGAGTCGGTGCAGCAGTCTGGATCGGCGTCGTCGCTGTTCTGGTGGCCAACATGGTCTGGGGATGGTCGGGGCCCTTCTCTCGGCGCTACCTCACGGGCGGAATCAAGGCGGGCACTGTCGACCCGCTCGCGCTCGCGGCGGGCATGTTCGTCATGGGCTCGATCGCTGTCATTCCCGTCGCCACTGTCGTTCCGGTGACGCACGGCGACGTCACGACGTCGGGCGTCGTCGGCATTCTCTTTCTGGGCATCTTCAGTAGCGGTATCGCCACCACGATGAACTTGCGTGTGATCGGTCGCGCCGACGCCACCACCGCCAGTACCGCGCTCTACCTCGCACCGCTGGTCGCCGTGCTGATCGGAACGCTGTTTCTTGGCGAGACTTTAACGTGGAACGCGCCGGTCGGTGGAGCGATCATCCTCGTCGGCGCAGCACTTGCGCAGGGACTGATCAGGTTCGGAGACCGCAGCGTGCCGCTGCAGCCCGACGACGTTTAGTGCACCTGATGCCGCTCAGGCCGGACCGTCGCCGAGCAGCATGCTCATGTACTTGGTGACCGTGTAGCCATCGAGTCCTTCGGCACCGCCCTCGCGACCGAAGCCCGAAGCCTTGACTCCACCGAACGGCGCTTCTGCCGTCGCGATCGTGAGTTGGTTGACTCCGACCATTCCGACTTCGAGTTCCTCGGATGCTCGGAATGCGGTAGCGAGGTCGCGCGTGAAGACGAAACCTGCAAGCCCATACCGCGTGCTGTTAGCGATCGCGATGCCTTCATCGAACGACGCGAACGTGGTGATCGGAGCGATGGGCCCGAAGGGTTCCTCCGACATCACGGCCATGTCGGCGGTGACTCCGGTGAGCACGGTGGGTTCAAAGAAGTAGCCACTGGTGAAGTCGGCGGGTCGAGATCCGCCGGCGGCCACCGATGCGCCACGACCGACGGCGTCGGCGACCAAGCCTTCGACGGCCGCGCGTCGGCGTTCTGAGCCCAGGGGACCGACATCGCTGCTGGCGTCGAAGCCTGAGCCGACGCGCAATGCGCGCGTGGCTGCGACGAACTGCTCGGTGAAATCGTCAGCGATGGATTCGTGCACCAGAAATCGACTGGCTGCGATGCAGACCTGACCGCCATTGCGGAACTTGCCAGCGGCCGCCACTTTCGCTGCCGTGGTGAGATCGGCGTCGGAAAACACCAACACGGGCGCGTGCCCGCCGAGTTCCATGGAGACTGCCTTCACGCCGTCGGCGGCGAGTTTGAGCAGGCTGATGCCGACTGGCACTGAGCCGGTGAACGACACCTTGCGGATGACATCGCTTGCGAGTAGTCGCGCGGAAATGCGGGCGGGGTCACCAGTGATGGCGCCCACGACCCCGGCCGGAATGCCGACGCGATCAGCCACTTCGGCGAGCAGCAGTCCACTGAGCGGTGCCTCAACGGGCGGAACGAGGATGACTGAGCAACCGGCGGCTAGGGCAGGCGCAACTTTGCGTGCGGGTAGGTAGCTCGGGAAGTTCCATGGCGCGAACGCTGCGACCGGACCGATGGGCTCGCGGCGCACCAAGATGCGAGTGTCGGTGGTGTGCGCTTCAACAACCCGCCCGTACAGGCGTCGGGCTTCGTCGGCGTACCAGTCGAACTGATCGGCGGTGGCCATAATCTCGCCGCGCGCCTGCGCCAACGGTTTGCCCATCTCTGCGGTGAGCACCATGGCGAATCGGTCGGCTTCGGCAGCAATGATGCGTGCCATCTCGCGTAGCTTCGCCGATCGCTCCCATGCTGAGACCTTGCGCCAGGTTCGAAAGCCGACCGCGGCGGCGGCGAGCGCTTCATCAATGTCGTCGTCGCTGGCATTGGGCACGGTGGCAATGACCAGTTCGCTTACTGGGTCGACGACCTCGACCTGCGCGCCGTTGGACGCCTCGCGCCAGACACCATCGAGATACATGCGCGTGGGCGGTGCCGCCTGCGCGATGGCGCTGGTTGCCGTGGTCGTTGGTGACATGTGAATGACAATCCAATCTTGTGTGGTGCATTTCGAAGCGCCCCAAAACCGAGACCCTCACAGGCTACCGATGTGACATTCACGGGCTGAACGTTGTGCCTCGCTCACGCCTGGGATTAAGGTTCCTGATTTTCGCCACACACCTCATTACTCTGAAGATTCGACAGGAAACGCACACTCGCGCATCGGGAAAGGCGGAGCGGTGAGTAACGTCGAGAGTGTCGCCCGAACGGTGGCGAGGAAACTCAGGGTCAAGCGCCTCGTTGATCGAACCACCGCGTTGGGCTTGCGCGTTGCATCTCCTCCCTACCTCTTCTTCACGTGGATGGGGCCGGCCAAGTTGCCCACATCACGTCAGACTCTCCGGCGTATGGGGCTGTATCCCATTCGGGATCACTACTATCAACCCCTCTTCAATGACGAGCACCTGACCAAGAAACTCTCGGCTGTGCGTGCGTTGTCAGGAATCAATTGGCGTCACGATGATCAGGTAGCTCTGATGGATCAACTGACCTACCGTCAGGAACTGGTCGACCTCGATCTCGCGGCTGAACCCCGCGGAGATTTGGACTTCTCCATCTCAAATCCTGAATTCGGTTCGGGTGACGCGGAGTTCCTCTATTCGATGGTTCGACTCATCAAACCCGCACGTGTTATTGAGATTGGTTGCGGCAACTCCACAAAGATTCTCCAGCTCGCGCTCAGGCGGAACTCGGCCGAGACGGGCCAGGAGTGTGAGCACATTTGTATTGAGCCCTATGAGATGCCTTGGCTGGAGCAGCTAGGTGTTCGCGTGGTTCGTGAGCGAGTTGAGAATCTTGGCCTCGAGTTCTTCAGTCAACTTGGCGCCAATGACTTGTTGTTTATTGATTCGTCTCACATGATTCGACCACAAGGCGACGTGCTCTTTGAGTACCTCGAATTGCTCCCGACGCTGGCCAGCGGCGTATACGTGCACATTCACGACATCTTCTCGCCACGCGATTACCCAGATTTCTTCATTCATAATCTCGTGCGAATGTGGAGCGAGCAGTACCTGCTGGAAGCATTGTTGGCGTACAGCACGCGATACCGCATTGTCGCTGCACTTAACTACCTGCACCACAGCGAGTACGAACGGCTTGCACAGGTGTGCCCGTACTTAGTGCCCTCCCGCATTCCTGGGTCGTTCTACCTTCGCGTTGAGTAGTGGGGGGACGAAGTCGCCTCGCTTAGACAGCGTTGTGGGTCCGTTTTCGTCGTTCTCAGGGCAAATCGGCACGGATAACGCGTCGATTTGCCCTGAGATTAGAAAACCCGCGTCGCAGCACGATCACGGGCCGACCGCAAGTGCCGTCGTGCATGCGAAACTGACGCGTGACCATCCTGAGTGACGACGACGTGCGCCGGATACGAATGGCTGCCCTCCTCGTGCATGCTGGTCCGGCCGGCCTCACTGCCCCTTCGTCGGTGAGCGACGTGGTCACGCGCCTTGGCGCGATGCAAGCGCAGGACTACGCCAGCGGGCTGTGGTCGTTGGGCTTGCGCCTACCGGGAACAACGCACGCAGACGTGGTTGATGCGCTCGAGCAACGGCAGGCACTACGCACGTGGCCGATGCGCGGCACTGTGCACCTCGTGCCCGCGCGCGACGCGCGTTGGATGGTTGCCGCTACGGGTGCCCGTGCACTTCACAGCGCAGCGGGAAGGCGGGTGACTCTCGGGCTCGACGATGATGTCGTGAAACGTGCAATGGACGTGATTGGTGACGAACTTACCGGCCGCCGGATGACCCGATCGTTGTTGTTGGAAGCGCTAGCGGCCCACGGGATCCCGGTCTCGGGGCAAAGCGGCTATCACCTGCTGGTGTTTGCCAGTCAGGGCGGACTCATCGCGATCGCGCCCGACGTCGATGGTGAGCAGACGTTCGTGCTCCTTGACGAATGGGTGACCAATCCAGTGACGCTCGAGGGTGACCAAGCGCTGGCGACGCTGGCTGTGAGGTATTTCGGCAGTCACGGGCCCACGACGGTGAAGGATTTCTCGGGCTGGACCGGACTGACGCTGACCGACTCGCGACGCGCAGTCGCTGCGGCCGGTGACGCGCTCGCGACGGCAGAGCACTCGGGCTTTCCCGTTCATCTCGACCCGCAACTACTCGATGCGCGCGCAACGCTATCCGTCGACGACGACGTGCACGCGCTGCCCGGTTTTGATGAGTACCTCCTAGGTTACAAAGATCGCAGTCTCATGCTCACGCCCGGCGATTTCGAGGCCGTCGTGCCGGGCGGAAACGGAATCTTCCGGTCGACCTTCGTACGAGGAGGCCGAGTTCTCGGCACCTGGACGCGCGCGACAAAGGGAAAGAAGGCCGTCGTCACGGCGATTCCGCTGCGACCTCTCGGCTCCCGCGATCGTCACGCAGTCGAAGAATCGTTCCTTCCGTGGGCGACTTTTGTGGGAGTCGCACTCGAGGTGCGGTGGCACGACGGGGGTTGAGAAATGCGTTGAGTTCAGCCGCGCAGGCGCCACGCCATGACGGTGTCGAGAGCCAGAAGAAACTTGCCCTGAAGTGCAATGGCCGCGCCGTCGCCGGCGTTCATTGCGAGGATGCGACGCGACTGCCGAGCGCGCGCCATGATCGCGCCGCCCGCAGCGATGTACCCGACGTCGGCGGCGGAGTTGATGAGCAGGATTCGCCGAAGCTTCGTGCGGTGAGCCTGCGCTTGGTCGTCGGTGGCAAACGGCGCGCGTTTACGTGCGCCCGCCATGCCGGCGCCGGCGATCGCGCCATCGACGACTCCCCACATGAGGGTTTGCCGGCCGAAACCGGCGAGGTTTGGGTTCTGTTGCTTGTGCCCTACTGCCCACGCTGCACCGCCTGCGATCACGCTGGCCGCCGCCCATGCTGCGAGGATCGAGGTCAGTCGGTGTTCTTCTGTGCTGAGAGATGCGGCATCCATGTGAGCAGCCTTGCATCATGCGCTGGTGTCTGACGCAGTGCCCTGAACAGTATCTCTCGAGATGTTTGCAATGAGCCGTTGCCAAGGAAGGTCACTATGTGACTTTCCATTCACCGCGTTCGTTAAGCCGCCTCGTCTGCTCTGCAGCCGCGCCTGGGTCGTGGAATTCGCCGCGTTCGATCAGTCGTCGTGAGACGTTCTCTCGATGTGTGAGCGGATTGTGATCGTCGTACTTGAACTTCGCGACCACCTCGACGATCTGCAATCGCAGGCCAAGAATTCCCGGCAGCATTCGGCCGTATGGCGGTAGGTTAGCGCCCACTTCGGCGTAACCGCCCTCGGGTTGTATGTGGCTCAATTGGGTGCGTAGGAGTGCAGCTTTCTCTTCGGCATCGGAAACGACGGTGGCGTCGCAGGTGAACTGCACCGCGGCGTAGTAACTCGTCGGAACGCCGTCCTCGTCGGGACCGCCTGCCTTCGCGCGCCATGTACTGGGGATGTAGGCGTAATCACCAATCACACTGAAGAGCACACGCGGATGCGCGGTGATGTGTGTCCATATCGGATTTGGCCGGGCGAGGTGAATGAGCAACACATCACCGTCGATGACTGCGTGGGTCGGAATCACGAGGGGAGCTTCACGCACATCGGTGTGAGTGACGACGAGTTGACCGAATGGCGCCGTGGTGGCGAGCCACGAACGCCATTCGTCGGGGCCGGCTGAATCCCACGGGTGAATTAACAAGGGGAACTCCTGTGAGTGGTTGGCGCGGGCGAAAGCTTCATGGCCGTACACGCGTCATGGGTTCGAGTACGGCCATGGTAAATCTCACGGAGCGACGTGACTCGTTGCGATACTCGTGCGCGACATCAGCCACCATGCTCACCCCGTCTCCGGTGCGGAGTTCATGCACTTCGCTGCCCAGAGCGAGGGTGAGATTGCCGCTGAGAACATGGAGTAATTCGCGGGTACCCGCGCGATGTGGATCTGAGGTGAAGGCTTCGCCGGGTTCGAGTTTCCACTCCCACAACTCGAGCATGTCGGTCGTGTCGGCCGCGGCAACCATCACAGCGGAGCCTCCTGCGGGACCGCGCCAGAGTGGTGTTCGATCGGCGGCAGGGGAAACGACAACGCTCTTGTGCGGTGACGGGCCGGTAACGAGGTCTGCGAGGCTGACGTGCAGGGCGGTGGCCAGCCGCAGGAGTGTGGCGATGCTGGCGTTGCTAGAGCCCGCCTCAACATTGATGATCATGCGGCGACTGACACCGCTGAGTTGCGCCAACTGATCGAGAGTCCACCCCCGGTCACTGCGTGCCTCACGCACCCGGCGACCGACAGCCTCAGGTAGTTGCTCGACTAATGCATCGATCGTCATGGTGCCCTCCTCGGTGCACAGTGTAGTGCAGTATTGTGCACTATGACCTCATCGCCGATTGATCGGGTGCCAGCGTGGATGCTGGCGACCCTCGCGATGTTGTCGGTGCAACTCGGAGCGGCAATTTCGATCAGTTTGTTCGATGCAGTGGGTGTTGCCGGAACGGCGTGGTTGCGTATCACGATTGGTGCCTTGGGTTTCGTGCTGATCGCGCGTCCTCGATATTGGAAATGGTCGTGGCGCGAGCTGCGGGCGCCTGTTCTGCTCGGTGTCGTTTCAGCCGTCATGACGTTGAGCTTCCTTGCTGCAATCGACCTACTGCCGCTCGGAACCGTCGTCGCCATCGAGTTCCTCGGCCCCCTGAGTGTTGCCGCACTGCATAGTCGTAGTCGTCGCGCCCTCGCATGGCCCGCGCTCGCGTTACTGGGCGTCGTGCTGCTCACCGAACCATGGCAGGGCACACCCAGTCTGCTCGGAATTGCCTTCGCCGCGGTCGCGGGCGTCGGTTGGGGTTTGTACATCGTCATCACCCAGCACGTGGGTGACCGTTTTGCAGGTGTCGACGGACTCGCTATCTCGATGCCGGTAGCGGCAGTGCTCATCGCGTTCGTCGGTATCCCACAGGCGTGGGGGCACCTCACGGCGCAGGTCATGGTGGTCGCGGTGGTCTCGGCGATCCTTCTGCCGCTGATTCCGTGGACCTTTGAGTTGTACGCCTTACGACGACTCACCAAGTCTGCGTTCGGCACGCTCATGTCGCTCGAGCCGGCGATCGCATTGGTCATCGGTGCGATACTGCTGCATCAAATCCCAGCAATTCCGCAACTCGTTGGGATTGCCTGCGTTGTTCTTGCTGGAGTCGCGGCTGAACGTACGGGACATCGTGACGACGAGCTGCCAGATTTCGAATCGCCCGTTAGCTAACCCTCGCTCTTCCGGGTGCGAACTGTGGTGGTGCTGTGCTCAATCTCTTGACTGCGGCAGTAAGTCTCGGGAAAGTCGCTTGGCCGCCGTCTGCACGAGCTTTCCGAGGTGGGCCGATGCCGGCACCATCTCGGCAGGTGGTCCGTTGATGGCGAGCGCTGCCAACGCGCGGCCACGCCAATCGATGACCGGTGCAGCGACCGACGAAATATCCGCGACCGATTCGCCCGTTGCGGTCGCATAGCCCCGTCGCGTGATCTGCTCGAGTTCGGCGCGAAACTTCGCAACGTTGGTGATGGTGTTCGGAGTCAATTCGGGCAGTCCCGCGTCGATTCGACGTCGGGCGAAGTCGGGGTCGAAGGCGCAGAGCGCCTTTCCTTGGGCGGTTCCGTGGGCAGGAATGCGGCGGCTCCAGTCGGCCTTCGCCTTGAATGAACGCAGCGTTTGCAAGCGCTCGAGGGTGAGAGTGTCGACCCCCGAGGGCACCGACAGTTGAATCGTCCAGCCCGTCACTTCGCGCAGTTCCTCCATCAGCGAGCGTGCTCCCGTGCGTAGGTCGTAGCGCGTGACGGCGAGTTGCCCCAGCTCGTACAGGCGCAGACCCAGTCGGTATTTGCCATTCGCGGTGTTCTGCTCGATCAGACCGCGTGACATCAACGTGGTGAGCAGTCGGTGCGCGGTGCTCTTCGCGACGCCGAGTCGCTTGCCGACCTCGATAACCCCGAGTTCCTCATCGGCGGCAAAGCAGTCGAGGAGGTCGAGGGCAGCCGCAACTGACTGCAGTACACCCGAATCAGTGCGCGTCGCCATGGGAACACACTAGTTGCGCCATGTTTGGCAGGAAGGAAACCTTCCTCGCGACGTGGGATGCCGTTACCGTGCATTCATGGACTTTGCACTTGCAGATGGTGGACGCATTCCCGCAATCGGAATCGGTACGTGGCCGATGGACGACAACGAGGCAGAACGGGTCGTTGCCGATGCCATTGCATTGGGCTATCGCCTTGTCGACACCGCCTGTGAATACGGAAATGAGGCGGGTGTCGGGCGAGGCATCGCCGTCAGTGGGCTTCCGCGCGAGGAACTGTTCCTCACTACCAAGTTCAGCAAGGGCAGTCACAGCGTGCACGGTGTCGCTCATGCCTGGCAAGACAGCGTTCGCAAGTTGGGTGTCGACTACATCGACTTGATGCTCATTCATTGGCCGGTTCCCCAACTGGGCCGCTTCATCGAAGCATGGGAAGGGCTGCTGACCATCCAAGGCCAAGGGAAGGTCAGGCACATCGGTGTCTCGAACTTTCTGCCTGAGCACATTGATCCGATCATCGCGGCCACTGGTATTGCTCCCGTGCTGAATCAATTGCAGATCAATCCGCGCTACCCGCAGGCCGAGGCACGTGCGTACAACACAACCTTAGGAATACACACTCAGGCGTGGTCACCACTGGGTCAGGGAACGGGTCTGCTCGATCTTGCGATCATTGGAGAATTGGCTGACAAGTACGGCGTCACTCGAGGACAGCTGGTTCTCGCCTGGGACCTGTGTCAAGGCATGAGCACGATTCCGAAGAGTTCGAACCCGGGGCGACTCGTTGAAAACCTCGCAGCCACCAGCATCGTGATCGAACAGGTCGATATCGATGCGTTGTCAGCCATCGACGTACCAGAGCCGGACATCAAACACCCGAACTCGTTTGGGGTCTAAGCCAACGAGGGTGGGCGGTAAGAGAGTTCCTAGGAATTGTTCTTCGCGCGGCGTGCCGTCATGGTTTCCCCGGCGACGGAGAAGTTGTCACTCGACACTTCATTCAAGATGACGCGCACGCTCTCGGGCGGACTACCGAGTGTGGTCGTCGCAGCTGCCGTGAGTGCGCCCATGAACGCTTGCTTCTCTTCTGACGACCGACCTTCGATCATCGTGACCGAAATGATGGGCATGTGTCTCCTTAGTGACGATCTAGCGACAGGGGAGTTCGACGGTGCCGAGGCGGTCGAACCGAGCGACGACGGTGTCGCCGGGGGAAACTGCGACGGCTTCAGTGAGGGCTCCGGCCATGACGACCTGCCCGGCGCGCAAGCCCTGTCCGCGTTCGGCCATTCGACGAACCATCCACGCGACGGCGGACGCGGGATGTCCGAGTACGGCCGCCCCAGCGGCGGTTGCCAGAAGGACACCGTTCTTTTCGAACGTGCAGCCAATCAGGCGAAGGTCGATGCCGCGCGGGTCGATTCCCTGACCGCCAAAAACGAATCCCGCACAGGAGGAGTTGTCAGCGATCACATCAGGCCCGGTGAACTTGTAGCCGGCGAACCGTGAGTCGAGGATGTCGATCGCGGGGAAGACGAGAGCTGTGGCCGCGATGACGTGGGCCGCAAGTACATGTGGACCCTCAAGGTCGTGCGCCAAGAGGAAGGCCACTTCGGGCTCGCACCGCGGCTGAATGTACTTCGAGCACACGAGCGTCTCGCCGGTGTCGAGTTGCATGTCATCGGTGAGCCATCCGTAGAGCGGCTCGGTGACGTTCATCTGCTTCTGCTTGGCCGCACTGGTGAGGCCAAGCTTGGCGCCGATGATTGCAGCACCGCCGTCGACCCGGGCCTGAACCACGGCGTTTTGCACTTCATAGGCAGTCTCGACATCAAGGTCGGGATGGTCATCGGTGAGCGGCGTGGTTGCCTTGCGGTGAAATGCAGCGTCGATCAGGCGATGAGCGATGTCGTGCTTGTGAACCGTCATGCCTGGGTCTCTTCGGCTTCCGCGTGCTTGCGGGCGAGTTCGAGGGCGACATCGATGATCATGTCCTCTTGGCCACCCACAGCCTGACGGCGTCCGAGCTCAAGCAGAATCTCTGCCTGCGAGACGTTGTAGCGTTCTGCGGCACGCTCGGCGTGTAGCAAGAACGATCCGTAGACACCGGCGTAGCCAAGAATCAGACCGGCCCGGTCGATCACCTGCTGGCGAGGCATGAGCGGTCGCACCACTTCCTCGGCGAGGTCCATCAGCGCCAGTGGATCGACCCCTGTCTCGATGCCGTACTTGGTTGAGACGGCCGCCAGGATCTCGGTGGGGCAGTTGCCAGCACCTGCACCAAGACCGGCACTGGTGCCGTCGAGGTTACGTGCACCCTCTTGGTACGCCGCGATCGAGTTCGACACCGCCATCGCAAGGTTGTTGTGTGCGTGTACGCCAACAGGTACCTCAAGCGCTTCGACGAGAGCGTTGACGCGACGACGAACATCTTCAGTGATCATTGCTCCAGCGGAGTCGGCGATGTAGATCGTGTCGGCGCCGTACGACTGCATGAGCAGGGCCTGCTCGACGAGCCCCTCAGGTGAGTTCATGTGCGCCATCATCAGGAAGCCGATGGCTTCCATTCCAAGCGACTTCGCCACTTTGATGTGCTGTTCGGTGACGTCGGCCTCGGTGCAGTGCACCGCGATGCGCGCAACAGACACTCCCAGTTCATTGACTTCGCGCAAGTCGTCGGCAAGGCCGATTCCGGGAAGCAGGAGGCAGGCAATCTTCGCGTTGGTGGTGACTTCGCAGGCACGCGCGATGAGTTCCTTCTCGGGAACAGCGGAGAAGCCGTAGTTGAAGCTGGAGCCTCCGAGCCCATCGCCGTGTGCGATCTCAATGACCTGCACGCCGGCGGCATCGAGACCCTTCACGATGCGCACTACGTCTTCGGCGTAGTACTGGTGGCTGATCGCGTGCGAACCGTCGCGCAGCGTCGAGTCAATCAGTCTGTAGTCGGGTGTCGTCATGGCTACGCTCCTGCCTTCTGGTCGGCCCGGTGGTAGGCGATCGCCTCGCCGATTCGTTGCGCGGCGGCAGTCATGATGTCAAGGTTTCCGGCGTAGGGCGGTAGATAGTCGCCCGCTCCCTTGACTTCGAGCAGTACGACGGCGCGGTGCGGCACCACGCCGCCGGGCGTATTGAACGGTCCTTCTTCAATCACGGGGGGATTCTTCAATCGGTACCCAGGTACGTACTGCTGCACGTCCTTCTCCATTGCGAAGATCGACTCGATGACGGCGTCGTGATCGCTGCCTTCTGGAAGAGCGGCGAATACCGTGTTGCGCATCATGATGGGCGGTTCAGCGGGATTCAAGATGATGATCGCCTTGCTCGTCTCGGCTCCACCGATTTCGCGCAGCGCCATCGAGGTGGTCTTGGTGAATTCGTCGATGTTCTGCCGCGTACCTGGGCCGGCCGACTTTGACGCCACCGTCGACACCATTTCTGCATAGGGGAGGCGGTCAATTGCGCGATTGATTGCGAAGACCATGGGGGTGGTCGCCTGACCGCCGCACGTGACCATGTTGATGTTGGGAGAGTCAAGGTGCTCGGTGAGGTTGACGGCCGCGATGACGCGCGGTCCTCGTGCTGCCGGGGTGAGGTCGACCGCGACGATGTTGGCTTCTTCGTACTCTTTGTAATGGCGGGCATGCACGTAGGCACTCGTCGCGTCGAACATCATGTCGATGTCGTCGGCGTGATCGAGAATCCACTGCGGGCCCTCGTGCGGACCGTCGATTCCGAGTGACTTCGCACGCGCCAGCCCGTCGCTGTCAGGATCGATGCCGACGAGCGCGACGAGTTCAAGGGGAGTGGCCCCCGAACCGGACGCATCTGTTCCCTTCAGGAGTTTGATCATCAAATCCGTGCCGATGTTTCCGGACCCCAGAATTACGCAGCGCATTTCTCCTCCTCCTACTCACTGGCCATGCGGATGGTGATGGGGCCGAGCCGGTCGAAATCGGCTCGGAAGACATCGCCCGGTGCTACCGGGACCATCGCGTGCAGAGCTCCGGTCATGATGACGCTACCGGCTGGCAACGTGATGCCCATGGGAGCCAGCGTGTTGGCCAACCACGCCACGGCCGCCAAGGGATCTCCGAGTGCAGCGGCTCCCGCGCCACTTGCGATGACTTCCCCATTCTTGCTGAACACCATGCCCACGAGGCGTGGATCGAAGTCGTCTATCGGAACAACGAGGCTTGAGAGGGCGATCGCACCATTGCTGGCAAGGTCGGCGACGGTGTCGGCCAACTTGATCTTCCAGTCCTTGATGCGCGAGTCGACGATTTCCAGTGAGGCGGCCAGACCGCGCGTCGCGGAATACGCATTGGCGGGAGTGCAATGGGGGCCGGAGAGACTCCGGTCGAGGATGACGGCGATCTCGGCTTCTATCCGCGGTGCGATGAAGCGATCGACTGGCAGTTCGGCGCCGTCGCGGTACACCGTGGATGCAAAGACTGGCCCGAAGTCGGGGGAGTCAACCCCAAGAAGCTGTTGCATCGGAGCGCTCGTGAGCCCGAGTTTGTAGCCGCAGATCGTCTCACCGTCGGCCAGTAAGCGGCTCACGAGGTGCTGCTGAATCGCGTAGCCGTCTTCCATACCTAGCTCGGGAAGATCGTCAGTGAATGCGGGAATGGGGATGCCGGTGCGACGCGCGTCATAGAGCGCATCTCCGAACATCTGCGCCTGCTCTGACGACAGAGACACGCTCATGAATGGTCCTCGGTATTCGTCGTGGATGTCGAGCTCGAATGCGTTCGGCATGCTCAAACTACGGCTATCGCGAGTATTCAACTGTGTGTGTTCCGCATGAGGGAACCCTGGTGGTGCACTAGCGGCCAGACTCACAGTCGTGGCAAGGGCGAGATGGGCTATCGCGGGCATGAGGCATGCTGGGAACATGACCGAGGCTCAGTGGGATCAGCGCTATTCCGAGTTCGAACAGATGTGGAGCGGTGCGCCCAACGGCGCGCTCGTCGTCGAGGTCGCCGGATTGACTCCGGGGAGAGTTCTCGATGTGGGGTGTGGTGAGGGAGCCGATGCCATCTGGCTTGCCGCCAACGGCTGGAGTGTGACCGCCGTCGAGGTGTCGGGCATTGCACTCGGGCGGGCGGCACAGCATGCGGCTGATGCGAATGTGGCTGTTCACTGGGTGCACGCGGGTCTCGTGGAAGCGGCGTTACCGCCGGCATCCTTTGACCTCGTGTCGGCCCAGTACCCGGCGCTTCTTCAAACCCCCGACGCCGCGGCTGAGCGTGCCTTACTCGATGCCGTGGCACTAGGCGGAGTGCTTCTTCTGGTTCACCATGCCGGGATGGAAGACCACCGCCACGAAGGCAGCTCCTTCAACAATGCCGAATTCGTCTGGCCCCGAATGGTCGCGGCGTTGCTGGACGATGAATGGGTCATTGAAGTCGATGAGGTGCGCCCTCGAGCAGTTCCTGAAGGTGGTGCGGGCGCACATCACGCCGACGATGTCATCCTGCGCGCGCGTCGTCGCCCCTAATGCGTTGCGAGGAAAATCTGCCAGGTTTGCTGTCTAGTAACGCATCACAGGGCCTGAGATCACCACGGCGGCAGATTTGTTGCGCACGTCAACAGTTGAGTTGCTCGCTCTGACGCCACTCAGTTGGTAGCAGAAATAGTGATACCGATGCTGCCTGACGCGGCGATGAGCGGCGTCGCTGGGTCGTATGGCCCCACAACAAGCGGCTTTTCGGGAACGACCACCATCAGGTCGCCACTCTGCTGTAAGTACACGTAACTCGACGCGGCGCCATCAGATCCAACAGCGGTTCCAGCGGCGATGACTCGCGCTTTGCCGTTGCTGGTCTTGATGATGGCCAGTTGCTTACCCGCCAATGACTTGTCGGTCTTCGTCACTACTCCGATGCGCTGAGTGGGAGTTGCGACTGTTGACGTGACGCCGAGAACGATGGGCAGGAGAGCGCTCGTCGGCGACGGTGCCACGGTGGTCGGAGAGGTGGTGCTCGTAGGCGAAGGAACAGCGGTGGGTGACACGGTGGTGGGTGATTCAGTGGCCGTCGGCGTCGGCGTCGGTGTCGGCGTCGGTGTCGGCGGCTCTGACGTGGGTGAGTCACTCGCTGACGGTGCGTCGCTTTGCGTCGGAGAGACGGGAGTTGCACTGTCGCTGGCAACCGCGGACGTCGCGACCGCTGAACTTCCGCCGGACGAGCATCCCGCCAGACCGGCGCTTGCGGCCGTGGCGATCACCAAAGTCAGTGCGATGAAGCGACGACGTGCGCGAGAGTTCATCTCTTCACTGTACGCGCGGAATCGGTGCAGGCTTTGACTGTCCGAGCCGTGTCACGTGGGTGACAGACAGGTGCCCACGAATGGAGCAGTCTCTCGGTGAGCTCACTACCCGCAGGTTCTTGATCTGTCAGCGAAAAACTGAGCTCACGCGACCACTTCGATATCGCTGTAGGTGTCGCGAAGATGGAACTTCTGCACCTTGCCAGATGCGGTACGAGGAAGGTCGGTCACGATGCGTACGTACTTCGGCACCTTGAATCCGGCCAGTCGCGACCGAGCGTAGGTGCGGAACTCATCTTCGGTGAGTTCATGGCCGGGTTTGACCACCACCACGGCACATACGGCTTCTTCGAATCGCTGGTCAGGAACTCCGATCACCGCGATATCGGAAACCGCCGGGTGATCGCTCAACACCATCTCAATCTCAGCGGGGTACACGTTTTCGCCGCCGGTTCGGATCATGTCTTTCTTGCGACCAGTGATCTGCACGCGGCCGCGCGGTGTAATGCGTCCGAGGTCACCTGTGCGGCACCAGCCATCCACGAAGGTGGCGGCGGTCTCGTCGGGCCGCTCCCAGTAGCCGATCGACACCGAAGGGCTTCGCACCCACACCTCACCTATCTGGCCAGGAGGCAGCGGCGTTCCGATGTCGTCGACACAACAGCGGATCTCTGTGAGCGCAAGCGCCCGACCCGTTGATTCAGGCTCTTCGACGGCGTCGAGCGGCTCGCTCACTGTCGAGATTGCACCGCCTTCGGTGAGCCCGTACGTCTGGATGAGGTCGACATCGGGAAGCAGTCGCCGCAACTCCCGCACGGTCGATGGCGCAATTGCCGAGCCACCTGTGACGAGCAAACGAAGCGGCGCAAGTGTGTCGCTTATGCTGTCGCCGAGGGTGACCAGTTCATTGATCATGAACGGATACAACAACGCACGTGTTGCAGAGCGTGCGCCCATCACCCGCGCACACCGCTCGACAGAGAAGCCTGTGCTCTGCATGAACACTGCGGTTCCACGGCGTAGCAGGGTCGGAAGCAGGAGGTTTTCGAAAGCGCCGACGTGGTAGAACGGCCCGGATGTGAGAGACACGGTGTCGGGTGTGAATCCCCACTCCATCACCTGCATCGCCGCATACGACAAGGCATTTCCGTGTGACCACACCGCGCCCTTGGGCCGACCAGTCGTTCCTGAGGTGTACATGATTGCGGCCGGTGTGTCGTCAGGCCAGGGGGCTGTTCGGAATTCCATCCGCTCGGCACCGATGAGTTCGTCGCGATCGTGCGCGCTGCGTTCCGTTCCAGGAATGGCGAACTCAGTCTCGGCGCTGAAGACCGCGACGTGCGGTTGATGGCCAAGAAATGTGAGCCGGTCAGCAAACTCAGCATTCGCAATCACGACGGTCGAACCGGAGTCGGTGATCGCGTACTGCAACTCCTCGGCGGAGAGTCGCCAGTTGAGTTTGACCGCGATCGCACCGAGTGCCGTGATCGCGAAGTACAACCGCCAATAATCAATGCTGTTGTACAAAAGGAGTGCGACTCGGTCACCGGCCTTCACCCCGTGCGCAGCCAGACCCGACATTCGCTCCTGAACGTCAACGCGCAACTGCCCGTAGGTGACCTCGTCGCGATCTTCAAAGGCGATCGCAATCTTGTCAGCGCATGGACTGGCGAGTGGATCGCCGATGGTGCGAATGATGTGGGTGAGATCCATCTGCTATTCCTGTGACGCGCGCCACTTGGCGATGGCAATGGCCACCAAGTTGGTGGTCTCGTCGGTGCCCTCAACGCCTTGGGCTGTTGGATCGGTGTGAGCCCACTCACTCATGAGGTGCTGTGAATTCGCGAGTTGGATCGACGCATCGAAGCCTTGCATGTCTTCGATGCCAACCAGAGTGGTCTTGATTGCTCGCAGAAACTGAGGGGGAACTTCGGCGATTTCGTCGGCGATCTCAATCGCAGTCGACGTCACATCATCGTCGGGACCGCAGACGGTGGTCACCATGCCCAGACGTAATGCCTCGTCGGCCCCGATCACCCGATTGCGAAACAGTGCGTCACGCGCTGCCGCGGTACCGATAATCCACGGCAGAGCGAAGAACTCCGACAGATGCGGCAAGATCGCAGTCGTCGGTGCACACACGCGAAGGTCCATGGCGGCCGCGAGTGACCAACCACCCCACAGACAGTTGCCGCTGATAGCTGCAATCGTGGGCTTGGGAATGCGCCGCCAGCGCATGAGTGGTTCGGTCCAGTGTGTCCAGGCCCAGTCCTCACGACCGGCCAGATCACCGGGCATCGCTGGGGTGGTGACGTCGTCCTTTTCTTGGGTCGTGCGCAGGTCATGTCCGGACGAGAAGTCGGCCCCGGTGGATCCGAGCATCAGCGTCGAAGGGGGCCATTGTCGGATTCGGCCGTGCGCTGTCTGCTGAACTGGCGCCCGAC
>JAPLAU010000011.1 GCA_026393115.1 Actinomycetota bacterium
CGAGACCAAGTACAACCGCCGCCGACGCCAACGCGCCCTGGGCAAACTCACCCCGGTCGAGTTTGAGATGATCTACCAAGCCGCAGACGCGGCGTAGGAACCATCAACCCCGAGTGTCAACCAAACCGGGGGCAGACCCAACCAGCCGCCGACTCCCGATGTGAACGAATGCCACTGGGTGATGAAGTTTGGCCAACCAGCCGGACTCGAGGACTCGCCTGAGTAGTACTCGGCGCGTAGCGAGGCAAGGGCTGCCATCACCTTAGGAAGTCGAATCACGAGGGCGGGCATGGCAATCACCGCGGCGACGAGCGCTGTGAGAATTCCCAGCCCGGCTTGGCGCAGGGTGACTCGCAGTCCCACTTCTGGCTTTCGGGCGATTAGAACCACTGCGGGAGCGATCGCGCAGATCGCCGCGTTGTACTTCGTAGCGAACACCAAACCGACAAGTGCGCCGGCGTAGAGGTGATCTCTGGGACCCGGTGTCATTACCCACCGTGCCGTCACCAGCGCCAGTACGCAGGTAAGGAAAGTCGCGATGAGATCAACGTTGATGCTCGTTGACATGGTGGCATGCCAGGGGAATGCGGCCAGTGCGATTCCCGCGCAAAAGCCGGCAGTTCTGCCAGCAAGTGTGCGGGCGGCAAGGGACGCGAAGAGCACGGTGAGGCAGCCGATAGCAATCCACGTGAGTAGTTCGACTGTGACAACCGCTGAAGGATTGATCACCGTCGGATTCGCCATCGAGTACGTGAACGACGGTTGTGCGGAGAACGGATGCACAATGCCAATAGAGGGATCAGAGGCAGCGCGCAGAAACACAAACAACGACGAGATTCCGAAGGCGAGATAGATCGGAAGCGAACCGTAAAGGTAAAAAGCGGGATCCAAGCTGGCAACCGATGGCAGCCGATTTGCCATCCCTGCAGCAGCTTGAATGATCTGAGGCGAATCGACGTAGTAGATGTAAGGCACGGTCTGAGTGATTGCCGGCAAGCGCACGACGACCGCTACCGCTAGCGGAGCCCACACCCACGACGAGTAGGCCAGGCGGCGCAGGGCACCTTTCATACGATCACGATCCGCACAATCGTCAGCATGGCATATTTGAGGTCGCGTGAGAGAGCGACCGATCGGTGCCTGCCAGTCACACTTGGCCGGGGTAGAACCCGTACCGGGCGAGGGGTTCGACCAGTTGCTGCTCCTCGTACGCCAGATGTGACAGAAGTGCGTCGGAGAGCAGCGACACTCCCTTGGCAAGTTGATCGAAGTCACCGTCGTCGTTCATATGGGCGACTAGCGCCCGGTCAACCTCGTCAAGGATTCCGTGGATGACTTCATGTTCTTGCTGCAGTCGATCGACAACTGGCGCTAGTTGAGGATCAGAATTGCGCAGATGGGGGAAGATCGCCGCGTCTTCGATTCCGTGATGAGTGGTGACAACCCGGCAATACGAAGCGCAGTAGGCGCCGATCCGCCAGTCGTGTTGGCGCATGGTCATGTCGCTCAGTGAGCCCCGAGCATCGCCGGCAGACGCTTGGCCTTGCTGTACTCGTCGGATTACCTCAAGTAGGTGACTCAGTTCCAGGCGCAGATGATCGTGCACGTCGATTAAGTGCGAACTGACGGCGATGCCGTGCTGGCTGTACTCATGCCCGGCGGGTGGAGGTGGACCGAGGGGGCGGGCTGACTGATCCCATACCTGGGTATCGGTGAGCCGCGAATTTGCGTTGGGAGATTCGGTGGGGCGACGCATGGGTGCGGACGCACGTTCGTCGTCACTCATGGCTCACCCCCTTACACGCCTCTGCAGGATTTACCCCTGAATGTGACGATTGTAGTGAGACCTCAATGAGCATGAGGAGTTGAGTGACTACGGTTGCAGCGTGACCGAACGAGGGTGGCTGCTGCGCGATCAGGTGCTGCGGGTGATTGGTGAATCGCCCGCGCCGCCGGCCACGTGGGTATCAGTCGTTCGACGCACCGTGATTGTTGTCGGCTTCTTTGTGGCGGGACTCGTCCACGGCAACCTTTCGACGACGGTGCTGTGTGCCTTCGGTGCGCTGCAACTTGCCCTCATTGAAGCCGCTGTCACCCGCACCGCACTGGTTCGGCTGCTACTCGGCACGGTCATCGCGTCGGTACTTTCGGTGTGGGTGGCAATGTGTGTGGGCGGAACATGGTGGGTGGTCCCGTTGATCGCGGCGCTGGCCTACGTGTTCGGTTGTACATCGCAACGAGGAGCAGCGCCGGCCACGATTGGAACCAGCGCACTTGCTCTCGCCGTAATCTTTGCGGGAATGCCGCGACCTCCCGAGCAGGCATTGCAGGCAGCGGGCTGGCTTGCCGTGGGAGCTCTCACACAGGCGGTGGCGTGGGTTATTGCGTGGAAGTACGAACGCCGAGTATTTGCCCGTCGGGCGGTAGCGCTCAAGATTCTCTCGCTTGACCACCTCGTGCGGAAGCCGAGTCTGGATACGCGGGCGCTGAGTGCGACCCACGACGCATCAGACACCGTTTCAGCGGTACTCGCCACTGCGTGTTTTCCTGCTGATGAAGAGCAGTATCTGCGGCGCGTGCATTCCGATGCGGTAGCGACGACGCGTGCGCTCACTGCCTGGATGGTGCTGCGGAGCCCGGGAGACGGCGACCGCATCCACGTTTCATTAATGCTACGGCGCATCGGACGAATGCTTGATGATCAACTGCTGCGCAAGCGTCCGCGCTCGGTCGACATTGTGGCTACCGACGAGTGGGTGAGTTCTCGCGAAGTAGCCAGATCGCTCACCGATCTTGCCGCCAGTGCCTCTGGGGTGATGACCAAGCAGCCTGTGTCCGACTCGCGGCCCTTGTTGCTTCCGGCGCGACCTCCCGCAGTCGTTCGTGGTGGAGTGAAGGTCGTCGAGCTCGTTGTGTCACTCAATCCTCGCTCGGTCGCGGCGCGCCACGGATTCCGAATGGCAATCGGACTCGCACTCGCCGAAGCGTTGACGTTGGTTCTGCCGTTCGCTCACTCATTCTGGCTTCCGTTGAGCGTGGTGTTCACACTCAAGGCCGACTGGTCGTTCACAGTGGTGCGTGGACTGAACCGAATCATTGGAAACTTGGCCGCCGTCATCGTTCTCCCCGCGCTCCTGATGGCATTTGGATACTCGAGCCCTACTCTCGCGCTGGCTCTGGCCGTGCTGACGGCCGTCGCGTGCCGCTACTTCTTTGGCAACTACGTGGTTGCCAGTTTCGGCCTCGCGGGTTCGGTGCTGATTCTCGACTACACCCTCGATCCCAGCGATTCGCTATTTGTCACGCGCATCGCGGCGACCGCGTTGGGATCGTTGATCGCCGCGCTCGTTGCGCTCGCGTTTCCTGCGTGGGTAAGTTCGCGCGCCGCGCAGCAGGTCGCTGACGTGGCGCAGTCACTTCAGACGTGGTCTACGGATGTGACGTTGGCGATCGAAGGTTCAGGTGACTCCGATCGCGATCGGCTTGAAGAAGACATCGAGCAAAGTCGCTTAGCCTTGGCAGCACTCGAACCAACGGCGGGCGGAGCGCTCTTTGAGCCCAGGCCGCAGGCCGATCCGGTGGCACTGATGCTCATTTACGAATCGGGTGCTCGACTCGCGGCCGGGCTCACTGCGCTGACCTCGTGTATCGCACTTCCTGGCGGAGTGGGCTCACTTCGCGACAGCGAGTTTGCTGCACTCACGAACGAACTGGTGCAACTGGAGAGAACTCGCGCCGATCACAACGCCGCGCTGAGTCGGTTCGCTGCTGGGCAGAACGTCGACTGAGTTACGACGGTTCGACAGTGGCCGATCGGGTGACCGTCAACAAACTTTCCGAAGCGTGCTCAGCTTTGAAAGCTTCGTAACCGCCGCGTGCTGATCGTGTAGGCGATGAGGCCCACGATCGCGTTTGGTTGCTCTTGAGCCTCCACACCGGGTAGGCGCCAATGAACAACATGACGGCGCGAGCGGCCCGCTCAACGGCAAGGGATCGAATGATAAGTCGGTCACGCAGTGCGTGCCCGCGCGGCACATCGGGCGCCGCAGCGGCCGGACCACTTCCGACTGGCTCGCCCAATAGGAAGTCGCCACATCGCAGGCAGCGCCAGACGTCACCGAGGTCCGTGGTCGAGGAGAGGCCTCGTGCGAGGTCTGTCTCGTCGGGTCGGTAGGTGACATGTCCGTGGCGCGAACAGTGGCGCAGGCTCCAATCGAGCATGCTGCACGGTACCGAAGCAGGTGACCCACTACGCCTTGCATGCGATGTTGCGCAGTTGTTGCCACGATTCAGGTCCGACAATTCCAGTGACCGTGACCTGCTTGTCAGACTGGAATCGTTGAACGGCTGCTGCGGTTGTCTGGTCGAAGTCGCCGGTCACCTTGAGGTTATTGCCGTAGTACTTGTCGAGAACATGTTGCACGATGAGTGTTTCCCAGTTGTGGAAGAGCGGGTGCGCGATTTCGGTGAGTGGATAGTTTGAGCAGAGAACCGTCGTGGCGTCCTTGTCAAACTGGGCCGATCGCGGATCGAGGGTGAAGAGCTGGTTGCCCGCCGGCACCGATGAGAGGTCGGGTGCAGGGGGAGCGGGTGCGCCTTCGCAGCGAATAGCGCGCAAGTGTTTCCACGAATTGGGGCCGATGTATCCGGTCACGGTGATGTCGTTCGCAAGTTGGAACCATTGCACCGCCGACATGGTGTCGAGGCGGTAGATCCCGTAAACGACGACCTTGCGCGCGTAATCCTTATTGAGTTCATTCTGAAGAATCATTGCCGGCCACTCAACCTTTTCGCTGAAGTCGAGTTCGGGGAGGGGCACGTTTGAGCAGAGAATGGCGGTTGCAGTCGCATCGAACTTTGGCGAACTCGAATCAAGAGTGAGCAGTGTTGCTCCGTCGGGCACGGCGATGGGGTCGGATGCGCTGGAATTGCGCCCGGCTGCAAATACCAGGCCCACGATCGTGAGTAGTACGAGTGCGGAAGCGCCAAGCACGAGCGCGATCCGGTTGCGATCTGAGCGACGTTGGTTCTCGAAGGCCTGGACCTCTGCTTCAGCGGGCAATGCGATGGTGGGCGCCAAACAGTCGGCCGCTGCTGCGATATCCGTGGACGTAGCGACAGGAGTATCGATGTCTTGCGCGAGAATCGCCTCGCGTAGCGCGGCAAGTGGTCTGTTGGCAAGATCCTGGCGGTCAAGAATCATCGACCGCGGGCAGTCTGGCAGTGAAAAACCGCGCGGAATAGTCGAATAGGGGAAGGCCACAACGTGCGCGAGGCGCACTTTGCGACGATTCCATCGGTCTTGGCTGTCGAGGAATGAACGCAGGGCGTACTTGGTACGACGAGCTTGATCGACAGGATGGATTCGCTTGCTGACGGCACCGTGCTGCATCCAGTCAGTGCCGTCGTGGGTGACTCGCCCGCCTTTGACCTCGATCACGGCGATGCCGGCACCCGCGAGTCCGACAATGAGGTCGCCTTCATGGTCACCATCGGGATCGGTGAAGCGCACGTTGGTCGCCAGCAGATCGTCGCCCTCGATGCTGGGCTTCAGGGCATTCCAGACGTCTCGCTCACCGGATGTCGTGAACTCCGGATCGGGTGGGAGAAAGGGCATCGTTCACCTCGTAGTCATTGGAGTTCTGAGCGCAGCAGATTCCTCGGTCAGCTCGCGAGTGCACGCGCGGGCGTTCTCACACTAGGTCGGTGTTTCGGGCGGCGTCCGGTGAATCGCCGATTCGACGTCTCTGCCTCAATTGAGGCTGCGTGTTACCCTCGCGGCATCGGATTCAGCATTGAGTGGAGGTCGTCGTGGTGTCGGTACGAGTGCGCAACGTAGTTGCCGTGACTGCAGGTTCACTTCTTGCCCTCGGGGCTCTCGCGGGGTGTTCCTCAGGCAGTAGCGGCGGATCGTCCAGTGCCTCGGCAGTTGCACCTGCGTGCACCGAAGCGTCGATCAAGGCCGCGATTGCGCCCTCCGACCAACTAGATGGGTGGGGCTGTACTCAACGCGATGGCGGACTGGTGGCGGCCGCGAGTGTCTCGGTCTCGAACGGTGACCAGACGGTGTTCTGGTTCAAGTCCGGAACCAGTCAGTGGTATCCCGCCGATGGTAAGGCACTGTGCGGGCAGTCCCTGCCTAGTGATCTCAGCAAGTTCTGCAGCGGTGGTGGCGGTGGCGGTGGAAGCACTAGCCCGACGGCCAAGCCCGCATCGATCTGCAACGACACGGCTCTCGGCGACATCATCAAGCAGGTCGACTCGGGCGCGACAATCGACGGCTTCCAGTGCGCCACCACGTCGACTGGTGAACTTGCCGCGGTGAAGGTCACCAATGGAGGCCTCGTGAAGACCTACTTCTTCTCGAACGAGGGTGGCAAGTGGGTGCTGGTGAACAACAGCGTCTGCAAGGACCCGGCCGTGGTCAGCGATCCCACCTTCCAGGAGTACTGCAAGTCCGCCTAACGACTCACTCACGACCCTTCTGTGAGCGGAGAGTGCCCGATTCGGGCCTTATTCGCTCACAGAAGGGCGTTGCGCCTGACGTGTGGCGCTCGGTTACTGGTTGAGTGTGCTTCCGCTCACGCAGTGCCCGTGGCGCACTAGCATGACGGGCGTGGAACTCATTGACTTTCGCCCCCGCCGTGATCAGTACGCCTACACCTTCGGTGGCGCCGCGCCGGTGATGCGCATCCAACCCGGAACCGCACTTCGACTCTGGACCGAAGACGCGTTCAACTACGCCTTGCAATCGGTCAACGATCTGGCCAGCGAGAAGGTCAACCTCGCCGAGGTCAATCCCCAAACGGGACCGTTCTATGTCGAGGGCGCCGAACCCGGAGACACTCTGGTCATTCATATTGTTGATCTCACACCGGCTCGGTCGTGGGGTGCATCGGCGGCGATCCCATTCTTTGGCGGCCTGACATCAACTGATCGCACCGCGATGCTTCAAGACTCACTGCCCGACACCACCTGGATCTATCACGTCGACAGCGCAACGAACACTGTTGGTTTCGAATCGCGATTTGGTGACATGACAGTACAACTTCCGATTGAAACGATGCTCGGAACCGTAGGCGTGGCACCGGCGGGTCGCGAAGTGCGTAGTTCGCTTGTGCCCGAACGGTTCGGCGGCAATATGGACACACCGGAGATGAAGGCCGGAACGACTTGCTACCTCGCGGTCAACGTCGAGGGTGCTCTGTGGTCGCTGGGCGATGGACATTACCGCCAGGGCGAGGGTGAGGCCTGTGGAACGGCCGTTGAAGGCGCCATGAACGTCACCGTCGTCGTCGACCTCATCAAGGGCGGCGGCCCGACGTGGCCACGTTTGGAAAACGACGCGCACTACATGGCGGTCGGCTCATCGCGGCCGCTGGAAGATGCGTGGCGCATTGGCCAAGTCGAACTCGTGCGATGGTTTGAGCAGTTGTACGACCTGCATCAGATGGACGCCTATCAATTGCTGTCGCAAATGACGCAGGCGCCGATCGCCAACGTGGTCGATGCAAACTTCAGCGTCGTTCTCAAGGCCGCGAAGCAGTACCTACCTGCACGCTCGGCATACGACGGCATGCACGCGCTCATGCGTGAGCGCGCCGCTTCACTTGGCACTATCACCTACGACTAGAGGAGCATTGCAATGGATCTCGGACTCAAGGGACTGACCGCACTTGTTACCGGGGGAACGCGCGGAATTGGGCGCGCTACCTGTGAACTCTTCGCTCGTGAAGGTGCCCACGTCGCATTCTGTGCGCGCGGTGCCGACGAGGTGACCGCCACTCAAGCCGAGCTCGCCGAGCATGGGGTTACTGCGCTCGGAACATCGCTCGATGTGTCAGACGCTGTGGGAGTTCGGGCATGGGTCGAAGGAACGGCAGCGCACTTCGGTGGCGTCGACCTCGTTGTATGCAGTGTGAGTGCTCTTGCGATTCCTGATACACCCGAGAACTGGGAAGCCTCGTTCCGCACTGACCTCATGGGCGCGGTCAATACGGTCAACGCCGCCCTTCCGTACTTGCGACAGAGTAAGCACCCTTCGATCGTCACGGTGTCGAGTGTCTCGGGTCGTGAGGCCGACTTTGCTGCTGGCCCGTACGGCACGTTCAAGACAGCGCTCATCGGTTACACCGGCGGCCTCGCGCTGCAACTGGCGCCGGAAGGCATCCGCGCAAATGTCGTGTCTCCGGGAAACACATACTTCCCCGGCGGCGTGTGGGCGCAGATCGAACAGGGAAACCCTGACCTGTACAACATGGCGTTGGGGATGAACCCCACCGGACGCATGGGCAAGCCCGAGGAAATGGCCTCAGCCATCGTGTTCTTGTCGAGCCCGGTTTCCAGCTTTACCTACGGCACCAACCTTGTGGTCGATGGTGCACTCACGCGCGGCCTGCACGTATGAGTGGCCGCGGAGTCACCACTCCTGTGCTGAGTGCCCGGTGACGCAACGACGCAGGCCGCGGTGGTCTGAAATTGAGCCGATGATCGGTCTGCGGGCCCCGTTCACCGGACCTGACCGAGTGCAACGAGCGGCGACGATCGCCGACTTGCGCGAGATTGCCCGTCGCCGAACTCCCCGGGCGGTATTCGACTACACCGATGGTGCGGCCGGGGAAGAACTGAGCCTAGGTCGCTCGCGTGAATCTTTTCGTCGAGTCGAGTTTCGTGCGCACGTCCTGCGTGATGTCGCGCAGGTGGACACGTCAGTAACAGTCCTTGGTGCTCCGTCGGCATTGCCATTCATGTTTAGTCCCACCGGCTTCACCCGGATGATGCACCACGAGGGTGAGCCAGCGGTGGCACGAGTGGCGGCAGAGTTTGGCATTCCGTACGTACTGTCGACGCTGGGTACCACCTCGGTCGAGGACCTCGCAGCCGTGACGCCCGACGCGCGTCGTTGGTTCCAGTTGTACCTCTGGCGGGAAAAGGTATCGCGCGCGGAATTGGTTCAACGGGTGGCCGATTCGGGGTACGAGGCACTGATGCTCACCGTCGACACAGTGACCGCTGGGTCGCGGCTGCGCGACGTGCGCAACGGTCTGACGATTCCGCCCCAGTTGAGTCTGCGCACGTTGGCGGGAATGGCTCGCTTCCCCCGATGGTGGGGCAACCTGCTCACCTCGGAGCCACTGGAATTCGCCAGCCTGCGCTCAACCGGCGGTACGGTCGCCGATCTCATCAACGGCGTGTTCGATCCGTCGATCACGCTTGAAGACGTGCAGTGGTTGCAGAGCAATTGGAGCGGCAAACTCATCATCAAGGGCGTGCAAAGTGTCGAAGACGCCGTGATGCTGGCCGACGCTGGGGTCGACGCCATTGTGTTGTCGAACCACGGTGGTCGACAGATCGATCGCGGTGCGCCGCCACTGGAACTGCTGCCCGACGTACGCGCTGCCATCGGCGACCGTATTGAGGTCTACATCGACGGCGGCATCATGAACGGTGCCGACGCCGTCGCTGCTGTTGGTCTGGGTGCTGATGCGGTGCTGGTCGGACGCGCTTACCTGTATGGCGTGATGGCAGGCGGTGAGGCCGGTGTGCGGAGGGCTGCACAGATTCTGCAGTCAGAAGTTGAGCAGACCATGCGACTGCTCGGTATTGCTTCGCTGGCCGAACTCACCCCAGGAATGGTGTCGCTGCGACCCGACGTTGGAGCGTCTGCACCGACGATCAGACGGTGACCCGAAACAATCGCTGGGCGATTCTGGCTGTTCTGTGCGGTGCGCTGTTCATCGTGTCTCTCGACAACACGATCGTGAACGTCGCGCTTCCGAGTATCCAGAGAGACCTCTCAGCCAGTACGTCTGAGTTGCAGTGGGTTGTTGACGCCTACGCCGTACTCTTCGCCGGCTTCCTGTTGCTGGCGGGAAGCTTGGGTGATCGCTTCGGTCGGCGGCTGATCTTCGTCATCGGTTTGGTGATCTTCGCGATCGGTTCCGGAGCGGCCGCATTCACGCACACGGGCGGTCAGCTAGCGCTCTGTCGTGCCTTGATGGGAATCGGCGGTGCGTTCGTGATGCCGTCGACGTTGTCGATCCTGGTGCAGACCTTTCCTGAACCACGCGAGCGAACTCGCGCCATCGGAATCTGGGCCGCAGTCTCTGGCCTCGGGGTTGCGATCGGCCCACTTGCCGGGGGAGCGCTGCTCGAGCACTTCACCTGGCACTCGGTATTTACTGTGAACCCGCCCATCGCCGTCCTCGTGCTCGTCGCCGCATTCGTGTTCGTGCCCGAGTCGGTCAATCCGCTGAAGCCGCGTCTGGACCTAGTCGGCGCATTCCTGTGGGCGATTGGATTGATCGGCCTGGTGCTCACCATCATTGAACTGCCCGATTCGGGCTGGTCGACGCAGACGATCACGTTCGGCGTTGTCACACTGCTGGCGATGGTCGGTTTCGTGCTGTGGGAGCGTCGGGTAGAGACCCCGATTCTTCCACTCTCACTGTTCGCGAACCGCACCTTCGATTTGGCCATCACGATTGTGGCGTTGCTCTACTTCGCGCTGTCAGGAGCGATGTTCTTCTTCCCGCAGTTTCTGCAATTGGTGCAGGGTCGTACGCCGTTTGAGTCAGGACTGGCGATCTTGCCCGGCGCAACGCTGCTCGTGATCTTTGCCGTCATCAGTCCTCGCCTCGGCGAGCGCTTCGGCTCCCGCACTCTGGTGGTCATCGGGTTGCTCATCGTGTCGGGCGGACTCGTTGCTGCCAGCACCTTCACTGCCACCTCGCCGACTCTGTTCGTCTCTGCAAGTTTGGGTTTCATCGGAATCGGTATGGGGCTGGCATTGCCGCACGCGACCAGCGCGGTGTTGGGTTCGGTGCCGCCCGAACGAGCGGGTATCGGATCGGCGGTCAACGAGACCATGGGTGAAGTCGGATCTGCCCTCGGAGTGGCCGTTCTTGGCGCCCTACTGTCGACCTCGTATCGCGCCACCATCGACGCGGCCATCACGGCTGCGGGCAGTGTGGTCGATTCCATCCCGGCTCATTCCCTCGACCTGGTACGCGAATCATTGGCAGGCGCGTCTGTGGCGATTCCTCAGTTTCCCGCCCAGTACATGGAGCCTGCCCGCCGCATTGTGGGCGAGGCGTTCGTCAACAGCATGGACAACGCACTATTCGTGGGTGCGGGAGTGGTGCTGCTCGGGGCAATTCTGGCAGTGGCGTTCTTCCCACGACGGCTCGAGAACGTCGGCGAGCACTGACCGCTATTCGGAACGTTAGGCGGCGCACAACGAATTACATCCTTGTAGTTCCCTCGTACGCCGAATTCCGTGACAAAAAACTTCAAAATCGTGACTCAAGGTGCCCTCGAAGCCGACGAGGACATTCTTATGAGCACCCGCCATCGCACTGTCTTGATCGCCATCTCAGTCGTTCTTGCCGCCCTCGCCACCCTCGTGGGGATTGCACCGTCACAGGCTGCGCCGGCAACCACGACTCCCACCGTCACGGGCGACAGTTGCCCGCGTTCAGTGCCGTCTTCGGCGCTGCGTGACGGAAGCGGTGACATTGGCGCCTTCGATCTGTGTAAGCAGGCGGTAGCGGCGGCGGCGACCACCCATGCCCGCCGGGCCATTAAGGCCGCATTCCACATGCTGGGTGCCCCGTACGCGTGCAATGGGGTCGGTCGTACGGCTCCTTTCCGCTTCGACTGCTCGTCACTGGTGTCACGCGCCTATTCAATTGGTGCGGGTATCGACTCGGCTGGAAGTAACTGGGCGTCGTCGACCCAGGACATGGTTCCGTGGGGCGGATCCGCACTTGCCGATTGGCTGACCTATGTGTCGCCGAGCAACCTTCGCCCTGGCGATCTGGTGCTGTACAACACCGGTGGGGCCACCTACCGCCACGTGGTGATGTATCTCGGCAACGGCTACATGCTGCACACCGGCTACTGCGGTGATGTCGCGAACGTAACGTCGTTCTGGGGTTTCAACGGCGGTGCCAAGCGCACGTTCCTCGTAGCCCGCCGGGTGATCCTGCCGGGCCAAACCCAGCACGTGGGCCCTGTCGCCACTGATTCGGCAGGCGCTGGAAGCGGATCGACCGCGCGTCCTTCGACCGGAACGGCACACTCAGGCGTGGCAGCGTTTACCGGAAACTTCGCGCCTGGCGCCAAGGGGCCGATGGTGACCTCGATCCAGAAGGCCCTGATCCGCCACGGATACACGATTCCGGCAGTTCAGTCCGGCGCGGTTGCGTACGGCGCTTACGGCAGCCAGACTCGCGACGCTGTTGTGCTCTACCAGCAAGAAAACGGCGCTCACGGTGCAGCACGCGCAGTGGTGAACCGAGCCCTCTACATCGCCATCACCGGCTGGAAGCCGAGCTCGGCAGGTGGCAGCAAGGCTGGATCGAGCGCCTCGACCACGTCTGCTCGCTCGGTGTCGCTCGCGCGAGTGCTGAGCCGCCAAATTGCCGCGGTGAAGATCGTGCAGGCGGGACTGAATCACGCGGTAGGTGCTGGTCTGCCCCTCAATGGCAAGTGGGGTCCGATGACCGCAGCCGCCTTCGACCAGTTCCGCCGTGAAGTCATGCACCTCAAGGGAGCCAGCGCCACAGGAACTCCGGGAATGGGTTCGCTGCGCGCTCTGGGACGGTCCGCTGGCTTCCGAGTGACCGCCTAAGAAATGCGTTACGATGAATATTCACCCGATCTGCCCCCTCACGGGAGCCCTGAAAGTGACGATGCTTGAGACATGAGCGGTAACGCGACGGTGCGACGAAGACTGCGGTGGCTGGTTGCCACCGTGGCCGTTGTCGCTCTCGTCCCACTCGCTCCGGTGGTTTCGACCACGACCGCTCAGGCTGTGACCACCCTGACCACCCTGACCTATCGGGGCTGTCCCACATCCGTTCCCACTGACACCCTCCGGGATGGAAGCTCGAGTCTGGGGGCCTCGGCATTGTGTCGACAGGCGGTGGCGGCTGCGGCTACCCCACAAGCGGCGCTGGCCATTCAGGCGGCCTTCCACATGCTCGGTGCTCCGTATGCGTGCGGTGGTGTTGGCCGCATGGACGCGTTCCGATTCGACTGTTCCTCACTGGTATCTCGTGCCTACTACCTCGGTGCAGGCCTAGACACGGCCGGAAGAGACTGGGCACCGTCGACTCGCGACATGGTGCCTTGGGACGGCGTGAAATTGGCATCGTGGGCAGTGCGAGTGGCGCCGAACTCACTGCACCCCGGCGATCTGGTGCTGTACGACACGGGAGGCTCGACGTACCGGCATGTGGTGATGTACATCGGAAACGGCTTCATGCTGCACACCAACTCGTGCGGTGATGTCGCCCACGTCAGCACGTTCTGGGGATTCCCATCCAGCGGCGGTCACGTGTTTCTCGTGGCGAGACGCGTGAGTGCTCCGGCCGGCTATGTGCCGCCCGCACCGACGCCGATTCCGGCGCCCACCCCGACGCCCACGCCACTGCCGACTCCGGCTCCCACGCCGTCCTTCCCAGGCGGAGTCTTGGCGCTGGGATCAACCGGACCGGCGGTCGCTGCGGTGCAGCGTGCCTTGACGCACACGGGGCATCTGCATCCCGAACGCTACGGCGCTGTCACGGCGGGCACCTTTGGTAGCCAGACACGCGACGCGGTGGCGGCCTACCAGCACGATCATCCGGCGATTCCTGGAGTACCTGGGGTTGTCGATCGGGCGCTGTACATGACGCTCACCGGTTGGCGACCGACGTCAGTGGGTACTCCTTCGGCGGAGCCAGGTAAGCCCACCATTTCGCTCGCGAAGTTCAAGGCCCGCAACCGGGCGAGTGTCAAGGTGGTTCAGGCTGCTCTCAACCGCATGATCGGGGCCGGGATTCGGGTCGACGGACTGTGGGGGGCGCGCACGCAGAGCGTCTTCGACTCGTACCGTCGTGCGGTCTTGCGTTCGTCACCGAGGGTGGCTACAGCGGCCCCGACCCGCGCTACTCTCACGGCGTTGGGTCAGAGAGCCGGCTTCCGCGTCGTTTCGTGACGAAAAAGCGTCCGGTTCGGCCGGAACTGTCGCGTGCGACACGCCGCACAGGTCACACGAGTATCACAGGCATCAGCGGTAGCCTGCCTTCAGTAGGTCACCCCCACGCCAAGGATGGTCATGCACTCCGAGACAGCAACGTCAGACTCCACTTCTGCGGTGGTATCGGCGGCGCTGCGCGATCTTCCCGAACTCTGGATGCCCGAAGATGTGGTTAACCGAATCGAGCGTGCGCTGGTTGCTGAGCGCAAGATGACGTCCGTCGAGGACGAGGTCATCTATCTCACCACGGCAGCAACTCAACTTGAGGACCTGGTGGGCGCACAGTACCGCGCACCACGTCGGCGCACGACTGCCTGATCGTTCCTCGGTAACGGCCGGTATGCCCTCTGTTGTCGGGTACCACTGTGCGACAGTAAGCACGTGACGCGCGCCCTGTACCGAGTCGGCCGCTGGTCGGCTGAACACGGCTGGATTGTGGTCATCATCTGGCTGGTTGCGCTGTTGTCGCTCCAGGGGCTCAACCGCACGCTCGGCGGGGCCGCCGATGAGAATTACAACCTGCGCGGAACTGACAGCTGGGTGGCGCAGGATCTGCTCAATCGCGCCTTCCCCGGTGTGGCTGGCGAAGCGAACCCCCTTGTGCTGCACAGTGACACGCTCGACCTCTCAACAGGTGAGGGTGCCGCTCGCGTGGAGGCTGTGGTGGCAGCCGAGAAGACGATCCCGGAAGTGCGCACGGTTGTTGGGCCCGCCGACTCGTCGGCGCTGCTCAGCGATGACCACCACACAGCGCAGGTGCAGATCACAGTCACCGATCGTTATGCCGGTGACCCGGTGATCGCGCGCACCATTCTTGACACGGGAACTGCGGCCGCAGGCCCACAAATCTCGCTAGCACTCGGCGGTTTTCTCGGTCGATCCATCTCGCGCCCCAACACTCGCTCCAGTGAAGCGCTCGGACTCGCCGCCGCCATCTTGGTGTTGATCATCACCTTGAGACGGCTGTGGGCCGCAGTAATTCCCCTGATCAATGCGCTCATGGCTGTCGGAATCGGACTGGCACTCGTCGGACTCCTGGGCAAAGTCATCTTCATCCCTGATGTGGCGCCAACGCTCGGGACGATGTTGGGACTTGGCGTCGGAATCGACTATGCGCTTTTCCTGGTGGCACGACATCGACTCTTGCTTCGGCAGGGGTTTGAGATGAACGACTCAGTCGGCCGCACCACCGGCACTGCAGGTGCTGCCATGGTGTTTGCCGGCGGCACGTTGATCGCGGCCGTCGTGGGCTTGACCCTTACCGGATTGTCATTCCTTGCGTGGCTTGGCATTGCCGCCGGCATCGTGGTCGCCGTTGCCGTGCTTGCCTCCATCACATTGGTGCCTGCGATCTTGGGCTTGATGGGAACACGCGTGATACCCAAGGCACATCGTGAACTCACCGCCGACGATGCCGAGGCACTCGACAACAGTCGTTGGGCCCGCTTGGCAACGGCTGTCACGTCACGCCCGTGGTTCTTCGCCATCGGTTCAACGCTGGTCCTGCTGCTGCTTGCGTCGCCTGTCGCCACGTTATCGCTGGGGCACTCCGATGCCAGTGTGCTGCCTACAACGACAACCGCTCGCCAATCAGAGGACATGATCCGCGTCGGATTCGGAGTGGGCGAATCCTCGCCTCTCGCCGTGGTGACGCAGTTGTATGAAGTGGCGCAGGCACCCGATGGAGCCAAGGGTGAGGGCGATCCACGTCGGCAGGATCCGCGGTTGGTCGACCTGCGCAATGCGTTGAAGGCAACACCGGGCGTCGTGCGTGTGGATGAACCCGTCATCAGTACCGACGGTGGAATTTCCACCATTCGAGTGATTCCGGAGTGGTCATCGAGCGATCCACGCACCGAAGCGTTGGTGCGTGACCTGCGCAGCAACGTGCTACCTGCTGTTGATGCTGGAAACGGCATGCAAAGCCACGTCGGGGGTGTCACGGCGCTCAACATTGACCTCGCCGAACTCATTTCCGGCCGCACCCCGTGGTTCATCGCTGGTGTGGTCTCACTCGCCTTCCTACTGTTGATGCTCGCCTACCGCTCACTGCTCATTCCGATCAAGGCGGCAGCGATGAACCTGCTGTCGATCGCGGCGGCTTACGGCGTCATCACGATGGTCTTCCAATGGGGATGGGGAGCCAGCTTCATCGGACTCAACGGCCCCGTTCCCATTGACTCGTTTGTGCCGATGATGATCTTCGCTGTGCTGTTCGGTTTGTCGATGGACTACGAGGTGTTCCTGCTTACCGCATTCCGCGAGCAGTGGGAGCGCACCGGCGACATGGTGGTGTCGGTGCGTCGAGGTTTGGCCGATACGGGTCGCATCGTCACCGCAGCGGCGTTGATTATGGTTGTGGTGTTCTTGAGCTTCATCCTTAGCCCTGATCCGACGGTGAAGATTTTCGGAGTGGGACTCGCGACGGCGGTGGCCGTTGATGCCACGATCGTGCGATGCCTGTTGGTGCCGGCCATCATGGTGTTGGCTGCCAAGGGAACGTGGTGGCTGCCGGGATGGCTTGACCGACTACTTCCGCATGTTCATGTCGAAGGCGACCCCGCGGCCATCGATCTCGCTGGCCCCGAGCGCAGTGTGGCCTCCTCCGACAGTGAGCGTTCGGGCTCGTTGGTGTTACGCCGCCCCGTGGTGGCGATCGGCGCCATCGTGGGTGCTGCGGCGGGGTTTGTGATCGTGTGGTTGCTCGCCGACCGTTCATCGTCCGCAACGATCGCGCTTTCGGCCGTGATGGGAACACTGCTCGCCGTACTGCCCGCGGCAGCGACCGCGGGTCGAGGCGGACTGGGGCGCCGACTGTTCGGTTACCTCATTGGCGTGGTGGTGGCCATGCTCACGAGCGCACTGATGCTCTCGATCGTTCCGCCAGCGCGTTCATCGACTGGATTGGCGACGACGGTGGCCATTGTGGTGGTCGCGTTGTTGGTGGTGCTCGTGGTCGGACGCAGTATTGCGGTGCCCGTGCTCATTGGGGCCGTCGTGGTGGCCTTCGGTTTGATTGCTGCCGAGCCCGCTGTGGGTGCAGTGCTGTTGTTGGTGACCGTGCTACCGGCGTTGGTGGCAGCAGTCGTCTCGGTCGCAGTGGGTGGCATCGGAAGTCAGCCCGCAGTCGACGCCATATCCGGCGATGAACCACAATCACCGGAAACCTTGGGTGATCGAGTTCCGTTGGAATTACCATGAGTCGACGTGCATGGGGTGCGGGCCTTGCCGCCGTAACCCTGGTTGCGGTCGTGGTGGCTCCTGCCCAAGGTGCCCAACCCCGGGCCGGCGCCGCGCCCGATCCCCAATTGATCAGTGAGCAGCTGATTCTCACGCAACTTGATCTCACCGGTCTGCCGGTGTCCTCAGACCTCGTCACGCAGGTCATCGCGAGCAGCATTCCGTATCAGCAGGTGCGGGTGCCGACGTCGACCACGGGCCTTCATTACCTCGACCGCCGCGGTGAGCCACCTGTGGAAGGTCAGGCGGCGGTGGTGATGATTGGTGGGCCCGGCCAGACGAAGGTGCTGCTCGGCTCCGACTTCGCCCGGCCGCTTCCGATTGCACTGCATGCCGAGTACTCACGGGAAGGCAGCGTGGTTGATCCGGCAACGATTTCCGGTGAAGGTGCCTTAGTCGTGACGTACACCGTCACGAACACCGTGGTGTCTGATGCGACCGTTACCTACAAGAGTGCGGCTGGCACGGTTATTTCGAAGAAGGAAAAAGTCTTCGCCCCCTTCGCCGGATCGCTGCGCGCGACGGTTCCCGTGGGGGTCGACGTGATTTCGGCGCCGGGTGCTGTGGTCAGCACCGGGCGAGACGGTGGCTCGGTGCTCACGTGGAACTTGCTGCTGTATCCGCCCCTTGGTGACTATCAGCAAAAACTCGAGGTTCATCTTCGGTCATCCAATCTGGTGCTGCCATCAGCGACGATGCAAGTGGCGCCCGTGCGTAGTTCGCAGGATCTGGCCGTTGGCTTCTCGCGTGACTTACTCGATTCGACTGTTACTGGAAACGCGACACTGGCGAACGGGCTTACCGAACTCGACGACAACGCCGTCGCAGTTGCGAAGGGCGCAGGGCAAGTGTCCGACGGTGTGGCGCAGGCCTATGCAGGCGCCAACACTCTGAGCGCGTCGATGTCCGGATCGCTGGTTCCAGGCTCGCAGCAGGTGGCGTCAGGTGTCGCACAATTGGCCACCGGGCAACAGCAACTTGCCACCGGAATCGGCACGTCCGCAGACGGCAGTCAATCCCTCTCGACTGGCGCCGATCAGCTTGCCTCCGGATTGCGCACGCTGGCCTCGGGTCTGACCGCTCTCGCGTCTCCCACGGGGCTCCCGGCGGCACAGGCGGCTTCCCAATCATTGGTGACGGCGGTCACTGCCATTGCCGATGCCGTGGGTTCGCCGGCCGATCCAACCATCACACTGCCGCCGCCCTCGTCCGACGTCACGCTCATTCAGTTATCACGAGCATCGAGTACAGCCGCAGGTGGATTGCAGCAAGCCTCAGCCGAGGCTGCTACCGCACTCAACAGTGCGGTAGGCGATATCGCCGCTGTGGGGGCTAGCGCCGGAAGTGCAGCGAGCAAGGCCGGTTCCGTGTACCAGGCTGCCTGTGTTCCTGCCCCCACGACTCTCACACCTGAGCAGTGCGCGACGTTGGCCGGATCTGTCTCCGATGCCACATCGGCCGCCACAGGCGCGCAGGCCGCAGCCACGACGGTCGGAACTCAGGCTGCGAAGGTGGGCGCGGTCGCCGCTGGTCTGGCGGGACTGGTCACTTCCATCGATGGGCTCACCAAGGGCCTCGAGAAGGTGTCCCTCGGTTTGCGCAGTGGCAATCCATCGTCTCCTGGAGTTCAGGAAGGCCTTGAGCAACTGACGGCGTCGCTGGCGCAGGCGGTCATCTCGGTGACGTCGCTGTCGACGGGGGCGAACTCCTCATCGGCAGGGGCCGATTCGCTGGCGTCGGGAGCCTCTGACCTTGCGTCAGGACTCGACGCACTCGCCACGGGGGCGTCGAGTCTGGCGACCAGCGGAGCGCAAGCGGCCGCGGGGGCCAAGGCCGAATCCGATGGCACCAGCGCTGCGGCCGGAGGCGCAAGTTCGCTTGCGAGTGCGCTGAACACGGTCGCCGCGGGCAGTATTTCTGTCGCCGACGGTTCGTCGAAACTGCAGGCCGATGGAACCTCGGCGATTCTCGATTCGGTCGTGGAAGCGTCGAAGGATCCGGCATTCGCTCGGGCATATCTCAGTGCCACGATGGCTCGATCAGTTGATGCAGCACCCTTTGACGCCCCCGATGGCGGTGTGGCACGTGTTGCCTACGTGAGCGAGATTCCCGCAGCGACCGCCCAATCAGCGGCCGGTGGTGGTTCAAACACCGTGTTGCTGCTGCTCCTCGGTGGGGTGCTACTTGCGGCGTTGGGAGCCCTCGCCGTGCGCAGAATCCGCAGTCAAACGCCCCCCGTCGACTAGGTCGCGACGACACCTGCGCCCCAAAGGGCGGTGGCCAGAAGTGCGGCGGTCAATTCGATCAACACTGACAATCCCGACGCTTTCATGGCTGCCCAGGTGGCCGGCCACGCGGTACGAGGGTCGCGCAGACGTAGAAGTTCCATCGCGAAAACACCAACGATGAATCCCACAATGACCCCGACGATAGGAATGACAAAGAAACCGACCACTCCCACCAGCCCACCGACGAGCAGAGTCAGGGTGGGTACGCCCGCTGCGGCCAGTCTCTTACCGGGGATGAGGTACTTCAGTAAGGTGCCGGCACAGAGAATCAGCACAGCGACGACTGCTACTGCCCAGGCTGCGAGAGTGCCCTCAACGACGGCCCACACAATGATCGCGCCGCCCACGAGCAGCGAGCCAGGCAGTATCGGGACGACGGTCCCGGCGATGCCCAGTGCGCACGCGACCGCCACGAGCGCAACTCCCCACTCAGGCACCACGAAACCCTGGGCCATCGGGACTAGCATCACAAGGTGTGAGGACTCGTCGGGTTGTGGCCCCGCTGATGGCTGTTGCCGCCGTGATCGGGGCACTGGCAGGCTGTGCGGCCAAGCCCGACCCCGCGACCAAGCCTCGCTTGGCCGTGCGCACCGTGACGTATGACTGCTCGGCACACGTGTTGACGGTGACCGGCGCGGCCACTCCTGCCCGCAACGACCAAGAAGTGCAAGTGCAGGTACGAAGTGTTGAGCATCCGAAAGCCGGCGTGTGGCGCAGCACGCACACCAATTCGGCGGGCGCCTTTAAAGCGGTGGGGAAGTTCACCGCGAATCAACCGGCATTTGACGTTGCCGTGCGACTGGCCTCGGTAACGAGGGGCGTTCGCGTCTTTTCACTCATCGAGAACACCTCGCTGCGCTGCCCCTGAGCACCGCAGCGGGCGATACGGCTCAGGCCGAGGGGGAGGGCGAGTCGACGAGCCGGTGCGTCTCATCGACGATGGCTGCGGCCTGAGGACGCAACTTCTCGGCGTGCTCGTTGAAGTGATGGGAACAAAAGAGAAGATCGCCACCCACGTGGAGAACAACGCGGATATAGGCCTGAGCGCCGCAACGATCGCAGCGGTCCGACGCCGTGAGCGACGCCGACGGTGCGAGGGCGGTGGTCATCGTAAGCTCCTTCTCCTGGCGGGCGGTTCGGATGTCTTCGGCGGTTGCCGCTGACGTAGTCCGTTCCGTTCACGTTCCTTCTCTACCTTCAACATCGTCCCATCCCTGTTTCGTTCCCGCTCGGCGGGACTTCTTTCGGGACTTTCGCGGTAGTGCCCTCATCCTGCCAACAGGGTGTGACAACACGGCCATTTCGCTCTCGAAAGGTATTTCGGCGTGTCGTGAGTCACACTTCTGCTGTCACCCTCCGATGGCCTAGTCCGCCCACTCCGGCAGAGGGCGGCGGCGCGCCCTGCGTCGGCAGGTCACACCGGCCGACTAGATTTCTTCAGGTGACTGCTGCACCGATCGATCGCCCTCGCCGCCCCGCCAAATCCGCTTCGGCGGTGCCCGATGACGGATACACCGCCAAGCATCTTTCGGTGCTGGAGGGTCTTGATGCCGTACGTAAGCGGCCCGGTATGTACATCGGTAGTACCGACAGCCGCGGGCTCATGCACTGCCTGTGGGAGATCGTTGATAACTCGGTTGATGAGGCTCTGGGCGGCCACTGCACCCGCATTGAGGTGCTGTTGCATGCCGATGGTTCGGTCGAGGTGGGCGATAACGGGCGAGGTATCCCGGTCGACATTGAGAAGAAGACCAAGCTCACCGGTGTTGAGGTCGTGATGACCAAGCTGCACGCCGGCGGCAAGTTCGGTGGGGGCTCCTACACGGCATCAGGTGGTCTGCACGGCGTGGGTGCGTCGGTGGTCAATGCACTCAGTGAGCGACTTGATGTTGAGGTCGATCGTGAGGGCTGGATTCACGTAATGAGTTTCCGTCGCGGTGTGGCGGGCGAGTTCGACGATTTCGGGGGAGAGCCGACTCCGACTGCACCGTTCTCGAAGAAGTCGGGGTTGCAGAAGGCGGGCAAAGCGAAGAAGGGTGTCACCGGCACGCGTATTCGCTACTGGGCTGACCGTCAGGTGTTCCTGAAGGAAGCGGAGGTCGACCTCGAGTTGCTGTTGGCGCGCGCTCGGCAGACCGCGTTTCTTGTTCCTGGTTTGACGCTGCTCGTGCGCGATGAGCGCGGTGATGAACCGATCGAAGAGGAGTTTCGCTTCGCGGGCGGTATCTCGGAGTTCGTTGAACACCTGGCAGAGGGTGAGCCGGTCTCGTCGGTGATTCGACTCACGGGTACCGGGCATTTCACTGAAACCGTTCCGGTACTCGACGCCCAAGGTCACATGTCTCCGCAAGATGTGCAGCGCGAACTCGGCGTCGACATCGCATTGCTCTGGGGTTCTGGCTACGACGACGATGTGCGCTCATTCGTCAATGTCATCGCCACGCCTAAGGGCGGTACGCACGTGGCCGGTTTTGAGCGCGCCGCGGTCAAGGTGGTCAATGCCGCACTCAAATCGCAGAAAATGCTCAAGAGCAGTGAGGAGTCTGTCACCAAAGAAGACGTGCTCGAAGGTCTCACCGGGGTGATCACAGTTCGCTTGGCCGAGCCGCAGTTTGAAGGCCAGACCAAGGAGATTCTTGGAACGTCGGCAGCGTCGCGCATCGTCGCGCACGTGGTCGAAAAGGAACTGGGTAGTTACTTGAACACTCCGCCTCGGGGTGAGAAGAACAGTGCGCGCGCGATTCTGGAGAAGGTCGCTAACGCCATGCGCGCGCGGGTGGCCGCACGAGCTCACCGCGATACCCAGCGGCGCAAGACTGCGCTTGAATCCTCAGCGTTACCAGCCAAACTCGCCGATTGCCGTAGCGATGATGTGGCGCGCACCGAGTTGTTCATTGTTGAAGGTGACAGTGCACTAGGCACCGCGAAATCGGCACGCAACTCCGAATTCCAAGCGCTGTTGCCCATTCGTGGCAAGATCCTCAACGTTCAGAAGTCGTCGCTGGCCGACATGCTCAAGAACAACGAATGTGCCGCCATCATCCAGGTGATTGGCGCCGGTTCGGGCCGTTCCTTCGATGTCGAGTCAGCGCGCTACCAGAAGATCATCTTGATGAGTGACGCCGATGTTGATGGTGCACACATTCGGTGTCTGCTGCTCACACTCATTCATCGTTACCTACCCGGATTGCTCGAACATGGCCGAGTCTTCGCTGCGGTGCCACCCCTTCACCGCATCGACGTCATCGGTATGGGCAAGTCTCCCGCCGAGGTGGTCTATACCTACTCCGATGCCGAAATGCGATCGACGTTGGCCGACCTCACCAAGAAGGGTCGCCGATGGAAGGATCCGATCCAGCGTTACAAGGGTTTGGGCGAAATGGATGCCTCGCAATTGCGCGAAACCACCATGGACCCTCGTAGCCGTCAACTGCGCCGCATCAACGTCAGCGACGGGGCTGCGGCCGACGATGTCTTTAAGCTCCTGATGGGCAGTGAAGTCGCCCCCCGCAAGGAGTTCATCGTCGACGGAGCCGACGAACTCGACCGCTCACGTATCGACGTGTAGGAGCCCTCTTACAAACGTGCTGCGACCATGGCGCGGTTGACTTCAGCTGGGGTCACGGGCGTGGTGGGTGCGTTGAGAACCAGAGCAGCCCCGACAAGGGCGAGCGCCCGCTCACGCACCACCGACGGTGACTTCGGGTCGAGGAGAGCGTCGACGATTCCGGTGGCAACGCCGGCGCGCTCTGCCTCCAGCGCGATCGCCCACACTTCGGCCGGGCGCGTGCTGAGATCAGTATCGGACAAGGCGGCAATTCGCTCGCTCATCGTGGCCTGCGGGGTAGTCATCATGGGGATGTCCTTTCGTCTCCTTTGAGGCTAGGTTGATTCGAAGGTAAAGAAAAGCGATGAGACACGATCATTAAGAACACGATTGCTTATGTATACTTAATGCTATGGAGCGTGGCAGTGACATTGAAACTCGACATCTGATTGCACTGCGTGCCGTCGCCGAGGAAGGAAGTTTCGCGGGGGCTGCCGACGCCCTTGGCTATTCGCAGGCCGCGATCAGCCAACAGATCGCGGGCCTCGAGCGCGTCATCGGCACCACAGTGTTCGATCGGCCAGGAGGGCCTCGCCCCGCCACAATCACGCCAGCGGGGCGGGTCGTGCTACGCCACGCAGAACGCATTATCGAACGACTCGACGCGATCGAGAATGATCTGCGCCATGTCCAATCTGGTTCCGGGGGACGTGTGGTGTGCGGAACTTTCCAAAGTGTGACTGTGCGTCTTGTGCCCGACCTCGTGGCGGCCATGCGGCAGGAGATTCCTGACGTGGCGTTACAGCTGTTCGAAGGTGACTACAACGACGATTTGCTCGAACTACTGGTTGCGGGCGACATCGACGTCACGTTCATTGCAAGTCCAGTCGACGATGCGCGCGCAGAATTGGTGCCGCTCGGAATTGACCCCTACGTAGTTCTCCTGCCCGCTGATCGCCCAGGTGGGAGTGGACCCCTTCAGGTGCGTGAGTTGCAAGGAGTTGCGATGATCGGCCAGAAGGAGAGTGTCTATCAGGCGCATGTTGACGATGCCCTTCGCCGAGTGGGAGTGACCCCGCAGTACGTCTTCCGAACAGATGACAACGGGGGAGTGCAGGCGATGGTGCGCGCTGGGTTGGGAGTTGCGGTAATGCCACGACTGACCATTGATATGAACGATCCGGGCGTCGTCGTGCGCGAACTCTCTCCGGCGGTAACGCCCCGGACGATTTACTTGGGATTGAGGCGTCAGGGCTCTCGACTGCCAGCAGCCGAGCGATTGGTCGAAATCGCCCGTCGCACGTCGCGTGCTCATCTGAGTGCGACGAAGAGTTAGTCTTCGCCGCGGGCGTGGGCGAGCAGCATCTCGCGGATTCCGCGCACCTGAACGGCAGGGGGAAGAACAACAACGACTTCGCCGTCAATGATCTCGGTCGGAAATGAGGCCACCGATGCAGATCCGCCATACAAGCTGCCGTCGACCAGGCTGTAACGCCACCAGTGCGATGGGCACACGATCGTGTTTCCTTCGAGTCGACCCTCGGAGAGGGAGGCTTGTTTGTGGAGGCAGCGATCGTCGATGGCGTAGACGGTGCCATCGATGTTGGCCACGCACGCGGATCGTCCACCCGACTCGACTCGAGTGACCGCGCCGGGGGGCAAGTCGACAATCGGGCACGCGACGACGCGCTGTGGTGCCTGACTCATGTGGCTGCAGTCGGATTGGGCCGGGTAACCGACACAGGAACGCCGCCGATGCCCCAGTCGTCGGCACCGACTTCGTACCGTGCGACGCGGACGCGATCGAGTCGAACATCGGGCATAGGACTGTCCTTCGTGGTTGGTCGGTCGGTCAGTCGAGCGGTCTAGACGCAGGCAAGTTCAATGGTTCCGAGTCGGTCGAAGCGCGCCACGATGGTGTCGCCTGGTGCGACCGTGACGGCCTCGGTCATTCCGCCGCTGAGCACGATGTGCCCAGCCGAGAGGCCGCGGTCGCGTGCCGCAAGTTGGCGCACGAGCCACGCGACTGCCGCTGCCGGGTGTCCGTGTACGGCCGCACCCGATGCGGTGTACATCAGTTGCCCGTTCTTTTCCAAGGTCATGCCAACGAGCCGTAGATCAATTCCGCTCGGGTCGATTGCTGCGCCCCCGAGGGTGAAACCCGCCGAGGAGCAGTTGTCGGCGACTACGTCGGTGTGGGTGAACTTGTATCCGGCAAAGCGAGAGTCGAGCACGTCAATTGCTGGGAACACCGCCTCGGTGGCAGCCAGTACGTGCGCGGCCGTGATGTGCGGGCCAGCGAGATCGCGGTTGAGCATGAAGGCGACCTCGGGTTCGACGCGAGGCTGAATGAATGCGGAGCAGACCAGCGGTTCACCGGTGTCGATCTGCATATCGCTGGTGAGCCACCCGTACAAAGGAGTGTCGACTTTCATCTGTACTTGCTTGGCCTTGCTGGTGAGGCCCAGTTTCGCGCCCACGATGACGTGTCCTCGGTCAACGCGAGCAGTGACGACTTCCTCTTGAACGTCGTAGGCCTCGGCGCTGGTGATGTCCGGGTACTCGTCGGTGAAGGGGGTCGTGGCCGAGGTGTGATGCGCGGCGTTGACGAGGCGCTCGATGATGTGGCTGTGCTTGCTCATGATGGCGGCTCCACGTGTGGTTGAGCTGTTAGCAGGTGAAAGTAGGCGGGAGACAAGCGCAAGATCGTCACGACATCCGAGCCGTCACGGGGCCGAGCCGGTCGAAGTCTGCTCGGAAGACATCACCGGTACTCACAGGAACGGCAGCATGGAGAGCACCGGTCATCACCACGTGACCGGCTTTGAGGCCTTCGCCCAGCGGGTGCAAGGTGTTGACCAGCCACGCGATAGCGGCGGCGGGGTTACCAAGAGCCGCACCGCCAGCGCCGGTTGCCACGACTTCGCCGTTACGTGTGAACACCATGCCAACGAGGCGGATATCAAAATCTGTCAACGGCACGACGTTGCCTGACAGCACTATCGCTCCGCATGAGGCCATGTCGCTGACCGTGTCACCGAGTTTGATCTTCCAGTCAGCAACGCGACTGTCAACAATCTCCAAGGCTGCGCTCACCCCACGGGTGGCGGCGAGAACATCAGCGACGGTGCAGTCTGGGCCGTTCAAGTCGGCGTTCAGAATGAAAGCGATCTCCGCCTCCATCTTGGGTGAAATAAACTGCGCTGTTTCGATTGCAAATGCATCCTGATTGACGTGGCTGGCCATCACTGGAGCCAAGTCAGGTGAACTGATGCCGAGCATCTCCTGCATCGGGCGGCTTGTGAGTCCTAGCTTGTAGCCCACGATGCGGTCACCGGCATCGATCATCCGACGCACGATGCCCTGCTGAACCAGGTAGCCATCTTCGAGCGTCATGTCGGGTTCGTCGTCGGTGAGTGGTGACGTGGGAATGAGGGTTTGCATTGCGTCGTACAGGCGCTGCGCGAATTCATCAGCGCGCTCGTTACTCAGAGTCGTAGTCATGACGACCTTCCTGTCTCGTTGGAACCTTCACGCCAGCCCATGCGCTTGCTGATGGCGGTTGATGCTTCGACGACGGGGCGAGCGAACCTCTTCAGTGACGCGCCGTCGAGGCGCTGAATGGGTCCGGCCACGCTTACCGATGCCACAACCTGGCCAAACACATTGCGCACGGGCGCGGCGACGCTTGCGATGCCCACTTCACTTTCGTTGATGTTCTCAGCCCAACCTTGCGCGCGCACCTTCATCAACTCTCGGCGAAGCACCGCGATGTCAGTGATCGTGTACTGAGTGCGGCGCGGCGGCTTCCAGTCGGTCAGAAGCAACTCGAGTTCATCCTCGGGAAGAAACGCCAGCATGGCCTTACCAGTACTAGTGCAATGGGCGTAGTTGCGTAAGCCCACACGACCAAAGAGCCGCAACGTCTGAGGGCTCTCGCGTCGTTCGACGTACACCACTTCACGCCCATCAAGCACAGCAACCTGAACGGTTTCGCGGGTGATGTTGCGCAATTGATCGAGAACAGGACTCGCGGCTTGGTGCAGATCGTGATGGGCACGAGCACTCGCGCCGAGTTCGTGCATGGCCAGACCGAGTCGATAGGCACCAGTCTCGGGATCTTGTTCGAGCAAGCGCTCGTGCGTGAGTGTGTGGAGGAGTCGATGGGTCGTGCTCTTGCCGATGCCGAGTCGACGTGACAATTCAGTCACGCCAATTTCGTGATCTCCGCGACCGAACTCTTTGAGTAGTCGCGCAGCATTCGTCACGCTCGCGAGTACCTGGGTGTCGCCCTTGCGGCGCAGCGGATTTGATTCGGTCATGGCGATGCCGGGGGCTTGAGCGATGTGAGAAGAGCCTTGCGCAGTGTCACCGCGTCAGTAGCGGCAGCGACCCCGGCGTCATGTGGCGAGATCTCATGAGCAAGGAGTCGGGCCGCAGTGGTGAGCCCCAATCGCTGCGAGGCCGCGAATTCGTCGATCAACTCGATCTGATGCGGTGCCCACGCGCGCATTCCGTCGTAGTCGCGCACCGATGACGCATGGCCATTCGCGAGCCCCGTTCCGGCATGTTGCGCGTGATGCGCCGAAAGGCCACCGCCGGGGGCGAGCGACACGTGATAGACGACATCGGTGATACCCAAGGCTCGTCGAACTCCTAGGGCGTCGGCGCCGTCTGTTTCATCAAGAATGCCTAGTTCGGGAAGCACCGTTGCGTCGAAGAAACGCAGTGTCCAGGTCAGGTCGCGGTCATCGCCCGAGAGCTCAACTTCAGGACCTGCGGGACGGGGAAGAGGTGCCGTCGTCGCCACGATGTGCAGGTGGCGCGTGCCTACTGCCACCACGGTGAAATCACCTGCACGAACCACCGGAAGTTCGGCGCGTTCGCCGGGTGTGAGGTGCGCTGCTTGGTCGAGGTAGGCCCGGTGGAGTGCTGCCACATAGCCGGCCATGGCCTCGCGCATCTGCTCGGGTGAACTCCCGACGGAGGAGGCCCCAGATTCGTGGGAATGTGAGGCGGCAGAGGTGGCCACGGACGCGACGTTAGCATTTGTGTCCCGCATGGCGGCACGATGGTCCCCCATGCGGGACAAGCAGGTCTAACGTCCTGTCAGCCGAGCAGGATCCACGCCCGACCCCCTCAAGGAGCGCGCCCGATGGGTGTTCTGAGATTGTCCCACGTCGACGTTCAGGTCACTGACCTCGATCTGGCGACTGCCTACTACACCGAGGTCATCGGGATGCTGGAGGTGGAGCGCGATGACACTTCCGTGTACCTCAAGTGTTGGGATGAGGTCGACCACCACTCGCTGCGCCTTGAGTACGCTCCGCGATTGGGGTTTCGCGGCATGACCTACAAAGTTGAGCGTGAGGATGACCTCAGCGACCTCGAGAACAAGATCACCCGCTACGGCTTCCCCGTTCAACGCATCAGCAAAGGCGAGAGCGTGGGACAGGGCGAGAGCATCCGCTTTGCCACTCCAACCGGGCACACCATGGATTTGGTGTACGACGTCGAGAAGGTCGGGAGCGCACTTCCTAAGGTCAACCCGCCGGTCTACGTCGACGGGCTCTCGGGAATTGCGCCGCCGCGCATGGACCACCTGCTGGTGACTGCCGAGGAGGTGGGTGAGTCAGCGAAGTTCTTCCAGGATGTGATGGGTTTCCGCCTCACTGAGCAGCTGCTTGATGGTGACGGTCATCAGATGGCGGTCTGGATGGAGCGCTCGCACCGCCCTCACGACTTGGCATTTGTTCGCGGCCCCAATGGCGGTCTGCACCACTTCGCCTACTGGCTTGACGATTGGGACCACGTGCGGCGCAGCGCCGACATCCTTGCCTACAACGGTATTTCGGTTGACGCAGGTCCGACGCGTCACGGCATCACCCGCGGTAACACCATCTACTTCTTCGACCCACTGGGTACGCGCAACGAGGTCTTCACTGGTGGGTACCGACCTGATGTTGATTTCCCCACGATCACGTGGACTGAGGAGAACCTCGGTCGAGCGATCTTCTATTACGAAGGCGTTCCCAATGAGCGATTCATGAGGGTGCACACCTGATGACAATCATGCGACTCAGCCACGTCGAGATCCGCGTACCCGACCTCGAACTTGCTACTGCGTACTACACCGAAGTGCTCGGACTTTACGAGACCGCGCGCGAACCCGAGCGGGTGTTCCTCAAATGCTGGGATGAGCACCAGCACCACAGCGTGGTGCTCAGTTTCGCCCCCACGTACGGACTCGAGCACTTCGGTTTCAAGGTTGATGAGCCCGGAGATCTCGATCTCTACCAAGCCAAGCTTGAGGCCGAAGGGGTGGCTGTGACCCGCTACGCCAAGGGCGAGTGGGGTCCTGGCCACGGAGAAGCGATTCGTTTCAACCTGCCCGGTGGTCACGAGATGGAACTTGTCTACGACATGCAGCAGATCGGCAATCTGCTTCCGCTGTTGAATCCGCCGCCGAAGCCGATGGGCCTGGTGGGTATTGCGCCTCCGCGCATCGATCACCTCTTCCTCACCCTGGAAGATGTTGCGCTCAACACCGCATTTCTGCGGGACGTGCTGGGGTTCCACCTCACCGAACAGGTGGTGGGCGATGACGGCTACCAGATTGCCACGTGGCTGGAAGTCAGCCACTCTTCGCACGACATTGCATTGATCACCGGGCCGAATGCGGGTTTCCATCATGTTGCCTTCTGGGTCGATGACTGGAATGAACTGCGTATTGCCGCAGACTTGCTGGCCTATAACGGCGTGACGATGGAGACCAACCCAACGCGTCACGGTGCCACTCGCGGCTATTGCCTGTATTTCTTCGATCCGGCGGGTAATCGCAACGAGGTGTACACCGGCGGCTACTACACCGATCCCGACACTGCCCCGACGACATGGACCGAGGGGGAGATGGGCCGAGCCCTTTTCGCCTACGACGGCGTTGTCAAGCAGCAGTTCCTCACGGTCCACACCTGAAATCGAATCGGAGACGACCGAGCATGACTGCCACTGAAATCCCCGGCGAAGCCGAAGCACCGATCACGTTGCCGCGCACCGAGCGCGTTGACGCGCCGGCGTACCTGCAGAAGTACCAGCAGCGTGAAGCTGCAGGCGCGAAGCCCGGCACGATCGACGATCGCGAGGGCAGCGAGCCGCTCTACCTGCGTCGGTTCCGTGATCGGCAAAGCGGTGCCAACGCACTTGAGCAGAAGGTGCCCGAGTGGGAAGGCACCAACATCGGATTGACCCGGGCCGCCGCTGAGAGTGTGCGGTCGAAGGAGATCGTCCCCGAATCTGCTGCGCAGGATCGCAAGGTCGTCAACCAGATCCACATCATTCGACACGGTGAGACCCAGGGGTACTCGACCGAATCGGGTTTGACACCGTTGGGGTCGTGGCAGTCGCACCGCCGCGGATTCGACATCTCGAAGGGCGTCAAGTCCGGCGAGACGATCCGCATCGTGTGTGCTGACACCAACCGCGCACGGCAAACCGCTGAGCAGATTCGCAAGGGTTTGATCGACGGATTGACCATGTGGGATCGTCAAGCCGACGTTTCTGAAGTCACTGCAATGCAAGAGTTCCGAAACTTTCAAGTCAGCACACCTTCGGGACTGATGGATGTCACGGGCGCATTCCGTCTGTACCAAAAGGAAATGGAGAAGTACGAGCGAGTCGCACTGGGTGAACGGCCGCAGTGGCTCGTCGACATCGACCGGTTCTGGCGTACGCAGCAAGGCGGCGGGGATCCGATCACCTTCTGGACGCAGATTCCGATGCTGAACTTCGAACCTCCCTCAGCAACCGTGCGTCGTTTCTGGGCCGGATTCCAATCAATCGTTGCCGAATCGCCCAATGCTCGGGTAATCTGCGCCACGCATTCTGGGCCGATTCGCGTCTTCGCAATGTCGTCGCACGGATACGACCCAGGTGAGCCGTACAACACCGAAGAGGTCATCGTGCGCATGCTCGAGGGAGGTAACGCGGCATTTGTTGCTTACCGCAACCGAGTGCAGGAAGTGCACGTTCCTGATCTGCACGAACTGCCTGACTGGTGGCAGGGACTGAGTGGCCGAGCACTACCGACGTCGTTGCAGGGAGGCACCGAGTGAGTCACCACGAAGAAAGCGTTGTTGTGTGGTTCGAGTCGTACTGGCCTGGACTCAAGAACGAAGTCGGCGGAAAGGCGTCGAGTCTGGGCGAAATGACCAATGCGGGTCTACCCGTGCCTCCAGGGTTCGCTGTGACCACTACCGCTTACCGTCACGCCCACGACGCCGGTGATCTCGACGCGATGATCGCGCACTACCTGCACCGCCTCGATATTACCGACACCGACATGGTGCACGAACGTTGTCACGCAATCCGTGAGCGCGTACGCGCGGTCGCGATTCCCACTGAGGTTGAATCGCAAATACGGCACGCGTATGAGGAACTCTGTCGCCGCACCAACTCAGTCGATGTTCCGGTCGCCGTTCGTTCGTCAGCGACAAGTGAAGACTCACCCGACGCCTCGTTCGCGGGTGAACACGACACCTACTTGTGGATTCGAGGTGCCGACGACGTAGTGGATGCAGTGCGTCGCTGTTGGGCGAGCCTCTTCACCGACCGCGCAACCTGTTACCGCGAGGAAATGGGATACGAGCATCGCAGCGTCGAGATGTGCGTCGTGGTGCAAAAAATGGTGCACCCGAAGTCGGCGGGTGTTGCCTTCACCCTTGACCCCACGAACGGTGACCGCTCGCAGATCGCGATCGACTCGTCATGGGGATTCGGGGAAGCGGTCGTTGCTGGCGAAGTGACGCCCGACAACTACCTCATCGACAAGGTGATGTTCGACATCACCAAGCGAGTGGTGTCTGCCAAGACCCACGAATACGTGCTCACCGACGACGATCATGTGCGCAAGGTGGAAACCCCAGAAGACCGGGTTCTGCAGCCCAGTCTGACCGATGCTGAGATTAAGGGCATCGCGCGACTGGCCAAGACGGCCGAGCAGCACTACGGCTCCCCACAGGACATCGAGTGGGCGGTTGATGCTGACCTGCCGGAGGGGGAGAACGTCATTCTCCTCCAGTCCCGACCGGAAACGGTCTGGAGCAAGAAGGGTCCGAAGACAGTGGTGTCGCCGGGGGCCAAGGCCGGCGATTTCATGTCGAGCATCGTGTCGACATTGATGTCGCCGCTGCACACGAAGAGCGACTAGGTACTCGGGTCACCGAACCGCTGCAATCGGTCTGCCGCAGTCGGCGTCAGACAGTCACTGAGTGGCCCGTTAGGGCCAATGGAGGAGAGAACATGGCAGAGGGATTCCCGCGCCCGTCGGAGATTGAAACTCCGGCAGGCGCAGAGGGCTGGCAGGAGTTGTACTCCTACTCAGGTGTCTTCAGCCCCGAACGCAGCGAGTACGAAGACTCAATGTTCTGGTTCCAAGATGGCGTGCACTGGCCCAAGGCGTTGCTGCCCTGGGATGCCGCACTGATGGAAATGGCGATCATTGGGTTGTCGCAGTACAACACGCGTCACCTGCTTGTTCCGCCGGCAAACGGTATCGACTTCCGCATCGTCAACGGTTACTGCTACCTGTCGCCGGTTCCGGCTCCTGAGGCCGACATTCCGATGCGTGCTGAGCACTTCACGCAGCGCGCCGGTCACTACTTCATGAACTGGAATGAGCTCTACGACAACTGGTTGATCAAGATTCGCGACCTCGTCAAGGAGTTGGAGTCACTTGACTTCGAGCCGCTTCCCGAGATTGAAGATCTTGAGGTTGTGACCTCAGGTCGGGGTACCGGGTCCGGTGGCGAGATTCAGGCCAACTACTTCAAGTTGCTTAACGCAGCGAGCACGCTGTGGCAGTACCACTTCGAATTCCTCAACCTTGGCTACGCGGCCTACCTCGACTTCTTCGGTTTCTGCAAGACCGCGTTCCCCGGAATCTCCGACTTGGCGATTGCCAAGATGGTGGCAGGTGTCGAGGTTGACCTGTTCCGTCCTGACGAGGAACTCAAGCGCCTTGCAAAGATGGCGGTCGACACCGGTATCACCGACGCGTTCAAGAAGGGCGATGTCGAAGGAACCTGCGAGGCACTGCGTGCCACGGGTTCTGCTGGCGAAGCCTGGATCTCGAGCTTCCAGCAGGCGGCCGAGCCGTGGTTCAACTTCTCGACCGGCTCGGGTTTTTCCAGCCAGGACAAGATTTGGATTGAGAACGTCGAGATTCCGTTCGACTTCATCGGCGACTACATCAAGAACTTGCAGAGTGGCGGCGACATTGCGCGCCCGACCGAAGCGATTACGGCCGAGCGTGACCGTATCGTCAACGAGTACACCGCACTCCTAGCTTCAGATGAAGACCGTGAAGCGTTCGCCGGCAAGTTGGGTCTTGCGCGCGTGGTGTTCCCCTACGTCGAGAACCACAACTTCTACGTCGAGCACTGGAGCCACTCGGTGATCTGGCGCAAGATGAAGTCGCTCGGTGCGGTGTTCGCCAAGGCGGGATTCTTCAACGAGCCCGAAGACATCTTCATGCTCAAGCGCCACGAAGTTCCGGACGCGTTGTTTGACCTGTACCACTCGTGGGCTGCCCCGGCTCCGGCGCGCGGTCCGTCGTACTGGCCGAAGATCATCGAGCGTCGCAAGGAGATTCTTGCTGCGCTCAATGCGTGGAAGGCCTCGCCCGCATTGGGTACGCCTCCCGAGGTCGTGACTGAACCCTTCACGATCATGCTGTGGGGAATTACCTCGGATTCCATCGCCAACTGGCTTGGTGGTGGCGAGTCTGAGGACGGCACGCTCAAGGGCATGATGGCCTCGGGTGGAGTCGCTGAAGGACCGGCACGCGTGATCTTTGGACCAGACCAGATCAATGAGGTGCAAGAGGGCGAGATTTTGGTCGCGCCTCTGACCGCACCAAGTTGGGCGCCGATCTTCGGCAAGATTCTGGCCACCGTCACCGATACCGGCGGCATGATGAGCCACGCGGCCATTGTCTGCCGTGAATACGGATTGCCGGCTGTGACGGGCACCGGTTTCGCAACATCGCTGATCAAGACCGGGCAGCGGATTCGCGTTGACGGATCAAGCGGCACGGTCACGATTCTCGACTGATCGAATGATCGAATGATCGAATGATCGAATGATCGAATGTGCAGTCGGGGGAGGGGTCGGCCAACGCGGTCGGCCCCTCCCTTGGCTTCGGGGAGACACCCTCATCACGGTCACCTATTGACCAAAGAAGCCCCAGACGGTCACCTATTGACGGTGGGTTCTAGGGAGTGATGCAACACCCTGAGCGTGGAGGGGTGCTGTTGTGGGTGGTCGTTGGTTGGGTCGTGATGTGGAGCGGGTGTTCTGGGCGGGGATCCGTTCGGGGTTGACGATCGTGGAGGCCGC
>JAPLAU010000016.1 GCA_026393115.1 Actinomycetota bacterium
GCTGATGGAGGCGATCGGGCTGACTGATGCGGCCGAGATTGATGACATCGGCGAAAGCGAGGCCGAAGCAATGCCTTTCTGCGGACTCGCCGTCGCGCCATCACTACTGGTGACGGTGACGTTGGACGTGGCCGCTGACGACAGGGTGCACGAGAAGGTAGTGCCCGTGATCGTGGGCGAGGCAAGTACCAAGCAGGTCTTGCCACTGAGCTGCGCGTAGTTGGTGACCGTGCTCGGCACCGCAAGCACCACAGTGTCACCCGATGTGAAGCCATGCGTGGCGGCCGTGGTGATGGGCAATGTGGTGAGTCCGACAGAAGCCGTCGCCGCGTCAGCGCTCGTCAGTGAAACGTTGGCGCTGGCCGCCGACGACAGCGTGCACGAGAACGCGGTGCTGGTGATGGCAGGCGAAGCGAGCACGGTGCAGGTCTTGGTGTTGAGCTGGTCGTAGTTCGTGACGGTTGCCGGAACCGCGAGGGTGACAACCTTGCCCGACGTGAACTGGTGGGCTGAGGCGGTCACGACACTCAAGGTGCTGATCGGCACCGTCGCTGTGCCGCTCGAGGGGTTGAAGTCGACGCTGCCGTTGTAGGCGGTGACTGCGAAAGTGAAGGTGGTGGACGTCGCCGAGGCAATGGTGAACGTTCCGTTGAGCGGGCTGCCTCCGCTGAAGCCCGCGACGGTCACTGAGTCGCTGACAGCGAACGAATTGGCGGCCGTGATGGTGGCGGTCGTTGCCCACTCGACGGCCACAGCGGTCGCCGGCGAGTTGCTGACAGTGGTGGTGGGAACTGAGGTGGTGGTGCGGTTGAGGTCGAAGGTGATGCTGTTTGTTGTTGTGGCGGTGATGGTGTATCCCGAGCCATCGATCGAGGTGTTGTTGACGGCCATGTTGATGGTGTCGTTCGTGCTGAATCCGTGCCCGGTTGCCGTTGCGACGACGGTGTCCTGCACCACCGAACCTGACGACACCGTCTTGCCGTCGCTGGCGAACGACTGGTTGGCGCCCATGGTGATGGTGAATGTTGTGGTCCTAGAACTTGCGATCGCGCGCCAACCGTTGATTCCGGTGAATCCCACCGAGCAGGTGCTGCAGGTGACAAGGTTGACGTAGACGTAGTCCCCGGTTCGGTAGCCCGAGTTAGCGGAGTTGCAGTTTCCGCCTGGGCAGGAAGCCGTCAGAGTGACCGTCGTGCCACCATTCGTACTGACCGAGGTCACTGCGGCTGACGTCAGCGCCAGCGCAGTCACTGTCTTCGATGTTGTCGGCAACTGTCCGCGGCTGACGCTGACGGTAGGCGAAATCGACATGGTGCCGAGCGTGGAAACCGGCGTGATGGTCGACGAACTGATGCTTGCGACAGGGGTGATGCTCGCTGTGTTGATTGCGCGCTGCGGAGTGAGACTTGAACTGCTGATGGCCTTGTGGGGCGCGATACTGGCTGAGCTGATGGTGGCGTTGGGTTTGATGCTTGCCGATGTGATCGACGTTTGGGGCGTGATGCCTAGGGCGCTGATGGCCTTCCGCGGAATGATGCTGGCCGCGATGCTTGCGACAGGGGTGATGCTCGCTGTGTTGATCGCGCGCTGCGGACTAAGACTTGAACTGCTGATGGCCTTGTGGGGCGCGATACTGGCCGAGCTGATGGTGGCATTGGGCTTGATGCTTGCCGAGGTGATCGACGTTTGGGGTGTGATGCCCAGGGCGCTGATGGCCTTCTGCGGAATCAGGCTGGCCGCAATCGTGGTCTGCGGTGTAGTGGTGAGAGCGCTGACAACCTTTTGCGGTGTGATCGTCGAACTACTGATGGCCTTGTGGGGCGCGATACTCGCAGAAGTGATCGACGTATTCGGCGCGATTGACACTGACGTCGCGTTCGCAACTGGTGGTGCGATTGCGACACTCGTCGCCGTCTTGCGAGTTCCAACAGTCGCCGAAGTGATGTCGGCGGTGGGGGGAGTCACGGTGACGGTTGAGACCGACGAGCTGTAGCCCTGAGACAGTAGGCCGGCAGCCAGACCGGTGTGCAGGAGGGCGAACTCATCGACGTTTCCGATGAACGCGTCGGCTGGCATGCTGGTGGGAACGACGCCCGACGTCGTGACGGCGGGCGTACCGACGCGCCAGGTGGTGCTGGTCGCGCCGTTCGTTGTGGCGTAGTAGCCACCGGATGGGCTCGTTGCCTTCTGCGCGCCGTCGACGTACAGAGTGGCGCCCGTCGTGCCCATGACTGCTGCCGCGAGGTGCCAGCGGCCATCGGTGTAGTCAGTGCCTGAGGAGGCAATGCTCCAGCCAGCGGAGGCATTACGACCACCGAAGGCAACGTTGCCCGAGCTGTCAACCCAGAGTGCGCGATCAACGTACGTGGTGCCCGAGGCGAGGCTGGCCAACACGCCGCCCGTGGCCGCGCTCGTCTGGAACCACACGGCCAGGGTGTTTGTGCCGGTGGTGAGGTTCCAAGTGCTGGTGGTGGCGGTGCCACTGGGCGAGCCGTCGTTGGTCTTGCCAGAGGATTGGAAGTAGGTGGTGCTGGCGAGGGTAGCTGCGGTACTGCTGCTGCAGTACAGGGCGCCCGAGCTGTTGACCGTGGGCTTGGTCGCACTTGTCGAGAAGTTTCCAGTGATTAGGCCCGAAGTTGCTAACGCGGCGTTGTTGTTGCTCCCGCCGTTCCACAGGCCAGCACCGTTATCATCGAATGGGTTCCACGCAGTGAGTTCGGCAGTGCCGCCAGTGCCATCGCCAAAACCCGTGAGCAACGTGTTCCACGCACTTGTTGAGCAGGCCGTGGTCGAAACCGAGTTGGCCGACAATGCCGTGTTCGTGGTGGTGAGCAGAGCCGAACTGGCAGTAATGACAAGTGCGGGGGCGAGGAAACCGGCGACCGCGAGTGTGATGGCGCCGCGGCGAGTGAGTCGAGTACTCATGACTGCTCGACCTCCTCTTCATCGCGACGGCGCATCGCTCGCATGAGGTCAGCACCTTCACCAACGGCGACAAGCACGAAGAGGGAACCGAATACCACGAGTCGTCCCTTAGGGGTTTGGCCTTCGACGGCGAGTTGCTGCCACCACGGAATCTCACCGAGTGACAGACCGATGACAGCGCTAGCAGGCGTGAGGTCGGGGTCAGGTGCGTTGTTCGCGTCACCCTTGGTCTGGTACCAGACACCCTCGAGGTTCTTGTTCTGTACGCGGTCGGCGACGCGGTGAGTCACCGTGAGTCCGGAGCGTGTGGAGAACGTGATCACCTGACCGACCAGAACGCTGCTCTTGTTGATATTGGGATCCATCATGATCGTGCTGCCAACTGGGTACAGGGGAGTCATCGAGCCACTCGTAATGGTGACGAGCTTGTTTCCGCTGCGCTGAATCATGAACGGAATCACAGTGATGCCGATGGCCACGACGGTGATGAGAGCCACCGCAATGCGGTACATCCACTTGAGCGTGGTGCGCACAGCACTGGGCGTAGGTGCCTCGGGGGCAACGTGCTTACCCGCGGGGGCCGGCTCACTCACGGCGATGTCGACGGCGCTCATGCGTTATTCGCCGTCTGCTCGGCGTAGAACTTGAAGGTGCTGGTGATCGACGACTTGCCCTGGGCGGTGCGACCGGCGCCGGGAACTACGAAGGCGCGCAGGCACAGCGTTTGCGACCCGCCGCCAGGGAGTACCTGATCGCCGGTCTGACCGCCTGTGCTCTTGCTACCGATGATCGCAACCTCCGTAGCTGAGCCAGCGCCGAGTGTGGCGGTGGCGAGACTGACTGCGGTACCGCCGCTGTATGAGGCCGCGTCGCAGGTGGTCGCTGCCCGTGGGCGTGCGGCGGTTCCCGATGCCGTGCTCACGATGTCGATCTCGATGAGTGGGCTTGTGGCGTTGCTGCTTGCCGACGTCATCGCATACCGCATTTCGCCGGTGCCCGAATTGGTGATTACCAACTGCTGGTAGACCGCGTTGAGCGTTCCGACCCCGACACCGGTTGCACTCAGCCACGCTGTTGAAGAAGCGCCATTGGACAGCCCGATCGCGATCGAACCCGACGTCACACCCGCAGTGGTCGTTGCCCGGGTGCTCTTAATCAGAGCGAGTGACGGGATACCGCCAAGGCCCCCGACTGACACGAGAACCAAGGCACCACCAACGACCCACAGGCGTGGGTTGCGGGCGAGGCTGGTCATCGAGGGTGCCTTCCGGTGGGTGAGTCAGCAGGTGACGAGGGGGTGCTAAAACGGCCTATGGGTTATTTGTCGTCTGTTCTGCGGAAAAGTTGAGCGTCAGGTTGCTAGTCGAGCCGTTCTGCGTCGATGCCAGGGGGAGCGACATCTTGATGCAGTAATACTCAGTGGCGTTGGCGGCCAAAGTCCGGTCACCGGTCTGCTGGCCGCTGGTGGAGTCGCCGTAGAGGGTGAGGGCAGTGGTGGCCGTCGACACAGTCGGAATCGTCACGGTTCCGCTTGACGCCGCTGAGGTGATGTTGGCGTTGGTCTTGGCCACGGTGAAAGTGGTCGTGGTGGGCACTGTCGCCACGAGGTAGCTGCCATTGAGGGCGGTGCCGGCGGTCAGTCCCGAGATGGTGACCGGCTGACCGATGACGAGGCCATGGGCGGCTGAGGTCGTGATCGTTCCCACATTGGAGGTCAGCGCGACTCGCGACACGGTCGCCGACGCCGTCGCCGAGTTCAAGGGCGCGCTGAAGTCGACCGTGGAGTCGCACGTAGATGCGGCATTCACAACAGAGACCATCGACAGTTGCAGGTCGTTGGTAAAGGTAGTGGCCGTCGACCAGTTGGCTGTGGCCGAAACGCGGGCTCCCACGGTTCCGGTGTTCTGGATGCTCGACTTCGTGTACACCGTGTCGCCGGGCATGATCGACGACTGCGCAAGACCGCCCGAGCTTGCCGACTGACCGAGTGTCAGGGCAATGGTTCCGGATGAAATTGTCGCGGCGCTGGTGCTCTTGCTGTCAGTGAAAAGCGCTGCTGAGGCAAGGCTTCCGAGGCCAAGGCCGCTCATGGCAAGCAGGGCAACGCCGCCGACGATGTACCGGGCGTTGCGTCCGGTGCGGGCTGGTCCGGTGGTGGCCATGGAGGTCTCCTGGTGTCTATTGGGGAGTCGGGATTTGGACGCGAGTAGGGGTGCGGGGGTTCCACGATCGGGTGAAGAAGGTCATCGAGTGAGTGAATGGGCCGAATGGGCCGAATGGGTGAAGGCATGCCAAAGGGGAGGGCCCACGTTTGGAGGCAGGCCCTCCCCTTTGGAGGTCGATCAGGTGATCAGGACTTCAATCGATCACGGGTTGTTGGCGGTCTGTACTGCCGAGAACGCGAGGTTGTTACCAGCGGTCTTGCCGGCCACAGTGTTGGTCGCGCTTGACGCGAGCGAGACGGTGAGGCACAAGTTGTCCTTCGCGGTGGCGGCAAGGGTGCGGGATGCGGCCGAAACGCCGGAGAAGGAGCCGTTGTAGAGCTCAGTACCTGAACCTGAGCAAGTACCCGTGCGCAGGACTGCAGTCAATGCAGTTCCCAAACCAGCGTCGCCTGTTGCTGCTGAGGCGACGGTGTACTTGAGCTCGAGCGAGCCGGTGTTCTCGACAACGAGGTTGCGGCTGGCCGAGTCACCAGCAGCCATATTGCTGAGCGAGATGGGTGAGGTGCTGGTTGAGTTCGGGCTGATCGCCACGGTTCCGGTGGTGAACGAGTCAGCGCCGGCCGACTGCGTGTCTGTGAACAAGGCGGATGATGCGAGACCGGCGACACCGGCCACTGAGACTGCGAGCACGCCGGCGCCGAAGGCGAGGCGGCCAGGTGTGGCAAGAATTCCAAGCATGGTGGGTCCTCCGTGTAGGAAGCGGTTCCTGATCGACCGCGGTAGCCATACGACGGGGTTTGGGTCCCCTCGGTTCACTCAAGATCTGAAAAAGTTCCTCATTCACCCGATCGGAATACCCGATATCTGGCTATGTATCGAAACCGTCACTCAGCGTGTCCGTTGTGAGGCGGGTGTCACGGTAAGCGATGATGTGGGCATGCGTCTGACTGAGTTCTGGATCCGAATGGACCAGCACTTTGGTCGCGGCTATTCCAAGTCATGGGCGCACGACCAGCACCTCGCCGAGTTGGGCGGATTGAGCGTTGAACAAGCACTCGCAGGCGACTGGGAAGCGCGCGATGTGTGGCGCGCGGTGTGGCGCCACGAAGGCATGCCCCTTGCCGAGCGGTAGTTCCCCTCTCTTCCCCCGCCCAATCTCTGCGCGATTCCTACGTTGGTGCAGGTTTCAAGCACTCCCACGCCTGCCTGAGCGTAGGAATCGCGTAAATATTCGAACATGTGTCCACCGGCGTGTCGGGTTGAATCGAACAGGTGTTCGGGTAATGTCCACAGTGGTCGAACCACCCCGACAAGTCACAGACTGAGGTCGGAACGGACCGACTGTCGGTGGCTTCATCTAGCGTCCTGCTCGTCCAGTCCACGTCTCACACCAGGAGAGCTTCATGGCTTCGTCGTCCACCCCGACCCCCAAGCCGGTCGACCGCAGTAACGGCAGCGTGCCCGACCGCGACAAGGCGCTTGATTCAGCGCTATCGCAGATCGAGCGTCAATTCGGCAAAGGATCGGTCATGCGTATGGGCGAAGAAGCCCGCGCACCGATCGAGGTCATTCCCACCGGCTCCATCGCCCTTGATGTGGCACTCGGTATCGGCGGCTTGCCGCGCGGTCGCGTTGTTGAGATCTTCGGGCCCGAGAGCAGCGGTAAGACCACCGTCGCCCTCCACGCCATCGCGAGTGCGCAGGCTGCCGGCGGTATTGCCGCGTTCATCGATGCTGAGCACGCGCTCGACCCCGAGTACGCAGCCAAGCTCGGCGTCGACATCGACGCACTACTGGTGTCGCAGCCCGACACCGGTGAGCAGGCACTTGAAATCGCCGACATGCTGATCCGCTCCGGCGCTATCGACATCATCGTCATCGACTCGGTCGCGGCCCTCGTGCCTCGCGCCGAAATCGAAGGTGAGATGGGTGACAGCCACGTGGGTCTGCAGGCTCGCTTGATGAGCCAGGCATTGCGCAAGATGACCGGTGCACTCTCGGGTACTAACACCACGGCCATCTTCATCAACCAGTTGCGCGAAAAGATCGGTGTCATGTTCGGTTCGCCCGAAACCACCACCGGTGGTCGCGCGCTCAAGTTCTACTCGTCAGTGCGGCTTGATGTTCGACGCATCGAAACTCTTAAAGACGGTACCGATGCTGTCGGAAACCGCACTCGAGTCAAGGTGGTCAAGAACAAGGTGGCCCCGCCGTTCAAGCAGGCTGAGTTCGACATCCTGTACGGCGAAGGCATTTCACGCGAAGGCGGCCTCATCGACATGGGTGTCGATGAAGGCATCGTGCGCAAGGCCGGAGCTTGGTACACCTACGAAGGCGACCAGCTGGGTCAGGGCAAGGAGAATGCCCGTACGTTCTTGCGCGATAACCCTGATCTGTCCGACGAGATCGAGAAGCGCATCAAAGAGAAGCTCGGAATCGGCCCGCACCTTGACACTCCGGCCGATGCCGCGGCGGCAGGGTTCGTCGACGATCTGCCTGAGCCCATCGAACTGTGAGCACAGCCGCGGTGACCCGTCGGCGGCGTAGCCCCAAGCCCGGACCTGAAGGTCCCACGCCTGGTTCGCTCGCCGCCGAGGGCACCGACGCTGACCCCGAGTCAGTGGGGCGTTCCCTCCTTCTTCGCAAGTTGTCGATGGCGCCGGCTACTCGGTCGCAGTTGGCAGACCTACTGTCAGCGCGCGCAATTCCCGACGACGTCGCTGATGATTTGCTTGACCGATTCGAACGCGTCGGGCTGATCGATGATTCGGTCTATGCCTCGATGTGGATCGAATCGCGTATGCGCAGTAGGGGATTGGCGCGTCGTGCTCTGCGACAGGAACTGACGTCGCGTGGGGTTCCGCGCGAAATTATTGAACAGTCACTTGAGTCTGTGTCGATCGAAGATGAGCGCGAGACAGCTCGGCAATTGGTTCTCAAGCGCATGTCCTCAACGTCCTCGCTTGATCGGCAGGCACGCGTGAGGCGACTGGTCGGAATGCTCGCACGCCGTGGCTATTCGTCCGGGCTTGCCATGTCGGTGGTGCTCGATGCTGTCGGCGAAGCGGCCGACGATGTGGTGGTCGACGACCTTTAGTCCGAGAGCACCGGAAAGCCCAGTCGTGCTTCGGCTTCTTCGCGTACGGAAGCGAAACGCTCGTCGAACGTCGCGACTGCTCGTTCGAGTAGATCGGTCAACAAGGTGACATCGCCCTCACTCCAGTCTTGGAGTAATTGGCCCATGAACCAGGTGCGTAGCGCGACTCCGTCGTCAACAAGTGCGGAGCCGTCAGTGGTCAGTTCAACGACTGTGCGCCGGCGATCGGACTCGTCCGTGGCGCGCACGACTAGGCCCTCGCTCTCGGCGTCGGCCAGAACTCGACTCATTGTCGAGTGATCAAGGTGCAGCAACGACGCCAGGTTCTTCACCGAGGGTGACACGCTGCTCGCTGCACTTTGCGCCACGGCTTCGCAGGCGGCCACCTTGGCGAAGTCGACTGAACGTCCCAACGAAGGGATGGGAAGTCCGGTTGTCACCGGCCGCACCAGAATGTGACGAAGCGACATCAGCGAGTGGTCAAGGCGCGCGAGAACGCTAAGAGGCAATGGCTGTTCGGGCAGGATCGGGCGCACGGAAGACACGGAGTCTGGCGGAAGGCTCTGGGCCATGCGTGCGTTTCCCCCGGAGTCTGGAGAGAAGTGAGTGTAGAATTAGGTGTGCCACACACCCGATTTGCGTGTGCGACACACCAAATCTACACTTGAACTGCGATAGGGCAAACCCGGTCGCGAACTAACTTCAAGGAGCACGCATCGTGGGAGCACTATCCCGTTGGGCCGTCAATCGCCCGTGGTACGCCATTGGCGCCTGGCTCGTTCTGAGCGTGGTGATCGGAGTTCTTGGTACTCGGTTTGCCGGAACGCTGAATGACTCGTTCTCTCTTCCCGACACCGAGTCGTTGCAGGCGACTCAGTTACTCGGGCAGGTCAAGGGCGCCGGCGACGCTAACTCGATCAATGCGCGCGTGGTCTGGTCACCGCAGTCAGGGCAGGTGACCGACGCGAATGTGAAGAGCGCGGTCGAACCGGCTCTCAAGCGCATTTCCGAACTCGGCTCAGTCAAGTGCGTCACGTCGCCGTATGGCCAACCGCTGGGTGCCGATTGCCCCACGTTTGCGGCACCCACGTTCCCCGCGGGCACACCTGAAGAAGTCAAGACGAACGTGCTAGCCGCGATTGCCGCGACCCAGAAGGCGTACAGCCCCATCAGTTCCGACGGTTCAGTGGCGTACGCCACCGTCACATTTAAGGGTGCCTCACCCGGTGACGTTCCGTTGGCCGACTCCAAGGCAATCCTTGCCGAAGTCAAGGCACTCAACGGTCAGGACGGCCTTCAGGCCGGTGCTGGCGGCCAGGTTCTGGAGTTCGCCGGAACTGAGCCTCCGTCATCGGAGGGCATCGGCCTTCTGGTTGCCCTCATCATTTTGTTGGTTGCTTTCGGCTCTCTCGTCGCGGCCGGCTTGCCGCTCATCACTGCTGTGCTGGGTCTTGGCTTGGGTCTGACCCTCGTGAACTTCGTGGCGAACTTCGCCGACGTGGCAACCTTCGCGCCGACACTTGCCGCAATGATCGGCCTAGGCGTCGGTATCGACTACTCGCTATTTGTCATCAACCGATTCCGGCAGGCCATCATGGCCGGCCACGATCCCAAGGATGCCGCTCACGAGGCTGTGCGCACTTCCGGTCGCGCGGTTGTCTTTGCTGCTTCGACGGTGATCATCGCGTTGCTTGGTTTGTTCGTCATGCGCATCAACTTCTTCAACGGCCTCGCGCTTGCCGCATCCGGCACCGTGCTCATGGTGATGTTGGCGGCGGTTTGGTTGCTGCCGGCGCTGTTGTCGCTGCTCGGAACCAAGTCACTGGCAATCAAGATGCCGTGGGCACGTAAGCGTGGCGAATTCCACCCCGAGGGTGGCCGCTGGGCGCACTATGGCCGCTGGCTTCAGAAGCGCCGTTGGATCACGGCCCTCGCTGCATTGTTGATTGTGCTGACGCTGGCATTCCCGATGCTCAGTCTGCGGCTCGGATTCGCTGACGCAAGCGGTCAGCCGGTGGGCACCCCCTCGCGCATCGCGTATGACTTGAACGCCAAGGGCTTTGGCCCAGGTAGTAACGGTCCGTTCTTCGTGGTTGCTCAGTTGCCGAAGTTGAACGACACCGAAGACCTCAAGACGTTAATCACGGCACTTGAAAACACCGAGGGTGTCGCCAAGGTGCTTCCCAACGCCGAGATGATCCCGGCGATACTGGGCAAAGACCAGCAGGTAGTGGCCGTTCAGGTGGTTCCGCAATCCGGACCGCAGGATATCGCGACCAGCGAACTGCTGAATCGTTTGCGCACCGAGACCATTCCGCCGGTACGTCAGGCAACTGGTGTGGTGGCACTTGTCGGCGGCGAGCAGGCCATCATTGAGGACTTCTCGATCGTCCTCGGAAAGGCATTGCCACTCTTCCTCGCGATCGTCATGGGGCTGGGCTTCCTCGCCCTCATGGTGCTCTTCCGGTCGGCGGTTGTATCGCTCACGGCAGTCGTGACCAGTCTGCTGTCGTTCTCGGCAGCGATGGGTATCACGGTGGCCATCTTCCAGTGGGGTTGGTTGTCGGGCCCCCTCGGAATCACGGCGACGGGTCCGATCTTCCCATTCCTACCCGTGATGGTGTTCGCCATCTTGTTCGGGCTTTCCATGGACTACCAGGTCTTCCTCGTGTCGCGTATGCAAGAGGAATGGCAGCGCACCGGCGAGAACGACCGCGCTGTCCGTCGCGGTCTGGCAGGTTCTGGACGTGTCGTGCTCATTGCGGGCGCGATCATGGCGAGCGTGTTCGCAGCCTTCATCCCGGCGACCAACTCGACCATCAAGTTGTTCGGAATCTCGTTGGCGAGCGCGGTCATCATCGACGCGTTCTTGGTGCGATTGGTACTCGTTCCGAGCGTCATGAACATTCTCGGCAAGGCGAACTGGTGGTTGCCCAAGTGGCTCGACAGTCGCCTGCCCCACTTCGATGTTGAAGGCGCAGACGAAATCGCTGACGACCCCGAACTCGAAGCCGAACTGGCGTCAATCGTCGACACCGATTCCGATCCGGTCGGCAGCCGCTAACGCTGTGGCGGTGTTACCCGCCCGCTACGACATGCAGACGACGTAAATGCCGAATTGGTGGTTCACGCCGGCGGAGTTGTAGACACCGACGCGCCAGTTGGTGGGCGGGTGCACTCCGGGGTCGCCGTTGTTACTCGGGTACGAGGCGACGACAAGATCGGCGGGATAGTTGACCATGTATCCACCGCCCGTGGCGACTTTGCCGGCTGGGCACCACGCATACTGGTAGGTGGAAGCGCCCGCGTATGCCGTCACTTCGACGGACACGGTCTCGATACTCGAACTACCCTTGGCTCCATTCTGGATTTCGGCCAGAGTCTCGCCACCGAGTTTGCTCGCATTGTCGGCTGTTCCGGCCCGAGCCGCGTACAGGTTGGCCACCTTGCCTCGAGCGTTGGTGCTCAGCGGTGGGCTGGTGGCCGCTTTGGCGGCCGGCACAGTAATGCTCAGAGCTGCTCCGGCTCCAGCGCTCTTTGCTACCGACAGTGCCGGGCCGCTTGCGGTGCTCGTCACAGACGTGGTGTGGTTCGCGGAGTTCAGTTGTCCCAGGATCATGCTGCCTCCGGTAGCCGCGTAGGTCAGGCTGTCGAAGCCGACCACTAGCACTGCCGCGGCTCCGGTCACCGCGAGTACCCGTTCGAGCCGAATCTTCGCCATCAGATGCTCCCAAGCTCGTGGCCCTGCCCGAGTCGCAGTGACCGATTCTTGATTATCACTCTCGGGAGAGTTCGGTGTCTGTCACCTTGCTGACATGGTCGACCCCTCGCCCGCGTCCGCACCGATCCCATCTGATGGACTACGCCCATGCCTGTACGCACGTATTCCGTTCGCACCTTCGGGTGTCAGATGAACGTGCATGACAGCGAGCGACTGGCCGGACTACTCGAAGCGGCGGGCTACGAGCGGGCAGTTGACGCGACTGAGGCTGACGTCGTCGTGCTGAATACCTGCGCGGTACGTGAGAACGCCGATAACAAGCTCTACGGAACGCTGGGCCACTTGAAATCGTGGAAGGACGCGAAACCGGGTGCACAGATCGCTGTCGGCGGCTGTCTGGCGCAGAAGGATCGCGGAGACATCCTCAAGCGGGCGCCGTGGGTCGATGCCGTGTTCGGAACCCACAACATCGGAGCACTGCCGGTGCTTCTCGAACGCGCGCGCATCGCTCAAGAAGCGCAAGTGGAGATTCTTGAATCGCTCGACGTGTTTCCGTCGACTTTGCCCAGCCGTCGCGACTCGGCATACAGCGCGTGGGTATCGATCAGTGTTGGCTGCAACAACACCTGCACCTTCTGCATCGTCCCCAGTCTTCGGGGCCGAGAAAAAGACCGCAGGCCGGGCGACATTCTGGCCGAGATCAAGGCACTGGTTGACGACGGCGTCATCGAAGTAACCCTGCTAGGGCAGAACGTCAACGCCTACGGAGTCGAATTCGGCGATCGCCGTGCATTCGCCGACCTTCTGCGCTCATGTGGTGAGATTGAGGGTCTCGAGCGAGTGCGATTCACGTCGCCCCATCCACGTGACTTCACGTCCGATGTGATTGAGGCGATGGCCCAGATACCCAATGTGATGCCGCAATTGCATATGCCGTTGCAAAGCGGCAGCGATAGCGTGCTGCAGGCGATGCGCCGTTCGTATCGTGCCGAGCGTTACCTCGCCATTATCGACGAAGTGCGCGAAGCCATTCCGAATGCGGCCATCACGACCGACATCATCATCGGATTTCCCGGCGAGACACATGCCGACTTTGATCGCACTCTCGACGTCGTCATGCGCGCGCGTTTCGCCTCGGCGTATACGTTCCAGTACTCGCCGCGGCCGGGAACTCCCGCTGCCGAGTTCCCCGATCAGATTTCGCCAGAAGTGATGCGTGAACGCTATGACCGCCTTGCGGCATTGCAGGAAGACATCTCGTGGTCAGTGAACCGCGAACTGATCGGCACGCAGGTTGAGGTGATGATCGCCGAAGGGGAGGGGCGCAAGGACGCCGCGACCGATCGCCTTTCGGGACGCGCGCGCGACAACCGCCTCGTTCACGTGGCACGGCCGGAGAGTGCTGTGCGTCCTGGTGACATGGTGACGGCGGTAGTGACCCAGGCCGCGCCACACCATCTGGTGGCCGACACGGTGGTGAGTGTTAGAGCCACGAGGGCCGGGGACGCGTGGGAAGACAGGCAGCCCGCACCAGCGCGTGGCACTGGAGTGTTACTCGGAATGCCGCGGGTTGGCGCATGACGCTCGCCGTGGCGTTCGTTCCGAGCGCCCCTGTGCTGATTCCCGACGTTGCCGTTGATTCCTCGCCTGAACTCGACGACCTGCGCACGGCCGCGATTGAGGCGGTGCGCGATGTTGTACGTGACGCTTCGCACGTCGTTGTCGTGGCCGCGGGTTCAACCGGGCGTTTGGTTGAGGGTCCTGTGCGCGCGTCGTTTGCTGGCTTCGGCGTCGACCGCGAGATAGGCGCGGGGGAGTTGGTGCAGTGGCCGGCCGGAATTGCGTTGTGGCTGCTCACTCAGGCAGGTTGGCAGGGTTCGATCGACGTCGTTGAATGCGACGACGACGTGACCGCGTCTTCGGCACTGGTGGTGCAAGCGCTCACCGCAGCGGACGCCGTCATCGTGGTGGGTGATGGTTCGGCTGGTCTCGGACCCAAAGCGCCCGGGTATGTCATCGACGGTGCGTACGACTTCGATGACGTGCTGGCTGCGGCGCTCGCATCCGGCGACGCCTCGGCGCTCGCCTCGCTCAATGCTGCAGAAGGGCAACGTGTTCAGGCAGCCGGAGTGCCGGTGTTTCGCGCACTGGGCGTTGCACCCAGTGAGCGTGCGATAGACGCGTCGCTGCGGCTCCACACCTCGCCGTTTGGTGTCGGCTACTTCGTCGCCACCTGGCGCAGCACGTGAGCGAAGGCGAGCGACCTGTGGTCGCTGTCGTCGGTGCCACCGCCTCGGGCAAGAGTGCCTTAGCCATCGAACTTGCAGAACGACTCGGCGGGGAGATCGTGAATGCCGATTCGATGCAGGTGTATCGCGGGATGAACATCGGTACCGCGAAAGCAACGCTTGATGAACAGGCGCGCGTTCGGCATCACCTACTCGACGTCTGGGAAATCGATCACGACGTGACTGTTGCGCAGTATCAACCCTTGGCGCGCGCAGCCGTCGAAGACATTCGCCGACGTGACCGACTTCCGTTGGTAACCGGTGGGTCCGGGCTCTATGTGCGCGCCGTTCTCGACGACCTGCAGTTTCCTGGCACCGATGTGGAAGTACGCGCCCGACTTGAAGCCGAACTTGAGTCAGAAGGTTCAGTCGCACTGCACCAACGACTCGCTGAACTCGACCCGGCAGCCGGACTCGCGATACCTGCGACCAATGGACGTCGAATCGTTCGTGCGCTGGAGGTGATCGAGATCACCGGAATGCCTTTCACTGCAACACTTCCCGACGAAAAGCCAGTCTACAGCGACGTGCGCATCGGACTCGAGGTTCCGCCCACTGTGCTGGCAGTGCGCATCACCACGCGCGTGCATCGCATGTGGGAGCAAGGTTTCGTTGACGAGGTGCGCGAACTGCACGGACTCGTCGAGGGTCGCACTGCTGCACGCGCGCTCGGCTACGCGCAGGTGCGGCAACTGCTGGCCGGTGAGATTGACGAAAACACCGCTATCGACGAAACGGTTGTGGCGACGAGACGATTCGCCAAGCGTCAACTCACGTGGTTTCGCCGCGATCAACGTGTGCAGTGGGTACCGTTTGATGCGCCAGACCTCGTTGACCGAGCGGCCGCGCTAATCGCAACTGCGAGTTAGTGCGCGGGTTCGAACAGCGAAGGAAGAGTCGCAGCCCCGAGTGAGCGACGTACGTACCATTCGCGGCGAAACACTCGGCGATACACCGGCATCGGCAAACGAAGAAACGCGGCGAGTGTGCGGTCGGCGCCGTCGGCTGTTGCCTGCGACGAATGCGCGGCCATCGAAGCGCGCTTGGCGTCGATGACGCTGCGGCAGTCGACCCAGTGGGTGATCTCACCGCGCGGAGTGTAGGCGCGCTCGAAGCTGGTGGGATCGAACTCTGGTGGGTACTTGTAGACCTTGCCGACGAGGCGCACCATCCGAGCAATGGTGTCGCGCGGAACCGTGGCCTCCAGAAGTATCGGAGTTCCTGCCAGTTCAGCGGCCCGGGCGCCGACCACGTTGACGTGGCGGTGATCGGGGTGACCGTAGCCTCCCGCCGGGTCGTAGGTGGTGAGTACGTCGGCGTTCTCCTCACGCAGTACCTCGGCCACGCGCTCGGCAGCCTCGTCAACCGGCACGCCGATAAAGGGAAGCGGGTGCCCTTGGACAACGGGTGCCTCACCATGTAATCCCGAATCGCCGAAACCCAGCAGCACCGTGCGGTGCACTCCGAGGGCGCGGGCTGAGACCTCGAGCTCGCGCTGACGGGTGGCTCCTAGCGCCTGCGAATCACCAAACGACCCCGACGCCAGCCCTTGTTCACCCGACGTCGCCACAACGAGCACCACTCGGTGGCCCTCGGCCGACGCGCGCGCCATCGTGCCCGAGGTGAAGAGAGCTTCGTCGTCCGGGTGAGCATGCAGGAACACCAGGGTCGACGCGTCTGCGGTGTTGGCCACGATCGCACGGTAGCGTCACCCTCGGGCGACGGAAAGGTCAGGAGGTGGGACGCGTGGCACGACCGATTGTGCACATCTCCGACTGCTACCTGCCGCGACTCGGCGGTATTGAGGTGCAGGTGCGTCAACTGGCCATGCGTCAGGCGGCGTCCGGTCGCGAGGTTCACGTCATCACTGGAACTGCCGGCCATGACGAAGTGCGCAGCGGAACCGAACTGCTCGACGGCGTGGTCGTGCATCGGGTGGCAGCTCGACTGCCCTTCGAACTTCCAGTGCATCCGCGCACCGGGCACCACGTGCGCGAGATCCTTGGCCAAGTCACTGCCGCTTCCGGCGCCCCTGTCGCTCACGTGCACGCCGGTGTCATCTCGCCCTTCGCGTGGGCCGGAATGCGCACGGCGGCGGCTATGAGTGTTCCGACACTCGTCACGGTGCACAGCGTGTGGGGTCCGATGGCCAAGCCGGGCTTTCGAGCACTCGATGCTCTCGTGCACTGGTCGCACAGTGGTGTGCAGCTGGCTGCGGTCAGTGAAGTGGCTGCTGATCGCATGCGCGCAGTTGTGGGCGATGACGTGCCGGTGCTCGTTACTCCTAACGGAGTGGACCCGGCGCTGTGGAATGTTGAGCCGGTTGCTCACGACCCGCTCGATGTGCACGCTGTCTCAGTGATGCGCCTCGCGCCGCGCAAGCGCGCGCTTGCGCTGCTCGACATTGTGCGCGACGCCGCCAACTCGCTGACTTCGGATGTCCGCCTGCACCTCACCCTTGTTGGCGATGGACCTGACCGTTCACGAGTGGAACGTCGTGTTCAAGACGAGAACCTCAATGTGGTGCTCGCCGGGCGTCTTACGCACGAGCAGATTTGCTCGCTCTACGGGTCGGCCGACATCTTTGTTCAGCCGTCGATCAAGGAATCCTTCGGTCTTGCCGCTCTCGAGGCGCGCACAGCCGGGCTTCCAGTGATCGCCCGCAGGGAGACAGGGATCACGCAGTTCGTGCGCGACGGAGTCGAGGGATTGCTGGCCAGTTCTGACGCGGAGATGGCGCGCGCGCTCGCCCGCCTCGCCGCCGATGTGCCGTTGCGCGAGCGCATCGCGGCCCACAATCGCGAGGTTGAGCCCGAACAAACGTGGCCGAACGTGCTCGACGAGGTCGAGGCGGCCTATGCCGTGGCGACCGTCAACGCTGCCCGCTGAATCCGACGATTCAAGTAAATCGGGCAATCTGCCGATGTGCTGACCGACGCTCCTGAACTAGTGTTGGACGGGGGTTTCCGACCCATATTCGGTCTTATACGAGGAGTGCCCACTGTGTCGAGTCGCAACCGACGTTTGATCGCTGCCGTTTCTGTTGCCGCTGCCATCGGCCTCATGAGCGCCCTGCCCGCTGCTGCAATGCCGCCCAATCCGTGGGCTCCCGAGGGTTACTTCCCGACGGGATGTGGAGCTGTCGTGCTCAACCCCTCGTCGGTGTCGTACACCGATGCGACCATTCCAACGCTGGAATCGGTGGAATTCACCGTTAACGGTGTGCGGTCGGGGCGCACCCTGGTCGTCGGTCCCAATGGTCGTTCGAATGTGGGCGTGGTCGGTCGCGTCACATCGAGGTGTTCAGGCATTGGCCCCTCATGGTTCACCCCGTCGTACTCGGCCGGGGGCTTGTATCTGCGCACATCGGTTGACACTACGAACCTTCCGGAAATCGTCCAACTCACGCACACGGGTCCGGTGAACTCGTGGAATGACTACTTTGAAGCGCCCTACCTCTCGCTCGGTTCCTCAACCCCGACAATTCCAGGAGGCCTGGGTGCGCGAATCCAGCCGCTGTTCTGGTTGACGGCCAGCCGGTATTCGGCGTTCGAACTCGACCTCGACGGCCAACTGATCGCGCACACCGATACATCGAGTATCTCCAGCGTTTCTGCCTCCACTCTGCCCGCACTTCAGGTGCTGCGGCAGACTCTGCTGTCGGCGACCTACTCCTCACGGTCGGTGACTGCGGGTCGATCGATCACGGTGTCGGGATTCTTGAGAATGGCAGGGTCGGGTGTGTGGACCCCGCTCAATGGCCGGGTGTCGCTGCAGCGCAAGATCGGAACTGCCGCGTGGAAGTCGATCGCATCCAAGACGGCATCGAACGCCGGTCGTGTTGCCTTCAGCACCGTGGTGAGTCGCTCGGCCTCGTACCGACTCGTGTACGGCGGAAACTCAGCGGCGGGACTTCGTGCGGCCGCTGCCTCGAACTCGGCGCCCGTGTCGGTCGTCGCCCGGTAGCCGGTCGCCCGTCCACAGCGGGGGCGTGGTCGTCCGCGCTCCTGACGTAGCATCGTGGATGCAACGTGATGCAACGTGCTGCGACCGAAGGAGGGGCTCATGCGCGCACGATCACTGATCGTGGCAGGTACCGCCGTCGCGTCGTTTGCCCTCGTCGCTCCCGGGCCTGCGATGGCGGCTGCGGTGTGGGACGCCGGAACCCCATCCGACTGTGCTTCGGTGTTGGGGAGCGCTCCAGATCCGGTCACCTACCTCGACAGTTCAGCACCGACGGTTTCTGGGTTGCGGTGGCGAGTGCGCTCGGCAACCGGAACGTACTCGACCACCGGCATGCTCACGGTTCCAGCCGGTGGGGCGCTCGCCTACATCCGCGGGCTGGCGACCGACCACTGTTCCGGTGTTGGCACGCTCGCAGGTGAAGTGGCAACCCGCGCGCTGCTGCGGTTCAGTGGTGCGTCGGTCACCCCGTATCCACTCAGAGCCGAGTCGCTCGCGAGCATGACTGACGTGACGGTGATCGGTACCGATCGGCGCTGGTGTCCGGGTGATGTCGGGGTAACGTCACTGACGAGCGCCACCACGCGACAGCGTTACTCGTCGTTCACGGTCACTGCGCCGGCTACGTTGTCGGCATCCACAGACCAACCAGTTGACACCACTGTGCCGGCGACCGGTTTGGGAATTCGCACGCAGTCGCGTCTCACGATTGCCTTCTCATCGAAGTCGATCAAGAAGGGTCGCTCGCTTACCATCTACGGCGTCCTGCAACGTCGCAGCAGCCTGCCTCGAGCCGCCGGTGCGGCCCTGAATTCGGCCTGCGGCGCCGACAAGTGGACACCCATCCCACGCACCCCGGTGACGTTGATCATTGAGGGTGTCAAGGGTGGAAAGTTCAAGGTCATCAAGACCGTGAAGCTGACTGCCGACGCACAGGGGCGCGTGCAGTATCCCTACCTCTTCCCCGGCGTGAGTCGATTCCAGTGGACTGTAGCTGCGGTCAACCTCAAGACGTGGGTTGCGGCGTCGAAGTCACAGCAGCAGTTCGTGGTACCAACGTGAGTGCGCCCATGCTCCTCAAGGGTCACGGCACCGGCAATGACTTCGTGCTGCTTCCCGACACCGATGGGCAGTACGACCTCACTGCACCGCAGGTGGCAGCGCTGTGCGACCGACGTGCCGGCATTGGTGGCGATGGACTTCTGCGAGTGGTACCCACTGCGTTGTGTGCCGAAGTCGCCGATCAGGCATCGGATGCCGAGTGGTTTATGGACTACCGCAATGGCGATGGCTCAACCGCTGAAATGTGCGGCAACGGTATCCGAGTGTTTGCGCGGTATCTCGTCGACGCAGGTCTGGCGGCGGCGGGCGAACTTCACATCGCCACGCGAGCCGGCGTGCATCGGCTCGATGTACCTGCCAGTGGCGACATCACCGTGAGTCTGGGTGCTGCCACCACGCCGATGGTGCGCGCGATGCCTGTGGTCAGCGTTCCCGGTGGTCAGTGGAATGCCACCGCAGTGCTCGTACCCAACCCTCATGCTGTGGTGTTCGTTGACTCGCTCGATCAGGCGGGCGATTTGCGCGATGCTCCCGAGATTGTGCCGGCCAGCGTCTTTCCCGACGGAGCGAACGTCGAGTTCGTCGTGCGCGTCGACGCTGGCCATGTGCGAATGCGGGTTCATGAGCGCGGTGTCGGCGAAACGCGTTCGTGTGGCACCGGCGCGGTCGCCGTGGCATGGGCCGCGCGCCGCCACGAGGCTGATTTCGAGCAGGCTCCCACCACGTGGCGAGTTGATGTTCCAGGTGGAACCCTCACCGTCACCGAACAGCCCGACGGCACGCTCGATCTTGCTGGCCCGGCGGTCATCGTGGCCACGCTGACTCCCGACGACCGCTGGTGGTCGCACCTGAGTTCGCTGTGACCTACCGATTCATGACACGCTGGTAACGATGACCAACTCAGTGCACCCCGCCGGTTCCGAGGATTCCTTCGACGATGAGTTCACGACTGGCGAACTCGAACTGCAAGATCGTGCTGCGCTGCGGCGCGTTGACAGCCTGTCGACCGAACTCGAAGACGTCACCGAGGTCGAATACCGCCAGGTGCGACTCGAGCGTGTGGTGCTCGTTGGCGTCTGGACCACCGGATCAGTTGACGAAGCTGAGCGCTCACTGACCGAACTCGCACGGCTGGCCGAGACGGCCGGATCGCAGGTTCTCGAAGGAATCATTCAGCGCCGTGACAAGCCAGATCCCGCCACCTACATCGGAAGTGGCAAGGCGCGCGAACTGCGCGACATCGTGCTCGCCACCGGTGCCGACACGGTGATTTGCGACGGTGAACTCTCGCCCGGCCAGTTGAGAACCCTCGAAGAGGTCACCAAGGTCAAGGTCGTTGACCGCACGTGGTTGATCCTCGACATCTTCGCCCAGCACGCCAAGAGCCGTGAAGGTCAGGCGCAGGTGTCACTCGCGCAAATGCAATACCTGTTGCCGCGACTGCGTGGTTGGGGTGAATCACTGTCACGTCAGGCAGGTGGTCGCGCAGGTGGTGCCGCCGGCGGTGTGGGTACCCGCGGACCTGGTGAAACCAAAATCGAGACTGATCGCCGTCGCATTCGCGAGCAAATGAGTCGACTTCGCCGCGAGCTCAAGGATCTTCAGCGGGTGCGCACCACTCAGCGCGCAGCCCGTCGTCGAGCGTCGATTCCGACCGTAGCCATTGCCGGCTATACCAACGCCGGTAAGTCGTCGTTGCTGAACACGCTCACCGGGGCCGGCGTTCTTGTTGATGACTCACTCTTCGCCACTCTCGACCCCACGGTACGCAAAGCGCGCACTCCGAGCGGTCGCGCGATCACGGTTGCCGACACGGTCGGATTCGTGCGGCATCTTCCGCACCAATTGGTCGAAGCATTCCAATCGACCCTGGAAGAGGTGGTCGATGCCGATCTGATTGTGCATGTCGTTGATGGGTCAGATGACGATCCTGAAGGTCAGTTGAGCGCGGTACGTGAAGTGCTGGCCGAGATTGGCGCGGCATCGATTCCTGAACTTGTCGTTGTGAACAAGGCCGATATCGCCGACCCAATTGTGGTCGGGCGACTACTGCGCAATGAGCGTGGAAGCGTGGCCGTGTCGGTTCGCACGGGTGAAGGCATTGAGCAGCTGATGCGTCGCATTGAGGAAGACCTGCCCGGCCCCGACGTGCTCGTCGACGTGCTCATTCCGTATGACCGCGGCGACCTCGCGGCGCGCGTGCAAGCCGACGGCGTCGTCATCTCACTTGAACACACTGACACCGGAACGTTGGTGCGCGCGCGGGTCGAAGCGCCGCTCGCCGCCGTCCTCGCCCCGTACCCCCCCCCCCCCCCCCCCCCCCCCCCCCCCCCCCCCCCCCCCCCCCCCCCCCCCCCCCCCCCCCCCACCCCCCCCCCCCCCCCCCCCCCCCCCCCCCCCACCCCCACCACTTCGCATCGGGGGCACCCAAGCGCGCACCTAGCGCGCTCAGACGCCCCAACAGAGAGTGACAATGGCTGAATCGACCTCGCTCACCGCCGCACTCGACGCGGTCGTTGAGGCGCTCGATGGTCAGCCGCGCGAAGGCCAGCGCATGATGGCCGAGTGTGTCGCCGCCACTGTGGGTGGTGGCGGTCATTTGCTCGTGCAGGCAGGTACCGGCACCGGAAAGTCGGTGGCCTACCTCGTTCCGTCAATACTCTCCGCAGTGAACGACGGCCCGGCGGTGGTTGTCGCCACCGCCACGCTCGCACTTCAACGTCAACTGATTGAAAACGATCTCCCCGTGATCGCCGACGCACTCGAACCGCTACTCGACCGTCGGCCGACGTTTGCCGTTCTCAAGGGTCGACACCACTACGTATGTCGCGACAAACTACTGCGCGGCGCACCCGGAAGTTCCGACCCCGACGAAGGGTTGTTTGAACCCACGCCCTCCAGCGAACTTGGCCGTCAGGCGGTGCAACTGCGCACCTGGATCGATAGCACCGACACCGGTGACCGTGATGATGTCGGCTTCAGTGTTGACTCGCGGGTGTGGCGCGGCGTCTCGGTCACGAGTCGCGAATGCGTAGGAGCCACTGCATGTCCGGTGGGTGATGAGTGCTTCTCCGAAAAGGCGCGCGCCGCTGCGGCCGAGGCAGACATCGTGGTCACCAATCACGCGATGCTCGCCATTGCCACTGTCGAAGGAATCCCACTGCTGCCTCCGCACCGCGCGGTCGTCGTTGATGAAGGACACGAACTCGTCGACCGCGTCACAGGAGCCGTCACCGTTGAACTGTCGGTGCCACACGTCGACCGTGCACTCGCTGTCGCGCGACGCATGCTTGACCCCGACACCGTCGATCGCGTCGACGATGCCATCGCGGTGTTCCGATCTGAACTCGACGAGCGCGCCGAAGGCAGTGAAGGGCCAACACGGCTCGCCACCATCACCGGTTCACTTGTCTCAACGCTCGCGCTGTTGCGCGATGCCACCCATGAAGCGGCCGCCGAAGTATTCGCTGGCCGTGACGAGAGCGATCCGGAAGATTCGGCGCGGCGTCAGCGCGCGCGAGCAGGCCTGCTTGAGGTGCATGACGTGGCCGGCCGCCTGCTCATGGTCAGCAACTACGAGGTTGCGTGGCTCGAGCCGGGCCGGGTTCCCGCACTGAAACTCGCGCCACTGTCGGTGGCAGGGGTGCTGCGGTCGGCACTGTTTGATGAGGTTCCTGTGGTCATCACTAGTGCGACTCTGGAACTCGGCGGCTCGTTCGCTCCGTTAGCCGCGAGCCTTGGCCTCGATCCCGGCGACTTCACCGGACTCGATGTCGGATCGCCGTTCGACCATGCCGCGCAAGGAATCCTGTACACCGCCGCGCACCTGCCGCCTCCTGGCCGCGAAGGTTTACCGGAAGAAGCTCTTGACGAATTGGCCGAGCTCGTTGATGCCGCAGGTGGTCGAACACTGGCACTCTTCTCCTCGTGGCGCGCAGTCGAACGCGCAGCCGAGCGATTGCGCGTCTGGCTTGGAAGACGTACCGGCGACGACGCAATTCCGCTACTCGTTGCCCAGCGTGGCGAGCCCGTGAGCGAACTCGTGCGCCGATTCGCGGCCGAACCGCGGTCGGTACTGCTTGGAACATTGGCACTGTGGCAAGGAGTCGACGTGCCGGGGGAGTCGTGCACTCTGGTCGTGATCGACCGCATCCCCTTCCCTCGCCCCGATGACCCGGTGATGTCGGCCCGCGCCACGGCGGCCGATGCTCGCGGCGAGAGCGGTTTCATGGCGGTGTCGGTGCCGCGCGCGGCGCTTCTGCTCGCTCAGGGGTCGGGGCGACTCATCCGATCGGTCGACGACCGAGGCGTCGTGGCGGTGCTCGACCCGCGGCTGGTGACCGCCCGTTACGGCCGCTACTTACGCTCGTCACTGCCTCCGTTCTGGCAAACCACTGACGGAACAGCTGTGCGAGCGGCGCTCACGCGACTGGATCAGGGTGCCAGCGCCCCAATGGGAGAGGCGGACCTTAGACCCTGATTCCGCGGGCACCATTCGGGTTACCGTCGAATTACCACGCAAAGTGCGGGGCGTGTTGGTCTGTTGACCGACCGTTGGAAGGGGTGGTTTATGAAGGATGTACGAGTGCGTAACCGTGGAATCGCGATCGCTGCGACAACTGGAATCGGGGTGTTGTTGCTCGCCGGATGTTCCTCAAATTCCTCCACCTCAACGGTGACGGTGACCGAAAAGGGTGGCGACACCAAGACTGAAACCGCGACGGCTGCACCGGCCACGCGCGGCGACAAGGTGCCCGCCCCGCCGAGTGGTGCCACCAGCGTTGTAGGTCCTGAAGACGACAAGGGTGCCGTTTACGAGCGATACAAGACTTCGCAGACTCCTGCCGATGTCGTCACGTACTACAAGGACGCTCTGTCGAAGGCGGGCTTCACGATCACGAGTTCAGGAACCGGTGGCGGCGGTTGGGGTCAGTACGGCGGCTCCGGCGGCGGTGTGTCAGGCAACGGTGGCGGAACCTTCGTTGAGGTGAACGCCGGCGGATCCAAAGAAGGCTCCACCTATTTCGAGGTGTGCTCGGGTGCTTCGCAGGCCGTCGTTCAGGCGTGCCAGGGCAACCAGCACGGCCAGTCGAAGCAAAGCTGACTCACCGTGCAGGCACTGCTGCGTGAGCGGCGGTTCCGCGCCATGGGGTGTGAGTGTCAGGTGCTCTCGCTCGGCGGCACCGAGGAATCTCTCGAAGCCGCCGTGGCGCGAGTGCGTGCGCTCGAGGCGTGCTGGACGCGCTTTGACGATGACAGTGAGTTGTCACGCTTCAACCGATCGGTGGGGCACTTCAGTGCCGTGTCGAACGATTTGATGGTGCTGCTGAGCCGGTCCCTTGAGGGCTACCGGCTCAGCAGTGGCCTGTTCGACCCCTTCCTCGGTGATCGCATGGTCTCGACCGGCTATGACCGTGATTTCGAGTTGCTGGCCGCGTCGCCTGTTCCTCAACCGTCGCAAGCAGCGGCGCCTCAACCTGCCCACGCCACCCACCAACCCGTCACTCTCACCGGCCTCCTGCTCGACCTCACGCGGGGACAGGCCTGCTTGTCACCTGGCTTGGTCGTCGACAGCGGCGGAATCGGCAAGGGGCTCGGCGCTGAAATGACGGTGCAGTGGATGTTGGCAGCGGGGTTCACCGGAGCCATGGTGAGCCTCGGGGGAGACGTCGCGGTCGGGGGAGACCATCCAGATGAAGGCTGGCGAATCGGTGTTGCCGATCCGTTTGGGCGCCCCGATGCCGACCTGATCGTCGCGCTGCGGTCTGGTGCTCTGTGCAGCAGCGGAACCCTGCAGCGGCGTTGGACTCGTGACGACGGAACCGTGGCGCACCACATCCTCGACCCGGCTACCGGGGAACCGTTAGTAGACAGCGCAATCGTTGCGGCCAGCGCGATTGCACCCCATGGCTGGCTGGCCGAGGTGCTCACCAAGGAAGCGATTGTCGGCGGAATGCCGGCAGCGCAGCGCATCGTTGAACGTCACCCCGACTGCGCTCTTGTGCTGTGGGGTACAGACGGTGCGATGACCCAGCTGCCTTAGCGCGTCACTTCCCGAAGCCCGACACCCTTGCTTTCGGGGGTTTACATATGGTTCCCTTCTGTAAACCGGCAGGAGGAAGACAATGGCAGAGGCGACAGCCACGTGGCGTGATCGCAAGCGGTACCTGTGGCCCTTGGCACTGCTGATGCCCCTACTCCCGTTCGTCGCCGTCGCAGGATTCGCATCCACCGGGCAGGCACTCTTCCTGTGGATCGGCCCGCTTGTGATCCTTGGCTTCATTCCGCTGCTTGACCTCGTGGTCGGACTCGACCCGAGCGATCCACCCGACACCGCCATTGAGGCACTCGAGAGTGATCGCTACTACCGCTGGATCACTTTCCTGTTCCTTCCACTGCAGTACGCAGGGTTCCTCGTTGCGCTCGCCTACCTTGTGCGCGCCGACCTCACGACGGTTGATCGAATTGGGCTGGCCGTCACCGTCGGTTTCATCGCCGGCCTCGGAATCAACACCGCGCACGAACTGGGTCACAAGCGTGAACCCGTTGAACGGTGGCTCGCCAAGATCGCTCTTGCACAGAGCGCTTACGGGCACTTCTACATCGAGCACAACCGCGGCCACCACGTGCGCGTCGCAACGCCGAAAGACCCGGCGAGTAGCCGCATGGGTGAGAACTTCTACCAGTTCTGGCCGCGCACGGTCATTGGATCAGCACGCAGCGCCTGGAACCTAGAAGCCAAGCGACTCGCACGGCGCAAGCAGTCGCCGTGGCGTCTTGGCAACGACATTCTCACCGCGTGGCTGATGTCGGTGGTGCTCTTCGTCGGGGTTGGGCTGTGGCTGGGGGCTGCGGTCATTCCGTACCTCGTACTGCAAGCCGTTGTGGGCTTCACCTTGCTTGAAGCAGTGAACTATCTCGAGCACTACGGGTTGCTGCGCCAGCGCGTGGGGGTCGGCGACCGCGAGCGCTATGAGCGGGTCGAGCCACGGCACAGTTGGAATTCCAACAACATCGCCACCAACGTGTTGCTGTACCACTTACAGCGACACAGCGATCATCACGCGAATCCCACGCGCCGCTACCAAGCGTTGCGCAACTACGACGAGGCGCCGTCGCTTCCGACAGGTTATGCCGGAATGATCTTGACGGCATTAGTACCGGCGCTGTGGCGACGAGTGATGGACCCGCGCGTCATTGCGCATGTCGATGGTGACATTTCGCGTGCGAACATCGCACCCCGCAAACGCGACCGCATCCTGGCGAGGTACGCCGTGAGCCCCACACAGCCATCCCAGACTCGGGCTGAAGGCGAGCCGCCAGTGGTGGCGCAGTTGGAAGCCGGGCAGGTGGCACGCTGCCCTGGTTGCGGCTACATCTATGACGTGAGCCGCGGTGATCTGCACGAAGGATTCGCGCCCGGCACACCATGGTCAGCGGTTCCTGACTCGTGGATCTGCCCCGATTGCGGCGTACGTGACAAGGGCGACTTTGTGGTGGAGATGGGGACGGTCGAGGCGTGAGCCCGGCCACCACGTCAGTCAGCACGACGCGCGCGCGCATCCTGGCCGCTGCGATCGACATGGTGACCGAACAGGGATGGCAGTCGATCACGATGGCCCGCTTGGCGCAGCGCGCGGGTGTCAGTCGCCAGACCGTCTATAACGAAATCGGGTCGAAGAGTGAATTAGCTGAGGCCGTCGTTCTCGACGAACTCGCGCGCTTTCTCGCCGTCGTCGACGAGGGGTTCGATCGCCATTCGCAAAGTGTGGCGAAGGCACTGCAGGCGGCAGTGCTCGGAGTCTTGGAACGTGCGCGTGACAGCGCTCTCATGGTGGCGATTGTGAGTTCAACGAGCGGAGCTGAGACCGAACTTCTACCGCCGCTGACGACGAGGTCGACCTCGCTGCTCGACGCAGCGCGCTCAGTGGTTGCTGCGCGTGTGTCTGACTACAACGTTGCAGCCAACGAGCGCACCCTCGATGCCGCGATCGACATGCTGGTGCGCACCGTTCTCAGTCACGTCATGCAGCCTTCCGATACGCCCGAAAAGAGCGCGGCCGCTATCTGCGGTGTGGTGCTGGCTGCGCTGTCGGCTACCTGACCCTGACTTACAGTTTGCGCAGTACGGCAACGACCTTGCCGACGATTTGTGCGTGGTCGCCCATGATGGGCTCGTACGCAGGGTTGTGCGGCATCAACCACACGTGTCCGTCGCGCTGGCGGTAGGTCTTGACGGTGGCCTCACCATCGAGCATCGCCGCGACGATCTCGCCGTTTTCAGCGTTGCTCTGGCTACGCACCACAACCCAGTCACCATCACAGATGGCGGCGTCGATCATCGACTCACCCACAACGCGCAGCATGAACAACTCGCCCTGGCCGACCAATTCTCGCGGCAGTGGCATGACCGACTCGACCTGCTGCTCAGCGAGAATCGGGCCACCGGCGGCAATGCGACCCACCATCGGAACGTAGGCCGGCGTGGGTGCCGAATCGTTGATGCCGGTCTCGTCGACGTGTTCGGGGGTTGCCGATGCGTTGCCATTGCGGGTTGAGACCACATGGCCGTCCGGGTGGCGCAATTCAATGGCCCGCGGAAGGTTGGGGTCGCGGCGCAGGTAACCAAGTCGCTCAAGGCTGCTGAGTTGATGGGCCACGCTGGAACTGGAGGTGAGGCCCACCTGCTCGCCAATTTCGCGCATGCTCGGCGGGTAGCCGCGGGTTTCGACCGCGTCGATGATGGCCTCGAGAACCTTGCGCTGACGCGGAGTGAGGCCGCTGTCGTCGGCCGGACCGTCGGGCAACTCGACCACCTTGGGGTCGGTTGCGGTTCCGTCGCTCCTGCGGGTGCGGGCCATCGTTCCTCCTGATCGGCGGGGCTGTGCTGTCTGACGTGCAGTCTGAAGCGCGGTCTGAAGCGCGGTCTGAAGTGCTCTGTCAGACCCCTCGTGCATGGTGCTGTTGTGACGCCCACGGTAGCGCAATTCGAACACATATTCCGAACATATGTTCGGGCGTGTCGTAGCGAAGTGTCGGTGGGGCGTGGTACATATAGCACAGATGTTCGATCGAACAGCCGTTCGAACACTACATCGTTACCGGCAGCGCTTCCCCAAGGAGATCCCATGGCCACCATCTCGCTTAACGCTCGCAGCACCTCTGGCGGCCTGCGTTTGACTCGGCGCGGGCGCCTCAGCCTTACCCTGGCGGCCATGCTCGCCAGCGTTGTGGGGCTGCTCATGGTCGCGTCGGCAGCATTCGGTGGAGCCGAACCACTCCAGACCCGCCACGTGGTGGTGCACTCAGGTGACACGCTGTGGTCCATTGCACGCGCAGCGGCACCCGAGGCCGACCCCCGCGGCACCATCGAAGCGGTGCGCGACATGAACAATCTGTCCGCCGATGCTCGGTTGGTTCCGGGGCAACTGCTGACGCTGCCGGCGGCAGGCTGAGCGACACCACCAGGCTTCGTCCTTGGGGGACGGTGTCTGTGGTGGTTTTCGGGGTCGAAGGGTTCGAATCCCACACGGTGCAACGCACTCGGGCATTGCCCGCGCAGCTGGCGCGCGAGGCTTCCTGAGTCGTCTGCCGGGCTCACTCGCCGGCGACACGCCGACGACACGCGCATGACGGCGTGTGCGCTTGCATCCGCGATCGGTGAGCCGTAATCTACCCCTAGATGGTGTAGTCACAGCCCTGTAGTTAGTCCATATATAGTGTTTGTCTATCCACAACTTCCCAAGGGTTTCCCCCAAGAAATCCACTGGTTGTCCCCAGATTTGTCCCCAGATTCAGCCGGATTCACCCCAGATTCAGCCAGATTCACCCCCGAATCAACCCGACCGACGAGGAGGTGCACACCCGTGAACTGCCCGTTCTGCCACAACTGCGATTCCCGGGTCATCGACTCACGTTCGGCCGACGACGGCTCAGCGATTCGCCGCCGCCGCCAGTGCCCCTCATGCTCACGGCGCTTTACCACGGTCGAAACGGCCATGCTCAGCGTCGTCAAGCGTTCGGGTGTGGTTGAGCCGTTCAGCCGGTCGAAGGTGGTCTCGGGTGTTCGTAAGGCCTGCCAAGGACGCCCGGTCGACGACGACCAACTCGCGTTTTTGGCCCAAAGAGTCGAAGACGCACTGCGGTCCGGTGGCGCTGCCGAAGTGCCCAGCGATGAGGTGGGTCTGGCCATCCTCGCCCCGCTACGCGAACTTGATGAGGTGGCGTACTTGCGCTTCGCCTCGGTCTACCGCTCATTCGACACCCTCGATGATTTCGAGGCCGAGATCACCCTGCTGCGGGCCGAACATGAGCCCACCGGGCAGGAGCCCAGCCCCATCGCACCACCCGCACCACCACACCACTGACTTCCTCTTGTCCCCGTCCACCGCACGTTTGCTTGGAGGAACCCGCACATGACTGAGACCGTCGCCGGCACATCCGGATCGGCAGAGCAGAGCCCGCGCGCACAGAAACTGACCATCGAGCGGCTCTACACCACCCCGGGTGTACACCCATACGACACGGTGACGTGGGAACGTCGCGACGTCGTTCAGACCAACTGGAAGACCGGCGAGACCGTCTTCGAGCAGCGCGGGGTTGAGTTCCCCGACTTCTGGAGCGTCAACGCCAGCACCATCGTCACCACCAAGTACTTCCGTGGTGCTGTGGGTGCGGGCGACCGTGAATGGAGTCTGCGTCAGCTCATCGACCGGGTGGCCAAGAAGTACGCTGCCGCCGGCCTTGATCACAACTACTTTGCAACCGACGAAGACGCCCTCGTGTTCGAGCACGAGCTCACCGCGATGCTGTTGCACCAGGTGTTCTCGTTCAACTCGCCGGTGTGGTTCAACGTCGGAACGCCTGCGCCGCAACAGGTGTCGGCCTGCTTCATCCTGTCGGTCGACGACACCATGGATTCAATCCTCAACTGGTACAAGGAAGAGGGACGCATCTTCAAGGGCGGCTCCGGTGCCGGCCTGAACCTCTCGCGCATTCGTTCGAGCAAAGAACTGCTGCGCAGCGGTGGAACGGCTAGCGGTCCCGTCTCGTTCATGCGCGGAGCCGACGCCAGCGCCGGCACCATCAAGAGCGGTGGCGCCACGCGTCGCGCGGCGAAGATGGTCGTGCTCGACGTCGATCACCCCGACATCGAAGAGTTCATTGAGACCAAGGTTGCCGAAGAAGAGAAGATCCGCGTGCTTCGTGACGCCGGCTTCGACATGGACCTCGGTGGCAAAGACATCACCAGCGTTCAGTACCAGAACGCCAACAACTCCGTGCGAGTCAGCGACGAGTTCATGCACGCGGTCGAGAACGGCACCGAGTTCGGACTGCGTGCGCGCAGCACCGGCGAAATCATCGAGACCGTCGACGCCAAGAAGCTGTTCCGCAAGATTTCTGAAGCAGCGTGGGCATGTGCTGACCCGGGTATCCAGTACGACGACACCATAAACGACTGGCACACCAACCCCGAAACCGGTCGCATCACGGCCAGCAACCCGTGCAGCGAGTACATGTCACTCGACAACTCGTCGTGCAACCTGGCCAGCCTCAACTTGATGAAGTTCCTCACCAGCGACGACTCCTTCGACGCTGAGACCTTCCGTCGGGCGGTTGAGTTCGTCATCACGGCGATGGACATTTCCATCTGCTTCGCTGACTTCCCGACCGAGGCCATCGGTGACACCACACGTGCCTACCGTCAGCTCGGTATCGGCTTCGCCAACCTCGGCGCGCTGCTCATGGCCACCGGGCTTCCTTACGACAGTGATGGCGGCCGCGCCCTCGCCGGTTCGATCACCAGCCTGATGACCGGAACGGCCTACCGCCGCTCGGCCGAGTTGGCCGCAATCGTCGGACCTTACGACGGTTACGCGCGTAACGCTGAGGCGCACCAGCGCGTCATGCGTAAGCACGCTGCTGCCAGCGACACCGTGCGTGCCAGCAGCAGCCTCGACGGCGACGTCATCAAGTTGGCAGTGCAGGAATGGCAGAAGTGCCTCGAGATCGGTGCCGTCAACGGATGGCGCAACGCGCAGGCATCGGTGCTTGCACCGACCGGAACCATCGGCTTCATGATGGACTGCGACACCACCGGTATTGAGCCTGACTTCTCGTTGGTCAAGTTCAAGAAGCTCGTGGGTGGTGGCTCGATGCAGATCGTCAACCAGACCATTCCGCGTGCGCTGCGCAAGTTGGGCTACGCCGAAGAGACGGTCGAAGCGATTGTTGAGCACATCGCCGAGAACGGTCACGTCATCGACGCTCCCGGCCTTCGCCCAGAGCACTACCCGATCTTCGACTGCGCCATGGGCGAGCGTGCCATCAGTCCGATGGGCCACGTGCGCATGATGGCCGCGTGCCAGCCGTTCTTGTCGGGTGCGATTTCCAAGACCGTCAACATGCCTGTGACGGCAACGGTTGAAGAGGTCGAAGAGATCTACTTCGAGTCGTGGAAGATGGGCGTCAAGGCGCTCGCGATCTACCGCGACAACTGCAAGGTGGGTCAGCCCCTGTCTGACGGTAAGGCCAAGAAGGCCGACGCCGTCGTCGAGATCGCTGCGCCGGCTGAGTGGCGTCCCACGCGCAAGCGTCTGCCGAAGGCACGTCCGAGCCAGACCATCTCGTTCTCCGTCGGCGGTGCCGAGGGTTACATGACGGCCGGTTCCTACCCCGACGACGGTCTGGGTGAAGTGTTCCTCAAGCTCGGCAAGCAGGGTTCAACTCTTGCCGGTGTGATGGATGCATTCTCGATCGCCATCTCGATCGCGCTGCAGTACGGCGTTCCGCTCGAGGCGTTCGTCAGCAAGTTCGTCAACATGCGATTCGAGCCGGCGGGTATGACCGACGACCCCGACATTCGCATGGCGCAGTCGATGATGGACTGCATCTTCCGTCGTCTGGCGCTCGACTACCTGACCCTCGAGCAGCGCGAAGCACTGAGCATTTTCACTGCTGAAGAGCGTGCGGCTCAGGTTGCCGGTTACGACGCGGCACCCTCTGCGTCGACGGTGCAGGAGGATGTGCAGCTCGACACCGAGACGCTGTCTCAGGGCGCCCCGGTCGAGACGGCGGCCCCTGTGGTCGAGGCAATGCTCGGTGCGCACAAGGCCCCGAGCCAGGCACACTCATCGGCCGAGTTGCTCGAGCAGATCACGGGCAAGACGGCAGACGCTCCGCTGTGCATGACGTGCGGAATCAAGATGCGTCCCGCTGGTTCGTGCTACGTATGCGAAGGCTGCGGAAGCACCAGCGGCTGCAGTTGATGTCGAGTGACGTGACTTTGTCCCTGAAGTGACACGAGTTTGTCCCTGAAGTGATGGCCCCCTCGTTTTCGAGGGGGCCATCACTGTCGTTGTTCAAGAGATGCAATGTCCGCACGGAGTTAGGCATTGAACCGCCCCGGGTAAGGTGCGGTGTGGATTGGTGTTGAGTCTCTAGCTTGCAGGGTTGGGGGATGCTGGTGAGTAGAGCTAACGGTGGTGGGCGGTCGTTGCCGGCGGTTCCACTTGAACCGCTACGCGAGCGCGATCCACGCCAACTAGGTGTATTCAGACTGTTGGGTCGTTTGGGCGCGGGTGGCAATCGCTAGCCACCGCTGAGGTTTGGTGGGTGCAGTAGGGACGGGGGGGGGGCTGGCGAAACGTTGATGAAGTCCCTTGCGCATTGACCCGTTTAGTCACACTGCTGGGCATCGTCCGATTGAATGACACCACCATCCGCGAAACTTGAGTCATCTGCGAAGGCAACTCGGGATTGGGGCGCGATCGTTGTCGCCACTGAAAGGTGCTCACCCGCTAGGTTGAGCAGGATGGCGTCAGGGGAATGCCACGAGGGGGTAACCATGTCGAAGACGCGCCGTATTTGGGGTTCATTGCTGCTGTTCGCTGCAGCAATTGCCATGGGCCCAACCACAATAGATGTCGTCAAGAATCTATCCAATTTCGGCGACACATCCCTTGGCTACAAAGCATCAATGCTGACAGCGATCCTTGCGCCTGCTGTCGCATTGGTGGCTGGTCTCCTGTGCGCCCTCGGGAAACGCGGTGCGGCCCTCGGGCTTGCGATCGCCTCGCTTGCCCTTAACGGATTGTCGACCGTGACGGCGATCCTTGGCGACAAGGGCTTCTTCGCAGATAACTCGGTTCCCTTTTCTATGGGAGACGAACTCAAGATCTATTTACTCGGCCAGGGGGCCAGCCAAGATGGAGGTTCTGCCTTCTGGCCAAGTCTTGTGGCTTTCGACGTAGTTGCCCTGCTGCTTCTGATCGCGGCGGTGATCGTGATTTCCACCGCACGCATGAGTGGGCCAACTGTCCTCTCGGCCGACACGCTTGGATCACCGTTGAGTGCGTATCCGCCACCTCCGGGAGCGCCGGGTCCTTCTGCTGCAGCAACTGAATTCGATGAAGGGGAAGAGGTATGACTACTCCAAGTTTGGGTGTCAATCTGCAGACAGGAACGGCCAATGTCTCGGCCGTAACGATCGGTGGGTTAGCTGACCTCGCAGGTGTACAGAGGGGCGATCGACTATTGTCCTTGCATGGACACCTAGTTGCCACGTCGGCTGACGTCGCAGCCGCCTTGAACGGTCTGACTGTCGGCGATCTGGTTCAAATCCAGGTTGCGCGCTCGGGTCAAGTTGTTTCGCTGGAGTCCGCCATCCCTGCTCCGCCTGCCCCTGTCGCCAGCCTTGGGGTTCGACTCAAGCAGGGCACGCTTGAGGTCTTGCGCACAGAAGATGGTGGCGTAGGGGAGGCGGCTGGGCTGATGCCCGGTGACGTGATACTGGCGATCAACGGTCAAGTAGTTGCGTCTGCCGGGGATGTGCGTGAAGCCGTCGACAAGCTTGTTGAGGGCGAGGTGGCGTTGATACAGGTGAACCGTGGAGGTGTTGTCACTTCAATGCAGGCGGCTGTTCTACCTTCAATGATGAGCGTGCGGCAGGTGCAGGTGCAGGTGACGGCAGCCAGCACTCCCGGCGCGGCCGCGCCCGGGTGGTATCCGAACCCGACCGGCGATGGGTCACAGGCGTATTGGACGGGATCCCGGTGGCAAAATGCTGTCGCTGCCCAAGGCTCCGGGGTTTCCGGCGGGTATCAGTACCCGCAAACGTCTGGACTCGCGGTCGCCGCGTTGATCTGCGCCTTTTTGGTGCCGTTCATCCTCCCGATCATTCTGGGAGTAGCGGCGAAGAACGATATTCGTCGGTCCAATGGGATGAAGACTGGTGAGGGTATGGCCACTGCGGGCATAGTGCTCGGCTGGATCTTCACGATCCTGATTCTCCTGTGGGTCGTGCTGGTATTCGTAGCAATTGGAAGCCGTCGCTACTAGTCACCGACACGTCGAAAGCGCACTTGGGTAGCAGGCAGTGGGTAGACGCGCCCCACGCTCGATCACGCCGCGTGATCACTCCTTCACTTTGTCCCGAGAGTGACAACTTCGTCCCGTACAGACAGTGATGGCCCCCTCGCGTTGAGGGGGCCATCACTGTTGGTTGAGGAGCCCGAGTAAGTTGGCCTTCGCCATCTGATTCCCCTGCCTGGAGGCGTTCGAGTTGACGAGAATACCGCGTTGGACCACGTTGATCACACTGCTCATTGGAGTGTCGCTGGCCGCCAGCGGTTGTGCGGCCCAGACGGGCGCGTCCTCCGCGTCGTCGGCTGTTGGGACATCTTCGGCCGGTTCATCGGTCACCGTGGCGTCATCGGGTGGCACGTCGCAACCGATCGATTTCATCGCCGAGGTGTGGGTCGACAACTGGTTCTCGCTCACGGTCAACGGCCAAGCAATCGGCGAGGACGCTGAGCCCATCACCCAAGAGCGGTCGTTCAACTCGCAGACGCTGGAGTTCACCGCGACCTACCCACTCACCTTGGCGGTCGTGAGCAAGGACTACATGGAGAATTCGAGTGGGCTGGAGTACATCGGGACGTCAAAGCAGCAGATCGGCGACGGCGGACTGATCATGCAAGTTCGCGAGAAGGCGTCGGGTCGAGTAGTTGCCGTGACCTCCACACAGTGGCGCGGATTGGTGATCCAGCGCGCACCCCTCAACCCCGACTGCGTCGCGTCGTCGCAGCCACAGGTGGACTGCCAGACCTCGACCCAGGACGAGCCAGCCGGATGGACGAGCCCGGGGTTCGACGATTCGCAGTGGCCCACGGCGACGGTGTACACAGCCGATCAGGTGGGCGTGAAGGAGGGGTACGAAGCGATTTCCTGGGATGGTTCCGCGCAGCTGATCTGGGGTCCGGACCTCAAGCTCGACAACACCATTCTGTGGCGGTTCACGGTCGCGGGTTAGTCGCGCATCGCTGGTTTCTCACATTGCGACCCTCAGCCCGGAAACGGGTCGGGGGTCGCAATATTGTGTGCGGAGGCGGCATGATGAAGCCAGTCGGGCTGTAGGACGGCGCCACTTGTCCGCTGCCGATGACATTTTGGGAGACGCCGACCATGGATGTGCGGGCTTCGTCTGAGGGCCGGGGACGGTCGTGTGTACTCGTCGGTGAAGGCACCCTGGTTATCGAATGCGGGGAGCTTCTCCGGTCGGGCGGGTTATTCATTGAGGGGGTGCTCTCCGGTGACGCATCGGTGGCTCGGTGGGCGGAGTCCATCGGGGCCCAGTTCCGGAGTCACGGTGACGATACGACCAGTTGGATGCGTGGGATCGCGCCCGACTATCTCTTCAGCATCTTCAATCTCGTCATCTTGCCCCCGGCGGTGATCGAGGCCGCACGGATCGCCGCTATCAACTACCACGATGCCCTCTTGCCCCGGTATGCCGGTCTGCATGCCACCTCGTGGGCAATCTACAACGAGGAGCGCACGCACGGAATCACCTGGCACCTGATGGAATCCGGGATCGACACCGGTGCCATCCTTGGACAGCGAACGATTGACATTGCGCCTATCGACACCGCGCTGAGCCTCAACCTCAAGTGCTTCGCCGCTGCGGTCGGGGCGTTGCAGGACCTGCTGCCGGACCTTCTCGATGGATCCCTTCACGCTCATCCTCAGGAACTGAGCGAGCGCACTTATTACGCGGGGTCCACACGTCCGCCTGGCGACGGAGCGCTCAACTGGAGCCAGCCCGCAGAGCAGATCGACGCGCTCGTTCGAGCCTGTAACTTCGGTCCTTACCTCAATCCCCTTGCCTTGCCGAAAATCTGGCTGGCTTCCGACTGCATGGTTGTTTCTCGGTCCGCGGTGTCCGGGCGACCGATAGAAACTGAGGCCGGGGTCCTGTTGCACATCGGCGAGGATGCCCTGACGGTGTCGACGGCGTCGGGATCGCTCGATGTCAGTGTGTTGATGACCGTCGATGGTGAACCGCTCAGCGGATTCGAGGCCGCGCGGCGCTACGGTCTGGAAGTCGGACAACGACTTCCCGTGCTCGGTGTACAAGATGAGGACGCCGTGACCTGCGTTGCGGAGAGCCTGTACCGCTACGAGGAATATTGGGAACGGCGTCTGGAGGCGCTCGTCCCAGCCAGCCCGTTCAGGAAGAACCTTGGTATGCCATCGGGGAGGAACCATGTGCCGACCCGGCAGCGTTGGCGTATTCCAGAGGTGGTGGATGCCTGGGTTGAACGCCATGAACACCAGTGGCGGCGTGAGGAATTTCTGCTCGCGGCTTGCGGTGCATTTCTCGCCCGGCTGACCTTCGGTGAGACCTTCGATGTGGAAGTCACGCGCCATGCCGACGGAGCGACCGGTCATCGCGCCGTCTTCGCATTGGCCGTCCCCTTCCGATTCGAGATCGACTCGGATGTCTTTGGGATACTCGAACGGGTCCGCGCCGAACTCGAAAGCGTGGAACGCAACCGGACGTACCCGCGCGACCTCGTCCCACGGTCTCCTCGCCTGCGTGGTCAGCTACACCTTCGCCGCGAAACCAAACTGCCCGTCGGCATCATTCTCGGCGAACCGCTGGTGAACGCGCCGCACTGGGATATGGCCATCACCGTGCCTGCCCAGTCAAGACACGGCGTCATCGACGTTGACCCCGCACTCCACGATCAGCTTCCGGGGCTGGCTGACAGGCTCACTCGGTTTGTCCAGCAGCTCGCCGACACCGACGGGGCACTCCCGTTGGTGTCGTTGGCTAGCCAGTCAGAACGCGACCGGCTCTCCGAATGGGGCACCGGTGCGGCCCCGGCGGTTTCCTCGACCGACTGCCTACATGAACTGTTCGAAGCTCAGGCACTGCGGACACCCCACGCGGTGGCCGTCCGCGATGGGGAGGAGGAACTGACATATCGCGAACTGAATAGTGCCGCAGACGCGCTCGCGGCTGTACTGCGGCGCGGCGGTGTCGGTCCTGATGTTGGGGTGGGAATCTGCGTGGGGAGGTCGCCGGCACTGATCATTGGGCTGTTGGGAATCCTCAAAGCCGGCGGCTTTTACGTGCCGCTTGACCCGACAATTCCCCGGAATAGGCTGCTGTTTTTCATCGAGGATGCGAAGCTGCAGACCATCGTGACGGTTCGCGCTCACTCCGCAGGCCTTCCGTCCGTCAGGCTGGTTCACCTCGACGAACTTGACCCGGAAGCATCCGGAACGCTGCAAAGCGAAATTGGCTCTGAAGCTCGCCATTTAGCAAGCGCTGCTGCCTACGTCATGTATACCTCCGGCTCGACGGGAGAACCCAAAGGCGTTCGGGTCGAACACCGTTCGGTTGTGAACTTCGTTCAGGCCGCACGGCAGGAATATCGCCTCACGGCAACTGACGTGGTCCTTCAGTTCGCTTCGATCGGGTTCGATACGAGCGTGGAGGAGATCTTTCCAACACTCGCCAGCGGGGCGACGCTCGTGCTCCGGCCCGAGAACATGCTGGGGTCGGCGAAGTCCTTCTTGGACAGTTGTGCCCGGCTGGGTATCACCGTGTTGGATTTGCCCACCGCGTACTGGCACATATTGGTTCCCCAACTGCTGCATGGCGCCGCGTCTTTATGGCCGGAATTGCGGTTGGTGATCATGGGAGGGGAGGCGGCAGAGTCCGCTGCCGTCCAGGACTGGTTTGCCGCCACCAGCGGGTCAGTCGACCTGATCAATACCTACGGCCCCACCGAGGCCACCGTGATCGCGACGTGGGCGAGATTGACGCCGGGCGAATTCGGCCGCGGCGGCGTTCCCATCGGCTCACCGCTGCCAGGGGTCAGCGTCGAAGTGCTGGATCGTTTCGGACTGCCGGTACCTGTTGGCGTCATCGGGGAACTGGTCATTGGTGGCGCCGGAGTTGCCAGCGGCTACCTGTACCGACCGCAACTGACGGCCGAGAAGTTCAAGCGTCGCTCCGATCCCGCGGGTCACCAGACGCGAATGTTTCATACAGGGGATCTGTGCTGCTGGCGCCCGGACGGAATGCTTGAGTTCGTCGGACGGATCGACGAACAGGTGAAGGTGCGCGGCCATCGGGTCGAGTTGCGGGAGATCGAGTTGGTGTTGGAGGCGCAAACGGAGATAGCCCACGCTGCGGTGGTTGCACGCGCGAACGATCAGCCCGGGGCCACTGTGGTTCTGCGTGCCTGCGTTGTTGCCCATTCCGCTGACGAGGGGCTGGACGTCGCGCGACTTCGCGCGGCCGTGGGGGAGCAACTGCCGGACTGGATGATCCCCGGCGAGTGGGTACTGCTTGATCAACTGCCACTGTCCGCCAACGGAAAAGTCGACCGTCGAGCCCTGTCCTCCGATGCCTCACCAGGGCCACGGTTGTCAGCCACAGTGCGATCCGGAACCGTCGATGAATCAGCGACCCTTCTCGAGCAGGAAGTCCTTGACATATGGCGAAAACTGTTCGGCCAGGACAGCGTTCACCGTGACGACAACTTCTTCGACCTCGGCGGAGATTCCCTGCGCGCGGTGAGTTTCGTCGAGGAGTTGGAGCGTCGTCTCGGGCATTCGGTGCCGGTCAACGCACTGTTCGAATACCCCACCATCGCAGCCCTGTCACGCGAACTTGCCGACCAGAGCTGGATACCGGCCTGGACCTCGCTGGTTCCGCTCAAGCCCACCGGAACGCGACCACCTCTCTTCCTGGTACACGGCGGGGGCGGGCAGGTTTTCGGATACCAGAAATTCGCCCAACAACTCGACCCAGATCAGCCGGTCTACGGCGTCCAGGCCGCGTTAGATCGGAACGGCACAGCGATCCATGTGACCATGAACGACATGGCTGACCATTACGTCAGGGAGATCCGCGCGCTGCAGCCGGACGGCCCGTATTTCGTCGGTGGCTATTCACTTGGCGGATGGTTTGCCTATGAAGTAGCGACCCGACTCCACGCCGCACAGGCGCAGGTGCACCTCGTGTTGATTGATAGTTACCCATGCGGCTCAGTACCGCGGCGAGCCAGTCGAGCGTACGCAGCGGTGAAGTTTTTCAATGCGTCCGTGCGTGTGGATTGTCACCTGCGTGAGCTCAAGGGGCTGGAGACAGCGGCGAAGATCTCTTACCTGGCGGACAAGACGAAGACCCTGGTGGCGCGGAAATTATCTGGTTCTTCCAGCCTAGCCAACTCGCCGGTGCCTTCGATCGACACTGATGCCGATGACGACGCACCGATCCGTGGTCGCGACGGCGTACCTCGGGGCTATTACGAGGCCGTCGCGGCTCGCCACCTCATCACCCCTATCGACTGCGATGTCGACCTCATTGTTTCCGAGGACCCACGAATCCCGCTGCCTGCGAAAATCCTGTTCTGGCGGCAACTGGCCACCGGTGACTTGCGCATACACCGACTGCGGGGAGTCCACCTGGGAATGATGGGAGACGAGCGCCTCGCACGAAGGGTCAACCAAATCCTGACTTCACGGGCGGCAAGTCGATCGGGATCCAGTACGGCGAGCAGATGCTGAAGAACTTCCTCGCAGCGACCGGGGAAATCATGCCTCGTGCAGAGCGTTGCGAAGTCTTCTGGTCGGAGGTGACGGAGGTCGGTGCGCGTGACCTTGCGATCCTGGACGGAATCGAGCGAGACAGACTCGCTCGATTCCGTCGCTCCGAGGACCGCAACAGGTTCGCGACCGCAGCGGTACTACTTCGCCGCCAATCGGGCTTGCTCTTGGGTACTGACCCTGGCGACGTCTGGGTACGCCGCGCCTGTGCCGTGTGCGGCGGCGGACACGGCAAGCCGACGTTGCCTGGCACGGACCTCTTCGCTTCGGTGACCCATGCAGGTGATCTCGTCGGAGTTGCGCTGACCCGCATCGCACCTGTCGGCATCGACATAGAGCGGTACCGGGTCATCGACCTCGCCCTCCTGCGTGGTCAGGTCCTCGGCCCGGGCGAGATCGCTCGCTCGTCCGACGACTTTCTGCGGTACTGGACGAGGAAGGAAGCCCTGACCAAGGCGACCGGCGACGGCATCGGCGTCGGACTGTCGGACGTTCGGGTGACGGCCCCAACCGAGGTGGCCGGACTCCTGTCGTACCCTCGCAGGCCGGGACTGCGTGCGCAGGTGTCCGACCTCGACGGTGCACAGGGGTATGTCGCATCGATCGCGATCCTCACCGATCGGGCGGTGCGGTTCCGCGAGTCGCACGTGGCCTGACTTGCGGGGGTGTGCGGCGGCCGCTGCGCCGGTGGGTGCCCGAGATTCCTCATTTGCCGGCATCAGCAGCCCACCACCTGCGAGAGCCTCCACTTCCTGACGGAATTCCGGGGAAACGCGGAAACCCACGTGGGGAGGGACTCAGGCTGGGCCTACTTTGTGCCTGCGTGCCGGCTGGGGGAAATCGATACGCATCAATTCATTTGTTGTGTCACCACAATTCCGGCCAAGTGCCCGGTAGTCGATCGACCGATTCCTGGTCATCTTTTGTCAACAGAAGCCCGTCACGGGCACCTACTGACAAAAGATGCCGGGGGCGGAGGCAGGGGCGGAGGCAGGGGCGGAGGCAGGGGCGGAGGCAGGGGCGGGGTGGAAGCCGGGGCAGGGGCGGGGGTGGGGGTGAACCCATTTGGCGGATGCCGCCTTGTGGTGACGCTGTATTTGATGTCACGGTTAGTGACATGGAATTGACCGAGCACCGTACCTACCGGATGAGTGCACGTGCGGAGGCCACCGCCGAAACAGGCGAGCGAATCCTCGATGCGGCGGTGCAACTGTTCTGGGAGCATCCCTCAGATCAGATTTCGCTTGAAGCGGTGGCAGCGAAATCCGGTGTCACTGTGAGAACTGTCATTCGTCGGTTTGGAAGCAAGGAAGCGCTACTCGCAGAGGGAATTGCGCGAGAAGCACACAAGGAACGCAGTGCACGCGACAAGGCGCCTGTGGGAGACACCCCAGCCGCCGTAGCGGCTCTTGTCGCCAACTACGAAATCACCGGCGAGCGCGCATTACGAATGCTGGCCGAAGAGCAGCGGCTTCCAAGCTTGGCACCCATCGTTGATGCGGGTCGGGCAGTGCACCGGAACTGGTGCGCGGATACCTTCGCGCCCGCCCTGACAGGGCTTCATGGAAGCCACCGACGACGCACGCTAGCCAAGATCGTTGCTGTCTGCGACGTCTACACGTGGAAGGTGTTGCGTCGCGACCTCAACCTCACGCGTGACCAGACGGTACTCGCGATGGTTGAACTTCTCGCCCCGATGATGAAGGAGTCCTGATGTCACACATTCTCGCGTACACCTCACCTGCACGTGGTCACCTCTTCCCCCTGATTCCGATCCTCGACGAACTGCGCGCGCGGGGCCACGACATCAGTGTGCGCACCCTCGCTTCGGAAGTGCCGCTCATGCGCAGCCACGGATTTAGCGCCGCTGCAATCAATGCCGCGGTGGAGGCCATCGCGTTGCAGGATTGGCGCGCTCCCAACCAACGCAAGGCGTTGGCAGCCGCAGTTCGTGGGTTTTGTGACCGGGCCGAATACGATGCAGAGGATCTTCGCCGCGCTATTCACGAAGAACAACCCGACGCCGTGGTCGTCGATATCAACTCGTGGGGTGCCCTCGCTGCAGCGGAGCAATGGGGTGGGCAGTGGGCGGCCTTCTGTCCGTATCCGATGGCATTACGTTCAACGCAGGTGCCACCCTTCGGCACTGGCTGGCCTCCGGCCCAAGGGGCCGTAGGTCGAGTGCGCGACACCCTGCTAGGTCCGATAGTCATTGGTACCGTGGAGAAACAGATGCTTGCGCCACTCAACCTTGTGCGAAGCCGTCTAGGCCTTACACCGCTGAACCACTCAGATGAGATCTTCGCTCGCCCACCACTGCTGCTCTATCTCACCGCCGAACCTTTTGAATACCACCGTGACAACTGGCCCGACAACATCGTCATGGTCGGCCCGTGTGACTGGGAGCCCCCTTCCTCACTTCCACCCTGGATCGCCGAGATCGAACAACCCATCGTGCTCGTGACTACCTCTTCGGAGTTTCAAGATGATGGCCGCCTCGTTCGTGCCGCACTCGAAGCGCTCGATGGGGAAGCATTCCACGTGATCGCCACTCTTCCTTCTGGGAATCCGCGGGACTTCGACATTCCAGACAACGCTCATGTCGAGCGATTCCTACCCCACGGCCCACTACTCGATCGCGCGGTCGGAGCCATCACTCACGGCGGCATGGGGGCCACCCAGAAGGCGCTCGCCCGAGGGGTGCCCGTCTGCGTCGTTCCATTCGGTCGTGATCAGTTTGAGGTCGCGCGGCGCGTTGAGGTAGCGCAGGCGGGAACTCGTCTGCCCGCTCGTCGCCTCAACCCAGACAAGCTACGGGCCGCACTTGGCGAGGCACTTACCAAGACGGCCGGTGCTTCCCGTGTGGCCGCAGGCTTCAAGGCCGCGGGCGGTCCGGTCGCTTCTGCAGACGCGATCGAACGTCGGCTTCTAGCCGGCGCCCATTCATCGGCAGGCTAGCTTCCGCAACGCGAGGGAAGTGGTGCACGCAGACGTGCGTGGCACTCGGCCAACGGTGGTGCGAGTGTGGCGCGTCCGCGTACCTCTACTATCCCGCGTTGGCCTTGAACGCCTTGGCCATTGCGGCGCTGAACGCCGTCGCGTTGCCAGTGGCCTCGAGCGCAGCCACGTTGTCGGCTAGAGCCTGGCTGTCAGCGGCAGGCACAAGGGCTTGGCCGTGGACGAGCGAGGCAACCTTGACTCCGTCAGCAAGGGTCTTGGCGGCGCCCTGTTGGTACACGCCCAACTGCGAGAGGTCGACGTCGGAACGTACGGGCGACGAACCCTTGAGCTTGTTGAACGCGATCTGGCCCTCGGGGGTCATGAGCGCCTTCAGGAAGGCCACTGCACCGGCCGGGTTCTTGCTGCCCACACCCTCAACGAAGGCATCGCTCACGGTGACGAAAGTGTTCGGGTCACCGATGACGGTGTAGCCGAAGTCGGTGCCGTCGATCTTGTTGTGCTTGGTGGTGAGCTCGCCGTAGGCCCAGTCACCCATGAGGTTGAAGGCGCACGTGCCGTCGGCGAGGCCGGCGACAGCACCGGTCCAGTCAAGTGACTTGTGATCCTTGTTGGTCCAGGTGAGGGCAGTGCTGAAATCGCTGACTGCCTGAACAACCTTCGGGTCATTCCAACTGAGCGTGCCGTCCATCAGGCCATTCCAGCCGTCTGCGTCGATCTCGCCTACGACGATTTCCTCGAGTAGTTGGGCTGCAGTCCAGATGTCCTTGTCGCCGAGGCATAGAGGAGTGATGCCCTTGCTCTTGAGTTGGGCGGCGATGGTGGCGAAGTTCGCGAATGTGATGTTGGCCGGAACCGTGACCCCGGCGCCTTCCACGAGTGGCTTGTTGTACCAAAGAACGTTGGCGCGATGAACTCCCGTGAGGGCGGCGTACGTCTTTCCGGCGTACGACATGCTGTCGATGAGTTCCTTGGGAACCACCTTGTCCCAGCCCTCTGACGCGTACAGGCCGGTGAGGTCAGCGACGACCCCTTGCTTGACGAAATCGCCAAGCTCGCTGCCCGGATTGGTCTTCCACGTCTCGGGTACGTCGCCCGCGGCGAGACGGGTCGCGAGCACCTGCTTGGAGTTGACGCCCGCACCACCAGCAACGGCGCCGTTCACTAGTTCCAGGCTCGGATTGGCAGACTTCGCGGCGGCGAACAGCGACTGAAGCGCGGCGCTCTCAGAGCCCGATGTCCACGACGAGAAGACTTCAGCGGATCCCGTGGCTGTCGTCGTTGTCGATGCGGCGGCGCTCGCGGATGTGGAGCCCGCCGACGAGGTGCCGGTTGGGGTACTGCCACAGGCAGCGAGCATGAGGGCAGCGGACATGGTGAGTCCTACCGAGACGACGAGCTTGGTTCCAATAATTGAGATCCTCCTAGGATCGGCAAACTCGCCGCTGTAGTCGCGGATTGCTCGGATGGATGCGTGCGCGCCCATCGCCGACAACCGAAGGACACCAGAGGAAACGCGTGGACGCAATTCGCCCCTAGGGTTTTCCCTAGGGCGACGCGGCAAACGAAAACGTCGAGGTCTCGGATGTACCGCGACATCGATTGGGAGCGGACGCGGTTGTACGCGCGCGAGCGTGAAACGTCGGTAGCTACCCTCAGGCAGTCTTGAAGTGAGGGTTATAGATCAGCCCGAGAATCGTTCCTGCGGGTGTTCTGACCGTCGCTGCGACAATGCCATCGCCGACATCTGCAACAGGCGTGTGCTCTGTGGCCCCGGCGGAGATCGCCGCGTGAACCGCGGCTGCAACGTCGTCAACTCCCCAATACACCAGGGACCCGTCGGAAGCAGTGGCGTCAGGTAGTAGGCCCAGTTCGTAGCCGCCGACCTCGAAGCCGACGTAGAAAGGCTGGTCGAAGTACGGCTGCTGTCCGAGCAATGATGACCACCACGCCTTGTCCACCTCGAGGTTGGTCGAGGGGTAGATCACTGTTCGCAGACCATTGAGTGTGAGCGTCATAGGCGCAATCCTGACACGCTCTTTGAGCTATCAGCCCGCGGATTTCCCAATGTCACCCGGCCAGACGGCGTCATGTTAGGCGACAGCCGATGTGGGGTCATCTTTGGTCAATCGAACCCCGTCACGGGTACTTCCTGACAAAAGATGCTCGGGGAAGGGGAAGGGGAAGGGGAAGGGGAAGGGGAAGGGGAAGGGGGGTGGCTGTCCTGTTTTCGTCCGGCTGATAGCGCCAGATATGGACGTTGGGTACGCGCTAGGTTCATGCAGGTGACATCCGAAGAAAGCCGACCAGGGCCGGTCGATTCGATGGTTGAGTTACGCCTCACTTTCCAACCTCCCTATGACGCGCAACAAGTCGGCCACTTTCTTCGTGCGCGCACGGTTGCAGGCTTGGAAACGCATGACGACGCGGTCGGGGGCTGGATCCATCGCCGTGTGATTCAACTGCCTTCCGGCCCGACCACTGTCGAGGTGTCTGTCGGTGATGATCATGTTCTGGTCCGCACGGATCGCGACCTACCAGATACGTCCCAGCTGGAAGCCATTGTTCGGCAGTGGCTGGACTTAGATGCCGAGCCACAGTTAATCAACGAGACCCTCAGTCGCGACGAGGTCCTGCGACCGCTCGTCAGATCGCGACCGGGAATGCGTGTGCCCACGACCGTTGATGCGTGGGAGACGCTGGTGCGCGCCATTGTTGGACAGCAAGTATCAGTCGCTGGCGCAACAACCGTTCTTGGGCGTCTTGTGAGCGCGGCTAGGACGTCACTGGAGCCCACACTGGAACCGTTCCCCGACGCTCTCGCGGTGGCGGACTTGGGTGTCGATCGAATCGCGCAACTTGGAATGCCCGGTGCTCGCGCGCGTTCGCTGGCGCTGGTTGCCCAAACCGTAGCCACCGGAGAGGTAGACCTATGCAACCCCGACCACGCAGCACTTCGTGTGCAATTACTCGCGATGCCTGGCATCGGTCCATGGACTGTCAACTACATGCAACTGCGTGGGCTGGGTGATCGAGACGCCTTTCCGGAAACGGACCTCATTGTCAAGAACAATACGCGCCGACTTGGGTTGCCCGAGAAGACAAGCGACTTGGCACTGTATTCGCAGAAGTGGAGTCCTTGGCGCGCTTATGCGGCCCACCACATCTGGAGTCTGCCCAAGGAATGACAGTGGCGATGCCTTGGTCATAGCTCCCTTCACTGTGCCAATGGTGCAGGGCATCGCCGCTTACTTGAGATGAGGTGCGAACGGAACAGTCGATACATGGCCGGGACCGAGAGGGACTTCTCTTCGACGAGCTCATGACATTTCTCCGTTCGTGAACGGTGGTGTCAACGTGTTACCTATGCTCGGAAGGTTGTCTGGCAACCGGGGGTTCAGCAGATCGGGTCTCGACCAAGATCGTCACCCGCGCGCACGGCTACGAGGAGGCATTCTTGAGCGCGACATCCGCAACCACGGCACCTGGTCACGCACCTATCGGGCCATCGCGCACTCTCGTGCTCATCGGGCTCGTCCTCGCCGCTGTCTTGGACATCGTCTACTGGTTGCTCTGGTTCACAGCGCGCGACGTTGTCGCGAGTGACACAACACAGGCGTATTACGAGTTCGAGCAGGCTTTTCCGGTGGCTGATCTGTGGCTCTTCATCTGCATCGTGGGTGCGGTCGTTGCGCTGCTTCGCAACAGCCACTGGGCACTCTTCTGGCTCATTGCGGGGGGAGCGGCCGGAATGTACCTCGGTTGCATGGACGTGTTGTACGACATCGAGCACGGTATTTGGGGGATGGGCGGCGGCGGCATCTTCGAGTTGTTCATTGTGGTGGTCACGTTCGGACTGTCGATCAGCCTGATGCGTTGGTCGTGGCGACGTCGGTACACGCTTCTTGCAGATCGTTAGTGACCACGGCGGTTTCGTTGGGCCGCAAAGGCGCGGGCGATGAAGACGTTCGCGATGGCTGCGGCCACGAGTGCACCGACTCCGATAATGGGTGTGATGGTTGTAAACCATTCAGCGGGCATTCCGGTTGATGTGGTCGATGTGACGGCGCCATCGCTTGAAACGCTTCCGCTGCCCGACGATGATGAGGGGTTGGCTCCGGGAAGTTGTGCGAGCAGTCCGTAAGCCAGGTAGTAGGCAGGTAGCGCAACAACACTGCATGGAATGGTGATCAGCGCAGCCAGCAAGATGGGCAGTGGGTTGGCGAGCGCGAAGCCAACTGTCGCAAGGACACCCGCGGCGATGATGTACACCGTGCTCACGACTAACCATCGGCGCGACATACATCGAGTGTGACCTACGTACGAAGGACGAGATGGTTGCCATTACCTCGGAAGCCCCTTTCTGTGAGCAAGAAGCGCCCGATTCGGGTCGTTTTTGCTCACAGAAAGGGGCTTCGGCGGGAATGTCACTTCGGGATGGCGTCTGAGGCTAGGTGCGCTGCTTGGCTTCCACAGGAATCATCAGCGTCAACGCAATCGCGATCACTGCGCCCACGATGGTGTCGAATCCTCGCCACAGCAGAGCTTCCCCGAGTGGCGCGTGAACTTGGGAGTAGCCGAGCACGGCGACGAGGCTCACTCCGAGCACCGACAGCGTGTAACTGCGGCGCAGGAAGGCAACCGTGACGATAATGCCGGGCGCGAGCGCGATGAGCCGCAGATTTCCTGCGGGTATCGCCGCATCGATGAGCGTCAGCACGACCATTGCGATGGCAGTACCGCCCAGGCGTTGCAACACGCGGTGCATCGTGAGAGGCAAGGCTGGCGGGATGAGTGCGATGAGTGTCATGAGCACCCACACGGCATCGTGATTGTCGGTAGCCGCAACGAGGGAGGCGCCGATTCCTAGGCCGATCGCCGAACGAACCGTCGTGCGCTTCAGCCGCGTCAATTGGGGCTCGTCGACAAGGGTGAATCGATGCCCGGTCGGCGGGGCGCTCGGCTCATCGGTCGCGTGTACGCGTGGCGGAGCCCGGTGGTGCGGAACGAGCGCAGCGATACCGCGCAATACGACGGTGCACACCACCATCACGACAAACCCCAGAGCGAGGTAATTCAGAGGTACGCCACTTCCTGCGCCAAAGACGAATGGCAGGAAGTACATGTAGAGCAGCACGTTTCCGAGGGTGGCGAATGGCTCGCCATGCCACGCGAGGAATCCTGCGCCAACGGCTGCTGCTGCGAGTGTGAGGCCCGAGGCGATCGGCCACTCGCGCACGACGATCGCGATGAGAGTGAGCGGCAGTGCCACGGCCGAGAGTAGGGCGGCCCGCGCAAGACCGCTGCGTGAACTGCCGCCGAGTGAGCCAAGGAAGGCGAAAATGCCACCGAATACTGCCGGCAGCACGGCATGCGTGAGGCCTTCGTCGGGATGGCCGGCCGCCACCAGCACCGTTCGCACGACAACAAAGACGACGATGATGTCGACCAGAACGGCGATGCCGGTGCGCAGTAGCACCGGAGCGGGATCGGGTTTGAGAGCCGGCTGCATCTGCATCGGCTAACTCCCGATGTCTGGAAGTCGGAGGGTGTGCGCCATCCGAGCCTCCCCTGTAGCCGTGGACTCAGGCTATCGGCAGCGGTTCAGCCGCCGCTGCTGTCGCCGAGGTCGTGATACGCGAACGCATCGCTAGGTGCGGCCGACGATCCTGACGTGGTGCTGGGCATGATCTCGAAATTTGCCTCGAATTCGGTGAGGGCAGCGGCCAACGTCATTAGGAATGACGGATCGCCCTCAATCGTGGCGGTTCCGTCGGCGACCTGCTGCTGCAAAGGCACGATGCCGATCATGGCGTTCTCGAGATCAGAACGATTAAGCGTCAACGTGAGGTCGGGTGTGGGGGAGAGGAAGCCCTGCAGGCTGGTGAGTGTTCCGTTACTGAGTTCGACCACGAACTTCTCGTCGTTGTCGGGCGTGATGAGATTCATCGTGAAATGCTCGTCGGCGACGGCCGCGGAATCAAGGCGAATACCGAGGTAATCCAGGAACTGCAAGGTACTGAGTGCTCGCACCAGATCAGGTCCGGTGCTCTTGGGTGCAACTCCGCTTGGAATACCTGAGCGCAGTTCGAGTGCGGCGGCGAGGAAACTGTTGCGCACGCTGGGACTCTCTTGCTGGTAGCCCACCTGCTCAAATGCGTCGGCGAGGAGTTCGCGACCGGCCACAAAGTCAGGCTCGCCGTAGACGAGCTTGTTCAGGATCTCGATTGCCAGCAGGTAATCGCCGGCTCCCATGAGTTGTTGTGCGCGGTTGATGATGGCATAGGGTCCGCCCATCATCTCGACGTACAACGGCCCAGATTCACGAGGCGAGAGTGGAACCAGGGTGGCGGGGTTGCCATCCCAGTAACCCAAGTAGCGGTTGACTACGGCTCGCGAATTGTGTTCGACCGATCCGTGGTAACTACGTGCGGCCCAGTTGCGCTGAAGTGATTCGGGAACTTGGTACACGCGGTGGATCTCGTTGATCGTGACGCCCTGGTTGGCCAAGTGCAGAACACCGTTATTGAGGTTGGCGTACGTATCGCGTTGAGTGCGCATCACTTCTTGAATGCGCTCATTGCCCCATCGAGGCCACGAGTGCGACGCGAACATCACCTCGGCTTCTGTTCCGAACATGTACAGCGCCTTGTTGATCTGTCGCGACCATTCGAGTGCGTCACGGACGAGCGCACCGCGCAACGTGTAGATGTTGTGAATCGTCGCGACGATGTTCTCGGCGGCCCAGAATGCCTTGAGGTCGGGGAACCACGTATTCATCTCGGCGGGTGCTTCGGTGCCGGGGGTGTTGTGGAACACCATGCGTACGCCGTCGATGGTGAGTTCTTCGATGTCGTCGACGATGTCGATGGTCGGTGGAATCAGGCCGGCCGACCCTGAGGCGACGCCCTTTCCGATGGCTTGGTCAACATGTCCGAACGGACTGCGATCGAGCAGCGAGCCGTACTGGTAGAACATGCGTCGGTTCATCGCATTGCCCGCGTAGACGTTTTCGGCAACGGCGTGTTCAAGGAAACCCACGGGTGCGATCACAGGAACCTTGCCCGACCGCACGTCGGCTTCATCGACGACTCCGTGCGCGCCGGCGAAGTGATCGCCATGCGAGTGCGAGTAGACGACAGCCACGACGGGACGCTCGCCGAGTTGTTCGTTGACGAAAGCAAGTGCGGCGGCAGCGGTTTCCTTCGCCGTCAGCGGGTCAAAGACGATCCACCCGGTGTCGGAGCGAATGAACGAGATGTTGGCGAGGTCGAAGCCACGGACTTGGTAGATGTGACCGGGTACCACCTCGAACAGCCCGTACTCCATGTTGAGAATGGCCTGGCGTTGCAGCGAGGGATGAATTGAGTCGAACTCCTCACCCTCGAGCAGGAAGTCGTAGCTACCCATGTTCCACGCGACATGTCCGGCCTCAGCCATGATCTGCCGGTACGGGGGCGCGGCGATGAAGCCCCGGTGCGCTTCTTCAAAGTCGCGAGCATCCTCGAACGGCAGTTGTTCGCGGAGCGCTGCGCGCAAGGCGACGGTAGCGGATGACGGCTGCTTACCCAGTGGGTGGAAATGCTCGTGCGACACGTTGAACCCCTCGTAATCGGTGGTCCGCGGCTCGGGCGTGGACATTGTGTTCAGCCTAAAGCAGGCGCGAGAATCAGCCACTTCTATGAGCGTAGAACGCCGCCCGATTCGGGCCTCACACGCTCACAGAAGGACGGTCACCGACTTACGACAGGGGCGTCGGTGGGGGAGTCGAACACGAGGTCACGCCGGTGATGGCTGTCGATGTTCCCTTGAATCCGTTGTTGATGAACTTGATTGCGGCCAGCGCGTCAACCGACGCGCTGTTGAGGTGCGCCATTGCCATGGTGACGAACGAGTTGGGAAGGACGCCACTGGGTTTCACCCAGAACATCTTCAGGTTTGCCCCGGCCGAACACCACGCCGTCTGCAACGACGCGTTGGTGTTGGCCAGTACGACGCCATCGTTTTGTGTCTGGCCGATCAGCACCGGAATTCCCTTCACGACCGGCGGTGTTTGGGCATTGAGCATGGCGACCCAACCGGGGTTGGTGTTGACGGCCGAGAGGAAGAACGGTTTCTTGCCGCGCGGGTCCTTCGCTAATGCGGCAAGGGCGGCCGAGGTGACACACTTCGCTGCGAGTGTGTTGACGTTGGCCTTGCCAATCGTGGTGAGCACGTCGTTGGCGTTCAACGACGGCTGTACGCCGGGCCACGCCAGTGCGACTTCCGGACCAAGCACCCACGCGATCAGTTTGTTGTACTGCTGCTGCACCAACGGCACCATGTTCGCCGCGGGGTCAGAGGCGACGACGGACTTCAGCGTGAGTTCTGGGGCGTACGCGGGTGCGATGGTTCCGGTGAAGAGGGCAGCGTGACCGCCCTGTGACTGGCCGTACACCGCATACACCGGCTTGCGCCCGAAGGGCCTCGCGCCGCTTCCGGGAAACGCTGCCGCCAGTCGAACAGCGTTCGCCGTGTCCATCGCCTCGCTCGCTCCCACGAGGTACTGGAGTTTCGTTGATTGGCCGATGATGCCGAGACCCGCGTAGTCGGTCGCGGTCACAACCCAGTTCTTGTTGATCATGTTCTGCACGAAGCCGTACGACATGTTCGGAACGGTCGCGGCTGTCACTGCCGCAACCTTCTTGTAGCCGCTGATCGAGGGTGCACATGTTTGCCCCATGCCGACAGTGCCGTGGTCCCACGCCACGATTTTGCGGCCCGTGAGCGGTGCGGTCGCCGTCGGAACGAAGATCATTCCCGTGCTGTAGCGCTTGACTAGTGCTACTCCGCGGAACTTACGAGCACTCGATTTCGACGTGTAGCTGCCGGGTGCGGGTGCCTCGGTGACGTACATGACGCGATACGCGTGCGCACCGGTGAGGCCTTGAATGTCGAGACGCTCCTGGCACCGAATGAGCGTGCCCGGGTCGGCTGTGATCGCGCCAGGTGGTGCCGTGTAGAACGCGGTAAGGTCATCGTCAAAGGTGCACGGCGTGCCGCCCCCTCCGATGAGGTCGCCAGCGACGCTTGGTGTGGGAACGGCGGCAATGCTCGCCCCGATAAAGGCCAACGCAGCGGTAGTGATCAGGGCAGTCCGTCGAATTCGACTCATGGTGCCTCCCATGTCTCTTCCATGGTCACACGCGGATTCGCTCTCGACTAGGGCTTCGGCGTCATTAGGGACTTATGGCCCGGGTTCATGATTCCGTCGGGATCGAAGTGCGCCTTGAGTGCGCGCAGCACGTCCATCTCCGCAGTACCGAGGTGCTCTTCCAGCCACGGGGCGAAGAGGTTACCCATGCCGTGGTGATGACTGGTGGAGCCACCCAGTTCAATGATCTTGTCGACAATTGCCGAGCGGAATGCGAAGTACTCCTCGGGCGTCTCGGGCTTGAGAATGAGGATGAAGTACAGGTTGGTTCCCTGCGCGTAGAAGTGTGAAGCATGAGTCATGCACACCGTTCCAGGGCGACTCTTCACAAACGATCGAACGCTGTTGTAGACGGTGTGCAGGTTGTCCCATGTGACGGACGTCTCAAGAGTGTCGATGACCATTCCAAAATCAAGAATGTCTTCGCGCACGTAGATGTCGCTGTAGCGACCGTGTTCCCATTGCTTGGTAGCCAATCCGGTGAGTGTCATGCCCCCGTGACGTCGAGCGATCTTGCGTGACATGGAGGCAACGTGTTTGGCAAAACCTTTCTCACCCTCGGCGGTGCCCACGAGTAGGCAGCGTTTGCCCGGCGTGAAGCCGCGCATGCTCAGGAAGGTGTTGGCGGGGCCGGTGTCGAAGCCTTTGAGTGCGAGTGCGCGCTCGGTTTCTTCCGAATCGGAGATGCGCAGCACTGCGGGTAAGCCAAATTCGCCTTGCGCGATGTCGCGCGTGGCTTCAACTCCGGCTTCCCAGCTGGGCAGCATGAATGCGAAGCGCTGCGTGTTCCTCGGTTCGTAGCGGAAGAGTTTCACTGTTGCTTCGACGAGAACACCAAACATTCCCTCGCTGCCTTTGAGGATGTCGTTGACCTTGGGGCCCGTTGCCGTAGCGGGATAGTCCTTGGTACGAATGGTGCCAACGGGCGTGACGTATTCCTGGCTCACCACTAGGTCGTAGGCATCGCCATAGTAGGTCGAGGCTTGGCCTGATCCGAGTGCGCTGATCCAGCCGCCGACTGAGGCGAGTTCGAATGACTGCGGGAAGTGACCGCACGTAAATGCGCGTGACGTTCCGAAGGCTCGGGGTGCATCGTTCAACAACGCTTCGAAGTCTGATCCGATGAGTCCGGGCTGAACGGTCGCAGTCATCGTGCGCTCACTCACCGACAACACGTGGTTCATGTGCGTACGCATCACCAGAACGATGCCGCCGTCGGTACGCGTACCGATGACCGTTCCTGACCCGGCGCCATACGGAACAAGCGGCAACTTTTCGGCGGCGCAGTAGGCCACGATGTCGACGACGTCGGCCTTGTGGCGCGGATGTACGACGAGGTCGGGAACCTCGGGCGCTCGCCTGGCTCGTAGCGCGAGATCTTCATCGACCGACTTGCCATGCCCGTACTTAACGCGGCTGTAGGCGTCGTCGGCTACGTTCTCGGCGCCAACAATCGCCACCATGGCCGAGCGGTGTCGGGGGTCGATGCGTGAAGGGTGTGGCAGCGTCACGAGGGCATCGCCCTGGTCGCCCGATGCCATGAAATCGGTGTCGTTCATGCCGAATTCGTCCTTGAACATGCGTACCCAGCCGGCACTCGGATGCTTCACGCGCGTGGAGTCATAGGCGAACACCGAGCGGTACGTGCCTTCGTCAGCTCCTCGCTCGCGCCACGCCGGGACGGGTGCCTCGTGCTGCGCCACCACAGACTCCTGTTCGTTGACTACTGGTACAGTGTGACACATGACGTCGATTCGTAACAGTAAGTCTCTGCCGCGTCCGGTATCGCCGGCCGTCACAGACGATGCGGTGTTGCGAGCCTGCTACGACTGCGTTCTCGACTTTGGCGTCTCTCGCGTGACCATGGCCGATATTGCGCGCCGGGCCGGGGTTTCACGAATGACGCTCTACCGGCACCACACCGATCTACCCACGCTGTTCACCACGGTGTTGCGTGAGGAGCTGACATTCCTGCTGGCCACGATCGAAGCCGGTCTGCCAGCGAAACTCGACGCCCGCACTAGTACGGCCCAGGCGGTCGCAGCGGTGACGAAGGCGGTGGCCATGCATCCCTTGATGCGTCGAGTGCTCGACGTTGACCCCGAGTCGCTCCTTCCGCTGATGGTTGATCGACTCGGTTCCACGCAGCGTATGGCGCGCGAACATCTCGCCGGCATCATCGCTGCTGGAATGACCTCGCGCAGTGGCGACGGTTCCGTGCGTGACGGTGATCCCGACCTGTTCGCATTCACGCTCACGATGACCGCGCAGTCATTTGTGTTCTCCGAGCGCATCGTGCAGGAAACCGACCCGCGCGCATTCGATGAGTTGCAGCAATTGGTCATGGGTTATCTCGCCCCGGTGGGAGGCGCGTCATGAGTGTGCGCGCATCATCGGCAACGATCACCCCGAGCGACATTCGGGCCGACCTCAACCCGCGGCGACGGTCACGTGATCGTGATGCCGTGGCCGGTGGGCAACTCGTTGATGTGTTAGTCATCGGCGGAGGTGTGACAGGTGCTGGCGTCGCACTCGATGCGGCGAGTCGCGGTATGTCAGTGGCGCTGGTTGAGCGGCACGATCTGGCATTTGGCACGTCGCGATGGTCGAGCAAGTTGGTGCATGGTGGCCTGCGCTACCTGATCACGGGCAACGCCGCACTTGCATGGGAAAGTGCCGTCGAGCGCGCCTACCTGATGCGCGTCATTGCACCTCACCTCGTACATCCGCTGACTGGGCTTGTTCCGCACATGCGTGAAGATAGCCGTCGTGATTCATTCATCACCAGACTCGGGTTTGGAGCCGGCGACTTGCTCGCGCTGGGCGCGCGCACAGGCGGTCTGCTTCCGCGTCACCACCAGGTGAACGCTGAGGAAGCTGCTCGGCTCGCGCCAGCGCTCGATCGCAGTCGGCTTGTTTCCGGCACCGTGAGTTTCGATGGGCAACTCGAAGATGACGCCCGGCTTGTGGTGGCAATCGCGCGTAGCGCGGCGGCTCATGGGGCACGCATCCTCACGCGAGTAGGCGCACTCGAGGTCGGTGCCGGGGGCGCGGTTGTTGAAGACACGCTCGAACCCGGACGGTTTGAGATTCGAGCCAAGCACGTCATTAATGCCACGGGTGTGTGGGCTGACACTCTCGATCCTTCAGTCACACTTCAACCCTCACGCGGTACTCACGTCGTACTGCGTGCTTCCACTCTCGGTTTTCCGCAGGCCTCGATGATTGTTCCCGTGCCCGGTCGCATGGGTCGATTCGTCTTTGCGATTCCGCAGCCTGATGGCCTGGTGTATTGCGGCCTCACCGATGTGGTGGAAGAGGCGCGCCCACTTCCTGACGAGCCCGTTGCGACAGCGGTCGAAATCGACTGGATCCTCGAGGTCATCTCATCGGTGTTGGCTGCGCCAGTAACGGCGGCCGATGCGGTGGGCTCGTTCGCGGGTCTGCGTCCGCTGGTGGCGCCCGACGACGGCGGAGCAGGGGCAACGTCAGACATCTCGCGCAAGCACCTGATTCGCAAGACCGGCGATTCGTTGATCACGGTCACAGGCGGCAAACTCACGACCTACCGGCGCATGGCGCAAGACGTGGTCGACCTGATTACACCGGTGCCCTGTCGCACGCACGAACTCCCGCTCGTCGGTGCAGGTAACTCCGTGATCGAATCGGTTCCTCGGCTGCAACGACGATTTGGCACGGAGGCGGGCCGTGTTGCCGCGTGTGCCGAAGATCGACCCGAACTACTTGAGCCACTGGCACCCGGAATCGCAGTTCTGGGCGTTGAGATTGTGCACGCGGTGCGAAGTGAAGGTGCGAACGACCTCGACGACATTCTGGCTCGACGCACGCGACTGTCACTCGTTCCTGACGACCTGGCGGCCGCTACTCCGCGCGCCGCTGAGATTCTCGCGTCGATCGAGCGCTGACGGCGAGAGCCGGCACCTCCTAGTACATCAGCGCCGACGCAGCGGCGAACCCCACTGCCATGCCAGCAACCACGGTGACTGCCTGTGCCAGGGTCAGCGCTCGCTTCCCGTCGTTCGCCTTCGGGTCGACGGCAGGCGGACCGCCCTGTTGGCCTAGAGGTGATGCCATGACGCGTGCCCTCATTTCGGCCATCTCTGTCTCGCTCGTGCCGTCATCGCGTCCCATGTCGTCAATTGACTTCAGCGCTGTGGCCAGGGTGTAGCCGCGCGGGTATCCCGGGACGCGACGCGAGACGGGTGCGGCGTCTGCGTAGAAGACGGCGTGCAAAGTGTTGCGACGTAACAAATCGATGAGGGGAAATGCCCCGAGCGCAAGAAGAAGGAGGCCAAAGCCAATGCCGCCCCATCCGCCATATTCGGGTTGATCACTCGCGTTGCTCAACACCGTCCACGCCTGTGGCAAAAACGCGGCTGGCCACACCAAAGGAATGAGGTGGGGTCCTGGTAGTCGAGGGCTCATGACTCGATATCCGGCGAAACCGATGAGTCCGGCGATGACTGATGCCAGAAGAAGTGACGGTGCCCCAACAGGGCAGGTCGCGACAGGTACCGCACCACCGTCAGCGGGACACAGGCCGCCAGCGGTCACGATCGAGCAGAAACCGAGGAAGAGTCCGGTCAGGCCGGCGCTCAGAGCGAGCAGCGACACAAGCATCGCGATGATCCGCGGTGACCTGCTCATGTGACCGACGCTAGCGGGTGGCGACGTAGTTGTTAGCGGCGTGCGGGTGACAATTTCGGAACGGCGAAAAGCGCCAAGACCGTTGAGGCTGCGAGCAGTGCGAAGAGCGCGGTCCACGACCCGGTCAGGTCGAGCAGAATTCCAGCGGAAATCGGACCGACCGCCGCGAGCAGGTACATGCCGGCGTAGACCATGGCGGTGAGTCTCGCCGCATGAACGGCATCGATGCTCAGCATCCCAATCAGGGCCTGTCCGAGCGCAAACCAGCCGCTGTTCGACAGGCCAAAGAGCACCATCCAGAGGGCGGTCGCCGTCAAAGGGAGGAAGGCAATTCCGGCGAATGACACCAGGTCGACAATGACAACAACGGCGAGTAGCGCGCGTGGAAAGCGTGTGCGTAGTAGCAAGGGAGGAAGGAAGAGCGCTGCGATGAATCCGACGGCCGATGACAAGCCAAATGCGGCGCCGGCATCGGCCTGTGAGAGTCCGCGCGCTTCCAGCGAGGGGGCGAGCCATGCCACGGTGGTGTAGAAGGTAATCGAGTTGATAGCGAGGAAGGCGGTGATGGCCCATGCGGTGCTGCTGCGCCAGGGCAGGTCGCTGATGCGTGACGCGCGTCGAACGGCAGGCGGTGCGGTGCGCTCACGCCGCTCAACAACGGTCCAGATGAGCCAGGCGACGGCGGCGGGAATCGCCCAGAAGGCGAGCGCTACCTGCCAAGATCCGAAGTGATTCTCAAGCGGAACGGTGAATGTCGCGCCCAGAGCCGCCCCGATCATCATGGCGGTGGTCCAGACGCCGGTCACCAGCCCAATTCGATGCGGAAGTTGCTGGCGCACGATGGCCGGTACACATCCTCCGGCAAGTGCGATCGCAGCGCCGGCCATCAGTGCCGAGGCGTACAAGACGGCGACGTTTGCGCCAGCCACTCGGATTGCCGAAGCGCCAGCCAGAATCGCGGTGGCAATCCACACCAAGCGAGTCAGGCCAAAGCGTGCCGCCAAACTCGGCACCGTGAATGCAAGTGCACCCATCATCAAAATGGGCATCGTGGTGAGCGCTCCGAGGCCGGCTTTTCCGAGACCAGTCGTTGCTTCGATGTTTGTGACGACGGTGGGCAGTGACGTGATTGGTGTGCGCAGATTGAACGCCACAAGGGCGATTGCTATTACGACTGACCTGCTCGCGCGTTGAGAGCCTGTCATCACTCGGTCATCATCGCGTAGAGGCACTATTGCTTCCTGAGCGGTATCGTCACCGCATGGCTCTGCTCGTCGATGAAGCGCATTGGCCGTGGCGCGACCGTATGTGGTGTCACTTGGTCAGCGACACATCACTTGACGAACTGCACGCATTCGCCGAGTGGATCGGCATCCCCAAGCGCGCATTCGGTGGCGACCACTACGACATTCCCGACGAAATTCGACCGATGGTCATTGCTGAGGGTGCGCAGCCAGTGACCAGTCGTGAAATCGTGGCAGCTCTCTACGCGGCGGGAATCCGTCAGCCGCCTAGCCAACGCAATGGCTCTAGTTTGTGATTGTCGACGTCACGCGCTGACTGTCGATGCGTTCCTGCTCACTGGCCAATAGTCCCAGTGCGATGCGATCGGCGTCGGTGGGGTTTTCCTTATCAACACTGCGAGGCCACAGGTGCCACGCCTGAACCACGGCGACCTCAGCGGTGTACACCAGCACGCGACAAATGATGGCGATGAAGGCGAGTAGTCCCACGATCGTGGCGAACGCTCCGTACACCGCACCGGACTTCTCGACGAATCGTGGAATGAGGATGGCGCCGAAGGCGAGGAACGCCGTGCTGATGACAGCGCCCAGCAACGCCATGAGCCACACTTCCCGCAGTCGCGGGGCTCGCGGCAACAGTAGCGCCGAGGCAGACCACATCAGGAGAAAAAGGATGCCGACAACAGCCACGGCGTTCGCGACACCTGTCAGCGCTCTGGGCTCGCGAGTTCCGAGAAACACAGAGAGTCCGCCGATTGCAGCAGCAGCGAGCATGAGCAGGGCCAGCAGCGCGAAAATGCGCAGGTACCGGCGCACTCCGCGAAGGAGCAGTCGATGTGGAACGGCGGCCACATGATTGAGCGTGTCGAAGGCAGTGGTGATGATTCCGATGGCTGATCCGAGAACACCAAGAACACCGAGCAGCAATGGCAGTCCACTCGACGGCATCGACTGAAGCGCCGCATCGACGGTCGCCTGCGCCTGATCGGGCACGATCGCAGCGATGACCTCTTGGCGAAGCTGATCATTGCCGGCAAGTACGCGCGACGCGATGGCCACGATGAGCAGCAAGATTGGAAACAGACTGAGAAAGCCGTAGTAGGTCATCAAGGCCGCGTGGCGCCCGCCCGCGTCTTCTGAGTACTTGCGTTGCACTGCCCAGGGGAATCCGAGCACCGGGTGACGTCGTTGCACGTCATCGAATCGGACCTTGAGACTCGGTCGAGGCTCAGCTGTCTCGTTCACCGTCACAGTGTGCCCGAACGCCCGCCACGTGGCTCGCTCGACGGGCCGAGTGGCTCTGTGAATCGGGGCTGTCGGTGGAGTATCAATGAAGTATGAACAGTGCGTCGTCTGATCTCGTTATTGATGCGCGTGGGCTCGTGAAGAACTTTGGTCACACTCAGGTGCTCAAAGGTCTCGACCTGCAAGTGATGCGCGGTGAAGTGCACGCGTTCCTCGGCCCGAACGGCGCTGGAAAGACCACCACGCTGCGACTGCTTTTGGGTTTGCTGCGTTCAGATGGTGGATCGATGTCAGTGCTCGGTCTTGACCCGTGGAGTCAGGCCGCCGACCTGCACCGTCGATTGGCCTACGTGCCAGGTGATGTCGCGCTGTGGCCAGGGCTAAGTGGGGGAGAAGTTATCGACCTTCTCGGCCGACTGCACGGTGGCATCGATCCAGCCCGTAGAACCGAACTGCTCGAGCGCTTCGAGCTCGACCCGACGAAGAAGGCGCGCACCTATTCCAAGGGCAATCGGCAGAAGGTGGCGCTGGTGGCCGCTCTCGCGACGGATGCTGAGTTGTATCTGCTCGACGAGCCAACCGCCGGACTCGATCCGTTAATGGAGGCGCAGTTCAAAGAATGCGTGGAACAACTGCGCGATGACGGTCGCTCGGTGCTGTTGAGTTCACACATCTTGAGTGAAGCTGAAGTGCTCAGTGACCGCGTCAGCATCATTCGCGACGGTTCGGTAGTTGAAACGGGCACGCTCGCTCAGTTACGTCACCTCACTCGAACAACAATGTCGGCCACGGTGGCTCGTCCACCTGAGGGAGTCGAGACGCTGACCGGCGTGTACGAGGCGAAGCTTGACGGTGATCGCTTTACCGCTCAAGTCGACGCTCACGGTGTCGCACCGCTGCTCGCTGCCTTGTCGTCGGCGGGAGCCACCGCGCTCGTGAGTCATCCGCCGACACTGGAGGAATTGTTCCTCAGTCATTACTCCGAAACCGGCGGCGCGCCATGACCGGAACTTGGCCGCTGGTGCGGCTGGCATTGCGGCGCGATCGCGTTCTGCTGCCCGCATGGATTATCGGCTTGAGTCTGATGGTCGCTTCATCTGTGGCGGCGACGCGTGATCTGTATCCCACGCAGGAATCGCTCACGTCGGCAGCCGAAACAATCAACGCAACCGCTGCGTTAGTCGCCCTGTACGGCAAGGTGTACGACCCCACATCCTTGGGCGCCATATCGCTGATCAAACTCACGGCGTTCGGTGCGGCGATCGTAGGCATCGTCTTCATCTTCATCGTGATTCGGCACACCCGCGCTGAAGAAGAGAGTGGTCGGCTTGAGTTGGTGGGGGCTGGGGCCGTAGGTCGAGCGGCGCCCCTCACCGCGGCCCTTATTGTCAGCATGGGCGCCAGCCTCGCGTTGGGAGTTCTGGCCGCGCTGGGCATCGGTGCGGCGGGGCTCGCGTGGAGCGGGGCTTTCGCATTCGGTGTGAGTTGGGCCCTCGCCGGCATCGTGTTCAGCGCCATCGCGGCGGTAGCAGCTCAGGTGATGACGTCTGCGCGAGCCGCGATCGGAGTGGGTGTTGCGGCCGTGGGCGCTGCCTACGCACTGCGAGCAGTCGGCGATCTAGGTGCTGCTGACCCCGGTTGGTTGTCATGGCTCTCGCCGGTGGGTTGGAGCCAGCAAATCCGTCCGTTCGCCGGCGACCGCTGGTCGATCGCCCTCATCCCCATTGTTGCGACCGCGGTGTTGGTTCCAATCGCCTATTCACTGCGCGCGCGACGTGATCTTGGAAGCGGGCTCGTCCCCGAGCGCGCTGGCCCGGCGCAGGGTGCCATCGGTGGTGTCATGGGGCTCGCATGGCGACTTCAGCGAGGACTCTTCATCGCGTGGGCTCTGGGTTCGGCGCTGATGGGCATGGTTCTCGGGTCGGTGGCGCACACCATCGCGGGTCTACTCAATTCACCACAGATGGCGGCGTTCTTTGAGGCTCTGGGAGGCAGTCAAGGACTGACCACCATGTTCCTCGCCGCGGAGATTGGCATTCTTGGTTCGCTCGTGGGCGCGTACGCAATTGCTGCTGCGTCTCGGCTGCGGTCGGAGGAAACGGCAGGGCATGTCGAATTGCTAGTGTCGACCCCCGCCTCTCGTTTGCGCTGGGCGACTTCGCATCTGGTATTCGCGTGCGTTGGTTCGGCGATCATCATTCTCATTACCGGCACTGCGATCGGCATTGCGCATGGCCTTGCCATTGGCGACGTCGGCGGTCAAGTACCGCGACTGTTCGCTGCGTCGGCCGGACAGATTCCCGCGGCGCTGGTGATCGCAGGAATCGTGATGCTGCTCTTCGGGGTAGCACCGCGCTTGGTGGTCGGAGCATGGGGACTGCTCGTTGCGTTCATCGTGGTGGGGGAGTTCGGATCGCTGTGGCAACTACCGCAGTGGGTACTTGATCTGTCACCGTTCGCCCATAGCCCACGTTTGCCAGGTGGTGACGTAGAGCCAGGTCAGTTGGCGCTTCTCACCGGTATTGCCGCGGTGCTCCTCGCTGTGGGACTGGCCACATGGCGTCGACGCGATCTGCGTCCCTGAACTTTCGTTCCACTGATCAGCGCGTCGGCGCCTGACCCGACCGCCACTGGCCTAGCCTGCCAGCCATGGACATCCTCATCATGATCGTGCTGATGGCCTTGGCCATTGCGATCTATCGCGGAGCTCGTGCCGGAGTCGTCGTGACGTTGTGGGTGGTCGGACTGGTAGCCATGTTGGTGCTTTTCCGGTACCACGTCACTAGCCCTCTCGACCTGAGCTTTTAGGAGGGCGTCATGTCTGCTACCGATTCCGCCGTTGATCCTCAGTCGCCGATGCGCGAATTGCCGGTCGAACCGCAACCCAACTCTGTTCTCAGTCGCATCATGTTTTGGGGCGCTGTTGCCTTCATCCTCGGCTACTGCGCGACACTTCTCGGGGCTTTCGGCGTGCAACTCGGCCTCGGTGAGTTTCCATGTCCGCTGTGCATGGTGCAGCGGTACGCGATGATCCTCGCCACGCTGCCGGCGATGTGGATTGTGATCGAAGACTTGCGTGGAACCCTGACGCGCGGACGGTATGTCCGATCGCTGGGACTATCGATCATCGCCAGCGTCTGCGGTGCTGTTGAGTCAACCCGGCAGATACTGCTGCACATCAAACCAGGTGATCCCGGATACGGTGGCGCGGTTCTCGGAATGCACCTGTACACGTGGGCACTGATTACCTTCGTGATCGTGATTCTCTATTGCGGAATTGCGATGACTGTCAACCGCTATGCGGTGCCACTCGCACCGACCGCCCCGTGGTTGCGCGGTGTGGCATGGGGTGTGTGTTGGTTGTTCATTGCAATCATTGCGGCCAACGTCGTTGCGATCATCCTGCTCGAAGGATTCGCGTTGGTGCTGCCCGATGACCCGACCTACTACAACCTGCTGCACCAACTGGGCATTGGCGCCTAGCGACTACTCGAACACGACACCTTGGGCCAGCGGTAGTGCGTCGGAGTAGTTGATGGTGTTGGTGGCGCGCCTCATGTAGGCACGCCACGCATCGGAACCACTTTCACGGCCGCCGCCGGTCGTCTTCTCTCCGCCGAACGCGCCCCCGATCTCGGCACCCGACGTTCCGATATTGACGTTGACGATGCCGCAGTCAGAACCAGCCGCTGACATGAACAGTTCAGCTTCGCGTTGGTTGAGGGTGAAGATGCTGGACGACAGCCCTTGCGGTACGTCGTTGTGAATTGCGATTGCCTCGTCGAGTTCGCTGTACGACATCACGTAGAGCAGCGGGGCGAACGTTTCCTCGCGCACGACTTCGGTTTGCGCGGGCATCCGTACGAGTGCCGGTCGCACGTAGTAGGACTCATCACCACTGACCTCGACCCGCTCACCGCCAGCCACCAACGTGCCACCCTGTTCGACAGCACGCGCGATCGACTGCTGCATGCGTTCGAAGGCTGCTGCATTGATGAGTGGGCCGACAAGAGTTCCTTCGTCGAACGGGTCGCCCACATTGAGGCGTCCGAAGACTTCAGCAATGCGAGCCACAAGCGTGTCGACCACCGATTCGTGCGCGATGACACGACGCATCGTGGTGCAGCGCTGGCCCGCAGTTCCGGCAGCGGCAAAGAGAATGCCTCGCACGGCGAGTTCGAGATCGGCTGAGGGGGCAACGATCGCAGCGTTGTTGCCACCGAGTTCGAGCAGGCTTGCGCCAAAGCGCGCGGCGACGCGCGGCGCAACCTCGGCGCCCATGCGTTCACTTCCCGTAGCGCTCACCAGTGCCACGCGCGGGTCGTCGAGCACGACTCCCGCTGTATCGCGGTCAGTGAGGATGAGCTGGTGCACGTCGGCCGGGGCTCCGTGTTCGGCAATGGCACGGTCGAGTACTGCGGCACAGGCAAGAGAAGTGAGAGGGGTCATCTCCGAGGGCTTCCAGATCACCGAATCGCCACACACCAGCGCAATCGCGGTATTCCATGACCACACCGCAGCAGGAAAGTTGAAGGCAGAGATCACGGCGACCACTCCGCGCGGGTGCCAGGTCTCCATCAGCCGATGGCCAGGGCGCTCGGACGGCATGGTGCGACCTTCGAGCTGACGCGACAGCCCAACGGCGAAATCGCAGATGTCGATCATCTCTTGCACTTCGCCGAGGGCCTCGGCGCGAATCTTTCCCGCTTCGATCGTGATGAGGTCGGCGATGTCGCCCTTGTGCTGTTCAAGGAGGTGTCCGAAAGCTTTGACGAGGAAGCCACGTTGAGGCGCGGGAGTCGTGCGCCAGATCAGGAAGGCATCGTGAGCGCGAGTGATCGCTTCTGCGACTCCGCCCGCATCGACCGTTGCCAACTCGATGAGGTCGCCCCCGGTGATGGGGGAGCGGGCGGTGAGCCCGACACCCGTTGGAACGTTGGCGCCGCACGCGGCGAGTGCAGTGAGCGCGCGGGTGGTCAGGGCAGCAGAGGTTGACATGTGCCGAAGCCTTCCACATTGGCGGTGAATGAGAAATGCAGAAATCTGCTAATCTGCAGTAATGCGCACGACATTGGCCCTAAACGACCAACTCTTCCGCGAACTCAAGACGGCGGCTGCTGCCCGCGGCTGCTCGATGACCTCGATCATCGAAGATGCGTTGCGCGTGGCGCTCAATGAACCGCAGGCTCCACTCGTGCTTCCCCCGTTGCCCGTCTCGCGCTCGACGGGTGGCGTGGTGGGTGGGGTCGACATCATGGATTCGACGTCGGTGCGCGCGGCGCTCGATAGCGACCGGCCACTCGATGCTGTGCGTTGACGTCAATGTCTTGGTCGCCGCTTTTCGCGCCGATCACCCTGCACATGAGGCTGCTACTGAGTGGTTAGGCAGTGCTCGCGTAGCTGACGAGACGGTCGTCGTGCTCACTGAAGTCGCAGCGAGTTTTCTTCGCATTGTCACCAATCGACGCATCTGGAAGTCACCGAGTGCGATCGCCGAAGCAGTGACCTTCCTAGAGGTGCTCCTTGCGTCGCCAGTGGTGCACCATCTCACTCCCGGGCAGTCGCGTTGGCGCATCTTCACCGAATTTCTCACCGCTCACGCCGCGAGTGGTGACGCCATTCCTGATGCACTGCTTGCTGCCGCTGCACGTGATCTCAACGCCACTCTCGTGTCATTCGATCGGGGGTTCAGTCGATACGACACCGTCTCTTTGCTGTTGCTCTAGCGCTGCCCGATAACCTGCGACCTGTCACCACCAATCGCGCGGAGGTTCCACATGAGTAGTCCCACCGAGGCCATCGGAACGGCCGAGGGTGCCGCGAAACTCGATGAGTTCGCCGCGATGTGCGACGACACCGAGCGCGTGCAACATGAGGTGCTGCTTGACATTGTCGCAAAGTCACGCGACACCGAGTGGGGTCGCCGATACGGATTCGACGAGGTCCACGGCGTCGACGACTTCCGCGAGCGTGTTCCCGTCACTTCATGGGATGACTACGCCGAAGCATCCGAACGTATGCAACGGGGTGACACTGACATCACCTTCGCGGGAGCTCCCGACTTCTTTGTGCTGACCAGCGGCACCACCGGTGCGGCCAAACACATCCCTGAATCGGCCGCGGCGATGGCGGCTAAGAAGGCAACCAGCGATCTACGTGCGCAGGCGCTGGCCGATGCAGTACCGGGACTGCGCGAATCTGGTGCAATTCTTACGTTCGCGAACAGGCTGGTGTTCTGGAACAGCGAGTGCGGTATTCCGTGTGGCTCAGCGTCAGGCAGCAACCTCACCTTCGCGCCGCCCCTGGGCCCTGACCGTCTCGCGTACCCGTTATCGATCTTGGAAAACGTTGATGCCGCTGAAGATGTCGACTACTTGATCATGCGCACGGCGCTGATGCGTGATGTACGCGCGGTGCGAGGCAACAACCCCGGGCGATTGAGTTCCCTTCTCAACTATGCCGATACTCGTCGTGACGAACTCATCGATGACATTCGCAACGGAACAGTGAGCGCCTCAGTGAAGGCCGACCGCGTATTCCTTGACTCGTTGCAACTGACTGCCAATCCTGAGCGAGCCGACGAACTTACCGCGGCCATTGCCCAGCGGGGTGCTCTCGATGCCGGCTCTGCATGGCCAGGTTTGCGCGGATTGGTCTTCTGGCTCTCGGGTTCGGTGGGTCGATACATGGCAGATCTTGCGGCCCAAGTTCCTGATGACGTGGTGCGTTTCGACATTGGCTACGGCGCGAGTGAAGGTCGCTTCAATGTGCCGCTCGTTGTTGGTAAAGCAGCCGGCCCAGTTGCGCTTGCGGCCCAGTTCCTTGAGTTCATTCCCATCGATGGCGGCGAACCACTGCTTGCACACCAACTCGTTGACGGCGGCGTGTACCAAGTCATCACCACGTCGTATGCCGGTCTGTTCCGATACGACATGCACGATCTCGTGCGTGTTGATGGATTCACTGGAACTAACCCCAACATCGTTTTCGAGTCGAAGGCTGGCGACGTCGCGAATATCGCGGGGGAGAAGATGGCGGGAGGATCGCTGCTCAAAGAACTCACGGCAACGCTCACCGACGCCGGTGTCAACGTGCGTCACTTCACTGTGGTCACCGACTACGACCGACATGGTTACGACGTCTGCGTCGAACTCGCCGAGACCTCGGCGCCCCTTCCCGACGACATCGTGCAGCGCGTTGATGCCGCACTTGATCGTGCCGGCATGGCGTACCCCATCTTCCGCGGGCAAGGTCTGATCATGGCGCCGAGAGTGCTGGTGATGGCCTCGGGCTGGCAAGACCGACTCTACGAACGACAGATGCGTCCGGGGGTCAGCCGGGCACAAATCAAGTTGCGTTTGATCGAACTTGAGGTGCCGATTCCGCAGGATGTCACCCTCACGATCGGTTGAATCACGCTCTGTAGACAAGAATCCGGTCAGGTTGACCGTTTCGTCACCCTCTGTTCATTACGGAGTGTGACGAAACAATCACTCAAGTACTGGCACTCTGCGTGTGGACGTGGTAACTTAAAGCCATGAATAGCCGTCGCCTTGCCTCGATCGTGGGGGCTGCTGCCTCCGTGGCGGCAATGGGCGTGCTTGTCGCGGGCCCGGCACTCGCAACGGCGGCCACCAGCGTTTCCGCAACAACTCCGACTTGGGCGTCTTCGGTTCTCAAGGGCGGCGGGTCATTCAAGAGTGCTGCGACGGTGAGTGCGACCTATTCGGTCACCATGCAGTTGGTGCGAACAGCCAGCTCAACTAAGCCGGCCTGTACGCCCGCCGCAAACTGCAACACAGCCGGTACGGTGTTGACCACATCAACGGGCTCATACATTGTTGCCAAGGGAGCAGCGCAAACCGTGACTGCGCTCACCTGGAACTGCGCGTCACAGACGACTACATCTCGGTACTACTGGACGTGGTTGAAGGTTGCTGACGCGTCTGGAAACGCCGTGACGAGTTTGTCCTTAGGTCTTTCTGGCAAGTACTGCTAACTCGCTGCCGCACAGTGGCGCGATGTGGGTGACTTAACGTGACCACTGAATGTGACAATGCGCTCACGGAATGCTATATCCCAACGCGTGCCGTGGGGATAGCTTGGAGGTGTGGTCGCCAAGTGGAGAATGTTACCCTTGGCACTCTTTTCTGCGGTAGCACTGCTCCTGCCGATGGGCAGCGCCGCAGCCGTCGCTCCCGCAAGTGTTCAAACGGGAACCCCTGCTTGGAAGAGTTCCGTGCTCTCAGCGGGCGGATCGTTCAAGAATGCGGCCACCGTTACAGCAACGTACTCGGTCACGGTGCAGTTGGTGCGCACAGCGAAGGCTGTCAAACCGGCGTGCACAGCGGCAGCCAACTGCAACTCAGCGGGTACCGTTCTCAACTCGGTCACCAAGGCCTACTCGGCTGCCAAGAGCGCAACGATCAATCTAACCGCCCTGACGGTCAATTGCCCGGCACAACTGACTACAACCCTGTACTACTGGGCGTGGGTGAAGGTCGCCGACAGTTCGGGCAAGGTGGTCACGGCTCTGTCGTCGTATATCACCGGCAAGTACTGCTAAATCGCTCGCAGTACGTGGCGATCACGCCTGGGGTGGCGGATAGCGCCCATGAATGATCTCGCTGAGACAGCGGCCGCGAATGATGTACAGCCCGACAGTCGAATCCGAAATCTCGGTTCGGCGGTGTTGGTGGCGGTGATTGCGACTGCAGCTGAGTGGCTCACCCATCAGACAACGGGTTACTTCAGGGCTGACGTCCTCGTTCTCATCGTCGTGTTTGCTGAATCAGTTCGACGGCTCAATCCGGTGATCGCGGTTGTGGCAATGTCGTTGACGACTGTCGTGGTTTCGGGAAATGACACGGCCGGCATCATTCGTCTTGTCATCGCGGTCGCAGTGGCGGCGGGCTGTGCCGTGGTGTTGCGTCGGTTGAAGGGCGCCTCGCGTACTCCTCCGAGTGCGCGTTTCGCTTTGGCCGTAGGTCTGTTAATTGCCATTGCCGTCGTCGGCACTGTGTTGCATCTCGCCAATCACTTCGGACCAATTGAGTTCTTGGATACCGGCGACTTCTGGGTGAGGTTCTTCCGCCGGTTCGTGCCGATGTTGACGGCCGTGATGGTGGGCGCTGCCGTGTGGTCGCGTCCTGTTGTCTCTCGGCAGCCACGCTGGCTGGCGCGACTTTCGCTGGGTTTTATTGTCGTCGCGCTGATGGCGATTGCTCCCTTTCTCACCTCTGTCTATTGGGCGCAGCAAGAAGAAGACACGCTGTCGGCGGCTGCGGCGACAGCGTCTGCAGCCCTTGACGCCGGACTTGGCGACGACCTCAACGCCTACCTTGCGCGGGCTAGTGAGCCGCCTCGCAGTCCGTTTGTGAACCAAGCGGGGTTTGCCGGAGTTAACCAACCACTCCTGCTCGGCAACACGTCGATTTCCGCGTTGGCTTTGTTGGGGCCTTTGACGGGGAAGAATCACCCGATGAAGTACGAGATCGACCGGCAAGGCGCGACGCCCAAACTTGCGTCGCTTCTCGGTGCTGATCCGGCCGATGCTGCTGCCATCAATCGTTCGGCTGAGGCTGGTTCGCCAGTGTTGCTTGGCATTCGCAATGTTCCCGGTGCCGAAAATGAATCGGTACCGAGCTTGGTGTACGTCGTACCCCAAGCGTCGAAGGAGCAGGGACCCATCGAATTCCTCGCGGTCGCGATGTCGCTGCCAGTCAACATGATCGATGCGATTCGTAACGTCGGTCCTGATTCCGGCAATATTCACTTCTCGATCGGCCAAGTTGACCCTCCAGTAGGCGCTGCACCACTGACGTTGGGATACGGACCCGCTCCGAGGGATGGCGCCGTGCCCGTTGCCGCCCCTGATCCGATTAGTCTGGGCGACATCCCAGTGCTGGTTACTGCCACCGCCGCAGACGGGCTCGGTGTCTCACGACTCCAGCAGGTGCTCACTTTGCTTGGAGAATTGCTGATCGGCCTGGTGGTGTTGTTGCTGTTCCTCACGGCGACAAACTCCCGCTTCCGCATTCAGCGATCGTTTGAGCAACGTGAAGCATTGCTCGCGGCTGCTATTGAGTCGTCGCCCGGACTCGTGATGTTGATCAACCGCTCGCAGAACGTGGTGATGGCGAACGGCACTGATGCGATTACGCAGGAATCGTTGGTGGGTCGCCAAGCGTTAGCTGCATTGCCGTTTGTGCCGTCCGATGCCGATCTACCGAAAGTGCGTGCGCTGGTTGAGTCGGCGCTGGCCGGTAATGAGTCGACTATCGAGTGTGTCGACAGTGTCACCCATGACACTTTGCACATTTACGAGGTAGCGGCCACGTCTGTTGCGTCTCGCGAAGATGTGTCGGCTGCTGCGCTTGTGCAGGTGATCGATGTGACTGATGCGCGACATGCGTCGATGCGGAGCGCACAAAGTGAGCGGCTTGAGGCACTGGGTGCGATGGCCGGTGGCCTTGCGCACGACTTCAATAACTTGCTCTTCATCATCAACGGCTACTTGCAGTTGATGCAAAGCGATGAACGTATTCGTGGTCAGGAAGATCTCGAACGTTACGTCGCGCATGCTGGCGACGCTGCTGAGCGTGGTGCCGAAATCGCAAAGTCACTGCTGTCAGTCACACGTAGTCAGCCTCTGAATGCCAGTGCGGTCAACGTTGGAACCTTCCTGCACGGCATCATGCCGCTTGCGCGTCAGGCGCTCGGCGAAAGCAGAACGGTCGACCTTCGCATTGGTGACGGCACTCTCGACGTCATGGTCGACCAGGGTCAACTATCGAGCAGTTTGCTCAACCTGGTGATTAATGCACGCGACGCGACCGAGCCAGGTGGTTCGGTGTTGCTGAGCGCGCAGCGACGTAAGCACGCTGCGGGCGAAGATGACCTCCCCGCCGGTGACTACGTGGTCATCGAGGTTGTCGACGACGGTGAAGGAATGTCGCCGGAAGTGGTCGCGCGCGCTTTCGAGCCGTTCTACTCAACGAAAGCCGTGGGCCAAGGGTCCGGACTCGGGTTGGCCAGTGTTTACTCGTTCGCACGTCAGAGCGGCGGTACCGCCGTAATCTCCTCGAAACCGGGCATGGGTGCTTCGGTCTCGATTGTGATTCCCGCTGTCTTTGGCGGCGATGCGGCGATTGATAGAACCGCCGGCACCGAAGGTAGCAACACGATCTCACGTGTGCTGATCGTCGACGACGAACAGACGCTGGCGGGGCTCGTGGCCGGGTGGGTGAAGGAGCGCGGGGCCGAGGTACGAGTCGCCGATTCCATGGAATCTGCGATCGCAGCGGCTGACGAATTCAAACCCGATGCGCTACTCACCGACATGAACATCGGAGCCGATGTCGACGGTCTCGACGTGGCGGCCCGCATTCTCATCGCACACCCCGACATCACCGTGGTGTTTATGACCGGATTCTCCGACCGCATGGTCGAATTGCAGAAGCGCGGAATGGTGACCCTCGCCAAGCCTTTTGGCCGTCAGGACCTCTATCGTGTCTTGTTTGAGACAGATGGTGGCACACTGAAGGCACCTGAGGGACCCGGCGCGAATCATCGTTCGGGAAGCGGCGAGGGGAAGGCGGGAGGCGGACATGCTTGACAGCACTGTCAAGCCCCGACTTCTTATCGTTGATGATGAGGTCGCAATCTGTGAACTCATCCGCGAAGTCGCGCAAGGTGTGGGTTTCGAGGTCGAAACAGCAAGTGATTCACCGACCATCTCTGCCTTGCTTGGTGGCGGTCATGATCTGACGATTCTCGATCTGACTCTTGACGGTGATGACGGCGTCAGCGCGATGCGTGCGCTGTCGGCGAAAGCACCCGGGTCGGCGGTGATCGTTGCCTCCGGAGCCCCAGAGAAGGTGCTTGGAAGCGCCCAACGTGTGGCGGGAATGTACGGCTTGCAGGTACTCGGAGTGTGTCCTAAGCCGCTGGCGACTAGTTCGCTGCGGCAGATGCTGCTCGAAGCGCGCGACACCTTGATGTTGCCTGCCGCCAGCCCGATGAGTCAGCAGCAACTCGAAGACCGGGTGGGCGAGATGCACATCAGCGATGTGCAATTGGCCTACCAGCCCATCGTTGAGTTGCGGACGGGACGGGTCGTCGGTGCCGAAACGTTTTCGCGCTGGCACCTCGGTGAAAACGACACGCTTGGCCCGGCGCACTTCGTTCCAGAGATGGAGCGGTCGGGCGCATCGGGTGAATTACTTGAGCACGTGGCTCGCCAAGTAGCGGCCGACCGAATCGCTAACGCCGACCTCGCCGCGTTGCCCTGTCTGGCCGTGAACGTCTCGATTCGCGATCTTGAATCCCTTGATGTTCCTCACATGCTGCACGAGATTCTCACCGAGGCCGCACCTGCGCATCAGTGGACTCTTGAGATCACTGATACGGCAACGACGGGTGCACCTGAGGTTGCCCTCGATGTCATCACACGGCTGAGCCTGATGGAATTCCGTTTGGCAATCGATGATTTCGGTACCGGATCTTCGAACCTTGAGCGGCTTCGGTGGTATCCCTTCAGCGAACTCAAGATCGATCGGTCATTTCTCACAGACGAACTTGCCGGTTCGGCCAGCGACTGGATCATCGTGCGCAATGCCGTAGCGATGGCTCAGCAGTTGGGACTGGAAGTTGTTGCCGAAGGTGTCGAGGACACTCGCACGCTGCGTCGACTTCGCGACTTGGGTTGCGAACGAGCACAGGGCTATCTCTTCAGCCCACCGGTGCCCGCCGACCAATTCGGCGAGCGTTGCCGGGTCTGGGCGCTTACCGCCGAAACCCTGTTTTAGGCGGCCCCTCGTGCGCCCGGTCGAGCACGACATTTGGTCGGAGTATGCGCTGACGCTCCTCGATGTCTTGCCCGCCGACAAGCCATCGTTTACGGCCACTGCTGCTGAACCGGGCCAAAGCGATGAGTGGCCGTTCGCCACCGCTGAGGTGTGGGTGATCACCGCCTGCAATCCGGGCAGCGTGGCGTTCGACGAGGCTGAAAATGCCCAACGCCACGAGCAGATGCGCCAATTACTCCTTGAGGCTGGCGTGACGCCGGTTGAGACGGTGGGGCGTCAGTCCGGGGGAATGTGGAAGGAAGAAGGTTTTCTGATCGAGGGAATGGCGGGTGACGATGTCATCAACCTCGCTCGCCAGTTCGGCCAGAATGCGGTCTTTCACTGGACTCCGAGCCAGTGGGTGATTGTCGGGGTTCTCCAACCCGGACGTTGGGAAATGGGATGGCGCCTGCTCGACCAGTAGGCTGTGCCAACGACACCGAGCAGTTGGAGGCACCATGTCGAGCGACACCGCTCTGCTGAGCGATCTTGAGCCGTTCGCAGCCGCTGAAGTCGACCGTCACATGTCAACCGCGAAAGAATGGTTTCCACACGAGTACGTGCCGTGGAGCCGTGGGCGCGACTTCGAGGGCATGTTCGGCGGCGAGGCATGGACCCCTGAGCAATCCGACGTAGACGAGGTCACCCGTACGGCGTTGGTGGTCAACCTTCTGACCGAAGACAATCTGCCGAGCTATCACACCGAGATTGGTGGCTCGCTTGGTGTCGACGGTGCGTGGGGATTCTGGATCGGCCGGTGGACGGCGGAAGAAGGTCGTCACGCCACGGTCATCCGCGACTTCCTCACCGTGACGCGGGCCATTGACCCAGTCGCACTCGAACGTGAGCGCATGGTGCATATGACGGCCGGGTTCACCAGCGCCTACGAACTCGACATGGCGCACACCATTGCCTACGTGTCATTCCAGGAACTCGCAACGCGCATCTCCCACCGCAATACCGGTCGCCACTCGCAAGACGAACACCTTGAGGCGATGTTGGCGCGCGTGGCACTCGACGAAAACTTGCACATGCTGTTCTACCGCAATATTGCAGGTGCAGCGCTTGAACGTGATCCGCAGATGATGCTTCCAGCAATTCGCGATGTCGTGACCAACTTCAGCATGCCAGGCGCCGGAGTCGAAGGCTTCACCCGTCGCGCCCTCACCATCGCCATGGCCGGCATTTACGACCTGCGCATTCACCACGACGAGGTGCTGGCGCCGGTGTTGCGCGCATGGGACATCGAGTCGATTGAGGGGCTGAGCGGAGAGGCCGAGCAGGCACGCGAAGAGATCATGGCGTTCATGGTTGAACTCGACGTTCAGGCGACCCGATTTGTCGAGCAGCGCGAAGCGCGACGTGCACGCCAGGCTGCGAAGGGCTGAGTTTTAGCGTTGACGTAGATCGGCTGCCGGATCGGCGACCCAGTCGATCACGCCCCGCCAAGGTCCCCAACCATCGCCGAGTGCCAGATGAGCGGCCCCGGGGATGATGACCGCGTTGATGCCCAAGGGGTCACCGTAGGTTTCTTGCACTCCCCGGGGAAGGTAGGGGTCGGCGTCGCTGGCAACCACCGTGACGTGACCGCTTGCCGAAAACAGTGACTCTCGAGCCGACGCAACGTCGATCGCAAACGACGGCAGTTCGGTAATCCTCTCGGGAGCGGCCGGAGCAACGAGTAATACGCGGTCGATGGGTGATGGCACCAGCCCCTGCTGACACAGGTGCAGCCACGTGACGCAGCCCAATGAATGTGCGACGACGATCGTTTCGCCCTCACCACTTTCGCGTAGCAGCTCGAGTTCAGTGTTCAGTACCTCGCACCACGCATCCAAGGTGGGAAAGTCAGTGTCAGGCAACTGCGGGTACTGCACGAGGTCACCCCGATCGCGCATCGCCCCCGCGAGTCGACGCAACCAGTGCCCCTCGGGTCGACGATTGGTCCAGCCGTGAATCAGCAGTGCCCTCTTCATGACGGCGAGCCTACGCGCGCGCTCGGGTCACTCCGAGCGTGGCGCCGGTGAAGCCGGGTAGAACGCTGGCGACTTCCGACGTCGACGCGCCACAGCGGTTGGTGAGCACATCGGCGAGTACCGCGCGGTAGTCCGTGGTCACCGCGAGGTCGCCGTCGTTGAGGGCTGCGTCGGAGAGTCCGGGCCAACTTCCGTGCACGCCAGGCACGACGCCTCCGCCGAGGAGCATCATGGCCGACCCCCAGCCGTGGTCGAGTCCCTGTGACTCGTTTTCGCTGGCTCGGCGACCAAACTCGGTGATGGTGAGCAGCGTGACGTTGGCGATACGCGAGCCGAGGTCGGCGGCGAAGGCCGCCAGGCACGCACCCAGATCGGTGAGGTGGTCGACCATCCACCCACCGTCGACGGTGCCCATTCCGGCGTGCATATCCCAATCGCCTTCATCAATGGTGATGACGCGCGCCCCTTTGTTTCCACGGATCAACCGACCGGCATCACTGAGTGCGTGACCCAGATTCGTGTCGGGGTAGGTCACGGTGGGGGCGTTGGCAGCGCTGGCAAGCGCGGCGGTGGTGGCCAGGGCACCGAGGGTGCCCGTCGCGGATTCCTTGAGCGCAGCACCAGCGCCGGTGTGTAACGCGGTGAGCGCGTTCGACCAGCGAGTAGTTGAGGCAGCATCCCACGCGGCGTGCAGGCTGAAGCCGTCAAGCGAGTCCATGCCCAGGGCAGGAAAGGAGCCGGCAAGTGAGTAGGGCATCGTGCTCGATCCCATCTGCACGGCACCGAACGGACCGTCGGGGTCGTGCAAGGCCAGCATGCGGTCGAGCCAGCCAGTGCGTAAGGCGCTGCCCGGAGCTGCCTGCTCGAGTTCGTCCATCGCATCGAAATGGGAGCGGTTGGGTGCAGGAAGGCCCACCGCATGCACGAACCCAAGATGTCCCGCGTCAATGAGCGGTGTCAGGGGTGCAAGCGCAGGGTGAAGCCCGAACCGTGAATCGATGGGAAGGGTGCGGGCAGCAGGGATGGCAATCGAAGGGCGCAGTCGGTAGTAGTCGGGGTCAGCGGCCGGCACGATCGCTGACATGGCATCGAATCCGCCGCGCAGCGAGAGAATCACCAACGTGTCACCCGTATAGCCAGGTGTGGCGGCCCATGCCACCCGCGTTCCAAAGGGACCGAGCGCCGAGCTGACGCCGGCGACAGCGGCACCGATTGCCATGCCCCGCAGTACCGTGCGGCGGCTGATGCCGCGCGCTGGCTCGCAGGTCGTGCACTCGATGTCAGTCATGGGACGCCTAACGGGTGAGGTGGTAGGGGGAGTTGAGGAGCAGCGCGACAAGTTGCTCGAGGTACCAGGTGAGCACCCCCGTGTTCTCGGTAATCGGAGCGTCGGCGTCTTCGTCAAGGAAGGTGAGGACTGCGGCCCTGTGAGCCGGGGTCAGGGTGCGCCCGAAAAGGCGCAGGCACACCATGTCGACTGCTGCTCCGCAGGTGGCCGGGGTCACTCCGTGCGTCAAATGCCCACGCAGGTCGGGTCGGGTGAAGGTAGTGGGCCACCAATTCGCCACGAGGTTCATCGTGTTGTTCCAGCGGGCCAGAGTCGACGCGGTCGACAGCCACGCCGCAGCAACGTCGGGATGCCCCGTGGGAAATGGCCATCCCAGCGGAGGCTGTCCGGCGTCTCCGGCCATCCAGATGAGGGCTTCGATTGACTCAACTCCGGTGCCCAATTCGGCGCCAAGTCCTAACGTGCGCACTGTTGCGATCAGTTCTTCGTAGGGGCGCCGAGTCTTCATGCCGATACTCGCGCTGAACTCAGTGGAGGTGAAGAGTTGACGAAGTACCGGGGCAATCGCCGTGTCATGGGCGAGGTAGGTGCTTGCCAGTGCCTCAACCAGTGATGTCGGGGGAGTGTCGCTGACGAAATGGCGCGCGAGCTTCAAGGCGATGCGGTGCGCAGTTTCTGGCCGGTGTGCCAGGTGGTTGATGTAGGCCAGCGCCACGGCCTCGCCACCGGCCTTCGTCGTGTTCGCGTGGCTGAAGCCCATCACCGAAACCGATCCCACCCAGTGTCTCCACGGTGCGTACAAGTACTCGCCCGAATCCCACGACACCGACAGGCCGGTGAGGATCCGCGCTGAATTCAGCACTCCTTGTTCGCCGTACCCGGCATCGACTCCGACGGTGTGAAGTTCAAGCAGTTCGCGGCCGTGGTTCTCATTTGGATGCACATCACTGGAGGTGCGGTTGTTGAGGTAGGTGAGCATCGCTGGATGCAGCGTGACGGCTCGCAGCAAGTCGGCGAATCGGCCGAAGGCATGAGTGCGAATCGTGTGGGCGTAGTGGGCGCGTGATGAGGGCACCTCAGCGCCCGGGGTGGTGACATTGAAGTGATTACCCCAGAAGTCCTCCATCACTGAGAGCAATTGCCGTTCTGACCATGCGGCGCGCGCCACGTGAGCCGTCATGACACCGCGTAATTGATCCCAGCCGTTGCGCTCTCCGCGGTCGAGCAGATCGTGCACTTGCCAGATGGGCTCGGCCTGATCGGGAAGTCGGGCCAGCACCGCTTCGCACGCTGCGTCATCGATCGAGGCGGGGGTGAGTTGTCGGTCGACCCAACCCGCAATGCCTAGGCGCGCGACGTCCTCGAGAAGGGTGGGGGTTGGTCCGTAGGTAGCACGGCGCAGCAGATGTCGCGCGGGGTCCTTCGAGACGTATCCCGGGCTCGGATCAGCGCCAGGAGCAGGTGGAGTCGGTTTGGGTTTGGGCTTGGCAGCAGCGATGAGGGTGAGGTGAAGGCGTCGGTTGTACACCAAGGCGGCTTTGCGAGAGCTCCAGATATACGGAATACGCGCCCAGTGGCCGGCAGCGTTGAGCAGATAGATCTTGGTGCCCACAAAACGAGCCTTCACTCGGCGCGGGCGCGAGCGAGTCACCGTGGTCACATGAGTGCGCGCGTTGTATTTGTAGGTGACCACCACTTGCTGGGTCACGGTGCGCACAACCGGTGTTACCGCGGTGCTCACTGCCATCGGCGACTCCAGCCCTGGTGCATGCACGTAGCATGCGGCGTACCCAGAGTGTCGACAGCGAGCGGTCCGGGCACGAGGCCCAAACGGGTGATCGGGGCTACGTAGTTCCGAGTTCGGTATCGGGCGGTGGCTCGCCGGGAGCAGGCATACGTCCGGTGAGGTACTTGGCAATCGCGTAGATCGTGGCGGCCAGTGGTACACACACCAGAGCTCCGAGGAGCCCGCCGGCCATGGTTCCGATTGCAAGAATCGTGACGATTGCGAGCGGATGCAGGCTGACGGCGGCGCCCATGATGAGCGGTTGCAAGATGTCTCCGTCCAACGAGCCCACGAGCACGGTGAGTGCCACGACCAGCAGTGCTTTGATTGGGCCTTCGGTGGCTAACGCGACAACTGCGGCGAGCAGGGTGGCGATGGGAGCACCGATAATCGGAATGAGTGCTCCGAAGAAGACCACGACCGCGAGCACGGGGGCGAGCGGAATGCCCAGGATTGCCAAACCGATAAACACGAAGAACGCGTCAGCCAGGGCAACGAGTATGATTCCGCGCACGTAGCCCGACATCGTCCCCCACGCGACTCCGCCCGAGTTGTCGACGATGGTGCGTGAACGTTGGGGCATCCAGCTCACGACCCATGCCCAAATGCGGTCGGGGCTGTGCAAAAAGAAGAACACGCCGAAGAAGAAGACGGAGGCAGCCGTGATGAGTAGGAATGCCGAACTCACTTCACCGAGTGCGAACGACGCGATCGTTCCGGCCTGATCCTTGAGCCATGTGGTGATCGATTCTGGGAATGCGTGAATGGTTGCGATGTCGATCTTCAAAGGGCCAGTGACCAACCAGTTCTCGATCTCCTTGAAGCCGCTTTGTAACTGTTCCATCAGTTGTGGCATTTCGCCGATGATCGCCCGCACGACAAATCCGAAGATGGCAAAGATCACCACGGCCATGACCAAAAGGGTGAGAATGACCGCGACTGCCGCGGGCATGTGTGGACGCAGGCGACTGACCATCGGTTGTGCCAGGGCAGTCACGACCAGTGCCATGAACAACGCGATGACCACAGGCGTGATCGCGCCGAAGATCGCTCCGATGACAACCACGCAGGAGAGGAGCAGCAGCACTCGCCACGCGACACCTGCAGCCGATTGAAGTCCGTGTGGAACTTCGCCGCCCGTGAGGACAGCGATTGGCCGTATAGCGGACGTGGTGCTCTGAGCCTCAGCGGAACCGACGGTGGTCTCGTCCATGCCATCAGAGTGTCACGGCAGGCTGATTTCCCCGCTCAGGCACGCGGACGATGAGTGTTACTTACGGGGGTGCGAACGGTCAGTCGATGGTGATGTCGCCGTGTGTGGTGGTGAACGTAACGCTTGTGATTCCTGCATCGTTGTCTTCGTCGGGCTCGTGCCACGTGACGTGCACGCCTTCAAGGGCTGTGCTGGCGTCGTGACCGATCCAGTCAGAGACGACCGCGGGATCACCGACGATGTCGAGAGCGGACAATGAGACCAATCCTCGCCCGCCGTTCGAGGGGTGTTCGGCGGGGTCGCTCGTCCACTCGATGAAGAAGGGCAGCTGGGGGTCGGCCAAGAGGCCGTTGACACCGAGTTGACGCCAGCGAAGGTCGTAGCCGTCGGGGCGTACTCGGTGGCCTTCCACCGATTCGCGACCGAGTCGGCCTTCGAAGGGCCCAATGTCGTCGACACTGATGACCCACCCCAGCCAACCGCCGCCTGATTCGGCGCGCGACTTCACAGCGCGACCGAACGCGCTCGCGTCGGTGGCTGGGTGGTCGAGGGTGGTGACAACTTCGAAGTATGTGCCGCTGGTGAGGGGCAGAACGAAGTTGCGAGTGCCGAAGCGTGGGTGGCGTCCGCCATCAATGAGCGAGGCTCCGAGAGCCGTGCCAATGCGCTGCACGGTATCGACAAGCTCGTTCGGCGAGACGGCATAGGACAGATGATCTAGTCGCACTCAACGATCATGGCATCCTCCTCGTCTGCGACGATCGGGGGGTGACCGATGACAAGCGACTGCGTGATTTGAGACGCATGAAACTCGTTGCTACGGGTGTGCTCGTCGCTGCGTTGGTGGTGTGGCTGGTGGCCTGGCGGGCCGAGACTTCCGGTGCTCCCACGTGGGTTGGCTTCGTGCGAGCAGGGGCCGAGGCGGCCATGATCGGTGGCCTCGCAGACTGGTTCGCTGTGACAGCACTCTTCCGTCACCCTCTCGGAATTCCCATTCCGCACACGGCGATCATTCCCAAGCGCAAAGAGGCGCTGGGTGAAAACCTGCGTGAGTTCGTCAGTAGCAACTTCCTCAACGAAGACGTCGTGCGAGTTCGCATTCAGCGGGCTGAGGTCGCCGGTCGAGTCGGTTCGTGGCTTGCTGTACCAGCGAACGCCGAACGCGTGACGGCTGAACTCGCCAGTGCCGTGCGAGGGGCGTTGCAGGTGCTCAGCGATGCCGATGTGCAAGAACTTCTGGAAGACACGGTGGTGTCTCGACTTGGCACCTTCGAAGTGGGCCCGCCGCTGGGTCGGGTACTTGATGAGGTGCTCGTTGATGGTGCCCACCGAGGAACGGTCGACCTACTGGCCGAACACGCGCGTTTGTGGCTCGTTGAACATCCCCGCGAGGTGATTGAGGCCGTGGCCGCAGCATCGCCGCAGTGGTCACCGCGCATGGTTGATGAAGCGATCGGCGCACGCGTTCATGCCGAACTCATCCGAGTGGCATCCGATGTGAGTACCGACCCCAACCACCCGCTGCGCGGAACCATCGACGCAGCCCTCACCCAATTCGCCTACCGGCTACAGCACGATCCTGAAATGATTGCGCGCGCTCAAGCCGCCAAGGATCGGCTGCTCGATCACCCCAGTACGCGGGCGGCGATGGCCGATATGGCGGCCGCTGCTCGACGGATGGTGCTCGAAGCGGTCGATGACCCCACGTCGGGGTTACGCCTGCGTGTGGTCGAGGCGATTCGTTCGGCCGGGCAGCGCCTCGTCGATGATCCTGAATGGCGGGGAAAAGCTGACCTGTGGGTTGAGAACCTGGCAGCGCACGTTGTGGCGAACTACAGCGATGAACTCACTCGCACGATCACCGACACCGTTGAGCGTTGGGACGGTGAAGAAACCTCTCGCCGGATTGAGATCGCAGCGGGGCGCGACCTGCAATTCATCCGCATTAATGGTGCGGTGGTGGGCGCCCTCGTCGGCGTTCTCATTCACGCGTTCAGCCTCCAAATGGGCTGAATTGCGCTCAAGGTGTCAGGATAGGCAAATGAGTGAGAGCGATACCGCTGGCGCCGCCCCCGACGAGGTGGTAACGACTACTCCGAGCATGACGCTCAACCGACGCAAGTCGATCATTGCCGGAATCATCGCAGTCGTGTTCCTCGCAATTGTGTTCGCGAAGGTCATTCCACAGATTGGTTCGTACTCCGAGGCCATCACCTCGTTGCAGCACATGAACGGCACCGACTTGATGTGGTTGATCGCGGCGGTGCTGTTGTATCTCGCGCTTTACGGACTTCCGTTCATGGCTTCGGTGCCGGGGTTGAGTTATCCCAATTCGCAGATCGTCAATCAGTCAGCGTTCACGGTGAGCAATGGCGTGCCCGGGGGAGGGGCTTTAGGCCTCGGACTTCAGTACGCCGAGCTCACCTCGTACAAAGTGACTCCGACGGCGGCCACAGCCGGCATCACGGCGACGGGAGTATGGAGCACATTCCTCACCTGTGCCTTACCAGTGATGGGCGTCATTGCCCTCGTGATCGATGGCGGTGCCTCTGGTAACTACACCAAGACAGCGGTTATCGGTCTGGCGATTCTGATCGCAATGATCGTGGTATTCGGCTTGATCCTGCGCAGCGAGGAATTGGCGCGCAAGGTTGGTGATTTTGTTGATCGAGTGACCAATGCCGTGATTCATCGATTCAAGCCGGGTCCGTCGGTGCACTTGTCTGATTCGATCGTGCGTTTGCGCACCGACATCGTCGACCTTGTGCGTCGCCGCTGGGCCGCTATCACCGGTGCCCAGTTGGCGGTGTCGCTGAGTAGCTTCCTCATTCTTCTCGTGGCCTTCCGCGGCGTTGAAACGGGATCGCACATCAGCGGCTGGTCGGTGTTTGCCGCCTTCGCGATCGCCCAACTCGGTCTGATGGTGCCCATTACCCCAGGCGGGCTCGGCACTGTCGACGCAGTCATGATCAGTCTGCTGATCTCGTTCGGCGCCAGTACAGGCGACGCGACTGCGGCCGACCTGTTGTGGCGTGCGGTGTCGTACGTGCCGCAGATCATCATTGGGTTGATCTGTATGTTCTACTGGAGGGTGCAGGTTCGCCGAATGCATAAGAAGGAGGGCTCGAATGCTGCGTGAAGATGTAGAGCCAGTTGTAGAGGAGTTGAAGGTCCGAGGACTCTTCGCTCATGTGCACCACGCGTCAACCACACGCGTCGGAATCCGCATCGCACTTCCCGGGGGTCGTGAAGCCATCTGGGATGTCGACGGTGCCGCAGGACTCGAAGCGATGGTGATGCGCGACGGTGTGCTGGTCGGCTTCGTTGCCAAGATCCCAGGCTCCGAGGATTTCACTCGCGAGCAGACTGTCGACGCCATTGCTGGCGCCGACTACGGCGAGGGCTAGTCGAACCATGAGCGAACTGCACGACAATCCCGAGCTCGAGCGAGGAACGCCAGTAGGACGGCGTGTGGTCTTGGGCATGCTCGGACTCGGTGCCCTCGGACTGGCCGTGGGTAGCCGGGTCAACTCAGCGGTGGCGACGGTGGCCTCGAAAGATCCGACCGGAATCACCAGTCTTCTCCCCGGCGCCGGCGGATTCCGCTACTACACGGTCACCGGTCCGGTCGACGACGTTCCGGCTTCGAAGTATTCGCTGAAAGTGACGCCGAGCGCTACCACTGGCGCTAAGTCGGTGTCGCTGTCGTTCGCCGACCTAGCCGCACTTCCGCAGACCACGCTGGTCAAAGACGTGCAGTGCGTCACCGGGTGGCGGGTTCCGCAGGTTCCCTGGACCGGCGTGCTGCTGTCGGATGTACTCAAACACGTTGGCGCCGATCTGTCAGCCCCGGCGGTGTCGTTCGGTTCGTTCGATGGCACGTACACCGAGTCCCTCACGATGGCGCAAGCACTACGTCCGGATGTTCTGGTGGCCACTGGTATGGAAGCCGGACCGATTACCAATGAGCACGGTGGTCCGGTACGTCTTTATGTGGCGCCGATGTATTTCTACAAGTCGTTGAAGTGGTTGGGGACGATCACCGTGGCCGCCGGTGTTGAGCCGGGTTATTGGGAACACTTGGGCTACGACACCGACGCGTGGGTTGGCGCATCGAATGGCGGCCATGAAGCTCCCATCCAGTGACATCGAGGCAGACGGTCGGCTGCACAGGTTTTCCGACGGTGAACGGTGGGTACATCGCAGTCTCGGAGTACTCATGGCTATCTGCATGCTCACGGCGGCTGCGCTGTATTTCGGTTTTGTGAGTTCGTTGATCGGCTACCGCGAAGTGGTGTCGACTATTCACTTTGCTAGTGGCCTTCTGCTTCCCGTCCCACTGATCGCCGGAGCGCTGTTTTCCGCTGCCTTCCGCGATGACGTGCGCCGCCTCAACCGGTTCTTTCCATCCGACTGGCGGTGGCTGCGCTCGCGCGCGAGTCGAATCAACGCGGCGGTCGGAAAGTTCAACGCCGGACAGAAACTCAATTCCTCGTTCGTTCTCGGTGCAGTGGTGTTGCTGTTCATTAGTGGACTGATGCTGCGCTACTTCGGTTTCTTCGCTGACAACACGCGCAATGGTGCGACTTTCGTTCACGACTTCACGGCGCTGTGTCTTGTACTGGTGACCATTGGTCACATGAGCAAAGCGTGGGCCGACGTCGAGGCACGCACCGGAATGCGTACAGGCTCGGTGTCGAAGGTGTGGGCCCGAGTGGAGCATCCGCTCTGGGCTGCAGAAATCGAGCGGCAGCAGGATGCCGCCGAAGTTGCCACTGAATCTGAGAGCGACTAACCCTTCGCTTCCTTTTCGGTCGCGGCAGCGGACTTGCGTGCCGCGCGGGCCGCTGAGAATTCGGCCTCCATGGCGGCTGCCTCCTCGAGGGTGGGCGCAGTGCCGCCCAGTCGGGCCGGCATCCACCACGCATCATCGGGTGAGGTCGGACGATCGGGGTAGCGAGCAATCGTTTCGTCAAGCATGGCCTGCATGGTGGCCCTGAGAGTTTCGGCGACGACCTCAGGATCTCCGGTTGTCGCAATAGGTTCGCCGACAGTGATGTACACCCGAGTTCCGCGCGAGAGGTCGCGGTGTCCGTAGGTCATCACGCGATGCGAGCCGAACAAGATCATCGGAATGAGAGGAACCTTGGCGGCTCGTGCCATGCGTACCGCTCCGCTCTTGATCTCCTTGATTTCCAATGAGCGGCTCATCGTTGCTTCGGGGAAGACTCCGACGAGTTCGCCGCTTTTCAACACACCAACGGCCGTGCGAAACGAATCACTTCCGGCAGAGCGATCGACAGGAATATGGCTCATACTGCGCATGAGTGGTCCGGAGACGGGGTGCGTGAACACATCGTCCTTAGCCATGAACCGCACTAGTCGCTTCTCGCGCATATTGGCGGGAATCCCAGCGAAGACGAAGTCGAGATAGCCCGTGTGATTGATGGCAAGAACAGCGCCGCCCTCAAGCGGAATGTTCTCTTCACCGACCACCGTCAGTTGGAGTCCGATTGTCTTGAAGAAGCCCTTGGCACCGGAAACGATGCGTCGATACGTGAAGTCGCCCACCCCCGAACCGTACTGCCTACGTGGTACCGGTGGCATGGCGTGTCGTGTGCCGGCTGTCGCGGGCACACCCTCTAGGGTGGTGCTTGCCCGGTCATCTGCGGGAGGGGAAGCCTGCGGATGGCCGGGCTCTTTGGTGCCCCTTCCCCCGTGCCCGGGTGCGTGGGGAGTATGCGGGAGGCAAGTCACGACCACGCGATCGCGGGCCGCTCACCCACATCCGAATGCGCTGTCCACAGCCCGCAATTGCCTCTCGCGCTGCGTCTGTCGAGCGCCGCACACTCACTGCCATGACTACTCACGCCTCGCGCCAGCCCGATTTTGCTCATGTTCGTCTCAGCGGCCCCGATGCCCTTGTCTCGGCGGTGCCCTACCTGCTCGGATTCCACCCTCATCAGTCAGTCGTCGTGGTGTGGACGTCCCCGTCGAAGAGTCGCATCGTGCTGACCATGCGCTCTGACTTGCTTGCCGCCGACGTTTCCGATCGGCCCGCCATGCTGGAAACCCTGGTCGAAATGCTTTTTGTTCCGGTGCCCCGACTGCCAGCTGATGCCGTGCCGTTCATCATGGTCTTTCCTGACATCGCGCCGGTTGGCGACGCGACCGACGGTGATGACTCGTTGCCGGAATCGGATCTGGTGGCCGTGCTGCTCCGCCGCCTTGACGATGCCGGTCGGCGCGCTGGCGACGTGCTCTGCGTTGAAGGCGATCGTTGGTGGTCGTATCTCTGCAGTGACGCCGACTGCTGCGAGCTGTGTGGCACCGTGATCGACCCGTCGGTGCGGCTAGAAGTCGAGGCGCAGTTCGTCGTGGCGGGCTCAGCACCGCTTGCCTCACGGGACGAGTTGCTTGCCGAGGTAGCCGCTGCGCCAGCGGCCGCAGTGCGGCGCATGCGCACCTTGATCACAGGGACGGGTGTGTCAGCCAAGGCCACGAGGGGAGCACCGGCGCCACTGTCCAAGCAACTGCGCGCCCGCTGCTGGACGGCGATGTCGGGGGCGGTTGCCGATCCGGCCGAAGTCTCGCTCGACGATCAGGCGTTGATACTCGCGGGCTTGCGCGATCTGTGGCTGCGCGACGCTTTCATTTCGCAGGCCGTGCGCACGGGATCGCAGGGTCTGTGCGAACTTCTCTCTCGCACCGTGTCGCTCGCCCCGCGTCACTTCGTGGCGTCGTCGGCTACCACCTTGGGATTGCTGCGCTATCTCAGCGGCGACGGCGCGCGCGCATGGGTGGCACTCGACCGAGCGCGTGCCGAAGACCGCGATTACAGCTTGGCCACCCTGGTGTCCACCGCGCTCGCAGGGGGAATGCCGCCCGCTGCGCTGCGGGAGGTGTTTGGCGCACTCGATCCCGACGACCTCCGATTCGGCCGGGTCGCGTGAGGTGCACGAATCTCGCAGTGAGCGTCTCATGATGCGAGACGTACGTACCGCGAGTTGAAATCCTCGTCGGCGATGTCGTAATCTTCACGTAGGTCATGAGTGCCAGCATCAAGCCCCGGCTTGCTGGTCGGCAACCCTCCAACCGCGGTGGGGTGCTCCGGGTGAACGACCTGGTCGGTTCTGAGGAAATTCCTCGGTATCGGCAAGCGCGGGTCTTGCACAGGGCAAGGCCCCTCCATATAGGCGAGGTCTGCATGCTCTGTTGTCGGAACACCCACCGCTAGGCGACAGCCGTCGAGCGACGGCACCTCACGCCTAATAACGGGCTTTCGTCACAGACACGCCCCGAGCCGCGACACACGCGACCCACCCACCTTCACGAGGAGAACACACATCATGTCCAACGCCTGGAGCTTCGAGACCAAGCAGGTGCACGCCGGCCAGACTCCCGACAGTCAGACGAACGCCCGTGCCCTTCCGATCTACTCGACGACGTCGTACACCTTCGACTCGACCGAGCACGCAGCAAATCTGTTCGGACTCAAGGAGTTCGGCAACATCTACACGCGCATCATGAACCCGACGCAGGCTGCGGTTGAAGAGCGCATCGCTGCGCTCGAAGGTGGCGTCGGCGCACTGCTCACCTCAAGTGGTCAGGCGGCCGAGACTCTTGCGCTGCTCAACATTGCCGAAGCAGGCGACCACATCGTGTCGAGCCCCTCGCTCTACGGCGGCACGTACAACCTGTTCCACTACACCTTCCCGAAGCTGGGCATCGAGGTGTCGTTCGTCGATGACCCCGACGACCTTGATTCGTGGCGCGCCGCGGTGCGTCCCAACACCAAGGCCTTCTTCGGAGAGACGATCTCGAACCCGCGCAATGACATCCTCGACATCGCTGGCGTTGCTGGCGTCGCTCACGAGGTGGGTGTTCCGCTCGTTGTCGACAACACCGTCGCCACGCCTTACCTGATCCGCCCGATCGAGTGGGGTGCCGACATCGTGGTGCACTCGGCCACCAAGTACCTCGGTGGTCACGGTACGGCTGTCGCCGGCGCCATCGTCGACAGTGGCAACTTCGACTTCGCACAGGACCCCGAGAAGTTTCCGAACTACAACACCCCTGACCCCAGCTACCACGGCCTCGTGTACGCACGTGACCTCGGCGTGGGCTCGGCCTTCGGCGCCAACCTGTCGTTCATTCTCAAGGCCCGTGTGCAGTTGCTGCGCGACCTTGGTGCGGCCGTTGCTCCGTTCAACGCGTGGCTAATCGCCCAGGGTCTCGAGACTCTGAGCCTCCGCATCGAGCGTCACGTGCAGAATGCGCAGGCAGTGGCCGAATGGCTTGAGGCGCGCGACGAGGTGCTCTCGGTCAACTACGCAGGCCTGACGTCGAGTCCATGGCACGAGCGTGGCAAGAAGTACGCGCCGCTCGGAACCGGTGGTGTGCTTTCCTTCGAGATTCAAGGGGGCATCGAAGCCGGCAAGAAGTTCGTGGAAGGCCTCGAGCTTCACAGCCACGTGGCCAACATCGGTGATGTGCGCAGCCTGGTGATTCACCCGGCGAGCACCACTCACTCGCAACTGACTCCCGAAGAGCAGGCAACTGCCGGTGTGACCCCGGGTCTGGTTCGTCTTTCAGTGGGTATCGAGAACATCATCGACATCCTGGCTGACCTCGACGCGGGCTTCCGCGCAGCCAAGGAGGCCTGAGCGCTCAGCTGAGCACTCAGGAGCAAATATGCCGATCTCGTACGACGGGCCCCCTCCTGCCAGCGCTGCTTGGCGGGAGGGGGATCACCCCGGCTGGCGTCAGTTCATCGACCTGCCGTCATTGACCCTCGAAGCAGGCGGCGCATTGCCAGCCGTGCGAGTGGCGTACGAGACGTTCGGAACTGCGCGGCGCGATGAGTTGGGCCGCATTACCAATGCCGTGTTGATTCTGCACGCACTCACCGCTGATGCGCATGTGAGTGGTCCTGAAGGTCCAGGGCAGATCACGGCTGGTTGGTGGGACGACCTGGTGGGGCCGGGCCTCGCGGTCGACACCAATGAGTGGTTCGTCGTATGTCCCAATGTGCTGGGCGGGTGCCAAGGAACGACCGGCCCCTCATCGCTCGCACCTGATGGAAAGCCGTGGGGATCGCGCTGGCCGCGCATCACCATTCGCGACCAGGTGGAAGTTGAGATTCGCCTCACCGAAGCGCTCGGTATCGATCGATGGGTCGCGGTTGCCGGTGGCTCGATGGGCGGAATGCGCGCCCTTGAGTGGGCCATCATGGCGCCTGAGAAAGTCGGTGCCTCGGTGGTGCTTGCTGTCGGTGCTGCCGCGACGTCTGATGAAATCGGTTTGTACGCGGCGCAGATTCTCGCTGTGCGTAGCGATTCCTGCTACCGCGATGGCGATTACTACCACGCACAGCCGGGCAACGGTCCGCACCAAGGACTCGGTCTTGCCCGTCGCATGGCGCACTTGTCGTACCGCAGTGAAACCGAACTCGAACTTCGTTTCGGTCGTTCGCCTCAGGGCTCGGAAGACCCGCTGCGCGGTGGGCGGTACGCGATTGAGTCGTACCTCGACCACCACGCGGAGAAACTCGTTCGTCGATTCGATGCGGGAACGTATGTGAGCCTCACTGAGGCGATGAACACCCACGATGTTGGACGCAGTCGCGGGGGAGTGGCAGCTGCGCTCGGTTCGATCACGGTTCCTGTGGTCGTCGGTGGCATTGATTCTGATCGGCTCTACCCAATTCGTTTGCAGCAGGAAATGGCAGCGCTGATTCCGACGAGCGAACCTGCCCATGTCATCGGTTCTCCCTATGGCCACGATGGCTTCCTGATCGAAAGTGCGGAAGTGGGCGGCCTGTTGGGTCGGGCGCTCGACCTAGGGTCGACTGACTCGACCACGCAGATCGTTCTCGACGACAACGCTGACCGCTAAGCGGCTCGAGGGATCACCCTCGCAGCGCACCCGAGAGGGGTGCACAATCATCCCTATGGGACGACTTGATGCACTGGACCTTTCGCTTTCGCTCTCGCGCGAAGAAGAAGCCCAACGACTGGAAGAAGCGCAGGAGCGGCTGCTCTATCTGCGCCTCGTTGCTGGCGGCATCTTCGATGGAAGCGGCCGACTCGGCCCGCCGTTGCTGCTGCTCTTCGAAGGCTGGGATGCATCGGGTAAGGGTGGCGCCATCAAGCGAGTCACCACGCCGATGGACCCGCGTCACGTGCGCGTCAAGAGTTTCGCGGCGCCTACCTTTGATGAGAAGCGGCACCACTTCTTGTCGCGGTTTTGGGACCAGTTGCCCGGTTGGGGTGGCATGGCTATCTTCGATCGCAGTTGGTACGGCCGTGTGCTGGTTGAACGGGTTGAGGGCTTCGCAACCGAGGAGCAATGGCGTCGCGGGTACGACGAAATCAAAGACTTCGAACGTATGCTCGCTGACGAAGGCATGGTCCTGCTCAAGTTCTGGTTGCACATTTCACACGAAGAGCAGTTGCGCCGCTTCAAGTCACGCGAGAAGGAACCGCTTAAGCGATGGAAGCTCACCGATGAAGATTGGCGCAATCGTGAAAAGCGCGCCGAGTACGAAGATGCGGTACGCGAGATGGTTGATCGCACCGACACGACATGGGCACCGTGGACTCTTGTGGAAGCCGATAACAAGCGGTTCGCGCGCGTCAAGGTGATTGAGACCCTCAACCACCGCATCGAGCAGGCGCTGGTTGAACACGGCATCGAGCTACCCCCCGTGGCACCAAAGAAGAAGTGAGCGAACCCGCGTCTGGGCGAGGGGGCAGCGCTCTGGGCGCAGGCCTCATCGCTATTTCGGCAGCCGCGTTCGCCACCTTGCCGATTTTCGGCAAACTCGCCTACGCGAGCGGAACCGAGCCATTCGCATTGTTGGCATGGCGGTTCGCAATCGCGAGCGTGATCCTGGTTGTGACGATGGTGATTCGCGCTCGTATTCGACATGAGCCACTGTTCCCGCCGGTTCGGCTCTCACTCACCTTGCTGGCGCTCGGTGCGTTCCTGCTTACTCCCGAAGTCATCTTGTTTTTCGTAGGACTTCAAACGGTGTCTGCGGGACTGGCAGAGACGTTGCTCTATCTCTATCCGGCCTGGGTGGTGCTCATCGCTGCTGTGGTGTTTCGTCGAAGACCGAGTGGAATCACAGTGGCGTGTGTTGCGGTTGCGATAGTGGGCGCAGCGATCACCGTGGGAGCGGCGGCGGCGGGTTCGGTTGCTTCAGCGTCGTGGGTCGGAGTAGCTGAAGTCGTGGGGTGCTCAGTGCTTTTTGCGACGTACCTTGTGGTGGCCAGCCGCGTTCTGCCCCGTGCCGGAGCCCTTCCGAGCACGGCTCTGGTGATGACCGGCGCCGCGGCGACATTCGTGCTGCTCGCCGTGATCACCGGCTCTCGATCGCCGAGTGATCCACAGGGGTGGTTGGGCGTGCTCGGGATGGCACTGATCGGAACCGTGGTCGCCTTCGGGCTGCTCTCGATCGGCCTGGCCCGCATTGCGCCCTCGACGGCCGCTGTGATTTCCACGATTGAGCCGGTCGTGGCCGTGGTGCTCGGGGCGGTCGTGCTGGGAGAGACGGTCGGGTGGGCCCAAGTAGCAGGTATGGCCCTCATCGTGAGCTCGGTGGCGGTGCTGCTGTGGTTCGAATCTCGGGCGGGCGGGGAGGGGCAAGGAGTGCTCGTTAACCCGGTGGCGGCCTTGGAGTGACCCAATGCATCACTATCGCCCCCGGCGTGCGATGATGAACTAGCGGTTGCCCCGCAAGCCCGTCCAAGTCGGTTCATCCGCCTTGACACGGGCTTAGTTCGTGCCCTGAAGAAGAGGTAGACGTGCCCACTAGCGCTCCCAAGAATGCATCTTCGACCGCGAAGCCTGCCGCGAAGAAGTCAACGTCGAAAGCTGACCTAAAGGTCGTGCCCGCGCCCAAGCCTGCCGCGAAGAAGGCCCCCGCGAAGAAGGCCGAGCCCGCTGCCAAGGCCCCCGCGAAGAAGACCCCCGCTGCTAAGGCGGAGCCCACGCCCAAGCCTGCCGCGAAGAAGGCCCCCGTGAAGAAGGCGGAGCCCGCTGCCAAGGCCCCGGCGAAGAAGGTCGAGCCCGCTGCCAAGGCTCCCGCGAAGGTGACCGAGAAGAAGGCCTCCGCGAAGAAGGCCGGTCAAGGCAAGGCCGGAACGACCATCGAGGTCGAGATCACCGAAGGTGTGATCATCGATGGCGAAGTGGTGGTTGTCGAAGAAGAAGAGGTCATCGACCTCGAAGCGGTGGCTGTCATCGAGGCCGAACTCGAAGCCGAACTCGCTGAGGACCTCGCTGAGGTTGTTGTCGCGCCTGCCGAGGCTGCTGCGGCCGCCGAGGTTGCCGAGGCCGCCGAGGACGAAGAGGGCTTCGTCATGTCCGACGTCGACGAAACCGATGAGCCGGTTCAGACCGTCATCACTGCGGGAGCGACTGCCGATCCCGTCAAGGACTACCTCAAGCAGATCGGTCGAGTCCCACTGCTCAACGCTGAGCAAGAGGTCGAACTCGCCAAGCGGATTGAGGCGGGCCTGTTCGCTGAAGAGAAACTCAACTCGGGCAAGAAGCTGGCAAAGGGTCTGCACGAAGATCTCGTCTGGATCGCTGCCGACGGCCGTCGTGCGAAGGACCACCTGCTCGAAGCCAACCTCCGATTGGTCGTTTCGCTGGCCAAGCGCTACACCGGCCGCGGCATGCTCTTCCTTGACTTGATTCAAGAAGGCAACCTCGGTCTGATTCGCGCGGTCGAGAAGTTCGACTACACCAAGGGTTACAAGTTCTCGACATACGCCACGTGGTGGATTCGTCAGGCGATCACGCGCGCGATGGCCGACCAGGCCCGCACCATTCGTATTCCGGTGCACATGGTCGAGGTCATCAACAAGCTTGCTCGCGTGCAGCGCCAAATGCTGCAAGATCTCGGTCGCGAACCCACGCCTGAAGAGCTCGCCAAGGAACTGGACATGACCCCCGAAAAGGTCGTCGAGGTTCAGAAGTACGGACGCGAGCCGATCTCACTGCACACGCCGCTCGGTGAAGATGGTGATAGCGAGTTCGGTGACCTCATTGAGGACTCTGAGGCCATTGTTCCTTCTGACGCCGTGTCGTTCACGTTGCTGCAGGAGCAGCTCGAGTCGGTACTCGACACGCTCAGCGAGCGCGAGGCCGGTGTGGTGCGCATGCGCTTCGGCCTGACCGATGGTCAGCCCAAGACTCTCGACGAAATCGGCAAGGTCTACGGAGTGACGCGCGAGCGCATTCGTCAGATTGAGTCCAAGACGATGAGCAAGTTGCGTCACCCGAGCCGTTCACAGGTTCTGCGCGACTACCTCGACTAGGTCGACTAGGTCGACTACCTCGACTAGGTCGACTCCCTCGAACTATCGTCCCTTCACTCGCATCGGGGGCACCCAAGCGCGTACCTAGCGCGTTGCGGCGCCCCAATGTGATGCTCTTGAGCACGTGCTAGGGAGCCCCCGCAGGAACCGCGCGGTAAACGGCGATCGTGTTCGAGCGGATGGTCTGCTTTGTGGTGTAGGTCGAACCCGATGAAATGGTGATGGTCCACTTGCGCGCGGCCTTCGCGGACTTCGCATTGATGGTGCTTTCGGGTACCGCTGACATCCGCGTGTAGCGGTAAAGGTTGTAGACGATGTGGGGTTTGAGGCCCGAGACCGTGATGGTGAGTGTCACGGATTTCGCCGCAGGTCGCACTGAGGAATTGGCGGCTATGGCTGGCAATTCTGCGTTGACGCTCGTCGACAATCGCACCGGCACTGTCTCATGGCTGCGATCAACAATGCCGGTAAAGGCAATGCCGAAGTTGGCTCCATTATTCAGTGAGTACACGTTTGCCGTTCGGAAGTTGGCTTGCTGTCGAGTCGCGATGAAAGTGCCGAACGGGTAGCTAAAAGTGTTGTGCGGCCTTCCGCTGGGAGAGTTGGTCCACTGGCCATGGTCATGAAACGTGATGATGTCGGTGCTGCGATAGACGGCCGGTCCTGAGAGGGACTGATCTGATCCAATTCCTGTAACGACCACGATGTGGTCGTAACCGAATCACCTGCCACGGGGTTTGTTGAGCCGTAGAACCGACGCTGATTCGCAAAGACGCCGATCGCAACGGGGTGGCCGGCCTTGACGTTCGCCTTCACCCAGGTCAGAAATGATGTCGTGTTTGTCTGCGCTGCGGTGTTGAAGGCTGATGTGGTGAGGTGCATTGACTTGGCCGCTGAGACGTCGTTGACACCCAGCAGTAACTGCGAACTGGCAATGCTCTGGGGTGCGTTGTTACTCGCGATTGCGCGCGCGTCATATTGAGAGAGGTACTGGCCGTAGTAGAGGCCGGCGCTGACAAACGAAACCTCTCCGCAATAGCCGAAGTTGGCGTCCCACTGAATACGCGGTGGGATTTTGGTGCCAGCCCGATAGGACGCTAATGGAGCGAACGCCTCGGCGTGAGTGGAGCCGTCTGGATTGGGTGCCACGGCCAAGCTAGGTCCCGCGATAAGCGTCACGATCGCGCACGCGATGAGCGCGCTTATGCCCCATCGCGCCGTGCGGGCGCGTCCTTCGGTGCGCAGGTCTCTCACGAACTAGGACGTTACACGGGCGTTCGCCCCAATGCGCTGGTGCGCCTCGATAACTGGGGCGCCTAGACGCGCTAGGTGCGCGCTTGGGTGCCCCCGATGCGAATGGTTGGAGCGGAGCGAGTGGTTGGAGCGGAGCGCATGGTTGGAGTGGAGCGCGAGTGGTTAGAGCAGATTGAACGTGTGCGTGAAGGTGCCGTCTTCCGAACGCACTGACTCAACTTCACCTCTGGCCCCAGCGAAATCGCCAGTGCCTCCGGTGATGACGCGGCAGAAGGGCTTGCCGTTGGTGGAGTGCATCTCTCCGGCCGGGTAGGTGACGACGCCGGCTATCACGATGCTGTCGCGCGGCGAGAATCGGAAAGTGGCGATGCCTTGGCGATCCCATGTGGCGCCGTCGTCGCCTTCGTAAACGCGGAGCGTCCGTAGTTCGCCAAACAGGACTCCGCGCGGCTCGCCGTCGACGCTGATCGGGGCGTTGTAGTACGACTGGCCACCTAACTCGTCCGCAGCCTTGTCCGACCCCTCGCGTGTGATGGTGGCAACTGCTTGGTGAACGACGAGGCTTGGCATGGGTGCTCCTTGACGGGATGAACGCGCTGGAATGAACCAACCTATGCCGTTCTCGCCGCAACCGTGATAGCCGGCACCAACCTTGGGGCGCCTGAGCGCGCTAGGAGCGCGCTTGGGTGCCCCCGATGGAAGTGGCGGGATTACCGTAGATAGGAGAGACTTGCGAGCGTGAGCCGTGTGAGTAACCCACAGAAAGATGGGGACTACCGCACTGGCGGAGGCCCGATTCGACGCGGTATCTCCTTCGCCGTTCTGTTTCTTCTCGGGCCGTGGACCATTCGACCAGTCTTCGTGGCATCGCTCATGTTCATGGTGAATCAATCAGCTGAAGTTCGAGTCATGCAGGCACTCGGGGTGGCGTCTCCTCTCGGGCGTGCCGCCATTGCCGAGAATGTGTTGTACGCGGTTCTATTAGGTTGCGCTCTGTGGCTCGCGGGTCGACTGGTCGGCCCCGCGTCGCCCGACGCTCGCTGGGCGCGGCCCCGCTACTTGCTCGCCGTCGCTCTCGCGGTCACGCTTGCCCTAGTCGTGAGCCAGGCCAGCGGTTTGTATTCCAAGGAACTTGTTGGCTACTTGCTCATTCGAACTTTCGTCGCCGTCCTCGTGATCATCGGCCTCTTCGGTGTTGCGCAGTCGCAAATCAGCCGACAGGGAGACCTCACGCAGAAGGCCCTCGATCAGGTTGAGCACCAGCGCGAGCAGTTGCTCGAGACTGATGAAAGCGCTCGCCGCGATGTGGCCGCCTATCTTCACGACACCGTTCAAGCCACCTTGGTGGTGGTGGGGCTCCAATTGCGGTCGCTGGCCAACGATGTGCCCAGCGAACAAGCCGATCGTGTTCGATCGCTCGTGGACGAACTTGAGACGGTGCGCATGCGCGATATTCGCTCCGCGAGTCGCAAGCTCAGCCCCGACCTGCGGGCCATTCGCCTCGGCGGAGCGTTGACCGAACTTGCGTCTACTTACGAGGGCACCATGCGGGTCGATCTGACGTGTGAGGTCGATACGCCGGAAAGTCAAACCGAAATTGCTATGGCGGTGTACCGCATCGTAGAGCAGGCGATGCTCAATGCCGCGGTTCATGGCCGCCCCGAGACTTGTCGCGTCATCGTGACGCGAAGCGATCAGCGAGCAGGAAGCCGGCCTACTGCGCGATCTCTGACACAGTCGGATGAATTGCCCATCCACGTAGCGGTCACGAATGACGGCCTGCCCATGACCAGTAGTCACCGCAACGGAGCCGGATCGGCTGTTGTTGAGGCCTGGGTGAGTCGATTCAAAGGCTCATGGTCGCTGGTGTCCGTCGACGGCGAGACCCGGATGACGGCCATCCTGAGGGTTCCGGAGCCAGAACGATTCGCGAGCTGAATCCGGCGGGGGGAACCGCAATAAGTCCAGTCACTCAACTAGTGTGGTTTTCCACAAGAGTGACGTGATAAGGGGAATGAGTGGCGCGGCAGACTCGCATCATCTACGTCGAGAATGACCCCATTCTCCGCGGCATGATCGCAACTCTGCTCACCAACGACCCGCGCGTTGAGGTTCTCGGCGTTTTTGGTTCAAGCGACGAGGTGCTGGCGAGTGAATCTCTTTCCGAGGTTGATGTCGCTCTGCTCGACCTCGCGTTAGGCCCCGGCTCACTCAATGGCCACGAACTTGCCTTCGCACTGCGCGCCCGTAACCCCGACATCGGAATCGTGATTATGTCGCAGCACCCGGCCGCCTATTTCGTCGATGCACTCCCTGAAGACATTCGCTTTGGTTGGTCGTTCGTGGAAAAGCGCGCAGACACAAATATGGACGACCTCGTTGAGGTGCTTCAACTCACCTCCCGAGGGTTCAGTTCCATTGACCCGCGAGTAGCGGAACAGTCAGTCAATGTCGGGCCGAGTTTGTTGTCGCAACTGACCGTCCGGCATCAGCAGATTCTGGCGTTGGCCGCCGTTGGACTAGATGCCAATGCGATTGCCGCCGAACTGAACCTATCGTCGGTGACGGTGCGAAAAGACTTGTCAAAGGCGTACGAGGTTCTTGTGCCCAACCCCAGGCCCGGTACTGATCTGCGCACAACTGCGGTCCTGCGCTACCTGCGTGAGACGCGTCCCTACAGCAACGAGTAGTGCGTCGGATTGGGTGAATCACATTCACCCAAATGATCGTGACGTCGGTGGAACCGATCGCGCATTCGGTTGCGTATCAACAGTTTCTACCCCTTCACACGTGTTCCTTATGGTCAGTGACAGTTCGTCACACGTGTATCGCATTCGCGGCTGCACTTCTGCGCGCCCATAGCGTCTCGCACTGTCAGCACTCAACTCCACGAAACTCACCTCCACGAACAGAAGGACCCACATGTTTTCGCTCGCCTACACCGTCAATGACCAGTCCATCGTGTTGTCGGCGTTGGACTCGCAGGGGTTGGCCAATTCGATCGCTTACGCGTCCACGTTCGGCCCGCTCGTGAATGTGGCCATCAAAACCTACTGATCTCAACCATTCGCACCGGAGGCGTCATGCACGACTTGAATCACCTCAAAGCACTGCGCGCGACGTGGGGATCGGACACCCGCCCGTCACTTCCGCTGGGTACCTCGCTGATCCGCTTCCCGCGCGCCACGTCTCACGCGCCGACGAGCCTCGGTTGCGGCTGCTCCTCATCAATTGATTGCACTCACGACATCAATTAAGTCCAGCGCACACACCACAGCCTGAAACGAATCGAAAGGAAGTCCAGTGAAGGATCGAAATGAAAGCCCAAGTATGTCGGGCGGAAGGGGCGCTGCTCGCATGGCCGAGCGGCGGAGCGGCTCACGCTCGACATTGGGCCAATCCGCCAACGCGACGACGCGTCGCCCTCTCGTTCCGGCTGTGCGTCGTCAGTGGGGTTCGGAGAAGATGCGCGCCCCGCTTCCGACCATGCCCAAGCGTGCGACGACCACGGCTACCTGGGTTGGCGGCTTCCTGATCGCGATAACCATTTGCGCCTACATCGCCTACCTGTGGCGCGCCGTTGTCACCCAGTTCCTCGACTTCGGTTACCAGGGAAGCTGGTTCCTGGCGCAGTCGATCGCGTACACGATTTTGATGTCCTTCCTCACTTTCTCAGCCCTGATGTATCTGGTTCAGCGCCAAGGAGCAATGTACCGATCACGCGAGCATGCACGAGTTCCGCGTGCCGAAATCGACACCCACTTCTCGGCGGCCGAAGCTGGAATGACAGTCCTGATTCCGTCGTACAAAGAAGACCCCGCGGTCGTGCGAAGCACCCTTCTCTCGGCGGCACTTCAGGAATTTCCGGGCTTGCGCGTCGTGCTCCTGATCGACGATCCGACCAACCCCACGGAGCCTGCTGACATCGCCGGACTGAAGGCCTGCCGAGCACTTCCGGCCGAGATGAATGAGTTGTTAGGCGTTCCGTTCACACGGTTCAGCGAGGCGCTCATGCTTCACGAGGCAGAGAACGCTGCCGGCCTCGCTGCGTCGACCGGGAACGTTCGCACGCTATCATTGCACCTGCGTTGGGCTGCTGAGTGGCTCGATGAGCAAGCCATGGGCTATCCCCGCTCGACGACGTCGGAAGCGTTCATCGCAGATGAGGTGTTTGCTGCGCTGGCGGCTGACTTCCGGATGACTGCCGACGCGCTGTTCACATCGATGGACCTCAACGCGCAGACGCCGATGGATCGCCTCACCCAGATCTACACGCGTCTGGTCAACACGTTCGCGGTGCAGGTTTCATCATTTGAGCGCAAAACGTTCGAGAACCTGTCGCATGAAGCGAACAAGGCGATGAACCTCAACTCTTACATCGGCCTGATGGGCGGATCGTACGTTTCGTTCGACACTCCGGCCGGCACGATGTTGCGTAAGTCGACGGCCACGGCGGATACCGCGATCAGCGTTCCGGAGACCCAGTACATCCTGACTCTGGATGCTGACAGTGTGCTACTGCGCGAGTACTGCCTTCGCTTGGTGCACCACATGGAATTGCCGGGTAACGAGCGGATCGCAGTGATCCAGACTCCGTACTCGTCATTCCGCGGCGCTCCGACGCGACTCGAGCGCATTGCTGGTGCGACGACCGATATTCAGCACATCCTGCACCAGGGCATGACGTACTACGACGCCACGTTCTGGGTGGGTGCCAACGCGGTTATCCGCAAGCGCGCCCTTGACGACATTGTTGAGGTCAGCCACGTCGACGGTCATGAAGAGCGTCGGTACATTCAAGACCGTACGGTTATTGAAGACAGCGAGTCGAGCATCGACCTCGTGGCGCACGGCTGGTCGTTGTTTAACTACGACGAGCGCCTGAGCTACAGCCAGACTCCGAAGGACTTCGGTTCACTGACGGTGCAGCGCGCCCGGTGGGCCAACGGTGGACTGCTGATCATCCCGAACTACCTGCGTTACACGCGTGCCCGTCGCAAGGCAGGAACGCGTGTGTCACGTGTGAGCTCAATGATTCGGATGAACTACCTTGGCTCGATTGCCTGGGCAAGCTTCGGACTCGTTCTGCTGCTGGCGTTCCCGTTCGATAACAAGCTACTTAGCCCGATCATCGTGCTTGCTGCGCTGCCGTACTTCAGTGCCATGGCGTACGACTTGAAGAGCATGGGTTACAAGGTTCTCGACGTGGTGCGCATCTACGGCTTCAACTTGATTCTTCTCGCGGTGAACTTGGCCGGCGTGTTGAAGTCGATCCAACAGATGTTCTCGAGGGCCAAGATTCCGTTCGCTCGTACGCCCAAGGTGAAGAACCGCACCGCCACACCGGCGCTCTACGTTCTCTTCGCTGTGCTCATCGCCTTGTACTCGTTCTTCGTTCTGGTGAAGGACATCCACACGCAGAACTGGGCCAACGCGATCTTCGCAGCGAGCAATGGCATTCTCACCACCTACGCGATTATCGCCTTCATGGGTGTGGGCAACTCGATCGTTGACATCTTCCTCGGAATGACGAACTGGATTAGAGTGCCGGCCCGAAACGCGGCTCCGAGTCGTTCGACCGGACTTATCAACCCCTCCGCATCACAGGCAGAAAACCTCTGGCAGACCGTGCTCTACCAAGGCCCTGAAAGCGGCTTCGAAGGTGCGTCGGTTCCCGTCACGGTGACTACCGCTGCGGCGGAGCGTCGCGGAGATACCCGCGCTCACCACCGCGAAATCGTGCTTGTTTCGAGCACAACTGACCAGGAAGGTACTGACCGATGAAGACCACCAGGATCTCATTCCTACGCCTGATCGCGGTGATGCTCGGAGCGATGGCTGTCGTCGCAGCAGGGATCTGGTTCGTCCGTCCCACCGTGACTGAGGCAGCGACCTCAGTTCCGGGAACGCCGACCTTCAGTGGCTACGTCGACGTGACCAACACGCCGAGCTATGCCTTCCAATTGCCCAAGGTGCCGGCGCAGGAGTTCGTCACGCTCTCCTTCGTTGTCGCTGATAAGGCGAACGCGTGCACCCCGAGCTGGGGTACGTACTACACGCTCGACGAAGCGAACTCGTCGCTTGATCTCGAGCGTCGCATCCACCAGTTGGAACTGACGGGTGGACAGGCGCGAGTGTCGTTCGGCGGTGCTGCCAATGACGAACTCAGCCAGGCGTGCACTGATGTGAGGGCGCTGACGGTGGCCTACCAGTCGGTGGTCGATCGGTACAACCTCACCAGCATCGATCTCGACATCGAGGGTGCTGCCCTCAGCAACCAGGATGCCGCAGGTCGCCGAGCACAGGCCATCAAGGCAGTGCAGGAGCAGCAAGTGAAGGCAGGTAAGCCGCTCGCAGTCTGGCTCACCCTTCCCGTCAGCACCTCAGGTCTGACTGCTGAAGGCACGGCCGCCGTTGACGGAATGCTCAAGGGTGGAGTCAACCTCACCGGAGTCAACGGAATGGCGATGGACTTTGGCGGCTCGAAGCCCGCCACGCAGAGCATGTCTGATGCAGTGATTGCGGCATCATCAGCTCTCAAGGAACAGGTGCAGTCAAGCTTCGCCGCTGTGGGCACCTCACTTGACGAATCTCAGGCGTGGAACAAGGTCGGCATCACTCCCATGATCGGTCAGAACGACGTGGCTGAGGAGCAGTTCACGATCGCTGACGCGACGTCAGTGAACTGGTTCGCGCGCCAGCACGGAGTTGGCCTGGTGTCGATGTGGAGCATGAACCGCGACTCCACCTGCCAGTCGCCTCTGCCCACTGTGATCACGGTGGTGCAGAACGACTGCAGCGGAGTCGATCAAGGAGGGTCGCTCTTCTCCTCGACCCTCGGCGATGCGCTCAAGGTCACGCAGCCGACCGGCACGGCATCCTCGCGCGCCCAGTCGCATGCGACGAGCGCCACCGACAACCCAGTCACCGCGCCCTATGAGGTGTGGGAGCCGCGGGCGGTGTACTCCGCCGGTCAGAAGGTGGTGTGGCAGGGCAAGGCCTACGAGGCAGCCTTCTACTCAGTGGGCTCGTCGCCCGATGCCCCCTCGGGCAACGGCGTCGGGGCACCGTGGAGACTGCTCGGCCCGGTGTTGCCCGGTGACAAGCCGGCTTCGCCCGCGTGGGTTCCGACTGGCACCTACCCTGCGTGGAACGCCAAGACGGCGTACCCGGCAGGTGTGATCGTGCAACTCGGTAACACGCCGTACGAGTCAAAGTGGTGGACCCAGGCTGAAGAGCCGGGAACATCCACCGCAGGATCGGCGGCCTGGCGATTGGTTACGCCGAGCAAGTAGCACGACTGTCTCGAGGTAACGCGGGATGAAGTGAACTCCCGCGTTACCCCGAAGGCAGTAACTCTGCAGACAGCACACGCGATTGCGTGGTCGTGCGCCCCTCGACTCTGCTCAGTGATGAGTGAGCTTTCCCCAATCGGAGTTACGCAATGGACAAGAAGCTGAACACGCTGGCTCTCGCGGTAGGTACGGGCGTCGCATTCGCAGTCACTCTCTTGCCGCTCCTGGGGTTGCCTGCCACGGCAGGTCCACGTATCAAGCCCAGTCCCAGTCCGACTCCAACGGTGAGTGCGACTCCTACCGCGGGCGCAACGCCGACGGCCACCACCACTTCCTCGCCGACCGCAAGTGCCACGCCCACGACAACGCAGGGATCTCCCGTCGCCAAGGGCTTGAATCTGAGCATCACCATCACGCCGTGGAACGGCGGTGCAACTGCCGACGTCACGGTCATGAACTCAACCGGGGCGCCAATAAGTGGCTGGATGGTCGATGTGCCCTGGCAGATAGCACCGACGTCAATTTGGAGTGGTGTGAGTACCTTGACGCCGGGGCACGTGATCGTGTCGCAGGAAGCGTGGAATGGAAGTCTCGCGGCCGGCGCGACGACAAGTTTCGGGATGACCTATCTCTACTCGTCGCCACCAGCGAACCCGACTTCTTGTACAGCGACGGCCACCGCGCTGGCAACTGACTGCGGCATCGCGTCGGTCACCTGGACTCCCGTCACCGCAACAACGTCGCCTTCTGTGACTGCGACTGCGACTGCGTCGAATACACCCACCACCCCGGCAACGATTCCCCCGGCAGCCGGTGTGGCGAACTACAAGCTCGCGCCCTACATCGATATGGCCGCTTACCCAACTCCTGACCTCGCGGCGACACGAACATCGAGTGGGCAAAACGTGTACTCGCTTGGATTCGTTACGGCTGCCGCAGCGTGCCAACCGGCATGGGGTGGGTATCCGACCCTCGCCGTCGGTGCGACGGGCGGGCAAATCGGAAGCATTGACGCCAGCGTGGGGGGAGTGCGTTCGGTCGGCGGCGATGTGATTGTGAGCTTCGGTGGAGCCGCGGGCACAGAGTTGGCGCGCACCTGCACCGATGTCACGCTGCTCAAGAACGCGTACCGCGCGGTAGTCGACAGATATGCGCTGCGAGCAATTGACCTCGACATTGAAGGAGCAGCACAGTCAGATCACGCGGCCAATGTGCGTCGCAGTCAGGCACTCGCCGCGCTGCAGGGTGATTTGGCGGCGGCCGGTCGAACTCTGCGAATTTCGCTCACGTTGCCTGTTCTTCCCACCGGACTGACGTCGACCGGACTCGGTGTGGTTCAAGACACCATCTCCGGCAAGGCGCGCATCGACCTTGTCAACGTGATGGCGATGGATTACGGCGGCAGTAACTCCGCCATGGGCCAGGCGGCTATCAATGCCGGAACGGCGACCGCCAAGCAAATGTCGGTAATGTGGCCGTCGCTCACCGATGCGCAGCGGCTCGCCAACATAGGAGTGACACCGATGATCGGGCAGAACGACATTGCAAATGAGGTCTTCACCGTGGCCGACGCTACGGCGTTGACGACGTGGGCGCGCAACCGAGGTCTCGGGCAGATTTCCTGGTGGCAGGTTCTGCGTGACACCCCATGCGCTGGCAACGCACTTGTTTTGAGTACGACGTGTTCTGGAACAACTGCGCCTACTTGGACCTACAGCTCGGAATTCCTCAAGCGCTAACGTCACCCATGTTGGTCGTGCTTTCCTCGGGAAGGAGGTTGACGCGGTGAGTTCGATATTGATCTCTGGTACGCCCCTTTCGGGAGCGGCCTTGCGTTCAGCGTTGCTGACGCTCCCAGACGTCACTTCCGTGGTGGTAGCCGATTCAGGCGACGAGGTGCTGACGCTCTATGAACGTGATCAACCCGATTTGGTGCTCATTGCCGTGGGGGAGCCGCTGGGTGGCATCGAGGCGAGTCGGCGACTGATTGAAGTTCACCCAGAAGCCCAGGTAGTACTGACGATCATGGACGACGGTGATCAGGCGTCGGGCATGCTAGCAACCGGAGTTCGCGGTGTGCTGCCGCATGATGCGAGCCGACAGGAAGTACTGTCGGCGGTGACGCGCGTGCTCGCCGAGCAAAGCGCATCACCTTCCCGAGCGTCCCCTTGCTAACTCCCACATCGGGGGCACCCAAGGGCGCACCAACACGAGCTCATTGTGGAGACAGAACATGAACTCCTTGTTGCCACAGTCATGGGCACCGAACTTCTCGCGTCTGTTGCCACGCGACCCTTCGAGCTACTTCGGTGCGATGATCGCGTTCTGGCTCACCGCGCTCTACCTTGTCGCCATCACAGTGCGCAGTTGCATTCATTTGCTCTCGGCCGACGGAGGAGCGCAGAGTATCGCCACCATCGACACCAACGTGGCGGGCGGCGACAACATCATTGCGGTCTTCGGTCAGTGGGGGGCTACCCAGTTGCTACTCGCTGTGCTCCTGTGGGTCCTGCTACTGCGCTACCGCGGACTGCTTCCGCTGGTGATCGTGGCCCTGCTCGTAGAGCCGTTTCTCCGTGCACTCTCAGGCCACCTCAAGCCGCTTGAGACGGTAGGCACCGCGCCAGGAGCCGCGCTCAACTGGTTCGCCGTCCCCGTACTCGCGATCCTGCTCTATCTCGCCTTGTGCCCCGCCCGCGAGTGAATCTTGACCGTAGGAGCAGGAATCAGTTCTGGCATCTCAGGCTCCCGTCGTTTCAATGGCAAGTGAAGTCGCGTGGATAGATCGCTGTTCGCGGCTCACTCGGCGCGCTCGATCAGATCGTCAGAACCGAATGCCTGGGGAAGGATCGCCGACATTGGCACGATGCCTTCGGGCGTCTTCAGCAGCATGGTGGCACCGCCAAATTCCCACAGCAATTGCCGGCAACGGCCGCAGGGCATCAGCGGGTTTGCGTGTTGATCGACACAACTCACAGCGACGAGGCGACCCCCGCCACTTCGCTGCAAATCCGAAACCAGGCCGCATTCGGCACAGAGTCCAACACCATACGAGGCATTCTCGACGTTACAACCACTGACAATGCGTCCGTCGTCAACGAGCCCGGCGGCTCCGACCTTAAATCGCGAATAGGGCGCGTAGGCGTTGCCCATGGCTTCAACCGCGACCGCGGTCAGTGCCTCCCAGTCGATCGAACCACTCGAACTATCGTCGCGCACTAGTGCTCCTCACCGTTCAAATATGGTTGACCGTCTGCCGCGGGCATTGGCCGTCGTTGAGTTGCGAATGCGAGTACCAGCAAGGCTGCTAGGTACGGCGCGATCAATGCGAACTGCGGCGGTACGTCGTTGGTAGTGAGGTACCAGCCAAGCACACCCGCGGCGATCAGCAAGGAAATGGGCGCCCCCCCCCTCCCCCCCCCCCCCGTCCCCCCCCCCCCCCCCCCCCCCCCCCCCCCCCCCCCCCCCCCCCCCCCCCCCCCCCCCCCCCCCCCCCCCCCCCCCCCCCCCCCCCCCCCCCCCCCCCCCCCCCCCCCCCCCCCCCGCGCACCTAGCGCGTTTCGCCGCCCCAGTGATCGAGGGCCGTAGCAAATCGCCTTGTTTGCTCAAGGCGTAGGCTGAGGTGGGTTTCACATCGGGGGAGTACATATGCGGGCCGCGCGAAAAAGGAGTCGCATTACGGGCGCCATTGTTGTGGCGTCTGTAGTGGTAGCCGGGCTGGCCGCTATTCCAGCCGTAGCAAGCCCCTCGTCCCCGCTCACGTGGGCTCCGGCAGGCTCACTCGGAAAGCCTCCGGCCAGCACTCGCATCTCCTCTCGATTGTGGCAACTGACCCAGCCTGCGGCGCGCGCAGCCTCAGTGTCGCAAAGAAGTCGACTACTCTCACTGCCCGCCACAGGTGCTGGCAGTTTGATGCAGACGACAGCCACTACCGTTCAGGTTGAGGTGCGGTCGGGTACGACTACTTCGGCAACATCGGCTGTGGTGCAACGCGTGGGCGGCAAAGTGCTTCACGTCTCTGACCGATACGCAACCGTCACGGCAAGGGTGCCCATCGCGTCCCTTGTCGAACTCGGTCAATCAACCGATGTCGCAGCCGTCACGGAAGTGATTCGGCCGCGCAGCGCGGCAATGCCTGCCGCAATTTCCTCGTTGACTACCGCCGCGGTGACATGCGGTTCGGCAACGAGCGAGGGTGACGTGCAATTGCGCGCTAAGTCGGTACGTAGCACCTATCACTTTGATGGTACCGGGGTGAAGGTCGGAGCTCTTTCCGATTCTTTCGACATGTCTTCCTCCAGCATTGACGCGCGTACTGACATCGAGAGTGGAGACCTTCCTGGCTCCGGTAATCCCTGTGGGCGTTCGACTTCGGTTGATGTGGTGCAAGAGCTCGATACTCAAGGCGATGACGAAGGGCGCGGGATGCTCCAGATCGTTCACGATCTGGCGCCTGGCGCTGAGCTGGCGTTCGCCACCGCTTACATCAGTGAGACGGGTTTCGCTGACAACATTCGCGCCTTGCGAGCTGCAGGCGCTGACATTCTGGTCGATGACGTGAGTTACCTCGACGAGCCGTACTTTCAGCAAGGTCTCATCGACGCGGCTATCAACGACGTAACGGCCGATGGTGCGCGCTACTTCACTGCCGCAGGTAACAGCAACGTCATTGTGGGTGGCAAGGACGTTGCGTCATGGGAAGCGCCTGCGTATCGCGCGACCGCTTGTCCATCGCCTGTCAGTTCGTACGAGGCGTCGTGCATGGATTTTCAACCCGCGGCAGGAACGGATTCGAACCGCACCTTCACACTTGCCAACGGTGGGGAGGCCGTCATCGGGCTGCAATGGGCCGAGCCGTGGTACGGGGTTACGACCGATCTTGACCTTGTTGTGGTGAACCTTGATACCGGCGGAATTGCTGCGGTCGGTGGCGACGACAACATAGTGACCCAACGCCCTTCTGAGTTTCTTGACGTGAAGAACACCAGTGGATCAGTGGGCCACTTTGCACTTGTTATCGGGAAGACATCTGGTGACAGCCCGCGAGTCAAGGTCGACATTGGTCAAAGCGACGGAATCACCGCGATGGAGTACCCGGTGTCCGGCGGTGGCGACATCGTGGGGCCGACGATCGTCGGACACGCTGGAAACAGTTCGGGCATGAGCGTCGGTGCGGTTCCCTACGACGACCCAACGACGCCCGAAAAGTATTCATCGCGCGGACCTATGGTCACCTACTTCGAACCTGTCGTCGGTACGACACCTGCGGCCGCAACGGCTCCCGTGGTCGTCAATAAGCCTGACTTCGTCGCGACCGACGGAGGAGCCACTACCTTCTTTGGTTCACGCATGGGGGGTGTCTGGCGCTTCTACGGAACGTCTGCCGCCGCACCGCACGCGGCGGCCGTTGGTGCCTTGATGTTGCAGGCGCAGCCATCGCTCACCGCAGCGCAGATGCGTGGAGTGATGGTGGCGAAGGCTGCTTCGATGGCGCACGGGACCAGCGCAGCCATTGGTGCGGGTCGACTTGATGCGCTTGGCGCTGTGGCACTGATCAGCAAACCACCCGCGTCGATATTCTCGGCAACAATTCCTGGCAACCGGAGTGCGCGCCTTACCTTCACCACAGGTCTGGTTGTCACTGGAAACACGGCGACGTGCACGAGCAGCAATGGTGGGCGTGTGGGCTCGGGCAGCGGACCTTCGCCGATCATTGTGCGCGGGCTTAGCAACGGGAAGACCTACACCTGCAAGGTGGTATCCAGGAACCGAAACGGCAGTACGACGTCGAGGATGCCCGGAATAGTCGTTCCACGCACTGTTCCAAGTGCGCCGACAACGCCGACGGTGTCACAGCCCGGCGCGGGTCGAGCCCTGATCAAGTGGGGTCTTCCAGTCACCACTGGCGGTAACTGGGTGCGCCAATACCAGTACTGCCTTGTCTCATGTTCACGTGCAGTCTCATGGAGATCAACTGCGCTCGTGAGTGGGCGGCCGGCAAGGCAGGTGTTGCTACTCCGCTTAGCGAAGGGTCGCACCTACACAGTGAGCTTGCGTGCTGTCAACGTTGCCGGCCCTAGTGCAGTGAAGGTCCTGCGGTTCAAGCAAACCCTCTAGGTGAATCTGCGCGAGAGCTGTACCGCTCAGTCTGAGCACGCGTAGGCAAATCCACGTGCCGGCCATGTGAACGCCGCCATTACCGGCAAAGATTCGACAGATGTACGAGCGACGGGTTACCCGCCACCGTTTCGCCCCACCATGATGCTGCCGATAATGACCGTGATGAACGCGAGCACCTGAACGCGCATCAACTTCTCTTTCAAAACGAAATACGCAACTAACGCGATGACGATCGGGTCGAGTGACGCGAGCACTGACACCACTGCAAGGTCACCGGTCTGAGTCGCAGTGGCAAAAAGGCTCACTGCAATCGCGTCAGCCGCGCCGATTCCTGCGAGAGGAAGAAGGTCGCGGCGCGTGATGCCTCCCTTTGATCACGCGAAAATCGCAATACAACCGATAATCACGACCTGAACGACCTCGGAGACGAAGAGTACGGAGTACATGTCTTGCGTCGCGCCCCTATCGAGCGCTACCTGGCTTATCCCGAACATGACAGCGGCAATAACGGCCATCACGATTGCGCTCACGGCCGTGCCACCCCGCATCTCGGGGATGCCGAGAGCAATGGCTCCCGTCAACGTCACGACAATTCCGATGATGGTCTTGGTGGAGAGCGTTTCACCGTGGATCACGGAGAAGGCGATCGGAATGAGCACGAGGAGCGTCACGATGCCACCGACGACACCCATGCGGCCCTTGGTTAGCGCGGTGAAGTAGAGCACAGTCCCGATCAGCAGCGAGACTCCAGCGGCCACTCCGGCTTCGGCATCACGCATGCTGATGGTGGGATTGCCCGAGACGATGCCGATGGTGAGAAAGATCAGTGCTGCCACGGCCGCTGCCGCTCCGACTACCGCGTAAACGGAGATTCGACGGCTGAACAGGCCGCCGGTGAAGTCGCTGGCACCCACGAGGATTGAGCTCAGAAGTGCGAGGAGATCGGCCACTCGCGAAGGTTAGCGGGTTCTGTACGCTTTATCTCCAATAGGCTATTTGAGATAGTCGACGCTGGATTCCCGCTCTAAGTAACTCCACTGAGCTCCGGCGTACCGAGACGAAAGGCATCCCATGGCTGTTGTGATTGCTTTCAGACTGCAAACACTTCCGGGGCATTACGAACAGGCCCTCGAGGCCTACCTGCCCTGGGTCGATGAACTCGAGGACAAGGTCGATGATCTTCGGTTAACCGCACTCGGTGGCGATCCTGTCAGTGGCACGATTCACGCGGCCGCCGTCTACGAGCATGCTGAAGTGGCGGAGGGGCTGGCGAGCCTGCCGTTCTTCGCCGGACTGGTAGACCGACTCGAACCGCACCTCGCCGCACCGCCCGAGCGACTTGAACTCGACTTGGTCAATCTCTTCGCTGTTGAAACGCCGCTCGGGACCGAAGGTCTCGATGACGCGGTAATGATCGAAGTCGAGTGGCACATCAAACTCGGACACGTCGACGAGCTGCTCGCCGACTATGAACCATTCGTCGTGAGCTTCCTTGAGCGGGTGCCCAACGCGCGCATCGTTGTGGAATCGGTGCACCTCGCCAGCGGACTCATGCGCGCAGTGATCGTGTACGACAACGCTGCAGCGGCGGAATCGGTACGCACGATGGAGTTGCTGTCAGAGTTCGTGAGCAGTGAGCAGCATCTCCTGTCTTCGCCACCCGTACGCACGGAATTGCGTTTGCTTCATCTCTTCGCGCGGGGGTAGTGCCACCCGTCAACTCGACGATGCCGAGGGAATCCCCACTGGAACTTTCGGTGGCGTGAGGTTCTTTGTCGACGCAACGGGTGGAAGTTCCACTTCGACGAAGAACGGTCGGTAGAGCAGCGGGCTATGCGCGAGTAACGCCGCGTCTGTCGTGTTACGGCTCACCGACACGAGAATCTGAGAAGGTTTCGATGCGGGGAGGTCGGGATGCGCCAGCGGCATGTAGAGCAATTGCTCGGGGTTGGTTGTATTTGGAATCAAGCCAACTGTGACGGGTGACTCCATCGGGCCGGTCGGACTCTTCATCGGCCAGATCGCCAAATCATCGCCAAGGTATCCGCCCTTCTTGCTCACCGCGTAAAGCCGACCCTGCCGTGAGAACACAGAAAAGGTCTGTGAGACGCCGTCTTCAGCAGGAATCAGATCCATGGCCGAAGACTCCGACGAACTCCACGACTTCCCATCCCAGTACTGCCACGTGGCAAGGTCGGCTGCTTTGCCGGCCGGTACCCGCGCCACCTTCACCGCCCATCCGAACACCCCAGGCTTTGAGGGTGACGACGTGCCGTAGAGATACCAATAACCATCAGTGGCCGAGTACGTCGCAGCTCCCCAGCACGGATGCGATCGCGAGGCGGCATCCGGCCCGACATCAGTCACAGAGTCGAGTTGTGGTGAACCGTCAGTTCCGACACTGAAGACCGCGACCGCGGGACCGAGGTTCTCAAATTCAAGTTCGCCTGTTGCGCTGACTCGCTGCATCATGACGGTGAATTGGGTGACCGGGCCACTTGCGGGATTCACCAACACAGACGTCGGCCAATAACCAACGCCGTCAGTTCGGTCGGGTACCACGGCGCGGTTTCCCGGCGCGCCCACCACATATGCGCATGTACCCGCGACGATTTCCATCGAGTTGCGAACTGCCAGGGTTGCGCCCCCATCTGCGATGCGAGCGGTGTCGCCAAAGACAAACACGAAACGCGTGCCAGGTAAGACCGCCGAGGCAGCGACGTCTGCTCCCACGAGATTGGGATCAACAATCTGAGGTGCTGCCGCATTGAGCCACTGTGCCGATGACTTCGCGCCGGTAACGGAGGGGAGCGAGTTACATGGCCCGAGCGTGTATCCGGTAGACGGGGCCGCAATCGCGCTGGAAGTCGTGCCGGTCGATGCTGACTGCCCGCAACCGGCGAGGAGTAAGCCGGCGAACACGCACGCCGCAGTGCGGGTCAGCGGTGGAGTCATTCCTGCACCGTAGCGTTGATGGCCGCATTCGTCGCGGTCACTTCGCTACCAGATCCGCGCCTAGGGTAGGCGTATGCGCGAGTGGATGACTGACCCACGCGGTCTCTGGAGTGCCCGGGTGCTGTGTGTTGTGGCTATGTTGTTCGTCGCCTGGCAGTCGCTCGTGCCTGCCGACCAGATCCTCGTGCAGGCGCCATCGGACAAGGTGTCCCACTTCGCCGCCTACGGAATACTCGGGTTTCTTGCCGCGTTGAGCATCCTTCGATGGCGTTGGCTGCTTGCGGTCGTAGTCATGACGGTGTTTGGGTCGCTGATCGAAGTCGCACAGTCATTCACTCAGTACAGGGCCTTCGAGTTGGCCGACATCGCTGCCGACGCGGTCGGGGCAGCTGCGGGCGCAGCACTGGCGGTCGCCCTCATCGCGATGTGGCGTCGGCGAAATTCTGTTTAGTCACGTGGGCGGAAGTCGACGGGCGGCGGCGCGCGCACGCCGTAACGAGATTCCTAGGCCAACGGCCACGAAGATCGGAAGCAACCACCACAGGTTGAGTCCTTGCGCGGCCAGACCCCATGTCATAGCGAGGCCGAGGATGACTGCAACCGACATTCGCCAATCATCTCCAACGACGAAGTCGTACAGGAAGACGAGGAAACCACGCACCGCGCTCATGCTGTTGCCCCGTCGTGTTCGTGAACAGGACGTCGTTTGAGTGCCACGGTTGCCCCGAGAGCCGCTGCTGCCGTCACCAGAACAATCACCGGAAGTGCGGCGTCATTGCCGGGCCATGAGACTCCCGCCCCTTCAACACCCCAGAACAAGCCAAACGCCGTGAGCATGACGCCGACGATGAACTTCAAGGTGTTCTCGGGAACGCGCGACAGGGGTGCGCGAACGATGAGACCCGCGATTAGCACCACAACGACCGCGGCGGCCGCCCCGACTGCGGCGAGCGGAATGCTGCCATCAATAGCGCCGAATGTGAGCACGATGAACACCACTTCAAGTCCTTCGAGGAAGACTCCCTTGAACGACAAACTGAATGCGTACGCGTCGAAAGCGCGCGGATCTGACGGTGGCAACTCACGAGCCTCGGCGGCCTCCTTAGCGAAGATTGCAACTTCATCGTGAATGGCTTTGAGCCCACTGGCGCGCAGAATCGCCTTCCGAAGCCATTGCAAACCAAAAATCAAAAGGAGTGCGCCAACCACGAGTTGCAGCACATCGATCGGCACGGTGAGCAGTGCAGGGCCGAAGACCAGGACGAGAACCGCCAGCGCGCCGAGGGCGGCCAACGCTCCGAGCATGGTTGATCGCCAACCGCGAGTTATTCCGACGGCCAAGACGATGGTGAAGGCCTCGACCGTCTCAACAGCAGAGGCAAGGAATGTCGAGAGCACCAGTGCCCAGCCACTGGCGTTCACGCGAACACTCCCTCTCGTGTCATAGAAAGCAACTTACCGGCAGCACCGTTCAGCGGGTCGAATGCAAGCGCTCACTGATACTGCGGCGTTTGCGATCGACGAGCACCATCCCCGCGGCTAGTTGCGTACGCGGCCGGCAATCAGCCCCGGTCCGATCGTGCCACCGATGTCGGGTGTTCGTGCGTACTGCGTCGCTGGTCCGCCGGGGAACAGGGCTAGTTGATCAAGGCGAGGGAGTAACTCAGTGAGGCTTGCCTGTTCGGCCGTCACGGGCTGGGCAAACTCCGGGTAGCTTGCGACCCACTCAGGTACCGCGATGGCTTGCGGAATGAGCACGATGTCGCCGGACGTGAACGTTTGACTGTCAGTGAGAGATCTCATGGACAGTGGATGGCCACATTGATCAGGCAGTTCGGCGGGATCAATGAGTGTTTCCGTCGCGACGATAATGCGGCCATCCCCAGGGGCTGTGCAGGCAGTGTCACGTAACCACGATGTGGCCTTGGATCGGTTGTCGACCATGCTGCCGGCGTCGCGCACTGTGGCGAAGTCCGACCTCAGCGTCGGTGCGAAGAGGAGGTCAACGCCAGTCACTACAACGATGGAGGTGAGAGCCGCTTTCTGTGCCGCGCCGCGCGGGGTTCGTGGAAAGTGCCAAAGTCGGCGAAGGGTCCTCAGGAGCGCAGCGGCCCCTAGCCCAAGGTAGATCGCGGCGATGGGATACGTCGGAAGCAGATTGCGATGGAACGTCTGAGACTGAAACGTCAGCATTGCAACAGATACGACAACAAAGATGAGCCAGGCCAGAGCCCACACTCTCCAAGAACGTGAATACAGCGCACATGCGATAGAAGCGCCGATCAACGTGAGTACCAACGGGTCTGCCCAGAGTTTGGTTGACACCTGACCTGTGAGGATTCGTCCTCGCTGGAAGGATGTCGACCATGCCGAAGCCGTATCCCCAGGAGTTCCGCGACGATGTCGTGGCCGTGGCCCGTCAGGGCAGGGCTCCGTTGA
>JAPLAU010000020.1 GCA_026393115.1 Actinomycetota bacterium
CGAGACCAAGTACAACCGCCGCCGACGCCAACGCGCCCTGGGCAAACTCACCCCGGTCGAGTTTGAGATGATCTACCAAGCCGCAGACGCGGCGTAGGAACCATCAACCCCGAGTGTCAACCAAACCGGGGGCAGACCCAAACGCCACCGACTCCGAGTAAGGAATGAACCACATCGTTCCGCCCACGATGGCAGCGGTGAAGAAGACCGAGCAGCCAACGACCAGGCCCATACCGAGACGCGAATGCAGTGGGGGATGAGGAATCTTTCCCAAGATGGCGCGAGCACGACGGAAGCGTTTGGGTGACGGCTCAGCAGGCGCCACTGCCCCAATAGACGATGAATGATCGGTTGATCCAGTCCCGGCACCGGGTGCGTCGCCTTCTGGTTCATCCATTGTCATTCACCTACTTCCACAATCCTCCGCCGAGCCTCACGAATCAATGCACTTTCACGTGCAATGGATCACGATCAACTCGCCGACGGCGATGGTGACTTCGTCGCCAAGGAATCCAGATGCTGCTGAACTGACTTGGCTAATTCGGACTTCGGATCGATCCGCACAACCTCCAGCCACTGGGCCTTCGCCTTGGCTTCCTGCGGGGGCTTCTGCGACAGATACAAGAACCCCAAGTCGTAGTGAGCCTCGGCGTTGTTGGGGTTGACGGCGATTGCCTTCTCCCATGCTGCTTGCGCTGTGGCAACGTCACCCGCGTTGTAAGCAGCCGCACCGTAGGCAACCCACGCGGAGTCCTTCTTGGGGTCTACTTCCACGGACTTCTTATAGAAAGTCTGCGCATTCTTGAAGTCTCCGGAATTGAAGTAGAGATCACCCAACGCGAGAAGCGACGCGTAGTCCTTGGGGTTCGCCGCGATCTTCTGCATTAACGCCCCCACCGCAGCTTGATCGACCGGCGTCGATGAAGGCGATGGTGAACTACTGGTGGGAGTGCCGCTGAAACCAGGCACCGCCGATCCGCGTGAATTACCGAGCGCATAGGCGCCAAGGAGCAGCGCGGCAACAGCCACCACCGCCCCGATGACATAGAGACCGGTGGGTCGCTGCGTGGCTTCGCCGGGTTCTACAGCGGCCGACGGTGGTTTCTGTCCTCCCGATGGCTTCACCGGTGCTGCGGCGGCCTGAGGCGACTGAACAACCTCAGTGGTCACCTTGCTGCGCGCCTGCTCGAGAAATGCGACAACGTCGTCTTGTTTCGCATCCGCGCCACTCTTGGCCTTGGCCAACTCCTCTGCGCGGGAGACCAAATCAGCGACGGGGTCACCTGCAACCGCAGACGCAGTGCCCGTGCGTGCAGCGACGATCGCCGCATCCAGTAGAGCTGCCAGTTCGTCGTCGGTGGCCGACATGGTTGCTTCCTCCGCTTGGTCGTCGCGGCGACGTCGCCGCGGAATGGCAAACAAGACGCCACCAAGTGCGAGCAGACTGCCGCCTACCCAAATCCAGATGACGCCTGGGTTGTCGTAAACAGTGAGCACTGCAAACTCAGAACCCACCGTGCCGTCAGCTTCGTCAACCACCACGTAGATGTCGCGGAAGGCATTTGACAGAATGCCGACCTGCGCGTGCAGTTGTTCAGCGTTGGTGAACTGCTCGAGTTTGGGTTCGACTGTGCCGAGCGGATTACCGCTCTCGCTCGCAAGCTGAACCACGGCAGTGAACGAATCGCGATCTGGGAAGCGTTGAACATCAACGGTTTTGAGAGTTACTGACTGTCCAGCAATTGTTTCGGTCTTGCCCAGCGCGATCTTGCCCTGACCCTGCACTTGGAATGCAACGTTGATGGCCACAGCGGACAGTAGGACGACCAAACCCACGTGACCCACGTATGGACCTGAGGCACGAATGGCGCCCCACACCGGAGATTGGTCGTTTTCGTATGCATCGCGCAGCCTCGGTCGCGCTTTATGAATCACTGTCAAGACCGAGAGCACGGCAAGCGTGATGACGATCGCGACGCCGGGGTTAGCTCCATGCGTCAGCACCATGATGCCGCCGAACACCACGACCGCGACGAGAACCCGCATCACGATTTCGCGTGCCCGATTCTCAACGTCCTGACCGGGCAGAAGAGGTGATATCGCGAACAGCAGCAGAATCAACAGTGCTAACGGAGTGATCACCACGCGGAAGAAGCCCGGAGTGACCGCAATTTCCTGACCGGAAATCAACCGCGCGAACAGCGGGTAGAGCGTGCCCCAGAGAACGACAACGGTGATGATGACGAGAAGCGCCAGCAGAATCAGTTGTCCGAGCCAGCCATGACCTCGCCGTTCTGGGTCACGCAGTCGCAACATCGGAAGCCGCCACACCACGAGCGCCCCGCAGGCGATCACAATCAACGAAATTGCGGTGCCCAAAATGGCACCCATGTTCGACTCACCGAAGGCGTGCACCGACGAGATCACACCGGAGCGAGTGAGGAAGGTGCCGAAGAGAACCAAGTTGAAAGTGGTCATCACTGTGATGACCGAGGCAAGACGCAACCGAGGTAGCCCGCGATAGGTCATCCCTGTGTGCAGCAAGATCGTGCCGGTGAGCCACGGCAGCAGTGAGGCATTCTCAACGGGGTCCCACGCCCAATAACCACCCCAGCCGAGCTCGGCGTACGCCCAACGAGCGCCGAGGACAATTCCGGCCGTGAGCGCAACCCACGAGATCACGTTCCAACGGTTGGCAACCTTGACCCACGGGCCGCTGGTCTGGCCGGCCAGCAACGCGCCGACCACGATGGCAATCGGAATCGTGTACAGCACATACCCGGCGTACAGAGCGAGAGGGTGAATGATCTGCAGCGGGTCTTGCAGAAGTGGGTTGAGACCCATGCCGTCTGTTGTGATCTGCGTGGCAGCCGCGAAAGGGGGTAGAGACGAATGCCACCAGCCCGCTGAAAAGTCCGGTCACCACAGCGAATACCGCCGTGGTGTACGTCGACATTTCCCAGCCCTTGATGCGGTTCTGGTAGGTGATCCACGCAGCGCAAAGCGAGGCTAACCACGCCCACAGCAGTAGTGATCCCCCCTGACCGGCCCACATCGCACCCACGCGGTAGAAGGTGCTCAGGGTTGACGAGGTGTACTCACCGACGTACTGAAGTGAAAAGTCACCGATGATCAGGGCCAGCTGCAGGACTGCCACGGCAACGCTGAGCGCTAGTGCTGCAGCGTAGGTACCGTACTCAGCACCCTTGATGCGACCAGGGGACGTGGAGCGCGCCGCCACCACCGACACGACGATCGTGTAGATAACTGCTGCAATCGCAACGAGGACAGCGACGCTCCCGATGGCACCCATGATCAGTTGCCACTTCCCTTGACTTTGCGCAACGTCGTCTCAAGACGCGATGCCTTCTGCTTGAGGTAAATCCAGTAACCGCCGTAGAGCACCACAGCGAGTCCGTATCCGACGGCCAACATCACCGGCCCGTTGACTTCAGCGCCACTCATTTCGCTACCTCCCGCTTGATCTGCTGTTCGAGGTCGTTCACGTTGAATCGAAGGCGCACGAAGTACACATACACGAGCGTCATTGCGACGAGTCCCACCGTGAGCGCCACGATCATCATTCCGGGCAACTGAGGGCCTTGTTCGGTGATGATGACCTGTTCGGGATGCAGGGTGCGCCACCACTTCACCGACAGGTAGACGATCGGCACGTCAAGGAAAGCGACGATGCCCAGCACCGCTGAGAAGCGCGCCTTGCGCGAAGGATCGGGAACATAGGCACGCAGTGCCACGTAAGCCAGGTACAACAGCCACAACACCAACACCGATGTCAGTCGCGGTTCCCAGGTCCAGAACACACCCCAGATGGCCTTGCCCCACAACATTCCGGTGACAAGCACCACGGTGGTGAAAAGCAGACCTACCTCCGCCGAAGCGCCCGCATACGCATCCCAGCGCATATTGCGGCTCACGAGGAATGCGATAGAGCCGGCAAAGACCACGAAGAAGGCAAGCGCGGCAATCCACGCGGACGCTACATGCACGTAGAAGATGCGCTGAACAGATCCTTGGATGCTGTCTTCAGGTGCATAGAAGAACGATGCGTATGCGAATGCAACGATCGCCACGGCAGTTGCGATACCGAGCCACTTCGTCGTTCGTTGGGCGGACGAGTGCGCCGCCGTCGGTTCAGCGACCGACTCTGGGGCTGCCTGCTGGGTCATGTCATTCACTCCTCGATCACGTAACTGAACATGGCGATCGCTGCGAGCAGCACCATGATGTCGAACCCGGCCAGGATGCCGAGCCATTGCCACACCGATGTCGAATCTCCGGCGCCGAGTGCAAGGCGCGTCAACTCAACTGATCCCACCATCAGCGGAATCACTACGGGCATCACCAGAATCGGCAGCATCGACTCCCCCAGTCGAGAACCGACGGCAATACCCGAGAACAAACTGGCCACCGTTACCAATCCCAGAGTGCCCAGTGCCACCGTGCCAATCAGGGCCAAGGGATTCGAGCCCTGCCCATCGCTGGTCATCATCACCAAGAACAACGGAATGATGACCACATCAACGACCGCCATCAGAACCAGGCTCGCCAGTGCCTTTCCGATGAATACTGATTCGCGCGGAGCAGGCGAGAGTAAGAGTCCCTCGATACCGCGGTCGGCCGATTCGCGAGCCATAGTGCGGCCAACACCGAGCAGCACCGCAAACAGGATGCTGATCCACAGCACGCCGGTGGCGGCTCCTGCTGACGCGGCCGCGCCTGTGGGCATGGTGAAGCTCGCGGTCACGAGCACCGCGAGAGCGAACAATCCCGCCGAGCCGATGACGTCGCGGGTACGAAATTCAACCCGCAGATCCTTGGCGGCGATCGCCAGCGCTGCGCGAAAGAGTTTGGGAGGGGTCGTCAGCGTTGGCCGCGTGAAGGCAGGCGCTTGGACCGGAGCCGGAGCTATCTCACGGGTTGGAAGGGGCAGTTCACGATCAACGGCCACGGTGCGGTTTTCGAGCAAGATGAGCCGACGCGGGCCGGCCTCAGCAACGGAGCGATCATGCGTGGTCATGACGACGGTGCGCCCCGAGGCTACAAGCGCGTCGAGCACCGTGAGCAATCGATCGGACGACTCTTCATCAAGCCCCGTGAACGGCTCGTCAAGCAACACAATGCGTGGGCCATGAAGCAACGCCCGGGCCAGGGTGAGCCGCTGGCGATTACCTCTCGAAAGTACTCCTGCGGGTCGATCGAGGATGCCGTCGAGGTCGAGCAGTTCGGACAGCGCCGCGATTGCGCTGGCGGGATCGGTCACCCCGAACAGTCGCGCGTGGAATTCTAGGTTTTCGCGACCGGTGAGGTCGGGGTAGAGGAGGGACTCGTGCGATACGAAACCCACGCGACGACGAAGTCCAGGGCCGGCGCGACGCAGATCGACTCCGGCGATGGAGACTGACCCCTCCGTCGGAACCGAAAGCCCCGCACACATGCGCAGGAGCGTGGTTTTCCCCACACCATTGGAACCCATGAGGGCGACGTACTCGCCCTCCTCAATGGTGAGTGACACATTGGAAAGGACTCGCGTCCAGCCGAACTCCTTACCGAGCCCCTCGACCACGAGGGTGGTGGGGACTGCCGATGGCGAGCGGCTTTCGACCTCGCGAGACGCAAGCGCGGTCATCACGAACCATCCGTTGCCGCCGCCGCAGGGCTGGCCGTCTGGAACTTGGAAGGGCACTTGGCAAGCAAGTTGGTGGCAACAAAGGTGCCGTCAGTTCCAAGTGAGCCCTCGGCCACCATCTGCGTTCCTGGCTTCGAGGCAGTGGTGAGAGCCGTGGTTGCGCCGCCCCGATAGATAACCGGCACCGACGTCTTACCGTCAGTGATCTTGAATACGGTCGCGCCTGCGGCGTCTCGCCCTACCGAGCTGATGACCAGTTGCCCAGCAAGGCGCACAGGCTCACTCGAATGGGCAGAGACGACCTCCGTGGGTGTGCGGTAGTACAACACAGAGCCGCCCACCATGCTGATGGCCGCGAATCCCAGTCCCACAGCCACAACAAGGCCGAGGAAGACCCACAGCACAATTCGCGAACGGCGGGCTTGACACTCCGGCGGATCCTGCGCATTTTAATTATCTGCGCCGTCGCTCTGCTCGCCGTGTTCGCAGTGGTCTTTTATCTTGGTCAGCGAGCAAACTCGGGACCGACCATCCCCGATCGCGCCGTGACAGCCGCGGAACAAGCTGTGCGCGATGACCCCAACAACGTCAATGCCCGACTTGGCCTCGCCTCGGCATATCTGGCGAGTAACCGAAAAGACGAAGCGCTCACCCAGTACCGAACGATTCTCGAAGCAGAGCCCGCGAATCGCGATGCGCTCCTTGCCTCCGGCAAACTGGCTTACCAATCCAAGGACTTCGCAACCGCCCGCGACCTCTTCGGCCGCATGCTCAAAGTGTCAGGCGGCGAGGAGTTTTCTGCCGCCGATCCGCAGATCGAGGAAGCCGAGTACTACTTCGGCCTGACCGAACTCGATTCGGGAAACGTGCCCGCCGCGATCAAACATCTGCAGGCAGCCCTAAGAATCGACAAGACCGATGCCGACGCGTGGAACACCCTCGCTGGCGCACAGGTCAAACAGGGCGACTATAAGTCGGCAGTCGCGTCGTACCAACAAGCAGTGCGATTCATTCCTTCGGGATGGTGCGAGCCCTACAACGGCATGGTCGTTGCTTACACGAGTCTCAAGGACACCGCCGGTATCGACTATGCCCAAGGGATGGCGTCCTTCTGCGATGGAGACAGCAAGGCTGGCATGGAATCACTTGCGAAGGTCACCACAGGGCCCCTCGCTGTTCCCGCCATGCTGGGTTTGGGTCTGGCCGCCGAGTCACAAGACGATGTCGCTGTTGCGGCCGGGTGGTTCAAGAAGGTACTCAAGGCTGACCCCACCAACATCACCGCCCGAACAGCGCTCGCCCGTCTCGGCGCCACCGCCGCGGCCTCACCGTCGGCCTCGGGAGGTAAGTCATGAGCGACGATGTCGCGGTCACCGAAAGCCTCGAACCAGACCAAGAAGTTGTCGAAGGCGCGACAGTTGCTGAAGGCGCGACAGTTGCCGAAGCAGGCATGAGCCGCCGCACGCTCATCATCTTGATTTGCGTGGCGGCTGGCGTTCTCGCACTCCTCGGTTTGGCGCTCGCGTGGTACGTAATTACTGGCAAGTCCCCCACCCAGATCCCTGGGCTGAGTAAGGAGATCCCCCCGCACTACTCGCGCGCTATCTATGACGTCAGCGCGCCCCTCGGTGTTGCCCTTGACGAGAAGAACGACCGGGTCTACATCACGCAGTCGTCGGGCGATCGCAAGGTCGCGATCTTCACCCTCGATGGCACCCGCGTCGGAAATCTGCCAACACCTGGCAATGCCAAGGTGGCGCACATGCCGATTTACGTGGCAGTCGATCCGCTCACCCAAGACGTGTTCGTGACTGACCGCGCCGCCGCAGCGCTCTACCAATACGACTCGTCCGGCAATTACCTGCGCACCGTTATTCCGCGCGGAGTTGCCAAGTGGAACCCAATGGCGCTGTGTTTCGACACCAGCGGATTGCTCTACGTCTCCGACGTGAGCGGCAAGATCCCCGTGATCTACCAGATGAGGACCGACGGCGAAGTCATCCGCAAACTCGGCGCGAAAGACAAGCTCTCTTTTGTTAACGGCTTAGTCGTTCAATCCAACGGAACCCTCGCGGTTGCCGATTCGAACAACGGCCGCGTGCTCATCTACGGCGCCTCGCCTGAGGCCGAAGGCGGACTTGCTCGCGGCAAGGCTGACGCTCCTCTCGGCCTTCCCCGCGGTCTCGCGGTTGATGACCGAGAGCGGCTCTACGTCGTCGATACCGTCAACCAAATAGTTCGGGTGTACCTGCCCGCCGATGACGGAACGCCGATTCCGGTCTACGCGTTCTCCTTTGGAGGGCAAGGAACTGCGGACGGAGCGTTCGAGTATCCCAATGGGATAGCCGTGACGAGTCGCAACCAGCTCTTCATCACAGATCGAGGAAACAATCGTGTGCAGGTCTGGAGTTACTGATGAACACGTGCAGGGCACGCGAAGACGCACCTTCGCGAGGTCCTGCACGCCAATTCATGACCGCACTTGGCGTGGTCGCTCTCACTCTGGCAACCCTTGTGGGCGCCTCAGCCCTGAGCGCACCTACCTCAGCCATCGGCATTAGAACCGACGACTCGTCACCCAGTCCCACCACCTCCGTCGCACCTTCGCCCCTCATCAGCCCCGCCGCCGAACCCGTGCCGGTTGGGCAGATCGATCCCGCGACACTCAGCCTCGCAACTGTTGCGGGCAGCGCTGTCACCCCCACAGTCGGATTCACGGCACCGTCGCTCACGGGAACCCTCGTCTACACCGTCAGTCCCGAACTTCCGATCGGACTCGCACTCGACGCAATCTCCGGGGCGATTAGTGGAACACCTGTCTACGCTCAGGCTGCTACGGACTACACCGTCACAGGCACCAGCGAATCCGGCTCGGCGACTGGCCAGGTGAGCATCGCCGTCACTCCCGTTGTCGCCCCGGCGACATTCACCGTGCTGGCCGAAAGGCGCACTCCACTCACGCCGACGTCAGGACTTTTCGCGATCGGGTTCAACGGTCCGGTCGCCTTCAGCACCTCGCCCGCATTGCCTCAGGGATTGAAACTTGACTCACGCAACGGATCAATCTCGGGAACTCCCACCACTGCGCTACTCCCGATGACGAGCACAATCACAGCCACGGACGGCACTTTCAGTGCCACCTCACAGGTCACGATTTCGGTGTCGTGCGGCACGGGTCAGGGGGTCGCCCCCACCTGCCGCATGGTTCCTCTGACCAAATCGGGAGCAAATCCCAACGCTGCCGCCGGTTTCTCACTGCTGGCCTCAACGCCCGACAACATTCACGGCCCATTCACCACCACGACCGACTCATGTGCCGCGTGCCACCGCAACCACTCTGACCCCGCCACCGAGTGGGCACCGGAAGTTGATCCGGTCGCCACCCTGTGCTTTACCTGCCACGACGGAACTGGCGCCAGCCCCAACGTCTACAACGAGTACTACGCGGGTACCAACCCCGCTGGAACACCTCGTTACACGAATGTTGCGGCCACGCGATCGATCTACACGCACGATGCACTGGTGGCCACTAACCATGTTGGCCCGACTGTCGACTCAGAAGGCACGAGTTACATCGTCAACGAATTCCAGAACACGCTGAACCGGCACGCGGAATGCACCGACTGTCACAATCCGCACGATGCAACGACTGCCGCCTCAACCCAGACGAGCGCCGGCTGGACTGTCTCGGGCCGCACCCACGCCGCGGCGGGAGTGTCGGTGGTCAACGGCGCCGCCGGCGCCACCCCGACCTACACCCTGCTGGGCGCCAAAGCGACTCCCATGACCCTCGAGTACCAACTGTGCTTCAAGTGTCACTCGGGCTACACGACGCTGCCGAGTAACACCGGCTTCCCGAGTTCGCAGTGGTACCTCGACAAGGGCGTCGAACTGAACCCGGCGAACCTGTCGACTCACCCCATTGAAGGTGCCGGCTCGAACAGCACGGCGGCCATGACTGCCTCGCTCGCAGGAACGTCACCCTACAAACTATGGACATTCACCACCGGTTCCACCATTCGCTGCACCAATTGTCATGCCGGCGGCACGATCACGGCTGTGGGTGGAGCGGGACAAAACTCTCAACCGCATGCCGCCGCCAACCGCGGAATCCTCCTGTTGCCCTACCGCGATCGGGTGCTGCGAAGTACTGCAGCACCGAATTACGCGGCCGCCGATTTCGCCCTCTGCTACGGCTGTCACACCGACATTCCGTTCAAACAGCAAACCGCCACTGCTACTAACTTTGCCGATCACGGACTTCACGTGAGTTCCATGACCGGATCGGGCAGTGGAGGGGCTAGCACGAACATTGACACCGCCGGCGCCGGAGCTGGCACGGCCCTGTGCGCCGAATGTCATTACCGCCTGCACTCAACCCAAACAATGCTGGGTTCTCAGACACTCAGCGGCACTCGACTGGTGAACTTCGCGCCGAATGTCCAGCCGGTAAGCGTCGCAGGAGTGCCCACCATCAAGTGGAGTTCAACCTCAACCGGACACGGAACATGCACCCTGTTGTGCCACGGTAAGACTCACACGAACATGAGCTATTAAGCGCCTAGTCGCAGACGGCGCCCTTCGAGGCCGAACCCACCAGTTGCGCGTACTTATGCAGCACTCCACGTGTGTAGACGGGCGGAAGTGACACCCACTCGTTGCGACGACGCTCGAGTTCGGCTTCATCGACGAGCAGGTCGAGCGTGCGCTCGCGCAGATCGATGCGAATGCGGTCACCTTCCTGAATCAGAGCGATGGGTCCGCCATCGGAAGCCTCAGGCGCCACGTGGCCAACGCACAATCCAGTCGTTCCACCGGAGAAGCGGCCATCAGTAATGAGCAGGACGTCCTTACCAAGTCCGGCACCCTTGATCGCTCCGGTGATCATCAGCATTTCGCGCATTCCCGGGCCACCCTTGGGACCTTCGTAGCGAATGATGACAACATCACCGGAGTTGATCGTTCCGTCTTCGAGTGCCTGCATGGCCGATTGCTCGCGTTCGAACACGCGCGCACTTCCTTCAAAGGATTCGACCGGAACTCCGGCGTTCTTCGTGACGGCACCTTCGGGCGCGAGTGATCCCTTGAGAATCGTGATTCCGCCGGAGACATCGAGGGGAGTCTTCGACGCCCGCAGAATGTCGCCATCGGGATCGGGCGGGTTGATTTCGGCGAGGTTCTCCGCAACCGTGCGTCCGGTGACGGTCATGCAGTCACCATTCATCAGGCCAGCGTCGAGCAACGCACGCATAATGACCGGCACTCCCCCAACGCGGTCAACATCGCTCATCACATATCGACCGAAGGGCTTAACGTCGGCGAGCAGCGGAACCTTCGAACCGATGCGGTGGAAGTCTTCCATCTCGAGCTCAACGCGCGCTTCGTGCGCAATGGCCAGGAGGTGCAGCACGGCATTGGTGGAACCGCCGAAGGCCATCACCACAGCAATGGCGTTCTCGAGTGACTGACGGGTGATGATGTCGCTGGTAGTGAGCCCGAGCCGCAACATGTTGACGACGGCTTCACCACTGCGACGTGCGATTCCGTCACGACGACGGTCGACGGCAGGCGGTGCAGCCGAGCCGGGCAGCGACATTCCCATCGCTTCCGCGGCGCTGGCCATGGTGTTGGCGGTGTACATGCCGCCGCAGGCACCTTCACCCGGACAGATGGCGCGCTCGATGATGTCGACATCTTCACGCGACATCAGTCCACGCGAACAGGCACCCACAGCTTCGAATGCATCGATGATTGTGACGTCCTTCTCGGTGCCGTCAGAGAGAGTGACGTGACCTGGAAGAATCGAACCGGCGTACACCAACACGCTGGCGACATTGATGCGCGCAGCCGCCATCAGCATTCCGGGCAGGCTCTTGTCGCACCCGGCGAGAGTGACCATGCCGTCGAGTCGCTCACCCTCCATCACGGCTTCGACTGAGTCGGCGATGATCTCGCGACTGACCAGAGAGAAGTGCATTCCCTCGTGACCCATCGCGATACCGTCGCTGACCGAGATGGTGCCGAACTGAAGTGGATAGCCACCTGCGTGGTGCACACCCTCCTTCGACGACCTCGCGAGTCGCTCGAGTGAGAGGTTGCACGGGGTGATCTCGTTCCACGATGAGGCAATACCGATTTGCGGCTTCGCGAAGTCCTCGTCGCCCATTCCTACGGCGCGAAGCATTCCTCGAGCGGCAGTCCGCTCAAGTCCATCGGTCACTTGCCTACTGCGCGGCTTAATGTCAGTCATGTGCACAGCCTAGAGCGTGCCTTTCCGAACCACTCGCCACCTGCGCCCTTGACGCAGGCGACCGCTAGGGTCACACACATGCAAACACGCGCTCTTGGATCCAGTGGCATCACCGTCGGTCCGATTGGCTTGGGCTGCATGGGCATGTCGTACGCCTACGACAAAGCCGAACAGGACGACGCGCGCTCGACCGCGGTACTGCGCGAAGCACCGAGTCTGGGCGTGACTTTGATCGATACCGCTCCCGCCTACGGCGTGTATAGCAACGAGTCGCTGATCGGCGCCGCGTTTGAAGGTCGGCGCGACGAGGTCGTGCTCGCCACCAAGTGCGGGCTCTACCCCACCGGACCCGACAACTCACTGGTACGCGATGGACGACCCGAGTCGATCATCGCGGGATGCGATGACTCACTGCGTCGACTGCGCGTCGACGTGATTGACGTTTTTCAACTCCACCGAGTCGACGAGAACGTGCCCGTCGAAGAGTCGTGGGGCGCGTTGGCTGAACTCAAAGCCGCCGGCAAGGTACGCGCCATCGGAATCTCCGAGGCAACGATCGACCAGGTGCGTTTGGTACACGCGATTGCTCCGATCGACGTCATCCAAAGTGAACTGTCGCTGTGGACTCGTCAGTGGGCCAACGATGTACTGCCCTGGAGTATCGAGAACGGCGTCGCATTCCTGCCGTACTGCCCGCTCGGCCGCGGCTTCCTCACCGGATCAATGCCGGTCGGCACCACGTTTGAGGAAGGTGACCTGCGCGCACGTAACCCGCGCTTCAGCGTTGAGGCGATCGAGGCCAATCAAGTGATCGTCGATGTGGTGCGTGAGATTGCCGAAGCTCATGACGCGACGTCGGCTCAGGTGGCGTTGGCGTGGTTGCTCACCGTCGGCCCCAACGTCATTCCGATTCCGGGAACCAAGCGTCCCGAGCGTTTGCGCGAGAACGCGGCGGCGGCCGATCTTGTCTTGACCGCATCGGAAGTACAGCGTCTGAACGACCTACCCGCACCGGCGGGCGAGCGCTACTAAGCAGCGCCGGCACGCGTCGCAGGCGGTTGGTACTCCTGCTGGGCGACCATTTCGTCAACCGGGTTGCGCAGATCAATCGCGGCGACGTCGCTGGTGTAATGCCAGCGAGGTTCGGGCGCGACCACGAAGCACGAGAGCGAAGCGCCGGCCGGCACCGGAAGACTCAGGATGTCGCCTTCGCGCCAAATGGTGAGATCGTCGCGACCCATCACGTGCTGCTCGCGCCACGTCGCCTCGGCTTGGAAGGCGTTGCAGACGGGAATACCGCCGACGTGGGTGAGCCGATCACCAGCCCTGATTCCGAGGGAATAGGCGGCGCTGCCAGGCGCTGCGGAATGAACGCGCACGCTTCGTTCCTCGAGCACGACCGTGATGTCCATGACCCCTCATCTCGTGGGCCATCCCCCGGCCCGTGAGGGTCAGTATTCACCCGAATGGGTGGTCGTGTCACTCACATGGGTGAACGGATTCGGCGTGTCGTGCGGAATACCGAACTTAGGCTTCCTCGACCACGCCGAGCTTGTCGAAGAGCAGAGCCCGTACGCGAGCCGCGTCGGCCTGGCCGCGGGTGGCCTTCATGACCGCACCCACGATGACGCCCGCCGCCTGTTGTTTTCCGCCCATGATCTTCTCGATCACGTCGGGGTTGGCCGCCAGCGCTTCGTCAATGGCGGCCAGTAGTGGACCGTCATCGCTGACCACGGCCAAGCCACGGGAAGCCACGACGGCGTCGGGGTCTCCTTCGCCGGCGATGACGCCCTCGATCACCTGACGTGCAAGTTTGTCGTTAAGTGCACCTTCAGAAATGAGCGTCTCGATGCGCACGACATGCTCGGGAGTAACGCCCAGATCATGCACATCAACACCACGATCGTTGGCGATGCGCGTGAGTTCACCGGTCCACCACTTGCGCGCTCGGGCCTGGTCACCGCCGGCCGCAACAGTGGCAATCACTAGATCGAGCGCACCCGCGTTGATCAGCGAGTCCATTTCGAAGTCGGTGAGTCCCCACTCAGTGGCAAGACGTGCGCGTCGCACCGCCGGGTTTTCTGGAAGGGTGGCGCGCAACTCCTCGACCCATGCGGGGTCGGGCGCGATCGGAAGCAGGTCGGGTTCAGGGAAATAGCGGTAGTCCTCGGCGCCTTCCTTGGAACGACCCGAGGTGGTCACTCCGGTGTCTTCGTGCCAGTGTCGCGTTTCCTGAACGACCTTGCCGCCTGCTTGGAGCAACGCCGCCTGGCGGCCGATCTCGTACCGCACCGCACGTTCAACCGAACGAAGCGAGTTGACGTTCTTGGTTTCCGACCGAGTTCCGAGCGGGTCAGCGGGAGTGCGACGCAGCGACAGGTTCACGTCACACCGCAGCGAGCCCTGTTCCATGCGCACGTCAGACACGTCGAGCGAACGCAGAATTTCGCGCAAGGCGGCAACGTAGGCACGCGCAACTTCGGGGGCGAACTGTTCAGCCCCTTCGATTGGCCTAGTGACGATTTCAATCAACGGGATACCGGCGCGGTTGTAGTCGACGAGCGAGAAGTCAGCGCCGTGAATACGACCGGTGCTTCCGCCGACGTGCAACGCCTTTCCGGTGTCTTCTTCCATGTGCGCGCGTTCGATTTCGATGCGCACCTTCTTGATGCCGTCGGCCGTGGGTACGTCAACGTCAAGGTAACCGTCGAAGCAGATCGGCTCGTCGTATTGCGAGGTCTGGAAGTTCTTGGGCATGTCGGGGTAGAAGTAGTTCTTGCGCGCGAAGCGGCACCACTCGGCGACGCTGCAGTTCAGTGCGAGGCCAATGCGAATCGCTGCTTCGATCGCTGCGGCATTGACTGCCGGAAGTGCGCCGGGAAGACCGAGGCACACCGGACACACCTGGCTGTTCGGCTCTGCGCCGAATTCAGTGGGGCAGCTGCAGAACATCTTCGAAGCGGTCGAGAGTTCGACGTGCACTTCGAGTCCCATCACGGGGTCGAAGGCAGCAATCGCGTCGTCGAACGGAATTACGGCGTCGGCGGTCATAGGGCGGGAGCCTCCTCGATCAACAGGTGACCCCACCGATCGCGCAGGGCAGCTTCAAGTGCGGCGCCAGCGTTGTACAAACGCTCGTCGGCGCGGGCCGGTGCCATGATCTGCAGGCCAACCGGAAGACCATCTTCGGGTGCGAGTCCGATCGGAAGTGACATCGCGCAGTTGCCGGCGAGGTTGACCGGAATCGTCGCGACATCGTTGAGATACATGGCAATCGGGTCGTCGACCTTCTCGCCGATGCGGAACGCAGTGGTGGGCGCTGTGGGCGAGATGAGCACATCGGCCTGTTCGAATGCCGCTGCGAAGTCGCGTTGAATCAAAGTGCGCACCTTCTGTGCCTGGCCGTAATACGCGTCGTAGTAACCACTTGACAGCGCGTACGTTCCGATCATGATGCGGCGCTTGACCTCAGCGCCGAATCCAGCTTCACGCGTGAGCGACATGACTTCCTCAACACCAAGTTCGCCGGTGTCACCGGCGCGCAGTCCGAATCGCATTCCGTCGAAGCGCGCGAGGTTACTCGACGCTTCGGCCGGCAAGATGAGGTAGTAAGCAGCAAGTGCGTAGTCGAAGTGCGGGCACGATACCTCAACGACTTCGGCACCGAGTTCGGTGAGAATGTCAACGGCTTCGTTGAACCGCTGCGTCACACCGGCTTGGTAACCCTCGCCCGAGAGTTCCTTGACCAACCCAACGCGCAGTCCGCGCACGTCACCGCGACGTGCGGCTTCGACGACGGCGGGCACGGGGTCGGTGAGTGAGGTGGAGTCACGCGGGTCGTGTCCGGCGATGGCGGCGTGCAGCAGCGCTGCGTCTTCAACGGTGCGAGCGCAGGGGCCGGCCTGATCGAGTGATGACGCGAGTGCGACCAGGCCAAAGCGCGAGACGCCACCGTACGTCGGCTTGACGCCGACTGTGCCAGTGACGGCGGCAGGCTGACGAATCGAGCCGCCGGTGTCGGTTCCGATGGCCAGTGGCGCTTCGAATGCGGCGATGGCCGCGGCCGAGCCGCCGCCGGAGCCACCGGGGATGCGATCGAGATCCCAGGGGTTATGTGACGGGCCGTAGGCCGAGTGTTCGGTTGACGAGCCCATGGCGAATTCATCCATGTTCGTCTTTCCGAGAATCACCACGTCAGCGGCGCGCAGCCGTTCGACGACGGTGCTGTCATAGGGCGGGCGCCATCCTTCGAGGATGCGTGACCCGCAGGTCGTCGGGATTCCACGCATCGTCATGACGTCTTTGAGCGCGAGCGGCACGCCAGCGAGCGGACCGAGTGGTTCACCGGCCTTGCGCTTGGCGTCAACGGCAGCGGCGGTTGCGAGTGCGCCTTCATCGTCGATGTGCAGGAATGCGTGAACGCGCTCGTCGACTTCAGCAATGCGGTCGAGGTGGGCGCGGGTGACTTCGGTGGCCGAGACGTCGCCATCGGAAATTGCGGCGGCAATGTCGGCAGCACTCAGGCGCGTGAGGTGCTGCTGCATGGGTGTGCTCATTCTTCATCCAAGATTCGCGGTACGCGAAAGCGGCGACCATCGGAGGCGGGAGCACCCGAGAGGGCTTCTTCGGCAGTGAGCCAGACTCGAGCAACATCCGCGCGCATCACATTGGTGAGCGGGATCGGATGGCTGGTGGCGGGCACATCGGCCGCAGCGACTTCGGCTACGCGTGCCACCGACGCCAAGATGATGTCGAGTTGCTCGGCGTAGTGGTCAAGTTCGTCCTCGCGCAGGTCGAGGCGAGCGAGACGGGCCAGATGGGCCACCTCATCGCGTGAAATCGTCGGCATGAACCCCATCCTAGGCTTCCTCCCCCATTCGCATCGGGGGCACCCAAGCGCGCACCTAGCGCGTCTAGGCGCCCCAGCGAGAGGGTCGTCAGCGCGCCTCGCTTACTCCGGTGCCGAAGGGAATAACTTGCCGTCGCGAATCTCGAGGACTACCGAAGTACAGACCGGCGCGCACCGCGGTCCATTGGGAGTGACGTTCGAGAGCACCGCTGGACTTCGGGAATCGACGAGAACCGTGTCGCCGCGAACGATGCGCAAGGTGGTGTCAACCACGTCACCCGCCGAGCGACCTTCGTTCACGGGAACCATCAGTCCAACCGTGTCTTTCTCAAGGACTCTCGAATCACACACACCATCGGCACACAACGTCGCTGTCGCACCCACCGCGTTGAGCGTTGTGACATTGAGGTTGTTAACCGTCACAACTGATGCGCATCCCGCGGAACTACACCCACAGCCAGCCAAGACCGGAATGGAGCACGCGGCCGCAATGAACTTCCACACTCTCCCCGTCATGATTCCTGACTAACGGAGGACGTGAGACTCAGCAAGCACCTCGGCGTAACGATTACTGGCCTACATGGACCGATAGACATCGCTTCGATGATCGATTCGAATGACGACAACAGCACGACGCAATTCATCAATGCGGTACACCACGCGATAAGAGCCGCGCCTTGCAACCCACAGTCCGGCGAGTTCACGGCGCAGTTGCTTTCCGACTCGATGAGGATCACGCACGAGCGATCCGGTAATCAACTGAATGACGGCATGTGCGACGCCGTCAGGTAGGTCGGTTTCAATTGCACGTCGTACTGGTGGAGTCACGACGAGTTCGTACGGTTCAGGGGCGGAGGGCACGGACAGCATCCACACCGACCACGACGTCACCAGAGAGGTACGCCAGATCAGCTTCGCGGATATCGGCGAGGGCGATCGGATCTGACAGGATTCGCAGCGTTTCCTCAAGAACTGAAACTTCGTCGGCGCTCATCAACACGGCAACTACTCGACCGTTGCGAGTGATCTCAACCCGAGCCTGCTCGGCCTGGACCTGATCAACAATCTCTGACAGGTGATCGCGCACGAATCGAATGGGTTCGGCAGTCATGGACACAATTGTGGCGCTTTTCAAAGTGGGGCGTCAAGTGCCGAAGCTCGGCTGTGGATGCCCAGAACGGGGATCATTGGGGCGCCTGAACGCGCTAAGTGCGCGCTTGGGTGCCCCCGATGGTGGGGGGAAAACCGCGGAAGGTGGGGGGGAAACCGCGGAAGGTGGGGGGGGGAACTGCGGAAGGGGGGAAACTGCGGGAGGGGACGGGGAGGGGACGGGGAAGTTACGAGAGCGCTGCCGTCAGCAACTCAGTGAGACCATCCTCGTCGAGGATGGTCACTCCAAGGGCTTCTGCTTTCTCAGCCTTAGAACCGGGGTTCTCGCCCACCACGACATACGACGTCTTCTTCGACACCGAACCGCTGACCTTGCCGCCGGCCTTCTGCACGGCCTCGGTTGCCTGATCGCGACTGAGCGTCGGAAGTGTGCCCGTGATGACGAACGTCATTCCTTCGAGCGGTCGCGGACCCTCATCAACTTCCTCGTCAGCAAGCGACACACCCGCGACTCGCCACTGCTCAACGATGTCGCGATGCCAATCGACGGCGAACCACTCACTGATCGAATCGGCGATGATGCTGCCCACACCCTCGACCGCCGCCAACTGCTCGGGTGGAGTCGACGCGATGACATCAAGGTCGCGCAACTCGCGTGCCAATGACTGCGCCGCCGTAGGTCCGACGTGACGAATCGACAACGCCACCAACACACGCCACAGCAGCCGCGTCTTTGCTACCTGCAACTGTTCAAGCAACTTCGTGGCATTGGCGTTGAGCACTCGCTCACCCTTGACCGCCTTGGTGAAGAACTCCGACCGCGACAAATCGTCACCGGTCAGCGCGAACAAACCGCCCTCATCAACAACCAATCCGTCGGCCAGCAACGCAACTGCTGCCTGGTAGCCAAGACCTTCAATATCAAGCGCGCCGCGCGACCCAAGGTGAAACAACCGCTCACGCAACTGCGCAGGACACGACTGCTGATTGGAGCAACGAATATCGGCGTCACCCTCTTTCTCGGGCGCCAACTCGGTGCCGCACTCGGGACAGTGCGTCGGCATCACGAACGCTCGCTCGTCACCCGTGCGGGCCTCAAGAACGGGGCCGACGACTTCCGGAATCACGTCGCCGGCCTTGCGCAGAAAGACGAGGTCACCGATCAGCACGCCCTTGCGCACGACCTCGGATGCGTTGTGCAGCGTCGCCATCTCAACAGTCGAACCCGCCACCTTGATCGGCTGCATCACCGCATAGGGCGTGACCCGACCCGTTCGCCCCACACCCACGCGAATGTCGAGCAGTCGCGTACGCACAACTTCGGGCGGGTACTTGTACGCAATCGCCCAACGCGGCGCTCGCGAAGTAGAACCCAATCGCCCCTGCAGTGCGAGCTCGTTGACCTTGAGTACTGCGCCATCAATCTCGTGCTCAACGTCGTGACGATGTTCGCCGTAGTAGTCGATGAATTCGCGGGCGGCAGCCAACCCCTCGACCACGCGTGCACGATCGGAAACCGGCAGCCCCCACCCTGCAAGCGCTGCGTACGCCTCACTTTGAGTCGCGGCTTCGTGGCCCTGCCACTCGCCGACCCCATGCACCACCAGACGAAGTCGACCAATACGAGCAAGGGCACGCTCGAGATCAGCCTCGGCACGCGCCTTGGCGGCCGGAGTTCGAGCGGCTGCAACTTCTTCGCGTCGCCGATCGATGCGCTGACGCAATGAACCCGCACCGGCGTTGCGCGGATTGGCGAACTCAGCCAATCCCATCTCGCGCTGCTCAGCATTCAGGGCATCAAACTCAGCAACGGGCAAGTACACCTCGCCGCGTACCTCGACCAACGGCGGAATGGGGTGAGCCTTCGTACCGCCGGTGAGTTGCTGCGGAATCGCAGGAATCAGCGCTGAGTTCGCGGTGACGTCTTCACCCACGCGACCATCACCGCGAGTGGCCATCGAACGAATCCGACCGTTTTCGTACACGACGTCGACCGCGAGTCCGTCAACTTTCAACTCACACAACAACGCAGGAAGTGAACCCAGATCCTTCTCGACACGCGCTGCCCACGCCTCAAGGTCGTCAGCCGAGAACGCGTTGTCGAGACTGAGCATGCGCTGCAGATGCTCAACCGGCGCGAACTGCTCAGACGCCTGCCCACCAACCGACTGCGTCGGCGAATCCATCGACGCGAGTTCGGGAAATTGCTGCTCGAGGGCAACGAGATCGCGGTACGCCTCGTCGTACTCAGCATCGGAAAGAGTGGGCGCATCGTCTTGGTAGTAGCGGCGTCGGGCATCGTCGATGAGTTCGACAAGTACAGCCCACCGCGCACGATCGCCCGCGGACACGTCAGTCATCGCGACCCTCCCCCACATTGCGCAGGCGGTTCGACACCGCCCGGAGCGAGGTGAACTGCGCCACGGGATCGACCGCGGGCGCCGTCGGCAGCAACCCAATGGAGGCCGGCAAGGCCTCGGGGTCGAATCCCAGATCGGTCCACCACTGTGTCACGCGGTCAACGGTAGCGCTCACTTCCGACTTCGCCGGACCCGAAGGCGGCCCACCGTCAACGCCCAACAGCCACACCGTGCCGGCCTCGACTAACGATCCAAACTGGTCGCCCTGATGGCGCACACTCAACGCCGAAAGATCAACCGACAACACCGAAGCGCCGCTCGCCGCCATCACATCAATGGGGGGCGCGGCACCGGCACAGCGCACCGCCACATCGGCCACGCCGGAACGCGTCACGACACCGGCGAGCAGCTCACCCGCCAACTGACCACCCACCGCGCGATAGCGATCAAGCCCACTGGGAGTCGAGATACCGCCCTCCACCACAGCAGCCAGCAACCCTTCATCAAGCCGGGGCACTACCACCGCGCTTGGCAGTCGACGGCGCACCTCCGCGCAATGAACCGCCAGCGCCTCCCCCATCGCCTCAGCCAGATCACCCACAGCCCCGCGATCGCGTACCAATCGGTGCCCTGACATCAACTCCAGCGACGCCGCAAGAGTGAGCGGACCAACGACGGGCAGCACAATCGCCCGGTCGAAGCCCTCGAATTGTTCTTCGAGACTGTCGAGATCCTCGCAGAGCCACGCGCGGGCGCGACGCATCTCACGCGAGTCACCGCCGGCAATGCGCCAGCCGCCGGGGGTCGTCGTCACCGCGAAGTGAACCGTCACCGCCGATAGCAATGCCGCGGTGCGACCGATCGCGTCAGCTCCGGGCCCTCGGTCAGGCAATACCGGCAGATACGGCAGATGGGGATACGTGCCGAGTTCACCGGCGATCACCCGCACGGTCTCAGCCACCGAGGTTCCGGGAAGTTCACCGTCACCGGTCACCGGTGCGTCAATGATCATGAACACGCCGTACAGCGGGGAACCATCATCGGCAGATACACCCTTGAAAGGCTATCGTCGATGTGTGATTCCGTTGGCCATCGACCTCGCGACGCTCACGCTTCCCAACTGGGCAGCGTTGGCAGCGGTGATCACTGGAAGCCTGGTCGGCGCCGAATTCGCGGCCCAGCGTGGATTCGACCCGATCGGCGTTTTCGGTCTTGCCTTTGCGCAGGGACTGGGCGGACTCATGATCCTCGAACTTCTTCTCCTCAACGGAACTCCGCAGTTTCTGTCCGATCCTCGGTATCTGATCGGCACCGCGATTGCATCGATTGCCGGCTTCTTCTTCGCGGGAGTTCTCACCCGATCGCGGCGAATACTCATGACCCTCGATGCCCTCTCGATGGGATTCTTGGTATGCGTGGGTGTTGACGCCGCGCTCACCGTGCAACTGCCCATGATCTCGGCGATGTTCCTCGGCACCCTGACGGCAACCGGCGGCATCGTGCTGCGCGACCTGCTCGCCGGTACCGCGCCCTCGCTGTTGCGCCCCGGCGTTCTCGTCGGAATGGCAGCCTTGCTGGGGTCAGTGTTTTACGTACTGCTCGCCCACTTTGTCAGCTGGCCACAGGGAATCGAGCAGTTGCTCACCGTCACTGTGGTGTTCTCGCTGCGCTTGCTGGCGGCTTGGCGCGGCTGGCGCACTCGCCCCACCAGCGAACTGAGCGACCAGTTGTGGGATCGGCTCACTCCCAGTTCAAGTAGCGACACCTGATGGTCGGCGCGACCTTAGCCCTGCTCGCATCCGCCATTCACACGGTCGAGGTTCAACCACCCAACAACCTGTTCAACTTGCCTTCGTTTTTGGAAATCGTCGCCGTCACGACCGGAGCCCTCACCGGAGCTCTGCACGCAACCCACCGCAAACTCGACCCGATGGGTGTGATGGTGGTCGCCATTTGTACCGGTGTTGGCGGCGGCGCCATTCGCGATGTTCTGCTCAACAGCGGAATTCCGACGTTTCTGGTCAGCCCCACGTTGCTCGCAAATGCCATCCTCGCTGCGGCCGTAGCCACACTGTTTGCCCGTCCGATGCGGCATTTCACTCCGGTCATGAGCATCGTCGACACGCTGGTGATTGGCGTGTGGGTCGTCATCGGCGTGCAGAAGGCACTGCTCGTTGGACTCAATCCCACAGCAGCGATGTTCGTGGGAGTTGTCGCGTGCAGCGGCGGCAGTCTGCTGCGCGATTTGCTCTGCAAGACCAAACCCGAAGTACTGCAGCCGGGTACCTTCTTCGCGGCTGCCGCACTGGCCGGCGCGGGCGCGTACATCGCGTGCGCGCTGTTGGGCGCTCCCACCTGGGTCAGCATTACGGCCACCATGGGGATCGCCACCGGACTACGAGCGGCGTCAACCATCTTCGGCTGGGAAACGCCGGTGGCTCCGGTACTTAGTGAGGCTGCGGCTGTCGCGCCGTCGACATGATCGTGGCCGATCCGACGACGCGTGTTCGCTCATACAGCGCCACCGTCTGACCCGACGCCACGCCTCGCTCAGGTTCGAGCAGCGACACCTCGACACGATCGTCCTCGTACCGCACCGTCGCCGGCAATTCACGTCCGTGAGCGCGCATCTGCGCACCGACTGCGTCGCCCTGTTCGGGAGCAGGCCCGCACCAAATCGGCGATTCGCCCACGATGAAGTCGACGCGCAGCAGTTGCTCGGGACCCACCAGAACCGTACGGGTCGAGGGGTCGACACCGACGACGTAACGCGGCGCACCGTCTGGGCGCGGCTGCCCGATGTGAAGGCCCTTACGCTGGCCCACGGTGAAGGCATGAACTCCTTCGTGCGCGCCGAGTTCGTCACCGGTTTCAGCATCAACGATGGCTCCCGGCTCAGCGCCAATGTGTTCTCTAAGGAACTCACTGGTGCGACCGTCGGCAATGAAACAGATGTCATGACTATCGGGCTTGTCGGCGACCAAGAGTCCGCGTTCGACTGCGATGCGTCGTACTTCGTCCTTGCGTAGAGGGCCGAGCGGGAACAGTGAGTGTGCTAACTGCTCCTGCCGCAGCACCGAGAGCACGTACGACTGATCCTTCGCATCATCTACTGAGCGGTGCAGTTCAACGTATTGACCGTTGTCATGCAGCGTTGCGTAGTGACCAGTGGCCACCGCGTCGAACCCTAGATCGAGCGCACGATCGAGTACAGCCGCGAACTTGATTCGCTCATTGCAGCGCAAACACGGATTGGGCGTGCGACCCGCCGCATATTCAGCGACGAAGTCATCGATGACGTCTTCCTTGAACCGATCGGCGAGATCCCATACGTAGAAAGGAATCCCGAGTACATCCGCAACGCGTCGCGCGTCGCGCGCATCTTCCAATGAACAACACCCACGGGCACCATCGCGGAATTCGCGGGGATCGGGAGTGAGCGCGAGGTGCACAGCCACGACTTCGTGTCCGGCATCAACGGCGTGCGCGGCCGCCACAGCTGAATCAACGCCACCGGAAAGCGCGGCGACAACCTTCACTCCGAAGCACCCAACGAGCGTGACATCGGTCGGATGCGAGGGCGACCAGCGCGGCGGGCGCGATCGACAACCGCGGGCAGAGCATCCAATAATTCGTCAACATCGGATTGTGTGGAGGTCCATCCGAGTGAGAAGCGCAGTGACCCGCGCGCAAGCTCAGGATCGACACCCATCGCCAGCAGTACGTGAGATGGTTCGGGAATTCCGGCGGTACACGCTGAACCGGTCGAGCATTCAACACCCTTGGCATCAAGCAACATCAAAAGCGCGTCACCTTCGCAGCCAGGGAAAGAGAAGTGCGCGTGGCCCGGCAGTCGGCCAGCAGGGTCACGATCTCCGGTGAGCACTGCGTCTGGCACTGCCAGCAACACTCCACGCACGAGGTTGTCACGCAACGCACCGATTCTGACCGCCGAGTCTTCTCGGCATTCAACGGCAGCGGCGAGCGCAGCGGCGAACCCTGCAATTCCGGGGGCATCGAGAGTTCCGGAACGACTGCGCTCCTGGGATCCACCATGCAACACCGGCTCGAGAGTGCGACCCCGACGAGCCACCAAAGCGCCGACGCCGTGGGGTCCGCCGACCTTGTGACTGCTGACCGTCAGTGCATCCAACCCCAGCAGCGCAAAGTCGATTGGAATCGAGCCCACGGCCTGGACTGCATCCGAATGCACCGGAATTGCCGCCTCACGAGCCAAGTCAACTATCTTCGCAACCGGCTCGATAGTGCCTACCTCATTGTTCGCTGCCATCACGCTGATCAATGCAATCGACGCAGGATCGCGCTCGATCAACTCGGCTAAGGCAGCCAGTTCAACGCGGCCCACCGAATCAACGCCGATTAGGTCGACATGGGCTTTCTCATGCTCACCGAGCCACAGCACTGGATCGAGCACTGCATGATGCTCGACTGCAGAGCACAGCACCCGCGTTCGCCCGGCATCATCTGCCTGCCTGCTCCAGAAAATGCCCTTGATCGCGAGGTTGTCACTCTCAGTACCGCCGGAGGTGAACACCACCTCACCGGGACGACATCCGAGCGAAGCCGCGACCGATTCGCGGGCCTCTTCAACCAATTTGCGGGCATGGCGACCAGCCCCGTGCAGGCTGGACGCATTGCCGGTCTGCTCGTAGGCGGAAGTGAGTGCGGCGAGGGCCTCCGGTCGAACCGGGGTCGTTGCCGCATGGTCGAGATAGGCCACGCGACCAGTGTAGGCCCGGACGGATTACCCAGCCTCCGCAGAGCCGCCGCACAGGGGCCCGGCAGGGGCTCGGGCAGGGGCCCGGGCGGGCCTAAGAAAGTGGCCCGTAGTCGCGCCCCATCGCATCGGCGACGAGTTTGGAGGTGATTTGAGCCGCCTTCCAACTCCAGTGGAAGTTATCTCCCATGCGGGCGCGGAAGGCGTCGTTGCCGAAGACGAGCGTGTCAACCCACTGACCGTCTTGCGCCGTGGGTCCGGCCAGATCGACAAAATGGGCGCCCTTGATACCCGTCGTTGCATTGGAAACCGCCACGTTGAGCTGGTGGTAGAGGTCGTTGTCGTGCGAGTTGCGGGCCGTCGGCGGGCCGCTCCAGTACACGCGGTCAACGCCGCGGTTGATCATGGCCTGGGTTACTACGGAGACTCGGCGCTGGTATTCCTTCTGCCATGCGTCGGTTCCACGCGGGAAGTAGGCCGATTGACGCTGCATGTCTTGGTTGTCGTTACCGCCCAAAATCACCACAACGGCGTCGGGCTTTTCCTTCTCGATCGTTGACAGGGCCCACGTGGCCCAGTTGAAGAACTGGGGTGTGGCCAATCCGGTGCCATCGCGCCAGATCACCTTCGACTTGGCAATCTTTTGGTGCGCAAACAACTCAGCGAGGCGATTGCCGGTGTAGGTCGTGAGTGAGTCACCAATCACCAACACCGATAAGGGCTTGGCAGCTGAGGGGTGTGCCACCTTGGCCGGCGCAACACGTGGCGGGTAGACGGGAGGAGGAGGGGGAGTATTGACGCCCGGCTTAGCCAGCGTGGCCGAGTCAACGACGGGGGCGCTGACGATGTCGACTTCGATCTCACCGGAATTGTCGGTCACCGGCTCGCGGCCCAGCAACAGATCGAGTTGTTGACGAGGCCGATCAAGAGCCAACGCCGAACCCACCACATCAAACGGAACCGCCACCGCGTGCACAACGGTGCGGCCCAATCCGGGCCGCATTCCCTCGGCCGTGTGCACCATCCAGTTCGAATTGAGCAGTCCGGCCACCAGCAGGGCGACCAGCACCACGATAAGCGCCTTACCGGCGGCCATTCCACGACTCGCGGGGGCCGACAGGGCGGGGTGATAGGTGGTTTCGCGATCGGTGCGCTCGGCGGCGCGCTGCGCCCCACCCGTGCCCACCTGATCGTTGTCGCTACTCATCTGCCCCTCCCTTCACCAATTGCGTGCGCTTTAGAACTGGAAGTAAATAAACGGCGCCACGCCGCCATCACCCACCAGCGCCAACATAAGGACGAGCAGCACACCCACGATGATTCCCTGAACGACCACTGGAATCCGGGAGAACCACCGCTCAAGTGTGCGCCAGATTCCACCCGGCAGGAATTGGGTGCCAATGCCCAGCACGATGGCCAGGAGCACCACGGGAGTCACCAGTGACGCACCGTCACCCCACGAGCCCACAAGACCGCCCAGCATCCCGAAGGCAGTCTCGAGGTCGGGCGACCGGAAGAACACCCAGGCAAGGCAGACGACCTGGAACGTCACGAACCAACTCAGAATGCGCGCACCCGGAATGGGCCGTCGAGGTGTGGCATCTAACGGTGCCCGGGTCGCTACCGTTACGTCACCGTCGACTGCCGCCCCAGAGACTGGAGCCAGGCCTGGGCCGCTGGGAAGGATCGCCGTGTTGGCCCACTCCCCCGCAGTTTCTTCAGTGGGCTCGTGATCGACAGCGAGAGTCCCGGGAGTGGGAGCTCCTCGCCGGCCACCCGATCGCCGTTCGTTCCACCACCGTTCGACCGCCAAGCCCACTCCGTGGATGCCGCCCCAAATGACGAAGGTCCATGACGCTCCGTGCCACAAACCGCCGAGCAGCATGGTGATCATCAGATTGACGTACGTGCGCACATTGCCCTTACGACTGCCGCCAAGTGGAATGTACAGATAGTCGCGAAGCCATCGTGACAACGTCATGTGCCAACGACGCCAGAAGATCTGCAGACTCGTTGCCGAATAGGGCGAGGCGAAGTTTTGAGGAAATCGGAACCCCAGCAGCATGGCGATACCAATGGCGATATCGGTGTAACCACTGAAGTCGCAGTAGATCTGCGCTGCGTACGCGTAAACGGCAGCGAGAGTGTCGGGCGACGAGTACGCAGAGGGACTGCCAAAGACAGGGTCAACAATTGCCGTCGCCAAGTAATCGGCGAGCACGACCTTCTTGAACAGCCCGCCGAGAATGAGAAAGAGCGCCGGCACCACCGGAAGGTTGCGCGGACTCCTTGGCGTCGACAACTGCGGGATGAACTCTCGAGCCCGCACGATGGGTCCGGCCACCACATGCGGGAAGAACGACAGGAAGACGGCGAAATCGATGGGCTTCGCCAGTTTCGTGATGCCGTGATAGACGTCGACCACGTACGAAATCGCTTGGAAGGTGAAGAAGGAGATTCCGATCGGCAACAGCACATTGAGCACCGGCATCGGCGCGCCGAGTCCGACTTTCGACAGGGCCGTGTTGAACGATCCTGCGAAGAAGTCGAAGTACTTGAACCAGCCGAGCAGACCGAGGTCAACAACGATCGCGACGATGAGCACTGCCTTACGAGCACGCTGTCGATCGAGTCGAGTGATAACCGTAGCTGCCGCCTGGTTGGCAACGATGGAAAACAGCAGCAGGAGAACCCAGTAGGCGTCAACGAAGCCATAGAAGAACAGCGACACCACGAGCATGAAAGGCTTCCACGCCGTGGGATTGGGCATGAGCAGCCACGACGCGGTCAAAACGATGGCGAAGAAGACCGCGAATTCGATAGTCGGGAAGATCAAGTCAACCCACCAGACCGCTCACACGCCCATTGTTCCGCCGAATCCCGCTGCAGCGCGGGACCTAAGAGGGTGTGTCAGCCCTTACGTGCGGTGACCTGATCGGTGAGCGCAGGAACGACGGTGAATAGATCGCCCACGACGCCGAAATCTGCCAGATCAAAGATCGGAGCTTCGGAGTCCTTGTTGACCACGATGATCGTTTTCGAGGTCTGCATTCCGGCCCGGTGCTGAATGGCACCGGAGATTCCGTTGGCGATGTACAGCTGCGGCGACACTGTCTTTCCGGTCTGACCAACTTGGAACTGGTGCGGGTACCAACCGGCGTCGGTTGCGGCACGCGAGGCACCCACAGCCGCACCGAGTGCGTCGGCGAGGCCTTCGATGACTGCGAAACCTTCCGCGCTTCCGACCCCGCGACCACCCGACACCACAATCGCTGCCTCAGTGAGTTCGGGGCGACCATCCTTGGTCGAAACGACACGCGAGGTGATCGTGGCAAGCGTTGACGACGCTGCGGTCTCGACCACAATGTCTTCGCGCGTTCCGGCGCCCGGAGCGGCTTCGGGTGCGGTGGCATTCGGTCGAACCGTGATGATCGGAACCCCGCGGGTGACCTTGGACTTGACCACGGTGGCTCCACCGAACACTGACTGCGTTGCGGTGAGGTCGGCGTCAACGTCGACGGCGTCGGTGAGAACGCCTGAACCGATGCGCACGGCCAGGCGGCCAGCGATTTCCTTACCTTCGGCGGTGGAAGCGATCAGCACCGCAGCTGGCGACTTCTCGGCGACTACGGCCGCGAGGACATCGGTCTTAGGGGCTACCGGGTGCTCGAGCAACGTCGCGGAATCTGCCACGACGACCGTCTCGGCGCCGTATTCGGCGAGCGCTGCGGTGTCGGCATTGGGGCCAACCCACACGGCTACTGGCGTGCCCAAACGGCGGGCAAGCGTGAGCAATTCGAAGGTGACCTTCTTGATGTTTCCGTCGACGTGGTCGACGAGGACGAGGATCTGCGCCATGTCTGCTCGGCTCCCTTAGATGAACTTCTGGGTGGACAGGAATTCGGCGATCTTCGCGCCGCCGTCACCACCGTCTTCAACGATGGTGCCCTTCTCGCGCGGGGGACGGGCGGCGAATGAATCGACCGCACTCCACGCCTGAGCAAGACCGACCTGCGATGCGTCGATACCGGCATCGGCGAGTGTGAGCTTCTCAACCGGCTTCTTCTTGGCCGCCATGATGCCCTTGAACGACGGGTAGCGAGGCTCATTGATCTTCTCAACTACCGAGACCAACGCCGGGGTGCTGGCCTCGACTTCGTCGTAGCCGTAGTCGGTGACGCGCTGGATGCGCACGGTGCCGCCGTCGACCTCGACCTTGCCAGCGAAGGTGAGCTGGGGAAGTGAGAGGCGCTCGGCCACCATGGCGGGAACAACGCTCATGCGCGCGTCGGTGGATTCGGAGCCGAAGATGACCAGATCGAACTCGCGGCTCTGCAAGACCTGCGCGAGTGCGTACGAGGTACCGACCGCGTCGGTACCGCTCAGGCCGTCATCGATGAGGTGAATGCCGGCGTCGGCACCCATCGACAGTGCACGTCGGAGCGCTTCAGCTGCGTCTTCGGGACCCATGGTCAACACGGTGACGTCACCCCCGTGAGCCTCAGTGAGTTGGAGCGCGGCCTCAACGGCGTACTCGTCCAACTCGTTGAGAACCCGATCAACCGACGCGCGGTCGAGGGTGGAGTCTTCAGGCGACAATTTCTTGTCGGCCCAACTGTCAGGAACCTGCTTAATGCACACGACGATTTTCATGGCGCGGCTGCGTCCTCCTTGACCTGACCCGTACACCGGGTCTGTGCCATGAGATTACCCGCCAGTAGCACAAAACTCACGTCGGCCCCCGGCCACAGTGAGCACGGTCACAACCGTCGAACGCCAACCGCCCCGATTACTCCGTTCGGAGGGCGATGTAACGCGCGATGATTGCCAGCAACTTCCAGACCGCCCAGAGAACGACGGCATAGGCAATGGCCACGAGGCCAAGCATCAATCCCCCGAGGGCTCCGGCCTCCCCCAACTGGCCCGTCTGATCGGAGGGAAGTGCGAAGCCGGCGACGGCCACAAGAACGCCACCGATGATGCCCAGGATCAGAACCAGCAGAGCGAGCACATCAAAGACGGTCGCGACCATACGCGCCGACTTCGCCAACTTGGGGTCAACCGGACGAGCCTCGCCAGCGGCCACCACCACCGGCGCTCCGCCGACGACCGCGGGGGCAAGTACTTCGGGGACGACCACAGGCGCCACAGCAACGGGAGCAGCTACCGCCGGAACGGCCACCGCGGGGGCGGGCGTGATCGGAGCTGCTACCGCAACCGGGGTACTTGAACCGGGAAGAACCGTCGCGGGAGTGGCGAACCCGCCACCAAAATCGCCGGTCGAATCAGCGAATGCCGGAGCGGCAGCGGCGACCACCGGGGCAGCAACGGCAACCGCCGGGGCGACCTGGACGGGCTCAATGGGCGCAGCGGGGGCGACCTGCACGGGTGCCACAGGCGCCACGGGTGCCACAGGCTCAGGCGCGACCGGAGCCATGACGGCTGTCGGTTCGGCAGCGGGGGGCGTCGCGGTGAGCGGCGCGGTGCGTTCGGTCCACCCCGAGCCGTCCCAGTAACGCATGCGATCAGCGGCAGCAGGGTCTGGGTACCAGCCGGCGACAATGCCACCGGACTGCGAGTTGTCAATGCTCATGATCTGATTGTGCCCTACTCAACCGGCCGCGTCGGGGATTGCCGTGCTCGGATGCGACGCTTAGGGAGTGGAACCCGGTCTAGTCACCCCCCTCACCCTCACCGGTGAACGCACCATCCCGGGAATTGATCGGGAGAACTACTGGTTCCGCCGACACGAAGCCGTCTACGAATGGGTCGCCCAAACGCAGTCTCCCGACGCGACAGGAGTCATCCTCGAGGCTGGCTCGGGCGAGGGGTACGGAGCCGCACTACTGCGTTCGCGACTGCGCCGACCGATCGTCGCGCTCGACTACGACGACACCGCCTGCCACCACGCCGGCGCGGAGTACCCGGGTCTTCCGGTCGTGCGGGCCAACCTGGCGCTGCTGCCCATCGCAGCCCAATCGGCCAGTTTGGTTGTGAGCCTGCAGGTCATCGAGCACCTGTGGGACGTCCGCTCCTTTCTCACGCAACTACACGCTGCCGTTGTACCGGGTGGCCGCATCGTGATCTCGACACCCAACCGACTCACGTTCTCGCCAGGTGTGGCGCGTGGCGAGAAACCTCTCAACCCATTTCACGTCGAGGAATTTGATCGCGAGCAACTGCTCGAATTGCTCCACGACGCGGGCTGTGTCGACGTGCAGGTGTTCGGCCTGGTTCATGCAGATGCGTTAGCTCACGACGAGCGTGCCAACGGCTCGATTGTTGATGCGCAGATCGCGGCGATCATGGGCGCCGGCTGGAACGACGAACTTACTGAGCGAGTGGCCGCAGTGACCACCTCAGATTTCGCAATCGTGGCTGCCGACGATGAGTGTCTTGATCTCATCGTCGTGGGAGTTCGCGAATGAGTTCCACGGCGACTCGCCCTTCCGAACCTGTCGGCCGGTTCTGCTTGGTGCTGCACACGCACCTGCCATGGCTGGCACATCACGGATCGTGGCCTGTGGGCGAAGAGTGGCTCTACCAAGCGTGGTCGACGTCGTATCTTCCGCTCGTTGACTTACTGCATGAATTGGCCGCGGAAGGTCGTCGCGACGTACTCACCCTCGGACTCACGCCCGTACTGGCCGCACAACTCGACGATCCCTACTGTCTACGCGAAGAGCAGACCTGGCTTGGATTCTGGGACGCCCGAGCGCTCGCGTTGGCCTCCGATCGTGACCCTGCGGTGCGTGAAGCTGGTGCTCGCGAGCACCGGGCCAGTCGACGTGCACTCAACTCGTTCGACCGGCACTGGCGCGCCGGTGGCAGCGGCGCGCTTCGCCCACTCATCGACGCCGGTGTCATTGAGCTACTCGGTGGTCCGGCCACACATCCGTTCCAACCCTTGCTCGACGAGCGCATCGCGGGGTTTTCGTTGCGTACGGGCCTTGACGATGGCCGAGCGCGCCTCGGTGCACGACCTGCCGGAATCTGGGCACCCGAATGCGGATACCGACCTGGCCTTGAACAGCTCTACGCCGATGCGGGAGTTACGCACTTCCTGATCGACGGCCCCACACTTCGACATGTCGGAGCCGACACGTCAGCCGCCTACACAGTCGGCGACAGCGACGTCGTCGCCTTCGCTCGCGACCTCGACATCACCTACCGGGTGTGGAGTCCGAAGAAGGGCTATCCTGGTGGCCCGTGGTACCGCGACTTCTACGCCATCGACACCGACAGCGGATTTCGACGGTGGCGAGTTACGAACACCCATTCACCCGACAAAGCGCCATACGAACCCGAACGCGCCAACGACGCCGCCCTCGCCGATGCTCGCGATTTCGTTGCTCACGTGCGTGACCACCTCCTTACCATTCGCGAGCAACGAGACGGACGCCCCGGCATCGCCATTGCCGCCTACGACACCGAACTGTTCGGTCACTGGTGGCATGAGGGACCCACGTGGCTCGGCCACGTTCTGCGACTACTTCCGCAAGCAGGAGTTGAAGTCAGCACGCTCAATGCGGCGTTAGAAGCCGGTGCGGTCGAAGGTCGCGTCGATCTTGAGTCCGGATCGTGGGGCTCGGGTAAAGACTGGCGCGTGTGGAATGGCGACAGTGTGCGCGACCTTGTCGATGACAACAACGCACTCCAGTCGCGTGTGGTTGATGTGGTCGACAAGCAACTGGCTCACGGCGATGGATTTCGCGATCCGTTACTCGATCAATTGGTGCGTACCGGGTTACTGGCGCTGTCGAGTGACTGGGCGTTCATGGTCACGAAAGACACTGCTGCTCAGTACGCACGACATCGTCATCGCGACCACCATGCAGCGTTCACTCGACTCGCTGACCTCATCGAGTCTGCCGGCTTCTCACCCCGTGATTCCTCGAATCGCACCACCTTCGCACTCAACGAAGCCGCGTCACAACGACACAGCGACGGACCCTTCGCTCACCTCGACGCGCGGCTGCTCTGACGACGTCGATGTCCACACCTCTGCGCATTCTGCATATCTCTTGGGAGTTTCCGCCCGTGATGTACGGCGGACTCGGCGCGCACGTGGTGGCGATCGCCACCGAACAAGCCCGGGCGGGCCATGACGTCACCGTGCTCACCCAACACGGCACTGATACCCCCGACGACGAAGTCATCAACGGGGTGCGAGTGGTGCGCGCCCGCGAAATGGGCGAGCCTCAGGAACGCACCTTTGCCAACCTGCTGCCATGGGTTGCCTCAATGCAACGCGCCATGAACCGGCAGGGTCGCGAACTGCTCGACGCGTGGAACCCCGCTGTCGTGCACGGCCACGACTGGGTTGTGGCAGCGGTCGCAATGACGCTCAGTCGTCACGCACAGGTGCCACTGATCGCCACCGTGCACGCCACAGAAGCGGGTCGGCATGACGGCTGGATCGTCGGACCACTGTCACAGACAGTGCACCGTCGTGAGCGACGCCTTGTCGGCGCGGCCGACGCCATCATCGTGTGCAGTGGCGCCATGCGCGCTGAAGTCACAGCAGCACTCGGACCTTTCGATGCTGCCGTCACCGTCGTACCCAACGGCGTCGACCTTGATGTGTGGCGAGCAACAGAGGCGGGATGCGCCGCAGCGCGAGCACGCGTCGGTGTTGATTCCACCACTCCCCTGATCATCTACTCGGGACGGTTGGCTCATGAGAAGGGTGTGGGCACACTCGTCGACGCCATGCCGGCGGTGCTCGCGCACATCAGTGCTGCTCGACTCGTCATCGCTGGCCGCGGACCGCTTGATGCCGCGCTTCGAGCCCGCGTCAGTGAACTGCACCTTGATGCGGCAGTTTCGTTCACCGGCTTCCTACCTGAGCACGAACTGCGTCCACTCGTCGCCACGGCAGACTGCGCCGTCATTCCGAGTCTGTACGAACCCTTTGGCATGGTGGCACTTGAAGCCGGCGCCCTGAGTACTGCGGTCGTGGCCTCACGCGAAGGCGGATTGATCGAAATCATCACCGACGGTGTCACCGGATTGCTGGTGACTCCGGGGCAGGCCGCGCCCCTCGCATCAGCGATCGTGCGCCTGCTCAGTGACAGAGATTTCGCTCGGCAACTTGGCGATGCGGCGTCTCGCGATGTGGCCATCAGATACAGCTGGCCGCTACTCGCGCAACACACTGTCGACGTGTATCGACACACGTCAGTCTCAGGTCAACAGCCACGCGTCATCGAGCGAATTCCCGACATGAATGTACTCACTGGAGAACGAGTCACGAAGTCCTGAAGTCCTGAAGAACGTCAGCGCTTCGAAGCTTCTTGCGCCGCCACCCGCGTCTTGCGGGCGATGTCTTCCAGGGCTACCCGGGTGGCTTCCTTCGCCACCGCCACCTCGCGCCGATCTTTGAGTATCTTGCCCGGAACACCACCCACGACTGACATCTCGGGAATATCACCGCGCACCACCGTGTGGGCTGCCAGAACACACCCACGACCGACCGTCGTACCGCGCAAGACGGTGACCTTGGTGCCCACCCAGACGTCAGGGCCGATGCGCACAGGCGATTTCACGATGCCCTGATCTTTGATCGGCACGGTGATGTCGTCGTAGACATGATCGAAGTCGCACACGTAGACCCAGTCGGCAACGATCGTGCCCACGCCGAATTCGACATCGAGGTAGCAGTTGATGGTGTTATCTCGACCGAACACGCACTTGTCACCTACCCGCATGGTTCCTTCATGAACCCGTAGGCGGTTCTCGTCGCCCAGATGCACCCAGCGGCCAAGAATCAACCGCCCGTAACCCTTGCGCGCATAGATTTCAACGCGTCGACCGATAAAGACGAAACCCTCAGTGATGATGTGCGGATTGCGCAGGCGAAACACCAGGAAGCGCCAATAGCGCACGAGGTACCACCACGACCACGCGCGATTGCGCACCACCCACTTGAGCGATGCCCAGGTGAGAAACCGGGCTTGCCGAGGGTCGCGCGCCACGACTACGTCGCCTCTGGCTTCACGCCTGTGACGCCCACGCTGTAGAAGAACTCGTCAGGCACGAAACGTTCCATGACATTTTCGTCGAGCCAACTGAGCCGCTGCCATCCGCGATAGGCGAAAACTGCCCAATTCCAACCCAGTGACCCCGGACGAACTGCCGCTTCGATGGTACGAATCGGCCAGCCAAACCACGACGCGGTCAGTTCCTCAGTTTGCGTCTTCACGTCAATCGCACCAGCACGCATGCACAGCGCGGCGAGTCGGTCGGGGTCGAAGGTGTGCAGGTCAACCACCGCCTCAAGAGCCGCTTCACGCGATGACTCAGCGAGCTCGGTGGGTGGCCGGCCCCAGCGGTCGCGAAGGAGTGGCAACTGCGTGATGCGCGACGCAGTGAACCAGGTGAGTTGCGACAGCCGGCGTGCCACGATGTCACCGCGTTGCGTCGGCTCGCCGCAGAAGACGAAGCGCCCTCCAGGCTTGAGTACCCGCAGCACCTCGCGAATGGCTAACTCAACATCGGGGATGTGATGGAGCACGGCGTGCCCGACAACAAGGTCGAACTCGTCGTCGTCGTACGGAATCGATTCGGCGTCGGCCACTCGACCCTCGACACTGAAGCCCAACCCGTCGGCATTGCGCTGCGCTACCGCCACCATTCCTGGCGAGATGTCGGTGACGTGACCTTCATCGAGAACACCAGCCTGACGAAGGTTGAGCAGAAAGAATCCTGTACCGCAGCCGAGTTCGAGAGCACGGTCGTAGGGCCAGTTGTCGTCGCCTGCGACTCGCACGAATCGATCGCGCACATAGTCAATGCATCGCGCGTCGTACGAGATGCTCCATTTATCGTCGTACGTACTGGCTTCCCAGTCGTGGTACAGCACGTTGGCAAGTTTCGGATCGGTGCGCGCCTGCTCAATCTGCTCGGCGGTGACACCTCCACCACTCGATACCGCGTTTGTTGCACTCATCGGTCGGTGAATGCGGCCTTGCCGGGGCCGTTCTCAATGAACGACGTCATTCCCACGGTGCGGTCATCGGTGGCAAAGAGTCCGGCGAACTGCAGTCGCTCGATCTCAAGGCCAGTGACCAGATCGGTCTCGAGCCCGGCGTCGATTGCCTCCTTGGCAGCACGCAACGCCATCGCCGGACCGCGAACGAAGGATTGGGCCAAGGCCACGGCCTCGGTGTACACATCGTCAGGTGCCACTACGCGATCGGCGAGGCCGATGCGCAGGGCTTCGTCGGCTGCGACGAAACGTCCGGTGAAGATGATCTCCTTGGCACGCGAAGGACCAACGAGGCGAGGAAGTCGCTGAGTGCCACCCGCCCCGGGAATGATGCCCAAGAGAATTTCAGGCTGACCCATCTTCGCGTTGTCGCCGACTACCCGCAGATCGCAACACATCGAAAGTTCGCACCCTCCCCCGAGCGCGTAGCCGGTGACCGCCGCAATAGTCGGCTTCGGAATGCTGGCGACCGCGGTGAAACACGCCTGCAACGCACCGGATGCTTCGACCATGTCCTGGTAGGACATGTCAGCCATTTCCTTGATATCGGCGCCCGCAGCAAACACTTTCGGACCGCCGTACACGATGACTGACTTGATGTCGCGGCGCGCCGACGCCTCGAGGGCAGCCTCGCGGATCTCCTCTTGAACCTGTCGCGAGAGAGCGTTCATCGGGGGTCGCTCGAGCCTGATGGTGCCAACTCCGGCCTCGACCTCAAGCCGTACGAACTCCGCCATGTCACACCTCTCGTGGTTGCCGTCACCACGAGGGTACTCAGCCCGCGAAGGTGAGTCTCCTCGCGGTCTCCGGCCGTTAAAAGCGCACCGGCGCCGACGGGGGGCTAGTGTCCCTCTGTGACCTACGTCCATCGCACCCTCGGAGGCTGACCCCATGTTCGCTGACGGAACTCCTGGTTGGCCGCACGTTCGTCCCGGGGTCTTCGACCCCGTGGGCGTCACCCTCGACGGCGATGGCGTCAATGTGTCGGTATGGGCGGAGGGCGCCGATCAGGTCGACCTCTGCTTGTTCGATGACGACGGGAACGAGCGCCGCGTCGAGATTCACGAATCCACCTTCCACATGTTCACCGCCCACGTTCCCGGAGTCGGCCTCGGGCAGCGATACGGATTCCGCGTGCACGGCCCGTGGGACCCCCACAACGGCGCCCGGTGGAATTCGGCAAAACTGCTCACCGATCCCTACGCCAAGGCAGTTGACGGCGCGCTCACACTCAATCCGGCAATCTTCGGTCATGTCTTCGAGGGTGACGACGACACCGTGCTCGACACGCGTGACTCCGCACCCTTCGTGCCACGCTCAGTGGTCGTCGACAACACATTCGACTGGGGTAACGACCGGCCGCCAGCAGTCGCTTGGGGCGACACGGTCGTCTACGAAGCCCACGTACGCGGCATGACGATGCGCCACCCGGCAGTTCCCGAGCACCTGCGCGGAACGTACGCGGGTATGGCCCACGATGCGGTCATCGATCATCTGGTCGAACTCGGCATCACCAGCATTGAATTGCTTCCTGTGCACCAGTTCGTCGACGAGGTGCACCTGATGCAGCGCAACCTCGTGAACTACTGGGGCTACAACACCTTGAGCTATTTCGCACCCCACGCCGCTTATTCCGCAAGTGGAACGCGAGGCGAGCAGGTCACTGAGTTCAAGACCATGGTGCGCCGCATGCACGAGGCCGGTATCGAGGTCATTCTCGACGTCGTTTACAACCACACGTCAGAGAGCAACCAGATCGGCCCCACGCTTAACTTCCGCGGTCTCGACAATCAGGCGTACTACCACCTCCTCGACGAGCGCCGCCGCTACGCCGACTACACCGGCTGCGGTAACACGCTCGACGTATCGCACCCGCACGTTCTGCAAATGGTGATGGATTCACTTCGCTATTGGGTACAAGAGATGCACGTCGACGGCTTCCGTTTCGACCTCGCGTCAGCACTTGCCCGCTCATTCCACGACGTCGACATGCTCGGCCCGTTCATGCAGACCATTCAGCAAGACCCGGTACTGCGACGCGTCAAGCTCATCGCCGAACCGTGGGACGTCGGCGCCGGCGGATACCAAGTGGGCGAATTCCCGCCACTATGGACCGAATGGAACGACAAGTTCCGCGGCACCCTGCGCAATTACTGGCGTGGCGCCGAGGTGGGTATCGGCGACCTCGGCTGGCGGCTGTCTGGTTCGGCCGATCTGTACGCTTCCGAAGGCCGTCGCCCCTACGCGTCGATCAACTTCATCACCGCACACGACGGTTTCACTCTGAATGACCTGTACTCGTACAACTCCAAGCACAACGAAGCAAACGGCGAGGAGAACCGCGACGGTACCGACGACAACCGTTCATGGAACTGCGGCGCCGAAGGAACCACAGACGACGCGGCTATCAATGCGGTGCGGCACCGAATGATTCGCAACCAGCTCACCACGTTGCTGCTATCGGCCGGCGTTCCGATGATCACCGCCGGAGATGAATTCGGGCGCACACAAGACGGCAACAACAACGCGTACTGCCAAGACAATGACATGAGTTGGGTCGACTGGCGCCTTGATGAATGGCAGCAATCGCTGCTGTCCTTCAGTCGCAAACTCGTGCATCTGCGACGCAGTCACCGCGTGTTCCGTCAGCGCCACTTCTTCCGCGGTTCACCCGTATTCGAGGGCGGCCCCGATGACCTCGGCTGGATCGATGAGAACGGCAGCGCGTACGGCGATTCCGAGTGGAACGATCCCAACCGACGTATCATCGGCATGTACCTCTCGGGGTACAAGCGAGAGCGCGATGCCGAAGGTCATCCAGTCGACGACGCATCGTTCCTGATCTACCTCAACGCCTCACCCGACGACGCCGTCATCACGCTGCCCGGCGCACCGTGGGGAACGCACTACGACGCCGTTCTCGATAGTGCTGCCGATGATGGCGCCGTTGCCGCGTCGGCCGCCAGTGGTGAGCAGATCACGCTCACCTCCCACAGCGCCATGGTGCTACGCGTCACCGTGTAGCACGCCGCACTACCTAGCCGGCGAGGATGCCGGTGAGTGTGTCGAGGAATGCCCGCTCGGTGTCGTCGACCTTGTCGCCCCCGAAACCAAGTGGGCCACTGCCAGTGCGTTGTGCCGCTGCCAGCCCCACCGCTTTGAGCAATTCGGCCACGTCGCTGACCTCGTCGGGCGTGGCCTTTGACTTCAGCACTGCCCAACCTGCGGCAATCTGCTCGGTGAGGGCACCGACGACGTCGGAGACCTTCTTGGACTTCATCCCCTGCGAGAGGTCAGCATTCGGACCATCCTCGCCAAAAGCTTGCACCAAGGTGTTGTTGGGGTATTTAGCAATGCCCTCAGCCAACGCCTTCTGCCCGCTCACAATCTCACGCACTGTGCTCACGACTTTGCGGCCGTCAGCAAATGCCGCACCCGCGGTCACCAGCACGGGCAGCGCACTGACCTGCGCCCACTCCTCAGTTGTGAAATCGTCCTTCGTGGTCATCGCAGTCCCTTCATCGTTTCCGGTTCCCCCTAGTGCCCCGCTGCTTGCGACGGTAGCCGAGCGAAGGAGCCCATGAGGGGTTGAGTGCTAGCGAAGTTCCCCGAGCGCATCGTCGTGGTCGGGCGGTAGCGGATCGAATGGAACTGCCTGCAGTCCCATCTCGGCCGAGTTGGCCAGGAACTCGCTCGACGGGCGTACGCGCACGGTGTAGCCGAAGGGCCCGGTACGAGTCAACGGGAATGCCGCCTCGTAGCGCCAACGGTTTCCTTCGTACTGCTCAACAGCGACAAGAGGCGCCGAACCAGCGGCCACAATGCGGTCGTTGGGATCAACTCGACCATGAACGACCTGCACCTCGACATCGGCCGGGGTCAATGAGCCCAACGCGACGTACGAACGCACCGTGAGTTCGTTACCCAACTGAGGTGAGTCGTCAACGCCCGACGTCTCGACGTGCTCGACCAGCACTTCGGGCCACGCGTCGTTGACCCGACGCGTCCAGGCTGCCGCGGCACGCGCGTGCTCGACACCCTCGGGACCGCTGAACTGACGAGCCGCATGCGCCGCCGGCGCGTACAACTCAGACACATAGTCGCGCACCATCCGGCTCGCGAGCACCTTCGGACTGAGTGTCTGCAGCGTGTGGCGCACCATCTGAATCCAGCGCCACGGCAGACCACGGTCATCAAGGCCGTAGAAGGTCGGGGCAACTGACTTTTCGATGAGGTCGTAGAGGGCGGCTGCTTCAAGATCGTCGCGGCGATCGGGTGAGGCGACACCGTCGGCAGTAGGAATTGCCCAGCCGTTCTCGCCGTCGTACCACTCATCCCACCAACCGTCGAGAATCGACAGGTTGAGAGCGCCGTTGAGTGCTGCCTTCATTCCCGATGTGCCACACGCCTCGAGCGGACGCAGCGGGTTGTTGAGCCATACGTCGCAGCCCGGATACAGCACCGACGCCATGCTGATGTCGTAGTTGGGCAGGAACACGATGCGATGACGCACGTCTTCAGCGTCGGCGAAGTTGACAAGTTCCTGAATCAGTCGCTTGCCACCATCGTCAGCCGGGTGCGACTTACCAGCGATCACCAGCTGAATCGGGCGATCGGGGTGCAACAACATCTTCTTAAGCCGCGCGGGATCGCGCAGCATCAGCGTGAGTCGCTTGTACGACGGAACGCGCCGCGCAAAACCGATCGTGAGTACGTCGGGATCAAGCACGCCCGAGATCCAGCCCAATTCCGCGTCGGAGGCGCCCCGATCGATCCACGACTGTCGCAGGCGGCGACGCGCGTTGTGCACCAGACGTTCGCGCAGGTGCCGTTTGACGCTCCAGATGCGGTGATCGTCAACGGAGGCGATGGCTTCCCAACCGGACGCCTCTTCGAGCTGGTCGGGGCCCATCTGCTCGATCGCAATCTGCATGATCTCGGGTGCCACCCACGTCGGGGCGTGAACACCGTTGGTAATGCTGGTGATCGGCACATCGTCGCCGTCGAAGCCTTCCCAGAGACCACCGAACATTTCGCGACTGACGCGACCGTGCAGCACGCTGACCCCGTTGGCGTGCTGTGCCAAGCGAAGGCCCATCACCGCCATGTTGAACACTGTGGGGTCACCGTCGGGGTAATCCTCAGCACCCAACTGCAGTACGCGCTCGACCGGAACACCGGCAGCTGCGTTCTCTCCGGAGAAGAACCTCTCGATGATGCCGACCGGGAAGCGGTCGATACCAGCGGGCACTGGGGTGTGCGTTGTGAAGACGGTGCCAGCGCGCACGGCAGCAAGTGCCGAATCGAAGTCGAGTCCACACTCTTCAATGAGTTCGCGAATGCGTTCGACACCCAAGAATCCGGCGTGACCCTCATTGGTGTGGAACACCTCGGGCGCCGGAACACCTGTCAGTCGCGTGTACGTGCGAATAGCGCGCACACCACCGATACCCAGGAGGATCTCTTGCAGGAAGCGCTGGTCGTGGCCACCCCCGTAGAGCCGGTCGGTGACGGTGCGCTCGACCGGGCCGTTCTGTTCGACGTCGCTGTCGAGCAACAACAACGGAACCCGACCAACCTGCGCCTTCCAAATGTGCGCGTGCAGTCGCCCGCCGCCCGCGAGGCCGATTTCGACCGTGGCGGGAGTACCGTCAGCCTCACGCAGCAGTGACAACGGCATTCCGTCGGGGTCGAGCACGGGGTACTGCTCGAGTTGCCAGCCATCGCGCGACAAGGTCTGCCGGAAGTAACCCGACCGGTAGAACAAGCCCACACCAATGATCGGAACCCCGAGGTCACTCGCGGCCTTGAGGTGATCGCCGGCGAGGATGCCCAGTCCGCCGGAGTACTGCGGCAGGGCGGCAGCGATGCCGAACTCCGGGGAGAAGTAGCCAATCGATGCGGGTCGCTCGTCGCCGTCGACCTGGTACCAGCGCGGCTTTTCCAGATAGTGGCGCAGATCGCCCATGCAGCGGTTGACCCACTCAACAAATCCCCCGTCTTCGGCAAGAGCAGCGAGCCGCTCTGGGCTCACCTCCCCCAGTAGACGCACGGGGTCGTATCCCGTGGACCGCCACAATTCGGCGTCAATCGAGCCGAACAAGGCCCGAGTTTCAGAGTGCCACGACCACCGCAGGTTGGTGGCGAGCTCTTCGAGGGGCGCAAGCGCCTCGGGCAGAACGGTGCGGACGGTGAACCGTCGAATGGCCTTCACAGACATAGGACCGTACCCTGTCCGTGTTTCCGATATGTAACCGCTTCCTGAAACACGCCATGCGGCCGATACGCTGGTACCGATGCCGACCACTCCTCGGGGCGCTAGCCCCATCCCCCGAAAACGGGCCACAACCCCTGCAGCGACCCCTGCGCCGCGCAGCCGTGTCGCCAAGAAGCCCACCACGGCCCAACTGCCTCTCACCGCGCCTGTCATCCCCGGTGCCACCGTGAGCCGCTTTCCTGTGCTCGACGTCGAACCCTGCGTCGAGGGCGGCCGTAGACCGGCGAAGGCCGCCGTGGGCGAACCCATCCCCGTACGTGCCATCGTCGTGCGCGACGGCCACGACGCACTCGGAGTCACCGGCGTGCTCACTGCGCCCGACGGACGCACCGTCGCCTGCCGCATGAGACCGCTCAATGACGGCCGCGACGGCTGGTCGGGGTGGGTGCGACCCGACGTCGAGGGTGACTGGGTGCTGACGATTGAAGGCTGGAGCGACCCGTACGCCACCTGGCGGCACCGAACCGACATCAAGGTGCCCGCCGGTCAAGACGTTGAACTCGAACTGGCCGAAGGGCTTGCCGTGCTGAACCGCAGCCTCAGTGGGCTGCCACGCGGAGCCGCACGCAATCCAGTGAAGGCCGCCATCGACGCCCTCGCCGATCACACGCGCCCCGCCGAGGCGCGACTAGCTGTTGCCACGAGCCTTGAAGTGGCCGCACTCATGTGGAAGTACCCACTGCGCGAACTCGTGTCGCCATCGACTGCGTACCCCGTGCGCGTTGAACGCCGGCGCGCCCTCGTCGGAGCGTGGTACGAGTTCTTCCCCCGCTCTGAAGGCGCCACGCTCGAACCCCCTGTTTCCGGAACACTGCGCAGCGCCGAAAAGCGTCTTCCCGCAGTCGCCGCGATGGGCTTCGACGTCGTCTACCTACCGCCGGTCCATCCCATTGGGATGGCGCATCGCAAGGGGCCGAATAACACCCTCGAACCCGAACCGGGCGACCCAGGTTCACCCTGGGCCATTGGTTCGGCGCAGGGTGGTCACGACGCGGTTCACCCCGACCTCGGAACCATCAAGGACTTCGACCACTTCGTCGCAGCCGCGGCAAAACTCAACCTCGAAGTGGCCCTTGATCTCGCGCTGCAAGCCTCCCCCGATCACCCGTGGGTCACCGAACATCCGCTGTGGTTCCGACACCGCGCCGACGGAAGCATTGCGTACGCCGAAAACCCGCCGAAGAAATACCAAGACATCTACCCGATCAACTTCGATCACGATCCCGAAGGCATTTACGCCGAAGTTGAGCGCATCGTGCGGTTCTGGATGGCACACGGCGTGCGTATCTTCCGCGTCGACAACCCACACACCAAGCCGGTGTGGCTGTGGGAGAAACTCATCGCCGCGATCAACACCACCGACCCCGACGTGCTCTTCCTGGCCGAGGCATTCACACGTCCGCCCATGATGCGTGCGTTGGGCGAGGTCGGCTTCCAGCAGTCATACACCTACTTCACCTGGCGCAATTCCAAATGGGAAATCGAGGAGTACCTGCGCGAACTCAGCGGCCCTGCCTCTGCGTACATGCGGCCGAATTTCTTCGTCAACACTCCTGACATCCTCAGCGAATACCTGCAGTACAGCGGTCCAGCTGGCTTCGCGATTCGGGCCACTTTGGCGGCGACCTTGGCGCCCACGTGGGGGGTCTACAGCGGATTCGAGTTGTACGAGCATGAAGCCGTGCGACCCGGCAGCGAGGAGTACCTCGACTCCGAGAAGTACCAATACCGCCCGCGTGATTGGGCTGCGGCCGCGAAGTCGGGCACGTCGCTGATTCCGTACATCACGGCGCTCAATGCCATGCGCCGAGCTCACCCGGCTCTGCAAACCCTGAGCGGGCTCACCTTCCACGCCACCGACGATGACGCGGTGATCGCGTACTCACGTCGCGACGGCGACGACCCTGACGCCGACACGGTGATTGTGGTTGCTCTGCTCGACCCACATCGGCCACGCGAAACCATGGTTCACTTCGACATGGGCGCACTCGGGCTCAGCGACGACGCGGTGTTTGCCGCACATGATCTGGTCACCGACAGCACGTGGCGTTGGTCGGCCCACCAATACGTGCGGCTTGCACCCGCCGAGCACGTTGCCCACATCATTTCCGTGCGGCACGTGCCGTAGCAATCGGGAGGACAGCCATGGCTAAGAAGAAGGACGACGCGAAGGACTCCAAGCCTGCCAAGGGCTCGAAGAGTCGCACGGCACCTTCCATCGTGCCGGTGCGCACGGCTGACCTCGATCGACTCGTTGATGGCACGCACCACGACCCGCATTCCATCCTCGGGCCCCACGCGCACGAAGGCGCTGTCACCGTGCGCGTGCTTCGCCCCAATGCCACCGCGGTTGTCGTCATTGATCAAGACAGTCAACGCACCGCGCTGGCTCACGAACACCGCGGTGTCTGGGTCGGAATGCTCGAGCGAACTGACGTTCCCGACTACCGCATCGACGTCACCTACGACAGCGACGATCCAATCCCGGCAGACGACCCCTACCGCTTTCTTCCCTCGCTGGGCGATGTCGACCTGCACCTCATTGGCGAGGGCCGCCACGAGCAGCTGTGGCAAGCACTCGGCGCGCACGTGCGTCATTTCCCATCGGTCATGGGTGCTGTCACCGGCACCTCGTTCGCTGTCTGGGCACCCAGTGCACGCGGTGTTCAGGTGGTCGGCGACTTCAATGGCTGGGATGGCAACGCCAGTCCCATGCGATCGCTCGGATCAAGTGGCGTGTGGGAACTTTTCCTTCCCAATGTGGTCGACGGCAATCGCTACAAGTTCAAGGTGCTCGGCGCCGATGACGTGTGGCGTGACAAAGCTGATCCGATGGCCTTCGCAACGGAGGTGCCACCGCAGACCGGTTCGGTGGTGTTTACTCCGACGTACGCGTGGGGCGATGACGAGTGGCTTGAGCACAGAGCATCGACCAACGTGCTCACCTCACCCATGAGCATTTACGAAGTGCACCTCGGTTCCTGGCGTCAAGGCCTGTCGTACCTGCAGTTGGCCGACGAACTCACCGCCTACATCCTCGAGCAAGGTTTCACCCACGTCGAGTTCCTCCCTGTCGCCGAGCATCCCTATGGTCCGTCGTGGGGATACCAAGTCACGTCGTACTTCGCCCCGACGTCGCGTTTCGGTACGCCCGACGAACTGCGTCACCTCATCGACACGCTGCACCGAGCCGGTATCGGCGTCATCATCGACTGGGTTCCTGCGCACTTCCCGAAGGATGAGTGGGCGCTGGCCCGCTTCGACGGAACTCCGCTCTACGAACACTCCGACCCCATGCGCGGCGAGCACCCCGATTGGGGCACTTACGTTTTCAACTTCGGTCGTCGCGAAGTACGCAACTTCCTCGTCTCGAACGCTGTGTTCTGGTGCGAAGAGTTTCACGTCGACGGACTACGCGTCGACGCCGTCGCGTCGATGTTGTACCTCGACTACTCGCGCAAGGAAGGCGAATGGTCGCCCAACGAGTTCGGCGGACGCGAGAACCTCGATGCCGTCGCATTCCTACAAGAAGCCAATGCCACGGTGTACCGACGCGTGCCCGGAGTCGTCACCATTGCGGAGGAATCAACGTCGTGGCCGGGAGTCACTCGACCCACGCACCTCGGTGGCTTGGGCTTCGGTCTGAAGTGGAATATGGGCTGGATGCACGACTCCCTCGATTACTTGTCGCGCGAGCCGGTGCACCGTCAGTGGCACCACAATGAGATGACCTTCGCGATGATGTACGCGTGGAGTGAGAACTACGTACTTCCCGTGTCACATGACGAGGTCGTGCACGGTAAGGGCTCGCTCGTCGGTCGCGCGTCGGGCGACCGCTGGCAAGAGATGGCCACACTGCGCACGTACCTGGCGTACATGTGGGCGCACCCTGGCAAGCAGTTGCTGTTCATGGGTTCGGAATTCGGTCAGGGTGCCGAGTGGAACGACAATGACAGTTTGCAGTGGTGGTTGCTCGAGCACGGCGAGCACCGGGGTGTACTCAACAGCGTGGCTCACATGAACCGCGTGTACCGCAGCTCACCCGCCCTCTACACCCAAGACACCTCCCCCAGGGGCTTTGAGTGGATCGACGCCAACGACGCTGCAGGCAATGTGTTCACGTGGCTGCGTTGGGGAAGCGACGGTTCGGCGATGGCGTGCGTGTTCAACTTCTCAGCGGTCGTTCTTCAGGGCTACCGGCTCGGGCTACCCAAGCCGGGTTGGTGGGCCGAGGTGCTCAACACCGACGCTGCCGAATACGGCGGCACGGGTGTAGGAAATCTCGGCGGTGTTCACACCGAGGATGTGCCGTGGCACAACCGGCCGGTGTCGGCGAGCATCACGATTCCGCCGCTCGCAGCCGTGTGGTTCCAACTCACTCCGTAACCCCCCACACTCCGCATCGGGGGCACCCAAGCGCGCACTCCGCATCGGGGGCACCCGTCCCCCACACTCCGCATCGGGGGCACCCAAGCGCGCACCTAGCTGTACCCGGCCATCACTTTGGTAGCCGGCTGATGGGTGGGAGTCCGCCCAGGGAACTGTGGCGTCGTTCAGTGTTGTAGTGGTTGAGCCATTGTGCAAGGGCGTCGGTGCGTTGGTC
>JAPLAU010000012.1 GCA_026393115.1 Actinomycetota bacterium
CGCGATCTGGTTCAACGGAGCCCTGCCCTGACGGGCCACGGCCACGACATCGTCGCGGAACTCCTGGGGATACGGCTTCGGCATGGTCGACATCCTTCCAGCGAGGACGAATCCTCACAGGTCAGGTGTCAACCAAACTCTAGGCAGACCCCACCGACACTCTCTCGCAGAGCGCGCTGCCCCTCGACCGACTCATCACCGCACTCGAAGAGCGGGGCCTGGGAACGCAGCTCACCGAGTGGGTGCTCGATCACGCCCTCGCTGACGCTGCTCACTGGCGAACACTGGGCTGGGATGGACGGGTGAGTATCAACGTCTCAGGCCGAGCATTGGGAGAGGGAGACCTCGTGGCACAGGTCGCGCACGCGCTACGTCGTCACGACCTTCCGGGTGAAGCGCTCACCTTGGAATTCCCAGAGTCTGGACTCAAAGGCCTGCGAGAAGGATCGGCGCGTGTGCTCGACCGCCTGCGCGACATGGGCGTCCGCGCCACCCTCGACGACTTCGGCTCGGGTACCTCGTCGCTCGACCTGCTGCGTCGCTTTCCTTGGGACTACCTCAAGGTTGAACGGTCGCTCGTGACCGACGACGCCGGGCTCGCCATTCCTCTGGCTCGCCTATGTGGCGAACTCGGCCATGTGGTGATCGCCGAAGGTATTGAGACCAACGATCAACTCGATGAGCAGCGCCTCGCGGGCGTGCGCCGTGGGCAGGGCTACCTGCTGGCAGCCCCCTTGCGACCTGAAGACCTGCAAGTGGTGTTGGCTGTCGGTTCCGTCGTGCTCCCAGCGTGACCCTGCGCTATAGTGACGGTGTGAGCATGAGTCTCGTAGTAATCGCGCAGCGCGCCTGACCACCCGGTCCTGCGCGCGCCCCTCGTCGTCCCACTCGGACCGGGGGGCTTTTCATTCCCCGCCCGCGTCTTATACCGACCAAGGACCACACCATGACCGACCAGATCACCGGAGCACAGAGCCTGATCCGTTCGCTTGAGGCTGCCGGTGTCGACACCATCTTCGGAATCCCAGGTGGAGCGATTCTGCCGGCCTACGACCCGCTGATGGACTCGCGCCAGATCCGCCACATCCTCGTGCGCCACGAGCAGGCCGGCGGCCACGCCGCTGAGGGCTACGCGCTCGCTACCGGCCGCGTGGGCGTCTGTATGGCCACGTCGGGTCCGGGTGCCACCAACTTGGTCACGCCGATTGCTGACGCGCACATGGACTCCGTTCCGATGGTTGCGATCACCGGTCAGGTTCCCAGTGCCGCCATCGGAACTGATGCATTCCAGGAAGCTGATATCCGTGGCATCACGATGCCCATCACCAAGCACAACTATTTGGTCACCAACGCCGACGACATACCGCGTGCCGTCGCTGAGGCGTTTCACATCGCCTCGACCGGCCGACCCGGCCCGGTGCTGGTCGACGTGTCGAAGGACGCCCTGCAGGCGATGACCACGTTCACGTGGCCTGAGTCGATCAACCTGCCCGGCTACAAGCCCACCACGCGCCCGCACGCCAAGCAGGTGCGCGAAGCGGCGCGACTCATCCTCGATTCCAAGCGCCCCGTGTTGTACGTCGGCGGTGGCGTCATCAAGGCGGGTGCCTCGCCTGAGCTGCGCCGCCTCGCCGAACTCACCGGCATTCCGGTGGTCACCACGCTGATGGCCCGCGGCGCGTTCCCTGATAGTCACCCGCAGCACCTGGGCATGCCCGGCATGCACGGAAGTGTGGCGGCGGTCGGTGCGCTGCAGAAGAGCGACCTGCTGATTGCGCTCGGAACGCGCTTTGACGATCGGGTCACTGGCCACTTGCCGAGCTTCGCTCCCGAAGCCCTGATCATTCATGCTGACATCGATCCCGCCGAAATCTCGAAGAACCGCGCGGCTGATGTTCCGATCGTGGGTGACGCACGCGAAGTCATTGCCGACCTCATCGCCGTGCTCGAAACCGAGCAGGCCGCCGGTCGCGTTGGCGACTACGAGTCGTGGATTGCGTTGATGGCGGGTATGAAGGCAACGTACCCGCTGGGCTACGACATTCCTGCTGACGGGTCGCTGTCTCCGCAGTACGTGATTGAGCGCTTGGGTGACATCTCCGGACCTGACTCGATCTACGCAGCGGGCGTTGGCCAGCACCAGATGTGGGCCGCGCAGTTCATCAAGTACGAGCGCCCCGGCACGTGGCTCAACTCTGGCGGTCTCGGAACGATGGGATTCGCTGTTCCGGCGGCAATGGGCGCGAAGGTAGGTGCGCCCGATCGCGTCGTATGGGCCGTCGATGGCGACGGCTGCTTCCAGATGACCAACCAGGAACTCGCCACGTGCACCATCAACGAGATTCCAATCAAGGTGGCGCTGATCAACAACTCCTCACTCGGAATGGTGCGTCAGTGGCAGACGCTGTTCTACAACGAGCGCTACTCGAACACTGACCTGCAGTCGCACAGTTTCCCCGACTTCGTAAAGCTCGCCGATGCCTACGGCTGCCACGGACTGCGTTGTGACAGCGCCGATCAGGTCGATGTCACGATTGAGAAGGCGTTGTCGCTCAACGATGCACCGGTCGTGATCGACTTCCAGGTTCACAAGGACGCCATGGTGTGGCCGATGGTCGCCGCGGGCACCTCAAATGACGAAATCAAGATCGCTCGCGATCTTGCCCCCTCGTGGTACACGGAGGACTGACCGATGGCCCGTCACACGCTGTCTGTACTCGTTGAAGACCAACCTGGTGTGCTAGCGCGCATTGCGGCACTCTTCTCGCGTCGAGGCTTCAACATTGAATCCCTTGCTGTGGGTCGCACCGAGACCGAGGGCGTGTCGCGCATGACCATCGTGGTCAACGTCGACGAGCTGCGACTCGAGCAGGTCACCAAGCAACTCAACAAGTTGATCAACGTGCTCAAGATCGTTGAACTCGACGTTGAGAATTCGGTACAGCGCGAAATCGTGCTGATCAAGGTGCGTGCCGATGACTCGACACGTTCAAGCATCATCGAGACCGTCGCGCTGTTCCGGGCGAAGGTCGTCGACGTGGCTCCCGATGCACTCACCATCGAGGCGACGGGTGCGGCCGACAAACTCGATGCATTGATGAGAATGCTCGAGCCGTTCGGAATCCGCGAACTCGTGCAATCGGGCATGGTCGCCGTCTCTCGCGGCGGACGTGCCATTGGCGAACGTGCCGTTCGCCCCGCCGACCGCTCGGCCTGACCGAGTCGATACCCTCCATTTACTCTCAGATTCCCTTATTCCACGCAAGTCAAGGAGCGATTTCCCGTGGCCGACCTCTTCTATGACAAAGATGCCGATCTGTCGATCATCCAAAACCGGGTGGTTGCTGTACTCGGATACGGATCACAGGGGCACGCTCACGCGTTGTCGCTGCGCGACTCGGGTGTCGACGTGCGCGTCGGCCTGTCGCCCGATTCCAAGAGCCGCGCCAAGGCTGAGGCCGAGGGTCTGCGTGTTGTTGACCCCGCCACGGCATCGGCTGAAGCCGACCTGATCATGGTGCTCGTGCCCGACCCTGCGCAGCGTGGTCTCTACGCAGAGGCCATCGCCCCCAACCTGCAAGAGGGCGACGCGCTGTTCTTCGCACACGGATTCAACATCCGTTACGGCTACGTCAAGCCTCCGGCAACCGTCGACGTGTGCATGGTGGCCCCCAAGGGCCCCGGTCACCTCGTGCGCCGCGAATACGCTGCGGGTCGTGGCGTTCCGGCCATCGTCGCCGTTGAGCAGGACTTCACCGGCGAGGCATGGCCATTGGCGCTCTCGTACGCCAAGGGCATTGGTTCGCTGCGTGCCGGTGGTATCCAGACCACGTTCACCGAAGAGACCGAGACCGACCTGTTCGGCGAGCAGTCAGTGCTCTGTGGTGGCGCGTCGGCGCTGATCATGGCTGGCTTCGAGACTCTCGTTGAGGCCGGCTACCAGCCCGAGGTTGCGTACTTCGAGTGCTTGCACGAACTCAAGCTCATCGTCGACCTCATGTACGAAGGTGGCATCGCCAAGCAGCGCTGGAGCGTTTCCGACACTGCCGAGTACGGCGACTACGTGTCGGGCCCCCGCGTCATTGACCAGCACGTCAAGGACAACATGCGCGCGGTGCTCACCGACATCCAGAACGGCGCCTTCGCCAAGCGTTTCATCGACGACCAGGACGCCGGCGCCCCCGAGTTCAAGCGCCTGCGTGCCGAGGGTGAAGTTCACCCGATCGAGGTTGTGGGTCGTGAACTGCGCGGCATGATGTCGTGGGTCGACAAGCGCGATGACGATTACGTTGAGGGCACCGCTACACGCTGAGCGAGCGCTTTTACTTCACGACTGCCCGTCTGTGCACGATTGAGCACCCTGTCAATCGTGCAGAGGTGGGCAGTTGCATGTCCGCTCGCAAAATCACCGTTGCGCGACAGACCCTCGTGAAACCTTTCACAAGCGCGGTCGATAGGCTGCACACTCACCCACTGCACGGAAGGCATTCGCTGTGACTAAGCCGATCGTCCTCATCGCTGAGGAGCTCTCGCCCGCCACCATTGACGCTCTCGGACCCGATTTCGAGATTCGTGAGTGCGACGGAGCCGATCGTGCATCGCTCCTTCCTGCGATCGCGGAGGCCGACGCCATTCTGGTGCGGTCGGCAACGCTGGTTGACGCAGAAGCCATCGCGGCTGCTCCTCACCTCAAGGTCATCGCGCGTGCTGGAGTGGGCCTGGACAACGTCGATGTGAAGGCCGCCACCAACGCTGGCGTCATGGTCGTGAATGCGCCTACCTCGAACATCACATCGGCCGCCGAACTCGCGGTGGCGCTGCTGCTGGCCAGTGCCCGCAAGATCGCACCCGCGAGTGAATCGCTCAAGGCCGGTCAGTGGAAGCGCTCGAAGTACACCGGCGTCGAACTGTCGGAAAAGGTAGTCGGCATCGTCGGCCTGGGCCGCATTGGTCAGCTTGTCGCGCAGCGTCTTGCCGGGTTCGGCGTCACGCTCATCGCCTACGACCCCTACGTGCAGCCTGCCCGTGGCGCCCAGATGGGCATTCGCATGGTCACGCTCGATGAACTGCTTGCCGAGAGCGACTTCATCACCGTGCACCTGCCCAAGACCCCCGAAACCCTTGGCCTCATCGGCGATGCGGCCCTGCACAAGGTCAAGCCCACCGTGCACATCATCAACGCCGCGCGCGGTGGCATCGTCGACGAAGAGGCGCTGGCCAGTGCACTCACCGATGGCCGTGTCGCTGGTGCAGGTATCGACGTGTACGTCAAGGAGCCCTGCACCGACTCACCACTGTTTGCCTTCGAGCAAGTTGTCGTGACGCCGCACCTGGGCGCTTCCACTGACGAAGCACAGGAGAAGGCGGGCGTCGCGGTCGCGAAGTCGGTGCGACTGGCGCTTGCTGGTGAACTCGTTCCTGACGCTGTGAATGTGCAGGGGGGCGTGATCGACCCCGACGTGCGCCCCGGAATTCCGCTGGCGCAAGAACTCGGCGCGATTGCTGCGGCACTCACCACTGACCCCATCGCTGCTATCGATGTTGACGTCCGAGGTTCCATTGCCGAACACGACGTCAACGTGCTCAAACTCGCCGCCCTCAAGGGTGTATTCGCCGCGGTCGTGAACGAGCCCGTGTCGTACGTCAACGCGCCCGTCCTGGCCGAACAGCGCGGCGTAACGGTCGGACTCACCACCGACCTTGAAAGTCCCGACTATCGCAACCTCACCACCGTGCGCATCACGCAGGCTCACGGATCGATCGTCACCGTCAGCGGAACGGTCAGCGGACCGCGCTTGGTGCGCAAGATCGTGTCGGTCAACGGCTACGACGTCGACGTTCCGATTGCACCGCACCTGGCGTTCTTCACGTACAACGATCGCCCGGGCATCGTGGGCAAGGTAGGTCGCCTGCTCGGTGAATCTGACATCAATATCGCGTCGATGCAGGTGGGTCGCAAGGGCGATGAGGCGCTCATCGTGTTGACGGTCGACAGCGGTATTCCTGCAAACGTCGTGCAGTCGATCGCTGAGGCGATCGGCGCGAGTTCAGGTCGGGCTGTCGACCTCGAAATCGAGTAGTCATGGCCGTCGAGTCGCGCATGATCGACATTGGGGGAGTGGCAACCCACGTGACGCACGCCGGTGACGGTGTTGCGGTGCTGCTGCTCCACGGTTCGGGTCCCGGAGTTTCGGCGGCGGCGAACTGGCGGCTCGCGATTCCGGCACTGTCCGAGCGTTTTCGCGTGATCGCGCCCGACCAATTGGGCTTTGGTCTCACTGGTCCGCCTGCTGACGGCGTGTACTCAATGCAGGCGTGGGTGGCGCACGTGGTCGCGGTGCTTGATGAACTCGGAATTGAGCGCGCGCATGTGGTGGGCAACAGTTTCGGTGGTGCGGTGGCATTGCACCTGGCTGTGCATCACCCCGAGCGTGTCAATCGCCTGGCGTTGATGGGTGCGGTCGGATTGTCGTTTCCCATTTCTGACGGCCTTGACGCTGTGTGGGGTTATGAGCCATCAGTGGCCGAGATGCGTCGGCTGCTCGAGATCTTCACCTACGAACCCTCGCCGCAGATCGACGAGCTCGCGGTGTTGCGCTACGAGGCGAGCATCGTGCCGGGAGTGCAAGAGCAGTTTTCCGCGATGTTCCCCGCTCCTCGTCAGCGCTGGGTCGACGCGATGGCGCTTCCGGAAGATCGAGTGGCCGCGATCGAACACGAAACGCTCATCCTGCACGGCCGAGAAGACCGCGTGATTCCGCTCGACGTATCGCTTCGGTTGCACCACTTGATTCCACGCTCGCAACTGCACGTGTTCGGTCAGTGTGGGCACTGGACCCAGGTTGAGCACCCCGATCGCTTCCACCGACTCGTGGGTGACTTCTTCGCTGAGTAATGCACGACTGCCCGCCTATTGCATGAGTGACGTGGTGCTCACTCATGCACAGACGGGCAGTGCGGGTAGTCGTGTGCTTAGCCCGCGTCACGCAGTGACCGGTTGACCGCCGACACGATCGCCTTGAACGACGCCGTGACGATCGACGGATCGATTCCGACACCCCACAGCACCCGATCGTTCATCGCGCACTCAAGGTAGGCAGCAGCGCGTGCGTCGCCACCGGCAGACAGTGCGTGCTCGTTGTAATCGAGAACGCGAATGTCGATTCCGACAGTGCTCAACGCGGTACAGAACGCGGCGATGGGTCCGTTGCCGCGACCATCGATGGTGACGTCAGTACCGTCGTCGCGCAGTACGACCGACACCTGAGTATCGCCGTCGGCGTGCGATTCCTGGGTCGCCGACACGACACCGAAGCGTCCCCACGGGGCGTTGGGGTTAGGCAGGTACTCGTCGGTGAAGAACGACCACATCTCGGCCGGGGTGACTTCGCCACCGTCTTCGTCGGTGTGCCGTTGCACTACTTGCGAGAACTCAATCTGAAGCCGACGGGGAAGTTCGAGCGAGTGCTCGGTGCGCATGATGTACGCAACACCGCCCTTACCCGACTGCGAGTTCACGCGGATAACGGCCTCGTACGTGCGGCCGACATCCTTGGGGTCGATGGGCAGGTAAGGAACGGCCCACGTGAAGTCATCGATGCTGACGCCAGCGGCTGCGGCGTCAACAGCCATGACGGCCAGACCCTTGTTGATGGCGTCTTGGTGTGACCCACTGAACGCGGTGTACACGAGATCGCCACCGTAGGGGTGGCGCTCGGGAACGGCCAACTGGTTGCAGTACTCAACCGTGCGACGAATTTCGTCGATGTCGCGGAAGTCGAGCTGCGGGTCGACGCCCTGGCTGAACAGGTTCATGCCCAGGGTCACCAGGCACACGTTGCCAGTGCGCTCACCATTTCCGAACAGGCAACCTTCGATGCGGTCGGCCCCGGCCATGTAGCCGAGTTCGGCGGCCGCCACTGCGGTTCCACGGTCGTTGTGCGGGTGCAGCGAAATGATCACCGAGTCGCGACGCGCGAGATTGCGGTGCATCCACTCGATCGAGTCGGCATAGATGTTGGGAGTTGCCATTTCGACCGTTGCAGGCAGGTTGAGAATCACCTTGCGGTCGGGAGTGGGTTGCCACACGTCGGTGACGGCGTTGCACACCTCGATGGCGAAGTCGAGTTCAGTGCCGGTGTACGACTCGGGGGAGTACTCGAAGTACACCTCTGCGTCGCCGGTGAGTTGCTCGGCGAACTTCTGGCACAGCTGCGCGCCGTGAACGGCAATGTCCTTGATGCCCTCGCGGTCGAGGTCGAACACTACGCGCCGCTGCAGGGTGGACGTCGAGTTATAGAGGTGCACGATGGCCTGAGGTGCACCATCGATCGCTTCAAAGGTGCGCTCGATGAGCGCTTCGCGGCTCTGGGTGAGCACCTGAATGACGACGTCGTCTGGAATGTGGTTGTCGTCAATCAGCAGACGCACGAAGTCGAAGTCGGTCTGTGAAGCCGACGGGAAGCCGACCTCAATTTCCTTGAAGCCGATCTGCACCAGCAGTTGGAACATCTTGAGTTTGCGGGCCGGAGTCATCGGATCGATGAGTGCCTGATTGCCATCGCGCAGGTCAACGGCGCACCAGCGAGGTGCCTGAGTGATGACCTTGTCGGGCCAGGTGCGGTCGGGCAGCGCGATGGGGGTGAAAGGCGTGTAGCGATGGAAAGCCATCGGTGAAGGTTGTTGAGCGTTGCGCTCTGCGTAGCTGGTCACTGCGGTCTCCTAGATGAGGGGGTCGGTTCGACCAGCGCGCACAACTCACCGCAGCGGGGAGGCCGGTCTTTCAGGCCCCGCTGCGGCAGCGAAGAAGCAAGCGCGCGAACGACATGGATACAGGGTAGCACCGGGAGTTGTCGGGTAACGCCGACCGCGCTGCCGCGGGGGTTTAGCTCCGGAAGTGGACGTCTCACCGGGGCATCTCTTGACCAAAGAAGCCCCAGACGGGCACCGATTGACCGAAGAAGCCGGGTTTGGGCCCAGTGAGCGACGGCAGCGGGCGACCTTGATGCTGACGTCAAAATCGGCCCCCTAGGCTTACCGCCATGGCTACCAACTACCGCATTGCTGTTATCGCCGGCGACGGCATCGGAACCGAGGTCGTCGATGAGGGCCTCAAAGTGCTGCGCGCAGCAGGTACTCCCGCGGGTCTGACGTTTGAGACCACCGAGTACGACCTGGGCTCCCGGCGCTACAACGCCACGGGCGAGACCCTGCCTCCGGCAGTGCTTGAGGAATTGCGAGGACACGATGCGATTCTGCTCGGTGCCATTGGTGACCCCAGCGTTCCGCCTGGTGTGCTTGAGCGTGGACTACTGCTCGCGCTGCGCTTCGCACTTGACCACCATGTGAACCTGCGCCCGGTGAAGTTGTACCCAGGTGTGATCTCTCCGCTGGCGGGCAAGGGGCCGGCCGACATCGACATGGTGGTGTGTCGCGAGGGCACCGAAGGTCCGTACGCGGGCGCGGGTGGTTCGCTGCGTAAGGGCACACCGCATGAGGTGGCCATCGAAGACAGTCTCAACACCCGCTTCGGGGTCGAGCGCATCGTGCGCGATGCGTTTGCGCGTGCCGAGCGTCGGCCGCGCAAGAAGGTGACCCTCGTGCACAAGACCAATGTGATCGTCAACGCGGGTGATCTCTGGCAGCGCACCTTCAACGAGGTGGCTGCCGAGCACCCTGGCATCGCTACCGACTACCTTCACGTCGATGCCGCGGCAATGTTCTTTATCACCAACCCCGAGCGTTTCGACGTGGTCGTCACCGACAACCTGTTCGGCGACATCATCACCGACATCGGCGCGGCGATCGCCGGCGGAATTGGGCTTGCCGCGAGTGGCAACCTCGACCCCAGTCGCGCGAACCCCAGCATGTTCGAGCCGGTGCACGGTTCGGCGCCCGACATCGCCGGACAAGGTAAGGCCAATCCCACCGCCACGGTGCTCAGCGTCGCGATGATGCTCGATCACCTCGGTGAGCCAGAGGTTGCAGCGACGGTTGAGGCGGCGGTGTCGGCCGACCTCGCCAGCCGCAGTGGCGTACGCAGCACCACTGAGATTGGTGATGCATTGGCCGCTGCAGTTGCAGGCTAACCGCCTGCCCGAAAGGAGTACCGTCACCTCATGAGTACCTCAGGTTCTATATCCGACGAGATTTCAACCGCGGGTTTGTTGGCATCGGCCATCGAGGTTCGACCGAGCGCCGCACGCGCCAGCGACGAACGGCGCGCCGAGATTCTGGCCGACCCCGGCTTCGGTCGTTTCCCCACCGATCACATGGTGCGCATCAAGTGGTCAGAGCAGCATGGCTGGCACGAGGCCGTTCTTGAGTCGTACAGCCCGCTCGTATTCGACCCGATGACCAACTTCATTCACTACGGACAGTCGATCTTCGAAGGCCTCAAGGCGTACCGTCACGCCGACGGACACATCCGCACGTTCCGACCGCTTGCCAACGCCACGCGATTCCAAAAGTCAGCGCGCCGGTTGGCGATGGCCGAGTTGCCGCACGAGTTGTTCATCGGCTCGCTTGAGGCGCTGGTCAATGCCGACAGTGCGTGGGTGTCCGACGACCCCGAGAAGTCGCTCTACTTGCGCCCGTTCGAGTATTCGACTGAGGTCGGGTTGGGTGTGCGTCCGGCCAACGCGTACGAGTATGTGCTGATCGCGTCTCCCGCCGGTGCGTACTTCAAGCACGGGGTCAAGCCGGTGAGCGTGTGGCTTTCTGACGACTACGTGCGTGCGGTTCCGGGTGGAACGGGTGAAGCGAAATGCGCGGGTAACTACGCCGCCTCGCTGCTCGCGCAAGCTGAGGCCGCGGCCCACGATTGCGATCAGGTGGTGTGGCTCGACGGAATCGAGCGCCGCTGGGTTGAGGAAATGGGCGGAATGAATCTGTGCTTTGTGTACGGCACGGGCGACTCGGCCCGGCTAGTCACTCCGCCGTTGACCGGATCGCTGCTTCCGGGCATTACGCGCAACTCACTGCTCACGCTGTCGACCGATCTGGGCATGCCGGCGAGCGAAGAGGCAATCAGCGTTGAGATGTGGCGTGAGGGTAACGAGTCGGGCGAGATTAGCGAGGTGTTTGCGTGCGGAACGGCAGCTGTCATCACGCCCGTCGGTCACGTGAAGTCGCGCGCCTTCGGAAATTGGACCATGGGTGATGGTGAGCCGGGTCCAGTCACGATGAAGATGCGCAAGGCGCTGCTCGATATTCAGACCGGCCGAGGTCCCGACAAGCACGCATGGATGCATACCTTGGTTTAAGCCCTGGTCTGGTGTTACTGCTGTACACGTGGCAGACTAAGCCCATGCACAGCAGCAGCATCATTATTAGAGAGCGCGTCGACGTCTAAACTGACGACGACGCGCACACCCCTTCGCCAATTGGCGAGGGGGTTTTTCATTGCCCAGTTAGCGGAGGACCCGATGGACAGCCCCGACGAATCGTTCCACGTCTACGACACCACGTTGCGCGATGGCGCGCAGCGCGAGGGCATTTCGTACTCGGTTGAGGACAAGCTCACCGTTGCGCGTCTGCTCGACGGCTATGGCGTTGGTTTCATTGAGGGCGGTTGGCCGGGCGCACTTCCAAAGGACACTGAGTTCTTCGCGCGTGCCGCCACCGAGTTGAACCTCGTGAATGCTGAACTCGTGGCATTCGGTGCCACGCGCAAAGCGGGAATCGCGGTTGCTGACGATGCTCAGGTGCAGGCGCTGGTCGATTCCGGTGCGCCCGTCATCACCCTCGTCGCCAAGAGTGACGTGCGGCATGTGACTGAGGCCTTGCGCACGACGCTCGACGAGAACATTGCGATGGTCACCGACACGGTGGCGCATCTGGTGGCTCTGGGGCGTCGAGTGTTTGTCGACTGTGAGCACTTCTTCGACGGCTACTTGCACGACCCCGACTACGGCGTGCGGTTGTTGAAGGCCGCCTTCGAGGCGGGCGCAAGTGTGGGCGTGCTGTGCGACACCAACGGCGGCATGCTTCCCAGTGGCATCTCGCGCATCGTGACCGACGTGTCAGCGCGCACGGGCGGGCGACTGGGCATTCACTGTCAGGATGACACCGGGTGCGCGGTGGCGAATTCCATTGCTGCGGTTGAAGCGGGTGTCACGCACGTTCAGGGCACGGCGAATGGTTATGGCGAGCGCACGGGTAACGCCGACCTGTTTGTGGTCGTTCCTGACCTAGAACTCAAGCTCGGCATGAAGGTGATACCCGACGGCAAGTTGCGCGAGACCATGCGCATTGCTCATGCGATTGCAGAGATTGCCAACCTTGCTCCCAACACACATCAGCCGTATGCGGGTGTGTCGTCGTTCGCGCACAAGGCAGGCCTGCACGCCTCTGCGTTGAAAGTGAACTCGGATTTGTACAACCACATCGACGCCACCGAGGTCGGCAACGATATGCGCGTACTCGTCACTGAGATGGCGGGCCGGGCTTCCATCGAACTCAAGGGACGCGAGTTGGGGTACGACCTCACCGAAGATCCGGAGGTTGTGAGCCGGGTGGTCGAACGCGTCAAGTCACTTGAGGCGCAGGGGTGGACCTTCGAGGCGGCCGATGCGTCGTTCGAGTTGATCTTGCAGGACGAACTGCAAGGTGGTCGGGTGCGCCCGTTCGAGGTTGAGTCGTGGCGCACGATCGTTGAGCAACGTCCCGACGGCGAGGTCGTGAGCGAAGCGACGGTCAAGGTGCATGCGTTAGGTGAGCGCATCATTGCGACCGGCGAGGGCAACGGCCCCGTGAATGCACTCGACAAGGCATTACGTGCTGCCTTGGTACAGATCTACCCGGCGCTTGCGAAGTTGCAGTTGATTGACTACAAGGTCCGCATCCTCGAAGGAGCACAGGGTACGGGTGCGGTCACTCGCGTGTTGATCGAGACGCGCGAAGGCGAGCGCACGTGGAACACCGTGGGCGTGCATGAAAACGTCATCGCCGCGTCGTGGTGGGCACTGCGCGATTCACTCGAGTATGGATTGCTCGAACGGTAACTCTTATTCTGAGTTAGTCAGCGATTTCTTCCCACCACTGACACCACCACTCGAATCCCACCGGGATTCGTAGCTTGGGGTGCCAGCAGTAGGCGATGTCCTTGTCAGTGTCGAGGTAGTACAGGCAGTTGCCGCACTTCTCGTCCTGGTAGGGCCGACCGCGCAGGATGGCGTCCTCAATCAGCAGGCCGAACTTCATGGCCAATTCCTCATCGACCTCCTGGGGCTCAGGGGCGCTGATGACCTGGTCGTAGATATCTTCGGCGGGTCCGCCATGCGGGTTTTCAGTCATGGGATGTTCCTACCACCGCCGGGTCCGGACTGCCACTAGGGGCTGGTTCATGGGGTAAGAAAACTGCGTCTATGCGTGCTGAATGTCCCCCCATGCGGAAGGGGAGGGGGTGGGGGAGGGCGGGTAGGGTGACGGCATGAAGATTGCTCGGTTTGCGCACCGTGACTCCAGCGTCGGCGACGTGTCGTTCGGAATCGTTGAAGGACTCGACGAACACGACGAACCCACCCCCTCGACTCAGATTTCCGAACTCGACGGCCACCCATTCGGCACCACCGATCTCACCGGCGTGGTGTTCCCGTTCAGCGATGTACGCCTTCTGGCGCCGGTTATTCCGAGCAAGATCATTGCCGTGGGCCGCAACTATGCCGCTCACATCGAGGAGATGGGCAGCACCGTGCCCGACGAGCCGATGATCTTCCTCAAGCCGAGCACTTCGATCATCGGTCCGGGCGACACCATCCGACTGCCCGCCTCGAGCAGCGAAGTCGACCACGAGGCCGAACTCGCCGTGGTCATCGGCCGCCTGTGCCGCAATGTTCCGGTTGAGACTGCCCTCGATGTAGTGCTGGGCTACACCTGCTCCAACGACGTCAGTGCGCGCGATCACCAGCGCAGCGACGGTCAGTGGGGTCGGGCGAAGGGCTTCGACACCTTCTGCCCGCTCGGTCCGTGGATTGCCACCAACGTCGACCCCGCCGACCTGCGTATCACCTGCTCGGTCGGCGACGACCTGCGTCAGGACTCCACCACTGCGTTACTGCTGCGCGATGTTGCCACACTCGTCTCCTGGATCTCGGGAGTGATGACGCTGCTGCCCGGTGACGTGATTCTTACCGGAACTCCGGCGGGCGTGGGTCGCATCACAGCAGGCGATGTTGTCCAGGTGTCGATCGACGGCATTGGAACTCTTGAGAATCCGGTTGATCATGGCTGAGCCATCGTCCGTACGCGTTCGTTTCTGTCCCTCACCCACAGGTCACCCACACGTTGGTCTGGCTCGCACTGCCTTGTTCAACTGGGCCTACGCCCGTCACACGGGCGGAACCTTCGTGTTCCGCATCGAAGACACCGACAGTGCGCGCGACAGCGAAGAGTCGTATGAGGCGTTGCTCGACGCGCTGCGCTGGCTCGGTCTCGACTGGGATGAAGGCCCCGAAGTCGGTGGACCACATGAGCCGTACCGGCAGTCAGAGCGCATGCCGATCTACTCCGATGTCGCCGCGCGTCTGGTTGAGGCGGGCTGGGCCTACGAGGCCTTCTCGACAGCCGACGAAGTCGAGACGCGTCGCAGGGCCGCGGGCCAAGACCCCAAACTCGGTTACGACAACTTTGACCGCAACCTCACCGACGAGCAGAAGGCCGCGTTCCGTGCCGAGGGGCGCGATCCCGTGCTTCGGCTGCGCATGCCCGACCGCGATTGGACTTGGACTGATCTCGTGCGCGGTGACGTGACGTTCGCTAACGATCACGTGCCCGACTTCGTGATCGTGCGCGGCAACGGCGAGCCGCTCTACACCTTGGTGAACCCCGTCGACGACGCGCTGATGGGAATCACGCACGTGCTGCGCGGTGAAGATCTGCTGTCGAGCACTCCGCGCCAACTGGCCATGTACGAGGCGCTCGCCGCAATCGGCGTCACCGACGGCCTCGTCCCACTGTTTGGTCATCTGCCGTATGTGATGGGGGAAGGCAACAAGAAGCTTTCCAAGCGCGATCCCGAGTCGAACCTGTTCTGGTACCGCGACAACGGGTATCTGCCCGAAGCGCTCGCGAATTACTTGGCACTGCTTGGCTGGTCGATCGGTGACGATCGCGAGTTCTTCAGTCTCGCCGACATGGGTGAGGTGTTCGATGTCGCACGCGTCAATCCCAACCCGGCACGCTTCGATATCAAGAAGTGCACAGCGATCAACGGTGACTGGATTCGCACGCTCACGTGCGACGACCTCGGTGCGCGATTGCTCCCGTTCCTTCAGCGCCAGGGCGTACTGCCGGTCGATCCGTCGCCCGAGCAGGCCGCGATGCTGTCGGCGGCCGTTCCGTTGGTGCAAGAGCGCATGGAGAACCTCGTTCAGGGTGCGAACATGCTGGGCTTCCTGTTCGTCGACGAGGCCGATTTCGCGCTCGACGATGATGCGCGTGCCGCTGTGGCCGGCGCGGGCGAACCGCTCGTCGCCGCTCGCGCTGCGCTCGCCGAACTGCGCAGTTGGGTCACGGCCGACATTGAGGGCTCGCTGCGCGCGGCACTGATTGAGGGCCTTGGGCTCAAACCGCGGGTGGCATTTGGTTCCGTGCGCGCCGCCCTCAGTGGCCGTCGAGTGTCTCCGCCCTTGTTTGAATCGATCGAATTGCTCGGTCGCGAGCGCACGTTGGCGCGTCTTGATCGAGTGATCGACGGGGCTTAGACCTCGGTTCGAACGACGCCACGCTGACGGGTATGCTGAGTCGGCATTGTCAGACCGGAAAGCACCTCGTCAAAGGCGCAGTTCGGTCTGGTAGTGGGGTATGGGGTAATTGGCAGCCCGCCTCGCTCTGGACGAGGTAGTTCAGGTTCGAGTCCTGGTACCCCAGCGCTGCAGGAAGTGATTCCTGTCTGCGTTTGGGAAACTGTGTGCGTTTGGAAAAGCAGTACGGCCCCGTTGTGTAGTGGCCTAGCACGCCGCCCTCTCAAGGCGGTAGCGCGGGTTCGAATCCCGTCGGGGCTACGCGAAATGGAGGGCTCGGGCATTGCCCGGGCCCTCCTGCCATGTCTGAACCGGTAACGTCACGCTTGAGACGCGGGAGGTTTAGATGGCAACAGAAATTGTCGGACGTGCACAGCAGGTGGGTCTTGTGATGGCTGCCGCGGCGGTGCCGGGCACCTTTGAGCGCTCATTGTCAGATCGCACCTGGATCGATCAGGGCCTGATAACGGGCCTTGCCACGGGCACCCACTTCCTGTTGAGCGTGATGACGCAGGACGCCATTGACACCGCGGGTGTCGCGCTGTCGACGGCCCTGCCCCTTCCGACCCGGTGGAGCGACACCCAACGGGCCGACGTGATGACGTTGGCTCTTGACCTCGCAGCTATTCCTCTGGGTCTTGCTGCCTTTCGACTGGTCAAGCGCGAGGAGCACGAAACCTGGCCTCGCGGCATCGCCCGACAATCAGCGTGGCGACTGTGGGTCACCGGCCTCGGCGGCGCCATTCTGGTCGGCTCCACCGCTGCAGCGCGTGTGGTCGACCATCGACTCGGAGCGAACGGAAAGATCGCCCGCCTGCCGGTGGCCATTCCCGTGGCGATCGGGGTTGACCTCGCCCTTGAGCGGCTCAGCCAGCGAGCGTGGCCGGCCGAGCACCGTACCGATCCGGCAGGTCGCGGTCCCCTCCTCGGCCTGGCAGCCGGCACGGGTGTGGTGTTGGTTCTTGCGGGCGGCACTGCGGCCGAGTCGTGGGCAGCTAGGCAATTGGGCTCGATCGGTTATCGGGTGCTGCCGATTTCTGAAGATCTCTGGCGTCGGGCCGGCCACGTGGTGGCACTCGGAGCCGCGGCTGCCATCACCTCCATGCTCTGGAACCGGGCGATGGGCGGCATTGAGTCAGGCACCTCCCAGTTCGACGAGGGGATGGATGAGTCAGTGCCAGGACTGTGGACCACTCCGATGGTCAGCGGCCATCCGGAGAGCCTCGTGCCGTGGGCATCGATGGGTCGCGAAGGGCGTCGGCATGTGGCCACCAGCGTGCGGCCGGTGCCATTCGGCGACGGCCCCACCGCACTGCACGGTGTGCCACGCCCCGAACTATCGATTCGCACCGTCATGGAAGAAGATGCCCGGGCGGTGCCGATCTCAGTGTTCGTCGGACTCGACACTGCTCCCACCGCTACCGAACGGGTCGACATCGCACTGGCTGAGATGGACCGTACCGACGCATGGTCGCGTTCGCTCCTCATGCTCATCTCGCCGACGGGTACCGGCTACGTGAACTATGTGGCGATGGCTGCGGCGCAATACATGACGCGCGGCGACATGGCGTCGATCACGTTGCAATATTCTAAGCGCCCGTCGCCGTTGTCGCTCGGAAAAATTGGTGATGCGCGTGAGCAGAACCGGTTGCTGTGGTTGCGCATCCTCGAGCGCGTGCGTGCGATGGCGCCGGAAGACCGGCCACGCGTGGTCGTGTTCGGTGAGTCACTGGGCGCGCACACGAGCCAAGCCGCCTTCGAAGGGTGGGGAACCCTTGGGCCAGAAGCGCTCGGAATCGACCGGGCGCTGTGGATCGGAACTCCCGCCGCGTCGAAGTGGCGCCGCGAAGTAACGGGCGCCGATCGGCCCGATGTCGATCGCGCGCTGGTGTGTGAAGTCAACGACTACGAAGAGTTCCGCGCGCTGGGTGATGCCCGCGAGAAGGTGCGGTATTGCCTGCTCAATCACGACAACGACGGAGTCACCAAGTTCGGCCCCAGTTTGCTGGCGCACAGGCCGTCATGGTTGAACCCGGGCCGCCCAGCGATTGAGGAAGTCCCGGGACGGTCGCCGCGCGGTGTACCTGCGTCGATGCGTTGGCGTTCGGGTACGACGTTCTTTCAACTATTGATCGATATGAAGAATGCGCAGATTCCCGGTTCGTACCGCGCGTGGGCGCACGACTATCGACCCGACCTGCCCGAATTCATCCGCGACATCTTTGGACTCGAGTGCAGCGACGAGCAGCTCGAACGAATCAAGGTTGCGTGTGAGCAACGCGAGGAATTCCGCGAGGCAGTGTTCTCGTAGTTACTCTGCAGCGGCGAGCGCAGCGGTGAGTTGCGCCGCCGCCTTCACCACCGGTTCGGCATAACGGTGTCCGGGAACCCGCGTCAGGCGCTCGGTGGGACCGCTCACTGACACCGCAGCGACCACTCGTCCGTCGGGTGCTCGTACTGGTGCCGACACACTGGCCACTCCGGGTTCGCGCTCGCCCACGCTCTGCGCCCAGCCGCGGCGTCGCACCTGTGCCAATGTCACGGCGGTGAACGTGGCGCCATGGACAGCGCGGTGAAGGCGGTCGGCGTCTTCCCACGCGAGCAGCACCTGGGCGGCTGAACCGGCCTGCATGGTCAGCGCCGCGCCGACGGGAACGCTGTCGCGCAATCCGGTCATGCGCTCTGCCGCGGCGACGCAGATGCGGTGGTCTCCTTGACGTCGGTAGAGCTGCGCGCTTTCGCCCGAGGCGTCGCGCAGGGTAACTAGGACGGACGAGGCGGAAGTGAGCAGGCGATCTTCGCCGGAGACGGCGGCCAGTTCGCGAAGTCGTGGGCCGAGAGTGAATCGGCCGCTGAGATCGCGGGCTACGAAACGGTGAACCTCAAGCGCGCAGGCGAGGCGGTGGGCGGTCGGTCGGGGCAGTCCCGTTGCCTGAACAAGTCCCGCGAGCGTGAGTGGAGTGCCCTCAAGCGCAGCGAGCACCGCCGACGCTTTGTCGAGTACGCCGACTCCGCTACTGTTGTCCATGCACTGATACTTGCGTCTCACATAGCGAGACGTCAACTTGAGTACTGACCGACCAAGGAGTAGACGCATGGGGCAGACGCTGGCCGAGAAGGTTTGGAATGAGCATGTGGTTCGTCAGGCTGAAGGTGAGCCTGACCTGTTGTACATCGACCTGCATCTCATTCACGAAGTCACCAGTCCGCAGGCCTTCGACGGGTTGCGCGATGCTGGCCGAGTGGTGCGTCGTCCTGATTTGACGATGGCAACAGAAGACCACAACATTCCGACGGTCGACATCGACAAGCCCCTCGCCGATCCGATTGCGAAGGCGCAGGTTGAGGCACTCACACTTAACTGTCGTGAGTTTGGTGTCACCTTGTATCCGCTGGGAAATATCGATCAAGGAATCGTGCACGTTGTCGGCCCGCAGCTCGGCCTTACTCAGCCAGGCATGACAGTCGTGTGTGGCGACTCGCACACGTCGACGCACGGTGCCTTCGGTGCGCTAGCTTTCGGCATCGGAACCAGTCAAGTTGAGCACGTGCTCGCCACGCAGACTCTTCCGCTCAAGCCGTTCAAGACTCTGGCAATCAACATTGAAGGCCACCTGCCGGAAGGCGTGACCGCGAAAGACCTCATCCTCGCCGTGATCGCCCAGATCGGAACAGGTGGTGGACAGGGTTACGTCATCGAGTACCGCGGTCAAGCAATTCGCGACCTGTCGATGGAAGCGCGCATGACCATCTGCAACATGTCGGTCGAAGCCGGCGCGCGCGCGGGAATGATCGCGCCCGACGACGTGACTTTCGACTATCTCGAGGGCCGGCAGTTCGCGCCCAAGGATGAACTGTGGTTCGAGGCAGTCAAGCACTGGCGCACATTGGTGACTGACGACGACGCCGTGTTCGATGCCGAGGTCACGATCGATGCTTCGTCGCTCACTCCGTTCGTGACGTGGGGCACCAACCCCGGCCAGGGCATTCCGCTGGGCGACTCCATTCCGAACCCAAGCGACTTCGATGATCCCAAGGCGCGTGCCGCTATTGAAAAGGCGTTGCTGTACATGGGTCTTGAGGCCGGAACGTCGATGCGTGATGTGCCGGTCGACACCGTGTTCGTGGGTTCGTGCACCAACGGCCGTATTGAAGACTTGCGTGTCGTGGCTGAGATTCTCGACGGGCGTCAGGTTGCCGACGGGGTGCGATTGCTCATCGTTCCTGGCTCGGTGCGAGTGCGACTCGAAGCCGAAGCTGAAGGCCTCCACGAGATCTTCCTTGCGGCGGGTGCCGAATGGCGTCACGCCGGATGTTCAATGTGTTTGGCCATGAACCCCGACAAACTCACTCCCGGCGAGCGCAGTGCGTCAACCTCGAACCGCAACTTCGAAGGGCGACAGGGCCCAGGTGGTCGCACACATTTGGTGTCGCCCCAAGTTGCTGCTGCCACAGCAGTGATTGGCCGTTTCGCCTCGCCCGCCGACCTCACGTCCGTCTGATCAGGAGACCTGTCATGGAACCGTTCATCGTGCACACCGGCACCGCGGTGCCTTTGCGACACAGCAATGTCGATACCGACCAGATCATTCCGGCCGAGTACCTCAAGCGCATTTCACGTCACGGCTTTGGCGATGCGTTGTTCGCCGCGTGGCGCAAAGATCCGAACTTCGAACTCAATCAGCCGAAGTATTCCGGGGCCTCGATTTTGGTTGCCGGACACGACTTCGGCACCGGCTCGTCGCGTGAGCATGCGGTGTGGGCGTTGCAGGACTACGGCTTTCGGGTGGTTTTGTCGAGTCGATTCGCCGACATCTTCCGCGGAAATTCAGGAAATGTGGGCCTGCTGACCGCCATTGTTCCCGAGGACTTCATTGAGCAATTGTGGGACGCGATTGAAGCAGATCCGACGCTTGCCGTCACTGTCGACCTGCAGCAGCAGACCGTGACTGCTGGCGACCTGTCGAGCGCCTTCGAGGTCGACTCGCATGTGCGCGGCCGCCTTCTGAAAGGTCTCGACGACATCGGAATCACACTGTCGTACGCGGATGCCGTCACAGAATTCGAGCAGCGTCGTGCGGCGTTCCTGCCGCGCATTGCGGCGCCTGCCAGCTGACGTTCAACCCGGTTGTCCCCTTGGGGTCGCGCCAATCAGTGAAAAACGTTGTGGCACAACGCACAGCGGTGTTCCGCCGTTGCGGGCCATTCATCAGGTAGGTTGTTCTCAGACCGGCGAGACTGTCGGTTTCCCAACATCTTCGGAGGCTTTTCGTGAGTGTGAACAACGTAAACAAGGCAGAGCTGATCGATCGTATTGCCGCTCGTCTTGAGTTCAGCAAGAAGGAGGCCGCTGAGGTCATCGATGCAGTCATCGACGAAATCACACAGGCCGTTGCTGCTGGCGAGAAGGTTGCCCTCACCGGCTTCGGTGTCTTCGAGAAGGCATTCCGTGACGCGCGCCTCGGCCGCAACCCCCGTACCGGCGAAGCCGTGAAGATCAGCGCCACCTGGCTGCCCAAGTTCCGCCCGGGCGCCGAGTTCAAGTCCAGCGTTGCTGGTGCCAAGAAGTCCCCGGCCAAGAAGGCTGCCGCCAAGAAGGCTCCGGCCAAGAAGGCTGCTCCCGCCAAGAAGGCCGCTCCCGCCAAGAAGGCCGCACCGGCCAAGAAGGCTCCGGCCAAGAAGGCTGCCGCCAAGAAGGCTCCGGCCAAGAAGAAGTAGTTTTTGCGCTTCACCAGTGGCTCGGCCCCTCACGGGGCCGGGCCACTGTGCGTTGAAGGTCAGGATTCGGGAGGGGTCAACACCGCGGCCGTTGCCACACCGACGCCTAAGGCGATGACTGCTTCGAGATCGGCAGGGGTATCGACGTCGCGTCGAAGGCCCGGGCAGTCGTCGACGTCGAGCAGATAGGCACCTGACGCGAGGTGTTCATCGGATGAGCCGACGCCGAATGAGGCGTTGAGTCCGATACCGGGTCGCGCGGTCAGCATCGAGGTGCCGACTCCGTCAGCGTCGGCGACGTAACACCGGCGCCGATCCCACGCTTGAGTCAGAGCCCGCTGTAACTCGTCGCTCGTGAGCGCGGGAAGATCGCCGGCCAGCGCGACCAATCCGATGTCGGGCGTTCGGATTCGAGCCGCGGTTGCACCGTGTTCGAAAGCTGCATTCAATCCTTGGCCGACGTCAGACACCACGCGGGCGCCATCGCTGCGAAGCACGGCGGTTGCCCGAGGATCATCGGTGACCACAACAACCTCAGCGACGCCGGGGCAGGCGAGGGCGGCTGTTACTACATCGCGGGCAAAGGCGAGGGCGAGTTCGGAACGACGTGCTTCAGCGCCCAATCGGCTCTTGCCGCTATCGAGGGGCTTCAGTGGAACGATCACTGCCCACTGCTGCTTTCCACCGGCTCCCATGACCCCATCCTCGCAGGGTTGTCTTGAGCCGACTGCGCCACCATGCGGTCGACAGCGTGGGACGATTGTGTAGGGGTAGATATCGGCAGGCGGGAGGCATCGTGGCTCGGGTTCAACTCAGCAACCGAGTGCGGGTCTCGGGCTACTACCGAATGGCGCTCGTCACTCTGAGGCCCCTCCTCGTCACCTTCACGCGGCAGGAGTGGCGAGGTGCCGAGAATCTTCGAGTCGATGGGTCACTAGACCCGGGCATTGTCGTCGCGGCCAACCACATTTCCTGGGCTGATCCCTTTGTTTTGGCACACTTCCTCTACGACAACGGGCGGCTGCCACGATTCCTTGCCAAGGAATCGCTGTTCACTGTGCCCTTCATCAAGAATGTGATGAAAGGTGCCCAGCAGATTCCGGTACATCGCGGAAGTTCGGATGCTGCACGTGCACTCGAGTCGGCCGTTGAATCGGCGCGCGATGGTGAATGTGTGTTGATCTACCCTGAGGGCACGGTGACGCGCGCCCCGGATATGTGGCCGATGGCAGGCAAGACCGGAGCCGTGCGCACCGCCCTTTCCAGTGGCGCAGCGTTGATTCCGGTGGCGCAGTGGGGCGCCCACGAACTCATGCGGCCCTACACCGCGGAATTGAGGTTGCTGCCCCGCAAGACGATGCACGTCTGGGCCGGGCCGCCCATTGATCTCGACGATCTTCGCGGTCGACCACTTGATCAAGCGATTCTCGATGAGGCCACCGATCGATTGATGAGCGCGATCACTGCCATGCTGGAGCAAATCCGTGGTGAGATCGCTCCAACGGAGCGGTACATCAACACTCGACCCGCGGGAGAGCGCCCGAAGCTCGCTCGTCCACGAAAGGCAGGATAGGCGGATGACGCGAGTAGCGGTGATGGGAAGCGGGTCGTGGGGAACGGCGTTCGGCATGGTGCTGGCCGATGCTGGCTCTGACGTCACGATGTGGGCGCGCGAATCGTCGCTCGCCGACGTGATGAATCGCGATCACGTCAACCCGACCTATCACCCGGGCATCATCCTGCCCGCCTCACTGCGTGCCACGGCAGACGTGGCGCAGGCACTCGAGGGTGCTGAAATCGTGGTGCTCGCCATTCCGTCACAGACCTTGCGTGACAACCTTTCGGCCTGGCGACCTCTGTTGCCTGAGGGCTCGACGCTGGTTTCATTGATGAAGGGTATTGAGCTCGGTACGACACTGCGGATGAGTCAGGTGATGGCCGAGGTCGCGCAGGTGGGCGACGATCGGGTAGCTGTGGTTTCGGGGCCGAATCTCGCCCGCGAAATTGCTCAGCGTCAACCGGCTGCGACCACGGTGGCATGCGCCGATGAAATGGCAGCCAAGCGACTACAGGATGCGTGCACCACCGGCTACTTCCGGCCCTACTGGACCACTGACATGATCGGCACCGAGATCGGTGGCTCGGTGAAGAATGTGATCGCGCTTGCCAATGGCATGGCCGTCGGAATGGGTTTCGGGGAGAACTCCCAAGCCTCACTCATCACGCGTGGGCTCGTTGAAATGACGCGACTCGGAATCGCGCTCGGCGCCGAGGCGGAGACCTTCCTCGGGCTCGCCGGAATCGGTGACCTCATCGCCACGTGTTCATCGAGCCTGTCGCGCAACCGAACCTTTGGCGAAAACCTCGGCCGTGGCCTGACGGTGGACGAAACGATCGCCGCAACGAAGCAGACGTGCGAGGGGGTCAAGAGTTGCCAGTCAATTCTCGATCTCGCGCGCAAGCATGGGGTCGATGTTCCGATCACTGAGCAGGTAGTCAACGTCGTGCATCACGGAATGCCGCCGGCCCACATGCTGCAAGCCTTCATGAGTCGCGAGACCAAGGCCGAGGGCATCGACTAACGGTCGTTTCTGGAAAATCTGCCGGGTTTGCGGTCTCGGGTGCCGATTTCGGTGCTGAGACCACCACCGCGGCAGATTTTCGACTCTGTGATTAGCCGCCGCGTAGAGCCGCGTCGAGATCGTGCCAGAGGTCGAGCGGGTTTTCGATTCCCACCGACAGTCTCAGCAGTCCCTCGGGAACCGTGGTCGCTTCTGCTGGCCATCGGCGGCGACGCTCGATCAGCGACTCAACCCCGCCCAAACTCGTGGCGTAGGTCCAGAGTTGAACGCGTAGGCAGACTTGGTCGGCGGCCTCAGCCCCACCTCGCACGATGATCGACAGCATCGAACCAAAGCCCACGCTCTGGCGCGCAGCAACCTGGTGACCGGGGTCGCTCGGCAGGCCGGGGTACAGCACTCGTTCGACATTGGGATGTGACATCAGCGATTGAGCCAGGCGCATCGCCGTACCCTCGGCGCGATCGAGACGGAGGGCGAGAGTGCGGGCGCCGCGAACTGCGAGGTAGGCCTCAAGTGCACCTGGGGCCGCGCCGAGCAACACCCTGCGAGTGCGCAGGAACTCAGCGAGGTTGGCATCGCCAGTGATGAGCGCACCCATGAGCAAGTCCGAGTGACCACCGATGAACTTGGTCACGCTGTGCAGGCTGATGTCGGCGCCCAAGTTCAGCGGAAGTTGGCGTAGGGGAGTGGCGAAGGTGTTGTCGACCAGGACGAAAGCGCCGGCGGCGTGTCCGGATCGCACGGCGGCCGCGATATCGGTGACTTCCATCGTGGGATTGATGGGAGTTTCAATCCACACCAGCGCCGCACCGGGGCAGGCCGCGGCGAGCGCGCTGGGGTCATCAGCGGCGTAGGTGCGCAGCCTGATGCGACCGACGGAGTCGAGTTCGCGCAGCCGCACAGCGGTTCCGGTGTAGCTACGGGTGGGCGCAACGACAACACCGCCGGCGGGTACCGCGTCGAGTGCGGCGTTGACCGCGGCCATTCCCGACGAGAAGGCGACGGCGGTTCCACCTTCCAGGTCGCCCAGCAGTGATTCGAGCGCGGCGACTGTCGGCGTGCCTTCGCGCGCGTACTCGAGTGGCCCTTCGGCATGGAAGGACGAGGCGGGCACGATGGGCGTGTTGAGCGGCGCGTCGGGCACTCGCGGTGGTCGACCGGAGGCCACCACCCGCGAGTCCGGGGCCCACTCGGAAGTCATAGGTCAAACGCTATCGCCGGTGCTCCCGATAGGGTCTTAGGCGTGGCCGAGACAGTGAATGAACGCATCAGAGTGGTGGTGCTTTTTGGGGGTCGTTCCAGCGAGCACGCCATCTCATGCATCTCGGCAGGAAGCGTGTTAGCGGCGCTCGACCGCGACCGATACGAGGTAGTTCCGATCGGCATTACCCCTGATGGGCGTTGGGTCCGAGTGCCCGATGACCCGCAACTTCTGATGATTCGCCAGGGCGAATTGCCGTCAGTTAATGGCAGTGGTCTCGAAGTGGCATTGCGGCCCGCCGACGGAGCGTCAGTACTTGCTGACCTTGCAGCACCGAGTGATGGCAGCACCATTGATGTCGTCTTTCCAGTACTGCACGGACCATGGGGTGAAGACGGGACGATTCAGGGGCTACTCGAACTCACGGATGTGCCCTACGTCGGATCGGGAGTGTTCGCGTCAGCTGCCGGTATGGACAAGGGTCATATGAAGCGGCTCTTCCTCGCAGCGGGCTTGCCGACGGGTCCTTTCGAGGTCATCACCGATCGCGAGTGGACCACTGATCGGCAAGCGGCACTCGCACGCTGTTGGGCTCTCGCCCAACCTCCCGGGCATCCCCTCTTCGTGAAGCCGGCACGCGCCGGCAGCAGTGTGGGCATTACTAAGGTGCGCACTTTCGATGAACTGACCGCGGCGATCGAGTTCGCACGCGAGCACGATCGGAAAGTCATCGTCGAGGCAGCCATCGAGGGGGCCCGCGAGATCGAATGCGCGGTACTCGTTGACGACGGCGTTCCGCGTGCGAGTCGTTGTGCCGAAATCGTGGTGAAGGGCGATCACGAGTTCTACGACTTTGAAGCCAAGTACCTTGACGACGCGGTCGATCTCATTGTGCCGGCGGTACTTGGCGCTGACGTTGAGGCGCGAGTGCAGCGCACCGCCATCGAAGCCTTCGAGTCGCTCGACTGTCGTGGCCTGGCGCGCGTTGATTTCTTCGTATTGCCCGACGGGTCGGTACTGCTCAACGAAATCAACACCATGCCCGGATTCACCTCGATTTCGATGTTCCCGCGGCTGTGGGCCGAGAGCGGAATCGTGTACCCGCAACTGATCGACACGCTCATCAATGACGCACTGCGTCGCGGAACGGGGCTGCACTAGCCGTGGACGAGCGCACCCTGGCAGACGTGGGCGAGTTCGGTCTGATCGACTTGATGGCGCCCTCGCTCACATCGAGCGGTCGCGAGGGAGAGGTCGGAGTCGGAGACGATGCTGCGGTGATCGCGGTAGCAGGTAATCGCGTGGTGGCGGCAGTTGACCAAATGGTCGAGGGTCGCCATTTCCGACGCGACTGGTCATCGGCCTACGAGGTCGGACGCAAAGCGGCCGCTCGGGCGATGAGTGACATCTCGGCGATGGGAGCTGTGCCGTCTGCTCTGCTGGTTTCGCTCGCGGCTCCGGCTGATACCACCGTGACGTGGGCACTCGATCTCATGCGCGGGCTCGCCGACGAGGCTTCTGTGGTGGGTGCGCACATCGTGGGCGGCGACACGGTCGAAGCGCCCGAGGTGGTGATCTCGGTGACGGCGCTGGGGGACTCCGGTGACCACGGGCCGGTCCTGCGTTCGGGAGCCCAGCCCGGCGATCAGGTGTTCATCGCCGGAACGCTCGGGCGCGCGGCGGCCGGTCTGGCCGTGTTGATGCGTGGGCACCGGCAGCCCAAATCGCTGGTCGCAGCGCAGCGAACCCCCGAACCTCCCTATGCGGCGGGCGTAGCAGCGGCGAGCGCCGGCGCGACGGCGATGATCGATATCAGTGATGGCTTGCTGGCCGATGCGGCCCATGTGGCTCGCGCGTCGGGAGTGGTGATTGCGATTGAGCGCAGTCTGCTTGCCGGCGACGACGAGATTGAGGCAATGGCGCGCAACTTCGGGGTGGATCCGTGGGACTGGGTACTGACCGGCGGTGAGGACCACGCCCTACTCGCTTGCTTTCCGCGCGATTCAACTCCACCGGCGGCCTTTCGGCACATCGGTGCAGTGCTGAGTGGCGGCGCGGGTCAACCTGAGGTCACCATCGATGGAAAGCCCACGTCAGGGGCAGTGGGGCACGAGCACTTTCGGTCGTAGACGACCGGGTGAGACGACCGGGTGAGACGTCCGGGTGAGACGACCGGGTGAGACGACCGGATCGGTCAGACGGCGCGAGTGACCTTGCCGGCCTTGAGGCACGAGGTGCACACATTGAGGCGCTTGGGCGTGCCGTTGGTGACGGTGCGCACCTTCTGGATGTTCGGGTTCCAGCGTCGCTTGGTGCGCACGTGGGAGTGCGAGATTGAATGCCCGAAGCCTGGGCCCTTGCCGCAGACGTCGCAGTTGGCAGCCATGGTCGCGCTCCTCATTGCCGTGGGTGGTGATATCTGTTGTTTCAGGTGAAACAGCCGAGCGTCAGAGGGTAACCAGAAGCTCTCCTGTGACCGACGCACAACGATACCCGACGGTGTCCCTGAGCCCAAACTGTGGGTCCCGACGGCTAAGGTCACGGGGAAAGACACTGTTGGCGAGGTGCAAGAGCGGCGGGAGGATGTATGGCGACTCACGTGCGCATGGACGATGCCGCCCTGCGTGGCTGGGTCGCCATCGGTCTTGACGCTTTGGGCGTGGCCAGGGCCGAAATCGATGGTCTCAACGTGTACCCCGTGCCCGATGGCGACACCGGAACCAACCTCTATCTGACCTTTGAGCAGGCCGCCGATTCCGTGACGGAGGCCGAACCAGGAAACGTCGCCACTACGGCCCGAGCCCTCGCCCGCGGCGCGCTCTTGGGTGCCCGCGGAAACTCCGGGGTGATTTTGTCGCAACTGCTTCGCGGCATGGCCGACGAACTGGCGGCCGCTGGGCCTGACGGAATCGGCGGCGCCACGATTGCGGCCGCGTTCACTCGTGCATCCGAACTGGCCGATGCTGCAGTCGACCGGCCGGTTGAGGGCACGATTCTGACGGTCGCGCGCGAGGCAGCGGCCGGCGCCTGTGCGGCCAACCCTGACGATTTGGCTGCTGTGATTGTGGCGGCGGCCGAGCGCGCACGCAGCGCACTGGCGCGTACGCCTGAGCAACTCCAGGCGTTGCGGCGTGCGGGCGTCGTTGATGCTGGCGGTCGCGGTTTCGTCGTGCTTCTCGACGCGATGGTACAAACCCTCACCGGTAAGAGACCCCCGATCACGGTTACGCGCATCGAGCCCGAACCGGCTCCGTTTGGCGAACCCGACAGCGACGGAATCTATGCCGGACCCGCGTTTGAAGTGATGTTCATGCTCGAGAGCGACGATGCGCGTGTTGCTCACATGCGCACGGCGCTTTCGGGCCTGGGCGATTCCTTGGTCATCGTGGGTGGCGATCCGCTGTACAACGTTCATGTTCATGTCGACGATGCCGGTGCCGCAGTCGAGGCGGCTATCACTGCTGGGCATCCCTCACGCATTCGCATCACGCACCTTCGACAGGCAGAAGACCTTCGGGTGGCCGGACGCGGTGGTGAATCGGGAACACGAGCGCTAGTTGTTGTCGCACATGGCCCTGGCATTCGTGAGGTGTTGGAAAGTGGGGGAGCCACGGTGGTGATGGCCCGACCACGTCAGCGCCCGAGCACCGCCGAGATTCTCGATGGCATCGATCGCTCGGGTGCACACGAAATCGTCGTGCTGCCCAGCGACAAGGACACTCTGCCTGTTGCGGAGGCCGCCGCGGAAGAGGCTCGTGACCGAGGGTTGCGCGTCAGCGTGATTCCTTCGCGTTCTGTGGTGCAGTCACTGGCTGCCGTTGCTGTGCATGATTCGGCCCGCCTGTACCCCGACGACGTGGTGACGATGACGCGTGCGGCGGGGGCGACTCGTTATGGCGCGGTCACGATCGCTGCCCGTGAAGGCATGACGTCAGCCGGAATCTGTCAGGTGGGTGATGTGCTCGGACTCGCACAAGGTGACATCGTCGAGATTGGCGAGTCGGTCAGCGAGGTTGCCACTCGACTCATCGCACGATTGTGTGATTCGGGAAGCGAACTCATCACGATCGTCACGGGTTCGGAGTGCACTGACGAAGATCGCGCTGACGTCGCCGATTACCTACGTTCACATTTTCGACTACTCGACATCGTCGAATACGCCGGTGGCCAGCCATACTGGCCGTTCATCATCGGGGTTGAATGAGGCGTCATGCCGCGACTTGATGATGCGCTGTCGAAGGCTGTCGGTGGTGCAAGCGCCACGGCCCTGAAGAAGGCCTTCGGCATGGTCACCGTTGAAGATCTCTTGCGGCACTATCCGCGCCGGTATGCCCAACGCGGTGAACTGACCGATATTTCCTCGCTACAGATCGACGAGCACGTCACCGTCATGGCTGAAGTCAAGGACGTGTCGTCACGCCGCATGCGCGAGCGCAAGGGATTGCTGGTCGAAGTCACCGTCACCGATGGTCGCGGCGATCTCAAGCTCACGTTCTTCAATCAGCCGTGGCTTGCCGACAAACTCAAGCCCGGCCGGCGGGGACTTTTCTCCGGCAAGGTCACCGAGTTTCGGCACGTACGCCAACTCACACAACCCGATCACGTATTGCTTCCTGACGATGGCGATGAGGTTGATTCCGATTCGGTTGCCGCGTTCGCGCGCGCTCTGATTCCCGTGTATAGCGCCACGTCTTCTGTCTCGTCGTGGCGTATTGCCCGAGCCGTGTCTGCGGTACTCGATGGTCTCGAAGTCGACGAAGCTGATGATCCGCTGCCCGTATCGGTACGCACCGGGCGCGGACTGCGAGCCTTGGGTGATGCGCTGGTGGCAGTGCATCGTCCCGACACTCTCGACGACGTCACCGGCGGTCGCGAGCGCTTGCAGTGGGATGAAGCATTTGTGCTTCAGGTGGTGCTCGCTCAGCGCCGCCTTGAAGCGCGGGCACTTCCCGCTGTGCCGCGACCAGCCCAAGCCGGCGGACTTCTCGAGCAGTTTGATGCGGCACTTCCCTTCACGCTCACCGCCGGGCAGTGCGCCGTGGGTGAGGTGCTGTCAACCGATCTGGCGCGCAGTCATCCAATGCATCGGTTGTTGCAGGGTGAGGTTGGAAGTGGCAAGACCGTCTGTGCGTTGCGCGCGATGCTTGCCGTCGTCGACTCCGGTGGTCAGGCCGCGCTGCTCGCACCGACCGAGGTGCTCGCGGCACAGCATGCCCGCTCGATTACCGCGATGCTCGGCCCGCTTGCGCAGGGTGGCTTGCTCGGGGGCAGCGTCGACGGAACGCGAGTGGCACTGCTCACCGGTTCCCAGAACACCGCACAACGACGAGCGTCACTGCTCAACATCGTCAGTGGTGATGCCGGCATCGTCATCGGAACGCACGCGCTGCTGCAGGAGTCAGTGGAGTTTTATGACCTCGGACTTGTTGTTGTCGACGAGCAACACCGATTCGGTGTTGAGCAGCGCGCGGCGCTGGCGGCGAAGTCGCGTGATGGCAATCGACCGCATGTACTGGTGATGACGGCGACGCCTATTCCGCGCACCGTCGCGATGACAGTATTCGGTGACCTTGAAGTGTCGACGCTCGATGAACTTCCAGCCGGTCGTTCGCCGATCGCCACTCATGTCGTGGCACCGCAAGAGAACCCTGCACATTTGTCTCGGGCTTGGCAGCGCATTCGTGAGGAAGTCGACGCGGGCCATCAGGCGTATGTGGTGTGCCCGCGAATAGGTGAAGCGGCCGGCGACGACGATGCCGAAGCGCCAGCCGATGATTCCGAAACCGAACGCCGCCCGCCGCTGGCCGTTCTTGATGTTGCGCCTCGACTTGCGCAGGGTCCGCTGGCTGGGCTACGCGTTGGCGTCTTGCATGGTCGGCTCCCTGCTGATGAGAAAGACGACATCATGCGCCGGTTTGCTGAAGGCGGCGCTGCTGCTGACGGCATCGATGTACTGGTGGCGACCACGGTGATTGAGGTCGGAGTTGATGTGGCCAACGCGACTGTGATGGTCGTGATGGACGCCGATCGATTTGGAGTGTCGCAACTGCACCAGTTGCGCGGACGCGTGGGACGAGGGTCTGCGCCGGGGTTGTGTTTGTTGGTCAGTGATTCACCGGAAGGTTCACCGGCGCGCGAGCGCTTGGCTGCGGTGGCTGCGACCACCGATGGTTTCGAGTTGTCGCGAATCGACTTGATGGCGCGTCGCGAGGGTGACGTGTTGGGTGCCTCGCAGTCTGGACGGCGTTCGAGCCTGCGACTGCTCTCGGTGCTGCGCGATGAGGCCGTCATCGTCGCCGCGCGCGATGTGGCAACTGAGGTGGTCGCTACAGATCCGACCCTGGCAGGGCAACCTGCTTTGCGCCGAGCAGTGTCGGCGCTGGTCGACGAGGAGCAAGCCGAGTTCCTCGAGCGCTCCTAACCCCCTTTTCAGCCCCCTTTTCGCATGGGGGGACATTAGGCACGCATAGACGCAGTTTTTCAGCCCCACGCGCCTCGAGCGATCGCCGATCCTTCGGCGATGCGGCAGGGTGTAGCCATGGAGCAAGCATTCAGCGAGGTCGCCCTGTCCGGTGGTCGTGTCGTGGAAATCTCGGTCGCAGGCGATCCCAGTGATCGCACGGTGGTGTACCACCACGGAACGCCCACCGGCCGCCGAATTCCCACCGACTTCCTTGAGGCAGCCGCATCGCGCGGGCTCCGTCTGGTCGCCTATAACCGACCTGGGTACGCAGGAAGCAGTGCCAACCCGGGCCGCAGCGTCGCCGATGATGCGGCACTTCTCACCGAACTACTCGACGCATTGAGCATCGGCGAGTTCGCATCTGTCGGTTGGTCCGGTGGAGGCCCGCACGCCTTGGCGGCGGCTGCACTGCTTCCCGGTCGCTGCCGCGCAGCCACGGTGATCGCCGGAGTCGCGCCCTTCCAAGCAGCCGGACTCGACTGGTTCGCTGGTATGGGTGAAGACAATCTCGCTGAATTCGGTGCCGCAGTTGAGGGCGAAGAGCCATTGCGCGCGTTCCTCACCGAAGCAGCACGCGGACTGCGCACTGTCACCGGTAACGACATCATTGAGGCGCTCGCGAGTTTGCTTCCAGAGGCTGACCGCCGCGTTCTCACCGGCGATTATGCCGAAGAAATGGCGGCCGACATGCGCGACGCGGTATCCCTCGGAATCGACGGCTGGTGCGAAGACGACCTCGCGTTCGCGCGGCCGTGGGGATTCGAACTCGACTCGATCGCAACCCCGCTGGCGTTGTGGCAGGGAAGCGACGATCTGATGGTGCCGCTCGCCCATGGGCGCTGGTTGGCCGCCGCGATGCCGCAAGCGCACGCGCGCGAACTCGCGGGCGAAGGCCACCTCTCGTTGGTACACAACCGCATGGGCGAACTGTTCGACGAACTTGTCGGCTTGGCGGGTTGGTAACGCCGTGACTCGCATCATCGGCGGAATCGCCGGCGGCCGGCGTCTGGCCGTTCCTCCGCGCGGTACGCGTCCGACGTCCGACCGAGTGCGTGAGGCACTGTTCAACTCCCTTGATCATCAAATCGGTGAGTGGCAGACCTGTCGGGTACTCGACCTGTATGCCGGTTCGGGGGCATTGGGACTCGAAGCGGCTAGCCGAGGTGCTGAGCACGTGCTCATGGTCGAACAGGCGGCCGCGGCGGTAGCCGTCATCAGGGCGAATATCGAGGCGGTCGGTCTTGGGACGGCGCGCGTTCATTCCGGCGAGGTGACTCGCCTCGCCGCTTCAACGCCACCCGCGGTTGCCATGGCGCCCTACTCGCTCGTGCTGCTTGACCCGCCGTACGACGTCGCTGCCCCGGCGGTAGGGCGGGTGTTGACGACGCTCGGCGCACACGGCTGGCTCGAGCCCGACGCGCTGGTGGTGGTCGAGCGTTCCGCGCGAGATGACTGGGCGTGGCCCGAGGGCTTCGCAGCAATTCGCGAAAGGCGATACGGCGACACGGCCCTGTGGTTCGGCGAGAAGGGCCCGGCCTGAGAGACTGTGGGAGGGACCAGACCCGACGTGAGCTATGTGGAAGGAAGCACCGATGCGCAGTGCCGTGTGCCCCGGATCCTTTGACCCGGTGACCAACGGTCATCTGGACGTGTTCATTCGAGCCTCGGCCCTGTTCGACGAGGTAGTGGTCGCGGTGCTCATCAACAAGAAGAAGAAGTCACTGTTCACCGTTGACGAGCGCATTGAGATGTTGACGCAGGTCGTTGCGCCGCTGGGCAACGTGAAGGTTGATGCCTTCCACGGTCTGCTGGTCGACTTTTGCCGCGACCGCAAGATTCCCGCCATCGTCAAGGGTCTGCGTGCTGTCACCGACTTTGACTACGAGTTGCAGATGGCTCAGATGAACCATCAATTGGCTGGGGTCGAAACGCTGTTCGTTTCTACCAATCCCTTGTACAGCTACCTGTCCTCAAGTTTGGTCAAGGAGGTGGCCACCCACGGCGGAGATGTTTCCAAGTTGGTGCCGCCGGGAGTCCTCGACCAACTCCTTGCCACGATCGCCGCACAGCAGGAGGAGAAGTGAACGTCCACGAAAGGCTCGATGAGCTCGGCGACATGATCACCCAGGCGCGCTCGATGCCCATGTCGGCTTCGTGCATCGTCAACCGCAGTGAGGTGCTCGACATCATCGAGGACATTCGCGCCTCCCTCCCGCAGGAGATTCAAGAAGCCGATCGACTCCTTGACGACCGCGAGCAGGTATTGGCCGATGCCGACACCGAGGCCGAGCGCATTTTGGAATTGGCAAGAGCCGATGCGGCTCAGCTCATCACCCAGGAGTGGGTCTACGCCGCGGCGATTCGCGAGGCCGAACTCGTGCGACGCGAAGCCGAAGACGACTCCAACCGCATGCGGCAGGAAATCGATGACTATGTCGACGCCAAGCTCGCCGGCTTTGAGATTGCGCTCAACAAGACCCTCTCAGCAGTCGCCCGTGGCCGTGACAAACTACGCGGAACGGACATGAGTCCTCAGGTGTTCGAGGAGACTGGCCCCGTACCCGCTGTCGACGACGGACGTCGCGACTACTAGGTCTGAGCACCCGTGTTTGGGGAGTTGAGGCTCCCTCCGATACCCTTGGGGCTTGGTTACGTGCCATCCGGCCGAAGCCCGACTGCTTACCTGTGAAGGACCGTGTCCAGACTCGACCCCAGCGCGCCGCTCGTGCTCGATGTACGCGGGCTCGGACGACGCGCGGGGGCCATGATCACGGTCCAGCGCACGGCACAAGCACCGTCGGATCTCGGCACGGTCGTAATCAGCGTCCCTGAGGGCACCGATATCGAACTGGATCTCCAGCTCGAGTCGGTGGTTGAAGGGGTGTACATCACCGGAACCGCGACGGTTCGGGCGGTGGGGGAATGTTCCCGCTGCCTCGACCCGATGGTGAGCGAGACTGTTGTGGGGTTGCAGGAGCTGTACCGGTACCCCAACGACGATCACCGCAGCGGCGACGACGATGATGAACTACCTGAGCTTGAGGACGATCTACTCGACCTTGAGCCCACATTGCGCGACGCAGTAGTGCTTGCACTGCCGCTAGCGCCGTTGTGTCGCGACGACTGCCCGGGGCTCTGTTCCGAGTGTGGCGTTCGACTGGCGGAGGAACCAGAGCACGCGCACGATCAGTTCGACCCGCGGTGGGCCGCCCTTGGGCAACTCACCGAAACCGATGACCTTCCCGGCGACGCCGGCGATGAACGACCGAGAGAAGAGGGCTAACCAGTGGCCGTTCCCAAGCGGAAGATGTCGCGCTCCAACACGCGCAGCCGCCGCTCGCAGTGGAAGACGACTGCGCCCGCGCTCGTCACCTGCGACCGTTGCAAGAGCCCCAAGCTTGGGCACACTGCGTGCCCCACCTGCGGCACGTACAACAAGCGCCAGGTGCTCGACGTCTGAGTGTCGGGTGTCTCCGGCCTCAGAAGTTCCCGTGCGCGTCGCTCTCGACGCGCTCGGTGGTGATCATGCCCCGCACGTCATCGTGCAAGGGGCGTTGCAGTCATTGGTGTCGCATCCCGCGCTGACCGTGGTGTTGGTGGGTCGCACCGACGAACTCACGCAACTCGTGGAAGCCAGCGGCGGCATTCCCGATCGACTTGAAATCGTGCACGCAGCCGAAGGTGTTCCGATGGACGCCGACCCGGTGGCCGCGGTGCGTGCCCGTCGAGGTACCTCAATTCGGGTAGCCGCCGAGCTACTCAAGCGTGGTGATGTGCAGGCCACGGTCTCCGCCGGACAAACAGCAGCTGCACTGGCTGCAGCGACTTTCGTGGTCGGGCGACTTCGCGGAATCACGCGGCCAGCCTTGGCTGTGGTGCTGCCTTCACTGGCAGGACCCGTGGTGCTGCTCGATGCCGGTGCGGGTACGGGACTGTCGGCCGATCTGTTGGCTCAGCACGCACTCGCCGGATCGTGTTACGCCGAAGCACTGGGCATCGCAGAACCTCGGGTCGGACTGCTGACGGTCGGCGGCGAGTCGGGCAAGGGCGACGAGGCGCGACGCGAAGCCCATGGCCTGCTTGCGGCCCTCCCGGTCAACTACATCGGACCGGTCGAGGGACATGACCTCGCTATCGGCGGTCCCGCCGACGTCATCGTGACCGACGGTTTTACGGGCAACGTGGCATTGAAGGCACTGGAGGGTGCAGTCGCGTGGTCGGCGCGCCGCCTCGGCGAAAGATATGGCGACCCGGGACCTGCGCGTGCGCTCGTCAAGGAAACGGCACATTCATCGTTCGCCGGTGGAATGTTGGTGGGTGTGAACGGTGTGAGCGTGGTCGCTCATGGAGCCGCCGATGGTCCGGCGGTGGCAGCGGCGATCGACTTAGCGGTGCTTGCCGTGAGGCGCGATCTCGTGACGCACACGGCCACACTGCTTGCCGAGCTAATCGCCACACGCCGCCGCTCGCTGGGATTGGGGGAACTGACATGAGGCCCGGTGCACACGCGCAATCCTCGGAACTTGCGCTGCGACTGGAAGTTCCGGTCGACCCCGCGCTGCTCGACTTGGCGCTCACTCACCGATCGTGGGCCTACGAGAACGGTCGGGTTCCGACTAACGAGCGACTGGAATTCCTTGGCGATGCGGTTCTGGGCATCGTCGTCACCGACACGCTGTACCACCAGCATCCCGATTCACCCGAGGGACAGTTGGCGAAATTGCGTGCGGCCGTTGTCAATGCGCGGTCGCTGGCCGATGTGGCACGCGGCCTTGGTATCGGAGAATTCCTGCTGCTCGGTCGCGGCGAGGAAACCTCCGGTGGGCGTGACAAGTCGTCGATCTTGGCCGATACCTTCGAAGCGGTGCTCGGAGCCGTCTACCTCAGTGGAGGTATCGAGGTGGCCACCGAATTGGTGCATCGACTGATCGATCCGCTGATCGCGACCGCTGCCCGCCTTGGTGCAGGACTGGACTGGAAGACGTCGCTGCAGGAACTCACGGCCGGTCTGTCGTTGGGAGTTCCCGAGTACGTGGTCGAAGAGAGCGGCCCAGATCATTCCAAGGAATTTCGGGCACAAGTGCGCGTGGGGGACGCGCTCTACGGAAATGGTGCCGGCCGCAGCAAGAAGGAAGCCGAGCAGCAGGCCGCTGCCACTGCGTACGACGCACTGAGTTCACGGGACTAGTAGTGCCTGAACTTCCCGAAGTGGAGGTGGTGCGGCGAGGACTCGATCGCTGGGTAACCGGTCGCACAATCGAGTCGGTCGAGGTGCTCGATGTGCGCTCCATCCGTCGCCACATTCCTGGGTCGGTCGATTTCACGACCCGACTACGCGGCGCCACCGTCGTGGGCGCCTCCCGCCGCGGAAAGTTCCTCTGGCTCCCCATTTCGCATGGGGGGACACTCAGCACGCATAGACGCAGTTTTGCTTCCCCAGCAACTGCTGACTATGCACTCGTGGCGCACCTCGGCATGAGTGGGCAACTGCTGGTGGTCGACCCGGGTGCGGCCGCCGAACGTCACCTGCGAGTGCGCATCGGCTTCGACGATGGAAACCACGAACTGCGCTTTGTCGATCAACGCATCTTTGGCGGCCTGGCGATCGATGACCTCGTCGACGATGGACGTGGCGGGCGTATCCCCGCATCAGTCGCGCACATCGCGCGCGACCCTCTCGACCCTGAATTCGGCGAGGCTGCGTTTTCGCGAGCGCTTCGACGCCGGCGCACGGGCCTCAAACGCGCGATGCTCGATCAGAGTTTGATTTCGGGAATCGGCAACATCTACGCCGACGAGGCGCTCTGGCGCTCAAGGCACCACTGGGCGACGGCAACCGATCGAATGACCGCCGGTCAGGTGAAGGCACTGGTGAATCACGCCCGCGACGTCATGGTTGAGGCGCTGGCCCAGGGTGGCACGTCGTTCGATTCGCTGTATGTGAACGTCAACGGAGAGAGTGGCTACTTTTCGCGCGCACTTGCCGTGTACGGCCGCGAAGACGAACCCTGTGATCGTTGCGGCCAGCCGATTCGGCGCGAGGCATTCATGAACCGCTCGTCCTACCGGTGTCCGCGCTGTCAACGCACGCCGCGCGAACCTCGTTGGTAGGTGGTCAGTCGTTGAGGAAGCGTTGAAGACGAGTGGCCGCGGCAGTATGACGTGACACCTCTGCCCCAACATCGACGCCAACAAGCTCGCCTCGCTGAACGATTGGCCGTCCCCCGACGTAGGTTGCCCAGGCGTTGATGGGACCGCCGTGGAGTAGCCCGACGACTGGATCCCGCAGTGCTCCGGCATGAGCGACTCCGTCCATGCGCCAGAGCACGAAGTCGGCATTCGTTCCAATCGCGAGCTGTCCGATCTCGCCTGAGCGGCCGATCGCTGTTGCCCCGCCCCGTGTAGCCAGAGAGAGCGCCTCACGGGCGGTCATCGCCGCTGTCGTTCCACCACGAAGGCGGGCCAGCAGCATGGCGAACTTCGTCTCCCAGATGATCGATTGGTGGTCGGCCGCTGTTGCTCCGTCGCACCCAATCGCCACCGTGACTCCTGCGTCGAGCATCTCGCGTACTGGTGCGGGACCGCCTGGGATGCCGCCGTCAATCACCATTGCACTGGGACAATGGACTACGGCGACCGATCGCTCGGCTAGCAACGCGCGCTCTGACTCATTGGGATACACCACGTGAGCAAGCCAGGTTCCTGGCCGGAGCCAACCGAATTCATCGAGAACCTGGATGGGTCGCTTCCCGTAGCGCTCGAACACGTACCTCTCTTCGTCGGGATCGTCTGCTGCATGGGTATGAAGTCGCACTCCCAATTGAAGGGCGAGATCGGCCGAGTCCCGAAAGATGGCGTCGCTGGAACTCATCAGAGTGCTGGGTCCCAAGGCGATGTGGGTCATCGAGTCGGGATTCGCGTCGTGCCACTCATGAACCAGCCGTGCGGACTCATCCAGGACGAACTGATCCGACTCGGCCATGCCAGTTGGACACACGCCGCCGTTTGCCTCGTCCAGAGTCATGGAACCGCGAACAGCGGTGAATCGAAGTCCGACATCGCGGGCTTCCTGCACTTGGGCATCGATCCAGCCGGGCTCGCGGTGGATGTAGAGATGATCAACGCTCGTGGTACAGCCGGAGAGAGCCAACTCCATCAGTCCGATGCGCGTGGACGTTCGAATGGCCTCCTCGTTCATGTGCTGCCACATCGTGAAGTACGTCCAGAACCAACTCGTGAGGGAACCGCCGAAATCGGGAGTCATGGAACGAGTCAGGCTCTGGTAGAGGTGCTGGTGTGCGTTGATCAATCCTGGTGTGACCAGACACCCGCTCGCGTCGACGATTTCCTGGGCTTTCGGTCGCGGGTCGGTGGCGCCGCCGAACCCGACGACACGTCCGTCATCGACGGCCATCCACCCGTCGTTGATCACGCGGCCGTCATCGTCCATCGTGCTGATCTGTCGTGCTCCAGTCACGAGCAGGTCGACCCGCTGGGTGCTGCTTGTCACGACGCCGTGGCCTGGTGCGAAGCCAATTGCTCGTCGAGAATCGCCGCGGCCGCTGCCGATGCACCCGCGGAATCGCCGTCGCCGACCCGGGTCAGCAGGTCGAGGTGTGCGGCGTCACCCGCGCGAAAAGAATTGAGGCAACGATCGGACTCCAACGTTTGTGCGATCACATCGACGAGGGCTCCGTACAGGTCGACAAGAAGAGCGTTGTGCGACGCAGCCGCAACGGCCCGGTGAAAATCGATGTCGGCAGCAGCGAAGGCGCGCACATCGCCGCTGCGCGCAACGTCGCACCGGCGGTCGTATGTGGCTCGAAGGTTGGCTACATCGGCATCGGTTCGCCGCACCGCGGCCAGCGATGCGGCGGTGAGATCGAGCGCTCGGCGGACCTCGAGCACATCTTGAGTCTCCGCTGACGCCAAACGTCTGGCCAATGCCACGGAAGCGGCGTCGCTGGCGACCACGAACGTGCCGTCGCCCTGACGAGTATCCAACAATCCCGAATGCGCCAGAGCGCGCACAGCTTCGCGCACCGAGGCGCGGCTGAGGTCTAACTGTGCGCACAGTTCGGCCTCAGAGGGGATGCGTGCGCCTACCGGCCAGCGCCCTGAGGTGATCGCGGCCGACAACTGGTCAATGGCGGAGTCAACCAAGCTGACTCGGGTGATTCTTTCCATGGAACCTCTTCCCTAGATGTCAGACATCTGATAATCATATGACCAGTGGCGTGACCTTCGCCACACCTTAGGGAGTGATGATGTCCGTCCTAGTGCGCGAGGTTCGCCCGTGGGGTGGGCCCTTGACCGACATGGGAATCGTCGACGGGGTCTTCGTGTCGCCGGAACTCGTGGAGCCGGGGAGTGCGGTCATCGAGGGGGAGGGGCGCATCGCGCTGCCCACCGCCATCAACTCGCATGTGCATCCCGACAAGACGATGTGGGGTGAGTCGTGGCTTTCGCGGCCGCCTATGCGTGAACTGACGGAATTGATTGACTTTGATGTCGAGGCACGACGGGGTCTCGGCGACACTGTGGCAACTCGAGCGGGCCGACTCATGCGTGACGCCGTTGCCACCGGCACCCGCGCGATGCGCGCGCACGTTGATGTTGCTCCGGTGTACGGCCTCGACAACGTCGTAGGCACAGTTGAGGCAGCGACAGCGTTATCTCAGGCGCTAGACGTTCAGGTGGTGGCATTCCCACAGTTGGGTGTCATGCGTGCACCCGGAACAGCGGACGTCATGCGTCAGGCGATGACAGCAGGAGCTGACCTCGTGGGCGGTCTCGATCCGTGGAGCCTCGATGGTGACGCCGAGGGTCAAATGTCGGTCCTGTTCTCGCTGGCGCACGAGTTTGACGCTGGCATTGACCTGCATCTGCACGATCACCGCGATGAGGGTGCGCTGATGGTTCGAACACTTGCAGAACGCGCGTTGGCTGAAGGCTTGTATGGGCGTCTCACGATCAGTCATGCCTTCGCCCTAGGCGAAATCTCGTCGGATCTGCTGGTATTGGTGATTGATGCGTTGCTGGCTGGCGGGGTATCGCTCACCACGTGCGCTCACGGCGATGCGCCACTGCTGCCGCTCCGTGAACTGATAGCGGCAGGCGTCCCTGTAGGGCTTGGAACCGATGGCATTCGTGATCCGTGGTCGCCGTACGGATCACCCGACATGGTGGAGCGTGCATGGCTCACCGCCTACCGGCTGGGAGTCTCATCAGACGAGGAAGTAGCCGATCAGTACCGACTTGCCGTTGACGCAGCGTCGCACTTCCTCGGCTTGGCTCCGAGCCGTTTGCACATGGGTGATCCTGCGGACTTCATGCTCGTGAGGGGTGAATGTCCCGCTCAAATTGTTGTGGACCGTCCACCGAGAGACCTTGTTCTTCGTCGCGGCGAGATCGTCGCCGTCGACGGCAAGTGCCTGCTGTAAGACCTGACCCAGGAGGAAACGTGCATACTGCAAAGCCGCTCGCGATCGCAGCAACCCTCGCCCTCACAGCATCCTTGGCAGCGTGCGGGGGTAGTGGGGGAGGTGGGGGAGGTAGCTCAAGCAGTAGCCAGTCAGCCTCCGGTCTCACCTTGACCCAGGTGACTCGGGCTGCGGTAGGGGATATCGATGCGGTGGCATGGAACCTGCCGTACGAGCCCAGCACCATTGATCCGTCACACAGTTTCAACTACTCGGAGAACACGGTCATCGCGAACATGTGCGAAAGTCTGTTGCGGCAGAACCCCGATTTCTCAACGTCACCCGCGCTCGCGAAGTCAGTCGATCACCCGAACCCCACGACGTGGATCTACCACCTCCAGGAGAACGTGAAGTTCTGGGACGGCAAGCCCATGACTTCACAAGATGTGGCCTACAGCCTGAACCGAGGACTTGACCCCGATGTCGGCTCGTACTTTGGCTCGTACTTCACGAACGTCAAGGACATCAAGGCCACCGACGCGTCAACCGTGACTGTCACGATGAAGGCCCCAGACGTGCTGTTCAATCAGGCAATGTCGACGGCTGCCGGAGCCGTGGTACAGGAGGCCTACACGAAGTCTGCCGGCAAGGACTTCGGTTCACCGAGCAAGGGTGTGATGTGTACTGGTCCGTTCACCTTTGATTCGTGGAAGTCGGGTGACTCGCTGGTGATGTCGCGCAACGACGCGTACTGGGATTCGCCACTCAAGGCCAAGGCCGGCAAGCTCACATTCCGGTTCATCAGCGACGAGACAACTGCTGTCAACGCATTGCAGTCGGGCGAGATCGACGGTGAGTTCTTCTATCTTCCTCCGGCGGGCTTAAGTTCGCTCAAGAGTTCTGATGCCGGCACTCTCTACTACGGCGACTCGCTCATTTTCTGGGCCCTCCTGGGTTCAGCGGAGACAGGCCCCATGGCGGACCCGAAGGTGAGACAGGCCTTCTCCTTGGCCGTCGACCGTCCGGGTATGGCCAAAGTGGTGTTCCAGGATGCGGCGGAGCCGGCGAAGGCTCTCACAAACCCCGCCTACTTCACTTACGGCAAGCCGATCTTCCAGGCGGCCTACGATGCTTTGCCCTCGATCAAACCTGACCTTGAGAAGGCACAGCAACTGCTTAAGGAGGCGGGCTCGCCTACGCAGCCCATCACGATTGCGATTCAGGGCAGTTCGGCGGTGCACGAGCAGACTGGAGCTTTGCTCAAGGCGGCTGGCGAGGCGCTCGGACTCACTGTCAACATCAAGTCCATCCCGGTTGAGCAGTACGGCGCCATTTACTACGACCCGAAGGCGAGGGAGGGCATCGACGCCTTCCTCTCGACGTGGTACGGCAACGTCCCTGACCCGTTGGACGTCTACGCGGCTTTCGTCAAGGGCGGTCCGAACAACTTCAACAACTACGACGCGGTGTCGAGTCAGGTTGAGAAGGCGCGAACCATCGACAACGATGACGAGCGTGCAACTCAGGTATCTCAGATCATGACCACCGTTACCAATGACGCTCCTTGGGTGCCGCTGGAGACGCTGCCGGTGCTCGCGTTCCTGAACAAGCGCGTTACGGGTGCCACAGTGTCGTCGGTTTACCTCTACTACCCGTGGGCTGCAGCGCTGGGCAAGTCCGGCTGAAAGGAGGCGTCAACGCATGTCATGGCCGCGATTCCTCGTCAAGAGGGTCTTGGCGTTGTTGGTGGTCCTACTGGTCGCGAGCCTGCTCGTCTACGGATCGCTCTACCTCGCACCAGGTGGGCCGCTCTCCTTCTTGGTCGGAACTCGTAGTGCGACCCCGGAACTGATCGCCCAGGTGACTGCGCAGTATCACCTGAACGATCCATTCCTCGTGCGCTACTTCACTTGGCTTGCTGACGTGTTACATGGCGATCTGGGACGTTCGCTCGTGTACCGGGAAGCGGTGTCGAGTCTCATCGCCTCCCGGTTTCTCACCACTCTGCTTCTGGTGGTGTACGCGACGGTGCTGATTCTGCTGGTCGGCTTGGGCACGGGCATTTGGGCGGCGCTCCGGCGCGGCGTGGCGGGTCGAGTTGTCACCGGCTGGAACGCCGCGTCGTTGTCGACGCCAGCATTCGTGCTCGGAGCGTTGCTCATCGTTGTGTTCGCGCTCGGGCTGGGCTGGTTTCCGGTGTACGGGTCCGGAAGTGGATTCGGTGATCGCCTGTGGCACCTCACCCTCCCTGCGATTGCGTTGGCGCTGAGCTCGGCCGCCTATCTGTCGCGAATATCGAGCGCATCGATCACCTCGGAGATGGGCAAGGAACATGTCGAGACCGCAATGAGCCGCGGACTACCGCGCAAACTCGTGGTTAGACGGCATGTATTGAGGAATGCGTCTATCCCGGTGATCACCGTGGTTGGACTGACGATTGCGGGCCTTGTTGCCGGAACAGTTGTGGTCGAGAACGTCTTCGCACTGGACGGGCTTGGATCGCTGTTGGTGCGGGCGATCTTGCAGCGTGACTATGCGGTCGTTCAGGCGATAGTCCTGTTATTGACTATTGTGTTCGTGCTGGTCAATCTCATCGTCGACGTCCTCTATTCGCTAGTCGATCCGCGACTTTCGCTCGATGGCGATGCTCTATGAGCGGGGTTGCCACGTCAATGGATCAGTCGTCTTCCGATCGACCACCGCGTCGCGCGCCATGGTGGCGTCGAGTCGGAATCGCGCCGCTGTGCGCCATCGTCATCCTCGCCGTCATGATTCTTGCCGCAGTGTTTGCGCCGTTGGTGGCGCCCTACAACCCGAACTCACCTGACCTGCTCGCTGCTCTGCAGGGGCCGTCGGCCGCTCATCCACTTGGCACCGACGCGCTCGGCCGCGACACTCTCAGTCGACTCATTTATGGCGGAAGAACCACGCTGCTCGGACCGATTGTGGTCATCCTCTTGTCCACGGTTCTGGGCTTGCTACTCGGAGTCGCGGCGGCGTGGAGGGGAGGGTCGATCGACACCGTCATCTCGCGCATTGTCGACGTGCTCTTCTCAATTCCGGGAATTGTGTTTGCTCTGGTGACGGTGGCGATTCTTGGTGCCGGGCTGGGCAGCGTGGTCATCGGTCTCACCATCGCCTACACCCCCTACGCCGCTCGTGTCATCCGTGGAGGAGCGTTACGTGAGCGACGCATGCCGTACATTTCGGCCGCGTGGATTCAGGGCAGGTCGGGAAGTACTATCGCTCGCCGCCACCTCGTGCCCAATATTCGACCGCTGATCTTGGCCCAAGCGGTGGCGGCGCTGGGTTTCGCGGTGATCGACTTGGCATCGATGAGTTTCCTCGGACTTGGAGTTCAGCCACCGACACCGGACTGGGGGCTCATGGTGAAGAGTGGCCTCGATAGTGCCGTACGTGGACAGCCCACTGAAGTCATCGTTGCCAGTGTGGCTATCGCTCTGTTTGTGGGAGCCGTCACTGTCCTCGGCGACAGGCTGTCCACCGGGGTGAACAAATGACCGATGCTCTTTTGCAGGTGAGCGATCTCACCATCACCGTGCCCGCAGGTGAGTACGGTGCCGATCGGCGTCCCGTCGTGTCTGGAGTCAACCTTCAAATCGGGGCGGGAGAAGCGCTCGGACTCGTGGGCGAGTCGGGATCGGGCAAGTCAATGACAGCGCGTGCCGTCATGCGACTGTTTGCGCCGGGAGTTCAAGCAACCGGCACCGTGGTATTCGATGGCTGCGAAGTTTTTGCGATGGAAGATGAGCAGTTACGCCTGTTGCGGGCACACCGCATTGCGATGATCTTTCAAGACCCTCGGGCCCACATCAATCCAGTGCGAACTGTGGGTGCGTTCCTCATCGAAGGGCTGTGCGCCTCAGGTGTCAGCACGCGAGACGCTGAGCGTCGGGTGACGTCATTGCTGGCGGAAGTCGGCATCAGTGACGGGTCGCGCCGAATGGCGCAGTTGCCACACGAACTCTCCGGAGGGCTGCTGCAGCGCGTCATGATTGCGTCGGCCGTTGCGATGGATCCTGACTTGCTGCTCGCCGATGAGCCAACTACTGCGTTAGACGTCACCACCCAGTCTGAAGTGATGGCCATCTTGGCGCAGTTGCGAACCGAACGCGGACTCGCATTGCTCTTCATTACACACGACCTCGAGCTTGCCGCCGCCACCTGCGATAGCACCGCCGTCATGTATGCCGGCTCGATCGTCGAACGGCAGAGTTCTCGTCAGTTGCTCACGCATCCTTATCATCCGTACTCGTCCGGATTGATGGTCTCGCGTCCCGACCTTGACGTCGTTCGCCAGAGGCTGCCCGTCATCGAAGGGCAGCCCATCGCGGCCTTTGAGGCAGGGGAAGGCTGCGCATTTGCACCCCGGTGTGGGTATTCGCAACCTGCCTGTCTTGCCACCACTCCCGCGTTGGTGGCCGTCCAAGGAGGAGAGGTCGCGTGTCATCGCGCCAGCGAGCTCCAGGGGCAGTTGCCGACCGCGATGGAGGGTGGCGGAGATGTCTGAGCCGCTCTTGAAAGTCGACGACTTGCGCAAGGTGTTCCCCGGGCGACGAGGTCATGACGATGTTGTTGCTGTCGACGGAGTGTCATTCGAGCTGGCGCCTGGAGAGTCGCTGGCCATCGTTGGCGAAAGTGGGTCGGGCAAGACAACCATCGCGCGAATGCTGGTGGGGCTCGAGCGTCCGACATCCGGGTCCATTGCAATGGGCGGCGCCATTCTCGACGTCTCGAGTCGTCGAGCGAAAGACCGTCGAGCTCGTGCGCGGCGTCTGCAAATGGTCTTTCAAGACCCCTACTCTTCGCTCGATCGGCTACAGACTGTGGAGCAGATTCTCTCGGACGCTCTGTCGCTCGACCCGGATGCTGTGAGGGAAAGCAGAGCCGAACAGGTGCGCATTTTGCTGACTTCAGTCGGATTACATGAGCGGCATTCGCGCATGAGGCCGGGTGGGCTCTCGGGAGGCCAGAGACAGCGAGTCGCCATCGCTCGGGCGCTGGCTGTGAAGCCTGACGTAGTGGTTCTTGATGAAGCGGTGGCGGCTCTTGACGTGTCAATCCAGGCGCAGGTTCTCAATCTGCTCAAGGAGATTAGAGAGACAACTGGCACCGCCTACCTGTTCATCAGTCATGACCTCGCTGTGGTCAACCAGGTCAGTGATCGTTGTGTCGTGATGCGACAGGGTCGAGTGGTTGAACAGGGGACTACTGCCGAGGTCCTCCACCACCCTCAAGATTCGTACACGCAGCAGTTGCGGGATGCGGTGCCTCGCCCGGGCTGGTCTCCAACTCGGTCTGCGGAGGCGCCCCGCTGAGCCCGCACTCGTCTGACTCGACACCACCGGATCGACCTCTCCGCCGTGTCGCGCGTCACCGCCTTGCGCTGCACGTTAGGCTGAGGCTTCTTCCCCGCCGTGTACGGTTGCGCCCTGAGTCCGTGAGGGTGTGCCGGCGTCTTCCCATGGGGCAGGAGTAGAGCGTGTATCTGAAGAGCCTGACCCTCCGAGGGTTCAAGTCCTTCGCCTCGAGCACCACGCTCAATCTTGAGCCGGGGATCACCTGCGTCGTTGGGCCAAACGGCTCGGGTAAGTCCAATGTCGTCGATGCGCTCGCGTGGGTCATGGGTGAGCAGGGCGCCAAGAGTCTGCGCGGCGGCAAGATGGAAGATGTCATCTTCGCCGGAACCTCAGGCCGCGCGCCCCTCGGACGCGCCGAGGTGCTACTCACCATCGACAACAGCGATGGCGCTCTACCCATCGACTACACCGAAGTCACGATCTCTCGCATTCTGTTCCGCAATGGCGGCTCCGAGTACGCCATCAACGGCACTCCGTGCCGCCTGCTCGATGTGCAGGAGTTGCTCAGCGACTCCGGAATCGGCCGCGAGATGCACGTCATCGTCGGTCAGGGGCAACTCGATCAGGTACTGCACGCCAGCCCCGAAGATCGGCGTGGATTCATCGAGGAAGCTGCGGGAGTTCTCAAGCATCGCAAGCGCAAGGAAAAGGCGCTGCGCAAACTCGAAGCGATGCAGGCTAACCTCACCCGCCTTCAAGACCTCACCACCGAACTGCGTCGCCAACTCAAGCCGCTAGGAAAGCAGGCTGAGGTTGCTCGCCGCGCTCAGGTGATTCAGGCAGACCTGCGCGATTCGCGTCTGCGTCTGATTGCCGATGACTTGTTGGCGCTCACCGCCACCCTCGAGCAGGAAGTCGCCGACGAAACGGCACTGCGCGAACGTCAGGCTGAAGTTGAGGCGGCCATGGCGGCAGCGCAAGCGCGTGAGGCTGTGCTCGAAGCCGAGCTCGGGGCCGATGCGCCACTGCTCGCACGGGCGCAGGAGACGTGGTACCGACTCTCGGCGCTGCGTGAGCGCATCGATGGAACGATGTCGCTGGCCACCGAACGCATGCGGCTGCTCGGATCCGAGGACGAGGTAGAAGCGTCCGGCCGCGATCCCGAGGAACTGGAATCACAGGGCCGCGAAGCACGTTCGGAAGAGTTCGACCTGGGGCGCGGTGTCGAAGTTGACCGTGCCGCGCTGGCCGATGCCGTGCGCAATCGTGCCGAATCAGAAGCAGCACTGGCCACGGAAGAACGGCGCCTTGAGGCTGCCGTGCGAGCGGTGGCCGACCGTCGTGAAGGTCTCGCGCGACTTGCGGGCCAAGTAGCGGCCGCGCGCGAGCGTTTCCAGACTCGTGACGGTGAAACGCGGCGGCTGGCCGAGCAGGTCGAGGCCGCGCGTTTGCGCGCGGAAGCCGCAGCCACGGAGTTCAAGGCGCTCGAAAATGAGATTGCCGGACTCGATCAGGGCGAATTCGGGCTCGATGCCGAGCACGAGCAGGCGGCGTCGGTTCTTGCGGTGGTCGAACAGCGCATAGAAGCGCTGCGCCTTGCCGATCAAGAGGCCGACCGCGACCGCGCCTCGTTGCAGGCGCGCATTGAAGCATTGGAACTTGGGCTTGCTCGCCGCGATGGCGGTGCCGCTCTGCTCGCTGCCGGTGAGCAGGTCTCGGGTTTACTCGGATCAGTTGCGGCACTCATCCGGGTGGAGCACGGATACGAAGCGGCGGTGGCTGCAGCTCTGGGTGCCGCAGCCGATGCCATCGCCGTCTCCGATCATGGCTCGGCAGTATCGGCCCTGCGTCGTTTACGCGCCGAAGATTCTGGCCGTGCCACCCTGCTCGTGGCAGGCAGCTCATCGACCACGGATGAACCGTGGCCGCCCTTGCCCTATGGCGTGCGCTACGCGATCGATGTGGTGTCGGCGCCCGATGACTTGCGAGCACCACTCGCCGGCGTGCTCGCGCGTATCGCCGTTGTCGACGACCTCGACCAGGCACGCGCCCTCGTCGCGTCACACCCCGGAGTCAGCGCTGCTACCCGCGACGGCGACCTAGTCGGGCCGCATACGGCCAGCGGCGGCTCATCAGGCGGTCCGAGCCTGCTCGAAGTTCAGGCAGCACTTGACGAAGCCCGTGAACGAAACGAAGATGCCACGCATCGCGGCGAGCGCATTCGATTCGACCTTGAACGAGCGGCGGCCGAACACGCCGATGCCCGTTCTAGCGTGCAGTCAACGTTGGCGCGATTGCACGACAGCGATGCGCGTATGGCGGCAGTCGCCGAGCAACTCGGTCAACTCGGAAGTGCGGCGCGCGCGGCTGCGGGTGAAGCCGATCGACTTTCGGCTGCCCAGGCGGCGGCCGGCCAAGCCCTCAGCGACGACGAAGTGGCACTCGCTGCGCTGACGACGCGCCTTGTCGCGGCAGAGTCCGAGCCCGACGAGTTGGCGCCGTCACCCCATGAGCGCGATCGGCTCGCCGAAGCCGGTACTCAAGCGCGAGCCATTGAAGTTGAGGCTCGACTTGCGGTGCGCACTGGCGAAGAGCGCATCCGTGCCGTTGCGGCCCGGGCCGATTCCCTCGAACGTGCGGCACGCGATGAGCGAGAGAGTCGTCGCCGAGCCCAAGAACGTCGTGCCCGACGTGAGCGCGAAGTGGTGGCGGCTGCGGCTGTACGAATCGGTGCCGGATACACCTTGGCGCTCCTGGGTCGATCGATTGCGACTGCCACATCCGAGCGCACCCTCGCCGAGTCGCAGCGTGCTGCCCGTGATGCCGAATTGCAGCAGACTCGCGCGAGGCTTCGTCAACTTCTCGGTGAACACGAGCAACTCGTCGATGTGGTCCATCGCGATGAAGTAGCGCGTGCCGAGCAGCGGTTGCGCATCGAGCAACTCGAACTCAAGGCGATGGAAGACTTCGGCATCGACCCCGATGTCTTGGTAGCCGAATACGGACCCGAGCACATGGTGCCGCCCTCGCCGTCGGCCCCTGGTGATGAGATCGATCCCAATGCCCCGGCTCCCCAGCCGTACCCCTACGACCGTGGGCAACAGGAGCGCCGGATGAAGTCGGCCGAGCGCGCACTAGCGCTGCTAGGTCGGGTCAACCCGTTGGCACTCGAGGAATTCTCGGCCCTTGAGGAGCGGCACCAGTTCCTTACCGAACAACTCGAAGACGTCAAGCGTTCGCGCCGCGATCTACTCGAAATCATTCGCGAGGTCGATGAGCGTGTGCAGCAAGTATTCGCTGAGGCGTTCCATGACACCGCTCGAGAATTCGAAGCGGTCTTCGCGAGACTGTTCCCGGGTGGTGAGGGTCGATTGGTGCTCACCGATCCCAACGACATGCTCACCACCGGTATCGAGGTCGAAGCGCGCCCGCCGGGCAAGAGGATCAAGCGACTGTCCTTGCTCTCGGGCGGTGAGCGGTCGCTGACCGCCGTTGCGTTCTTGGTCGCCCTGTTCAAGGCGCGTCCGAGTCCGTTCTACGTCATGGATGAGGTTGAAGCGGCGCTCGACGATGTGAACCTCGGTCGCCTGATTCAGGTGATGGAAGAACTTCGTGAGAAGAGTCAGTTGATCGTTGTGACCCACCAGAAGCGCACCATGGAAATTGCCGACGCGTTGTACGGCGTCACGATGCGCGGCGACGGTGTCACCACGGTGATCAGTCAGCGACTGCGCGATATCGAAGATCAGTCCGCATAAGTCGCGGCTACTCTTCCCCACGCGACACTGTGTTCGCTGGGTTCGCTGTGTTCACTGCGAGCACGAATCCGGTCACGATCATCGCCTGAGCCACCGCGTAGGTGACCATCACCGCTGTTGAAAGTCCCGGCGATGATGCCACCCCTGCAAAGGCGCTCAGTGCGATGAGGCCGTCGCTAAGCAGGAACAACGCGGCGCCGATGGCCACGCGCCAGCCCAAACGTCGGGGCACGCGCAACACGAGGTCGAGAGCTGAGATGGCCATCGCCGCGAGGACCAACCCGTAGATCAGGCCGGGTATCGCCTTCGCCCCAGACTCATGCCACATCGCGATCGCCAGCAGCAGCCACACGAACGCGTACGGAATGACGGCGAGCGGCCACGCTCGCACAAGGCCCGGCCCGGGTACTCGGCGGAAGGCGAGGATGTAGAACACCTGCATCACGAGGAACATCAGGATTCCGGTGATGAAGCGCACGTCACCCGTTCCGAGCAGAGCGATGTCGCCGAACCATGCGAACACCAGACCCACCGCGAGTAGTTTCGTCGGCGTCGGAAGTGGCTGCACCGACGATCCGAGTAACCACACGAACAACAGCGGTACGAGCAGCGCAGTCGTGAGGTTGTGAGCAACTGACGAGTCTGCGGCCGTCGAGACGGCGTTGGCCACCGCAACGAGGACGAACAGGCCCAGAATCACCGACGGGGTGCGGCCGCTGAACCGTGGGGGAGCAGTCGGGCTGGCAAGTGTGGCCATGACCCCATTCTGACCCACTTTCGGTCTCTGGGAGGATCGTGTGGTGAACGGGACCCTGTATCTCCTCCTCGGAATTTTCATTCTGGCGCTCATCGTCGCCGTCACCGTCAAGTTGGTGAAGGGTCGCGGCGAGTTGCCATCGGCGTCGACGAGGGCCGGACTTGATGCTCCGCCGACGGCTGTCACGGGTGATCTGGTTGATGTACCGCCTGAGCTGGCGGGTCTGGAAACCGTTGAGACACCGGTTCCTACTTCAACCCTCGACGTTCCGGCGCCGACGGCCGGACGACTTGGCCGTTTGCGCGCGCGACTCGCGCGATCGAACTCGGCAATTGGTCAGGGTCTTCTTGCGCTGTTGTCCGGTGCCACGATTGACGCCGACACGTGGCAGGAGGTCGAAGACACCCTCATCGTCGCTGACCTCGGGGTTGCTCCCGCTCGCGAGTTGGTTGAGCGGCTCAAGGTGAGGGTGGCTGCCGAAGGCACGGCAGACCCCGAGCGAGTGCGCACGATGCTGCGAGAAGAACTGTTGGCAGTCGTCGACCCCACGCTCGATCGGTCCCTGTCGACCACCCGTGAAGACGGACTTCCGGCCGTGATTTTGGTGGTCGGTGTGAACGGAACAGGAAAAACCACCACAACCGGCAAACTCGCCCGCGTGCTGGTCGCCGATGGGCGCACGGTGGTGCTGGGAGCAGCTGACACGTTCCGTGCGGCTGCGGCCGACCAACTGCAGACCTGGGGTGACCGTGTGGGTGCCACTGTCGTGAGGGGGCCCGAAGGTGGCGACCCGGCGTCCGTTGCGTTCGACGCGGTGCATGAGGGCATCACAGAGAACGTCGACACCGTGCTGATCGACACCGCCGGGCGACTGCACACCAAGTCCGGCTTGATGGATGAGTTGGGCAAGGTCAAGCGTGTGGTTGAACGGCAGGTTCCTGTCAACGAGGTACTGCTCGTGCTTGACGCAACAACCGGCCAGAACGGGCTCACCCAGGCCCGTGTCTTTGCTGAGGTGGTGCAGGTCACAGGCATCGTCTTAACCAAGCTCGATGGCACGGCGAAGGGGGGCATCGTGGTTGCCGTACAACGTGAATTAGGTGTGCCCGTCAAGCTTGTTGGCCTTGGCGAAGGCCCCGATGACCTCGCTCCGTTCGACCCGGAAGCGTTTGTCGACGCCCTCGTCGGCTAAATCTGCAGGACGTTAGTCCCCGAGGGCTAGGTCCACCGGCACTGAGAGATTGTGCCCGCATGCCGGACGGTTGAACTATCAACATCGGCCATCCTGGCCGGTCGATAGGGAGGATCTCCGATGCCACCTCTCATTTCAGCCGCTCTCGACAATCCTGCCACCTACTTCTCTTGGGGTTGGTTGCAGATTTCGGTCGGCAATTTGATTGTGATTCTGGTGATGTTCGTACTTTTCATTCTCGCGCTGGTGTTGCCCTTCCCGGGCGGACACGACGATGGGGGTGATGGCTCATGACCGCGGAGGTCGAGTCGCACACCGTCGCACCGGCACCCGGAGATACATGGACGGGCAAATTGCGCGACCGCGTCGTTCGAGAGTTGCCCCCGGACAAGCTTCTGCCAGATCGCCAACCGTCGTACGTCGGTTCCTGGATCTACGTCTTTGGTGTCTTGACGATCGCCGCACTCCTGGTCGTCGTCGCCACTGGAGTAGTGCTCACGCTCGAAGGACCTGAGTGGTATCACATCTCCGACGTAGGCCACTTCTTCAACAGTCTGCACTTCTGGTCGGTGCAGCTGTTCTTCATTTTCATGGTCGTACACCTCTGGGGGAAGTTCTGGATGGCCGCGTGGCGCGGTCGCCGAGCGATGACGTGGATTACCGGCGTCGTTTCCTTCATCGTGTCACTTGCCACAGCATTCACCGGCTACCTCATGCAGACGAACGCTGATTCGCAGTGGATCACCTTCGAGGCCAAGGACGGCCTCAACGCGGTGGGAATCGGTGCGTGGTTCAACGTGACGAGTCTCGGACAAACCATGCTGCTGCACGTGTGCACGTTGCCACTAGTGGTCGGCCTCATCGTGGTGCTTCACGTGCTGTTGGTGCGTAAGCGTGGAGTGGTGCCTCCGATCGATGCCTTCAAGAACGAACCCGCCGCTGCGAGCGACACAGCGGAGGTGGCGTCATGAGTAAGACGAAGAAAGTCGATCCCGCCGCTGCACCGTGGCAAGGTCCTTGGCGCAAGTACGACATCTTGAAGGAAGGTGTCATCGCGCTTATCGTCGTGGCACTGCTATCGGTTGGTTTGGCAGGCGTCTTCAGCTCACCGGATGAAAAGGCGCTGACCTTCCAAGGGTGGGCGACCAGCGCACCGGACAACTTCTTCGCCACCACTGTCGGTGAACTCGCCGGAACCACGGAATCGGCGGGCTACGGACCTCCGTACAACGAAGGCGGCGATGGGGTCTCTGTCGGACCACTGAATATGCAGAAGCTGATGGGTGTTCGTAACCCTGTGAACCCGGCCGATGATTTCGTGATCACTCCGCTGTCTTCCTCGCAGCAATCGCAGGAAACGGTGGATGCGCTCAAGGCGTGGAAGGATGCATCTGCCGACCAGCAGGCGGCGTGGGCGACAGCCTTCGACGATGCTGTGCAGGCGACTGCTGATGAAGAGGGCGTGCTTGACCTCACCAAGGTTGAGGAGGGGGACTACGGCCCCGTTCCGGTGCTGGCCAAAGCACTGACTGACATGGCCACCTCTGGTGCCTACGACGGCGTTCTGCTGGCGCAGGATCCCAATGGTTTTTACCAGATGGATCACACCAAGCAGATCCTGTTCATGGGCGATGGCTCGTACCTCGATGACTTCGGCACCGTTCAGAACCTTCAGGGCAACACCTGGGGAATGATGAATGAAACCGGGAGTTACCCGGGTCAGGCATGGCTATGGCTCTACTCCTTCTGGTACCAACTGCCAGTGTTCAACGCCCCCGATGACGCAGATCCGGCGTCAATGACCGCGCAACTGTCGGGAAGTGCTGACGCCCTGATCTTCTACATCATGGGGCTGCTCACGATTCTGTTGGTGCTGCTGCCATTCATTCCGGGAGTGCGTTCAATTCCGAAGTGGATTCCGCTGCACAAGTTGATCTGGCGTGACTATTACCGCAGCATCCGGGGGTAGGCCTATCACCGGTCCGTTCACACACTCGTAACACCGGCGGCAACATCGTCACCGGTATGAAACACCGCTGCTCCCCTCGTGCAACACGAGGGGAGCAGTGTCCTTCCAGAAGCCTCCAACTCTCGGAAGGACAAACGCAATGCCGGAACTCAACACAGGGGACACAGCGTGGGTCCTCGCCGCCACGTCCATGGTCTTGCTGATGACACCGGGTCTCGCCTTCTTCTACGGCGGTATGACCCGAGCCAAGAGCACGCTCAACATGATGATGATGTCGTTCATCACGATCGCCATCGTGAGCGTGATCTGGGTGATCTTCGGATACTCGCTCGCCTTCGGTGACAGTGGCAGCGCGTACCTCGGCGAATTCAGTCTCTCCGGGTTGGGTGGCGCTGTTAACGAGCTCACCAACAACGGCGGCGTTTACCCAATTCCGCTGCTTGCCTTCGCGGCCTTCCAATTGATGTTCGCGGTCATCACTCCGGCGCTGATCTCGGGTGCCCTTGCTGACCGCACCAAGTTCATTGCCTGGGCCGTGTTCGTCACGATCTGGGTCACCATCGTGTATTTCCCCGTCGCGCACTGGGTGTTTGACTTCGGCACCAAGCAGGCCGACGGCACCATCACCGGCGCTGGCTGGCTGGCCGCCCTGGGTGTTGAAGACTTCGCTGGTGGAACTGCGGTGCACATCAACGCAGGTGCCGCCGCACTCGCCCTCGTAATCGTTCTGGGTAAGCGCATTGGCTTTCGTAAGGATCCCATGCGCCCCCACAACCTTCCGTTGGTCATGATTGGCGCTGGTTTGCTGTGGTTCGGCTGGTTCGGTTTCAACGCCGGTTCTGCTCTGGGCGCGAACGGCACCGCTGCACTCGCACTCATGAACACGCAGGTCGCAACTGGGGCGGCGCTTGGTGGTTGGCTGCTCGTGGAGAAGATCCGCGACGGGCACCCCACCAGCCTTGGTGCCGCATCGGGTGCGGTCGCTGGTCTGGTTGCGATTACGCCCGCCTGCGCGTTCGTTGCACCCTGGGGTGCAGTGGTGATCGGCGCACTCGCCGGCATCATCTGCTCGCTTGCGGTGGGACTGAAGTACAAGCTCGGCTACGACGACTCGCTCGACGTCGTAGGTGTGCACCTCGTCGGCGGAATCGTTGGGTGCCTTTTGATTGGTTTCCTTGGAACCCACACGGTGAACCCACTCGGTCTTGACGGTGTGCTCTATGGCGGCGGATTCACGCTGTTGGGCAAGCAGGCCGTGGGAGTTGTTGCGGTGCTCGCGTATTCGTTCATCATCGCGTTCATCTTGGGCATCATCATCGACAAGACCATTGGCTTCCGCATCACTCGCGATGCTGAACTCGAGGGCATCGACGTCACCGAGCACTTGGAGTCGGCCTACGACTTTGAGCCGCGCGGCGGAAGTTCCGGTGGGCTCGCGTCGGCACTCCACGGGTCGTCCACCACCGCCACTCTGGAAAAGACGGAGGTCTCGTCATGAAGTTGATCACCGCGATCATCAAGCCCTTCAAGCTCGACGATGTGAAGTCGGCCCTCGAAACCTTTGGCCTCAGCGGCATGACGGTCTCGGAAGCCAGCGGCTTCGGTCGGCAGGGCGGTCACACCGAGGTGTACCGCGGTGCTGAATACACCGTGGATTTGATTCCCAAGGTTCGGCTGGAGGTGCTTGTTGATGACAGTGACGCCGACTCCGTGGTTGACGTCATCGTCAAGAGCGCACAGACCGGACGCATCGGTGATGGAAAGGTCTGGGTTGTTCCGGTCGACGCCGTGGTGAGAGTGCGAACGGGCGAACGAGGTAGCCAGGCCCTCTGAAGGTACGTCGACTCCTCACCCCGGGGAAGTGAAGAGACCACGATTCGGGTCCCGGGAACTGCTGCCCCACAGCAGTTTCCGGGACTCGCTCGTATTCGTTGACAAGTCCGAGCGCGCGAAAGGACCCACATGGACCACGATGTAGCGGTGAATGGTGATCGTGCGTCGTTGACGTGGCTGGCCTCCCGGCAGGCGTTTCTCTCCGACCCGAACTGGCGCCCGAGTCACCCCTCGCGCCTTGAACTGGCTCGACTCACCGACGGGTGGCTGGCCAAACTCTTTGCTGAAGCAGGCGGAGTAGGCACTGGCGCCGCATTGGTGGCTGTCGGGGGTTTCGGTCGGCGTGAACTTGCTCCAGGCAGCGATCTCGACCTGCTGTTACTGCATCCTCCCGGTGTCACGGTCACCTCGGTTGCCGATGCGCTCTGGTACCCCATCTGGGACGCGGGGCTGCGCCTTGACCACAGTGTGCGCACCGTGGCTGAGGCACGACGCCTCGCCGGTGCCGACCTGCGTGTGATGCTCGGACTACTTGATGCGCGCACCGTGGCCGGAGACGACGCACTACGCACCTCACTCCTTGGCAGTGTGCTGGCTGACTGGCGTTCTTTGGCTCGTGACCGGCTTCCCCAGTTGCGTGCCGCGAGCGAGGAGCGCGCTGTTCGGTCCGGTGAACTTGCTCACCTGCTCGAACCTGATCTGAAGGAAAGCCAGGGCGGCATCCGAGACATCGTGGTGTTGCGGGCCGTGGCCGCGAGTTGGATCGCCGACATTCCGCACGCTCTCGTCGACGAGCCGCATCGGCTTCTTCTCGATGTGCGTGATGCGTTGCACCATGTCAATGCACGGGGCTCCGACCGGTTGACGCAACCCGATCAACCAGCGGTCGCCGCGCTCCTCGGAATGGCCGACGAAGACGTCTTGCTGCGTTCGGTGTCAAAGGCCGCGCGTTCGGTGGCCTATGCGAGTGAACTCACCTGGAGTCGCGTCGAGCGAGTTGCTCGCAAGCCTCAAGGAGTGCGACGTCTCGGTGGTCGAAGCACAGCGCCCGGGCGAGTGCCACTCGCAGAAGGTGTGGTGGTGCAAGACGGGGAAGTTGTTCTCGCACTAGAAGCCCACCCCGAGCGAGATCCGGCGCTTTTGCTTCGCGCCGCGGCCGCCGCTGCGCAAGCGGGTTTACCGATTGCGCCGCATGCCGTTGCACGATTGGTCACCGAATGTCCGCCACTGCCGTTGCCATGGCCCGATGAAGCGCGCGATTCGCTGGTGTCGCTGCTGGGTGCCGGCCGATCGTCAGTGCGGGTATGGGAGGCCTTCGACCAAGTTGACGCCTGGAGTGCGCTGATGCCCGAGTGGGCCGTCGTGCGCAGTGCTCCGCAGCGCAATCCGATTCACACGTTCACCGTTGACCGGCATCTGGTCGAAACGTCGGTGTACGCCAGCGCGCTCACGCGTCGGGTTCGACGTCCTGACCTCCTCCTCGTGGGGGCGTTGTTGCACGACATTGGCAAAGCGCGACCGGGAGATCACACCGAGATCGGAATTGAACTGGTGGGGCAGATGGCGCCACGGATGGGTTTCAACGAGGCCGATTCGGCGGTTCTTGTTGACCTCGTGCGCCATCACTTGCTCTTGCCCGACGTGGCAACTAGGCGCGACCTTGAGGATCCCTCGACGATTGACGCGGTGTCGACGGCAATTTCAGATCCGGACACTCTCGAACTTCTCGCGGCGCTTACCGAAGCTGATTCGTTGGCTACGGGACCGGCGGTGTGGAGCGACTGGAAGGCGCGTCTGCTCGAACAACTTGTGTCACGGGTACGAACTCAGACCGCAGGTGACGCCGCACCCCCGCCGCGCCCGGAGTTGTCGCCCGAGCAGCGAGCCCTTGCCGTCGGTTCGGGAGTGGAAGTGCTGTTGGAAGCCGACGGAGTGGCGACTCGTGTGACCGTGATGAGTCCCGACCGCGTCGGTCTGTTGGCAACAACTGCCGGCGTGCTGTCGCTGCATCGATTGGCTGTTCGCTCGGCACAAACAGAAACACTCGACGATCGAGTGGTCGCTGTGTGGTCGGTGATTCCCTCGTTCGGAGATGTGCCTGCGGTTGAGCGACTCCGAGATGATCTGCGTCGCGCGCTCGAAGGCAGTTTGGATGTGCCGGCGCTGCTCGCCACACGTGACCGTGACCAATTCGGAGTCGCTGCCGCTGCTGCGACAGTCACGGTGGTCGCGGGGGCCAGTGCGAGAGCCACGGTGCTTGAGATTCGCGCTCACGATGCCCCCGGATTGCTGTACCGCGTGGCATCGGCCATCAGCGCGTCCGGTGTCGACATCACCGCGGCACTCGTTTCCACGCTCGGCTCGGAAGTCGTCGACGTGTTCTATCTGCGCTCCCACGAAGGTGCGCCCTTGGCCGACGTCGAAGCCGCCGAAGTGCGCGATCGCGTGCTGGCGACGATGCTGCCTCCTACCGCGGGATAGTCTGGACTCCCGACTAACCGTCCCACCTCGAGGACCCACGTGTTCCAGTCCCTGTCTGACCGGCTTGCCGTCACGTTTAAGAACCTGCGCGGAAAGGGTCGTCTTACCGAGGCCGATATTGACCAGACGGTGCGCGAGATTCGCGTGGCACTGCTCGATGCCGACGTTGCGCTACCTGTCGTGCGTGAGTTCTGCGCGCGGGTCAAGGAGCGCGCGCTCGGTGTGGAAGTCTCGGGCGCGCTGAACCCGGCCCAGCAAGTGGTCAAGATCGTGCACGAGGAACTCGTCACCATTCTGGGTGGCGAAACCCGCCGACTTCAGTTGTCCAAGACCCCGCCCACGGTCATCATGCTGCTGGGTTTGCAGGGTGCCGGTAAGACGACTCTGGCCGGAAAACTCGCGGCGTGGCTCAAGCGCAACGGTCATACGCCGTTGCTGGTGGCCGCAGATCTTCAGCGACCCAACGCGGTCGATCAGTTGCAGGTGGTGGGCGAGAGGGCTGGCGTGCCGGTCTACGCGCCCGAACCGGGTAGTGGCGTCGGCGATCCGGTAGCCGTGGCACGTCAATCGATTGACTTTGCCGTCACCAAATTGCACGACATCGTCATCATCGACACGGCAGGACGTCTTGCGGTCGATGACGACTTGATGGCGCAAGCGCGCGGTATCCGCGATGCGGTAAACCCCGATGAAGTGTTACTCGTCGTCGACGCCATGATCGGCCAGGACGCTCTCACAACCGCTGAGTCGTTTATGGCCGGCGTCGGTTTTGACGGCGTGGTGCTTACCAAGCTCGATGGTGATGCGCGCGGTGGCGCGGCTCTGTCGGTGCGTCAGGTCACCGGCCAGCCCATCCTGTTTGCCTCGACTGGTGAGAAGCTCGACGACTTCGATGTCTTCCATCCCGATCGCATGGCGTCGCGCATCCTCGACATGGGCGATGTGCTCACGCTGATCGAGCAAGCCGAGCGCGTCTTTGACGCCGATGAAGCAGCTCGGATGGCCGAGAAAGTCTCGAAGGGTCAAGACTTCACCCTCGAAGATTTCCTGCAGCAGATGCAGGCGGTCAAGAAGATGGGCTCGTTGAGCAAGTTGGTCGGAATGCTTCCGGGTATGGGCGATGTCAAAGCCCAACTTGATCAGCTCGACGACCGCGAACTCGATCGTGTGGCGGCCATCATCCAGTCGATGACCCCGGCCGAGCGTGAAGATCCCAAGATCCTTAACGGATCGCGACGGGCTCGAATCGCACGGGGTTCCGGCACTGAGGTGCAGAACGTCAACAGCTTGGTCGAACGGTTCGGCGAAGCGCAGAAGATGATGCGCCAGATGAGCAAAGGCGGCGGCATGCCGGGTATGCCCGGTATGCCGGGCATGGGTGGCGGAGGCAAGAAGAGCAAGGGAAAAACGGCGCCACCGAAGGCCAAGAAGGGCCGCAGTGGCAACCCTGCCAAGCGGGCGGCTCAGGAAGCGCGCAGCCTCGACGACATGCTGCCTGGTGCCGTTCCGAGCGCCCCGCCGGCGACCCTCGACGAGTTGCCCGACGAGTTCCGCAAGTTGCTGGGGGGCTAGTCGCGCCGGTTCCGAGGGTCGGTTTCGCCCTTGGCGGTCACTTCTGGCAGACTGGCGTTGCACGGTCGAATCGGTGTGGACCCTCTAGCCCCCGGATCGACCTCCTCGGAACGCGACGGATGCACCCCACGCATCCAAGCGCTCCTCCCTTCGTTTTGCGCAAGGAGAACCCACTCACGTGGCTGTCAAGATCAAGTTGAAGCGTCTCGGCAAGATCCGCAACCCCCAGTACCGCATCATCATCGCCGACGCGCGCTCCAAGCGCGATGGTCGCGCGATCGAGGAGATCGGCCTGTACCACCCCAAGGAGGATCCCTCACGTATTGAGGTCAACTCCGAGCGGGCGCAGTACTGGCTGAGCGTGGGCGCCCAGCCCACCGAGCCCGTGCTCGCCATCCTCAAGGTCACCGGTGACTGGCAGAAGTTCAAGGGCCTTCCCGGTGCCGAGGGAACGCTGCGCGTTGCGCAGGCCCCCGTCGACAAGCGCGCTGTGTTCGCCGCCGCGGTCGAAGATGGTGTGAAGGCTGCTGACGAGAAGTGGGAGCCGCCGGTCAAGGCCGACGCAGTTACTGAGGCTGTTACTGAGGCTGTTGCTGAGGTAGTGGCTGCCGAGGTTGTCGCCGAGGTTGTGGCTGAAGAGGTCGCGGCTGAAGAGGTTGTGGCTGAAGATGTCGCGGCTGAAGAGGCCATCGCCGATGCGGTAGTCGAGGAAGTCGTGGCTGAGGCTGAGGTTGTCGCTGAGGCCGAGGAGATCGTGGCGGAGGCCGAGGCTGCCGCTGAGGCCCCCGCGCCGTCGGAGGACTGACATGCTCGAGGAAGCACTCGAGCACCTCGTGCGCGGCATCGTCGATAACCCTGACGATGTGAGTGTGCGTGCTCGTCGTGGCCGTGACGATCGTGGCCGCACCCTTGAGGTTCGGGTGCATCCCGATGACATGGGACGCGTGATCGGTCGTTCAGGTCGTACCGCAACGGCCCTGCGCACCGTATTGAGTGCCTTGTCGTCGGGTCGACCCGTTCGGGTCGACTTCCTCGACCAGCACGAGCGGTAGTTCTGCGGTGCGGGTCGTCGTAGGCCGACTCGGACGCGCGCACGGAATCCGAGGCGAAGTCTCGGTCGATGTGCGCACTGATGAGCCCGATCGTCGCTTTGCGCCGGGTACGGTGCTGTTCACTGACTCACCCACCACGACGACTGTTGTCGTCGAGTGGGCGAAGTGGCATTCAGGTCGACTTCTCCTGCACCTTGAAGGGGTCAACGACCGTACCGGCGCTGAGACGTTGCGCGGGCTTCTGCTTGAAGTCGATGCCGTCGATGCGGAATTGCCCGATGGCGACGATGAGTACTACGACCGACACCTCGTGGGGTTGTCGGTGGTGATGCTTGACGGAACGCCGGTGGGCTCGGTGCGCGAAGTGGTACACCTCCCGATGCAAGACATGTTGGTCGTCGGTCGAGATGAGCAGACCGACCTACTCGTGCCGTTTGTTTCAGACTTCGTGCCAACAGTTGATGTTCCTGGCGGCACCATCGTGATCGATCCACCGCCGGGACTGATTGACGAAGGCGAACCGGTATGAGCGAGTCGACCGCGTTGCGCCTCGACGTGGTGTCGATTTTCCCCGACTATCTCCTTCCGCTGCGACTATCGCTCGTGGGCAAGGCTGTTGAATCTGGCCTCATCGATCTGCGAGTACACGATCTCCGCGAGCACACGCATGACCGGCATCGCACCGTCGACGACTCGCCCTACGGTGGTGGGCCCGGAATGGTCATGAAGCCTGAACCGTGGGGTGAGCAACTTGATTCGGTGCTTGCTTCTGGTGCGCCCGCTGTTCCGAGAATCGTGGTGCCCACTCCGAGTGGGCGCCCCTTCACCCAGGCGGTAGCACACGAACTCGCGGCCGAGCCGTGGTTGGCCTTTGCCTGTGGCCGATATGAGGGCATCGACCAGAGAGTCGTCGACCACTTCTCGACTCGCTGCAGAGTCGACCAGATCAGTCTTGGCGACTATGTGCTTGCCGGCGGTGAAGCGGCAGTACTGGTGATGGTCGAAGCACTCGCGCGACTACTCCCGGGTGTTCTGGGCAACGTCGAGAGTGCTGTCGACGATTCGTTCAGCGACGGTCGCGAGGGCGCAGCCCTTGAGGGTCCGGTGTACACCAAGCCGCCGGAATGGCGAGGTTTGACCGTTCCTGAGGTACTTCGCTCGGGCGATCACGGAGCCATTCGACGTTGGCGGCGTGAACAATCCCTTGAGCGCACTCAGGGAGTGCGCCCTGAGCTGGTTGGTGGCGACGAGGAGCCTCGTTAGGAGCCACGCGAGGCTCTATGGCAGACTGTGCCTCAAGACGAACGTGGTCTGCGCCCCGCCGCAGGGGAGCCCGCCCCTCGTTCGTACCCCCTGATCGCCGATGGCCGACCTGCGGCTGCCACGAAGGATGTGCCTGATCATGCAGACGCTCGACTTTCTCGATAACGCTTCCAAGCGAAGCGACATCCCTAACTTCCGCCCCGGCGACACCGTGAAGGTGCACGTCAAGGTCGTTGAAGGTAACCGCTCCCGCATCCAGGTCTTCCAGGGTGTTGTCATCGGTCGCCACGGCGGCGGCGTGCGCGAGACCTTCACGGTCCGCAAGATCTCCTTCGGTGTCGGTGTCGAGCGCACTTTCCCGGTGCACACTCCCATCATCGATCACATTGATGTGGTCACTCGTGGAGATGTGCGTCGCGCGAAGCTGTACTACTTGCGCGAACTGCGCGGTAAGAAGGCGAAGATCAAGGAGAAGCGCGACGTCGTCGTCCGCACCACCGCGCCTGCTGCTGCAGTCTCCGACGCACCCGCTACCCCCGCCTCCGACGCACCCGCTGAGTAACCACAGCGCGCCCGATTTCTGGTTGCGTACGGACAGGAGCCCTGCGTGAGCGAGTCCGTTGACGACTCCGCAACAAAGCGGGCTAGTGCCAAGCCTTCGGGTGGATTGTTCCGCGAGGTTGTCATCATCGTCGGTTCGGCGCTCATTCTGTCGATCTTGGTTCGCACCTTCTTGGTGCAGGCGTTCTATGTGCCGAGTGAGTCGATGGAAGACACGCTGCAAATCAGCGACCGCATCATCGCCTCCAAGATCACCACGACCATCACCGGAGTCAACCGTGGTGACGTGGTGGTGTTCCGCGACCCAGGTGGCTGGTTACCTGATCCCGTGCCGGCCACGGGTGCGGCGGGAGTGCTTCGCGAGGGTCTGACGTTCATTGGCCTCCTGCCGAGTAATTCCGGTCAGGACCTCGTTAAGCGAGTCATCGGTGTCGCCGGCGATCACGTGAAGTGTTGCGATAACAAGGGCCGCATTGTGCTCAATGGTGTACCGCTGAACGAGTCATCGTTTATCAAGCCGGGTGACTCCACCGATCAGGTCGACTTTGACATCGTCGTTCCGGAAGGAACGGTTTTCGTGATGGGTGACAATCGCAGTAACTCGCGCGACTCGCGCTACCACCTCGAAGACAATTCCGGAGGTGTCCCCGTCGGCAATGTCGTGGGCAAGGTTGTGGCAGTCGTGTGGCCGCTGTCGAAGTTCCACACCATCGGAACGCCGCCGGTTTTCGACAATCCTAAGATTTCGGCCGGTCAAACATCGGCACCCACCGTGGCTGCGACGCCGGGGGAGGCGGGGCAGGGCCCGTGAAGCCTCCCACTCTGAGGTTTGAGCGCGAACTCTTGCGCGCTGGGGCACAGCGGGTGGCTGCGATCGACGAGGTCGGTCGCGGAGCGTTGGCCGGTCCCGTGAGCGTGGGCGTTGTGGTCGTCGACCGGGCCACGAAAGCGGCACCAACTGGGGTGCGCGATTCCAAGTTGCTCACTCCCGATGCGCGCGTGGCCCTTGTTCCTCGTATCCAACAGTGGAGCGTCGCGTGGGCAGTGGGCTCAGCCGGTTCCGATGAAATTGATGCGCTGGGGTTGACCGCGGCTTTGCGACTGGCAGGCGAGCGGGCATTGGCGCACCTTGATGTCGTGCCCACGGTGGTTCTGCTCGACGGAAGTCACGACTGGCTCACCAGGCCTGCGGTTCAGGGTGATTTGTTTGACGACGTCGAGCCCGATCCGCTCGGATTCCAGGCTCCCCGTGTGGTCACCAAGGTGAAAGCCGATCTCACCTGCTCGGCGGTCGCCGCCGCATCAGTGCTGGCCAAGGTGCAACGCGATGCACTCATGGTCGAACTCTCGACCGGATTTCCCGAGTACGGCTGGGAAGTCAACAAGGGCTACGCGAGTCCCGACCACCTCGACGCGCTGCGACGCCGTGGTCCCTGCGCGTTACATCGAGTGTCGTGGAACTTGCCGGGGTTAGAGCCTTCGGATGACGCGGACGTCAATCCCCAACTGCTGTTGTGACCGACTGCTCCCGGCTTCGGGGGCATCGATTGACCGAAGAACCCTCAGACGGGTCTGTCTTGACCGAAGATGCCTGAGTCGAGACGAGGGGTGGAAGGTTATGACGACGGAACGGCGGCCGGTTCAAGGTCGGCGATGAGAGCCTCAACGCGTCGGCGGATCTCGTCACGAATGGGCCGTACCGAGTCGATTCCTTGACCGGCCGGGTCGTCAAGAACCCAATCCTCGTAGCGCTTACCGGGGTAGAACTTGCAGGTGTCGCCGCAACCCATGGTAATGACGACGTCGGAATCCTGTACCGCATCGTCGGTCAGAATCTTCGGGGATTCCGCACTCATGTCGATGCCTTCTTCAAGCATCGCGGCTACTGCTGCCGGATTCACCTGATCTGCCGGCGCCGAACCTGCGGATCGCACTTCGATCCGGCCACCCCCGAGGTACTGAAGGTAGGCGGCAGCCATCTGCGAACGGCCAGCGTTGTGGATGCAGACGAATAGGACGGACGGCTTGTCGCTCATGGGATGTCTCTCTCTTGTCGTGAAGGGATTGAGGGACTAGTTGTGTGAACCGTGATGGATGGGTCCGGGGAGGTCAAGCGGCTCGGGTGTGACTCCGCGGCGTGGGTAGAAGAATTCAGTGAGCACCGCACCGATTGCGGCACCGACGATCTGGAAAACGATGAACATCGGCACAGACTCCGGCGCAATTCCTGAAAAAGTGTCGGTCAATGAGCGACCGATCGTGACAGCCGGGTTGGCGAACGATGTAGACGACGTGAAGAAGTAGGCGGCACCGATCCACGCGGGGACGAGCGCGGGACCGAGGTTGCCGCGCCCGGTGCGCGTGAGCGCGCCGATCACCAGAAGCAGGCCAGCTGTGGCAACTACTTCGCCGAGCCAGATGTTGCTTCCAGTTCGGACATGTGTCGATGCGGTGACTGCCGGGAGCCCGAACATGAGATTGGCCAAGATGGCGCCGGCGCACGCACCGACGATCTGAACCACGATGTACAGCAGCCCTTCGCCGATCGGCATTTCCCGGCGGGCCATCTCGACACCGGAGACGACCGGGTTGAAGTGTGCGCCCGAGATTGGGCCGACGGCCCAGATGAGCACTGCCAGTGCAGCCACAGTGGCGAGGGCGTTGATCAGCAGGGTGACCGCGAGGTTGTCGCTCAGGGTCGCGCCCATGATTCCTGAGCCGACCACCGTCGCCACGAGGAGGCACGTGCCGAGGAACTCCGCACTCGCGCGGCGCAGCAAGGTGTGAGTCATCCGTCGCTCCCGATTGTTCGATGCGGTACTTGACAGTAGCAAATAATTCAATAAGCATTGAATCAATGGTTACTGATCGAAAGGCTACTGCTGACTCGAAGGCCCGCGAACAGCGGGCTCGGGTTCTGGCAGCACTGGGCGACTCCACTCGGTTGGGTGTCGTCGAGTCGCTCGCGGCACAGGACATGTCGCCCGATGCGCTCAGCACACTTCTCGACGTTCCGGGCAATCTCCTCGCCCACCACCTCAAGGTGCTCGAAGCCGCGGGGCTGGTGCGGCGGGTTCACTCGCAGCACGACCGGCGCCGCACCTACGTTCAGGCAGTCGAGGGATCGTTGGAAGGGTTGCTGCCTGAACCTCGTCCGTTCACGGCCCCCCGAGTGGTTTTCGTTTGCACCCACAACTCGGCCCGCTCGGTACTCGCTGAGGCACTCTGGCGGCAGGCCAGCACCGTGCCCAGCGCCTCAGCCGGCACTCATCCAGCGGCGGAGATCAATCCCCGGGCCCGTCGGGCGGCGCAACGGTATGGGTTGAAACTTGCTGATCGACCACCGCAGAGCATCGACGACGTTCTTCGTGTCGATGACGTCGTGGTGTCGGTGTGCGACTCGGTCAACGAGGAACTTGGGGAGTTGGACAACCCTCGAATTCACTGGTCGATCCCTGATCCGGCTGCCGTCGGTACCGACGCTGCTTTCGACATCGCTGTTAACGAACTGCGTGAGCGAGTGATGCATCTTGCCTCACGTGTGGCGTGAGGCGACTTATCCCCAGCCTCAGTGAATGACTCATCATCCACAGATCCGATCAGTTTCCGTGAAGCGTTGAGTATTCGACGCATCGTGGGTGTCGATGCCGCGTCGCGTCATCGACCGATCGGAGGCTGTCGATGGGATCAGCACAAGCGGTGGGGCGCTACGGCGAAGACATCGCGGCGCGGTATGTACAGCAGTGTGGTTGGCAGATACTTGCCCGCAACTGGCGTTCGGGGCGAGGCGAACTCGATGTCGTCGCGCTCGATGGTGACTGCCTGGTTGTGATTGAAGTCAAAACTCGGCGCAGTGTCGAGTTCGGTGATCCGCTCGAAGCGATCACGCCCACGAAAGCAGCGCGACTGCGGCGGCTGACGGCGGCTTGGCTCGAGCAGGCAGGCACGGTGCGGCACTCCGTACGCATCGATGCCATTGGTGTCACCATTCCGCGCCGCGGTGCACCCGTGATTGATCACCGTCGAGGAGTCGCCTGATGGGTCACGCTCGAACCTCGACCGTTGTCGTCATTGGAGTTGAGGGGTATCTGGTTGAAGTTGAGGCTCACATCAGTCCGGGGCTTCCCTCAATGTCGATCGTCGGTCTGGCCGACACCGCTGTTGGCGAATCCCGCGACCGAGCCCGCTCGGCGATTCTCAATTCAAAACTTGAGTGGCCCAAGACGCGCCTTACTGTCGGGTTGTCGCCCGCTTGGCTTCCCAAGACTGGTTCGGGCCTCGATCTCGCGATCGCAATTGCGGCATTGGCGGCCGATGGGGCGGTACCGCGAGAGTCGGTTGCGCGCTGTGTCTACCTGGGCGAGCTCGGACTCGACGGTCGAATACGTCCCGTCCGTGGCGTTCTGGTGGCGGCCGTCACCGCGGCACGTGTCGGTCTCGAGCGCATCGTCGTGCCAGCGGCCAATCTGCGCGAGGCGTCGTTGGTGCCGGGCATCAACGTGGTGGGAGCACGCACGCTGGCAGCCCTCGTTGCCCATCTGCGAGGTCAACCCGAACCCGACGACTCGCTCGCAGACTTCGAACTCATCGGCAACAGCACTGCCTCCCCACTGGGTGAGATGCAGGCCCCCGATTTGGTTGATGTACGCGGTCATGCGATGGGTCGATACGTACTCGAAGTGACGGCTGCAGGGGGGCACCATCTGGCGATGCTCGGCCCGCCTGGTGTCGGTAAGACATTGCTCGCCGAGAGGCTTCCAGGAATTCTTCCAGCGCTCGGTCATGACGAGGCTTTGGAAGTGACCGCCGTCCACTCGGTTGCCGGCCGGCTTTCAGCAGAAGGAGTTCTGGTCGACCGCCCGCCCCTGTGCGCACCGCATCACTCCGCGACGTTCGCCGCCATGGTCGGTGGAGGTGGAGGTCGAACACCGCGCATCGGTTTGATCTCACTGGCGCATCGCGGTGTTCTCTTTCTCGACGAGTCACCCGAATTCGCTCCTCAGGTGCTTGACGCGCTGCGCCAGCCGATGGAGTCCGGCGAAGTGACAGTTGCGCGTGTGGGATTCACCGCGAAACTGCCAGCGCGGTTCCAACTTGTGCTCGCTGCAAATCCCTGCCCATGCGGGCTCGGTGGGGCTGATCCCGCCGTGGGCGTCTGTACCTGTTCCTCGATGCAGCGGCGACGCTATTTGGCCCGCCTCAGCGGTCCGTTACTCGACCGCGTCGATCTTCGCCTCGTTCTTGACCGACCCTCAGCAGCCGACTTGCTCACTGAGCTTCGTCCAGAGGCGTCGTCGGTCGTGGCAGGTCGTGTGCTGGAAGCGCGTTCGCGTGCCGCTGCGCGGCTGGTCGACACACCGTGGCACACCAATCAGGAGGTTCCGGGTGCTGCATTCCGGCGGCGGTATCCACCCGACTCCGGTGGCGTGCGCGTATTGGACTCGTTGGCTCGCGAACCGGGCTGTTCGGCCCGCGGACTCGACCGCGTGGCTCGGGTGGCATGGACCGTTGCTGACCTGGCCGGTCGCGACCGGCCCAGTTCGGCCGACCTCATGATGGCCAAATCGCTGCGCGACAGCGAGGGGCGGTGGGCTGCATGAGCGAGTCAAGAGTTGGTGGTGATGAGCGGGTCGCGCGCGCTGCCCTGAGCCGAGTGTGCGAACCGGCCGACGCTGCAGTCGGCCGCCTTGTTGCCCAGGAAGGAGCAAGGGTTGCACTTGAGCATGTCGATCGTGTCAGTCGTCGTCGCAACTGTTCCCTCGCTGAACTGCTCGACCGAGCGCACCAGGACCTGACAGGCATCAATGCCAGCGGAGGCCGGTTCATCGTGCCCGGCGATGACGAGTGGCCCACCCAACTCGACGACCTTGATGACGAAGCACCCTTCGGCATCTGGCTGAAGGGCGATGCCGATCTTCGCCTTGTCGCTCTGAGGTCGGTTGCCATCGTGGGCGCTCGAGCGGCGACTAGCTACGGGGCGCGAATCGCAGCCAATCTTGCATCCGATCTGGCCGATCGGGGATGGTGCGTGGTGTCTGGGGGTGCCTACGGCGTTGATGCTGCGGCGCACCGAGGTTCGCTCGCCGTCGACGGTTACACAGTTGTGGTGCTGGCAAGCGGTGTCGACGTGGCGTACCCCGCGTCGCATGAGGGGCTGTTCGCGCGCTGTGCTGAGTCGGGAGTCCTGCTCTCGGAGGCGCCGCCCGGGGAAGTGGCGCGTCGCTGGAGGTTTCTCGATCGCAATCGTTTGATCGCTGCGCTCACTCGCGGAACGGTGGTGATTGAAGCCGCGCACCGCAGCGGTGCACTGAGCACGGCTCGCCGAGCTGCCGATCTCGGCCGTCAGATCATGGGTGTTCCTGGACCCGTGAACTCGATTGCGAGCGCAGGAGTGCATCGACTGATCCGCGACGGAGCGACGCTCGTCACCTGTGCCGATGATGTGGTGCGTGAGGTTGATGGGGGAGTGGTCGTCATCGACCAAGGAGTAGCGATCGAACGGCTGTCGCAGTCCGCGTCGGAGGTACTTGCAGCCTTGAACACTCGAAAAGGTCAGTCGTCTGACCACATTGCTTTTCGCTGCAGCCGCCTCGTACCTGACACCCTCGCTGATCTAGCCGAACTTGAACTCGCTCGACTCGCTCGGTGCACCCCTACCGGATGGGTCAGCATCGCTCGAAGCGAAACCTAAGCGACACGCGCGAGGTGCTTGACTGGCCGGCGCTGCGACCCCACGGTTGAGGAGTGAGCGTCGCGGAAACAGAGCCAGTCGAGGGCGAATTGCCCGGGTGGGCAGTCACTGTCGTCGATGGTTTCGCGACGTACCTCACCCTCGAACGGGGGCGGAGTCTCCACACGGTGCGCGCCTATCGGGGCGACGTGGAGAGGCTGCTGGCTACGGCCGTCGCTGATGGAGCGCAGTCGTTGGCCGATATCGACGCCCGCACGATTCGAGCCTTCCTGGCCCGTGAGTATGCGCGTGGGCATTCGAGCAGCACGATGGCGCGCCGATCGAGTTCAGTTCGTACCTTCACGGCGTGGGCGGAGGAACGGGGGTACGTTCCGCTTGACCCGGCGGCGGTACTGGCCAGTCCGAAGCGTTCACGAGCCTTGCCTTCGGTGTTGCGTGTCGACCAAGCCGCAGCGATGCTCGAAAGCGCGGCCGTCGCGGCCGACGATGGTGACCCAGTTGCCCTGCGTGATCGAGCGATGGCTGAACTCCTCTACGCCTCGGGCATTCGGGTGGGCGAGCTGGTCAGCATTGATCAAGCCGATTTTGACCCTCGACGACTCACCGTGCGGGTGATGGGGAAGGGCGCCAAGGAACGCACGGTTCCGTACGGAATACCCGCTCAGCGGGCGCTTGATGACTGGCTTACTGATGGGCGGCCCCACCTCGTGACCGCGGCCAGCGCCGATGCCCTCTTTCTCGGCCGCCGGGGTGGTCGCATCGATCAGCGGGCAGTGCGAGAGGCAGTTCATCGCATGGTGAGGCGCGTGCCGGATGCCCCGGACATCTCTCCGCACGCCCTGCGGCACTCGGCGGCCACCCATTTGGTTGAAGGTGGCGCGGACCTGCGGACCGTCCAAGAACTACTCGGGCACGCTAGTCTCGCTACTACTCAGATATATACCCATGTGTCGGTTGAACGATTGAGGGCCACGTATGAGCAGGCGCATCCGCGAGCCTGACGACTCGTCAGGTGACGACGTAGTGGATCCCGACGCGTTCGATGGTGAAACTGACGACGAAGTCGGCGACGATGCGCTCGAGGCCGACGGAGCCGACGATCTTGTTGCCCAGGCCGACGCGCTGCTGGCACAGGCCGATGCTCTGCTCGTGGAGGTCGAGGAGGTCGAGGTAGTTGACCTCGAAGTCATCGATCTCGAGCCGACAAAAGCCGAGGCCGACGCTGCGATTCGCGAACTCTGGGTTGAGTACAAGAACACTGCGTCCGCGAGTTTGCGCGAGCGACTGATCCTGCATTACTCCCCGCTCGTCAAATACGTGGCTGGTCGTGTGGGTGTCGGATTGCCTCCCAACGTTGAGCAAGCTGACTTGGTCAGTTACGGGATCTTCGGGCTCATCGACGCCATCGAGAAATTCGACCCCGAGCGCGAGATCAAGTTTGAGACCTATGCGATCAACCGCATTCGCGGTGCCATCATCGACGAACTTCGCAGTATCGACTGGATTCCGCGCTCGGTTCGGTCGAAGGCCCGCGGTGTTGAGAAGGCCTACGCCATTCTGGGCGCCAAGCTTCAGCGCAGTCCGACGGAGAAGGAAGTCGCGGCCGAACTCGGGGTGACGCTGGATGAGTTGCACACGATCTTCAATCAGGTTTCATTCGTCAACGTGGTGGCACTCGACGAAATGATCGGCGGTGGCGGGGGTGAGAGCGATCGCGCCACCCTTGGGGAGAGTCTGGCGGACAGTCGTGCCGATGACCCGGTGGCGCTGTTCGAAAACGAGGAAATGAAGTACATCCTCGCTCAGGCCATTAATACGCTGCCCGAACGCGAGAAGATCGTGGTCACCCTCTACTACTACGAGGGATTGACGTTGTCGGAAATTGGTCAGGTGCTGGGCGTCACAGAGAGTCGCATCAGTCAGATGCATACCAAGGCCGTACTGCAATTGCGGTCGAAGTTCGCCCACGCAAACGACGGGTAGTTGACAGGCAGTTACGGCGCTTTGAGTACCGGGCGAAGCCCGAGTAGTAGGCGCGGGTCAAGGTAGTTGTCGTCGCGACGGAGACCCCAGTGCAGACACGATCCGTCTCCGCAATGCCCGGTGCCGGTCTCGATGGTGCCAAGTTCATCACCCGTGCTTACCCAGTCACCGACGGCGACGGTTGCGTGCACGGGTTCATAGGTAGTGCGCACGGAGCCGTGATCAACGACCACCACCCCTCGGCCGGCGAGTGAATTCGCGAAGGTCACGATGCCGTCGGCAGCGGACATCACCACGATTCCGGTCGACGTCGCCAGATCGATGCCGCGGTGACCGGAATCCCAGTTCTCGGCCGGCGGGTCGAAACCGCTGATGACCTCATCGGGTCGCACGGGCCAGACGCCGTGCACTGAGCTATTCGACGACATGCTCGCCACCACGACGGGGGCCTGATCGGCGGTGGGCAGCACAGAGATGGTGAACAGGAGTAGTGGCAGCATGCGGCCAGCCTGCCCGTGTGCGTGACGTGATCGCGCCTTCGAGACAGTTCTGGGGACAAGCAGGAGGCCCGCGGGGGCTGTGGATAGCTACTCAATGACCTCGGCTACCCTTAAGACCAGCACCGGCTTGCCGGTGACTCCATGCGAGCACAGCAGCGGTCTTCGGACCGCCGGGAATGCCCACGGTCCCCTTCGGGGGCGGGTTCACCCGGTGCACGCAGAGACGGTTCACCACCCGGTGGTCCGTCACGAACCGAGGCGCCTCGCGGTGCCAAGACACGTGTGTCTTGGCACAGGGCGCAGAAGGAGGACGTCCACAATGGCCGTCGTCACCATGAAGCAGCTGCTCGAGAGCGGCGTGCACTTCGGGCACCAGACCCGCCGCTGGAACCCGAAGATGAAGCGCTACATCTTCACCGAGCGCAATGGCATCTACATCATCGACCTTCAGCAATCGCTGGAGTACATCAACCGCGCCTACGAGTTCCTTTCGGAGACCGTCGCGCATGGTGGTTCAGTGATGTTCGTCGGAACCAAGAAGCAGGCCCAAGAAGCGATCGCCGATCAGGCCACGCGCGTCGGAATGCCCTACGTCAACGAGCGCTGGCTCGGTGGAATGCTCACCAACTTCCAGACCGTGCACAAGAGGCTCGTTCGCCTGAAGGAACTTGAGCAGATCGACTTCACCGATGTCGCCGGCTCGGGCATGACCAAGAAGGAACTGCTGGTTCTTCAGCGCGAGAAGATCAAGCTTGAGCGCACCCTCGGTGGTATCCGCGACATGGTGCGCATTCCTAGCGCCATCTGGATCGTTGACACCAAGAAGGAGCACATTGCCGTCGCTGAGGCGCGCAAGCTCAAGATCCCCGTCATCGCGGTGCTCGACACCAACTGCGATCCAGACGAGGTCGACTTCCCGATTCCGGGTAACGACGACGCCATTCGTTCGGTCGCACTGCTGACCCGCGTTATTGCCGACGCCGTTGCCGATGGACTCATGGCTCGCGCTGGTCGTGCTGCTGCTGCCGCCGGTGTCGTTGCCGTCGACGAGCCGCTCAGCGACTGGGAGACCGAACTCCTCGCGACATCCGATGCTGCTTCAGCCGAAGCCGCAGTTGAAGGTGAAGCCGCAGTTGCAGTTGAAGCAGAAGTTGCGGCCGATGCACTGCCGTCAGCTGACGCGGTTGCCGAAGAGGCTGCTGATGCAGTCATGGACGAGGCTCCCGCCGAGGCGCTCGACGCCGCTCAGGCAACCGACCCCTCAGTTGTCGAGAACATCACCGACGCTCCGTCGACTGACGCCTGACCCCTTCCCATCAACGACAGACGAAGTTCCCATCCACGACAGACGAAGTTCCCATCCACGACGGACGAAGTTCCCATCCACGACGAAGGATTGATCCATGGCGACTATTGCCGCTGCTGATGTCAAGAAGCTCCGCGACCTCACGGGTGCGGGAATGATGGAGTGCAAGCGCGCTCTTGAAGAGACTGACGGTGACTTCGACAAGTCCGTTGAAGTGCTGCGCATCTCGGGTTCGGCCAAGGCCGCCAAGCGTGGCGCCGAGCGCACCGCATCGAACGGCCTCGTGGCAGTCTCGGGCACCGCACTTGTTGAGGTGCTGTGCGAGACCGACTTCGTGGCCAAGAATGCCGACTTCCAGGCGCTGGCTGACCGCATCGTTGCGGCCGCCGACGCCCAGTCCCTCGGCGACCACGACGCGTTGCTTGCGGCGACCCTCGATGACGGTGCCACGGTGGCGTCGGCTATTGACGGGCTCGCCGGAATCATTGGCGAGAAGATTGAACTCGGACGGGTCAGCCGCTTTGACGGCGATGTTGCGATCTACCTTCACCGTCGCTCGGCCGATCTGCCCGCCCAGGTGGGCGTGCTTGTTGCCTACACCGGCTCGGAAGAGGCGGCTCGCGGCGCGGCAATGCAGGTCGCCGCGATGCGCCCCGCCTACCTCGTGCGCGACGACGTTCCGGCCGATGTGGTCGAGAGTGAGCGTCGTATCGCAGAAGCCACGGCGGTTGAAGAGGGCAAGCCCGAAGCAGCTATTCCCAAGATCGTTGAGGGTCGCCTTAACGGATTCTTCAAGGACAATGTGCTGCTCGAGCAGTCGTCGGTTCAGGATTCCAAGAAGTCGGTCGCGGCCGTCCTCAAGGATGCCGGAACCGAAGTGACCGGATTCGCGCGCTTCGAGATCGGCCAGAACTGACTCTTTCTGCCCAACTCAACCCGGCTCGGGGCCGGGCGGTGGCAGACTTCAGTGAGGTGCCGGCGGGCCACAGGGCCCGTCGGACAGGTGGATGAGATGGCGACGAGGAGGATGCCGTGGACACGGTGACCGCATCGATTCAGCCCACTGTTATTCAGCCTTCCCTCGATGGCACCCTGGAAGTGTGGCCGACAGCCCCCGAAGGTGGCTGGTCACGCGTCCTGCTCAAGCTCAGTGGTGAGGCGTTCTCAGGTGGCGGCGGGCTCGGTGTCGACCCTGATGTCGTGCAAGCGATCGCGCGCCAGATTGCCGACGTCGTGCGATCTGGAATCGAAGTCGCCATCGTCATCGGTGGCGGCAACTACTTCCGTGGTGCCGAGCTTTCTGAACGGGGCATGGACCGGGCCCGTGCGGACTACATGGGCATGCTCGGAACCGTGATGAATTGTTTGGCACTGCAGGACTTCCTCGAGAAGGAGGGAGTCCCGTCACGTGTGCAAACTGCGATCACGATGGGACAAGTGGCCGAGCCGTACATTCCTTTGCGCGCCATTCGGCATCTTGAAAAATCGCGCGTGGTGATCTTCGGTGCAGGCCTCGGTGTTCCCTACTTCTCTACCGATACCTGTGCTGCTCAGCGTGCCCTTGAAGTGCACGCTGAAGTAGTGCTGATGGCCAAGGGTGTCGACGGTGTCTACGACTCCGATCCACGCACCAATCCGCAGGCCTCGCGTTTCGAACAACTCACCCACGGTGAAGTGCTCGCACGTGACCTCAAGGTGGCCGATGCCACCGCTATTAGTCTCTGCCGCGACAACCGCCTGCCGATCGTTGTGTTCAACCTCTTGGTTGAGGGCAACATCGCGCGCGCGGTGCGGGGCGAGAGGATCGGCACGCTCGTTTCGGAACCTACTCGCTAAAGGCGCTGTCAGAAACTATGCGTCCCATGACCGAACACAAGGAGACCACGTGATCGACGACATCCTCCTCGAAGCCCAGGAGAAGATGGACAAGGCGCTGGAGGTGGCGCGCGAAGACTTCGCGACCATTCGCACCGGGCGCGCAAACCCGTCGATGTTCCACCGGATCTCGGTCGACTACTACGGCACTCCGACGCCGGTGCAGCAACTTGCATCGTTCACCGTGCCCGAGGCGCGCATGATCATCATCACCCCCTACGACAAGGGCGCCTTCAATGCGGTTGAGAAGGCTATTCGCGACTCTGATCTCGGTGTCAACCCGAGTAATGATGGCAATGTCATCCGAGTGGTGCTGCCCGAGCTCACTGAGGAACGGCGCAAGGAATACATCAAGATGGCCAAGCACAAGGCCGAAGAGTCCAAGGTATCGATTCGCAATATTCGTCGGCATGCCAAAGACAACATGGACAAGTTGGGCAAGGACGGCGAGGTCGGCGAAGACGATGTTCGTCGCGGCGAAAAATCACTCGACGACTTGACCTCGACACATGTGAATCACGTTGACGAGATGCTCAAGCACAAGGAAGCCGAGTTGCTCGAGGTCTGAGCTATCCACGATGTCGAACGAATCGTCGGCTGCGCCAGAGCAGCAGGTTGCTGAGGCCGGGCACGGACGTGCCGGCCGCAACCTTGCTGCTGCAGTTGCGGCGGGAGTGGTACTCGGCGCCATTTGCCTGATCAGCTTGTTCACCGTCAAGTGGGGCTTTGCGCTCGTTGCGGGTGTTGCACTGTTGATTGCTGTACGCGAATTCGAATCGGCGCTCGCCCATCGCGATATCCGGCTCGACGCGATTCCGTTGTATATCGGAGTTGTGGGCGTCTCGACCGCAGCGTGTCTATGGGGCATTGAAGGACTAGCGGTCGCGTTCGGAATCCTTGTGTTGGCGCTGCTGTTCGCCGGGTTACGTCACGGTACCGACCATTACGTGCGCAATACCTCGGCAAGTGTGATGGTGGCGGCGTACCTGCCGTTCATGATCGGCTTCGTCATGCTGATGCTGCGTAGCGATAACGGCGCGTTACGCATTGTTGCCTTCATCCTGTTGACCATCTGCAGCGATATCGGTGGATACATTGCCGGTGTACTTTTCGGTAAGCATCCGATTGCGCCGAGCATCTCACCGAAGAAGTCATGGGAAGGCTTGATCGGGTCGATTGTGTTGCAGTGCATCGCCGGTGCGGCAATCTTCACGTGGATGTTTCATGCTCCGGCGTGGCAAGGCGTGGTGACCGGTCTTGTGATGACGGCCGTGGCAACTCTCGGTGACTTCACCGAGTCGGCGATTAAGCGTGATCTCGGGGTGAAGGACATGGGGACGATTGTTCCCGGTCATGGAGGCATGATGGATCGTCTTGACTCGTTGATTCCGAACGCCTTTACATCGTGGGCGCTCTTCACGCTGTTTTTGGGGCCGTAGTCGTGCCGGTACCTGGCGAGTTGCAGATGGCCGCGCCCCGGCGTAAGAAGCCGCCGGTGCACCTCTCAGATCTCACGCTGGCGCAGCGCCGTGAACACATTGCCGAACTGGGACTTCCAGCATTTCGTGCTGACCAGATTTCGCGACAGTGGTTTGGTCGACTCGTCGACGATCCCGCTCGCTGGACTGATGTGCCCGAGGCCATGCGAGCCTCACTCGCTGACCAACTCACCCCTGCACTGTTGACGTTGGTGCGCAGTCAGGAAGCTGACAAGGGCCTCACGGTGAAGTCTCTGTGGCGACTGTTCGATGGCGCTCTCGTCGAGAGCGTGTTGATGCGCTACCCGGCCGATACTCGTTCGCGAGCGCGCAACACTGTGTGTATTTCCAGCCAAGCGGGGTGCGGCATGAACTGCCCGTTCTGCGCGACTGGTCAGGCCGGTCTGACTCGCAACATGTCGACGGCCGAAATTGTCGAGCAGGTGATGGCAGCGGCGCGATCCCTTGCGCGAGGCGAAGTGGTCGGTGGTCCCGGTCGCGTTGGGAACATCGTGTTCATGGGAATGGGTGAACCGATGGCCAATTACGACGCTGTGGCCGGAGCGCTGCATCGGCTCACGTCTGAGGCTCCGGAGGGGCCAGGAATCTCAGCGCGCAGCATCACGGTTTCGACGGTGGGGCTTGTTCCTCGCATCGAGCAGTTGGCGACTGAAGGTCTGCCGGTGACGTTGGCAGTGTCGTTGCACGCTCCCGATGATGAGTTGCGCGACACCTTGGTTCCGATCAATACGCGGTGGAAGGTAGGCGAGGTTCTTGATGCGGCGTTCGGTTATGCCCGTCAGACCCGTCGCCGGGTGAGCATTGAGTATGCGCTGATTCGCGATGTGAACGATCAAGCAGCGCGGGCCGATCTCCTCGGTCGGCTGCTTAAGGGCCGACTTGTTCACGTGAATCTCATTCCTCTCAATCCCACGCCGGGCTCGCAATGGACCGCGTCCAGACGAAAAGATGAGCAGGAGTTTGTGCGACGCTTGCAGAGTCATGGAGTTGCCGTCACAGTGCGCGATACTCGGGGACGCGATATTGATGGAGCGTGTGGGCAATTAGCGGCCAGTGACGAGGGAATGGAGGGCTAACGATGGCCCCGGGTGATTACCAGCAGGCGTATCGGCGCAGTATCGACGACCCTGAAGGATTCTGGGGTGACGCAGCCGCACTGATCGACTGGGATGTAGCACCCACGCGCATCCTTGACCGCACGGATGCACCGTTCTTCCGATGGTTCTCCGACGGTCATCTCAATACGTCAGTGCAAGCGCTCGACCGGCACGTCGCCGCTGGCAATGGCGAACGAGTGGCCCTCATCCACGAGTCTGCAGTCACTGGAAGTACCACGCGCTTCACGTATGGCGAACTCACCGATCTCGTTGCTCGGTTTGCAGGGGTGCTCGCCGATCAAGGCGTCGAACGTGGCGATCGCGTCATCATCTACATGCCGATGGTTCCTGAAGCACTCATTGCCATGCTGGCAACGGCTCGTCTTGGCGCGGTGCACTCGGTGGTGTTCGGCGGATTCGCACCGAATGAGTTGGCGTTGCGCATTGATGACGCAAGTCCGAAGGTCATTGTGTCGGCATCGTGCGGTGTTGAGGGATCTCGCGTTATCGAATACAAGCCGATGCTCGATCGTGCACTGGAGATCGCCGGACATCGACCCGAGTGCAGCATCATCCTGCAGCGGCCGCAGGCGGTTGCCGAACTCGGTGCCAATGATCGTGACTGGCATGAACTGATGCAGGGTGCTCATCCGCACCCTCCGGTCAGCGTGAAGGCTACTGATCCGCTGTACATCCTCTACACCTCCGGAACTACTGGCAAACCCAAAGGCATTGTGCGCGACAACGGTGGCCATGCCGTGTCGTTGGCGTGGAGCATGCCCAACATCTACGACATTGGTCCTGGCGACGTCTGGTGGTCAGCATCAGATGTGGGTTGGGTCGTTGGACACTCGTACATCGTGTACGCGCCGCTGATCGTGGGCGCAACGACGGTGATGTATGAAGGCAAGCCGGTGGGAACTCCCGATGCCGGTGCTTTCTGGCGACTGATTGAAAAGCATCGCGTGAAGTCACTGTTCACGGCTCCGACGGCCATTCGTGCCATCAAGAAGGAAGATCCTGACGGGACGTTCATTCAGGCCGCGGATCTTTCGTCGTTCCGCGCGCTCTTCCTCGCGGGTGAACGGCTCGACCCTGATACCTATCACTGGGCCACTGATGCGCTCGGTGCTCCCGTGATCGATAACTGGTGGCAGACCGAAACGGGATGGCCGATCGCATCGAATCTGCGTGGGCTCGACCCGATGCCGATCAAACCCGGATCGCCGACTGTTCCGGTTCCTGGATACGACGTGCGAATCGTCGACGAGCGAGGCGAGGAAGTTCCTGCGGGTACCGACGGCAATATTGTCATTCGACTCCCGTTGCCTCCCGGAACGTTGCCCACTCTCTGGAACGACGACGCGCGCTACGTCGATTCGTACCTGTCGGTGTTCAGTGGTTGCTATGCCACCGGTGACGGCGGATCGATCGACGCCGATGGCTATGTGTATGTCATGGGTCGTACCGACGACGTCATCAACGTCGCAGGGCACCGGCTGAGTACAGGCTCGATGGAAGCGGTCGTCGCGTCGCATTCGATGGTGGCTGAATGCGCGGTGATCGGTGTTCAGGATGCCATCAAGGGGCAGTTGCCACGCGCTTTCGTGGTGCTCAAGGCGGGTGCGGACATTGATCCGCTGGTGCTGCAGGCCGAGGTGGTGGCTGACGTGCGCGATCAGATCGGACCTGTTGCCGCGTTGAATTCGGTTGTCGTCGTGCCGGCTCTTCCTAAGACGCGGTCAGGCAAGATTCTGCGGCGCACCATGCGCGGCATCGCCGACGGACGTGAAGAAGCGGTGCCGAGCACTATTGAAGATGCTGGCGTTCTCGATGTGCTCAGGCCGTTGCTGCAGAGTTGACTCTATTGCGTCTGCAGGCAGAAGTAGCGCCAAGGCGCGTAGGTGAGCACGGTGGAGTGTGATGCGGGAACGACGGCACGCACTCGGTAGGTGCCGACAGTACGTGGTGTTGCTGATGCGCGGAAGTTTCCGGTGTCGGTGATGAACGAGGTGGTGCTGCTGCGGATCCATGCGCCGGCGGCATTTCGCCGTTCGAGCTGCACGATGACCCGCGGCGTGTTGTGCGCTTCCAGGGGCCATGCGTTTCCCATGTAGTACCAGCTGTTGACGGTACGGCACGCTGTCGCCAACGTTGTGCCACAGATACGGAAGAGGCCTCCGGGGTTGCTCAAGCGGGCTTCGATCGTTGCTTTGCGAGGTGCGCTTGTTGAAGTGGTGTAGCTCAGAAGCACTGCCGTGTTGGTTGACTTGTCGTATCCAGTCGGGCCGCTAGCCGTCGATCCGGCAAACGTGAGACCACCGCTCAACCCCACCGCTATGCCCCAGAGAGCGGTTGAAGTGCCGGCGTCAGTGGATGCGCGCACGGTGAGGGTGCCGTTACTCCCATACCCGACGTCCGGAACACCCGAGGAAGAGAGGTGGTTGATGATGCCAGTCGTTGGTGTCGGATCGATCATCTCGGAGTTAGCGTCGGTGCCAGCGAAGAGCAGGGAGCCGTCGGACAGTCGCATTGCTCGTTCCGCGTGCATATGAAGGGCAATGGCGAAGCCCTTGCCGCGGTTGAAACTCGCGTCGGCCGTCCCGGAATTTTTGAACCGCACGACTGCCATGTCGAAGTATGCGTCAACTTGGTCGGGCGCGGTCCACAGACCCGCCGCAACGACGACACGGCCCCCCCGACTGCAAGAGAACTGTGGCCGTGCCTTTGCCTGCCCACCCTGCGATGGGGCGGCGGGAGGCGATTCCGTCACTGCTGAAACTCGTATCTCTGCGGCCGTTCGGTAGAACGCGAACAGCGCCGAACGTGGCACCGTCGAGGTACACGCCAACCACCACTTTGCCATCGGCTGCGATGGCAGTTTGTCCTGATGGAGCGAAGTGGCTATCGGTGACCCCTGGAAGGCCAATGAAGACCACGCCGGTTGATCCGCCGAAGGATGCCGCAGGCTGTCCGTGAAAATCGACCATGATGAGTACGGGGCCGTGCGAGGGATCGGATTTTCCGCTTGCCATCTTCCAGCACGTAGACACAATCCGTCCATCGGGCAGAACGGCTCCATCCATTCGAGGGGGTTCGTATGCGCCACTTCGGGTTCCGCACCTCACTGCACTTCCGAGCGAACGCAGGAGGATGCCGCCCGTTGCGAAAGTTGGGTCGAGTTGACCAGTAGTGGCATTGATGCGAACCAGGGCAAGACCGGTGATGCCTGACGATGACGTGTATCCGCCGAATGCAACGAGGGTGCCGCGTGGTCCGTGTTCAAGGTGGTCGAGCACGATGGTGTAGCCGGACCGAGCCAGCGTGACCGTGCCATGGCTGCCGAACCCCGGTAGTTCGGTGCCCGTCCGGTCGTAGCGAATGATGACGCTGTTGGTTGCCTTGTTCACTGAAGTCCAGCGACTTCCGGTGGCGACAACACCGCCGTCGGGCATGGAGATGACGTCGGTAAACGCGTTGACCGCGGGATTCGAGACCACTCCGTTAGTGCCGAACTGCGGATTCAACACGGGCGCAGTGGTGGTTGCTGACACCACCGTGCATGCCAGCAATGTGGCCAATGTCAGACCGGCTGTGGCCGCGGTTGGCATACGCGGAGCCCCCATGAATACCACGCTAGGCGCATTCGATGGCGTCAGCGGTCGATGAAGTTCTCTCCCGCGTGGATGTCTGCTTTCGCTGAGCCACCCGAGTGACGCGTGGCTAGAGCACCAGACTGGCGAGTTCGGCCACGGCATGCTCGCGATGCGCATCGAGTTCGCCGATGAGAGTTGTGGCATTGCGGTTCCGGATTGCGGCCATGATCGACGCATGCTCGTGGTCGACGCGCTCACGATTGGTCGCTGAGCCGTAGTATACCGAGCGGTAAACGTCGGTGGCATCCCAGAGTGATGCCACGAGTCGTGACAGGCGTGGCATTGCAGCTGCGTCGATGAGAGTGAAATGGAACGCGCGGTTCGCCTCGATCATCGCGCCGACCTCGCCCGCTTCGGACGCGTCCTCAATTCGCGCGGCCAACTCGGCGAGTGCCTCGACATCGTCGTCGGTGAGAAGTGGCACGGCGACCCGTGCGGCCTCGGCTTCCAGTACGGCGCGCAGGCGGTAAACCTCGATGAGGTCGGGCAGGCTCAATTCGGTGATGAAGTAGCCGCGGTGTACTTGGTGTACGACTTGGCCTTCGGCCTCAAGAACCTGAAGGGCCTCGCGTAGTGGAACTCTGCTCACTCCGAAGCGTTCGGCGAGTGACTCCTGCACTAACTGTTGGCCGGGCGCCAACTCTCCTGTGGCGATTGCGCGCCGCAATTCGGCGAGCACGACCGACCCCGCCGTGATGTGCGTTGCGTGGCTCACCTGACACCTCCGTTAAGTGGAGGGGGCGTCAAGCGGTAGGTCGCGGGCGTTGCGGAAAGACGGATGGGGTGAGCAACCGTGGGAACGTCGGCCGCACCCTCAAACGTGGCGATCGGTTCGAGCCCGACCCTCGCGGCCAGCGCGAACGCATCGGCAATGTCGTTGATCGGCCCGCACGGAACTCCGGCCGGTGTGAGCAGCGACCACCATTCATCAGCACTGCGCTGTCGCAGGGTCGTGGCCATCATGCCGCCCAGTTCGTGACGGTGTGAAACGCGGTTGAGGTTCGTAGTGAAGCGTTCGTCGTCGGCCCACTCGGGATGGCCGAGCACCGCACACAACGAGCGGAACTGCCCGTCGTTGCCGACGGCAATCACAAGATCGCGATCAGCGGTGGGATAGGTCTCGTACGGAACGATCGACGGATGCGCGTTTCCCATGATTCCAGGAATGACACCAGCGTTGACGTAACTCGTTGACTGGTTGACCATTGCCGACAGCAAACTCGAGAGCAGTGCGACCTCGACGTGCTGGCCCTCGCCCGTGCGGTCGCGGTGGCGGAGGGCGGCAAGGATTCCGATCGTGCAGTGCAATCCGGTGATGACGTCGACCAGAGCGACGCCTGCCTTGGTGGGGTGGCCTGGCCCAGAACCTGTGACCGACATCAAGCCGCCGCTGGCCTGCACGAGCAGGTCGTACCCCGGAAGGTCGCGACCCTCGGGAGCAGAACCGAACCCGCTGATGGAGGCGTAGACCAAGCCGGGGTTTACAGCGTGGAGTTGCTCGTACCCGAGGCCGTACCGATCGAAGGTTCCTGGAGCAAAGTTTTCAACCAGGACGTCAGCGCTCAGAGCCAGTTCGCGTGCGCGCTCCTGGCCTTCCCGTGAGCGAAGGTCAATGGCGACCGAATGCTTATTGCGGTTGATTGCTTCGAAATACGTTGCCTTGCCCTCGGAGTCAAACGGCGGACCCCATGTACGGGTGTCGTCACCGACGCCCGGTCGTTCAACCTTGATCACGTCGGCTCCGAGATCGCCGAGCAGCATCGTGGCGTAGGGACCGGCCAACACCCGGGTGAAGTCGGCGACGATGATTCCGTCGAGAGCCCCGCTCATCGGTAGGCGCTGATACCGGTGACTGCCTCGCCCACAACGAGCGTGTGAATCTCGTTGGTGCCTTCGTAGGTGAACACCGACTCGAGGTTGTTCATGTGGCGAATGATCGGGTACTCGAGGGTGATGCCGTTTCCGCCGAGAATGGAGCGGCATTCGCGGGCGGTCTCAAGTGCCATGCGTGCGTTGTTCAACTTGCCCACACTGACTTGCTGCGGCGTGAGGAGGTGCTGGTCTTTGAGGCGCCCGAGGTGAAGGGCGAGGAGCATGCCGTTTCCGACCGCGAGAGTCATGTCGGCCAACTTCTTCTGCGTCAGTTGGAAGCCCGCGATCGGTCGGTCGAACTGCGTGCGTGAGACCGAGTAGTCGATCGCGGTCTCGAGGCAGTCGAGTGCCGCACCGACAGTTCCGAACAGAATGCCAAAGCGTGCTTCCGAGAGGCAGCCAAGTGGTCCTTTAAGCCCGCGCACGTTGGGAAGAATGGCGTCTGCTGGAAGGCGCACGCCGTCGAACACGAGTTCAGCGGTGACCGATGCGCGCAATGACATCTTCTTGTGGATGACTGAGGCGCTGAATCCGGGGGAGTCGGTGGGCACGATGAACCCGCGGATTCCGTCGTCGGTTTGCGCCCACACCACGGCCACGTCGGCGATGGTGCCGTTGGTGATCCACATCTTGGTGCCGTCGAGAATCCAGTCATCGCCATCGCGCGTGGCGTGGGTGCGCATGCCTGAAGGGTTCGAACCAAAATCGGCCTCGGTGAGTCCGAAGCAGCCGAGAAGTTCACCCGTGGCCATCCGGGGAAGCCACTGTTGACGCTGCTCCTCAGAGCCGTAGGCATAAATGGCGAACATGGCCAGCGAGCCGGTAACACTCACCAGCGATCGAATACCGGAGTCACCCGCTTCGAGTTCAAGGCAGGCCAGGCCGTACGACGTGGCGTCGGTTCCGGCGCACCCGTAGCCGTCGAGATGCATTCCGAGCAGGCCGAGTTCGCCCATTTCCTTGGCAAGTTCACGTGCCGGAAGCTCACCGCTCTCGAACCATTCGGCGACATCGGGCTTGATGCGGTCATTGACGTATCGACGCACTGTGTCGCGGATCGCGCGCTGCTCTTCGGTGAGAAGTGAGTCGATGGCGTAGAGCTCGAAGGGGTGCTGGGCCGTGGGCATGGGGGCTCCTGAAGGCGCTAATGTGTCGGTTCAAGGATTGTATCCAATCCTGAGTAGTTCGGCCAATGAGGTGCTGGGTACCGATAACTGCTTCTATGCGCGCTTACTGACCCCCATGCGGAAAGGGGGTCTTCAGTGGCCGATGAAGCGGCCGAAGAACGTCGCGCGTCGAGAGTCCTTGCCGGTACGTGCTTCGACGGCGTCGGCGGTGGTGAAAGCCCAGCTGCCCGCCCGAACACCGATCCAGCGCAGCGGCTCGGGTTCCCATTGCCGTGACCGGTGGTTGACCCAAGGCAGGTGAGTGATCGGTGAATCATTGCTGAGGATGAGGTCAGCGAGAGTGCGTCCACCGAGGTTGGCGGTCGCCACTCCATCGCCGACGTAGCCGCCGCTCCAACCCATTCCTGTCACGGGGTCAAGGCCGACTGACGAGAACCAGTCGCGCGGAACGCCGAGTGGTCCACCCCAGGTGTGTGTGACTCGGAAGTCGGCGACGGCCGGAAAGAGTTCGACCAAACGTGACCAAATAGCCCCGTGAATCTCAGGGCTGCGTTCTTGATGGGGATCGATACTTGAGCCGAACTTGTAGCGCGCGCCGCGCCCGCCGAAGGCGAGTCGACCGTCGGCCGTTCGTTGGCCGTAAATGATCAAGTGCTGGTGATCGCCGAACGTCTGCCGATCGCGCAACCCGATCGATTCCCACACCTGGTCAGGCAGTGGCTCGGTCGCGAGCATCAGTGAGTACACGGGAGCCAGAACACGTTCATAGCCGGGCAATGCCGGGGTGTAGCCCTCGGTGGCACGTACGACGTAGCGCGCACGCACTTCACCTTCGGCCGTGCGCACCAGTCCAGGGCCCATTGACGTGACGCGGCTACCCTCGTGGATCGTCGCGCCCTTGCTTTCAACTGCGAGTGCGAGACCGCGCACCAAGCGTGCTGGGTGGATGGCTGCCACCATCGGTGTGAACGAGGCGCCGAGCACGTCAGTCGCTGCGACGGCGGCGCGTGCTTCCTCTTGTTCGAGCAGGCGGTACTCGTCGGCGCCCCAGCTGTGCATCAACTCAACGTCATCGCGGGCCCGCTGCATCTGCAGGGGACTGCGCGCGAGTTGGAGGGCGCCACCTAGTTGCCAGTCGCAGTCAATTCCTTCTGCTTGTGCGACTCGGCCCACTTCGAGCACGGTGGCATTCATCGCGCGGTGCATGGCGATCGCACCTTCGCGTGATGAAGCCTTGGCAAGAGCGTCCATTGACGGTGGGAAGTACGACGAACACCAGCCGCCGTTTCGTCCGCTGGCACCGAAGCCTGCTACGTCGGCTTCCAGTACAACCACTCGTAGCGACGGGTCGGCCGACATGAGGTAATACGCGGTCCACAATCCGGTGTAACCGGCTCCCACGATCGCGACATCGGCGTCGTGAGTACCGGAAAGCGGGGGCCGATCAGCGGTGCGTAGTTCAGCAGGCAGGGTGTCCCACCACAGCGACAGTCGTCGAAGGGCGTTGTCATCGGGGGTCATTCAGCGAGTCCACTTTCGCACGTAGTCGGGCACGGGCTGGTCGGTCACAAACTCATCGGAAACGGGTTCGCCCAAGACTTCGCGAATGGGAACGTGACCGCCCCACGCTGGCCACGTCTCGTCACCCTCAGCCTCTTCGGGGCCACCCTCTCCGACTTTGACTGAACACTCTTCGAGCGAGAGTGCCAGCACGAGTGTGGCTGCGGTTTCCTTCTTAGTGGGAGGACGAATATCGTCCCAGCGATCGGGAAGAAGGTGATCGCTGATGACTCTTAGCGCCCGGTCCTTCTCCTCGCCTTTGAGCACCACACACGATCCGAGGACCATTACCGAGCGGTAATTGATGCTCGACTCAAACGCACTGCGCGCGAGGACGAGTCCGTCGATCAGCGTGACGGTCAGACAGGTGGAGTCACCCGTAGCGAGTCCCCGAAAGAGGCGAGATGCGGTGGAACCATGAAAGAGAACTCGATCGCCATCGCGTGCGTAAGCGACGCTCACCACGTACGGCTGACCGTCAGTGACGACAGCTACATGTGCGACGAGGCCCGCGTCGAGTATCGCGTTGAGCACGTTGCGATCGACGACGGTCTTGTCGGCGAGCCGCCGTACGCGTGTGCGTTCGGTAGAACCAGGTGCGGGCAGTTCGTTGCTCATAGAATCGTCGACGCCTCGGTGAGTACCGAACGCAAGATCTGTTCGATCTCATCGAACCCGGACTGGTCCATGATCAGCGGGGGTGAGATTTGAATCACCGGGTCGCCGCGGTCGTCGGCGCGGCAGTAGAGACCGGCGTCGAACAATGCCTTGGACATGAAGCCGCGCAGCAGGCGCTCGGATTCGTCGTCGTCGAACGTTTCTTTAGTGACCTTGTCCTTGACGAGTTCGATTCCGTAAAAGAATCCGGCACCGCGAACGTCTCCGACAATCGGCAGGTCACGCAACTTCGACAAGGTCGACATGAAGGCGCCCTCGTTATCGCGCACATGCTGGTTGATGCCCTCGCGTTCGAAGATGTTGAGGTTCGCGACAGCGACGGCCGCCGAGACGGGGTGACCCCCAAAGGTGTATCCATGAGCGAAGTAGTTCGTTCCGTGTGCGAAGGGTTCGAACAGGCGATCGCTGACAATCATCGCGCCGATGGGGGCGTATCCCGAACTCAATCCCTTGGCGCAGGTGATGATGTCGGGTGTCACGCCGAATCGGTTCATCGCGAACATGTCGCCGATACGTCCGAATGCGCAGATGGTCTCGTCTGCGACGAAGAGTACGTCGTACTGATCGCAGATCTCGCGGACGCGTTCGAGATAGCCAGGTGGGGGAGTGAAACATCCCCCGGAGTTCTGTACCGGTTCGAGGAAGACGGCGGCAACTGTCTCGGGTCCTTCAAACTCGATCGCTTCGGCGATGCGATTAGCGGCCCACTGACCGAATGCGTACTCGTCGTCGGCGTGTTCTTCTGCGCGGTAGAAGTTCGTGTTCGGAACTTTGTGCGCACCGGGCACGAGAGGTTCAAAGAACTTCTTAGCATCGGGAATGCCGGTAATCGACAAGGCTCCCTGCGGGGTGCCGTGGTACGCCACATTGCGACTGATCACCTTGTGCTTCATCGGCTTGTTAGTGAGCTTGAAGTACTGTTTGGCCAACTTCCATGCCGATTCAACAGCCTCACCGCCACCGGTGGTGAAGAAGACACGGTTCAGGTCGCCGGGTGCGTAGTTTGCCAACATCTCTGCGAGTTCGATCGCCTTGGGGTGTGCGTACGACCACAGCGGGAAGTAGGCGAGTTGCGACATCTGCTTGGCTGCGGCCTCGGCAAGTTCGGTGCGCCCGTGTCCCAGTTGCACGGTGAACAGGCCAGCCAGGGCGTCGATGTAACGCTTGCCCGAGTCGTCGTAGATGTAACAGCCGTCACCGCGCACGATGACTGGAACATGACCGCCTTGCTCGTACACGGAGTGGCGGGTGAAGTGCATCCAGAGGTGATCGCGTGCCGTTTCGGCGAGCAGGTCGGCGCCGGGCTCACTGACGTATTGAGGCGTGGTGGTCATCGTGTTCCCCAGGTGTAGATCTGCTTGCGCAGTTGAAGGTAGATGAATGTCTCTGTGTGACTAACCCCAGCGACGTTCCGGATCTTGTTGTTGAGCGTTTCGAGCAAGTGCTCGTCGTCTTCGCACACAACCTCGGCAAGCAGGTCGTAGCTGCCGGCGGTGATCACCAGGTAGTCGACTTCAGGGAAGCGTTCAATCTCGTCTGCCGCCCGCACCAAGTCGCCGGTCACGCGGATACCAATCATGGCCGCTCGTGGAAAACCGACCTGCATGGGGTCGGTGACCGCCACCACTTGCATGACGCCCATATCGATCAGACGCTGCACTCGCTGCCGCACCGCGGCCTCGGAAAGTCCGACGGCCCGACCGATCGCCGAATATGGTCGACGTCCGTCTTGCTGAAGCTGCTCGATGATGGCCCGAGAGACGTCATCAAGACCGCTGGAGGTGGGCCGATCTCGCGTGGGCATTCCTCCATGGTGCGCGACGAAGAGCCACTTTGGCAAGTGAATCAGTGGCAAATCGGTCAATTCGGCATGGAATCCGCAGTTTACCTTCGTATTCGCTGCGGGCCCGCGAGTTGTCGGTACTTCGACCCAGCTTCGGCGCATCAGGTCTTTCTCGACTCGTGCTTCTTCGGTCAAGGGGTGCCCATCCGGGGCTTCTTCGGTCAAGGGGTGCCCATGGATGTGGGGGGGGGATGCGGGGGCGGATGCGGGGGCGGGATGTCTGGGTGGATGCAGGCGGGCGCCCACCCCGTGAGGGATGGACGCCCGCCTGGCGTACTGGAGTTACTTGCCGCCCTCAGCGAGGACGACGGTCTGCGGAGCGAAGCTGGTGCCGTTGACGTCGGCGCCTTCCGCCTTGAGCTGGTCGAGCGCCTTCTGTGCGTACGTGTTGTCGTACGCACCCTTCTCGGGCTCAGCCTTGAGCAGTCCCGTTGACGTTGCGACAGCAACGGTGCGGGCCCAGTCAGCTTCCTGAACCAGACCAATGCCACCGGGCGACGGCCAGATCAACTTGTTGACCTCGTTGAGCTGCCACTCCTGGTGGGACTTGCCCAATGTCGGGCCGGCCTTGAGAACGATGTCAACACACGGCTGGAAGTTGTCGCGGCAGTAGGCCCATCCGGCCATTGCACCCTTGAGCAGGCGAACGGAGGTGTCCTGGTAGGCCGGGTCACTCGTCAACTTCTCGGTGTTGGCCCAGATCGAGTCCTGAAGCATCGCGGTGCCAACGTCGTTCCAGTTGATGACGCCGATTTCTTCAGGGGTGTAGAGCTTGCCGGTCTTCGGGTTCATGGTCTCGAGAACCTGTGCGTACTCGTTGTACGTCATCGCCTGAGCTGCGTCGATCTGGCCGGCGAGGAGTGCCGACTCGTCGAACTGCTGCTGGATGAGGTCCTTGGGACCGGGGTTGGTGACGCCGGCCTTGGTGAGTCCGGCGAGAAGCTCGAACTCGTTTCCGTAGCCCCAGCTACCGACCTTCTTACCCGACAACTGCTCGGGCTTGGTGATGTCGTTATTGGCCTTCAGCGAGATCTGGAGAGTTCCGGAACGCTGGTAGATCTGGCCGATGTCGGTGATACCGGCACCTTCTTGGCGCGATGCGAGGGCCTTGGGCACCCACGCGATGGCGAAGTCGACAGCGCCGGTGGCGAGCTGAGTCTGCGGCACGATGTCGACCGCGCCCTCGACGATGGTGACGTCAAGGCACTCCTTCTCCCACAGGCCTTGGTCCTTGGCTGCGTAGTAACCCGCGAATTGAGCCTGGGCAACCCACTGCAACTGCAACTTGACCGGTGTCAGGCTGGCGCAGGCCGTTGCCGACGGCGACGCTGCGGACTCTGATGCCGAGGCGCTCGCTGAACCCGAGGCCGACGCGGCACTACTGGCCGTTCCGCTGCCAGAGCCGCCGCAGGCGGCGAGCAGCAATGCCGAGGTGGCGGCAACCGCGGCCACTCCCCATGTGCTTTTCCTCATCTGCACTGTCCTTCCTCGATGCGCAAGCGCACCTCGTTCACGATCCACGAGCCGGCTGACTGGTGGAGATTCATCGGTGGAACAGGGAAGTTAAGGGTCATCGTCTCGCGTCTGCGCGCTCCCACGGTATGAATGTACGTTCCAAGACGACAACGATTGCGTAAAGCACGATGCCGAGCAGTGCGGCCATCAGCACCGCGGCCCAAGCGCGGTCGTACCGGGAAAGCCCTGCCGACTGCGTGATGATTGATCCGAGAGTGCCCTGCTGGCCGCCGAAATACTCAGCCACGATTGCCGCGATCACCGCCAGCGAGGACGCAACCTTGAGTGACGTGAAGAAGAAAGGCAGCGCATTGGGCAGGCGCACCTCGCGCAAAATGGCCCAGTCGCCAACGCCGTAGGTGTGCATGAGTTCGATTTGCACGTTTTGCACCTCGAGTAATCCTCGCGCGGTGTTGATGAACACCGGGAAGATCACGACTGACACCACCACGCATTGCTTGGCGGTGGCATCGGTCGCGCCGAACCACTTGAAGTAGATGGGCGCGAGGGCAACGATCGGTGTCGCCGCGAGGGCGGCGGCCATCGGGGTGAGGGCGTCGGCCATGAAGTGAAAGCGAGTGCAGAGCAAGGCCAGAGCAACGGCAATGATGACACCGACGATCAAACCAGACACTGCGACGTAACCGGTGCGTTTGGTTCCTTCCAGGATGTCAGCCCACGATGTGCTGAGTGCGGCGATGATCGATGAGGGACGCGGGATGAGGAACTTCTGAATGTTGAAGACCCGCACCAAGACTTCCCAGGCAACCACCGCGACAACTCCGACGATGAGCGGAGGTATGAGCGAGCGCCCTCGTCCGGGATTGGTCGACGGAGTCTTCGGTTTAGGCGCCTGCGTCTGGGGCGCTTCAACGGTGCTCACGAAATGTCCACCGAGTTCGAGCCGGTCACAGCCGGCGCTGGTGCACCGCGCAGAGCTTCGCGCACTGTGGTGATCGAAGCGAAGAAGGTCGGATCTTCGCGGGTGTCTTCATTGCGCTCACCGAGTGCGACAGGAATGACGTCAGTGATCTGGCCAGGGCGGGCGGACATCACGACGACGCGGTCGCTGAGATACACCGCCTCAGGAATGGAGTGCGTCACGAAAATGACCGTCGCGCCAGTCTCGGCGCAGATGCGCACCAACTCTCCCTGCATCCGTTCGCGCGTCATTTCATCCAACGCACCAAATGGCTCATCCATGAGTAGCAACCCCGGTGAAGCGGCCAGCGCACGCGCGATCGCCACGCGCTGCTGCATGCCGCCCGAAAGTTCCCACGGACGCATCGCACCGAAGTCCGCTAGGTGTACGAGATCGAGCAATTCACTCGAGCGCGTCTGCCTGCGGGCCTTGTTCCACTTCATTAACTCAAGTGGGAGTTCAATATTGGCCGAAACGGTGCGCCAATCGAACAGGCCGGCCTGCTGAAAAGCCATACCGTAATCGTGGTCAAGTCGCGCCTGTCGGGGGTCTTTGCCGTTGACGCGCACCGCGCCCGAGGTCGGGGTCTCAAGATCTCCGACGATGCGCATGAGCGTTGACTTGCCGCAACCAGAGGGACCAATCAGCGAGATGAACTCCCCGGCCTGCACTGTGAGATCAATGTCGGTGAGTGCGGTGACCTCGTTAGGCCGCCCGCCGTTGAACACCATTCCGACCCCCTGAATCTCAATGGCGGGGGTAGTGGTGTCGGCGGTGGTCATCGGGCCTCCCGGGGACGGTTACGCATGAGCAGAAGGTCAGTCACGTTAATGAGTGCGACGAATAGGACACCCAAGAGGGCGGCTCCGATCACGACGCAATATAGCCGCGATGGATCGCTGAGATACTGAGCGGAGTAGTCGATCAGGAGTCGACCGAGGCCACCGCGCACGCCCGCTGAAATCTCACCGACAATCGCGCCGACCACCGAGGCGGTCGCAGCAAGTTTGAGTGCGGGGATGAGGAAGGGCACAGCAGCAGGCATGCGCAACTTCCACAACGTGGCATTACCTGAGGCGGCATTAGTGCGCATGAAGTCGAGAGCAAGCGGGGTGGGCGACTTGAGGCCACGTAATCCGTTGACTGCAACGGGGAAGAAGGTGAGGTAGGTCGCGATCAGTGCCACCGACATCCACTGTTGCCACGAGAACAGAGGAACCTTGATCTGGTTACCAAACGCAACAACCACCGGGGCAAGAGCGATCAGCGGCACAGTCTGAGACACGATCACCCAGGGCATCACGCCGCGCTCGAGCCAGCGAGTGCGCAGCATGATCAGCGCAATGGCCATTCCGATGATGATGCCGATGATGAATCCGACGAAGGCCTCTCGGAAGGTGAAGAGCATCGCCTCGAGAATCCACATCGTGAGGTTCTTCGGGTCACCAGTGCGCTGGGGTTGGCCAAAGCGCAACACGATGTCCATCACGGGTGGCATCGTGACGTCGTCGGTCGAAAAGGGCAGAGGCATTGAGGTGAAAGGCCACGTACCTCCGGTGGCGTGCCCCATTGCCTTCACGGCCGTGTAGATCAGCGCCACCGCCACAATGCCGCCGATGATAAACACCGTGCGACGGGCGAATCTGCTCAATGCCGAGGGACCAGAGCGCCCCGAATTCGAGCGCGCGGGATCTACCGGCTTCTGAAGAAACGTGGGGGCAGTGGTCGCCATCAGCTCTTGGCAGCTACGTGGTCGCGGATGGCTGGGATGATCTTCTGTCCGTACGTCGCGAGAACTTCATCTTGGGCGTCGTGCTGGAGGTAGATCGCGAACTGATCGACTCCGAGTGCCTTCAACTGTTCAAGTTTGGCCACGTGCTGCTCGACTGTGCCGATGATGCAGAAGCGATCGACAATCGCGTCGGGAACGAACTCTGTGTGCGTGTTTCCGGCGCGGCCGTGCTCGTTGTAGTCGTAGTCCTGACGGCCCTTGATGTACTCGGTCAGATCCTGCGGAACCGCTGCCCCCTGATCGCCGTAGCGGGCAACGATTTCTGCCACGTGGTTTCCGACCATGCCGCCAAACCACCGGCATTGGTCGTAGGCGTGCGCTTGTTGTTCGGCGGAACCATCGGTGATGTAGGCCGGAGCCGCCACACAAATGGAGATGTCGTCGGGGTTGCGCCCGGCTGCGGCGGCTGCCGAACGAACGGCGGCGATGCTCCACTCAGCGATCGATAGGTCGGCGAGCTGAAGAATGAACCCGTCAGCCACTTCGCCAGCAAGGGCAAGAACCTTGGGGCCATAGGCCGCCACCCATACGGGTGTGCGCGACGTGGGGTTCCAAGGGAATCGCAGCATGCTGCCCTTGTACTCAACCTCGCGACCATTGGCCAACCCGCTGATGACGCCTACTGACTCACGAAGATCGGCAACGGTGACCGGCTTGCCATTGGTGACGCGTACGGCTGAGTCACCTCGCCCGATACCGCAGACAGTGCGGTTTCCGTACATCTCATTGAGGGTGGCGAAGACCGATGCCGTGACGGTCCAGTCGCGCGTTGCGGGATTAGTCACCATGGGTCCAACGACGATATTGCGGGTCGCCGCCAACATCGCGCTGTGCACGACGTACGGCTCCTCCCACAGCAGATGCGAGTCGAAAGTCCACGCGTGGGAGAAGCCCCATTGCTCGGCTTGACGCGTGAGTTCAATCACTCGTGCTGCGGGGGGATTGCACTGAAGAACGATGCCGATATCCATGAATCCTCCGATTAGCGGGTGCGCGGGAAGCCGAGATCAACTGACGATGTTGAAGGATCGGGCCAACGCGAGGTGACCACTTTGGTGCGTGTGTAGAAGTCGACGCCGGATGGTCCGTAGATCGACGTGTCGCCGAAAATCGAGGCCTTCCAGCCGCCAAAACTGTAGTACGACACCGGAACCGGAATCGGCACGTTGACACCGACCATGCCCACACTCACATCGAACTGAAACTGACGGGCCGCGCCACCATCACGAGTGAAGATCGCGGTGCCGTTTCCGTACTTGTTCGAGTTGATCAGTGCGAGCCCTTCGTCGTAAGTGTCGACGCGAACGACGGTGAGAACAGGTCCGAAGATTTCGTCGTCATACACCGACATACCCGGGGCCGCGTGATCGACGAGAGAGACGCCGAGGAAGAAGCCTTGGGCAGGAAGGTCGCCTTCGCGACCATCAACGACAACCGTCGCTCCTTGGCTGGCAGCCGATGCGAGGTAGCCGGCGACCTTGTCGCGGTGCTCGGCGGTAATGAGCGGACCCATCTCTGCAGTGGGATCGGTGCCCGGGCCAACACGCACCTTGGGAAGTCGGGCGGCGATTGCCTCAACCAGCGGATCGGCAACGGAGCCCACGGCGACCACCACTGAGACGGCCATGCACCGCTCGCCAGCCGAACCGTACGCTGCGCTGACCGCGGAGTCGGCGGCCAGATCAACGTCAGCGTCGGGGAGTACGAGCATGTGGTTCTTAGCGCCGCCGAGAGCCTGAACGCGCTTGCCGTTGGCAGTTCCGGTGGAGTACACGTACTGCGCAATCGGCGTTGACCCCACGAAACTCACCGCGGCGATGTCGGGGTGTTCGAGGATGCGGTCGACAGCCACCTTGTCACCCATGAGGACGTTGAAGACGCCGTCGGGGAGGCCCGCTTCCTTGAGCATCTGCGCGATCAGGAGGGCAACGGACGGGTCTTTCTCACTGGGCTTGAGGATGAACGTGTTTCCGCAGGCGATGGCATTGGCGAACATCCACATCGGAACCATGGCTGGGAAGTTGAACGGCGTGATGCCGGCCACAACCCCGAGCGGCTGACGAATCGAGTAAACGTCAACTCCGGTGGACACCTGCTCGCTGTAGCCGCCCTTGAGCAAAGGTGCGATACCGCAGGCGAACTCGATGTTCTCGATTCCGCGAGCCAATTCACCTGCGGCATCAGAGGGAACCTTGCCGTGCTCAATGCTGACCAGTTCTGAGATCTCAGCGCGGCGCGAGTCGACGATCTGGCGGAACTTGAACATCACCTCGGTGCGCCGTGATACCGAGGCTGAGCGCCACGACTGGAAGGCCGTGAGCGCGGAAGCGACGGCGGCGTCAACCTCGTCGATGCTGGCCAGCGCGACTTCGGCCTGCACCTCACCGGTTGCCGGGTTGTAGACAGGGGATGTACGACCCGACGCGGAGGGACTTGAGGCCCCGTCGATCCAGTGGGTGATGGTGCGCATTGATCGTCTCCTTGACTTAGGTGCAGTGATACTAGATCGGGTACTAGATCAGGTACTGGGACAGGCCACGCGGGACGAACTGGCCGTGACCGGCGTGGCCGTGGAACTCATCGTTGGCGACGACAACCGAGCCACGCGAAATGACGGTGTCGACCTTGCCGTCGATCTCGTAACCCTCCCACGCGGAGTGATCCATGTTCATGTGGTGGGTCTTCTCGAGTCCGATGCTGGTGTGACCAGCGGGATCGTAGATCACGATGTCGGCGTCGGCGCCTGGTGCGATGACTCCCTTGCGACCATAAAGACCGAACATGCGGGCCGGCGTCGTCGAACACAACTCGACCCAGCGCTCAACCGAGATGCGACCGTCAACGACGCCTTGGTAAATGAGGTCCATGCGGTGCTCAACCGAGCCAATTCCATTGGGAATCTTGGAGAAGTTGCCGACGCCAAGTTCCTTTTGCTCCTTGAAACAGAAGGGGCAGTGGTCGGTGCTGATAACCGACAGGTCGTTGGTGGCCAAGTAGCGCCACAGTTCCTCTTGGTGGCCCTCAGCGCGCGATCGCAACGGGGTCGAGCACACCCACTTGGCTCCTTCGAAACCTGCCGCCGCGAGGTTCTCTTCCAGTGAGAGGTACAGGTACTGCGGGCACGTTTCGCCGAAGACGTTCAGGCCCTCGTTGCGCGCAATGGCAAGAGTTCCGACGGCCTGCTTGGCGCTCATATGCACGATGTAGAGCGGTGCGCCAGTCAGTCGCGCCAGCATGATCGCGCGATGCGTGGCTTCTTCCTCGGTTTCCCACGGACGCGTGAGCCCGTGGTAAACGGGATCTGTTTCACCGCGGGCCAATGCCTGTGCCACCAGCACGTCGATCGCAATGCCGTTTTCGGCATGCATCATGATCATCGCGCCATTGTCAGACGCTTTCTGCATCGCTTTGAGAATCTGGCCGTCATCAGAGTAAAAGACTCCGGGGTAGGCCATGAAGAGTTTGAAGCTGGTGATGCCCTCAGCGACGAGTTCGTCCATCGCCTTGAGCGAATCGTCGTCGACGCCACCGATGATCTGGTGGAACGCGTAGTCGATCGCGCAGTTGCCGCGGGCCTTCTCGTGCCACGCCGCCAAGCCATCCTGAACTCTCGCGCCTTGAACTTGAACGGCGAAGTCAATGATCGTCGTCGTGCCACCCCAAGCGGCAGCGCGCGTTCCGGTCTCAAACGTGTCGGACGCGAAGGTGCCGCCGAAGGGCAACTCCATGTGGGTGTGGCAGTCAATACCGCCGGGAATGACGTACTTGCCCGCGGCATCAATCACCACGTCGGCCGAGGCGGCGAGGTCAACCCCGAGCGACGTATCGCCCGGGGTGACCAGTGCCACGATTTTTTCGCCGTCGACCAGTACATCCGCCTGTGTGCGCCCCGTGGGCGACACGACTGTTCCGTTCTTAATCAGGGTGGTCACGTCAGCCTCCGTGTCAGTCGTTCAGGGGCGAACTAGGTCGTCGTAGGCGTCGGGGCGACGATCGCGGTAGAACGCCCAACGCTCGCGCACCTCGAACAGTAGGTCAAGATCCAAGTCGCGGATGATGAGCTCCTCCTTGTAAGGGTCTCCCTTCTCCCCGACGTACGAACCCTCGGGATCGACGAAGTACGACTGCCCGTAGAAGTCGTCGTCGCCGAGTTCCTCGATACCGACGCGGTTGATCGCACCGACGTAATACTCGTTCGCGACCGCGGCTGCGGGCTGCTCAATGCTCCACAGGTACTGCGACAGTCCGCGCGACGTTGCCGACGGATTGAACACGATTTGGGCTCCATTGAGGCCAAGAGCGCGCCAACCTTCGGGGAAGTGGCGGTCGTAACAGATGTACACCCCCACCTTGCCGACTGCGGTGTCGAACACCGGGTACCCACCGTTGCCGGGACGGAAGTAGAACTTCTCCCAGAAACCGCTCACGTGAGGAATGTGCTGCTTGCGGTACTTGCCGAGGTAGCTGCCATCGGCATCGACCACCGCCGCCGTGTTGTAGAGGAATCCAGGACCGTCGAGCTCGTACATGGGAAGAATCATCACCATGCCCAGTTCCTTGGCCAGGGCCTGGAAGCGTTCGGTGGTAGGACCGGGAATCGACTCGGCGTATTCGTAGTAGGCCTTGTCTTGCACCTGGCAGAAGTAGGGGCCGTAGAAGAGTTCTTGGAAACACATCACCTGGGCACCTTGAGCGGCGGCCTCTCGGGCCTTCTGCTCATGTACCTGGATCATGGACTCCTTGTCCCCGGTCCATGGGGTCTGCAAGAGAGCTGCCCTGACAATCGGCATTGCCGTCCTCACTTCCGCTCAGGCCGCCGAAGGTTCGGCTGGCTCGCAGTGAACTTGTGTCGTGAACTCAATCTTGTACCTCGTGGTGGATCTTTTCGCTTTGTGCCCCACACACTAGGCAACCCGCGATACGTTACGCAGCGATTTGAACATTGTTTCGGGCAGGTCGCAGCGCCGCGCAGTCTGCTAGGCGATGTGGGTGCGGTTCGGCTGGGCCCTGAGGGGAGGAGAAGACCATGGAGCGCGTTGCTGCATCCATTGGTGACCGTTCACCTCAGGGAATTGCCGCCGCACTTGGTCGGCTGATCGGTTCAGGGGACATTGCGGCCGGTGAACGACTCCCGACGGTCCGAGATCTTGCGCGGGAGCTGGGAGTCAGTCCGGGCACCGTCGCCGAGGCGTGGCGAATGCTCACAGTGGTAGGGGCGATCGAGGCGCGAGGGCGAGCGGGCACTTTCGCGCTGCGCACGTCCGGCCTGGCGCATCGGTATCGCAGCTTGGCGTCCGGCGGTGGTGCATTAGCTCTCGATCTCTCCACGGGTATTCCGGACCCGGCCTTACTTCCAGAACTGGGGCCACTGCTGCGCCGCGTGGGGGGCAAGGCATTGTCGGGAAGTTATCTCGATCGGCCGGTGCTGCCCCAGTTGGAAGAACTGCTGGTCAACTCGTGGCCTTTTGCCCCTGGTGGTTTTACCGTCGTCGACGGCGCTCTTGATGCACTGTCACGGGTGGCAGACCTGATCGTTGGGTTCGGAGATCGGGTGCTCATCGAGAACCCTGCATTTCCTCCACTCATCGACCTGCTGGAGCGTCAGGGCGCCGAACTCATCGCACTTCCCCTCGACAGCGAAGGTATTGTGCCGAGCGCACTGTCCGACGCATTGCAACTGCGACCGTCGACTCTGTTCTTGCAGCCGAGGGCGCACAACCCGACGGGCATCAGCATGAGTGAGCCACGGGCCCGTGAACTTTCACTTCTGTTGCGCGATCATCCGATTACCGTTGTTGAAGACGATCACTGTGGCGACATTTCGATTGCCGACGATGTGAGTCTGGGTCGGTACCTTGATAACCGCGTCATCCACATCCGCAGCTTTTCGAAGTCCCACGGACCTGACTTACGCATTGCTGCTGTGGGTGGACCCGCCGAACTTATCGATCGGCTGGTTGAGCGACGGCTTCTCGGCCCTGGGTGGACCAGTCGCATGGTGCAGTCGCTGCTGGTCGAGTTGCTCACCGATCCTGACTCGATTGATGTCGTCGCGCAGGCACGCCGTACCTACGCGCAGCGGCAACGTGAACTGGCGGGTGCACTCGCATCGTGTGGGCTGCCGCTGGCAGCTGGCGACGGCATCAATCAGTGGGTGCCGGTCGTTGACGAGCGGTTGGCACTCGTACGGGCGGCCGCCGCGGGCATTGGTGTTGCTCCGGGTGCCCCCTTCGTACTACCGGGGCTCGCCGGCGATCACGTGCGTGTCACAGTCGGGCTGATCTCCTCTGGGGCGGAGCATGTGGCGCAGTGCCTTGCAGCTGCGGCACTGCCTGCGCCACAGTCACGGGCGGTGTAACGACGGCGCCGGTCGCTCTGCCGCCCTCTGCCCCATAGCCCCATAGCCCCATAGCCCCATAGCCCCATCTTTGTCTGCGTTCACGTACCCATGACACCATCGCGACTACAGCGAGCTGACCGACAGGAGTTCTCATGACCGAGCGAATCGCCGCCCAGCGAATCGGTGGGGTTGTCGCCGAAGGCACCTCGGGTGACGACTTTAATGTCGTCAACCCCGCCGACGGATCAGTAGTCGCCACCCTTGAGTTGGCCTCGCCTGCCGATGTGAACGCCGCTGTCGAGGCGGCCGTGCACGCGCAGAAGGAGTGGGGAAGTGCCACTCCGGCAGAGCGATCGGCAGCCCTCCATCGACTCGCGGGCATTCTCGAGGCGAAGGCGGAGGAGTACGCACAGACCGAAACCCTTCAAACGGGAAAGCCGATCAAGCTCAGTCGTGAGTTCGATGTACCCGGATCGATCGACAACGTTGCGTACTTTGCAGGAGCAGCGAGGCACCTGCAAGGCTCTGCCGCCGCTGAGTGGGATGGCGCACACACGTCGATGATTCGTCGTGAGCCCGTGGGTGTGGTTGGTTCTATCGCGCCGTGGAATTACCCACTACAGATGGCCATGTGGAAGATTCTGCCGGCGATTGCTGCAGGCAACGCCATCGTGCTCAAGCCTTCAGAGATGACACCGCTCACGACCCTGATGCTCGCGGATGACTGCCTCGCCGCAGGTATTCCGGCCGGCGTGGTCAATGTCATCACCGGCGCCGGACCAGTGGCTGGCGAGGCGCTGGTGTCGCATCCAAGAGTTGGAATGGTGTCGTTCACCGGGTCGACTCCGGTAGGCCGTCGAGTTGCCAGTCTGGCGATCGACGGGCTGAAGCGGGTGCACATGGAACTCGGCGGCAAGGCGCCGTTCGTCGTGTTTGACGATGCCGACCTCGAAGCCGCCGTGCACGGTGCGGTTGCCGCGAGTGTGATCAATTGCGGTCAGGACTGCACCGCTGCCACGCGCGCCTATGTGCAGCGTCCGCTCTATGCAGACTTCATCGCCGGGGTAGCCGAGTTGATGGCCTCGATGCGAATCGGTGACCCGCGTGATGAGCACACCGATCTCGGACCGCTCATCAGTAAGCGTCAGCAGGAGCGAGTCGGAGGCTTTGTCGAACGCGCGGTTGCCGATGGTGCGCGAGTCGCAACTGGTGGGCGCATTCCCGCGACAACACCTGAGTCCGGTGCCTATTACGAGCCGACGCTCATTGTCGACGCCCGGCAGGATTCAGAGATCGTTCAACACGAGGTGTTCGGGCCGGTGCTCGTCGCCCTTCCCTTTGACAGTGATGACGAGGGCTTGAACCTCGCGAACGACACTCCTTATGGTCTGGCGGCTTCTGCCTGGACAACCGACGTCGTGCGGGCGCTGCGAGCGAGCCGCGAGATCACGGCGGGATGTGTCTGGATCAACGATCACATCCCGATCGTGTCTGAAATGCCGCACGGGGGAGTGAAGGCGTCAGGCTTTGGCAAGGACATGAGTCCCTACTCCTTCGAGGAGTACACGATCGTCAAGCACGTGTCGATTGACACCGCCGGACTGGCGCGCAAGGACTGGCACCGCACCATCTTCGGCGATAGGTGACAGTCGGTTACGCCGATCCCACCCCGAGTGACGTTTGCAGGCATAGGGTTGCTGTCAGAGTTGAACGTGTTCGCTTTCGCGAGCGCGAATCATAAGGAGAACCCCGTGGACCCGATGAATGACCCTCGACTGGAAATGCTCCGGCAGGCAATGTCACGTCGCGGCTTCATGGCTGCCACAGGTGCAGTGGGCGCTGCGGCGGCCTTGGCTGCCTGTGGAACGGGTAGCAAGGGGGGTTCGTCCTCGGCCTCGGGATCTGCCGCGGCTTCGAGCGGCAATGCGGCGCCAGTCGCGACGCCGAGCGACAAGTCCGACTCGGAGAAGTCGCTCGTGTGGGCGAACTGGACCCTGTATCTGGACTACGACCAAGAAAAGAAGGTCTACCCCTCGCTCGTCGCGTTCGAGAAAGAGTCCGGAATCAATGTCGAATATAAGGAAGACATTGAAGACAATCAGACCTTCTACGGCAAGGTCAGCGGACAGCTCGGAAACGGTCAAGACATTGGTTACGACCTGGTGACTCCCACCGACTGGATGGCCGGTCGGTGGATCCGGCAGGGTTTTGCCGCGCCGATTGACGAAGCCAACGTTCCGAACAAGAAGAACATTCTTGACACGCTGAACAATGTCGGGTTCGACCCCGGTCGCAAGTACTCCCTTACCTGGCAATCCGGTTTTTCCGGCCTGGTGTGGAACAAAGAGAAGATTCCGAACGGGCTGAAGTCAATCAACGATCTATGGGCTCCTGAACTCAAGGGCAAGGTCGTGGTGTTGTCTGAAATGCGCGACACCATCGGGCTGATCATGATGAGTCAGGGTGTGCGAATTGACGGCCCCTTCACTAACGACCAGTTCAACGCGGCACTGAACGTGCTGCAGCAGCAGGTTGACAGTGGCCAAATCAAGCAGGTGAAGGGCAACTCCTACAAAGAAGACCTCATCAACGGGCAGGCATACGCAGCCATCGGTTGGAGTGGAGACATCTTTCAGATTAACGCCGAGAACGGTGACAAGTGGGGCTTTGCCCTGCCCGACACCGACGGTGTCCTGTGGTCCGACAACCTACTTATCCCGGCCACCTCCGCACACAAGAAGAACGCCGAAGAGTTGATGAACTACTACTACCAACCCGAGGTCGCTGCAATCGTCGCCGCGTATGTCAACTACATCTGTCCGGTGAAGGGTGCCAAGGAAGCAATGGCGAAGATTGACCCGAAGTTGGCCGCGAGTGAATTTATCTTTCCCGACCGATGCGACTCTTGCGAATACCCAGGTGTTCAGGCCGTTGACTCCACAAGAGGAGCAGGAATACCTGGCGGCATTCGGCAAGGTCATTCAGGGCTGATCGGGGATGGCTCGCAGCACTGACGTGACGCAGGCCGATGGTGATCTCACACTCACCAACCTCACGAAGCGTTTTGGCGACTTCACCGCAGTCGACGATCTTGTTCTGACGGTTCCGCAGGGCTCGTTCTTCGCACTGTTGGGTCCGAGCGGATGCGGCAAGACAACGACGCTTCGCATGGTTGCCGGGCTTGAGGAACCCACCGCGGGCTCAATCGCCATCGGTGACGCCGACATCACCTACAGCCGGCCCTATCAGCGTCCGGTCAACACGGTGTTTCAGAACTATGCACTCTTCCCGCACCTCGACATCTACGAAAACGTAGCGTTCGGCCTACGCCGACGTAAGGACGCTGAGGTCGATCGCAAGGTGAAGGAAGCGCTCGAACTCGTTGAGTTGCACCACGTCATGCGCCGCAAGCCCGGTCAGTTGTCGGGTGGCCAGCAGCAGCGAATCGCACTCGCGCGGGCCATCGTCAACCGTCCGGCGGTGCTGCTCCTTGATGAGCCGCTCGGCGCGCTTGACTTGAAACTGCGTCGACAGATGCAGCTTGAACTCAAGCGCATTCAAACCGAAGTCGGAATCACGTTCATTCACGTGACTCACGATCAGGAAGAGGCCATGACGATGGCCGACACGGTCGCGGTCATGAACGCGGGTGTCATCGAGCAAATGGGTTCTCCGATAGACCTGTACGAGTCACCCAACACCGCGTTTGTCGCGAACTTCCTCGGTCAGTCCAATCTGCTGCCTGCCACCGTGACCGGCGCCGACGGCGATGATGTGTTACTCAGCGATGCCGATGGAGCATTCCGAGTACCGCGTGCGCGAGTGGCGCCGGGTGTTGATGTGAGCGCCGGTCGTCGAGTGCTCGTGGGGGTTCGCCCCGAAAAGATCCATGCGGAACTTCTCGCGACCGCCGGAGATGCCCCCTCACATGGCAACTTCGTCGAGGGCACAGTCGCCAGTGCACTGTTCACAGGTGTCTCGACCCAGTATGAAGTTGCCACCCGCGGGGGAGATGTCATCGGGGTCTTTGTGCAGAACCTTCGCCCCGGAGCTGTTTTCGATCCGGGCACGGCAGTGCGGCTGAGCTGGGACGCAGGATTTGCGTTCATCCTCGACGGCAGTGAGGACCCCAATGCCGGAGCGCACGTCGATGACGAGGCGGCGGACTAATGTCGATCGCGGCAGCTCTAGGCGACGTCCAGCGCGACAACCTGCAAGGCTCACCTCAGCCGCAGCGTCGCGGACGCTTTGTGCCGTACCTGCTGATGCTCCCGGGGCTCTTGTGGCTCGGAGTCTTCTTCGTGATTCCCCTCGTCACGCTCTTCATGATGTCGCTTCAAACAGCGGTGCCAGGCGGAGAGATCGGTGAGTACGAGCAGACCTTCCACTTCGCCAATTACGTCGAGGTTCTGACTGATCCGTCCTACTACACGCCGCTCTTCCGGTCATTCGTGTACGCGGCATGTGCCACGGTACTTGCATTGCTGATCGGCTACCCGCTTGCGTATTTCATTGCTTTCAAGTCAGGTCGGTTCCGCAACGTCTTCCTGATCATGGTGATCGCTCCGTTCTTCGTGTCGTTCATCCTGCGCACCATTGCGTGGCGTCAGATTCTGGCAGATGAAGGTCCCGTTGTTGCGGCCATGAAGTGGGTGGGCTTCTTCAGCGACGGCATCGGTGGAATATATCCGTCGGCGCTTGCCGTGGTTCTGGGTCTCACTTACAACTTCCTGCCATTCATGACGTTGCCTATTTACGCCAGCCTCGAACGCGTTGATCCCAAACTTGTTGAAGCGGCGGGCGATCTCTACGCGCCTGGCTTCACCGGCTTTCGCAAAGTGACCCTTCCGCTGTCGATGCCGGGAGTTGTGGCAGGCACATTGCTGACGTTCATTCCGGCAGCTGGTGACTACGTCAATGCGGCACTGCTCGGAAATTCCAAGAACACCATGATCGGTAACCGCATCGATTACGCATTCCTCAACACCAACGACTATCCGACTGCTGCTGTGCTGTCGTTCGTGCTGATGGCCTGCATCTTGGCTGTAGTGCTCGTCTACGTGCGCCGCGTGGGAACGGAGGACCTGCTGTGAGCGCGGTCGTTGAGAGCCCAGTTGCCGCTCCGAGAAAGTTGTCTGCTCCGACGCGGGTGTGGCGTTGGTTCGGCTCCAATGTGCTGCGTTTGTACGCGGTGATCGCGTTTGCGTATCTTCTACTGCCAGTCGTGTACACATTCGTCTTCTCGTTTAACGACGCCGGTAAGAGCAATCTGGTGTGGCGTGGTTTCACACTCGACAACTGGCTCAACCCATGTGGTGCTCCTGAGGTGTGCGGGTCGCTGCTGAATTCGCTGGCCATTGGGTTCATCGCAACAGCAATCGCCACGGCTCTCGGAACCCTCATCGCGCTGTCATTGGTGCGCTATCGATTCCGCGGCCGGTCTAGCACGAACCTGTTGATCTTCCTACCGATGGCCACACCGGAGGTTGTCCTTGGTTCATCGCTGTTGGCGTTGTTTCTTAACCTGTTCGTGCCGCTGGGTTTCTGGACAATCGTGGTTGCCCACATCATGTTCTGCATCAGTTTCGTGGTCGTCACCGTGAAAGCTCGTTTGGCCAGTCTTGATCCGCGACTCGAGCAGGCCGCCATGGACCTGTACGCCAACGAGCGCGAGGCATTCCGTCGCATCACGTTGCCCCTGTTGGCTCCGGGAATCGCGGCGGCCGCACTGTTGGCGTTCTCGTTGAGTTTCGATGACTTCATCATTACGAACTTCAACTCAGGGCAGGTCAACACCTTCCCGAAATTCGTGTACGTTTCGGCCAACCGTGGAATTCCGCCGCAGGCCAATGTCATCGCCTCGGCGATGTTCATCATCTCCTTGGCTATCGTGCTGATTGCCCAGCTGGTTGGCCGGGCTCGACGTAAGGGCTGAGCAATGCCATTTGCACGTCACGGACGACCGCGCGATGCCGATTCCTTACGCGACACTGCCCTGACCCCCTTTTGGCTCGACGATGCAAGGCGCCCTGAACCTGCGCCGACCCTTGAGGGAGACAGTACGGCGGACCTCGTGGTGGTCGGCGGTGGCTTTACCGGCCTCTGGACGGCCCTGCTGGCAGCTGAGCGTGATCCACGGCGTGACGTGCTGCTCGTTGAGGGCGATTCAGTGGCACAGGGGGCCAGTGGCCGCAATGGCGGTTTCATGGCCGACTCGTTGACCCACGGACTCGGCAATGGCGTGTCACGGTGGCCCGAGCAGATGCCGACCTTGTTGAGGATGGGGCAAGCCAATCTCGATGCCATCGTAGCCACGATCAACGAGCACTCCATCGACTGCGATTTCCATCGATCGGGGGGTCTTGATGTGGCGGTCGATCCGCATCACGTCGATGATCTGCGCGAGGCGGTCGACGTCGGTAACGATCTTGGCCTGGAGTTGGAGTTTCTCGATCGCGAGGCGCTGCGGTCGCTCGTCGATTCACCGACGTATCTTGCTGGCGTGCTCGATCGTCGAGGAACGGCGCTGGTCAATCCCGCGAGGCTAGCGTGGGGTTTGCGTCAAGCCTGTCTCGATCGTGGGGTGCGCATCCACGAAGGCACGAGGGTGACGGGAGTCGACGCCGACGGAGCCGGGATGCGCCTCACGACGGCTGGCGGTTCGGTGCGTGCTGCACAGGTTGCGCTCGCAACCAACGCTTTCCCGCCGTTGCTGCGGCGGATCAGTCAGTATGTGGTGCCCGTGTACGACTACGTGCTTGTCACCGAACCACTCACGGCACAACAGCGTGCGGCCATCGGGTGGAGCGGCGAACAGGGCATCGGCGACGCGGGCAATCAGTTCCACTACTACCGCGTTACTGCGGACGGTCGTATTCTGTGGGGCGGATACGACGCCGAATACCACTGGAATAACGGGTTTGGGCCGCATCTCGAGAACGACCACGAGTCATATCTTCGATTGGCGACCCACTTCTTCGACACATTTCCGCAGCTGCGTGGTGTCCGCTTTACCCATGCGTGGGGCGGTGCCATCGATACCTGCTCCCGGTTCTGCGCCTATTGGGGGAGTGCCTTCGGCGGACGACTGTCGTACGTCGTCGGGTTCACCGGCCTTGGAGTCGCCGCGTCACGATTTGGTGCCGAGGTCATGCTCGATCACCTCGAATCACGCGATACCGAACGCACCCGCCTTGAGATGGTGCGAACCAAGCCACTGCCGTTCCCTCCCGAGCCCTTTCGTTCCGTCGGCATTTCATGGACACGGGCATCGCTTGACCGTTCTGATCGTTTGGGTGGGAAGCGCAACCTCTGGCTGCGATCACTTGACCGGCTCGGGCTTGGCTTCGATTCCTAGGTTGGCTACCGCCGTGAGCCTCCGGATTGCCACTATGCGGGAATTGGCATGTGACGTGAGTCACAAGATTGTGGCCGCCACCCCCGGGAGCGACCACTATCTGGACATTTGGGCCTGACGCTCTCGCGGTGGTCGCCGTTAGCGTCAACCTATGCAGTCTGGCCTTCCGCTTCGTCGCCTCGCGACTGCCTCTGTCGGGCTGTCCGTGATAGCGGGTGCCCTTCTAGGGGCAGCAACGCCAGCTACGGCGATTCCGGCGTCAACCTCGACTCCCAGCGTCGTGCGCACCTCCAACCCGCCATTCCCGGGCAACCTCATTATCGGATCCCGCGGGGCCGCTGTTACGGCCGTGCAAAGGGGATTGTTGAGCAAGGGCTACCGCATCCCCGGAATCTCAGTGCGGAGTTCAACAGCGAGGTTCGGGTACCTCAGCTCTTCGACGATGGCGACCATCATGCGGTTTAAGGCGTCGCACAACCTAGGCCCCAGCCGTGCTGTCGGACCGAAGACGTATGCCGCGATCACCGGATTCGGAGTGTCAAAGCCGGCACCCAAGCCGTCGGCACCGTCGAGTTCGCCGCGCTACACCAGTCTTGACCAATGCTCGGGCCTGGCTGATCCCACGGTGACGGCGCGTACCCGCTCGGCGCGTGCCGGGGTGAGTGTTTTCGCCTTCGTGCATTCGCGCATGGGTTGCAAGGTCACTGTGCGCGAGTCCGGTGGTAACTGCTCGGTATCGAATCCGTCAGGGAAGTACATGGGTAAGTGGCAACTGGACATGTGGGAGTGGCCCAACTACGGCGGTCTGGCCTTTGCCCCCCGACCCAACCTCGCCTCGTGTGCTCAGCAGGATGTGATCGCCTACCGCAACTGGCGCGATCGTGGCTGGGAACCCTGGACAACGGCGTACTGACCGATGCGCACTCGAACTCTGGGCGTAGCCCTCGCGGCGCTCGTCGTTGCGGCCAGCCCGCTCGCTTCCGCGACGACCGTAGGTGCCGCTCCTCACGCGGGGGTCATCGCCCGCGCGTCTGTTCCGGCATTCCCTGGCAATCTGATCGTTGGCTCAAAGGGCGCTGCCGTTGTCGCCGTGCAAAAGGGCCTGTTGAGCAAGGGATATCGCATCTCGGGTCTGACGACCAGTAGTTCAGGATCGAGATTTGGTTTCCTTGGCGCTGCGACGATGGCGACGATCATGCGATTCAAGGCATCGCACGATCTCGGTCCTAGTCGTGCGGTAGGCCCCAAGACCTACGCCGCAATCACGGGTTGGCAGTCGGGATCAAGTGCGGGCGCCAGTTCGGGCTCAAAGTGGTCGAAGGTGCGAGCGGCTTCCCCCTATTCGTGGAGTTCTCCGTCGTATGCCAAGTGGTACGCAAGCCGCCGGATGAGTGCTTACGGCTGGAATGCTGCCCAACAGATGGCCTGTTTACGGCCCATGTGGATTGGCGAGTCGCACTGGCAGTACAAAGAGATCACCGGCCAGTACGTCGGGATTCCGCAGACCACGATCGGCGTGGCAAACGACTATGGCTACAGCGAATCGGCCTACCGAGGAACTCCCGAGGTACAGGTTGAAGTAGGTATGCGCTACATACGTGATCGCTACGGCAGTCCGTGTAAGGCGTGGGCCTTCTGGAAGGCACAGGGTGCCTGGCAAGACAGTCAAGATTCCACCCAGTGGTGGGGCGGCTGGTACTGACATCGTGGGCGCACCTCGCGCCCTGCTGTCCCAGACTCGCGGGGAGTTCAACAAAGCCGCGCGGGGCCTGACTACTCTGAAGCCCATGCCCCGTTATGGAACTCAGTTCGGCCCTGACATCACCTTTCTGGGAGTGCCACGATGCACTCTTGATGAGCCCGAAACGTGGGCCGACGCGCAGGTCGTGATTCTAGGTGCGCCCTTTGATGGCGGAACCTCCTACCGCGCCGGAGCCCGGTTCGGTCCGAAGGCGATGCGTGAGACCGACAACAATCCACACGATGGTTCGCGGCCGTCGATGGCGATGCGAACTGATGGATTGGTTGACCTCGCGGTGATGGACGCCGGCGACGTCGAAATGTACTCGGGTGACGCCGCTCGCTCGTGCGCTGACTTGGAGAAGGCCGTCGAGACGGTTGCGGCAGCTGGAAAGATTCCGCTCATCCTCGGAGGCGACCACACAATCACCTGGCCTGATGTAACGGGCGTGGCCCGTGGTTCAGGGAAGTGGGGTCGCGTGGCTGTGCTCCATTTCGATGCCCACGCCGACACCGGAGATATCGAGTTCGGCTCGTTGATCGGGCACGGACAGCCCATGCGTCGTTTGATTGAAAGTGGCGCAGCCCGTGGTGATCGCTTTCTGCAGATTGGCTTGCGTGGCTACTGGCCGCCGCCGGACATCCTCGAGTGGATGGCGCAGCAGGGAATGCGTTCGTATGAGATGACCGAAATCGTCGCTCGCGGCCTCGACGAGTGTTTGACGGAAGCATTCGCCATCGCGCTTGATGACTGTGATGGCATCTTCCTGAGCGTCGACATCGATGTCGTCGATCCAGCCCATGCACCCGGAACGGGAACGCCTGAGCCGGGAGGACTGTCGTCGCGACAACTTCTCGACGCGGTGCGTCGGATCGCCTATGAGTTGCCGATTCTCGGCATGGATGTTGTCGAAGTGGCGCCGCCGTATGACCACGCCGATATCACCGCCGTGCTGGGCAACCGCGTCGTACTGGAAGCCCTCTCGGCCATGTCGCGCCGCCAGCGCGATCTACGTGAAGGATCGACGTGGGATCCGAGCCAGCCCTTGCTGGACGGGCGTTAGTCGTCACCCTCGGGCTTTTCGCCTGCCGACTGGGGCGGAGCTTCGGCTTCCTCCTCGATTGCCTCAACTTCCTCTTCAGACAGAATGCGGTCGGCAACCGGGTCGTAGACCTGAGCACCCTCGGGCAAGTTCGACAGGTCGGGTGCGAGCACCGTGGGAACGAGTGCGGAGTCAGGCTGCGGCGACCCTTCAAAGAGGGGCTCGTTGCCGGCGGGAACGAGGATGAGGTCGTGACTCTTCAGGGGTAGCGTTTCGCCCTTGAAGAATGCAGGTGTGGTGACGCGCTGCCACACCATCAGAATGACCCCCAGGATCAGGGCGCCAACACCGACGACGGCCACCGCGCCGATTCCGAAGATGGTGATGGGCTCATCGTTCTCGTCAGTGATCCACGTGGGGTCGGCGTACACCTTGAGCGCGTAGAAGAATGCGACGAACAAGATGATGCCTCCGAGTAACGGCAAGAGGAAGCGCATCACGAAATCGCGGCCATTCTTCATGAAGGTCTTGCGATAGAACCATGCACACGCGAATCCGGTAAGCCCGTAGTAGAACGCGATCATCAGGCCGACCGAACTGATCAAGGCCAGCAGCAGGTTCTGGCTGACCAGCGTGAAGAGCAGGTAGAAGGCCGCTGACACCACGCCCATGCCGATGGTGGCCCACGTGGGGGTGAGGTACTTGTCGTGAATTCGAGCAAACTTCTGAGGAATGGCCCGGTAGGCGGCCATCGACAATGCCGTACGTGCGGTGGGAAGAATCGTGGTCTGTGTCGATGCCGACGCGGAGGTCAGGATCGATGCTGACAAGAGCAGCAGTCCGATCTTGCCCAGGGTACTGTCGCCGAAGAGGTCAGGGCCAATAGCCCCGAACACGTCAGCCGAGTTTTCCGGGTTGCCCAGTCCGACTCCTTCGGTGCCAATGCCGGCGAATGCAACTGCGGCAACAGTCACTAGCGCGTACGTCACGAGCAGCAGCACAGTGGAAATGACAGCGGCGCGACCTGGCGTGGTGCTGGGGTCTTCGGCTTCTTCGTTGCAGGCGACGGCAGTGTCCCAGCCCCAATAGATGAAGACCGCAGCAAGAAGTGCCGGCGCCACGACCGTGCCGATGTCGAGGCCTCCGGGCCAGAACCACGACAGTTCAGGAGTGAGTGAGTACGACTCGGCGTCGCCGGTGTAGACCTTGACGAGGGCCACGACCGCGAACAGAACCAGCACGATCACTTCGATGCCCAGCAGTGCGTATTGGACCCGCGCTGAGACTTCGATGCCGCGGAAACAGATCCAGGTCATGACAGCGATCCAGATCAGGCCAGCCACTGTTGACCAGAACACGCTGTCGCCAAGTTCAGCGATGTTGGTAAACCCAATTTCACCGAGGAAGTAAAAACTGTACGAACCGGCGACTTGGGCGAGGTTGGCCATGACGATGACGTCGGCGGCGATGATTCCCCAGCCACCCATCCAGCCCACCCACGGGCCGAAGGTGCGGGTTGCCCACGTGAAGGTGGTGCCGCAGTCGGGCTCTGCCTTGTTCATCTCTTGATACGCGACCGCAATGAAGTACATCGGGATGAAGGCGACCAGCATGATGGCCGGCGCTTTCATTCCATCGGGGCCGAGTGCCACCACCACGAGGCCGAGGCTGGCGGCCAGCGAGTACGCGGGCGCCGTCGACGCCATTCCAACGACGATGCTCGACACGAGGCCGAGTGAGCCGCCTTTGAGTCCTTTTTCGCCCGGTGCGCTTCCGTGTGTTGCCTCGTTCGATGTGGTCGACATGTCGACTTCCCCTCGCTGTGTCACCCGCCCCCGGGTAGAGGGCCCCGATAGTGGGACACTATCCCCAGAACCGAACTCAGGGAGACGGTATGCGAATCCTCATCGTGGGTGCAGGCGGAGTTGGCTCGTCGATGGCCCTCATTGCGGCGCGGCGCGACTTCTTCGAGCAGGTGGTGATTGCCGATTACGACCGCGCACGTGCCCAGACGCTGGTCGAGCGGCTCAACGATTCACGGTTTATCGCGGCTGAAATTGATGCCTCGGAGTCTGAATCAATCGTTGAACTGGCCAGAGCGTTTGGAATCACACATGTGGTCAATGCGGTCGATCCGAGATTTGTGCTGCCGATCTTCCGGGGCGCCCTGTTGGCCGGAGCCGACTACCTCGATACGGCGATGAGTTTGTCGAGCAAGCATGCCGAGCGGCCCTATGAAGACGTCGGAATCAAACTCGGTGATGCGCAGTTCGACGACGCCGTCGAGTGGGAAGTTGCTGGTCGACTGGCGCTCGTCGGCATGGGCGTTGAACCCGGACTTGCCGACGTGTTCGGCCGCTACGCGGCAGACCACCTGTTTAGCTCAATCGATGAACTTGGTGTGCGTGACGCTTCAAACCTCGTCGTCGAAGGCTACGAATTCGCGCCGTCGTTCTCGATCTGGACCACCATTGAGGAGTGCCTGAACCCGCCGGTGATTTGGGAGAAGGATCGCGGCTGGTTCACGACGCCCCCATTTAGTGAGCCCGAGGTGTTCGACTTCCCCGAAGGCATTGGCCCCGTCGAGTGCGTCAATGTCGAGCACGAAGAAGTGCTGCTGATGCCGCGCTGGATTGATGCCAAGCGCGTCACGTTCAAGTTCGGTCTCGGTGACGAATTCATCGAGGTACTCAAGACGCTCAACAAGTTGGGCCTTGACCGTGTTGAGACGGTAAAGGTAAAGGGCGTCAAGGGCGTCAAGGGAGTCGAGGGAGTTGAGGTCAGCCCCCGCGATGTGGTGGCGGCATGCCTGCCCGATCCGCTGACCCTCGGCGACAAGATGAGTGGTAAGACGTGCGCAGGTCTGTGGGTGACTGGAACCGGCAAGGATGGTTCACCTCGTGAGGTCTACCTGTATCACGTGGCCGACAACGACTGGACGATGCGTGAGTACGGAGCTCAGGCCGTCGTGTGGCAAACAGCCATGAACCCGGTGGTCGCCCTTGAGCTGCTCGCGACGGGTGCGTGGTCAGGCTCGGGGGTGCTTGGCCCCGAGGCCTTCGATGCCGTGCCGTTCCTCGACCTACTGCGCGATGGTTATGGCCAGCAGTGGGTCGTTCAGGAACGCGACCCGGTAACGCACCAGCCGTTGTGAAAGCCCGCCTCGCAGGTAACCGCCGAGGCGGGCCTTTACCCGGTTAGGACGAGACGGGGTCAGGGATGTCGGGCGTGGGTCGCTGACAGACCGCGCCCTTGCAGTCCTTCATGCGAGACCATTCGGCGATCAGCGCGAGCCTGGTCTTGAGGTAGGCGGGGTCGTTCGCCACCGAGGACAACTCGTAAGGATCGGCGCTCAGGTCGTACATTTCCTCGAAGCCGTCTTCGTAGACCCACCATGCGTAGCCAGCGGTACGAACTCCATCAAACAGTGGGAGTGGGGTTCCGTTGGCCGACTGTTGAGGCCCACTGGAGAGCAGGATGGTTCGCGAAGGAAGGGCCTTCTTCTTGGTCATGACACCCAGAAGTGAGATTCCGTCGATTGGACGTGTGGCCTTCACCTTCGCGAGTTCGAGGATGGTGGGAGTGATGTCCATTTCCGACGTAATGCCACCAATCACGGTGTGGGCTGGGATGCCCGGCCCACGCATCATCATCGGAATACGGAGCGCTGGTTCGTACGGGAAGTATTTGCCGTAGGTGATGGCGTGCTGGCCCAACATGTAGCCGTTGTCGCCTGTGAAGACGATGTAGGTGTTATCAAGTTGGCCGGTCGCTTTGAGGCGCGCGACGATGGCGCCAACTCCTTCAGTGACGGCGAACAGCGAGCGCTTCCGGGCAATGTTGTCCAGACGCAACTCCTCGATCTTGTCTGAGGTGAGGGCCGGCAGGTTACGCACGACCGACTGCTTGTCGGAGCGGTCAGCCTCATTGAAACTGGGGTCTTGCGGAAGGGCAATGCCGTCGAGATTCATCGCCTGGTGGCGCAGTGCGGCTCGCGGGGGTATGGACGTAATGTCAATGCCCGAACCGGCTTCGGGCTTGTCGACGTCGGCCCAACTGTCCTTCCATGTGCCGTCGGTGAGAGGCAGGGTTTCGACGTGCGGAGCGAGGTAGGCGAGTTGGATGAGGAACGGCGCGCGCTGGCGCGCCTGTTGATCAATGACACGCAGTGCCTTGCCCGTGTAGACATCGGTGCCGTAATTCTTCGCTTCTTCGGTGTAGAAATCGCCGTACACCGTGCTGGAGAAAGGATTGACGCGACTTGGCTCGTTGAGGCGGTAGCCGTACATCTGATAGGTCGACGGGTCGGCTGATCCGTGCCATTCACTCCAACCGGAAGGAACGCGCACCGTCGGTCGGTTGTACATGCCGTAACCGTTGATGTACTTGCCAATGTGCACGGTGTGGTAGCCCGCGCTCTGCATCCAGTAAGCCCCGAAACTGGTGCCGTTGTTCTTCTCCCACGGTACGTAGCCACCCGATGGAGGGAAGTTTGACTGCACCCTGTTGTTGTGTGGATAGCAACCAGTCATCATGGCTGCTCGCGAGGGACAACACAGCGCAAAGGGAGTGAGTGCCTGAGTGAACGTGGCACCCGCATCACCGATGAGTTTCTTGATCTCAGGCGTCGCCATGAGGTCATCAACGATCATGTCGTCGGTCTGAATGACGATGAAGTTGGGGCGCGGATCGGCCGCTTTGAGAATTGACTGATAAACCGCGTCGGTGACTACCGGTGCATTGCCGAGTCCATTGTCCTTCTTGTACTTCACAATCGCTGCCATCGTCGCTGCGTCGAGGTGACCGAATCGCGCCGGGCCGCCACGAATCGTCATGCCCTTGATCTGGTAACCACGCGAGAGCAGTGCTTGCTGAATGCGAGTGACTGCGGGTCCGTTTACTCCGATACGCAGATCACGGCTGAGCGCCGAAGTAGTAATTGACTTCGGCGTGAGGTGCGTTGCCGCAACCGGCTGCGGTTGCTCGCCGGGGGCTCTCGCGGAGGCCAATTGAGGGCTGAGGACGGTGACGCTGAGTCCAACCGCCAAGGTTGCGATCAGAATCTTCCTAGAAGCGCGCATGCCCCAACCCCTTGATGTTCTCCACACGCGACGATGCTGGCGGAGTGCTGGTGACGTTACCTCACGGATGGAGCGCCGCGGACCACGACGGGTCGCTAGAGCGCCAGTTCGGCAATGAACGCGGCTTCAAGCACGTCGAGCCCCTCGTTGAGGAGGTCGTCGCCAATCACAAGCGGCGGAAGGAGTCGGATGACATTGCCGTACGTTCCGGCAGTGAGCACTACGACACCCTGAGCGTGGCATGCCTTGGCCACCCGACTGGTGAGGTCGGGGTCGGCTGTTGACGAATTCGGCTTCACGATCTCGGCGGCCATCATGGCACCTCGTCCGCGGATATCTCCAATGACGCCGGTTGCGGCGGCAATCGCTTCGAGCCGCGTGCGCATGATCGATTCAATGCGCCGAGCGGCCGCGGTGAGATCAAGTTCGGTCATCGTTTCGATGGCAGCGAGTGCTGCGGCGCAGGCGAGGGGGTTTCCGCCATAGGTTCCGCCGAGGCCGCCCACGTGGGCGCTGTCCATGATGTCGGCGCGACCAGTTACGGCTGCGAGGGGAAGACCGCCAGCGATTCCCTTGGCGGTCGTCATCAGGTCGGGAACGATGCCTTCGTCATCACAGGCGAACCAGTCACCCGTACGGCAAAAACCCGTTTGAATCTCGTCTGCCACAAAGACAATTCCGTTGTCAGTGGCGAATTCGCGAAGTGCCCCGAGGAAACCGGGAGCAGGCACGATGAAGCCGCCTTCCCCCTGAATCGGTTCGATGACGATCGCTGCCACATTCTGGGCGCCGAGTTCCTTATCGATGCGGGAGATCACATCGAGTGCCACTTCAGGGCCCTTGCGACCGCCGTCATGGAATGGGTACGACATCGGAAGGCGATAGATTTCGGGGGCAAACGGGCCGAATGAGTTCTTGTACGGCATGTTCTTTGCGGTCATCGCCATGGTGAGGTTGGTGCGGCCGTGATAGGCGTGTTCGAACACGACCACCATCTGACGGCCGGTGTGGGCTCGGGCGATCTTGATCGCGTTCTCGACGGCCTCGGCGCCTGAATTGAACAGCGCCGACTTCTTTGCGTAGTTGCCAGGGGTGAGTCGGTTGAGTTCCTCGCAGACGGCGACGTAACCCTCGTAGGGAGTCACCATGAAGCAGGTGTGCGTGAACGCCGCAACTTGCTCGGAGACGGCGTCAACAACTCGAGGCGCAGAGTTTCCGACGTTAACGACCGCGATTCCCGCGCCAAGGTCGATGAGATGATTCCCGTCGACATCGACCAAGATTCCTCCCCCGGCTGCGGTGATGTACGCAGCGAGTGTTCCGCCCACTGCGGAACTGACAGCTGCTGTCCGTCGCGCCTGAAGTTCAAGGCTGAGGGGGCCGGGGATCTCAGTGACGAGTCGGCGCTCCTGAGGGACGGAGGTGATTGAGTGATCGGTCATGGCGATCAGCATAGAACCCTTGCAGCAAGTAGGTTGGGGGGATGCGCCGCGTTGTGATCCTTGGATCAACAGGGAGCATTGGCACGCAGGCCCTCGAGGTCATCTCGCGCAATCCTGAACTGTTCACCGTGGTCGGTGTGGCGGCAGGCGGTACCACCGATGCGAGTGTGCGGTTATTGGCCGAACAAGCGGTGCAGTGCCGCGCCGAGGTCGTCGCCGTGCACAGCGCTACGGCGTCTCAGGAACTGCAACTGGCACTTTTTGCGGCCGCTCGCGAACAGGGGTACGAAGCAGGTAACTTTCGGATGCCGGCGATTCTGGCCGGCCCCGACGCGGCCACGAAGGTTGCTGCGTGGGACTGCGATGTCGTCCTCAACGGAATTACTGGATCGATCGGATTGGCGCCGACATTGGCGGCACTGAAATCTGGTCGACTCTTGGCTCTGGCGAACAAAGAGTCGCTGATCGTCGGCGGACCCCTGGTGACCGCCATCGCGGCACCGGGCCAGATCGTTCCGGTCGACTCCGAACACAGCGCGCTCGCTCAGTGCCTGCGCGGCGGTTCGGATCGCGAAGTACGACGACTGATTCTCACCGCGAGTGGCGGCCCATTCCGCGGCCGCACTCGTGAGGAACTCACAACGGTCACTCCCGAACAGGCGCTCACCCATCCGACCTGGGCGATGGGACCTGTTGTCACGACGAATTCGGCAACCTTGATGAACAAGGGCCTCGAACTCATCGAGGCACACCTGCTGTTCGGAATTCCATTCGCCCGCATCGACGTGGTGGTGCATCCCCAATCAGTGGTGCATTCGATGGTCGAGTTCACCGACGGCTCAGTACTGGCTCAGGCGAGCCCCCCGGATATGCGTCTTCCGATTGCACTGGGATTGGGATGGCCCGATCGGGTTGCCGACGCGGTTCCAGCGTGCGACTGGACGACGCCGACCGCGTGGACCTTCGAACCGGTTGACCATGAAGCATTCCCGGCCCTCGGGCTGGCGCGCACGGCTGGTGAGATCGGTGGCACCGCTCCCGCCGTTCTCAATGCGGCGAATGAGGTATGCGTCGAGGCTTTTCTTGGCGGCCGACTGCCATTTCTGGCGATCGTCGACTCGGTGGCGCGTGTGCTCACAGAGCACACCGAGAGCGGTACGGTCAGGGAGGGGAACGAACTGACGCTCGAGGACGTTCTTTCTGCTGACGATTGGGCTCGCACTCGGGCCCGCGAGATCGCTGGGACGTGATCATGCTTTTTGCACTCGGAGTATTGCTTCTGTTGGCCTTCATCGCCCTGTCGATCGGCCTGCACGAAGTGGGTCACTTGCTGCCCGCCAAGCACTTCGGGGTCAAGGTCACCCAGTACATGGTCGGTTTCGGGCCGACCATCTGGTCGCGTGAGGGCGGCGAGACCGAGTACGGCCTCAAGGCGGTGCCCCTCGGTGGTTACATCCGCATGATCGGCATGTACCCGCCCGCGGCCGACGGAACCGTGCGGGCCAGTAGTACCGGTCGCATGAGTGCCCTCATTGACGAAGCGCGCAAAGCCAACGCCGAGGAAATCGGCCTCCATGACGACTCGCGCACGTTCTACCGACTCACCGTGCCGCGCAAGCTGGCCGTGATGCTCGGCGGACCGGTGATGAATCTCGTCCTCGCCACCATCTTCTTCACTCTGCTTGTTGTGGGCGTCGGGTTGCCGACGCTCACCGCGACGGCCAGCGCTGTCGTTCCGTGCACCCCGACTGCCAGCAACCTTACGGGTGGTGCCGATGCGGCGGGGCTATGCGTGGGTTCACCGGCATCGCCCGCCGCGGCTGCCGGGCTGAAAGTGGGCGACACCATCACCTCGGTGGGTGGCGCGCCGATCTCAACGTGGGATGACGTGAGTGCGGCCATTGCGGCAGCCGGAGCCGGACCCACCACCATTGTGGTCAACCGTGACGGTGTGACCTCCACGCTCAATGCCACGCTCATCACGGTTCCACGGCCGGTCATTACTGACAGCGGTAAGCCGACGGGCGAAATCCAGCAAAAGCCTTTCTTGGGTGTCGGTCCCACCACGCAATTCATTCCGCAGTCGATCACGGCTGTTCCGGGGCAGATGTGGGATATCACCACGAGGTCGGTCAGCGCGCTTGTGACCCTTCCGGTGCGCATGTACGAACTCACGCGCACGTTGATCTCGGGCGGAGAGCGTGATCCCGAATCACCGGTCAGTGTGGTGGGGGTGACGCGACTGGGCGGAGAGGCGCTCAGTATCGATGAGCCGTGGCGTACCAAGGCAGCGCTCATTTTGAGCTTGGTGGCCGGGTTGAACCTCTTCCTGTTCCTGTTCAACCTCCTTCCGATCCTGCCGCTTGACGGCGGCCATGTCGCGGGAGCGCTCTACGAGGGTGGGCGTCGTCGCATCGCGAAGATGCGCGGTCGTCCCGATCCCGGTCCCGTCGACCTCACCAAGGCCCTGCCCCTTGCATATGGCGTTTCGATAGCGCTGATAGTGGTGTCGGCTGTGGTTATCTACGCCGATATCTTCAAACCCATCACCTTCGGCGGATAGGAGTTGGGGTTGTCCGACCCTACGAGAGCACTGCGACTGATCGCGGGAGTCTGGGACAACGCCGACCTGCTGCCTCGCTGGCTCGAACACCACCGGTCGATGGGAGTCGCCAGCGTCGTTGCGATGGATTTCGGATCGACTGATGGCTCGCAGCAAATCCTTACCGATCCGCAGTGGCGGGATTTCGTTGACGTCATCGATTTCAGTGGGCTGACCACTGATACCAACCAGGTGATGCTCGACTACGCCCGCGCCACGTGGAATCGAGGGTGGGTTCACTACATCGACCCGGATGAGTTTCTCTTCACGCCGAGCGGTGGCGTCGATGAGCTCGTCGAACGCGGAATCGCCGCGGCGGCAGATGTGGTCGTCGTGCCGCGGTTTCACATGACCGGTGAACGGTCGTTGGCCGCCGGTGCGGTGCCCGTCGACGTTCCCGATCTGACTCTGCGCTGGTGCGAGCAGGACATGACCAAGGTGATGGTCGATCTGGCGTCGTCAGCAAGGGCCGACAATCCAGGCCACGAGGGAATCGGAGGCTCGCAACTGGAGCTGACGGGCATTGAGTCCTGCCTCTTGCACTATCCGACCCGCTCGTATGCCAAGTTCGCCGAGAAGGTCGATCACGCGGATCTGACGATGAGCGTCAATGACTATCCGGAAGGTTTCGCCTTCCACTGGGTGCGTTGGATTGAGATTAGGAACGCTGGTGGGCTCCGCGAGGAATACCTCGATCAATTCCTCGCCGATGGCGACGTACCGCAGCTCATTACTGACGGTGAATACGCACGCGAGTACCGACTTGCGACAGTGAAACCCTCCGAACCCGTGGCGTGAGTCGCCGCAGCCACGCTCAACGGAGATAATGGCGAGGTGACCGTACCCCTTGGAATGCCAGCAGCCCCCAAGCCAGTTTTGGCCCCGCGTCGTGTTTCGCGGCCGATCGTGCTGCGTCACCCTACGCATCCGGTCACCGTAGGAGGCGATGCGCCAGTCAGTGTGCAGTCGATGGCTACCTCAGTGACGGCCGATGTCAATGCCACGCTCCAGCAGATCGCCGAACTCACCGCGTCGGGTTGCCAGGTCGTACGAGTGGCCGTGCCAAGCCAAGACGACGCAGACGCACTTCCAGAAATCGCCCGCAAGAGCGGCATCCCCGTCATCGCCGATATTCACTTCCAGCCCAAGTACGTCTTTGCCGCCATTGAGGCCGGATGCGCAGGTGTGCGGGTCAACCCGGGCAACATCAAAGCGTTCGACGACAAGGTGGGCGACATTGCGCGGGCCGCACGCGACGCTGGAATTCCGATTCGCATCGGGGTGAACGCTGGTTCGCTCGACAAGCGCCTGCTCGAGAAGTACGGCCGGGCCACTCCCGAGGCTCTCGTTGAGTCAGCGCTCTGGGAGTGTTCGCTATTCGAGGAGCACGACTTCCGCGACATCAAGATTTCGGTCAAGCACCATGACCCGGTTGTGATGGTCGAGGCGTATCGCCTGTTGGCCGCTCAGTGCGACTACCCCTTGCACCTCGGAGTAACCGAGGCGGGTCCGCAATTCCAAGGAACGATTAAGTCGGCCGTTGCATTTGGCGCATTGCTCAGCCAGGGAATTGGCGACACTATCCGGGTGTCACTGTCAGCACCTCCGGTTGAAGAGGTCAAGGTCGGTATCGGAATCCTCGAGTCGCTCAACCTGCGTGAGCGCGGCCTTGAAATCGTGTCGTGTCCCTCATGTGGCCGTGCTCAGGTTGATGTGTACAAGTTGGCTAACGAGGTCACTGCAGGTCTTGAAGGTTTGGATGTTCCACTGCGCGTTGCTGTGATGGGTTGTGTCGTCAACGGGCCTGGCGAAGCGCGCGAAGCTGACTTGGGAGTTGCCAGCGGTAATGGCAAGGGTCAGATTTTCGTTCGTGGCGTCGTCATTAAGACGGTGCCGGAGGCGCAGATCGTTGAGACGTTGATCGAAGAAGCGATGCGTCTTGCCGAACAGATCACCGGCGAGTCCGGTGCACCCTCGGTGACTGTGGGCTGAGTAAGCACATGACCGATCTGGAGGAGCGAGTGTTGGACACGGCCGATAGTGGCCGGGTCCGAGTGCTTGGTCCCCACGATCTGCCACGCACACGCGAGTTACTCGACCGTGATCCAGTCTCACACTGCTTTGTGTCCTCGCGCGTTGCCGCGTCGGGTATGGATACCTGGCGCATGGGCGGCGAGATGTGGGGCTACGAAGTCGACGGGCAGATCGAGTCGCTGCTGCACGCGGGCGCCAACCTCGTCCCCGTCGAAACCACGGTCGAGGCTCGAGATGCCTTTGCGGTAAGGGCTCGCGCTCTAGGTCGGCGTTGCTCATCGATCGTCGGCTCGCGGGATGAAGTGTTGCATCTGTGGTCGCTTCTTGAGCACACGTGGGGTCGCCCGCGCGATACGCGACTGAGTCAGCCGTTGATGCGCATCGACGGTGCTCCCCTTGTTGAGCCCGATCCTCTGGTACGACGTGTGCGCGACGAGGAGATTGACTTATTGCTGCCGGCTGCGATCGAAATGTTCACCGAAGAGGTGGGTGTGTCTCCCGTTTCCGGCGGGTCGTCAAGCGCCTATCGCGCGCGCATCGCCGAGATGATTCGTGCCGGTCGCGCCTTCGCACGTATCGAGAATGGCGCTGTGGTGTTTAAGGCCGAAATCGGTGCCGCGACGTCGGCCGCCTGCCAGGTACAGGGTGTGTGGGTTGCTAGGAATCGGCGTGGGGAAGGGTTATCGGTAGCGGGGATGGCCGCCGTCGTCACTGCGGCTCGCCGCGACATTGCGCCCACCGTGTCGCTCTACGTCAACGATTTCAACATCCCTGCACGTCGTTCGTACGAGCGCGTAGGGTTCGTGCAGTCAGGTGAATTCGCGACGATCTTCTTTTAAGCAGTGGCGTGGCTACACGCTCAATGCGCAGTTTCACACGGCGAACTGACCGCGGAGAAGACTGACCGCGGAGTGACCCGGGTTGCCATCGATTGGCTCGTCTGAAATGTCGACGTTGGTGTAAACCGCAAGCGGAAGGCCATCGGGTACCGGGAAGGTTGCATGCGTCTGGCCACCGGACATCGTGCCCAGCGACACGAGGCCGCTGTCGTCGGGGCTCATGAGCCACACTTCGTAGAAGCCTTGGGGGTCTGCAAGTCCCACGGTGTCGACCTCAACAGTGCGACTGTTTCCGCGCTGTTGCAGTGAGGCGCTTCCAGATGCGGTCTGAGGGGCGCCGGGCAGCGTCGTGAGGGTCGCGACGGCGACAGTGGTCGGTGACGGACCCTGAGCAATGGATCGGCCAATCGTCACGCTGCCAGCGATAACCAACAGTCCCGCGGCGACCGCCACCGCGGCGAGCCAGCGCGGTCGCCTTCGGTCGAGCGGCAGCGGTACAGGCTCAGACGCAAGAGTTGCTTGCACGCCCTGCCAGACGCTTTCGGGAGGCAGCACGAGAGGAGCCTGACCGGTGCGAGCTACGCGCACGGTGGTGGCAAGGCTCTCGAGTTCGCCACGGCACTCAACGCAACCGGCGAGATGTTCAACATCGGTGGCGTCGGTGATCGGTTCGCCGAGGGCTGCCAAGGCCAGCACGTCGGGGTCACAGTGCGCCATGGGTCACCTCCAATCGGTCGCGCAGCTTGAGCAATGAACGGCGGATATGGCTCTTGACCGTGCCCAGCGGTATTCCGAGCCCTTCGGAAATCTGCTGGTGAGTGAGATCTGAGTAGAAGGCGAGTCTCATAATGGCGCCGGCCGGCTCGCCAAGGCAATTCAGTTCATCGGTCACAGTTAACTCATTGATGGCGTCGATTGTGGGATCAGGGGACGGCGAGTCGTGGTAGTCCAATTCGAGGGCCAAGGTGGGTGGCTGTCGGGCCTTGCTGCGGTGGTAGTCGGCTACCCGTCGGCGGGTGATTCCCATGAGCCATGCGGGCGGGTTGCCCGCATGGGGATCGAAACTCGTTCGCGAGTGCCATGCCGACACGAACACGGCCTGGGTCACATCTTCAGCATCTGCAGGTGACGGGAGTGAGCGCAATGCAACCGAATAGACCAGTGGGCTCCAGCGTCGGAACATCTCCTCGAGCGCACCCTCTTCACCGGCGACCAGCCGGTGTCCGAGAGCGCGGAGCTCTGAGTCGATCACGTCAGTAGTGTCACATGGACACCGGCGAGCCCGCGACTCCTGGGGGATCCCATCCATCGTGGGAAACCACACGGGAGTCGCGGACTCGACCAGCATTACCAACTACCTGTCAGCCTGCGATGGGCGAGGGAAGGTTCGCGGGCAGAAGCACGCGGCTAATACCGTGCGCGATCTGCTTGTTTCCCTTGTTGATGTCTGCCTGCACTACCCACGGGTTGGTGTAGAGCAAACCCTTGTCGTACAGGTAGATGCGGCCGTTCATCACCTTGACGCGGACGGCGCCGCCGTTGAACATGCGCAGTACCACGTTGTTGGCCTTCGATGCAGCGCTTGAATCGATGGTGCCGGCGGTGCAGTGGTAGAGAACGATGGCCTCAAGGGTGTTGATTCCGCCGGGGGTCTTGGTGGCCAACGCGGTGAAGACTGACTTCTCAGTGGGGTAGCCGTGTGCCTTCGGGAACGCCTGGATGGCGAACTTGCGGAACGCACTGTCGGTCGGGATGAAGCACGTCGCGGCCACCTTGCCGTTGGCGAGGGTGCCCACCGGCGAATCCGGCTTTGCCTTGAGAATGGCGTCGATGGTGTCGGTCAGAATGTCGTAGTCCGACCAGTTGTGGTCGAACGTGGGTGCAGCGCTGGGGTTCACTCCGAGCACGGTTGCCAACGAGCGCGTGCCCATAGGTGCGGCTTGCGTGGCAGGGGCGATGACGGTGGCCGCGAGGGCGGCCAGAGCGAGCGAACCGGTCAGCCCGGCGATCAGTCGTGAGCGACGCATGGGGTCTCCTTCTCGGTGTCGGGATCCCCTTGTCAGGATCCTCACTCCCCTTGTCGTCGGGGAGACCACCTCTGGATGCACTCGGCGACACATTTCTCAAAATCGTGTGTGCGAGGCCGACCCCGGCCGTTCGGAGGGCCGCGGACTATCCTCGGACCACCGACGACGAAGGGTTTCACCCGTGCTGCTACGCATGTCAACGCTTTTCCTACGCACCTTGCGCGAGGACCCGGCTGACGCTGAGGTTCCGAGCCACCGCTTGCTCGTGCGTGCGGGGCTGGTGCGTCGGGTTGCTCCGGGTGTCTTTAGTTGGTTGCCGTTGGGATACATCGTCTACCGCAACGTCGAGCGCATCGTGCGTGAGGAAATGGACGCCGCTGGCTTCCAGGAAGTGCATTTCCCTTCGCTGCTTCCTCGCGAACCGTACGAGATCACGGGCCGCTGGACCGAATACGGCGACAATCTCTTCCGATTGCACGACCGCAGGCAGGGCGACTACCTCCTCGGACCCACTCACGAGGAAATGTTCACGCTGATGGTGAAGGGCGAGTACTCGTCCTACAAGGACTTGCCCTTGGTGATCTACCAAATTCAGGCCAAGTTCCGCGATGAAGCGCGCCCTCGCGCGGGAATCCTGCGCGGCCGCGAGTTCATGATGAAAGATTCGTACTCGTTCGACCTTGACGATGCTGGCTTGGCGGTGTCGTACCAGCGACACCGTGATGCCTACGTCAGTACGTTCGATCGATTGGCCTTGGGCTATGTGATCGTGTCGGCGATGGCGGGCGCGATGGGCGGAAGCGCCAGCGAGGAGTTTCTTGCGACCGCCGAACATGGCGAAGACACGTACGTACGCTGCACGTCATGCGATTACGCCGCCAACGTCGAAGCGGTCACGACACCGGTTCCTGAGGCGATCGCACTCGAAGGACTTCCGGTGGCACATGTCGAAGACACCCCTGACACTCCCACCATCGACTCGCTGGTGGCGCACGCCAACGCACACCAGTCACGCGACGATCGTCAGTGGACCGGTGCCGACACGCTCAAGAACGTGGTGCTCACGGTCACTCGTCCCGACGGCACCACCTACCCGTTGGCGGTGGGGCTCGCCGGTGATCGTGAGGTTGACCTCAAGCGCCTCGAGGCTGTGCTGCACCCCGATTCGCCCACTCCCATGGATGAAGCCACGTTCGCCTCACATCCGGCACTGGTCAAGGGCTACATCGGTCCGCAGTCACTCGGCGAAGAGTCTGCGTCTGGCATTCGATTCCTGGTCGACCCACGCGTCGTCGATGGCACCCGGTGGATCACCGGAGCCAACCAGCCCGGTCGCCACGTCTTCGATCTGGTGATGGGTCGTGACTTCACCGCTGATGGCACGATCGAGGCTGCGGAAGTTGTGGCTGGTGACTCCTGTCCGCGCTGTGGTTCGGAAGTGGAGATGGCGCGTGGCATCGAGATCGGCCACATCTTCCAACTCGGTCGCAAGTTCGCCGAAGCGCTTGATCTCACGGTGCTCGACGAGAACGGCAAATCACGCGTGGTCACGATGGGGTCGTACGGAATTGGTGTGTCGCGCGCAGTAGCGGCAATCGCCGAGCAGCACCACGATGACAAGGGGCTGGTGTGGCCGCGTGAGGTAGCGCCCGCCGACATTCACCTTGTTGCCACCGGTAAGGACGATGCAGTATTCGAAGCGGCCGAGTCGTTGGCAGTGTCGCTCGAAGCTGCAGGTGTGCGCGTGTTGTACGACGATCGTCGTGGCGTGTCGCCCGGTGTGAAATTCAATGACTCCGAGTTGCTCGGTGTTCCCACGATCGTTGTCGTGGGTAAGCGCCTCGTCGACGGTGTGGTTGAGGTGAAGGACCGAGCCACGGGAGAGCGCATCGATGTCGTGCTTGACGAGGCCGTATCCACGCTGATTGCCCTCTGCCGGGGATGAGCAGCCAGAAGGCGATTGAGGTTGTCATCTTCGATTGGGGTGGCACCCTCACCCCATGGGCTGACATCGACGTGCTCGATTCTTGGCGCGCCTATTCGCGCGTCGTGCGTCCTGACGATGCCGAATCGCTTGCGCAAACACTTGCGACGGCGGAAGTTGCTCGGTGGGCAGAGCAGCGACGTACGGCCGGGCACGCTGGCACCGGACGCCTCGACCAACTTCTATCCGAACACGGCATCGACACTGAGTCGGAGGTCCACCGCTACGCGCTGGCAGCCTATGACCAATGGTGGACTCCATACACGCTGTGCGATCCGCAGGCTGCCCCGCTCATGCTGGCGTTGCGCGAGCGTGGGTTGCGTATCGGCGTGTTGAGCAACACTCAGTGGCCGGTGGGTGTTCACGACGCCGTTCTCGTGCGCGATGGGCTGCAGAACCTCATCGACGGCGCTGTTTATACGTCGGAATTGCGTGTCGGCAAGCCGCATCCCGACGCATTCCGCGCGGCCCTCGATTCAGTGGGTGTCGAAAGCCCTGCCAGTGCTGTTTTTGTTGGAGACCGTCCCTACGACGATGTGCACGGCGCCCAGATGTTCGGGATGCGTGCGATCTTGCTCGCCCACGGAGGCATTGCGGCATCCGAACTCGTTGCGGTTGAAACGGAGCCGGACGCCGTGGTGAGCGAATTGGCCGACGTACTCGGTGTCATTGATAGCTGGCTCTGATGCTGACCGGTGATTTACCCCTGTGGTGGATCGCGATCCTGATCGTGGCCGCGTTTGCCGCCGGTTGGGTTGACGCGGTGAGCGGTGGAGGTGGGCTGATTCAGTTGCCCGTGATGTTGCTGGCGCTCCCGCCGTCGCTGGTCATCTCCGGGCTTGGAACCAACAAGCTCTCATCCATGATCGGCACGAGTGCGGCGGCCGCGACGTACGCGCGTCGTTCTCCTCCCGATCCGCGTACGGCACTGCCCATGGCGGGTGCCGCATTCATTGGTTCGGCCATGGGCGCCGCGGCAGCCACACGAGTACCACCGGAGGCCTTTCGTCCGGTAGTCGCCGCGGTACTCCTCATCGTGTGGGTGTGGACGCTGCTGCGTCCAGCGATGGGTGAAACCGACAATCTGCGCTGGGGTGGACGCCGTCGCCACTACGTGGTCGCGGTGGCGTTGGGCTTTGTGATCGGCTGCTATGACGGATTGATCGGGCCGGGTACCGGCGCCTTCCTAGTCTTCGTGTTGGTGTGGCTGTTGGGCTATTCATTCCTGCGGGCTTCGGCAACGGCCAAGGTGGTCAATCTCGGAACTAACATCGCCGCGTTGATTGTTTTCGCGATCGCGGGCCATGTGCTCTGGGGATTGGGACTTTTGATGGGCGCGGGAAACCTTGCGGGCGGTGTGTTGGGAGCGCGAACCGCGGTGCGCCGGGGGAGTGGATTCGTGCGCACCGTCTTGCTGGCCGTGGTCGGCGTACTGATTGTGGTGCTGCTGATTCAGTCGATTCTTGTGCTGCGCTGATCGACGACTAACCCTTGGTCGAAAGCAGTCCGGGAAACGCCTGAGTCGTTCCGTTCCAACGGCTGGAGCGCACGGCGCAGGCAGCGACGGCAGCGGCAGCAACAGAGGTCATCTCGTCGTTGTTCTCTGCACGTGCGCTCGCAACGAGGTCGGCCCACACCAGGGCAAGGCGATCTTCGATCAACGCTCCGAGTCGTTGAGCGGTTGACTTACTCGTAATCGGAAATGGCGGGTTGTAGGCGGCGGCCGCCGGCTCGGGTTGAACAGAGAGTTCAATCAGGCGCTGACGCACGCGATCGCGACTTGCTGTGTGTTCGGCGAGGAACTGACGTGCCAATGTTCGCGCGGCGTCGCTCAACTGCGCTCCAATGAGTCCGTACGCGTAGACGCACGCATTCTCGCCCGCGAGAACCGACTGAAGCGCTGCAGTGACCGTAGGCAATGCGTCAAGGTTTCTCACGCTCATGCGAGCTCCCTGATGAGCAATGACTGATGTGCCGATTCGCACGCACCGATCAGCGAAAGTTCGCGCGCGAACTGCCAGCGACTTACGTGGAGGCAGTCGGCCTCACGAGCAGTTGCGGCCGCGCCTTCGGCTTTGGCAAGTTGTCGAAGGGCCGCATTCGACGACGAGGGAACGGCGGGTGCCGCCGGCGTGGGTGCCGCGATTGCCTGGCCGATGTTCACTGCGGCCAGATGGGCAGCGTGATGGGCGCGGAAGGGTTTGAGTTGATCGGCAAGATCGGGAAACGTGGCAATGACCGCGTCGTAAGTGGCGATCAGCTTCGCCTCGGCTGTCACCACGGCCGTGCGCAATTCAAGGTCGGGATCGTCGCTGCCTGTGGGGTCGGGGGCATTGGGATCAACCACCGCCGGACTCGAACTGCACGCCGCCACTGCACTCAGAAGGACGACCCCACCGACCACGGCGCACGCAGACATGAGGTGCCGTCGGGTCACGGTGAGAGGCGAGGGTTCCTGCACTGGTCCATCGTCACACGGCAGACGGATAGGCTGAGTATCGGCTCGGCCGTGTCGCCGTGCTTGTCCGACGTCAGGAGCCCGTATGCCCGTCAGCGCCGATGCGATTAGTCGCGCCGTGGCTCCCCTCGTGAGTGCCGCCGGACTCGATCTCGAAGGGGTCGTGGTGCGCGCGGCCGGACGCCGGTCGTTGGTGCGAGTCATCGTCGATTCTGACAGGGGCGTCTCTTTGGATGCGGTCGCCTCAATCTCGTCGGCGATTTCCGAGGCGCTCGACGATGCGGGAGTGATGGGGCAGACGCCCTACACGCTCGAAGTCAGTTCACCAGGTGTCGATCGGCCTCTCACCGAGCCTCGCCACTGGCGACGCGCGCGCGGTCGACTCGTTGAGGTCGAACTCGTCGAGCGAGCCCCCATCGTGGGTCGAGTCGTGTCCTCCGACGACACCTCGGTCACGCTCGATATTTCCAGCAAGGAGCGCACGGTTGAATTCGCCGATATTGCGCGTGCTGTGGTGCAGGTCGAGTTCAACGCTGTCCAGACTGAGGAGGACTGAGCGATGGAACTAGACATGTCTGCTCTGCGCGCTGTGGTGATCGAGCGTGAGTTATCGCTCGAGCGAGTGCTTGCATCGATTGAGGAAGCGCTGCTCTCCGCGTATTACCGTTCGCTGGGTCACGAACCGGCACCCCCTCGTCCGGTGCATGCCGTCGACGCACCTGCGGTTCACGTGCAACTTCCGCCCGCTCGCATCGATCTTGATCGCCAAACCGGTCAGGTGCGCGTGCTCATTCCGGAACTCGATGACGACGGACGCACCATCGGTGAAGTGGACGCCACCCCCGACGATTTCGGACGAGTGGCGATGGCGGCTGCCCGTTCGGTGCTGACCCAGCGTTTGCGTGAGGCCGAAGATGACAGCGCGTTTGTCGAGTTCGCTGCCAAAGAGGGTGACCTCGTGTCGGGCATCATTCAGCAGGGGCATGACCCCCGCACGGTGCTCGTCAATCTCGGCCGCGTTGAGGCGGTCCTTCCTGCGCACGAGCAGGTTCCGGGTGAGATCTATGTGCACGGTGAGTGGCTCAAGGCCCACGTCGTCAGCGTGCGTCGAGGTACCAAGGCACCTCAGGTGACCGTGTCGCGCACCCACCCGGGTCTGGTCAAGGGTCTGTTTGCTCTGGAGGTCCCAGAAATCACCGACGGCGTGGTCGAGATCGTCTCCATCGCCCGTGAGGCCGGTCATCGCTCGAAAATTGCCGTTCGGTCGCACAACCCCGGTGTGGCGGCGAAGGGCGCCTGTATCGGCCCGGTCGGAGCTCGCGTTCGCGCAGTGGTGAATGAACTGCACGGCGAGAAGATCGACATTATCGACTGGTCTGACGATCCGGCTGAGTACGTCGGAAATGCCCTGTCGCCCTCGCGGGTGGTGTCAGTTGAGGTCGTTGACCTCGAGGCGAAGTCGGCCCGGGTGGTCGTTCCCGACTATCAACTGTCGCTGGCGATTGGCAAAGAGGGACAAAACGCCCGACTCGCCGCCCGACTGACGGGCTGGCGCATCGATATTCGCTCCGATGAGGCGCCCCTGACCGAGCCCGAGCCCGAGACCGAGACCGAGCCCCTGACCGAGCCCCTGACCGAGCCCCTGACCGAGCCCGAGACCGAGCCCGAGACCGAGCCCCTGAACGAGCCAGACGACGGTGAGGCGGGACAGGAGTGATCGACGGGGTAGACTTTCTTCCGGTAGATCGTCCGGTTCCCTCTGGTGCGCGCGGTTCAACGCCGGTGCGCACGTGTGTGGGCTGTCGGAAGAGGTCTGCTTCGTCCGAACTGCTGAGGGTGGTAGTGGCCGTGGATGAGGACCAAGTGGTTCTCGTACCCGACCCCCGTCACCGGGCACCGGGCCGTGGAGCGCATCTGCATCCGCGGTATGAGTGCCTCGATCTCGCTGAGCGCCGTCGGGCGTTCCCGCGGGCCCTACGGGTCGCGGGGCCGCTTGATCTGACTGCGCTGCACGTGCTGATTGAATCGGAAGCCGGATGAACGGATGAACGGCACGACAACGCACTATCCAATGTCCCAACGACAAGGTTCGGAGCGCAGGGAAATGAACCTCCGATGAGCATGCACCGATGAAGCCGCCCCACGAGTAGGCCCGCCTGACAACAGGCTCGGGCCAGGAACGAGAGAGACGTGTCCAAGGTCCGGGTCTATGAGGTCGCCAAAGAGCTCGGTATTGAGAGCAAGGTGGCCGTGGCCAAACTCCAGGAGATGGGGGAGTTCGTCCGTTCGGCGTCCTCCACTATCGAGGCCCCTGTTGTTCGCAAGCTACGTGATGCTTTCCCCGATGCCCCCGGCCCCAAGCCGGCGAAGAAGGCGTCAGCCAAGCCCAAGCCCGCTGAAGGCAACGACGCTTCGGCGCCCGTTGTTGAGGTGACGGCACCGGTTGTCGACGAGGTTGCTGTCGCTCCGGTTGAGGTAGTGGCACCGGTTGCAGTTGAGGCTGCTACGCCCCCTGCAACTCCCAGTACGGTTTTCGATGTTCCGGCGGTAAGCGAAGAACCCGCTGCCCCCGCAGAGCCCACCGTGGCCGTGGCGGCTGCAGCAGCCGCAGCAGCTGCAGTGGCTGCAGTGGCTGCAGAGGCCGCCGGCCCGACTCCGGGCACGGTACCTCCGCGTCCGGCGGGTCCGCGCCCGGGTAACAACCCCTTCAGCGGCGGTTCCGGAATGCGCAGTACGGCGCGCCCCGGCAATAACCCGTTCACCGACAAGTCAGCACCGCGTCCGGCAGGTCCGGGCGCAGTGCCCGGTGCACCTCGACCCAACCCCGGCATGATGCCGCCTCGGCCTCAGCGGCCGGCGGCACCTGGTCGCCCTGGTGGTCCTGGTGGTCCCGGTGGCGGTGCTGGTCGTCCGAGTGGTCCTGGTGGTCCTGGTGGTCCTGGTGGACCCGGTGGCGGCGGTGGTCGTCCCGGTGGTCCCGGTGGTTCCGGTGGTGGTGCTGGTCGTCCCGGTGGAGGCGGCGGCGGGTACGCCGGGCGTCCCAGTGGCGGCGCTCCCGGCGGTGGCCCTGGTGGTCCTGGCGGTGGCGGTGGCGGTGGCGGTCGTCCCGGTGGTGGCCCCGGCCGCGGCGGTACGGCCGGTGCGTTCGGTCGTCCCGGTGGTCGTCCTGCACGTGGGCGCAAGAGCAAGCGCGCCAAGCGTCAAGAGTTCGACAACATGGCGGCACCGACCCTGGGCGGCATGAATGTGCCTGTGGGTCGCGGCGAGACCATTCGGTTGCCTCGTGGTGCATCGCTGACCGACTTCGCCGACAAGATCGGTGCCAACCCGGCAGCGTTGGTTGCAGCGATGGTCAAGCTCGGGGAAATGCTCACAGCCACGCAGTCAGTCGACGACGACACACTGCGCTTGCTCGGCACCGAGTTGAACTACGACGTTCAGGTTGTCTCGGCCGAGGAAGAAGACCGCGAACTGCTCGGTCGATTCGATCTCGAGTTTGGTGAGGACGAAGGCGACGACGACGACCTTGAGGCCCGACCCCCGGTCGTCACCGTCATGGGTCACGTCGACCACGGAAAGACCAAACTGCTCGACGCGATTCGTGACACCAACGTCATGGGACGCGAGGCGGGTGGCATCACGCAGCACATCGGTGCCTACCAGGTCATCGCACCTCACGACGGTGTCGAACGTGCCATCACCTTCATTGACACCCCGGGTCACGAGGCGTTCACCGCCATGCGTGCCCGCGGTGCTCAGGTCACCGACATCGCCATTCTTGTGGTGGCGGCTGACGACGGTGTGAAGCCGCAGACGGTTGAGGCGCTCAACCACGCACAAGCAGCCGGCGTTCCGATCGTCGTTGCCGTTAACAAGGTCGACAAAGAAGGCGCCGACCCGACCAAGGTGCGTTCACAGCTCACCGAGTACGGATTGGTGGCCGAGGAGTTCGGTGGCGACACGATGTTCGTCAACGTGTCGGCCAAGGCCGGTACCGGTATCGATGAATTGCTTGAAGCGGTGTTGCTGACCGCCGATGCGTCCCTCGACCTGCGTGCCAACCCGCATCAGGATGCACAGGGTGTGGCGATCGAAGCGCACCTTGACCGTGGTCGTGGTCCGGTTGCCACCGTGCTGGTTCAGCGAGGAACTCTCCACCCCGGAGATTCCATCGTTGCCGGTGATGCCTTCGGTCGCGTTCGCGCCATGCTCGACGAAAACGGTGACCCTCTTGAGTCGGCCGGTCCGTCGCGTGCGGTGCAGGTGTTGGGTCTGACGGCAGTTCCAGGTGCTGGTGATTCATTCCTCGTTGTATCTGAGGACCGCGTTGCTCGGCAGATCGCGCAGTCGCGTCAGGCACGTGAGCGCAATGCTCAGCTGGCGAAAATGCGACCCAAGCGCACTCTGGAAGAGTTCTTGTCATCGGTTGAAAAGGGCCAGGTACAAGAACTCAAGCTCATCCTCAAGGGCGACGTGTCCGGTTCGGTCGAAGCACTGGAAGACGCGTTGCTCAAGATCGATGTGGGCGAGGAAGTTGACTTGCGGGTGATCGACCGCGGTGTGGGTGCCATTACCGAAACCAACGTCATGTTGGCGGCGGCATCCGATGCCGTCATCATCGGCTTCAACGTGCGGGCCGAAGGGCGCGTGCGCGAATTGGCCGACCGCGAGGGTATCGACATCCGGTACTACACGGTTATCTACCAGGCGCTCGACGAGATCGAGGCGGCGCTCAAGGGCATGCTCAAGCCCGAGTTCGAAGAGGTGCAGCTCGGTACCGCCGAAGTTCGCGATGTGTTCAAGTCGAGCAAGTTCGGCACCATCGCCGGATGCCTTGTACGCGGCGGAGAGATTCGACGCAATTCGAAGGCCCGACTCATTCGAGACGGTGTGGTTGTTGTCGAGAGCGCAACGATCGAGTCACTGCGTCGATTCAAGGACGATGTCACCGAGGTTCGTGACGGCTACGAGTGCGGTATCGGGCTCGGAAGTTACAACGACCTCAAGGTCGATGACGTCATCGAGACGTACGAATTGCGCGAAAAGCCGCGCGCCTGATCGAAGGGTTTGACCATGGGCGACAAACAGCGTGCGGCCAAGCTTGCAGATCGCATTCAGGTGATCGTGGCGGAGATGCTCGAGCGGCGGATCAAAGATCCGCGGCTCGGCTTCGTCACGATCACCGCGGTGCGGATGACGCCTGACTTGCACGATGCCACAGTGTTCTACACCGTGTTCGGTGACGATCGTGAGAAGTCGGAGACAGCCGTTGCGCTTGAATCCGCGCGCGGCATTATTCGCAGCGAGGTCGGAAAGCAAACCGGTGTGCGCTACACGCCCACCATTGCGTTCATTGCGGATGCGGTTCCTGAGAATGCCGCACACATCGATGACTTGCTCCGAGTCGCGGCTGAGGCTGACGCTCGCGTGCACGAGCAAGCGGCCCGAGCCACTCCGGCCGGGGACGCCGACCCGTATCGGGTGCCTCGCGAACTCAACGATGATGACGAGTCACTTGACGAGTTCGACGACGAGGGCTGAATCGCCCATGCCGACAGCCGAAGGGCTTGTGGTCATCGACAAGCCCGTCGGGCTTACATCGCATGACGTCGTAGCACGACTGCGACGAGTGCTGGCAACTCGTCGGGTGGGGCACGCGGGCACCCTCGATCCCATGGCGACCGGGGTGTTGGTGTGCGGTGTGGGCCGGGCGACTCGACTGCTCGGACTGCTGGCGCTGACTGACAAGGAATACATCGCCACCATCCGGTTGGGCATCGCAACCCATTCCGATGATGCGACCGGCGATGTGGTGTCGGCCATCGGGGCCTGCCTTGATGACGTGGCTGTTGAGTCGGCGCTCGCGCCCCAGCGGGGCACCATCTCGCAGCGGCCGTCATCGGTGAGTGCGATCAAGGTCGACGGGAGACGGGCCCACGAGCGCGTCAGGGCAGGTGAAGACGTTGAGTTGGCGGCCCGAGAGGTGCAGGTGGCGGTTCTTGAGGCCGGCCCTGTACGCCATGTGTTGGTCGATGGGGTCGAGGTCACTGACGTCGACGTGCGCGTTGTGTGTTCCAGTGGAACCTACGTGCGAGCGATCGCGCGCGATGTGGGCATCGCTCTGGGAGTTGGCGGACATCTGACGGCTCTGCGACGCACTCGGGTGGGGCGCTACACAATTGAGCAGGCCCAGTCGCTCGACGCGTTGCTGGCCGATCCGCCCGAACCTGCGCGAGTGCTGGCGTTCGCCGATGTGGCGCGAACTGAATTCGGGGTTCTTGAGGTCGATGAGAATCAGGCGAAGGCGGTGGCCAGTGGCGTGCGCATCGCAGTCGACACCCAACTCTCGGGCACCGTGGCTGTGTTCGCTCCCGATGGACGGCTGCTTGCAGTCAGTGACGCGGTTGAGGGCACGTTGGTGCACCGGATGGTGCTGGCCGACTAACCGGGTGGCTCTGGCAGGCTGTGCTCATGTCCACGGAACCGAGCAGCGGCGGCTCGGTCGTCAGCATCGGTGTTTTTGACGGTGTTCATCGTGGACATCGCGTGGTGCTGTCCGTGGCCCGTGCCGAAGCCGATGCACGCGGGGTTCCGCTGATCGTCGTTACCTTCGATCCGCATCCGATGGCGGTTCTACGTCCCGACTCTGCTCCGGTTCCATTGGCGACGGTTGTTCAACGTGTGCACCTGTTGGAAGCGGCCGGAGTCGACCGCGTTGATGTACTGACTTTCGACCAGGCGCTGTCACACCTCACCCCCGAAGAGTTTGTCGACCATGTGCTGGTCGATCGCGAACACGCGCAATGCATTGTGGTCGGCGAGAACTTCCGCTTCGGTCGCGGCGCGGCTGGTGGAGTCGCTGACCTTGCCGCACTCGGCGTTGCCCGGGGGTTCACCGTGCGCCCCGTGGCTCTTGAAGCCGACGATGCAGGAGCGGTGTCGTCAACGAGGGTGAGGTCACTGGTCGATGAGGGGAATGTCGACGAGGCTGCGCGGGCTCTCACGCGCCCACACCGTGTCGAGGGCATCGTGGTGCACGGTGACCATCGCGGACGCGAATTGGGCTACCCAACGGCGAACCTTGGAGTGACGGGTCGTCCGTCGATTCCTGCCGATGGGGTGTACGCGGCGTGGCTGATCGTCGAGCCTTACCAAGCGCACTCACAGCGGTGGCCGGCCGCGGTGTCGGTCGGTACCAATCCGACCTTCGATGAGGTTCCTCGCCGAGTCGAGGCCTACGCGATCGACGCCGGCAACGATCTTGACCTCTACGGCCAGCACGTGGCCGTCGACTTCGTATCTCGACTTCGCTCGATGCACGCCTTCGACTCGATCGACGCACTGATTGAACAGATGGCCCTCGACGTATCGCAGGCGCGCGAGCTGCTGGCATTGCGCTGACCTTTGCCCGCGCACACCATTTCCGAACCCCCTTCTGTGAGCAAATAACGCCCGATTCGGGCTGTTGACGCTCACAGAACGAGTCCCACGCGCGGCAGGCCTTCCGGCCTTGAACCATCAGGTAGATTCGCGACATGACTCCGGAAGAGGCCGCGCTGTTTCAATCGCGCTTTCGTACCGTCGCTACGAGCATCGCCGGTTTCATTCAGGGCAAGGCTGAAGTCATCGATCTGTCGCTGGTCTGTCTGTTGGCCGAGGGTCACCTGCTGATCGAAGATGTGCCGGGCGTTGGAAAGACGTCGCTGGCACGCAGTATCGCGGCCACGCTCGGAATGTCGTGGCACCGCATTCAGTTCACACCCGATCTGCTGCCCAGTGATGTCACAGGTGTCTCGGTATTCCGTCAGGATGCTGGCCGTTTCGAGTTTCACCCCGGCCCGGTCTTTGCGCACATCGTGTTGGCTGACGAGATCAACCGGGCCTCGCCGCGTACCCAAAGTGCGTTGCTTGAGGTGATGGAGGAGCGCACGGTCACCGTCGATGGAGTGTCGTATACGGTGCCATCGCCGTTCATGGTGATCGCGACACAGAACCCTGTTGAGATGGACGGCACCTTCCCGTTGCCCGAAGCACAGGTCGATCGCTTCCTGATGATGGTGTCGGTCGGCTATCCCGACCTAGCGGCCGAAACTCAAGTTCTCGCCAACTTGCACGCTGGTGTGCGCCTCGATGCGCTCACGGCTGTGGCGAGTGAGACTCATGTCGCTGCCATGGTGACCCATGCGGCGTCGGTGCACGTTGCCGAGTCAGTGATGGACTACATCGTCCGACTCACGTCGGCGACTCGAACGTTTCCGGGCGTGCGTCTCGGGGCGAGTCCGCGCGGAAGCGTCGGCCTTTTGCGTGCCTCGCGGGTGCTGGCGGCATCGGAAGGCCGTCACTACATCACCCCCGGTGATGTGCAGCGACTTGCCGTTCCCGTCTTGGCCCACCGACTGCTGCTGACCGATGTTGAGGCCGGGCTCGGAGCCAGTTCTGCGGTGATCAGCCGGCTGGTGGCGGCGACGCCCGCACCTCAGGCCTGACAGATGCGCGTCTCGTCGAGAGGCATGGGCATTGGTGTCCTCTGTCTGATTGTCGTCGGGGCCGGCATTGGTCTGCGACTTCCCGAACTGGTGGCTGTTGCCGGCGGATTACTGTTTCTCTTGCTGGTGTCGGTGTTGTCTGTCGCTTTCCGCACTCGGGTCGAAGTCACTCCGCCCGAGGCGTTGCGAGTGCCTCGAGGACTGCCAGCCACTCTCGATGTCGCGCTGCTCGACCACGGAGCTCGCCCCCTGAGTGGAATGCTTTTGCGGCGACGTGGGGGAGTTGGCCCGGAGGTCGTGGGTCTTCCACGATTGCGCCCAGGCCTTCCGGCCGTTGCTGCGATTGCGATTCCCACTGGCAGTCGAGGCCCGCTGCTCATGGGGCCATGGGCGGTTGAGCGGGTCGATGCCTGGTTGTTTGCCCGCCGGGTAGTGACCCGAGTGCCTCCCGTGGAAGTGATTGTCATTCCGAGGGTGTACGCGGTGAGTGTCACGTCGCTGTTGGGAAGTGAGGGTGAGCAGCGCGCCAGCGTGATGTCGGGCAATACCGACGTCTCCACGCTGCGGGACTATGTGGTCGGAGACGAGCCGCGGCACATCCATTGGCGGTCGTCGGCCAAGGCTGGAAACCTCATGGTGAAGCAGCACGTCGAATCACGTCGCCCGGGTGTTCACGTGGCCCTCGACGTGTCGGCAGCCTCGTATGCGAGCGCAATCGATTTTGAGGAAGCCGTCGATGTCGCCGCCTCCGTCGCCATCTCAGCGGCACTCACCGGAATCGCTGTTGACCTCACGACGACGGCGGGTGAATCCGCCCGTGCAGGTGGCGGACGGCATGCGGGTGTGCTCGACCTGTTGTCCCGCGTCGACGTTGTGAGCGAGGTCGGTTCCACTCGTCGTTTTGATGAGGGAAGCGTGGTGCTGGTCACCGGCAGTCGAGGGCCGTCAGGCTCGGCGTGGGGCGCGCGAACGACGGTGCGAGTCGGCGGATCACCCGACGTGGCACGTCCGACGGGTGGCGTCATTGCGGTGGCGAACGCGCGGGCACTTGTTGAATTGGCGGCACCGTAGTGGGCGGCCGCGCTAAGTCAGGTGAACAGTGGGCAGTGCGCCTGGTTGCGTTGATTCCCGTGGTGCTGGTGGCGTTCGGCTGCCAGCAGTCGATCGGAATCGGTGCGACTGCGCTGCTGTTGGTGCCGGTTGCCATCCTGACCGGACTCCTCTGTGCAAGCGCCGGCGCATGGGTGGGTCTCGTCGCGGTTCTCGGAGCCGTTGTGGCCGGGCAGGTCGTCACCTCGGTCGTGTCGCCAGGAGTGCTCTCGGTGATCGCCGTGCTCATTGCCGCGAGTGCGTGGGCGGCACAATTCCTTGTGGCATCGCCGCGGCCGGCCTTGGCAGTGATTCCGCCGATTCTGGCACTGGTGGTGGTGTTGCTGATTGGCCTTGCCGGATCCGATGGGTCGTTGGTGCTCGCGGTCGGCGTCTCCGTTTCTCTCGCGCTCTTGTTATTTGTGGTCGGCAGTTGGACAGGTGCCGGGCAAGGCGGATCGGCGGCCGTGGTGCCCTCCGCGGGTGCCATTGTCTGGTCTGTGGTCGCCCTCGTGAGCGTCGGGCTGGTGGCTTTCGCCGCTGGCCAGGTTGCCGATGTGCTGTTGAACGAACCACCCCGTTTGGTCGACGTCAGTGCGCAACGACCACTGCCAGCGCCGGTTCCCGTTGACGTGCGTGACCCGCTGACCGAAGCGACTCGCTGGCAGACCCTGCCCAATGAAGCCACGCGCGAGCTTATGACCCTGCTGCCACCCGTGAGGGCAAGTCGCCCCATCTGGATTTCGATGCATCAGTACAACGGCGACGGGTGGGTCATTCCGCAGTGGTACGCGGGGGCAGACGGCGCTATCGGTGCTGACCCCGGTGGCTCTGCGACTCAGATCTCGAAAGGTCGCCTCCGAATCGAAGTGGGGGCGGGTCTGCCCGGGCCCTGGGTGCCGGCACCCCAACGGGTCACTCAGGTACTGGGCCCCAGCCCCGTGCGAGTCAACCTGCTGACTGGAACGGTGATTTCGGCCATCACGCCCATTGGCCAGCGGTTCGAGGTGCGCTACGTGGTACCGGTCGTCACCGACAAGCAACTGACAAGTGCAAAGCCGTCGTTGGTGCGAGGAGACCCCTCAACTCAACTACCGGCGGCGCTGCCGCCAACGATGGCGGCTTTGGCGACGAAGGTCGCGGCCAACGAAGGCACGTCGACGTGGTCGAGGTTGGTTGCGCTGTCGGAAGCGCTGCGCGCTAAGAAATACACCGCGGCCCCTGCACGCGAGATGGGTCTGGAAGGGCCCGGGCGCACCCTGGACGACTATGACCTCGTGCTGGCCGACCGAACCGGATTTCAGGAGCAGTACGCCGCCATCTTTGCGCTGACCGCGCGGTCGTGGGGGATTCCCACTCGCCTGTGCATCGGATTTCTGCCCGAGGTGAAGGTGTCCGGAACGGTGGTGCACGGGCCGGACACGAGCGTGTGGGCAGAGGCGCGACTGGCCGGAATCGGCTGGGTTGCTTTCCAGCCTTCCCCACAGGATCGCCAAGCAGGCCGGCCTGCTTACGTGCGGCCGACGGCACCTCAGGCCGAGACAGCCTCACCCTCGGCCACCTCAACGGGCGGCTCGACATCAGGCTCCACGACTTCGCCGAGCCCTGCGGGGGAGGGCAGGGAGGGGGGGAGTTCGAGTGGTGCGCTCCTACGCATCCTGTTCGCGGTGATCGCTCTCGCAGTGCTGGTGGCCCTGTGGCTCTTTGCCGTTGCTGTGCTCCGTCGACGCGATCGAGCGCGGATGGGTCGGGGCAGTGCGCAGCGAAGCGCCGCTGGGGCTTGGAACTGGGCGATGCGGTGTCTGGACGAGGCCGGTATGCGGCTGCCCCCTGATGCCTCGCCCGACCGCGTGGGTGATCTGCGCGATCGGCTCAGTGACGACCTGCCGCCTTCGGTCGCCGAGCCGTTCCGGGCTTTGGCGGCCGAGGTCAGCCCGGTGCTTTACGCGCCCGAGGGCGTCGTGCAGGTTCAAGCGGACCGTGCGTGGGCATTGGCAAGTGAGGTGGAGAACGCCTGTGCGACCGGTCTCACGCCAGGTCGTCGACTCCGACGCCTGCTCGTGCCCGGTACGTCCTCCCGTGAGTGGGAGGTCGCCGAGGAGCCTGATACCCTGTCGGAGACGGTTGTGGGGCGGGCGCCCCGCAATTCGTGACTTTCACACCCTGATGCGGCCACTGCCGCCTCAGCCCGATGCGCCCGAGAGGATCATCATGTCGCTCGACACCACGGCCAAGCAGGCCGTCATCACCGAATATGCCCGCACTGAGGGCGACACCGGTAGCCCCGAAGTTCAGGTGGCCGTTCTGACTGCCCGAATCAACCAGCTCACCGAGCACCTCAAGACCCACAAGCACGACCACCACAGCCGCCGCGGGCTGCTGCTTCTGGTGGGTCGTCGTCGTCGCCTGCTCAAGTACCTGCAGAAGACCGACATCACCCGCTACCGCGAGCTCATCGAGCGGCTCGGGCTTCGTCGCTAGTCACTTTCCTTCGTGCAAAGGCTGCGCCGTACGGTGCAGCCTGACGGAGGCGTTCGACCACAACTCAATAACTGACCACTCAGACCGGGGGCGAGCGCGCCAGCGCGATCTCCAGTCGGTCCTCGGTAGTGGCTTCCGGGAATACCCCGTGGGCCTCGATCGAAGACCGGCAGATCGCCACCCGCGCTGCCCCCCTCATCACAAGGGAGGGCACCCGTGCAGGGTCCCGATTCCGTGTTCACCGCTACTGCCGTCATCGACAACGGGTCGTTCGGCACGCGTTCCATTCGCTTTGAGACCGGGCGTCTTGCCCGTCAGGCGGCCGGTTCGGCCGTCGCCTACCTCGATGACCAGACCATGCTCCTGTCGGCGACCACCGCCGGTCGTACCCCCAAGGATCAGTTCGACTTCTTCCCGCTGACCATCGACGTTGAAGAGCGTATGTACGCCGCCGGTCGCATTCCCGGTTCGTTCTTCCGCCGTGAAGGTCGTCCCAGCGAAGATGCAATTCTCACCTGCCGGTTGATCGACCGCCCGCTGCGCCCCACGTTCGTGAAGGGTCTGCGCAACGAGGTGCAGGTCGTCATCACGGTGATGGCTCTGAACCCCAATGACCTGTACGACGTGGTCGCGATCAACGCGGCGTCGATGTCGACGCAACTGGCCGGTTTGCCGTTCAGCGGCCCCATCGGTGGCGTACGAGTCGCCCTGATCAAGGGCCAGTGGGTGGCGTTCCCGACCCACGAGCAGCTAGAAGACGCCGTGTTCGACATGGTGGTTGCCGGTCGCGTGGTGGGCGACGATGTCGCGATCATGATGGTCGAGGCCGAAGCCACGACGAGCACGATCAACCTCATCAGTGAGGGTGCTCAGGCACCCACCGAAGAGGTTGTCGCCGAGGGTCTTGAGGCCTCGAAGGTCTTCATTCGCGCCCTCTGCGAGGCGCAGTCCGAACTCGCGGCGAAGGCCGCGAAGGAAACTGCCGTCTTCCCGGTGTTCCTTGAGTACCAAGATGATGTCTACCAGGCAGTTGCCGGTGCCGTCACCGACGAACTCACCGCGGCACTGACGATTCTGAGCAAGGCCGAGCGCGAGGCTGAGACCGACCGCATCAAGGGTCTGGCCATCGAGCGCGTGGGTGGTCAGTTCGAGGGTCGTGAGAAGGAAATTGGTGGAGCGCTGCGTGCCCTCACCAAGAAGCTCGTGCGCCAGCGGGTTCTGCGCGACGAGGTGCGCATCGACGGCCGCGGACTCACCGACATTCGTACGTTGTCGGCCGAGGTTGACGTGGTGCCTCGTGTTCACGGTTCGGCATTGTTCGAGCGCGGCGAGACCCAGATTCTGGGTATCACCACCCTGAACATGCTGCGCATGGAGCAGCAGCTCGACACGCTCGCACCTGAGACGCGCAAGCGCTACATGCACAACTACAACTTCCCGCCTTACAGCACCGGCGAGACCGGCCGCGTGGGGTCACCCAAGCGTCGCGAGATCGGACACGGAGCGCTCGCCGAGCGTGCCCTGCTTCCGGTGCTACCGACCAAGGAAGAGTTCCCCTACGCAATCCGTCAGGTGTCCGAGGCACTCAGCTCAAACGGATCGACCTCGATGGGTTCGGTCTGCGCCTCGACGATGTCACTTCTCAACGCCGGTGTGCCGCTGAAGGCGCCGGTTGCGGGTATTGCCATGGGTCTGGTCAGCGATGAGGTCGACGGGCAGACACGTTACGTCGCCCTCACCGACATCCTCGGAGCCGAAGATGCCTTCGGTGATATGGACTTCAAGGTTGCTGGTACCCGCGACTTCGTCACGGCCCTGCAGCTCGACACCAAGCTCGACGGCATTCCCGCGTCGGTGCTTGCCGGTGCCCTCACGCAGGCTCGCAATGCGCGCCTCGCGATTCTTGATGTGATGCTCGAGGCGATCGACGTACCCGACGATATGTCGCCGTACGCGCCGCGCATCATTTCGATTCAGATTCCGGTTGACAAGATCGGTGAAGTGATCGGGCCCAAGGGCAAGATCATCAACCAGATCCAAGACGAGACTGGCGCTGACATCACCATTCAGGACGACGGCACCATTTACATCGGTGCAGTTGACGGTGAGAAGGCTGAAGCAGCGCGCTTCGCGATCAACTCGATCGCCAACCCGCAGATGCCTGAGATCGGTGAGCGCTACCTGGGAACCGTGGTCAAGACCACGACGTTCGGTGCCTTCGTATCTTTGCTCCCGGGCAAGGACGGCCTGATCCACATCTCGAAGATGCGGGCGATGGCCGGTGGCAAGCGAGTCGAAAACGTTGACGATGTTGTGAAGATCGGCGACAAGGTCCTCGTTGAAATCTCCGAGGTCGACAACCGCGGCAAGCTTTCCTTGACTCCTGTAGTCGAGGGTGAAGACACTGCTGCAGTTGACTCCGAGTAGTACGTGATGCAGCGTGGGGTGGGGCCGGTACATCGACCGGCAAGTGGTCAGAAGGCCGGCTCCACTCGCACGCTCCTCACCGAGTCCGATGGCGGACTGGTTCGTCGCACGGTGCTGCCAGGCGGGTTGCGCGTCATTACCGAAGCGATGCCCACGGTTCGATCCGTAGCGATCGGAATGTGGGTAGGCGCCGGCAGCCGCGATGAAACGCCGGCCGTTGCCGGTTCCGCTCACTTTCTTGAGCACCTGCTGTTCAAAGGAACGCCGTCGCGGTCGGCACTCGACATCTCGGGTGCGCTCGACGATGTCGGCGGTGAGATGAACGCCTTCACCTCCAAGGAACACACCTGCTTCTACGCGCGAGTACTCGACACCGACCTCGGGGTGGCGGTTGATGTGCTCGCCGACATGCTCTCGTCGTCGCTGTTGCGTAGCGCTGATGTCGAGAGCGAACGAACCGTCATTCTCGAAGAGATCTTTATGCGCGATGACGATCCCGGTGATCTCGTTCATGACCTCTTCGCCCAATCGCTTTTTGGCGACACCGATCTTGGCCGATCGGTGATCGGAACCGTCGGAACCATCACCGACGTTCCGCGCAACTCGATCAATCGCTTCTACAAGAAGCGCTACACACCCGACCAGATCGTCATCGCCGTTGCGGGCAACGTGCGTCATGCCGATGTGGTGGCGCGAGTAAAGCGAGCCTTCGCGCATTCGGACTTCTTCGATGGCACGGGCGCACCCGTGAGTGGGCGAGCGCCTGTGGTGCGTCACCGTTCAGGTGAGCCCGTAGCCGTCGTTGCCCGCGAGACTGAGCAGGCTCACGTGGTGTGGGGAGTGCCTGGCATCTCTCGCGACGACGATGACCGTTACGCGCTCGGTGTGCTCAATGCGGCCTTCGGAGGCGGCATGAGTAGTCGGCTCTTCCAAGAAGTGCGTGAAAAGCGCGGACTCGCCTACTCGGTGTTCTCGTTCGCTCAGCACTTCACCGATGCGGGCATCGTTGGCATCTACGCGGGTTGCTCGCCGAGCAACCTGGCAACGGTTCTTGATTTGTGTCGCACTGAAATCGCCTCTGTCGTGGCCCATGGCCTCACCGAGGCCGAGGTTCGACGGGGCAAGGCGCAGCTCAGCGGCGGGCTCGTTCTCGGGCTTGAAGACACCGGTTCACGCATGTCGCGCATCGCCAAGGGTGAACTCTCCGATGACCTCATCTCGGTCAACGAATCGCTCAGTCACATCGAATCGGTGACAGTGGCTGATGTTCAGCGGGTGGCCGATCGGTTGCTCACCGCGTCGCCGAGCCTCGCGGTGATCGGCCCGTACGGCAATGCCGCTGATGTGGCCGACCTCGCGGGATGATGAGCGCATGACGATCCGAGTTGCAGTTCTTGGTTCTGCCGGCCGTATGGGTTCGCACGTGTGCGCCGCAGTTCACGAGGCCGACGAACTTGAGTTGGTCTGCGCGCTTGACGTCGCCGACGATCTCGAAGCACTCGTTCAATCTGGTGCGCATGTAGTCGTCGACTTCACACATCCCTCCTCTGTCATGGCAAATCTCGAATTCGTCATCGGTCATGGCATGCACGCCGTCGTCGGAACGACCGGGTTCGATGACGAGCGCATCGCGACCTTGTCGTCGATGCTTGCCGAGCAACCCACCGTGGGAGTGGTGATCGCTCCCAACTTCAGCATCGGCGCGGTGCTGATGATGAGGTTCGCAGCCGAAGCCGCGAAGTTCTACCCCTCGGCCGAAGTCGTCGAGTATCACCACCCCGGCAAGGCCGATGCGCCTAGCGGAACAGCGCGACGTACGGCCGAAATCATGGCCGCGGTGAGAGCCGAAGCGGGCATGGCGCCGATGCCTGATGCCACAGTCACCTCGCTCGACGGTGCTCGAGGGGCGCAGGTTGGTGACGTACGTGTTCACTCCGTTCGTCTCACCGGTCTCGTGGCGCATCAGGAAGTCATTCTTGGTGGGCCTGGTGAAACTCTCACAATTCGCCACGACAGCCTTGACCGAGCCTCATTCATGCCGGGCGTCGTGCTGGCAGTGCGTGAGGTGTCGTCGCATCCAGGCCTCACGGTGGGCATCGACGCACTGCTGGGTCTCTAGTTTCCTGACGAGGTCCAGCGCATCAGCGCCAAGTTGTTTGAGACCGAACCGGAGAAGTGCTCGATCACGGTGAATCCCCAGGGTTCGTAGTAACTCACCCGGTGCAGTTCGGCATCGAGCAGCGCGATGTCAGTACCGCGCGCCGCAAGGTGCTCGAGGGCTCCGGAAACGAGCAGTCCACCTACTCCGTTTCCGTGCAGCGTCGGTTCAACCGCCACGCGTCCCAACCAACCGTGTGCCGGTTCTTGGCGGGCATGAACGGCAGACACATTGCGCGCGTAGGTGCTGATCTGGCCAGTGATGAAGTCAGGCTGGTCTGCGGAATGACATTGGTGGCAATGTCCTGCGCGGTCGACGCCAACCGCTCCGATGAGGAGGCCGTCGCTGAAGGCGCCCAAACTATCGCCGTCGGGATCCCATTCCAGGCTGGCATAGCGGTCGCGGCACAGCGGATAGCGCGCCACAGGGTCGGCGCCGAGCAGGCCCACGATGAAGGGCTCGTCAAGGAATGCGCGCGCGGTGAGTTCCATCGCCGCACTCCATTCAGATTCGGCAAGCGGACGGATGGTGACCGTCATGCCGCCAACCCCCAGTACCGCAGGCCGGCAGCGACGACACCGGCAACGATGACCACGACGAGGAACGGTGCTCGCAGCATGAGCGCCACGGCGCCGGCCGCGACACCAGCGACGCGTGCATCGAGAACGAGTGACTGCCCTGAGGCGAAGGTTTGCACGGCCACGAGTGCGGCCAGCAGCGACACAGGCAGCAGCGCAGCGATGTGGCGCACCTTCGGATTGTCGAGCAATCGTTGCGGCACCGATTGCCCGGTGAGTTTAAGCAGGAAGCACCCTAGAGACGACATCAGAACGACGGGCCACATCAGGCAGGCCCTCCGCCCGGTGCTGCGCCATCTTCCTCACGCGCGCCTGTTTCGGCATCGCGCGGTGCACTGGAAATGGGAACAAGTGCGGGCCCGGCGCGCAGGCCAGCGATCACGGCAACCAGGGCGGCAGCGAGCACCGGAAGTCCGGGGCGCAAGAAAGGGGTGAGAGCCAGTGCGACGACCGCGGAGATGATGGCGATGGCCCAAGGGTCGCGGCCTTTGAGTCGAGGCCACAGCAGTGCGAGGAACGCTGCGGGGATCACAGCGTCGAGGCCGAACGCGCGCGGATCGCCGAGTGCGCCCGCGCCGAGTGCGCCGATCAGGGTTGCGAGGTTCCAGAACACGTACACCGACAGGCCCGTCGCCCAGAAAGCAAGCCGCGCGGATCGCCCCTCGAACGCGTCTTCATCGCGTGCCAATGACATGGCAGTGGTCTCGTCGATGGTGAGCTGCGCGGCGATTGCGCGTTTGAATCCGGTGACCTGAAGTACGGGCGCGATGCGGAGGCCATACAGAGTGTTACGCACTCCGAGCAGCAATGCGGTGAGCCCGGCGGCGATGCTTCCGCCGCCGGCAGCGATGACTCCGACCAAGGCGAACTGAGAAGCGCCAGTGAACATCAGCAGCGACAGCGCCATTGTCTGGGCAAAGCTCAGTCCTGATGCCACACTGAGGGCGCCAAAGCCAATGCCGTAGGCGCCCACCGCAATGCCGACTCCGGTGGCATCACGTATTACCGAGCGGCGTTCCTCGGTCCAGGTGGCTGCTGCGCTCACGCGCCGAGGCTACCGGGCGGGCTGACCTCGGTCAGCGCGGTGACAAGCCGTACTTGGCGCAGCACCTCGTGCCCATCGCCGGTGATGTCCAGTGAGCGACTGGCACCGTCAGGTCCCCAGCCGGCGCCCACGAGGAAGGCTCGGGCGTTGTCGTCCGAACCCGTGATCCACATGACGCCTCCGGTGGCGCCGGATTCGCGCGACAGATCGGCCCACGCCGCCATCAGCCGTGAACCGTGGCCCTGTCGCCGGTATGCCGGATCGACAACCAATTCGAGCAGTTCGATGTCGCGGTCGCCACCAAAGTCAGCGGCAGGGCTCGACGCGAGAAAGCCGATGATGCGATCTCCGGCGAGAGCGGTGAGAGCGAGGTGTCGAGCACTCGGGGGAGCGGTAATGGCCTCCTGCCACGAGGCGGTGACCTCCGCTGGATCGAGGGCGGCGATGCGCTCGGTGACCGCTGCTGAGGGGCTCATGATCCAGTGGGCCAACAGGAGGCGAGCGACGTCATGGGCGTCGGCCGGCACCGCCGGACGCACGGACGCGTCAGCCACGGGAGGACTCAGTGCGGTGCGATGCGGTCATGCTCCGAGGGTAGTGCGGACTTGAGGGCAGCGGGTTGCCGGGGAAGTGCGAGCCACCAGCCTGCGAGCGGGTGCGGCCACTAGGCTGAGGGCACACCCGAAGGAGAGCCGTGAGCGACGACACCCCCGAGATCCAGTTCCGTAGCGACGTGACCGTTGAACTGGTCAAGGCCTCGGCATCTGATGCTGATGTGGTGTTCGCGGCCCGCGTATCGACCCTCGGTGAGAACTCGCTCGTCGACGTCAACGCCGACCCCGAGCGTTCGCGGGGGCTGATCAACTATTTGATGCGTGATCGGCATGGAAGCCCGTTTGAGCACAACTCCCTCACCTTCTTCGTTCGCGCACCCATTTTCGTGTGGCGCGAGCATATGCGGCACCGCATCACGTCGTACAACGAGGAGAGCGGTCGCTACCGTGAGCTCGATCCGGTGTTCTACGTGCCTGGTCCCGAGCGCAATCTGATTCAGGAAGGCAAGCCGGGAGCCTACGACTTCGTGCCCGGAACGCTCGAGCAGTACGAGCTGGTTGATTCGGCGGTGCGAGCATCCTGCACCCAGTCGTACGCGGCCTACCGCAGCATGCTCGATGCCGGAATCGCTCGCGAGGTGGCGCGCGTGGTTCTTCCTGTGACCATTTACTCGTCTGCCTACGTCACGATGAATGCGCGCGCACTGATGAACTTCCTGTCGTTGCGTACCAAGCGTGAAGGATCGCACTTCCCGTCCTTCCCTCAGCGCGAGATCGAGATGGTGGCTGAGCGCTATGAGCAGGAGTGGATCCGACTCATGCCACTCACTCACGCAGCGTTCGAAGCCAACGGAAGGGTCGCGCCATGATCGCTGCGGCGACTCGCGAGGCGCCGTTTGGACGGGTTCTGACGGCGATGATCACTCCGTTCACCCCCGAAGGTGACGTCGACTATGAAGCCGCTGCGGTTGTTGCGAATGACTTGGTCGGGTTGGGCTGCGACGGCATCATCGTCAACGGAACAACGGGAGAGTCACCTACGACCAGCGATGAAGAGAAGTTGACGCTGCTCACGACCGTTCTTGAGGCGGTGGGTGATCGTGCTCGTGTGATCGCGGGCGTCGGCACTAACGACACGCGGCACACACTGCATTTGGCGGCCCATGCTCATCGCGCCGGTGTACATGGGCTGCTCGTCGTGACCCCGTATTACAGCAAGCCATCCCAAGATGGGTTGCTGGCCCACTTCACTGCCGTTGCCGATGCCAGCGATCTTCCGGTGATGGTGTACGACATTCCGGGTCGCTCAGGTGTGGCCCTGACCACCGAGACGTTGTTGCGCCTTTCCGAGCATGCGCGCATCATCGCGAACAAGGACGCCAAGGGTGACCTGTGGGCCGCCCAGCACGTGATGTACGGCAGTGACCTTGTGTACTACTCCGGCGATGACGCATTGAATCTGCCCTTGCTCGCGGTGGGAGCGGTGGGCTTTGTGAGCGTGACCGGGCACGTTGTTGCTGATCGACTGTTGGCGATGATCGAGGCGTACCTCGCGGGCGATGTTGCCAAGGCGGCCGACATCAATCTCGCGCTGGTTCCTGTGACCGACGGAATTATGAGTCGGGTTGGCGGAACAGTGATGGTGAAAGCGGCACTTGACCTTCTGGGTCGTGCCGGAGGAGGCGCCGTGCGGCTTCCGCTTGTGACTGCGAACGAGGCTCAGCGCTCCGTGCTGCGCGACGACTTACGTGCTGGGGGCTTTGACCTGTGACACACCCTGAACTCGGACCTCCTCCCGAACTGGCTGAGGGAGGTCTTCGTGTGGTCGCACTCGGTGGCCTCGGCGAGATCGGTCGCAACATGACCGTATTCGAGTACGCCGGTCGATTGCTCATCGTCGACTGTGGCGTACTTTTCCCCGAAGACAACCAGCCGGGCGTCGACCTGATCCTTCCGGACTTTGAATACGTGCGCGATCGTCTCGATGACATTGATGCGATCGTTTTGACGCACGCACATGAAGATCACATCGGTGCGGTTCCCTATCTGTTGCGCGAGCGCGCCGATATTCGGGTGGTCGGTTCGCGACTGACGCTGGCGTTGTTGAAAGCCAAACTCCGTGAGCACCGCATCAACGCGCAAGCCTTGGAAGTCACTGAAGGTCAGACTGTCGATTTCGGTCCTTTCTCGGTCGAGTTCGTCGCGGTCAATCACTCCATTCCCGATGCTCTTGCAGTTGCCATCACCACCGGCGCCGGACGTGTGTTGCACACCGGTGACTTCAAGATGGACCAGCTTCCGCTTGACGGTCGAGTCACCGATCTCAACGCTTTTGCGCGTTTGGGCGATGCAGGTGTCGACCTACTTCTTATCGACTCAACGAATGCGGAAGTTCCGGGCTTCGTTACCTCCGAACGCGACATCATGCCTGTGCTCGACAGTGTCTTCTTGAGGGCTGACGGCCGCATCATTGTGGCGTGCTTCGCGTCTCACATCCACCGCGTACAGCAGGTGATCGACACTGCGGTGCTACACGGGCGCAAGGTCGCGTTCGTCGGACGATCGATGGTGCGCAACATGGCGGTCGCGCGCGAACTCGGGTATCTCACGGTTCCAGGCGATGTGCTCGTCACCATCGACGGGCTCAATGACCTTCCCGACGACGAAACGGTGTTGGTGTGTACCGGGTCACAAGGTGAGCCGATGGCGGCACTCGCACGCATCGCTAATCGCGACCATCCGATTGAGCTCGGCGTAGATGACACCGTGGTGTTGGCGTCGTCGCTCATCCCCGGAAACGAGAATTCGGTTAACCGAGTCATCAACGGGCTCTCACGCTTGGGTGCCCACGTCATTCATCAGTCAAATGCGTTGGTGCATGTGTCGGGCCACGCGGCGGCAGGTGAATTGCTCTACGTCTACAACATCGTCAAGCCGCGCAACGTGATGCCCGTGCATGGTGAGTGGCGGCACCTGCGTGCCAATGCCGCACTTGCGGTGCGTACCGGAGTGCCCGTCAATCGGGTGGTCTTGGCCGACGACGGTGTCGTGGTCGATCTCATCGACGGTGTGGCTCGTATCACCGGGGCGGTGCCGTGCGGTTTTGTCTTCGTTGACGGCTCGTCGGTTGGCGGAGTGACCGAGGCGTCACTCAAGGACCGGCGCGTCTTGGGCGAGGAAGGCTTCATCTCGATCTTCACGGCTGTTGACGCAGTTGAGGGCAAAGTGGTGGCCGGTCCTGAGATTCACGCCCGTGGATTCGTCGAAGACGACGCTGTCTTCGACCCGGTACTGCCTATCGTGCGCCGCGAATTGGAAGACGCCCTGCAGGCAGGTGTCACCGATACCCGGCAGTTGGCCCAGATCGTGCGCCGAGTCGTCGGCAAATGGGTCAGTGGCGAACACCGCCGCCGGCCGATGATTGTGCCGGTCGTCGTCGAGGCATAGAAGCCGCGCTTGGTTCCGTGACACCGGTCGGGTCGTCAATGATGGAAGGTCGGTGGGCGCACTTCATGTCATCGACGGATTTCGACCTGCGCGGCCCGGCTTTCATTCACAACCCCTATCCCACGTACCGGGCGATGCGCGATCGTGCACCTGTGTGGCGCGATCCCTACACGGGGCATGTCTTCATCACCCGATACGACGACGTGCTCGGAATCCTGAAGGATCCACGTTTCGGTAGTAATCGGATCAATGACCGCCTCAAACGGGTTCCCGACGATGTCGACGTATCCCGACTCGTTGAACTGCTGGTCGACAGACTGGTGATGACCGACGGCAGTCGCCATCGTGATTTGCGCCGCGAAGTTGGATCTGCGTTTACAGCGGCGAAGGTTCGCTCGTACGCACAAGGCACCGACGCCATGGTGAGGCAGACATTCGATTCCCTGCGGGAGCAGGACACCCTCGATGTGCTGAACGATCTTGCATTGCCCGTCCCGTCTCGGGTGATTCTGTCTGTTCTTGGACTTCCTCCCCGAGATCATCAGAAACTGCGTGCGTGGGCAGAGGACTTCTACCTGTGGCTCGCACACAGTCCGGGCGACATTGGGGTGCGTACGCAGCGAGCGGTCGACTCAATTGTGCAGATGTCCGACTACGTCGATAACGAATTGAGCGCCCTTCCGAGCGGCACGGAGGGGACGTACGTAGCGCGTATGGCGACCAACCTCGAGTCCGGCGAGATGACGCACAACGAAGTGACAGCCAATCTCATCGGCATTCTCAATGCCGCCCACGAAACGACGTCTAGCCTCATTGCCAACGGAACGATCTGCTTGTTGGAGCATCCGGGTGAACTTCAGCGGCTCATTGCCGAGCCCGATCTCATTGCCTCTGCGGTCGAGGAGATGCTGCGCTTTGAGAGCCCGTCGCAGATCATCTCTCGCATCGCGACCGAGGAGGCCGAAATTGACGGAGTGACGATCAAGCCCGGTGTCATGGTCGCGCTCGTTCTCGGCTCGGCCAATCGGGATGAACGAGTGTTTGTCGATCCGGATTCGTTCGATGTCAATCGAAATGAACGGCAGAATCTGGCATTTGGTCGGGGTAGCCACTTCTGCACTGGCGGTGGGCTTGCGTCTTTGGAGCTGGTGTCGGTCTTCCGCCAGTTGGTGCCGCTGCTCCCGAAGGCCCGTATTATCAGCGGCCCGGTTCAGTGGCGGCCGACCCCGGCCTTCCGCTCACCGCGGGACCTTGTCATTGAGTTCGACTCCGTTGCCATCACCATCGCCGAATTTGGAGGGGATTGGTACGGGCAGGTGCCGACCGCCGACGGATCCAGCCACAACTGATCGCCCCTCCCGGTGCTCGTGGGCTTGGGTACCGAAAACTGCGTCTATGCGTGCTTGATGTCCCCCCATGCGGATTTGGGAGGGAAGGGGGGAAAGGGATCCGCGTGTCGGGTGAGAAAAATGTGAATTGTGGGACCGCTGGGTCTACTGTGGCGATCATGGCGACACGAACGCCGGCGCCCACGCGCGCCCGATCTAGGGCGACTTCCCCCGCGAGCGGCTCGGCGGCCCGATCGTCCTCCTCGAGGACGGCTGGGTCGCAGGGCACACGCAGTGGCAGTCGCTCTACCACCACGTCCCGATCGACCTCAGCGAAGAAGTCCACGGGGCGGTCCAAACCCCGGTCGACGTCGCTGAAGCCAGGTCCGGTCGCCCGCTTTGGCAGCGGCGTGCTGCGCCTGCTGGCCAAGATCTGGTCGACGTTCGCCCTCGTGCTCGGTCGCCTCGTGCGCCGCGTCGGTCGGGGAGCTCGCGACCTCGATCCCGCGCATCGCCGCGACGGGTTAGCGCTGCTACTGCTCGCCCTGAGCGTGGTCGTGGCTTCTGCCGTGTGGTGGGGAACTGCCGGGCCGATCTCGAATCTCGTGACCGCCGTGGTGACCGGAACCATCGGCGCCCTTGACTGGCTCGTGCCGCTCCTACTTTTGGTCGCCGCCATTCGCCTCATGCGCCACCCCGATGAAGAGGCGGCCAACGGTCGAATCCTCATCGGCGGAACCGCTTGCGTGCTTGCGGTGACGGGCCTTTGGCACCTCATGCGGGGCGGAGCAACTCCCAGCGACGGTGCCGCGGCCATGCGTAATGCTGGTGGCTGGCTCGGCTGGCTGGTGACCGCCCCTGTGATGGCCGCTGTCGGAACAGTGGTGACTGCTCTGTTGCTGACGATCCTTCTGGTCTTTGGTCTCTTGGTGGTGACCAAGACGCCTGTTAACGCCATTCCTGCGCGCATTCGGTCTTTCACGGGACGATTCACCCGCACCGCCGACGCACCTGTGGAAGAAGAAGGCCAGCTGGACGACAAGACCGAAGCGCGTCATCCGTCGAGCATTCGGGCCGAACGTGAGCGCGCATCGTCGTCCGACGATGCGGTCAACGACGTGACCGAAGGTGAGACTGAGGTTGAAGCACCGTCGCGCCTTGCGCGTGGCCGTGCAGCCGTTCGGCACCGGCTGGGTCTTGATGCGCACGATGCACCTGCATTCGTCGAAGGCTTCGACGCCGATCAGCCTTTCGTGTCGCCGGTTGCGTCCGAACGTGCACATGAAACCGGCATCGTCGAACTGCATGCCGAGCACCTCGATAGCGACGCTGACCCCGACGATCTGCAACACACCGTCGTGCTTGAGCTCCCCGCAGCAGCATCTGCTCGGGTTGCCACCAAGCCGAGAGCGCCTCGCACCTCGACACCCGCCGTCGTTGAGCAGTTGCCACTCTCGCCATCGATGGCCTACATGCTTCCGCCTGCTCACCTGCTCAAGCCCGGAATACCTGGCAAGAAGGCGTCGAAGGCCAACGAGGCGGTGGTCGAAGCACTGACCGAGGTACTCGAGCAGTTCGGAATCGACGCGAGTGTCACGGGCTTCCAGCGCGGTCCTACGGTCACGCGCTACGAAATTGAACTCGGCCCATCGGTCAAGGTTGAGCGCGTCACGGCGCTGAGTAAGAACATTTCGTACGCGGTGGCAAGTTCGGAAGTGCGCATCCTCTCGCCGATTCCTGGAAAGTCGGCGATCGGAATCGAGATTCCGAACACTGACCGCGAATGGGTCAGCCTCGGAGATGTCTTGGCCAGCCGTACGGCGACCAGTGACCAGCACCCCATGCTCGTGGGGCTCGGAAAAGACGTCGAAGGTGGATTCGTTTGCGCCAACCTCGCGAAGATGCCGCACATCCTTGTCGCCGGTGCCACCGGTGCCGGTAAGAGCAGTTGCATCAACTCGCTCATCACGTCGGTGCTGATGCGTTCGACGCCCGAAGAAGTGCGCATGGTGCTCGTTGACCCGAAGCGGGTTGAACTCACCTCCTACGAAGGTATTCCGCACCTCATCACGCCGATCATCACCAATCCCAAGAAGGCTGCCGAAGCGCTGCAGTGGGTTGTGAGGGAGATGGACCAGCGTTACGACGATCTCGCTCACTTCGGCTTCCGTCACATTGACGACTTCAACAAGGCGGTGCGCTCCGGCCAGGTCAAGCCACCGGCAGGAAGTGAGCGGGTTCTCAAGCCGTACCCGTACCTACTCGTCATCGTTGATGAACTCGCCGACCTCATGATGGTGGCCCCGCGCGATGTCGAAGACTCGGTCGTTCGCATTACTCAGCTTGCTCGCGCAGCTGGTATTCACCTGGTGCTGGCGACTCAGCGTCCGAGTGTCGATGTGGTCACTGGTTTGATCAAGGCCAACGTTCCCAGCCGACTGTCGTTCGCGACGTCGAGCCTGGCCGACAGTCGAGTCATCCTCGACCAGCCCGGCGCAGAGAAGTTGGTCGGACAAGGTGATGGGCTGTTCCTTCCGATGGGAGCCAACAAGCCCGTACGTATTCAGGGTGCCTTCATTCCAGAAGCCGAGATTCGCGCAGTGGTGAACCACTGCAAGGCTCAGATGAACCCGGAGTACCGTGAAGACATCGCGGTCGCTCGTTCGGCACGAACTGAGGTCGACGAGGAAATTGGTGACGACTTCGATCTGTTGGTGCAGGCCATCGAATTGGTCATCACCACACAGTTTGGAAGTACGTCAATGTTGCAGCGCAAGTTGCGCGTCGGGTTTGCCAAAGCCGGGCGCCTCATGGACCTGATGGAGACCCGTGGAGTTGTTGGGCCAAGTGAAGGATCTAAAGCACGTGAGGTGCTCGTCGCCGCCGATGACCTTCCCGGTGTACTTGCATCGCTCGGTGGCTCATGATGGGACTGGTGCACGTAACGCGCCGAGGGGAGTGTGGAGACGGTGACTATCGGTAGCACCCTAGAGCAGGGCCGTCGTACCGCCGGGCTCAGCCTTGAAGATGTCAGTGCGGTCACCCGGCTTCGGCCCAGCATGCTCGCGGCCATGGAAGGCGACGACTTCACCATGTGTGGTGCCGACACGTATGCCCGAGGGCATGTGCGCTCGATCGCCACGGTGATCGGGATTGATCCTGATGCGGCAGTGGCAGAGTTCGACGCCGAACGCGCGGCAAGTCCTCCAGCCGCCACATCGATGAGACGCGATTTCGAAAACGGGCGGCGGTCGTTCGACGATGCTCCTCGCGACCCCAACTGGAACCGCGTGATTGCCTTCGCCGTCATCATCCTCGCGGTGCTGCTGTTCATTGCCTTGATCCTGCGGGCCCGCGGCCGTTGATCGCAGCTGACCCCCACCCCGTACGCTGGCGACGTGTCCACACCACTGCGCGTCGCCCTCGTGACCCTTGGTTGCGCTCGCAACGAGGTCGATTCCGAGGAGATGGCTGCCCGACTGGCAGCTGAGGGTTGGGAACTGGTCGACGAAGCATCCGACGCTGATGCCGTCGTGGTCAACACCTGTGGATTCGTTGACGCGGCCAAGAAGGACTCGATTGACACCGTGCTTGCCGCTGCGCAGGAGCGCGACAGCAATGGCTCAGGCGCCATGGTGGTGGCCGTGGGGTGCCTCGCCGAACGGTATGGCGATCAGTTGGCCGCTGAGCTTCCGGAGGCCGACGCCGTGCTCGGGTTTGACGATTACCCCGACATTGCCGCCCGACTGCGCAGCATCGTTGAAGGAACTCCTCACGTTCCGCATGCGCCTCGTGATCGCCGACTTCTGTTGCCCGTGTCTCCAGCCCAGCGTCAGCAAGGTTTCGCAGTCGACGCACCGTCGGTACCCGGTATGCCCGGCCTCGCCGGCGGACCCCGTGTGTTGCGCCGCCGACTCGATTCCTCGCCAGTTGCCCCACTGAAACTTGCGTCGGGCTGTGACCGCCGCTGTGCGTTCTGCGCGATTCCAAGTTTTCGTGGATCGTTCGTCTCGCGCGAGGCGCTCGATGTCATTGCCGAGGCTCAGTGGCTGGCGAGTGAAGGTGTACGTGAACTCGTGCTCGTCAGTGAGAACTCGACCTCGTACGGAAAGGATCTCGGCGATATCCGACTGCTCGAGGCGCTGATTCCCAGGCTTGCCGAAGTCGACGGCATCTCACGTGTGCGGGTGTCGTACCTACAACCTGCGGAGATGCGGGGCACTCTCATCCGCGCCATCACCACGACCGAGGGGGTTGCCGACTACTTCGATTTGTCGTTCCAACATTCCAGCGCGACGGTACTGCGTCGGATGCGTAGATTTGGTGGTACTAAAGACTTCTTGGCACTTCTCGAGGGCATTCGCGCCGCGAGTCCATCGGCTGGAGTTCGTAGCAACGTGATCGTGGGCTTCCCTGGCGAGACGCAGGATGACCTTGACGAACTCGCCGAGTTTCTCACGGCGGCGCGACTTGATGCCGTGGGCGTGTTCGGGTACTCCGACGAAGACGGAACCGAGGCGGCGACTCTCGACGATCATCTCGACGCCGCTGAGATTCGCTCGCGCGTTGAGTTCATCACGAGCCTCGTGGACGAACTCAGTGCCCAACGCGCTGAAGACCGCATCGGCGAAACAGTCGAAGTTCTGGTCGAGTCACTCGATGGGGCAACCTTCGAGGGTCGCGCAGCGCATCAGGGGCCCGAAGTCGACGGCAGCACCACTGTCACGGGGTTCCTTGGCACCGCTGTGCCCGGTGACATCGTGAGCGCAACCGTTGTGGGCACTGACGGAATCGACCTCATCGCTGAGGCAAACTCGCAATGAAGCCGGCGCTGCCCGATCACGTGGGTGACCCTGCGACTGAAGGTTCGGTCTGGAATCTTCCTAATGCCTTGACGGTGGTCAGGCTTCTTCTCGTACCGGTGTTCGGCTGGCTACTCCTACGTGACGATGGCGATGACACTGCCAGTCGGATAGCGGCCGCGGCGGTCTTCGTCGTAGCGGCTCTCACCGATCTCGCCGATGGCGCGATTGCGCGAAGCCACAACATGGTCACGACATTCGGTAAAGTCGCCGATCCCATTGCTGACAAGGCTTTAACGGCAATGGCCCTGATCGGGTTGTCGTATCTGGGCGAACTTCCGTGGTGGATCACCATCGTGATTCTCGCCCGTGAGATTGGCGTGACAGTGCTGCGCTTCTGGGTGATCAGACATGGTGTCATTCCGGCTAGCCGTGGCGGCAAGGCGAAGACATTGCTGCAAAACATTGCGATTCTTGGATACGTGCTGCCCTTCACCGGCTGGCTGCACACCGTGGCCGAGTGGCTGATGTACGCGGCGGTTGTGGTGACGATCGTTACCGGTCTCGACTACGTCGCGCGCGCGGTGAGTTTGCGGCGTCACGCCCTCAGTGGTCAGGCGAACTGATGTCCGGCTCTGCGCAGCGGGTTGTCGACACCCTCACGGAGCGCGGGCTCACGATTGCCGTTGCTGAGTCGCTCACTGGCGGACTGATCGCGGCGGCGATCACCGAAATCCCCGGTGCGTCGGCCGTGTTGCGCGGGGGAGTGGTCGCGTACGCCACCGACGTCAAAGTAGCGATTCTCGGCGTCGATGCAGCCCTCGTCGCCGAACACGGAGCCGTCCACGCCGACGTGGCCGAGCAGATGGCGGTAGGGGTGGCTCGGTTGCTGGGAAGCGACATTGGTGTCGCGTGCACTGGTGTTGCCGGTCCTGACCCTCAGGATGGTCAGCCGCCGGGCCAGGTGTTCATCGCGGTAGCGACCGCGGGTGGAACTCGGGTGCACGATCTGACCGTGCCGGGTGATCGCGAGCGTGTTCGTGCCGCAACGGTTGAGCACGCGTTGGGAATGGTACTGCGCGCTGTGGGGTTGCCAACGACATGAGGAATACGATCGGGCGCACTCGCGCTGACACGCGGTCGGCGCAACCTCGGAGTGTTCACAGCGCGTCCGGCACCGACTCGGGGTACCGTAAGAATGTGATTCCCCGCCTTGCCACCGTTTCCAACGCGCCCGCCGCCGACGCGGCCACCACAGTTGCGCCTATCGTCATGCGTCGCGTCATCGGTGATCGCCTGCGCAGTACGCGTCTTGGCCAAGAGCGAACCTTGCGCGAAGTCAGTGGGTCGGCCCGCGTGTCATTGGGCTACCTCTCCGAGGTTGAGCGCGGGCAGAAGGAAGCGTCGAGTGAACTTCTCTCGGCCATCTGCGGCGCTCTGAACGTGCCGTTGTCGCAGTTGCTGCGCGAGGTTAGCGACGACATCGCCGCAGTTGAAGCCGCGGCAACTCCCGCGCACGTTCACGTCGCTGCCTAGAAACACTCATCGCTGAGAACCCCTGGTATACAAGGGTTTTGTTGCTGTGGGTGATTTAGGCAGGGGTGCCGGTGAATGAAACACCGGGGGTGACTGTTCCGGGCTGAGCGGTGGCCGACGTGGGCATCGAGAGCACCACACACACCGACACCGACTCACCTGGCGCCAAGGGAGCAGCCGACGGAGTGCGCAGGTTAATTGGGTTTCCCGAAGCTGCGCATGAACCTGCGGTGGGCACGTACACCTGCATCGCCAGCTTGTCAGCAACGCCTGTGGTGCCAGTCGTGGTGGGGTAGGCCGCCCAGCGAACTGGGGCAGCGCTGTTATTCGTCACTGTTAACGCCGATACGGTGCTGCCGCCAGCGGCGAGCCCGTCAACGGCGAGCTTTCCGGTGGTGGCGATGGAAACCGGGGTGGGGGTGGCCGTGGTCTCGACAGCGGCGAACGCAGTGCCGGCCAGCCGGCCGAGCATGAGTGCGCACGCCATAAGCATCAGTAAGGGGAGTGCGATGCGAAGGTGAGCGGGGCGAAACGTGATGTGGCCGGGGAAGAGAGGTGCTGTGGGGGTCAGAGTTGTCATCTGAACTCACCACCTTCTGTTCACCCGGATGGCGTACCCATCACTGCGATGGGTGATGCACCAACCACTCTCTGCATCGGCAGGTCGACGGCCTCACTGTATGGCCGAAGGGCCGTTAGAGTCACTCATTTGGGTGAATACTCGACGTGCGCGCCGTGTGGTGTGTGTCACACGGGGCCTATGGGGCACATGTGATTCAAGAGGTCACTGTGAGTAGGAAGCAAGGGCACCCTCAGTGGTTCACACGATCGGGTGATAGCCGCTGAGCGGAGTCGCGGCATGCCGACAGCGCCGTCACCCGGACGGGTGACGGCGCTGTCGGTGGTTCAGATGCGGCTTAGTTGCCTGCGGAGACGTAGAGCGAGGCGCCGTTGACGGTTCCGGTGCTCGAACTGGCTGCCGCACTAGCCGCGCTGGCCAGGTCGAAGGTGAGCGTCGTGGTGCTCGGCACCGTGGTGATGGTGAAGTCACCGTCGAACGGCGAGCCGCTTCCGGAGATCGTGATGTGGTCTCCGACGACCAGGTTGTGAGCGGCAGTGGTGGTGAGCGTCGCCCGAGTGATCGGCTTGAGCCAGGATCCGGCCGTTGCCTGCGTGTAGGCGGTGCTCGCGACGGTGTAGGTGAACTGCGTCGACGAGGCGCTGACGACCGTAGCGCCGGTGACGTTGAACGGTGTGCCGGCGCCGGTGACGTTGATGGTGTCATTCACAGTCAGAGAGTTGGGGCTGACGACCGTGACGGTCGTTCCCGGGATGCTCGCGTAACCGGCGCTGACCGAAGCTGCGGTGTCGGTTGACGTCGCCAGGTTGCAGGTGAACGTGTTGGCGGCAGGAGTCGCGGCGGGCAGTGTGCAGGTCTGGTTGTCGAACACCGTGACGCCGGTACCCGAGAGCGTGACTGCTTGGCTTGCGGCGAAGCCGTGGGCGGTGGCGCTGACGGTTACCAAGGTGATCCACTTGGTGGCCGTGCCACCGGGGCCCAGGTTGCCGCCGTTGTAGCTACTGATCGTGTACGTGAAGGAGTTCGTCGACACGCCGGCGATGGTCTTGGCACCGTCGAGAGTGGCGTTACCGGTGGCGATGGTCACCTTGTCGCCGTTGGTGAACCCGTGGGACGCCGCGGTCACCGTCACGGTGGTTCTGGGCAGTGTGGAGGTTCCGGTGGCGTCGATGTTGACACCGCTGTAACTGGTGATCGTGTAGGTGAAGGTGTTGGCGTCGACGACGGTAACGGCCTTGGCACCATCGATCGTCGGAGTGCCCGTGGCAATGGTCGGTGAGTTGCCGGTGAGGTAATTGTGGCCGGGCGCAGTGACGGTGACCAAGGTCTGTGCGAAGTCGGCGGTGGCGGCGTCGCTTGCGGTGAGGGTGACGTTCTTGGCTGCGCCGGTTGACAGCGTGCAGGAGAACGTGGTGGGGGTGGGCGCCGGGGAGGCCAGGACGGTGCAGGTCTTGCCGTTGAGCTGGTCGTAGTTGGTGACCGTGTTGGGCACCGTGAGGCCGATGACGTTGGTGGCCACGAAGTTGTGGTTGACGCCGGTGGTGACCGCGAGGGTGGTCAGGGGCACGGCTGCGGTGGCGGCGTCGCTTGCGGTGAGGGTGACGTTCTTGGTGGCAGCGCTGGACAGCGTGCACGAGAACGTGGTGCTGGTGATGGTGGGGGAGGCCAGGACGGTGCAGGTCTTGCCGTTGAGCTGGTCGTAGTTGGTGACCGTGCTCGGAACGGCGAGGGTGACCACGTTGGTGGAGGTGAAGCCGTGGGCGGCGCTGGTGGTGATGGCCATCGTGGTTTGTCCCACGGTGGCGGTGGCAGCGTCACCGCTGACGACGGTGACGTTCTTGGTGGCAGCGACTGCGAGCGTGCACGAGAAGGTGGTGCTGGTGATTGTGGGCGAGTTGAGCACGGTGCAGGTCTTGCCATTGAGCTGGTCGTAGTTGGTGACCGTGCTCGGAACGGCGAGGGTGGCAACGTTGCCACTGACGTAGGGGTGCGTGCTGCTGGTGGTGACAGCGAGGGTGGTCAGACCCAGAGCAGCGGTGGCGTTGTCGCCGCTGACCACGGTGACGTTTTTGGTGGCTGCGCTGGACAGGGTGCAGCTGAAGGTGGTGGCGGTGATCGCTGGCGAGTTGAGCACGGTGCAGGTTTTGCCGTTGACTTGGTCGTAGTTGGTGACG
>JAPLAU010000017.1 GCA_026393115.1 Actinomycetota bacterium
CCCCCGCGTACGACGTGAACTGGGCTACCCAGGCCCAGTGCCCATGCGTCAACCAGCCCTACCCGACGAAGCCGACGCCTACCTCGAAGACGGCATCCTCGACGTCGTCATCGCCCGCGGCCCCATCTACCGCCCCACCCCCGAGGCGCAGTGAGTACGGTCCCCGTTTCCGATGTCCTCGCCTGGAGCAAGGCTGTGCTGGTCGAGGCCGGGTTACAGCCTGTCGATGCGCGTTGGGTGGCGGAAAGCCTGGTCTTCGCGGACCTTCGCGGAGTGAACACACATGGTGTGATGCGACTGCCGACCTACGTGGCACGCATTCGCGCGGGCGGCATCGCCAGGCAACATTCGATCACGGTTGAGGCTGATCTCGGGGCCCTCGTACTCCTCGATGGCGGAGCGGGCGCCGGCGCGAGCATCGGTGTGCACTCCGCAGACCTCGCGGTCGAGCGGGCCCGCACACACGGTATTGGCGCTGTGATCACCAAGAACGCGAACCACTTTGGCGCGTGCTCGTTCTACACGAACCGTATTGCCGACGCCGGAATGCTCGGCATCGTCGCGTGCAACACCGAGTCGGTCATGTGTGCCCCGTTTGGTGGAGCTCCCGTGTTGGGAACTAACCCAATCGCGGTCGCCGTGCCCATCCCGGCGTCGCAACGTCCCCAGGTCGATATGGCCACCACGACGACGAGTCAAGGTCGACTACTCATGGCCGAGCAGGCTGGAGAGAGCATCCCGACCGGATGGGCCGTCGACGCCTGGGGGGAGCCCACGACCTCGGCTAGCGAAGGCCTGCGCGGAGCGCTCCTCCCCGCAGGCGGTCCGAAGGGATTCGGACTAGCCTTCGCCATCGACGCGCTACTCGCTTTGGCCGGCGCCAACGTGAGTACGAAGGTATACGCACTGGGTGGCGATCCTTCAAAGGCTCAAAGGCTCGGGCACCTTGCCATCGCCATCCGCGCAGATGGAGCCCAGTCGCTCGAGGACTACCGCACCGAGATAAGTGGGCTCGTCGCTTCGATCCACGCAAGCTCCGTCGGGCTCAACGTCCCAGCGGCGCTCGCACCAGGCGAGCCCGAAGTTGCGAGAGAGCTGACGGCAGGCGGGCGCATTGCGCTCTCACCGCATGTCGCCGCAGAGCTCGCAGCTCTCGCCTTGAGCGCAGGGGTCGCACTGCCTTCGTCGATGGTCGATCTCCCCGTCCCACCCCCACTCGCACATCTGGAGAGATGAGTACATGACAACAATCGCCTCGGTGCGCTCTGACTACTTCCTAGTACCGCTGGAGGTTGTCCTGAGCGACAGCACCCACGGCAGCATTCCACACTTCGAGTTGGTGACCGTCCGAATCGTTGATAGCGACGGGGTGGCAGGGGTCGGCTACACGTACGCCGTCAACTCGGGCGGGGCAGCTTTCAAGACGCTGATCGACAACTACCTTGCACCCGTGGTGCTCGGTGCCGACGTCGACGCGAGTGAGCGAATCTGGCAAGACATGTGGTGGGCCGTGCACTACTCCGGCCGCGGCGGTCACGCGACTTCGGCGATCTCGGCAATCGACATCGCAATCTGGGACCTACGCGCCAAGCGCGCACACCAGCCGCTCTGGCGCTACTTCGGTGGCTTCGACCCGAAGGTTCCGGTGTACGCCGGAGGCATCGATCTCGACTTCCCGGTCGAACAGTTGCTTGAGCAGTCGGACCGATTCCAGGCGGAAGGCTTCCGAGCCATCAAGATGAAGGTTGGCCGCGCAAGCCTGCGCGAGGACGTCGAGCGGGTTCGCCGCATGCGCGAGCACCTCGGAGATGACTTCCCGCTGATGGTCGATGCCAACATGAAGTGGAGCGTCGACCAGGCGGTGCGCGCTGCGCAGGCGTTGGCCGAATTCAATCTTGTATGGATTGAGGAGCCGACCATCCCCGATGACGTGGCGGGGCATGTGCGCGTCGTGCGTGAGGGACGCACCCCCGTCGCCACCGGGGAAAACATGCACACGCTGTACGAGTTCAGCAATCTCATCGTCGCGGGCGGATTGACCTACCCCGAACCTGACGTAACCAACTGCGGTGGCATGACCGTGTTCCGCAAGATCGCTGCGGTAGCGGAAGCGCACAATCTTCCTGTGACTTCCCACGGCGTGCACGATCTCACCGTGCACCTGCTTGCGGCTGCTCCCAATCGAACCTTCATGGAGGCACACGGCTTCTCGCTCGACCGCTACATCGCTGACCCCATGGCCGTAGTAGACGGGTTCACGATGGCGCCCGAGCGACCTGGGCACGGCGTCGAGCTCGACTGGTCAGCTCTGGAGAGGCACCGTACGTGAGCGTAGATTCCGGACGCCGACTCGTTCTCTGGGACGTCGACGGAACCTTGGTAAGCAACGACGAAAGTGACGAGCGGCTCTTCGTAGCGGCCACAGAGTCGGTCCTGGGCCCCCTTCCCGAGATTGTGCACCCTTATCGGCATGGCAAGACCGACCGTCAGCAGGTCACCGAGTATCTCGAGGTGAACGGAGGCTCCGCCGCACAGGCCGACCAAGGCTCATCCCATCTCATCGACCATTCCGAGGCTCACTTCGCTGAGCCCGGTGAGCGCATTTCTCTCCCCGGGGTTCGGGCGATACTCGAGGCGCTCACCGCAGCGGGCCACGTCAACGCGCTGCTCACGGGGAACAGCGACGTGAGGGCAGGGCTCAAACTGCGATCGGCTGGCCTGTCGGCCGAGCACTTCGACTGGTCCGCCAGTTTTTTTGGCGGCTCCGCCGACTCACGGATCGACTTAACGCGAGCCGCCTCCGACTACGCGGCAGAACATGACCTCGTGCCGGTCGTCATTGGAGACACCGCGGCAGACTCTCACGCAGCCGAGATGGCGGGGATCGATTTCATTGGCGTGGCCACCGGGGTGTACAGCGCTGCCGACCTGCGTGCGACGCCGAACATATTGGTCGTCGACGATCTGGAAACCGGTCGTCAATCGCTGCTCGCCCTGCTTTCACCGTCTCAGGGGTGACGTGGTCTGCGTGACCGCGCCACCCCATCACAACTAGGCGCCGACGGCCGCGGCCTTCTCAGCCAAACGTGTGCCGAATTTGTCGAGGTCGATGATGAACCGTTCGTGAGTGCCAGCAACGATGTCGTCTATCCCGTCGTTCGCGGTGATCTCGAAGACGATCCGACGCCGGTCGACCTCTGTCACAGTGGCCGTGCAGGTCACGGTCTGCCCCAGAAGAGTCGCTGCAGTGTGAGCGATGTCGACGCGGGTACCGACGCTCGACTGCGTCTCCGGCATGTGCGGCGCCAGTGCCTCAATGGCCGTTAGTTCGAGCAGCAGAACAAGCGCAGGAGTTGCGAAGATGCGATAGTCGCCGCGCTCGGTGCAGTCCTGAAGCTCGATCGGTTTGACCAAAGTTCCACTGGTCCCAACGGTGATGTCCTCAATCATGATGTCCTCTCGTGTGATGACGCGGCGGCAACAACCGTCGCGCTCGGTGAACTTGTCGAAAGCCGCTCCAGAGTCACGGCATCCTGTCAATCGGGAACATCACGAGTTCCGCCTCGCCTTCGATGACGACGTCGCCGTCGCCCTTCGACACCGTGGTTGTGACGAAGACTCGACTACGTTCCACGTTCTTATCGGTCACAACGCACTCGACCGTGACGCGGTCTCCGATATACACCGGCCCCCGAAATCGCATGGTCTGTGACACATACGCGCTGCCAACGCCGAGCAAATTCGCGAGGGTCGCGCCGATATAGCCTCCGCACTGCATGCCGTAGGCGATACGTCCGCCGAATTTCGTCGACGCTGCAAAAGTCTCATCGAGGTGAAGTGGTCCCCGGTCACCAATAAGACCGGCGTACATGACGACGTCAGTCTCCGTGACAGTGCGCGTCCAGACTTCTCGGTCACCGATCCGGACTTCCTCAATTGTCAGGTACTTCACGACTGCGCTCCAGTGATGAGTTGTCGAAGGGACACGCCAGCAGCGCGACGGTCCCATGTGTCTGCTGTCACGCCTTCGCTGCGCAGGGCAACCTTCTGTGGCTTACCGTTCGGAGTCCTCGGCACCTGGTCAAGCACGCGCACATAGCGCGGGACCATGAAGTGTGGCAGTCGGAGCGCAAGATCGGCGATCAGCGCTTCGGGGTCGAGCGTGTCTCCGGGCAAGGGGACGACGCACAGCAGCACATCGTCGTCCCCTTCGAACTCGGAGGGAACGCCCACGGCAGAGCACTCGGCCACACCCGGATGTGCGAGCGCCGCGTACTCGATCTCGTACGACGAGATGTTTTCCGCACGGCGGCGGATTCGCTCCTTCACGCGATCCACAAAGTAGACGTAACCGTCGTCGGCGATGTACGCCAGATCGCCCGTGTGGAACCACAGATTACGCCAAGCACTGAGGGTCACGTCGGGCATGTACAGATAGCCCTGCATCATCGTGAACGGGCGACGTGGGCGAAGCACCATCTCGCCCGTGCTGCCCGGCGCTACCTCCTCGTCGGTGTCCGGGTCGACGATTCGTAGTTCGAAGTGCTCCTCACGCACGCGGCCACACGATCCGATGCGCAACGGCTCGTCGAACGGCTGCCAGATAGGAATCGTCACCTCGGTCATCCCCCAGGTTTCGATTCCGCGGATGCCGAACCGCTCTTGGAATTCCAGTGCGATGCCCGCGGGGAACGGCGAAGCCATGATGCGCGTGATGGGGTTCTCGGCGTCGTCAGGCCGCACCGGTTGCTGGTGCAGCATCTCGACGAGCGGGCCGTGCAGAAGGGCGATGGTGCAGGCGTTCTCGCGCGCCCTTGTGAGAAACTCGTCTACCTCGAATTGGGTGTCGAGAACTACTCGCCCGGCAACCATCATCGAACCCATGATTCCGATGAACTTTCCCGCAACATGAAACAGGGGGATGAAGCAGTAAAAAACGTCATCCGCAGTCATCCGCGCGCCCTCGACGCCCAGCCGCGAGAACAACCGCACCTGACCGTGCGGCATCATCACACCCTTGGCAGGACCAGTCGTTCCTGACGTGTAGAGGACTGATGCGATGTCGTGCGGCGCAACGGGTCGGTCCGGCGCGTGGTCGCGTGCGCCCAGAATGTCTTGGTACGCAACAGTTCTGGTTCCGGGAACAACCGCGTTCACGGGCCCGTCATCGTCGCGGTAGACAACAACGATCTCTAAGTGAGTGAGTGAGTCGCGGATCTCGATGACCCGCGCAACGAGCGCCTCCTCGATGAACATCACGCGGGCCTGCGAGTTTTGCAGCACGTGCTCAAGACTGTGGCCGCGGTAGCCGGTGTTGATCGCGACCTCAACCGCTCCCGCCAGGCTCGTGCCCAGCCACGTGGCCATCGATGCTGAGGAATTGCCCGCCATAATCACGACGCATTCGCCGTGCGCGACGTCGAGCGAGACAAGTCCATTGGCCACGGCGCAGGCGTCGCCGTATGCCTCAGCGTACGTGACCGGTTGGCCGCCGACCGAGCGGAAGAACTCGCGCTCGCCATCTTCGGCCGCGCGGGCTCGCAGCAGGTCCGGCAGCAGCGCTTCCAGCATGGCATCCACGGTGTGAGGTCCCGAATCAGATGTTGACAGCGGACATGTCGCTATAGCGGTCGCCAGCGACGGAGCCTAGCGGCACGATGTCGTTGAGGCGGGCGAGTTGCTCGTCGGACAATTGTAGTGAAGCCGCAACGATATTGGACTCGAGATTGCGTCGCTGCTTGGTCCCCGGGATGGGCACGATGTCGTCGCCCTGCGCGAGCACCCACGCGAGGGCGAGCTGTGCGAGGGTGCAACCGAGTTCGTGAGCGATTTCGCGGGATGCCTCCACCAGAGCGAGGTTGTGCTGCAGGGCCTCGCTCTGAAAACGGGGTGATGTGCGCCGCCAGTCATCCTTCGCCAGGTCGTCGACGCCCGTGATTGCACCGGTGAGGAGCCCCCTGCCCAGCGGACTGTAGGCGACGAACCCGACGCCGAGCTCGCGGCACACCGGGAGGATCTCGCCCTCCACGTCACGGCTCTGAAGGGAGTACTCACTCTGCACGGCCGTGATCGAGTGCACGGCATTGGCCCTACGCAGGGTAGCGCCCGAGACTTCGCATAGGCCGAGATAGCGAACCTTGCCCGCCGCTACCAGTTCAGCCATGGCCCCGACCGTCTCCTCGATCGGAGTGTTCGGGTCGACCCGGTGCTGCCAGTAGATATCGATTCGGTCCGTGCCCAACCGCTGAAGGGATAGGTCACAGGATTGACGCACGTATTCAGGGCGCCCGCTGACACCAAGGTTCGTACCGTCGGAAGACCGCAGTATTCCGAATTTCGTGGAGAACACGATCCGGTCACGGTGGCCGGCCAGCGCGTGTGCCACCAGTGCCTCGTTTGCGAAGGGGCCGTAGACGTCGGCCGTGTCAAAGAGGGTGACCCCGAGCTCCAAAGCTCGTAGGAGCGTGGCGCGCGATTCGGTGTCATCGAAGTCGGTGCCGTAGGTGCCGGACATCGTCATGCAGCCAAGACCTAAGGACGAGACCTCGAGCTGGGCTCCGAGTCGACGGGTGCGCACGACTACCGCTCGGCCGGGAAGACGGTCTCGACTCGCCGGACGGACATGCTCGTGATGAAGGTCTTTGGTTCGTCTCCGATGACCGTGGCACGCCTGTCCGAGGCGCGATACCGCGCCTCTTGCTCCTCTGGCGTCCCCTCTCCCACGAACTCGCGGACCCACACGAAAGTTGAGTTCGTGCGGTCGACCCACGCACCGCGAACGGGCAGGCCGAACTCCTCATGAAGGGGGACGATCTTGTCGTGAAAGAGCACCAGCCAGGCGTCCATCGTGCCTGGAACGATCTCGTAGGTGCGATGTTCAACGGTCACGGGCTCCCTTTCGCTGCTAAATATGAACTCTGCTACATATGCACATTCATTGCATATGTCACTACGAGAGGTTAACGTCGATCCGAAAGGCAGGTCAAGCCGACCAGCCCCAACGCCAGAAGGACGACGTGACCGGAACCGATCTGGATCTGCTCGCACTGGGCGAGACGATGGCCACTTTTGTGCGTGCAGACAGCGCCGACGCCTACCGGCTCATCACCGCCGGGGCCGAATCCAACGTCGCGGCCGGGATGGCCGCGCTCGGCTGCCGAACCCAGTGGCACTCCCGCCTCGGAACTGACGAACTCGGCGAGTTCGTTGCTGCCTCGCTGACGGGTGCGGGAGTCGACGTCGTCGCTGAGCGCGACCCAGACCGCCACACGGGTGCGGCTGTCAAGGAGGTCAGCGCCACGGGGTCCCGGATGCGCTACTACCGCGCCGGCAGTGCGGCGAGCCGACTAGATTTGCTTGACGCCGGTCCGGCGCAGAATGCAGCGCGTCTGCATCTGACCGGGGTGACTCCTGCCCTGTCGCTGGAAAATCGTGAGCTCGTGGCCCGCCTGCTCAACGAACGCAGCGGAGGGACGAGTTTCGACGTCAACTATCGGCCCGCGCTCTGGTCCAGCGCCGAGCACGCGACGTCGGTTCTTGTCCCGCTCGCACGGTCAGCAGATCTGGTGTTCATTGGCGATGACGAGGCGCGTGCTCTACTCGGTTCGGATGACATCGACGTGGTGGCGCGTGCCATCGGAATGCGACCTGGCCAAGAGTTGGTGTTCAAGCGAGGTCCAGTCGACGCCGAGTTCGTCACCGCCATCGACCGGCTTGCCGAACCGGCACACCGCGTCGACGCGCTGGATCTAACCGGCGCGGGGGACGCGTTCGCGGCGGGTTACCTGACTGCAACGATCTGGGGCTGGCCCCCGCGTGCGAGACTGCGACTCGGGCACTTCCTCGCCTCCCGCGTGGTAGGCGTGCTCGGCGACACCCTGCCCGGGATAGACCAGGCAGACCTGACCAACGTCGCCTCAGAGTTGGGGCAGAACTGGCCGTACCCGATTGAGGAGACAAGCCGATGAGTCAGACCTTGGACCGCGCCCTGAAGATCCTTGACTACGTCGGGGAGAAGCCACGACGCATCGCCGAGATCGCAGATTTCCTCAATGTCCATCACTCGACGGCGCTTCGCTTCCTTCATACCCTGCGCAATCACGGGTTTGTGCACGAACTGCCCGATCACAGGTACCGACTCGGCGCAGCGATGTTCCGACTGGGCTTCCAAGCACTCGACGGATTGGAGTTGAGGTCCATCGCGCGGCCGGGCATGGAAGGCCTGAGCGCCACAACAGGAGAGACCGTGCACCTTGGCGCGCTAGAGGACGGCGATGTCGTTTACATAGAGAAGGTGGAGTCTCAGCACCCGGTGCGTACGGTGTCCCGCATCGGAGCGATCGCCACTCTGCACTGTGCCGCCGTGTCCAAGGCAATCCTGGCGTTCCTGCCGGAGGCGGAGCGAGACGCGTTGCTCGCATCGCACGAGTTAGCGAGGCGAACAGAGCACACCCTCACGACACGGGAGGCGCTGGAGGCGGATCTCGCGCTGAGCCGCGAGCGCGGGTACGCGCTCGACGACGAAGAGAACGAGCCGGGCATCCACTGTGTGTCCGCCCCCATTTTCTCCGGTGACGGCGAAGTCGCAGGCTCGATTAGCGTGTCCACTCCGATCAGCCGTATCGACCGAGACATGCTCCTCGGCTTCGTGCCCGAGCTCCTTGCCGCCACGAGGTCCACGTCCCGACAGCTGGGCTGGAACGGCTGATGCTGCTTCGCACTGTTGCAATCTTGCGCGGATTTGACCCTGAGAGGTCGCGTGAGCTTGCGCTGCGCTGCTGGGGGATCGGCGTGGATCTGGTCGAAGTGCCAGTCCAAGGTGAAGCAGGCTGGGCCTCCCTGACAGCCGTGGCCGAGGTAGCCGATGGGCAATCGTTCGGCGCAGGCACCGTGCTCACCGCCGAGGATTCGCGCCGTGCCACCGGGATCGGGGCCACTGTGATCATCAGCCCAGGCATCGACGCCAAGGTGGTCGAAGCAGCGCGGGCGGCCGGCGCCATCCCGCTGCCCGGAGTGATGACCCCAACTGACGTAACCCTCGCGCATTCCTTGGGCCTGTCGGTGTGCAAACTATTCCCAGCATCGCAGGTGGGGCCGCAGTGGCTCACTCATATCCGCGGTCCTTTCCCGGCCATGCGGTTTGTGGCCGTCGGAGGCGTCGATGACCTCAACGCCGCGGACTACTTGCGGGCTGGCGCCGCGGGAGTCGGGTTCGGATCCAGTATCGAACGGGTCTTGGCCGCCCCAGACCCTGCCGGGATCATCGCCGAGTTGCATGCCCTGAGTACATGAGATGCGACCGCGGGCCCGACATCAATCATCAAGACGCCGAGACATACTGATGTAATGATAAGTACCCGTTGACTCGCCTACCTCGGTCTGAGTAGTCTTCTGCACTATGCGCTGCCAACATGCGTATGTTGCATTGGAGGGTACGTGAAAGTCTTGGTCTGTGTGACCCAGACGCTTGAGGTCTCGACCTACATCGAGTTGACCCCCGATGGCTGCGCCATCGATCCGGCATTTGCCACGGCACTCGTCAACGAGGCAGACCTGTGCGCCGTCGAGGAGGCGCTCGTACTGGTTGAGGCTGACGGCGGCGGCGAGGTCGTGCTCGTGAGCGTCGGCGAGGAGGGCGCTGAACAGGCCCTTCGTTCTGCGCTGTCACTCGGACCCGAGCGTGCGGTGCGGGTGTGGGGCGAGGGAGTCGTGCTGGCCGACACCAGATCGGTCGCCGGAGCGCTGCTGGCGTGCATCGAGTCTGAAGCCCCGGACCTCGTGCTCACCGGCGTACAGTCGTCGGACACCGGCGCCCAGTCTGTCGGTCCAGCGCTCGCCGCGATGTGGGGCGTAGCGTGTGTGCCCGTGGGTCGGCGGCTGTCGACGTCCGATTCGACCTTGCGCCTCGAACGTGAATTCGAGGCCGGACTCGTCGAACGTGTGGAGGTTGACCTCCCCGCACTGGTCACGGTTCAAGTCGGTGCCAACACCCCCCGCTACGGCAGCTTCAAGGACAAGATGCGCGCCAAGAAGGCCGACATCAGCGTGGTAGCGCCATCGACCTTGCCTCCGTCGAGAATCACGCTGACTCGTATGGAGGCAGCCCCCACCGGCTCCGGGCGTTCGCTCGAACTGATCGAGGGCGGGCCATCCGCTGTCGCCACCCGCATCATGGACCTAGTGAGGGAGGCTCAGTCGTGACTCGCTCCCTCGTCCTCGCCGAGGTGGTGGACGGCGTTCTCGCTCCGGTAACCGCCCAAGCCGTGACGGCTGCCGTGAGCCTAGGCGGCGAAGTCGTTCTCGCTCTGGTTGCTCAGGATCCACAGTCGCTTGTCCCCGACGCTTCACTGATCGGTGTCACCGAAATTGTCACGGTCGCCGTGCCTGGATCCGACCGTGATCACGAGCAGTCGCTGGCTGCAGCCGCCGCCCTCGTGGCCGATGTCCAGCCCGATCAGGTCATCGCGGGATTCACAATTCGCTCGTCCGCCTTCGCCGCCGCTCTCGGACACAAGCTCGATCTAGGCGTGATCACCGATGCGATCGCCGTGTACCGAGACGACTCGCAGAACCTAGTGGCGACGCGGTCAATCTATGCAGGGAGGGTGCGCGCCCACGTGGTCATCGACGGTGCCCGACCCGGCATCGTCTTGGTGCGTCCGTCGATTTGGGAACCAGCAGATCCCGGCGGCTCACCGGTGGTCCGAGTGCTCACCGTTGAGATTCCCACATCACGAGTTCGAACGATCGAACTCGTGCGGCCGTCCGGCGGCGTGGACCTCAGCAGCGCCGACGTGATTTTTTCGATCGGTCGAGGGGCGGGGAGTCAAGAGAACGTGGCGAACTTCGCAGCCATGGCGGCAAAGCTCGGTGTCGCGTTGGGAGCCTCACGGCCGATCATCGATGCAGGGTGGCTCCCGGCCGCGCATCAGGTGGGGCAGACCGGCTCGACGGTGAAGCCACGCCTCTACGTGGCTTTCGGCATCTCCGGTGCGTTGCACCACCTCGCGGGAATGCAGAACAGCCGTACCATCGTCGTCGTTAACTCCGACCGCAACGCACCACTTTTCGACAACGCCGACATTGGCGCCATCGAAGACATCCATGATGTTATCGAGCAGCTCACGCTGCTCGCGTAGCCAACGCACCAGTGTCGGGAGGATCTCGTGAACGCGAAAGAAGTACCGGACGTACTCATCATCGGCGCTGGTGCGTCAGGTGGCGTGGCAGCCAAGCATCTGGCAGAGGAAGGCCTCAGCGTCGTCATCCTCGAACAGGGAAACTGGGTTGACCCGAGCGACATGCCCGGGCTCCGTCCGGAGTACGAGTTGCTGGGCAGCGGCCCATGGCATCCAAACCCGAACGTGCGCAACCGCGCCGAGGACTACCCGATCAACCTCGACGACAGCGTGGCCACCGTCGGAATGTTCAACGGTGTCGGCGGAAGCACAGTTCTCTACGCCAGTTGCTGGTGCCGCGCCAAGCCGTCCGACTTCCGAGTGCACACACTTGACGGAGTTGCCGACGACTGGCCGATCAGTTACGAGGAACTCGTTCCCTACTATCAGCAGGTTGAGTGGGAACTCGGAATCTCCGGCCAAGCAGAGAATCCCGCCTACCCGTCGGGTTACGTGCCACCGCTGCCGTCGCTGCCCATCAATATGGCCGGACGCGTCATGGCGCAGGGTATGAACAAGTTGGGCTGGCACTGGTGGCCCGGCTACAACTCGATCGCCTCCCGCGACCACGGGCACCAGAAGCAGTGCCAGCGTCTGGGCGTGTGCATGTACGGCTGCCCGGAAGGGGCCAAGGGCTCCAGCGATGTTGCCCTCATCCCTCACGCTCTGGCGCATGGCGCACGCCTCGAGACTGGCGCGCGAGTCGCGCGCGTTACTCTCGACGAAAATGGCCGCGCCAATGGCGCCATCTACTACAAGGATGGCAAGGAGCACTTCCAGCCGGCCAAGGTTGTGCTCATCGGAGCCAACGGCATCGGAACGCCGCGGCTGCTGTTGATGAGCGAATCCAACCGATTCCGGGATGGGCTCGCGAACAGCTCGGGGCTGGTTGGCAAGCGGTTCATGACGCATCCGTTCGGCACGTCGGTCGGGCTCTACGAAGACGACCTTGAGGACTGGGTCGGTCCCACCGGCGAAGCGATCGAGTCGATGCAGTTCTACGAGACCGATACCTCGCGCGGGTTCGTGCGCGGCAGCAAGTGGCACATCATCCCGTCGGCCGGGCGCCCGCTCGGCATGATCAACCGCTTCACCATGGGAGAGGGAGGCGTCGCGGACGAGCCGTTCTGGGGTGAGTCGTTCAACGCGCGGATGAGGTCCTCCATCGGACACCTCATCGAGTGGATGATCATGCCCGACGATCTGCCCGAGGAAACGAACTTCATCTCGCTCGACCCGTCAATGACCGACTCCGACGGACTCCCCGCGGCCAAGGTCACCTACGTGACATCCGAGAACACGCACCGGCTCGTCGACTGGAACCTCCAGCGCAGCCTTGAAGCCCACGAGGCCGCAGGCGCAACCAAAGCGTGGATCACCAACCGCAACAATCCCTCGTGGCACAACATTGGCACCGCCAAGATGGGTGACGATCCGCAGACGTCGGTCGTCGACCGGTGGGGCCGAACCCACGACGTCCCGAACCTCTACATCATCGATGGAAGCCAGTTCCCGACGGCGACGGGAGTCAACCCCACGGCAACGATTTGTGCGCTCGCCAAGCGGACCGCGACCTTCATCGCCAACAACCGCGACCAGGTGGTGGCATGGTGAACATCGACCTATCCCTACAGGAATCACTGCCACTCACCTCAGAACAACGGGCCCGACTCGCCGA
>JAPLAU010000003.1 GCA_026393115.1 Actinomycetota bacterium
AGCAGGGCGAGCAGCAGACGAACGCGCATGACGCCGTGCCGACCTCGCCGCAGCTGCAGCCGACAGTGACGGCGGGCTCAGGTACTCGCACCGAAGACACACTGCACTCACTTCAGCCTTCGTCCACACCACGGCCGTGGGCTGCGGAATCGGCCAGCCGTCGGGGTCGAGCCCATGCTCGGCCACCCACACAAGTCGAGCGCGTTCCCGTTGCTGGGCCACCGCTCCTGCTCGCTGCCAACAAATGTTGCGCAGCTTGTACCGCACGTATCCCGGAACTGACGACCGGTCGCGATAGGTCTGGTCGAAATAGGTGTCGGTCATGCCGGCAATGAAATAGGGATCCAACTCACTGAGCACGTGCACTGGTGTCTCCTCACCGTCGCTTCCCCACGCGGGGGCGGATCTTCTTCCGGGGGCACCGTGCGCGGTTGGCGCGGTTGCCAGTCGGCCATCCGGAAGGCTTGTGGCCGAACTTCTTGATCACTTACAGAATGCACCATGGGTGTGACAGATGCCAGTGCGCTACGCGTGGTGTGAACTCCGCGGCGTCATCGGTCGCAGAATGACCTCGGAACCGCGCGGCTCCTCAAACGCCTTGCGCATCGACGAGGGTGGGATGACCATGGTCAGCACGAGCACCACACACGCCACTACCGTCAGCGCGACCCCCACACTCGTGACATCGGCGAGCAACGCGGCCACCTCCGGGTCGTCCAGCGAGGGAACAGAGCGAGGCGGCGAGCACTCGGAGGTCGCGCCGGCAGCGTGGGCAAGGCATTGTGGTGGTTTTGGCAACTAAGCAAACAGAAATCCCTTGTATGACAATTCAGGGTTGAGGTGCACCGAATTTCGCCCCAGTGGTGGGTGATGGGTCACGCCGTAGAGAGCGCGGTCAATCGATGCCGAGGGTACGTCCTACATGGAGGTTCAATGGCACTGAACGAGTTGCAGTCCGTTGAACATTCAGGCCTTGGGCAGGCGACCCGTCGGGCGCATGTGATTGGCGCCGGTCCCGTGGGGTTGATGGTGGCCGCTCTTCTCCAGCCGATTGAGGGGCTCTCGGTCGTCTTGTACGAGAAGCGTGCCGGCTACACCCGCCTTCGGATGGTTCACCTCGAGCCGTATTTGGCGGCCGATTCGGTCGAGAGCTACCGAGACGGGCACATCGATCAAGATGACCTTCAAGCAATCTTCGATCACGACGGGCTCAAGGAGATCATCGGATTCCGCCAGACCATTGAGCCCGACCTTAAGGCGCTCCTGGATGAGTGGACCCTCGGGTTTTGCCCACTGAATGAGATTGAGGATTCGCTGAGCCTCCTCATCGAGTCGCGCCCTGGCAGTAGGGTGCAGCGAATCACCGGAGTTATGTCACTGGCGGATGTACAAGCACTGGTCGATCCAGGAGACATCGTCATCGACTGCACCGGTCGGAATTCGCTGCTCAGAGACGCACTGGTTCCGCGGGATGACGAGTTTGAGGGCGGCGAGAACACCGTCAACCTCCAAGTTGAATGTGCTCTCGTGGTCACTTTCCTCTACGACAAGAATTACTCGTGCAACGAATATTGCAAGTACTACAAGAACTCAGAGAACCCGAATTACAAGTTCATTCCCTCGGTGAGTCGCACGTTCTACGACGACGACGTCAGTTGTGTGACCGGCATCATCCGCATCACCCCTGACGAGGCGGAGCTCATGCCGACGCAGTTTCGCGGCGAATGGTTACGGGAGAACTTCCCTGAGATCGCGGCTTCGATGGACAACTTCATCGCTCGCATGGAATCCGAGACTCACGGTCAGATCGTCGGAGACCTCGACATCATTTCGATACCGCTCAATCTCTACCATGCGCACAACGCCACCAGCAGACTGTTGCGTGAGCGAGTCGAAAGCGGCCATCCCTTATCCACAGCGCTTGTCTTCCTCGTGGGCGACTCCGCCATCGGATCGCCGTACTTCCAGTCGATTTCGCTGGGCTTCGAATGTGCGATGTACCTTGCCCAACTCTTCTCGCAGCCTGACCTGGACATTGACGAAATCCTCGACCTCTACGAGCGCTACGTCTACAAGCAGTGGATGTACGTGTACATTCGCAGCAAGTTGATCAAGCACCACAAGGACATCTTCGAAGTGCTCGACGACAAGATGGGACTGCTTGAGCTGATTCGTCTCTACTAACGTAGAACAACTGCGATCCCTGAACACCAACGGCGTCACACCCCCGACCAGTCACCCGGTCAACACCGCAACGAGCATCCAGATAAAGGGCGCCACCATGCCGCACGTTCAAATGCCGATGCCCGGGCGGCCGACTTAAAGAAGCCCCCGAAAAGCGTACGGAGCACCACGATCTGAAGAGCGTGGGACTAAGACCCCGCAACAACAGGCCCACCACAATTAGTGGAAGCCCATGCGCGACTGCGCCAGAGGCGACGCGAAGCCGACGAGGACAACACCTACGCGTCAACACAGTCCGATGAGCGTTCATCGAGATCCCTGGGCAAGATCGCTCACCGGTTCAGGGGAGGGCTAGCAGCGCGCGACGCGCAATTGCCAGCATCGGCAGTGGTGACTGTCGAATGCTCGCCTTCTGTCAGATCATTGACACCCCCGAGGGTCGTCGCTACCATCGAGGCATTCGTCAATATAGTTTCCCAACGCGCCGGGAGGCGCCGGTTGCGGGGAGTTTGAGTCTCAATCCCTGCACGGACCAGAAGGGTTTTGGTGACACGTGAACGCCTACTCATCCTCACTTCGATGCGCCGCTCTGGCGGCAATCTGCGTGGCCACCATCGCCGCCTGCTCCAGCACCTCGCCGCAGCCGGGCCCCACCTCGGGCGGTTCCGCGAGCAGTGACGCCCCCGTATCCGGTGGGACGATCACCTCGTCTATCGCCGGCATCCCCGGACCTGCCAGCGCACCTAACTTCCTACTGCCGGTGATCACTGGTACCACCTTCACGGGTGCCAACATTGCGGCCCAGCTGATGCTGTGGCGGCCACTGATCTACTACACCAACGACCTTCAAATCGACTTCACCCACAGCATCGCCAAAACCATCACTCCGGGAGCTGACCAGAAGTCGCTGCAGATCACTCTCGACCCGAAGTGGAAGTGGAGCGACGGCGAGCCCGTCACCGCTGACGACGTGGTGTTCTCGTGGAACCTGATAAAGGCCTCGTGCCCGTCACTGTCGAGTTGCTCGTATGGCGCGGCCAGCAACATCTTCCCCTCAAGCGTTAAGAGCCTCACCGCCACGTCGCCCAGCGAAGTGGCTATCCAACTCACAGAGCCCTACAACCTCGACACCTGGGCGCGCAACCACCTCGAATTGCTCACCCCCCTGCCCTCGCACTCGATGAGCAAGGACGCATCGGGCACGGTGCTGTGCGCTGACAAGGTGTGCAACACCCCCGCCGAAGCGGCCGCTGCATACAAGTACATCGCGTCAGTAGCCACCGACCCCACCAGCCCGGTGTGGTCGGTGGTAGACGGGCCGTGGAAACTCGGCCCCTGGCAGGTCAACCAGTCGTACACCTTCTTACGCAACGACCAGTACACGGGTGGCCCGCTGGCCCACGCCGACAAGCTGGTGTGGCAGTACTTCACGAGCGACGAGGCCGAGTACGCGGCACTGAAGGCAGGCCAGCTGGACATCGGCTACGTGCCCCTGGCACACGTGAAGGGCACCGAGATTCCCAACTACACGTTCTTCAAGTACAGCCCCGAACTCGCCGAGCAGATCAACCTCAACCTCGGCAGTATCAACAACCCTGATGTCACCAAGAAGTGCACCAGGCCGATCTGCCTGATGTTCAACATGTTGCCGGTACGGCAGGCCTTGGCCTCCGCCATCGACCAGCCCACGTGGGTGGACAGCGTCTTCTCCGGTAGCGCTCAGCCGCACTACAGCACCTTCGCGCCCAAGCCAGACAGTTTCTACGGCAAGTACGTCGGGTACAACCCCTACCCCTTCTCTGCGTCCAAGGGCCAGGATTACCTCAAGCAGGCTGGCTTCGCCCTTGAGAATACGGTAATGGTTTACCGCGGCCCGGACGGTCCGCAGAGCCCGCCGCAGGGCTCGCCTCTGGAGTTCACTTTCGGGTATCCCTCGGGAGACACAACCGCCGCGAGGGAGGCCTTGATCTGGCAGCAGAACCTGGCGGCCATCGGGGTAAAGGTTAACCTGCGGGAGGCATCGTTTAACGACCTGCTCGCCCAGACCAACCAGGCCGAGGGCAATATCGACTCGTGGGACGCCACCAACCTCACCAACCTCTGGTACCTGTACTCCAACATCGTCCCGACCGGTGACATTACCTACGCTTGCGGGGGTGGAGCCAACTTCGGCGGCTACTGCGACAAGGAACTCAACCGCCTGGTAACGGCGTCGGTGCACGACCAGGGCCCCGACGGTCTCGCCGAGTACGGCAAGTACGCCGCGGACCAGCTTCCCGGTGTGCTGCCGATCCCCACGCCTGACACGCTCTTGGAGGTTAGCAACAATGTGGGCGGGTTCGACGAGGCGCAGCTCAACCCGGCGTTCGCGTCCGTGCCCTACCCTGAGTTGCTGTGGAAGAAGTGATGCTGGCATCAACCGTCCGAGGTTCTGAGCCGGCGGAATCAGCGCGTAGTTCTGGTCACCACCGTTGACCCGGTTCATCGTGATGCGTCTGGGGCAAGCTTGTGTCGTGCTCCTGATCGTTAGCGTGTTGACGTTCCTGCTGGTTCGCATGCTTCCGGGAGGCCCCGTGCAAGCACTGCTGGGAACCCACAACACCCCGGGTGCAGCTGCAGCTCTCGAGCAGAAGTTGGGTCTGGACAAGCCGCTCGCGGTCCAGTTCCTGACTTGGATCGGCTCCCTGCTACGGGCCGATCTGGGCTTCTCGTACGTCAGGCAGTCTTCGGTAACCAGCCTGATCGCCGCGAGCTTGCCCAACAGTTTGCTCCTTGGGGTCATGGCGTTCGTGATGGCCCTGCTGGTGGCTATCCCTCTAGGGGTTTACCAAGCACTGCACCCTAACTCCTGGTCGGACTTCGCAGCCACGACAGCGGCATTCGTCTTGTACTCAATGCCCATCTTCTTCATCGGGGCGTTGGCAATTCTGTACTTGTCGGTCTACCACCCGGTGTTCCCCCCCGGTGGTGTCGGCCCAGCTGGGGTCACCGACCTGAGTTGGGCCACACGCCTGTACTACGCATTCATGCCAGCCACGGTTTTAGCGCTGGTCCAGCTTGCCGTGTGGTCGCGATATGTACGCTCGTCGATGCTGGACACCCTCGCCAAGGACTACGTTCGCACCTCACGAGCACAGGGGCTAAGCATGGGCCAGACCGTGCGACGCCACGGACTGCGCAACGCCAGTGTGCCGGTGATCCAGTTGATAGGCCTGTCGCTGCCCGCCCTGATCGGCGGCGTTGTCGTAGTCGAGAGCGTGTTCAACTACCCGGGTATGGGCTACCTGCTGTGGCAGGCGGCCATCCAGTACGACTTCCCCGTGATCCTCGGCGTTACCGTGATCGCTGGGCTGGCTGTGGTTCTGGGAACCCTTCTGGCCGATCTCCTCCACCTCATGGTCGATCCGAGGGTCCGCGATGGAATCGGGTAGTCCGCAGGACGACGGCCTGCTGGTTGACCCGGTGCGCGCCGAGGTCATCCACGTCCCTACCGAGGGCGAGTCCGGCCCCGCTGCACTCCTACCCGAATCCGTCGAGCCCGAGCGCAGCCCAAGCCCAATGGCGGTGGCGCTGAGGCACCCCGCCGCACGAGTCGGACTGGTGGTAATCGCAGCCCTTGTCGTGTTCTCCTATATCGGGCCGCTGATCTGGTCGGCGTCGCCAAACGACACCGACCTGCTGGTGATCCTCCAGCCGCCCTCTTCGGTCCACCCCTTCGGCACCGACGATGTGGGTCGCGACGTTCTGGCCCGCATGATGGTGGGTGGACAGGTGTCCCTGAATATCGGCGTGGCCGCTGCAGCCCTGGGGTGTGCCATCGGCGTCGTTTACGGGGCGATCTCCGGCTTCGCCGGCGGACGGCTCGACTCCGTCATGATGCGATTCGTCGACGGGATGCTTGCCATCCCGGTACTGGTGCTTCTCATCGTGCTGGCGGCCGCGTTCCGCCCCAACCAGCTTCTGCTCATTCTGGTAATCAGCCTGACCTCGTGGCTGATTCCGGCACGCCTCATCCGCGCAGGGACCCTCAGCATGAAGTCTCAGGACTTCATCAAGGCGTCGCAAGCCATGGGGAGCACCTCCACTCGCACACTCCGACGGCACGTGTTGCCTAACAGTGTGGGCATCATCGTGGTGAACGCCACCTTCCAGGTAGCTGACGCCATCCTGCTCGTGGCTTACCTGAGCTTCCTCGGGCTGGGCATCCCACCTCCCACTGCCACCTGGGGCGGAATAATGAGCACCGGCATCAGCTACATCAATGAGCAGGCATGGTGGCTCATCTACTTCCCGGGGCTTGCCATCCTGCTGGCCGTGGTGGCGTTCAACTATCTCGGTGACACCGTGAGAGATGCGTACGATGTCACCGCTAGATGAGATGAAGTCGGTCCCTGACGTAAGTTCGCCGGAGACCGAGGGCGTGCTGGAGTTGCGCTCGCTGAGAGTCACCGACTCACATCCAGCTGGGGCCCGCAGGCTCGTCGACGACGTGTCATTGCGGGTTGGTCAGGGCGAAATCCTAGGCATCGTGGGCGAGTCAGGGTGCGGCAAAAGCATGACCGCCATGGCCATCATGGGCCTGCTGCCCAAGGGTTGCGCGATCACCTCTGGGTCCATCCTCCTCGGCGGCCGCAATATCAGCGCCCTGCAACCGTCGGAATACAACCGTATCCGCGGCAAGGAAATCGGCATGGTGTTTCAGGACCCAATGTCCTCCCTCGACCCGACCCAGCGCGTGGGGCTGCAAGTCGCTGATTCTCTGCGAGTACACACTGACACCAAGAGCCGTGCCGCCCGCGTGCGAGTGGTGGAGACACTGGAATCGGTCGGGCTTCCCGAACCGGCGAAAGTGGCCGACTCCTATCCCCACCAGCTTTCGGGGGGCATGCGGCAGCGGGTGATGGTGGCGATGGCCATCCTGTGCGGGCCGCGACTGCTGATCTGCGACGAGCCCACCACCGCGCTCGACGTGACGGTGCAGAAGCAGGTGCTTGACCTGCTCAGGGGGATCCGCGACAGTTTCGGCACTTCCATCGTTCTCATCACGCACGACTTCGGGGTGATGGCCCGTGTCGCCGACAGAGTGGCAGTGATGTACGCGGGACAGTTGGTGGAGGAGGCCCCCATGGGCGACTTCTACCGCAGCCGCGCGCACCCCTATTCTGATGCGCTACTACGGGCGGTGCCCACCTTGCACGGAACGCGATCGGCCCGACTGTGGGCGATCCCTGGGACACCCCCCACGCCCGCAGCCCACAGGGAAGGGTGCGGATTCGCCGACCGGTGCGTGAATGTGCGGGCCGACTGCCTCAACGCTGTGCCAGCCCTTGCAAAAGGACCTAGTCCCCACCACCGTCTTCGCTGCCTGCATCCGGTCGAGCCAGCCGACGGCGCCTCGACATCGTCGACGGAGCAGGGCGTCGGGCAATGACTGACCCCCTGCTCCAACTCGACCACGTGAGAGTGCGATACCGGACGAGGCGGATGTCGTTCAAGGGCGCAGTGGTCTACACCGACGCGGTGCGCGACGTCTCGTTGGAGTTGGGCGAGGGTCAGACCCTCGCGCTTGTGGGCGAGTCCGGCTCGGGCAAGTCCACCACCGCTCGCGTGGCAGTGGCGCTCGAGCGGCCCACCTCCGGGCGGGTCCTGTTCGACGGCAACGACCTCGCACTCATCGGAAGAGCGCAGCTGCGCGATCTGAGGTCACAGTTCCAGATCGTCTTTCAGGATCCGCACTCCTCGCTGGACTCCAGAATGCAGGTTCTCGACCTCATCGCCGAGCCTTTGGTGATTCACAAGTGGGGCAACACCGGGAGCCGGGAAGCGAGAGTCCACCAACTGCTTGATGAGGTGGGTCTGCCGCGGGCGACCACAGGCCGTCAGCCGCATCAACTGTCAGGGGGACAGCGCCAGCGCGTGGCGATTGCCCGGGCACTCGCGTTGAATCCCCGCCTGATCGTGGCCGATGAGCCCGTGTCGGCACTCGACGTATCGGTCAGGGCTCAAATCCTCAACCTGCTGAGCGACCTCCAGAAGCAGCACAACTTGTCCTACCTCATGGTGTCCCATGATCTGGCCTTGGTGAACCACACGGCGCAGTTTGTGGCAGTGATGTTCCGGGGCTCCATCGTCGAGAGCGGCCCCTGTGACCAGGTGATTACGTCACCGGCACACCCTTACACCCGAGCGCTGGTGGAAGCGGTGCCCAGCCCTGACCCGGCAATGGTCTCGCCGGCCGGGACCGTCCGCGAGTGGCCGGAGCACGCCAGCGGGCTGGGATGCCAGTACGCCAACCGCTGCCCCCAGGCCCGCGGCACCTGCTTCGACACGGCCCCCCCGGTGGTCGAGTTGCAGTTGGGGAGGTCTGTGGCCTGCCACTTTCCGCTGGTGGCAGGGACGACCACCGCACCGACAACATCAACCCCGAACACAGGAGCGTGAAATATGGATTGGGCCCAAGCACTTCAGCAGGAGGCACAGTCGCGGGTCGAGCGACTAGTGGAGCTCACCGTTGAATTGGTGCGCATCCCCAGCGTCTCGGGGTCCGAAGAGCAGGTGGTAAAGCGGGTGGCCGAGTGGGGCCGATCCGCGGGGCTGGACACGCGGCTGATCGCGCCTGACCTCACGCAGTTGCGCGAGCATCCGGCTTTCACGCCGCCTGCCGGAGAAGACTACGTGGGCCGAGACGACGTCGTGGTGACCGTGGGTCGGCCTGACGGGCCGACCTTGGCGCTCTACGCCCACCTCGACGTCGTGCCCGTGGACCCCAACACGGTGTGGAACTACGACCCTTGGGGCGGCGACGTGGTTGACGGGCGGATTTATGGCCGGGGGGCTTCGGACTGTAAGGGCGGAGCCGCGGTGGCGATGGTCGTATGCGAGATCCTCAGGGATCTCGCTCCGCCTATGCGCGGCAGCCTGCAGGCGCAATTCGTCGTGGAGGAGGAGGCAGGGGGTAATGGAACCCTTGCGGCCATCATGGCAGGAGTGCGCGCTGACGCGATGATCCAGCTTGAACCAACTGGGACTCGATCGCTCATCGTCAGTAATAGGGGGGCGCAGTTCTTCCGCATCCGGGTACCGGGAGTCGAGGGCGGAGTGGAGTACCAGCATTCTCTGGCAAGCGCCATCGACAATGCGATGGTGGTCGTTGAAGCCATTCGCGCCTACTCCTTGATGAGGGAAGCGACGATCCAGCACCCCCTGTACTCGGGGCTCGGCGGCGCCGAGACGCCGATGTTGGGGGAGACGATCGCGCCCCTCGCTGTGTGCCGCTTCCGAGCTGGCGAGTGGCCGTCAACTGTGCCTGGAGAGGCCGTGCTTGAGGGGACAATCGAGTGCATGCCGGGGGAGTCCCTTGGGTCCGTGGTGAGCGACTTCGAGGCGTACCTCGAACGGGTGGCCAGCCAGCATCCCTTCCTCTCAACTCATCCGCCCGTGTTCGAGAGGTTCGGCCTGATGCTGGAGCCGGCGGCCATCCCCGTTGACTCGCCCATCGTCACGGCCATCTCCCGGGCCTCGGCCCAAGTGCTCGGGTACCAGCCGAGCGTCATCGGCGGTGGCGGGAGCGACCTGAGGCTTCCTGTTCTCTACGCGGACTGCCCCACCGTCCTGTATGGGCCTAGTGGCGGGATGATCCACAGCGTCGACGAGTACGTGGAGATCGACCAACTACTCAGGTGCCTGCAGGTGATCCTCGCCACCACGTGCGATTGGCTCGTGGAGTGAGCATCGAGGATGCCACGCCGAGACTTCCTGCTCCCGGCTCGATAGTCGCCGCCACCCTCGAGTTGGCCCAGGCCGACATCGCCACATTCAGCATGCGCGAGGAGTTCGCGCGGCTCTCAGCCAGCGGGGTCAACCTGTTTGTGGTGTTCGCCGTGGGGTACCTCGGCGGCGAGTCGTACTACCCCAGCAAGGTCTGCCCGCCGCACCCCCACCTCGGCTCACAAGACCTATTGGCCCAGGCCGTGGAGTGCGGCCGCGAGGACGGCAACTCCGTGGTGGCGTACGTCAACTCGCTGTTCGGCGGGCAGGACGCGTGGGGAGCGAACCCTGAGTGGGCCCAACGCCGGCCCGATGGAAGCATGCTGGCGATGGGTGGCGCGCGGGCCATGTGCCCGAATTCCCCGTACGGCGATCGAATCGTGGCAGCGGTGGAAGAGATCGGCAGCACATATGCGATAGACGGGCTCTACTTCGACGAGCCCAGCTTCCAGTCGTGGTGCTCATGCACCAACTGCGAGTCGGCCTTCCGCGCCGACACCGGGCAGCGGATCCCGCTCTCAGCCAACTGGGAGGCGCCGCAGTGGGATGCCTTTCTTCAGTGGCGGATCAACCGGGTGCAGTCGTTCATCGAGCGCGCACGGCTCGCGCTCGAGCGGGTGCGGCCGGGGGCCGCGTTCTGGAGCCAGCAAGCCTTTCCGATGACCTCTACTGAGATGGGCGCCACGGGATCGACGCCCATCTCCGAGCGGGTGCCGCCGCAGGCCCAAGGCTGGTCGCGCACGCTCTTCTACGGCCAGAGCGTTGAGCTGCAAGCGCGCAACCAGGACGTACTCTCGGCCGAGGTGTGGCGGCGGTTTGCCGATCGCCCGGTGTGGTGGCCGGGACTGGTGGCCAGCTACCTGCACGGCATCGCGGCCGGCCGCCCCGCCCTAGCATTCGTGGAATATCCCGGCTTTCCGTGGGCACTGGTCACCATTCCTCCACAGGAGTTGGAATTCGTGCTGGTGGACGTCCGCGGGTCCGGGGGAGACCCGTGGTTCCCCGACTACGCTCCGGGCAGCTCGGACCCGCGGGGGTGGGAGGTGGTTGGTGAGGTGAGCCGGCGGCTGTCTGATTCGGTGGGTACCTCGGCCAGCCCGGAAGCAACCGTGGGAGTGGGCTACTCGGCCGCCGAGGCCAACCGCTCGAGCGCCCGCGGCGCCGAGGGTGGGTACCTCCAAGAGTTTCTCGGCGTGGCACAACTGGTGCGCGAGGCCCACCTGCCGGCACGATGCGTTGCCCTCGACTCCATGACGGGCGAGTCACTCGCCGGCTTGCAACTGGTTGTGGTTGCCCACCCCCGCGCTTTGAGCCCGCAGGCCCTGGAGGTGCTCGCCGACTTCGTGCACTCGGGAGGCGTTCTGCTGCTCACGGGTGAGGGCTGCGCGCACGGACAGGGAGAGTCGTGCTCGGGCAACGACCCCCTCACCGAGCTGAGCCGAGTGGCGTCGCACGCGGCGGAAGACTCAGCGCCAGGCTCGTCGTACTTGCGCTGGGGCGCCGAGGGGTCAGAGCAGCTCTTTGCTGTGAGCGGTGTGATGCCCGACGCGGAGGTGCTCGAGGGTGGCCGCGCAGTGGCGTGGTCCCAGACCGGCTTCGGGCTGTTCGAGCAGCCCGAAGCGGCCAACGCGGGCTCTCCGGGAGTGGTGCTGGCCGACCACTCGCCGGGCGGGCGCGTGGTGCATGCGCTATGCGAAGTGGGTCGGCTGCGGTACGCGATGGCCGCTCCCCGCGTGCAGGAACTATTCTCCCGCCTCATCGCCGAGTGCCGGCTGGTCCGCCCGCCGGTCGAGGTGCAGGCGCCGCTCTCGGTAGGGGTTCACCTGCTGAGGTCCGAGGAGGGCGTACTGCATGTCGTTCTCGTGAACCACTCGGGGCTGGAGGACTCCGGGGAGGTGCTACGAGTCGGCTCGGTGCGGTTGGTGCTGCCCGCCGAGCACTGGCCGTCCCGGCCCACGGTTGCTGGGTTGGAGGGGCCGTGCGAGGTAGTTGCCGAGCCCGACGGGTGGGCCGTAGCAGTTGAAAGCGTCGGTGTCTGGACGGCTCTGAGCATTCGAGTGTGAACCTGGATCAGCCGCCGAAGCCTGACCGTGAGCGCACAGCGACGGCCATCTCGGATGGTCCGACGAGCCCGAGAAAGTCGCCGTCCTCGACTCACAGATCCGGTGCGGTTACTGCCGAGACGGTCGAACCGTGGTACCTGCAGATCGCCCGGTCAAAGACAACGCGCGCCATGCAACATCGGTCCATTCTGCGTCTGGGAAGAACCTACGGCGTCGAGCCAAAGATGAGGACGCATCTACCGGGTCTCCGTAATCTTGTGAAGTGCCCGGGGGCAGTCAGGATCAATGCCACGACCCAGAGCCATCTCGAGCGATAGCCACTGCAATGCGATGACGTCAGTAATCGGGGCGAGATACTCGGGCGTTTCTTCAGGTGTGACCAGACCAAGTGACACCGAACCCCGAGTGGAGTGTGGGCCGATGACGGCGAGATCGACATTGCGCTGTACTAACCGCTCAATCACCGGTGCCATTGAGTGCGCGCCGGCGCCCGCGGGAAGCAAAGCGATGACTGGTGTGTCGGGTCCTAGCATCGCGAGGGGACCGTGCATGAGGTCTGCGCCACTAAACGCATGTGCTGAGGCGTAGGTCGTTTCCATCAACTTGAGGGCACCTTCAAGTACGGTCGGAAATGCGTACCCTCTGCCTGTGAGAACCATCCGTTCTGTAAAGCGGTAACGGGTTGCCCACTGCGCAACCGCTGGGCGGAGGCTCACTAGGTGGTCAGCCGTCGCAGGTACACCCGAAGCGTCCGATCCATCGCCACCTGCCCACGCATCGATGAGTAGCCACAGCGTCAATAGCTCTGCTGTGTAGGACTTGGTCGCAGCCACGGCCGATTCAGCACCGGCCAGTACGTCAAGAACTACCTCCGACTCCTGCGCCAACGATGAGTTCACCGAATTCGTCACGACCACGGTCATCGCACCCTGCGATCGCGCCACACGGACCGTCTCCACCAGATCGGGTGATTCGCCACTTTGACTCACCGCGAGCACGACAGCATCGTGTAGATCAGGTTGACTGCCGTACACCGAGTACGTCGAGGGAGAGGTCAATCCCGCCGGCAGTCCCAGCATGATCTCGACGAGGTACTTCGCGTAGAGGGCCGCATGGTCGCTTGTACCTCGTCCGGCGAGAAGCACGAACCGAGGTCGGGCCTGCGCCACCGATCGCGCCGCTGCCCTGGCCGCGTCGCGACCCTCGCGCAACACATGGTCAAGCACCTCGGGCTGGGCCTCGATCTCCGCCGACATGAGAGCACCCGCAGAGGCGTTCAACTCGCCTTCCTCACTCATCGTTGATTTCGCTGCAACCAGATATCGACCGGGGCTTCGTCGCCCGGGTCGTACGGCATCGTGATGAGAGCACCCGTCGCAGCAGAGGCGTAGGCGGCCGACACGAGCCTGAGCACCTCGACCCCATCTCGACCAGTCTCTGCCGGCGATGCAGCATCGGCGAGGACGTCGACGAAATGTTCGAACTCCCCTCTCCATCCCCACGTCCACGCGTCATCATGAGACACCCACGACCAGCCTTGGGTATGTTCTGCCTTCTCGGTGGCGAATCCGGTGACCGACTCGCTGTAGACCAACATCGACTGACCCCTTGCAAGATCAGCCTTGAGAACTCCGCCCGTTCCGAGTACTTCCAGCCGCTCATCGATTCCCCCGGGGGCGGCCCACGACGCGTCGGCGATACCCCGCGTGCCATCAGCAAAGGTGAGCGTGACAACGGAGTGGTCATCGACGACCTCATCGGTGTGCAGATAGGTACCGATATGAGCCGAGACCGTTGACACCGGCGGCTTGCCGAGAAGCCAGCGCATCAATTCGATGCCATGACAGCCCATGTCGAGGGTCACACCTCCGCCCGACAAAGCCGGGTCGTAGAACCATCGCGCATGGGGGCCGTTGTGTCGCTCCCAGTGGTTGATCTGAATGATGCGACCGAGTGCACCCGCATCGATCAACTCCTTGACCCGACGATAACGCGGGGCAAAGCACAACTGCTCCGCATATAGCAGGTGCACGCCAGCCTCGTCACACAGTGAAACCATGCGCGCGGCTTCAGCCATCGTCCGGGCGAGAGGCTTCTCGCAGATGACATGAATGCCTCGCATGGCTGCTTCACTTGTGGCCGCTAGGTGATGGGCATTCGGCATCGCCAACGTGATGGCATCGGGCGACTCGCGATCGAGCATCTCTGCAACTGTTGCGTAGTCGGCGCACGACCAACGACGACCGAAGTCAGCTCGAGACTCGTCTCGAGTAGATGTCACACCACACACCTGAGCCCGACCCGTCGCCGTCAAAGACTGAGCGTGAAGATCAGCCGCAAAGCCGGACCCCACAATCGCGACCCGAATCATTCGCTAATCCCTTCACGAGGCAACGAAGCGACCGCGTCCCACGCTCGACTGGCACACGCTTCATCAACGTCCACGTCGTTCACAATGCAGTAGTCGTACCCTTCATCAGAGACAAACTGGCGAAGGCCCAGCAGAGTTTGGATAAAAGTCGCCCGGTCAATCGTGGATTCGCTGGGATGAGCACGGATGCGGCTTCGTCGTATGACCTGCGCGACCCACTCCGGGTCGTTTCCCTGAACCATCGACATCGCCATGACCGCTAACCCGATGAGTTCACCATGCACCAGATGCGCCCCGGTTCGGAACTCATAGGCGTATCCAAGGAAGTGCTCGCTGCCTTCTTCGAATCGTGAATGTCCAGCCTCCGCGCAGGCAGCGCCGATGCGACGGTACGCCGAGATGAGGAAGCGGATTCCATCACGCGAGACGGCGCCGACTTCATCCGCTGCCTGATCGAGTTCGGAGAGAAGAGTGGAGCCGAGGTCAGCGAGGTCGTTCCGCCAGGGTGCACCCTCGCCACGATCGGATGCCACCTTCCAATCGAACAGACCGGTGTGACATGAGAGAATATCGCCGATTCCCGCTCGATTCAACCGCGGCGGAGCACCGGCCAGCACATCGAGATCGACAACGACGAGCTCAGGCGTCACATTGCCGATATAGGAAACGCGCCGCCCAACCCGAACGCCGATCGCGTCGGTGAAGCCCGCGTCGACAGACGCAATCGTGGGTGCCTGAATGAGTGGAAGCCCCGACTTCCAGGCGAGGAACTTGGCAGTATCCAACGCGGTTCCCCCCCCGATTCCCACGATGGTTTCTGCGTTGTCAGGGATCAGCGGAACCAGCGTTTCCAGATGGTCACGGTCCATGTCCCATGCCGGGATCACAGCGCACGGCGCCGAGACTCGCTCTGACAGTTCAGCCCACGGGGGGTCATTGACCACAGCCACCCACGTGGTGAGCCCCGCAACGGTGTCTTCAATCGATGCTTCAACGACGGGAAACAGCGAGCCGATGGTCGACATGGTTATCCCTCAGTACTCAACAGGTACGACATCGCGGAGTTCGGCTGAATGAGATTTGAGTTTGGCGAGGGCATCCACAACATCCTGGGCATCCTTGCGACTTCCCATGAGTACGGCGGTCGTAAACCACAAGGTTGTCGACGCGAGGCGGTCAGTGACGGGGAACGAGGCCGATGCGTAGTCGGGGTAGGCGCTTCGGTCTCTGATGCGGGGCGCGAGACCTTGGGGGTCGGCGAAGAGATCGAGAGCGTGGAGCGGCGGATAGGAAGTGGTCAAAGGAATCCCTTCAGCCAAGAGAGCCGTACGCACTCTGTCGCGATCAGCACCAAATTCCGATTCATCAATACGTACCACGTAGCAGTAGTTTCCTTGCGCTGTGCAGCGCGCATCACGGCCCTGCGGCACTACCCCTGGAATCGTTGCGAGCTCAGCATTGAGGAAGTCGGCATTTGCTGAGCGGGTCAGCTGCTGATGGGGAAAGCGTTCAAGTTGAGCGCGCAATACGGCCCCTTGCCACTCAGTCATTCGTGCATTCGAGCCAAGATTGAAATGACGGTAGTACCAGGTGCCTGGGTGACGTCCGCAGTTCACATACTCGCGCATGCGTTCAAGGACGTCCGCGTGACGACTTATGATTGCTCCGCCTTCTCCAGCCGTCATCAGCTTCGACGCTTGAAACGAGAAGGAACCGGCATCGCCCAATGTGCCGACGTGTTGGTCGCGCCACATGGAACCGTGAGCGTGCGCGCAGTCTTCAAGGATGCGCAGATCATGTTCCTCAGCAATAGCCGTCAGGGCATCCATATCGGCAACGGAGCCCGCGACGTGCACCACCATGATTGCGCGAGTTCGAGAGGTGATGGCTGCCCGCACCTCATCCGGATCGATACAGCCCGTCTCAAGAACTACGTCGGCTATCACAGGCACGGCCCCAACCGTGAGGATCGCTGCAATGGTTGCGAAGAACGACCAGTCGGTGACGATCACCTCATCACCGCTACCAACGCCCAGTGCCAATAAGGCGACCTCAAGCGTGTGGGTGCCGTTGGTGGCAGCTACAGCACCAGCAGCATTCGTGTACCGGGCCCATTCGTCTTCCCATGCCGCGACCTCCACTCCCTGACTCGACCACCAATCACGACTGTCGAGCACACGCAGAAGTCCTGTCCGCTCTTGGTCATCGAACTGAGGCCACGCAGGGTAGGGGCTGGTGCGTACGGGGGCACCACCGAGGGCGGCGAGCACTGTCATCAGTTGAACTCCTCTATTTGCGGTGTGCGATCGGAACTCAGCGCAATGGCAATGGCGCCTACGACACCGCATCGGTGGCCGAGTGAGCTTCGAAGAACAGTAACTGGGTGCGGGGCCATGCGGTCGAGTTGCTGCGTGACACGATCAATCAGAGTTGGTTCCGAGCCAACTCCTCCCGTCAACACGATGATTTCAGGGTCAATGATCACCGCCACAGAAAGTACAGCCTCGGCAAGTAGTCGCGCCACGCCATCGAGGACATCTAACGCCACGGCGTCGCCCGACTCGGCGGCCGCGAAGATTTTCGGGACATCACACGACGAGGTCAGCGAACTCGTTCTGCCCGACGCGAGCAAGTCGGCGACCGCCCGGCGCATGCCCCCAGCGGCTGCCGACATTTCTAGAGAGCCGGACAGTCGGGCTTGATTCGAGGTCGGATCAATTCCCAAGGGCAAGTAGGCGATTTCCCCCGCGGCACCTCGCGCACCTCGGAGTAGTTGCCCATTGATCACAACCCCTAGTCCAATACCGGTACCAACGCTCAAGACCGCGAACGAATTGCATCCCTGGGCTACGCCCTGCCACTGTTCACCCCGCGCCGCTGCATTGACGTCATTGTCAACAACCACAGGCACATCGAGTAGGTCTGAAAGTGCAGTCGCTAGAGGGACGTCCGAGAGCCCACTGATGTTGCTCGAGAGATGGAATCTTCCGGTGTCGTCAACGACACCCGGGCTTCCCACGCCGATGGCTGCCAAGTCACTCACTGCCAGCTGACAGTCGAAGGCGAGACCACGCACAATGTCAGCCAACTGCCGCACCAATGCGGCGCCACCGTCGCCCGTGGTGGGTTGCACGACCTCAGCAAGAACGACGAGATCATGTTCCCGTGCGATAGCTGCTCGAACCTTGGTTCCCCCGAGGTCGATGCCGACCACAACCCGCGCATGCTCATACTCAGAACTCGAGGGCGGCATGAGCCACTCCAAGGGTGTGGTCCTCTATCACCAATCCGCTGGCGTAGGCACACCAGTAGTCACCATCATGAACAAACGCTGCTAAGGCCCACAAGGTGGCGACAATCTCATCCCATGCGATCCCGACAGTGTCGGGATGATGGCGCACAGCAGCACCAGCAACAATCCGTCGCGCTAGTTCCGAGTGCTTACCTGACAGCGACGACACGGTTCGGTCCGAGAATCGCGACGGGGATGGGGAACCGACGATCAGCGCACCATCTTGTTTCACGGCACACCTCCCAGTCGTGCGTCGCCACCACTGACGTTAGCTATTCGGTAACACTATTGACAAATGGCAGACTTCGTCAATACTCTTCTCCTGGCGGTGATAGCCGTTGGCGCGGCGGCATTGAGCGCATACGGTGCAGGTGGTAATTCGGAAACTGCGGCGAGCGCCTCCGGTGCATCGGGCAGGGCAAGCCCGCCCGCGGAAAACAACGTCTCGCTTTCACGTTCTTCGCGAGTTGGCGCGCCGACGCTACCGGCACCGTTCTCGCGCTGTTCACCCTTCCCGTCTAATGGCTAGGGGTGAGAGCCACGCGAAGTGCCGAACAAGCGCGCACTCGAAAACTCATCGCCTATATCCTTACCGACGAGTCACTCGCCATCATCGTTCTGGGGGCGCAGTTCCCGATCTACTCGACCATCGCTGCTTCTCAGAAGACGCGAGCCGACAGTTTCGCTAACCCACCGAAGTTCGGGGTTTCGGCGCGACCTTCGACAACTACAGTGCACTCCTCGCGGAGCCGAAGCTCGTGCGCTTTTACCTTGCTACAAATCTCGTAACTTCCTCGCCCACCTTTCTGGCGGTAGTGATCGGCTCGCTGGCTTCAAAGCCCCTGCTCTGTCCTCCGGTTTCAGGGGGCGCTGCCGTTCGAAGCCGCACTCATTCTCCTGCGCGCCATGCCCGGGGTGGTAGTGACTATTCCGGTGAATAGCCTTGCCGCGAGATTTGGACTTCGTGGAGAGATACCGACACTGGTTGTGGTCTGTGCAGTCTTGGCGATGCCCTCGCGATCGGGATCATGACGCCCGTCGTCGTCGGTATCCCAAACGAACTCGAGAAGTCAGCGCAAATCGACGGCGCGTCACGCCTCCAAATCTTCTTGAGGATTGTGGCACCTCGGCTACTATTGGAGTGGACGCAAGCGCCATCTTCGTTGCCGGGGTACATCAGAGGTTTCATTAGTGCTCGGACACTTGACTGGGGGCCCATGGCATCGGCTAGTTCATTGGCGATCATCCCCATCGGCGCGTTGACTGTGTTGGGTCTACGCCGTTTGACTAGCGGCCTCAGTGCCGGCGCACTGAAGGATTAGTCAGTGACCGAACGAAGTCAGAGCGATGAGACAGGCCGGCGGGTGGAACGTCACGCACTCGTTCGCAATCACAATTTGCATATTCTGCTCGAGACAATCCTTAGAGGGGGAAACATCTCTCGAGTCGAACTGGCCGAACTCACGGGCCTGTCGAAACCGACTGTCAACGTCCTTGTGAGGGAGTTGACCTCCCTCGGCCTTGTGGTTCGAGCAGGCATACGAGGTGGATCCGTCGGTAGGACCGCTGAGTTGTATCGGGCTGAGCCGAACGCGGGGATGGTACTCGCCGTCGACGTAGGCGCAAACCGCCTGCGCGGTGCGACCTCGAACCTATTTGGCGAGGTGCTCAGCGAGCGATTCATCGATGCGCCGCGCCGCGGGCACCTTGTCCGTGGGATTGACTCCCTCGCACGGCAACTATTTCAGGATGCCCCATCAACGACCGAGACGCTGTGGGTTGGAGTTGTGGGGGCACCCGGCGTCGTAGATCCCAGTACGGGCAAACTCTCTCTCTCAATGAACATTCCTGACTTGATGGATCTGCACCTTGCGGACGTACTCGGTTCGCTTTGGGGATGCCCGGTTGTGGTGGACAACGACGTGAATCTGGCTGCGGTGGGTGAGTTACAGCATGGCTGCGCCAAAGGCATCGACAATTTTGCGTTCCTGTCGATCGGAAATGGTGTGGGTCTCGGAGCCGTCGTGAACGGGGAGGTCGTACGGGGTTCCAGAGGGGCCGCCGGCGAGGTGGGTTACCTCCCACTCGGCGACGACCCATTCGGTCCAGCCAGCCGCAGGAGAGGAAGTCTCGAGGAGATTGCAGGCGCTGCTGGAATTAGGGTCGCTGCACGACGGCTCAGGGCTTCAGGAGTTGAAACGCTTCTAGGTTCTCGACCCACTGTTGAGCAGATCTTTGAGGCGGCGGAACTTGGAGATCCACTGGGACGCGCAGTACTCGATCGGGAGGCTCGGCTTCTTGCGCTGGCCGCGATGTCAATCAGCGCAACGCTTGATCCGCAAGTGCTCATTCTCGGTGGTGGTGTCGGTGGCAATCCTGCTCTGGTAGCGCTGGTTCAGAAGTACTTGAATGAACTGTCGCCCTTCGCCATTGAGGTACGACCCAGCGAACTGCGAGGAAGGGCAGCGCTCTTCGGTGCGTTGTCCGTGGGTCTTGACCGGTTACGAACCACGCTGCTTGCCTTGAGCCACAGTCGCATCAACACTTCCGGCGCATCGGCACGGTAGTAAGCATCTTCAACGCAAACGCAGCGATCTGCTAGGGCACTCGAGCCTTCTCACTGGCAATCTCCCGGTGCAAAACGTCCGCGCCCACGGACGGCGGCCTTCCACCCGCTGGAGTACGACCGCAACCAACATTCCGCCGGAATGTGTCACCACGTACCCGCCGACAAACATGCACATAACCGTGAAGCGGAATGCCCCCCACAACGGCGGGGATTCACGCAGCACGACAAAGGCGTCGCGGATGTGTTCTGACGGCGCGTGACGATCGACCGTAGTACGCCGGTGGATCACCGCGTAGACGAGAACGAACGGAAGGTATGACGCTGCCGTCACGGCGAGAATCCACGTCGTTCCTAACTGCGCCAGCACAAATCCACCAGCCAGAACACCGATCACTGTGGCCAGAGCTTCATTGCGCGTCACCGCAGCGTTGAAATGCTGAACACCACCGGCGGGCACAATCACCGATCTCACTAAGCCGGGCACTGGCGAATAGATTCCATTGCCGATTCCGATTCCGAGAACCCACAACAGAAGTAGCCACGTCGGCAAGGTAAACCAGAGTGACGCGACGGCAAGCAGTGCAGTCGACACCACAGCGTAAGTCGTATTCGCGACCCCGACCCAGCCAATTCCGCGCGCCTTCACCAGGTAGATGGCCAGCCCCGGCACGGCAAGCGCCGGGAGGTTCAGGCAGACGATGATCAGACCAGTCGCAGCGACAGACCCCGTCTGTTGGTACACGAGGTAACTGACCCCAATGAACGCCATCGAAAAGCCCACGCCCCAGACGACATCCGCCCAGAGAAACCCGCGGCGCACCCCCGCGAAATCATCGGGCAGTGTCTGTTCGTCGACCACAACGCACGCTACTTCGCGGAACCCGTCGCAACGGCGGCCGCAACCGCTCGCCGCGACTCGTTACTGACGCGAGGCTCGATCACAATTCCCGCGATCGCGCATTCACGTTGAGGTCTGCGAACGCTCGATAAGTTGCACAGTTCGTCCGTCAGGATCAGTGAGGCCCACCACCGCGCCACCGGGAATTTCATGCGGCTCTGACACGTCGAGTCCGGCATGGCCAAGCCGCACCGCCTGCTCGGTCAGCGAGTCAACCCGCAGCAGCAACACATGTGATCCACCGTGCGTGGTCATCCCCTCCTCCCATGGCGTGTGCAAGGCGACGATGGTTCCGTCGCTGAGAGTGAATTGAGCCCACCCCGCACCCAACTCGGCCGACGCGTCGAGCAGCGCGGAGTAGAACGGGATGCACGCATCGATGTTGTTGGTGATGAGCATCGTGCCATCGGTCTGCATGGTCGGATCCTAGTGCGAGAGCGAACGCGAGGGCGGCAGCGCGACTGGCCGTTCTCTGGGCAAAACGGTGCGTTAAACGTGTCGTTTTGCCCAGAGTTCCTAGCGATTGACTCGCATCGGGTTATCAAGCGCGACGATCACCGGCTGCAGTGTGGTGGGGCCCGGTGCTGTGTAGCGCACGCCTGGTGTGGGCGTTTGACCCGGACCGCCCGGGTTGTAGAAGGCCGAGTACCCGCCATCGAGCCCCGGGATCTCCAGCGTGGTGATGCTCCGCGCGGCCGCGTCGTCTCCGCTGATGATGACGTCGAGGTAGTTGTCGCGATCGTCGGCATAGCAGTCGTCGTAGAAGACCTGCGCGTCGGTGGACGCCGGCTTGCCGAGGTCGGAGACGCCCACGACCGTGAGAGATCCGCCCGCGACGTCGACGGGCACGCCCACCTTGTCGATCAGTACGTCAGAGCCGTCGGCGCCGGTGGCGTGGACACGGAAGAACTTCTCGAAGTCCGTCGGCAGCACCCCTCTGATTCCATCGGGGGAGAAGCCGCCCGTCGTCAGCATCCGAAGCCGGAAGTTGCCCTTGTCGCCGAATAGCGTGCGCTCGTCATTGGGCATGCTGTTGTCACCGTTCTGCGCGACCGGCCCTTCGCCAATGGGGGGATTGTCGATGCGGTTGAGCTTCGCCCCCACCAGCGTCGGCCCGCTGGCATAGGGCGTGCTGTCGGTCGTATTCGACAAACCCGTGGCTGACACGTCGCCGTTGGGTCCGGCCAGCATGAGTTGGGTTCCGTCCGATGCCGGAACGACGTCAAGGCGCACGGGGTAGCGCGCGTCCTTCTCACCGGGCAGGCCCCGGTTACCCAAGTCGGTGAACATCACCACCGTGTTGCGTTCGTTGTATTCGAAGTTGGGCGTCATGGTGACGGCGTCGACCCCGACTACCTCACCGGTATTGAGGGTCCATCGAAACTGAGACGGACGCAGCGTGTCAGTGCGAACGGGCCAACTGAACACCACCGGCGTCCCGTCGACAAACTGCGGATTGGCACCGTCTTCGATTTGGGCGGTCGTGGTCAGGGTCGAAGAAGGAACAAGCGAACTTCTGTCGGCGTCGGTTGCCCCGCCGTCTTTATTGCACGTCATTTTGTCGTCGAAGGCACCGCCCGCATCAATCGTGGACTGCTTGTCGACGGCCGCGGCGCCGATGATGCCGTCGAAGCCAAATCCCGAAGACAGGATCTGCGGCTTATCCGACCAGTAGTCGGCGGCCACGAGTTTGCCGTCGTATAGGGCGTTCTTGCTGTCGTTCAGCTTCGACTTCATCGCGCCTAACAACACAACTCCGCCCAGAACGAGGACGAGCCCGACAACGACGACTGCGATCCAGATTCGGCGGCGCTTGCGGGGGCGTTCAGCAGTGGGCTCGGTCACGCCGGTCACGTTACTATCCACGACGTGGGGGGCTGAGCACTTTGGCCATCGACCGCCCTCGACCACCACGTTGATGGCCGCCACTCGTCAGGTCGAACGCGCGCCACGATGCCGACCTCATGGTGACAGTGCCTTGCCGATATCGACAGTGACCACCTGCGACGTGGGCGGTCCCCACAGCGGCAAGCGGTATCCGCGAAGGTAATTGGCAATGCGTGCGAGCACGACGAGAAGCACGACAGACATGGCCATCACTGCGAAATCGCGCGGAGTGCGGAGTAGACCTAAGGCGACGATGAGCGTGGTTGCCAACGCAGGGGGGTGAGGCACCTTCAGCAGCAACATCACAAGGGTTGTCAAGAAGCAGGCCAACGCAATCGCCCCAACGCGGGCCGACGAGACGTCTGTCAGATTCGCCGGCGTCGCAAAAAGTCCAAAGACCAACAGAGCCAGCGCGCCGCACGTAATACCGATCAGGTGCGAGCACACCGCGAACTTGCTGGAGGCCGGGGCTGCGGCAGGCAGGCCGATCAGGATGAACGCTGACGCGCCGAGACTGGGAAAAACCCAGGGCAAATGAGTTACCTCGGCCACCACCCCCAACAGGAGCATGAGGATTCCGACAATGAGGCCGACACAGACGCCCGAGTGGGGCGACAGGTCAGCAGGTGCCGGCCGCCTGCTCATACGTTCCACTGCGATGGAAGGCCACGGGCACCCCGAGCCTGAATTCCACCCCTAGATTGCGACGACATCAGCGACTGACCACGCCCGATTGTTGCATCCCGAGGTCAGCGTGCTCACTCAAACGTCCGTTGTCACAAACAACTGCCCGCGCAAAAGTAGTTCAGGCGCGCACAATGGGATCGTGCACTTCGAACAGCAACCCGTTGACGGGCGAGCCATCTCACGGCGGTCGCTGCTGACCGCCGCTGCCTGGGGTGCGCTCACGATGGTGGCGGTCAATCCGTCACAAGCACGCGCGGAGCCGCTGCGCTTGGCCACGCCCAGGCCAGTGCGTGCGCTGGTCTCTCGATGGGACACCAACCCGTGGGCGCGCGGCTCGTACAGTGCGATACCCGTTGGCACGGATGCTTCTGTGCGGGAAACTCTCGCCACTACTCTGCTTGCCGGTCGCGTCACCCTCGCCGGCGAGTACTGCGATCCAGATCACCCCGCCACGACGACCGGCGCGTATTCGTCAGGAGTGCGAGCCGCTCGACGTTTGCTGGCATCGTCGCCGCGAACCGCGTTGGTGATCGGCGCGGGGTTGGCCGGTGCTGCCGCGGCGCACACGTTGGCCGCAGCGGGGGTAAGCGTGACGGTGGTTGAGGCCAGCGGACGTGTGGGCGGTCGCATCCTCACCGATCGAACGTGGGGGCGACCCGTCGAGATGGGAGCAGCGTGGATTCATGACTGGCAGAACAACCCAGTCACGACTCTGGCTCGGCAGGCGAAGCTGCCGTTGCGTGCCACCAACTACGACAGTGTGATTACTCGCGACACCGTCACCGGGAAAGCCTCTTCCGCAGCACTGCGCGCCGACGACCGGTTGAATTCGCTCATCGACTCGATCGGTGATGTCACACCTTCGCGAAACCTGTCGGCGGCGCGGTGGATGCGCAACGAGGGTTTTGCGTTGGATCGTGTTGGTCGCTGGGCGGCAGAAGTAGAACTCACGCAGGAGTACGGCCTCGATGCGTCGCACCTAGGACAGCAAGCGCAGACCGAAGGAAGCAGCATCGCAAGTGGCGATGTGATGGTGGGCGACGGGTACAGCGCGATCGTGTCCCGGCTCTTGCGCGGCATTGTGGTGCGTCGACACACGCCAATTTCTTCCGTGACCGCACACTCTGGCTCAGTTGATGTGCGCACCAGCGATGGCCACATGATGCGCGCGGATGTGGTGGTGGTTGCTGTTCCCCTTGCCCTGCTGCAGCGGCGGATGCCCGCGGTATCGCCTTGGCCCGCAACGGTTTCTCGTGCTGCGGCGGCACTGACCACCGGCAATCTCGAGAAGGTCGTGCTGCAGTACCGCACTCGATGGTGGGGAACCCGCGACGTGCTACATGTGGTGGGTGGTGGTGTGCCGGGGGCGCCCGCCGGCTCAGCGGCAGCGCTGCGATGGACGGAGTTCTACGACCTGACGAACCTGCTGAAGGTTCCTAGTTTGGTGGCGTTCAGCGGTGGTTCGGCTGCGCGCCTGCGACCTCGCAGCGACGTGGCGTGTGTCGCCGAAGTGACTGCAATGCTCGATTCCGCATTCCGCGGGTGAGTCTGACGCGCACGACGCACGAATCGCTCTAGCCGTTGTCTTGACGAAAGATTTCCCCCAACAGGACCCCGCCCTTGCCACAGGGGTCAGATACCAGAATCATCTGACTATGAATTTCACGAGGTACATGCTCGATTACTCCCCCGCCGTGCGCGGCCTGATCGCCACCATTGCGATGATCGGCATCTCACTGGTGATGGTGACGATCTTCCACTCGCGGGTGGTCAACTTGGATTTCGAACGGGTCATACCCGAGCCGTCCGAGGATGGCGAGCAGACTGCCGACGACGCGGAGCCGGCACTCGAGTGGAAGCCTCGCACCGAGTTCGGGCGCAAGGGCGCCGAGAGCGTCTTTCTGGCCGGCATGGTGCGTGGCCTGGTCGCTACTGCGTTTGTCTTCCTCTTCGCCTTCACGATGAGCAACATGTGGTCCAGCGCCAGTGACGCGCGCGATGCAGTCCAATACGAGAGCTCGGCCTTGGTCAAGGCGTACTTCGCGGCGCAGGCGATTCCAGATGACCAGGGCGGAACCGAGTTGCGCGCGGCCGTTCGGGATTACTGGACCTCTGCGGAGAATGAGCAGTGGCCGCTCATGAGGGCCGCTGACAAGGACCAGGCACTCACGCTACTCAGCGAGCAGTCAATGGCTCTCGCGAAGGCGGCCTTGGCCGCGCAGAAGGCCGGTGCCGACAAGGCTCCGACATGGGGCAGTATGAACTCTGCGATATCCGACATGACCGACAACGGAAGCACGCGGATCCTGCGCGTGCCCAGCTCCACAATTCCGGGGGTGCTGGCGGTCATCATGGTCCTTGGCATCACCAACCTCGTGGTCACCGCGATTTTCCAACCAGCGCGACTGCGACCAACTCTGGTGCTCATCGGCCTGATGGCCACGATCACGGCCTTCCTGTTCTTCATCGTGGTCGAGGTGAGCAACCCGTATCTGGGAGGGTCGGCGATTGAGCCACCACCCATCAACTCCGAGATGATGCGCTAGCGGCCTACCGGGTCAGTGCCCAGCGGCGCCACACCACCACCGGCATCTATTGACGGTGGGTTCTAGGGAGTGATGCAACACCCTGAGCGTGGAGGGGTGCTGTTGTGGGTGGTCGTTGGTTGGGTCGTGATGTGGAGCGGGTGTTCTGGGCGGGGATCCGTTCGGGGTTGACGATCGTGGAGGCCGC
>JAPLAU010000008.1 GCA_026393115.1 Actinomycetota bacterium
GGTGCGCGAGGGGGGAGTTGAACCCCCACGCCCTTTCGGGCACACGGACCTGAACCGTGCGCGTCTGCCTATTCCGCCACTCGCGCCCAACCGGACTGCTTAACCGGCGTGCCCACGCTAGCACCGGCAACGGCGCCGCAGGCACATGGGCCGACGTAACCGATGCCTGCGGCCCTCGCCGGTTACCATGGTCAAATGGGCCTTTTGGACAGCTTCGAGCAGCGGCTCGAGCAGCTCGTCAACGGCAGTTTCGCCCGGGCCTTCAAGGCCGAGGTGCAGCCAGTTGAAATCGCGGCTGCTTTGCAACGTGAGATTGACGATCGCGCAGCGGTCGTCAGTCGAGGGCGCACTGTCGTTCCCAACGTCTTCACGATCGATCTCTCGCCCCACGATTCCGAGCGGTTAATGACCTATCGCGCACCCATGACTCTTGAGTTGGCCGAACTCGTGCGCACCTACGCTGACGAGCAGAAGTACAGCCTCAGTGGCGATGTCGAGATCGCGTTCGACTCCGATAGCGAACTTGAAACCGGAATCTTCCGTGTGCGCAGTGAGGCCAAGGCGTCGGTCACTGCGGTTCCCGATCGACCCATGGCACCCCAACCACCCCTCAACGCCCCGCCGCCCACGGCTCCGTCACCGAGCACCTGGAGCAAGCCGGTCATCGCAGCACCGGCGCGCCTGGTCATTCGCGGAACGGCCTATCCACTCACGCGCGCGACCACGGTGCTCGGGCGTGGAAGCGACGTCGACATTCGCATTGACGACCCCGGTGTCAGTCGTCGTCATTGTGAAATCAGCACCGCCCCCATCGCCGCAGCGCGTGATCTGGGCTCCACCAACGGCACGCTGGTGAACGGCCAGCGCATCGCCGAAGTGGCGCTGGCCGACGGTGACATCATCACGATCGGCTCCACCGAGCTGGTCTTCCACACGGGGTGACGTGGCGTGTCTGATCTCGCACTCACCCTGCTGCGACTGGGCTTCCTGATCCTGTTGTGGGTCGGAGTCTTCGCCATCATTGGAGTACTCAGCCGCGACCTACGCGCGCCGCGCGACGCCAAGCCCGCAGGCATGCCACCCGCCATCGCAGCCGCACCACCGACGCCTCAATCGAAGCAGTCGGCGAAGGCGCCTAGGGCCACCAAACGCAAGCGAGGCGCACCCACCATGTTGGTGGTCACCGAAGGCGCCCTGAGCGGAACGGTGGTGCCGCTTGGATCCGCCCCCATCACGATGGGCCGCGCCAGCGACAGCACTCTGGTACTCGACGACGACTACGCCAGTAACCGCCATGCGCGCCTCTACCCGCACGAGGGTAAGTGGATCGTGGAAGACCTCGGCAGCACGAACGGCACCTGGATTGAGCGCACGCGCATCACCTCACCAACCGTCATTCCTAACAATGTGCCGTTGAAGGTTGGGCGCAGCACCATGGAACTACGGCGATAGCCATGGCACTCGCGCTGAGGTACGCCGCCCGGTCACACATCGGACTTGTGCGTTCGGGCAACGAGGACTCCGGCTATGCCGGACCGTCGATGCTGGTCGTGGCCGACGGCATGGGCGGTCACGCCGCAGGCGAACTTGCCAGCGCCGCAGCCGTAGCGACCTTTGCCACCATCGACGCCGAGTACGACCGCAACGGCGAGAGCGACGTTCTTACCGACCTCGCGGCAGGGGTGGCCCAAGCAACCGAAGAGATTCGACGCGTCGTCGCCGACAAGCCGCAGTTGTCAGGTATGGGCACGACTCTCACCGCTATCGCGTGGCGCGCAGGTCTGGTGAATGTCGTGCACGTCGGTGACTCACGCGCCTACCTGCTGCGCGACGGCGAACTGCAGCAGATGACTCACGACCACACTTACGTGCAGATGCTCGTCGATACCGGTCGCATCACCGCGTCAGAAGCACTCACACACAACCGTCGCAATCTCATTCTCAAAGCGATCGACGGAGTCAACGACGTTGAGCCTGATCTTCAAGCTCGCGAGGCACAACTTGGCGATCGCTTCATGCTCTGTAGCGACGGACTCTGCGGAGTAGTGCCCGAACACATCCTCGCCTCACTACTTGCCGACGGCGACCCCACCTACGCCGTCACTGCGCTCGTCGACGCGGCCCTTGAGAGAGGCGCCCCCGACAACGTCACCGTGGTCGTTGCTGAAGTCGTCGAGGTTGACGACGACGCTGCCGCGTCACTCGACGAAGCACTGCCCGTGGTCGTCGGGGCAGCGAGTGAATCGCGCACGCGTGAGCGACTGGCATCGGTCACTTTTCCCGCCGATGTCGAACCAGCACTGCGCAATACTGCCGACCAGACGCAGTCGACTGAGCCAGTCGAACTCGACCTTGGCCTCACGCCCAGCCCTCGGCGTCGCCGTTGGTGGCTGCTCGTCGCCGCGATCGTGGTGCTACTCGCACTGATCGCCGCTGGTAGTGCTGGCGTGAATTCATGGAAGAACTCGCAGTACTTCGTCAAGGCATCCGATGGCAACGTCGTCATCTTCCAAGGCCTGAACCAGACGATTCCCGGCTTGATCTTGTCGACAGTCGCCGAGCAGCCGGTGCCCCCACTGCCCGTCGCCTCACTTCCCGACACCGAACGCCTCAATGTCGAACAAGGAATCACCGTAGGAAGTCTGCTGCAGGGTGAGGAGAAAGTCGCCACCCTGCGGGCAGCCGCGTCCTCGTGTGTCGCCCGCTGGGTGCAGGGCTGTCCCGGAGTCGCTCCGACCCCGACACCCACACCCACGCCCACGCCCACGCCCACGCCCAGTGTCACCGCCAGCCCCGCCCTGACTAGCCCTGCGCCCACCCCCACCGGACCGTCGCGATGAGCGTGCCGACGGAACTTCCCGCTTGGCAACCCACTCGTCGTAATGCCGAGGCGGGCCTGCTCGTGGTGGCGCTCGTCATCGGACTGGCCGCATGGGCAAACGTCGATCTGGTGATGCTCGGCGAACTCTCACCAACGTTCACGGTTTTTGCGATCGTCGTCATCGCCCTTGCCATCGTCGCTCACCTCGGTGTTCGTTTCGCCGCCACGTACGCCGATCCGGTATTGCTACCGGCCGTCTTCATGCTCAATCTGCTGGGCCTGACCATGATTCACCGACTCGATCTCGGTGAAGATGTGCGCGCCATCTCCAATGGCACCGCCACTCCCTCGCCTGACGTCACCACCCAACTCACCTGGACGGCGCTCGGAGCCGCACTGTTCCTTCTGACCTTGCTCGTTGTGCGTGACCACCGACGCCTGCAGCGTTACACCTACACCTCGCTCTTCATTGGCTTGTTGTTGCTCGTGCTTCCGCTCGCTCCCGGAATCGGAGCCACCATCAATGGCGCAACCTTGTGGGTGCGCGTCGGACCGTTCTCGTTTCAACCGGCAGAGCTGGCCAAGATTCTGCTCACGATCTTCTTCGCCGGCTACCTCGTGGTGAAGAAGGATTCACTCGCACTCGTGCGCACTAAGGTGCTCGGTCTGGAACTTCCGCGTGGACGCGACCTCGGACCACTGCTCGTTGCATGGCTTGTGAGTCTGGGCGTGCTGGTATTCGAGCGAGACCTCGGAACCTCACTGCTGTTCTTCGGCCTCTTCGTCGGCATGCTCTACATCGCCACTCAACGCATTTCGTGGGTGGTGCTCGGCGGCCTGTTGTTTATCGCCGGATCGTTCGGCGCCTACTTCGCCTTCAACCACGTACGCGTTCGCGTGCAAGTGTGGCTCGATCCGTTTGCGTATCAATCCGAGCAGGGCTATCAGATTGTCCAGTCGATCTTCGGCCTGTCCAGCGGCGGCTTGCTGGGAAGTGGCTGGGGTCAAGGCTTTCCGCTGTTCGTTCCGTATGCCAAGAGCGACTTCATCATCTCCGCGTTCGGCGAGGAACTCGGCTACACCGGTCTGGCCGCAATCCTGATGCTGTACGCCATCATCGTCACCCGAGGTATGCGCGCCTCTGTTGCGTGTCGCGATCCGTTCGGAACGTTGGTCGCCGCGGGTTTGTCGATCGTGCTCGCGCTTCAGGTGTTTGTCGTGGTTGGCGGCGTTACCCGCCTCATCCCACTGACCGGTCTCACCACTCCGTTCCTCGCGGCTGGCGGCTCCGCACTGATCGCCAACTGGATCATGATTGCGCTACTGCTGCGCATCAGTGACACCTCACGCAGACCCGATGCCATCGTGCTCTCACCCGACGACGCACTCACGCAGGTGATGCGGTTATGAGTCGCCAAGTGCGTCGACTGGCCGCACTGCTAGGCGTTCTACTCGGCGCGCTGCTGCTGAACCTCACGTGGATTCAGGTACTGCACGCCGATGAATACCGAGCCCGCAGTGGCAACACGCGTCTGATTCTTGAGGAGTACAACCGCGAGCGCGGACCGATTTTGGTCAATCGTTCGCAAGTTGCTCGCAGTGTGCGCACGGACGATTCGCTTAATTCCTTACGCGTGTACAAGCCCGGTGCCGAATACGCCCCCGCAACCGGTTTCTACTCACTCGTTTACGGAGCCACCGGACTTGAGCGCACCGAAAACTCCGTCCTCTCCGGCAGTGACTCCCGCTTCTTCGTCGATCGCATTCAGCAACTGTTCGCGGGCACCAAGACCAAGGGTGGAGGAGTTGTCACCACTCTCAACTCCGCAGCGCAGGACGCGGCATGGGAGGGACTCGGCGGACGTAAGGGTGCTGTCGTTGCCATCAACCCAACAACCGGCGCGATTCTCGCTCTCGTCTCGTCCCCCTCCTTCGACCCCAACCTGCTCTCAAGTCACAAGCCCGACGAGATTCGGGCGTCGTACAAGGCACTTGAGTCCGACCCCGATAAGCCGCTGCTGAACCGTCCCCTCGCCATCACCTACCCGCCCGGTTCGACCTTTAAGTTGGTCACCACCGCCGCCGCCTTGGAATCGGGCAAGTTCACGCCGACGACGATCATTCCGGGGCCGGCCGAATACCAATTGCCCAACTCGACCAAGAAGTTGAAGAACTGGTCGGGCCAGCCCTGCGGACCTGACGGCAAGATCACTCTCGAGGAAGCACTCGCGGTTTCGTGCAACACCGCCTTTGCCTGGCTCGGAAATGAACTGGGCGCCGATGCTTTGCGCGCGGAGGCGGAGAAGTTCGGCTTCAACACCTCGTTCCAGGTACCGATGACAGCCGCCACTTCACGATTCCCGGCCAACCCCGACGCCGCTCAAACCGCGCAGAGCGCGATCGGGCAATTCGATGTACGCGCCACCGCGTTGCAAATGGCCATGGTCGGCGCAGCGATCGGCAACGGCGGCGTCACGATGAACCCTTACCTCGTCGATCAGATTCTCGCCCCCGACCTGTCAGTGCTGTCGCAAACGCAGGCCTCGGTGTTCGCCCAAGCGATGAGCCAAGTTAACGCGGCGGCCGAACTGGCCATGATGGTCAACGTCGTTGACCACGGCACCGGATCGAATGCACAGATTCCAGGTGTGCGCGTCGGCGGTAAGACAGGCACCGCTCAAACCGGAAATGATCTGCCGCCCCATGCCTGGTTCGTCGGTGTCGCACCCGCAGAAGCACCCCAGATCGCTGTTGCTGTGGTGGTCGAAAACGGCGGCGGCTCACCCGAGATCAGCGGAAACAAGCTCGCCGCACCTATCGCCCGCGCCGTGATCGAAGCGGTGCTCGGAAGTTAACCCACATTCGTCAGGCATGATGGAGTCACACAGTCAGGAGGGCTCGTGGACGAGGAAATGACCGCGCTCGGCGACCGGTACGAAATCGGTCCGGTGATCGGGCGTGGCGGCATGGCCGAAGTTCATGAGGGCCGCGATGTGCGACTGGGTCGCCGCGTGGCCATCAAGATCATGCGCGCCGATCTCGCTCGCGACCCGTCGTTCCAAGCCCGCTTTCGGCGCGAGGCGCAGTCTGCGGCTGGCCTGAACCACCCCAACATCGTGGCCGTCTACGACACCGGCGAGGAAATCGTCGGTGACGGATCGCAGGCGATTCGGGTGCCCTTCATCGTCATGGAATACGTCGATGGAATGACGCTGCGCGAACTGCTCAATAGCGGTCGGCGCCTGCTTCCGGAAAGGGCTCTGGAGATCACGGCCGGGATTCTCGCCGCGCTCGACTACAGCCACCGACATGGCATCGTGCACCGCGACATCAAGCCCGCCAACATCATGCTCACCCGCACCGGCGAAGCCAAGGTCATGGATTTTGGAATCGCCCGGGCGCTGGCTGACTCCTCCGGCACAATGACGCAGACGTCTGCTGTTCTTGGAACGGCTCAGTACCTCTCGCCCGAGCAAGCACGCGGCGAAATAGTCGATGCCCGCAGCGACTTGTACTCCACCGGCTGCCTACTCTACGAATTGCTCACCACGCGACCACCTTTCACCGGTGACTCGCCGGTTTCCATTGCCTACCAGCATGTTTCGGAAGCGGCGGTTCCGCCGTCGCAGGTTGATTCATCGGTTCCTGCGGCCGTCGACGCCGTGGTGATGAAGGCGCTGGCCAAAGACCCCGGTGATCGCTATTCCTCGGCCGCTGAAATGCGTGCCGACGTTGAACGAGCGATGGCCGGACTACCAGTCACCGCTGCCATGGTGCCGGCTGTGCTGGTGCACGAACCCACGATGGCGATGGCTGCCGTGGGCGCCGCTGCGGCGGCTCCTCCCCCCGAGCCCAGGCGCAGCCCCTGGGTGTGGATCGGAGTCACGATCGCTGTGCTTGCCCTGATCGGTGGCATCGCGCTGCTCGGCCTCAAACTCTTCGGTTCTCCCGAGGTCAAGAAGGTGGCCGTCCCCTCACTGAGCGGACTCACCGTCCCCGAAGCGCGCGCGAAGCTCGCTACCGCGGGGCTGGTGCTTGGGCAACAGACGCCGGCCACCTCACCTGACAAACCGAAGGACACGGTCATCGGCCAACAGCCGGCGGCGGGTGAACAAAGCGATGCCGGTCAACCGGTCAACGTCACCGTCAGCACCGGCAAGGAACAGACCACGGTGCCCAACTTGGTAGGGCTCGCGTCAGTCAATGACGCTCGAGCGGCGCTCACCAACAACAAACTCATTCTCGGCAAGGTTACGGCGATTAATTCCGATCAGCCCGAGGGTTATGTGCTCTCCTCCGATCCCTCATCTGGAACACAGGTTCCCGAGGGCTCCTCGGTGGCGATTTCAGTCTCCAACGGCAAGGTCGCTGTTCCTGATGTTCAAGGAAAGACCGAGGCTCAAGCGCGCAGTGATCTGGCCAATGCGGGCTTTGAGGTCAACGTGGTGAACCAGGAAGACGGAACAGTTCCGGCAGGCACTGTGCTATCGCAGACACCCGACCCGACCACCATGGTCAAGAAGGGGTCGCTCGTCACGATCACGGTGTCGACAGAACCTCCGCCGCCACCGACGCCCACACCGACGCCCACACCGACACCGACACCGACGCCCACTCCGACGCCCACTCCCAGCGCAAGTTAGTAGGCCTTCAACGGTTACGCGTGGTGCACGACGGGCGCTAGTCCATGGCTTCGCTCAACCGCGCCTTCGTCTCCACACACGACAAGCCAGTTGGCGAGCATGCGGTGCCCGCCCTCAGTCAGCACCGACTCGGGGTGAAACTGCACACCTTCAACCGCGAGTTCGCGATGCCGCACCGCCATCACGATGCCGGTATCAGTGTCGCCGGTGATCTCAAGTTCGGCCGGCACGGTGTCACGTTCGACGGCCAAGGAGTGGTAGCGCGTGGCCGTGAACGGGTCGGGTAGTCCGGCGAGGACTCCCTTTCCAGAGTGGTGCACGAGCGACGTCTTTCCGTGCAGCAATTCGGGCGCGCGTGACACGACCGCGCCATAGGCGACAGCGATGGCTTGATGTCCGAGGCACACGCCGAACAGCGGCACTTTTCCGGCACACTCGCGCACCATCTCCAGGCACACTCCGGCTTGCTCGGGGGTACCCGGGCCAGGTGACAAGAGCACTCCGTCGTAAGTCAACGCCTGGCGAGGAAGGACGTCGTCATTGCGCCGCACCGTGACCTCAGCTCCCAATTGCGCGAGGTACTGCACGAGGTTGAATACGAAGGAGTCGTAGTTATCGACGACGAGGATGCGGGGCACGTACCCATCTTCTCACTGTGGGCAGGTACTCTCATGGTGTGCCAGAGTCGAAGCCGCGTCAGAAGACCCCCTACGTGCCGCCGCCCAAGAAGAAGGACCCGGTCAAACTGGGGCCTTCCCGCTGGGTAGCCCCCACCATGGTGGCTTTATTTGTGCTCGGTCTGATCTGGATCGTGGTGTTCTATATCGCCGGATCCGACGTCACCAGCGTCCCTCTCATGGGCGCGATCGCAGCGTTGCCCCACGGCAACCTGTGGAACGTTTTGGTCGGATTTGGTCTCATCGGCGGCGGTTTCATCGTCGCGACACGCTGGCGCTAGTCGGGAAGTGCGTCCCTGAATCACACCGTTGTGATTCATCCCCAGCTGTGGATAACCCTGTGGATAACTCTTAGGCGGGGATTCCGGGAATCGCGTCGAGCATGGCGTGGAGTTCGGCCGTTCGCCACATCGTGATCATGACCAGCAGGCCGAGAATCGCCAGAACTCCCAGAGTTTGCCACAGCAGCCTGCTCGCCCGCGGGGCGTAGACCATCACGGCGGCAACGGCGGCTCCCGTTGCCAGACCACCCAGATGCGCCCGCCAGTCGATTCCGCCACCAACGAACCCAATGGCCACGTTGATGCCGATCAGGATCAGCACCTGACGAACGTCGAAGCCCACCTGACGGCCAGCCACCACCAAGGCACCCATGACACCGAAGATCGCCCCACTGGCTCCCACACTGAGGGTGAGGGGTGCAGAGAAGGCGTACGAGGCCACAGCGCCACCAAGACCGGCCACCAGATAAAGCACGAGGAAGCGCCCGTGACCCAGAATCCGCTCAACCTGCGGCCCGATCGTCCAGAGCACCAGCATGTTGAAACCGATATGCAGCAGATTGCCATGCAAGAACATCGAGGTTGGCAGACGCCAGATTTCACCGTTGAGGGCAATGTCCGGCGGATACATACCAAAGCGCCCGGTCACCTGATCGACGCCAATGAGGAATTCGAGTGCGAACACCACCACGCAGATACCGACCAGCACCATCGAGACAATCGGCCTCTCGCCGATAGGAGCCCCGGCCGCTGTGGTGGGCATCCGCTGAGTCGCTCGGCCTTCGGCCACACATTCTGGACACTGGAAACCCACCGACGCGCTAATCATGCAGTCCGGACAAATGGGCCGCCCGCATCGCGTGCACGAGATGTACGTCTCGCGGTCGGGGTGGCGGTAACAGTGTGGGGCGGTGCCAAACGAGCTCTGGCCCGGCATTGGCACACTCACGATGATCCGTCCTCTCGCTCGCGCAGCGCGTTCTTCTTCTGCTCGAGATCTCTGAAAAAGTCCGATTCAGCGATCGCGCTTGCCTCTTCGGCCACCTTCTGACGATCGATGACCACCGTCAATTTCGTCACCTGCTCACGCAGTTTGCGCTCACGTTCGACAATCTCAGTTCCCATCCGTTGGAATGCCCGCGCCAAGGTTCCCACCTCATCGCGTCGCGCGGCCGCATCATCGAGCATCGTCGGATCGAAGCTGTCCTGCTCAAGAGCGGTGGCAGCCTTCGTCATCGTCTCAACCGGACGAACGATGCGTCGGCTCGCTAGTAAGCCAATCAGCAGACCGAGCCCAAGGACGCCCAAGCTCAGCAGCGCCTGCCGCACCGCCTGGCTGTTGCCCGGCGCATCAACTTCTGCTTGTGGCACCGCCGATACGAGGGTCCACCCCAGCTTGGGGAGAGATGACACAACCATGCTCCACGGCTGCTGTACACCCGTGAAGCCAGCTTGTTGGGTGGTGCGCACAATCTGGGCCGAGTCAGTGGGCGCTTGAGCCACCAGACTTGATGCCAACGTCTTTCCCCAGTCGGTGCTCTCGAGCGACGACAGATCGCGGTCACTGGGCTGCACCAGAACCTTGCCATTCTTGTCGAGCACGAACAGCAGACCGTTGTCGGTGAAATCTATCTTGCTGAAGGACTCACCAAGTGCTTGCTTAGTTGCCTCGAGACGAGTGGCAGCTTCCTTATCGATGTCATCGACGTAGACACCGGTGCCGATCATCCAGTTCCAGGGCGCGTACTTCAGCACGTACCCAACCTTGGCTGAAGGATTCTCTTCGTTGAGTTTTACCCAGGCGTAGTCGAGATATCCGCTGCCCTTCTCATTGGCGATGTTCAGCAAATCGCGCACGACGAATACCCCATTGGGATCTTGCATCGACATGAGGTTCTTGCCCTGAAACTTGGGGTTGGGGTGTGCGATCGCTGTGCCCGTGCTGTTGTAGGCAAAGAAGTAATCATCTTTCCGAAATCGCACGCCCTTGATAACCGCGAGCCCAGCCTTCTGCGCCTGAGCCTCGGTAATCTCACCGGCCGCTGCCGAGGCACGCAGTTGATCGAGTGCGGTAACGATCGGCGATGCAACGTCCTTCAGCTCAGCCTTACGCACATCCATGGCCGTGGTACGGGCACGCTGTGTGTCGGCGTAGGCCTGATCGATCAACAACACGGTCGACCGTTGAGCGTTGGCCATCGCAGCAGCTGCGTCTGCCTCCGACGCATTGCGAGCTGCAAGGGCGGAATACACGGCCGTGACCAAACCACTGACAATCAGCACGATGGCGATCAGCATCGCGAGCCGCGACGACAACGACGACCAACGCGTGCCCTGAGTTGTCTCGGTTACCCGGTCATCCGCCATCCGGCAATTGTCACATCCCCCTCCGCATGGGGGGACCCCGAGCACGCATAGACGCAGTTTTCTTACCCCAGCACCTCGCCAATGCCTCACTGGGCGTGACTGTGACAATGCAGCGTGACTACTTTCGTACTTCTCCACGGCGCCTGGCACTCCGGCTGGTCGTGGCTGCCCATGCAATCAGAATTGGCGTCCCTCGGATTCGACTCCATCGCCCTCGACCTTCCGGCTGGCGAACCTGAGGCCGGAGCTGACCGATACGCCGAGGTTGTCGCCGAAGCCGTCTCGGCCACTGACGACGACCTTGTAGTCGTCCCGCACTCACTTGCCGGCCTCTACGCGCCAATGGTCGCAACGCGCATCGGCGCTCGCGGAGTCGTCAATCTCGCAGCCCTCACGCCTGAGCCCGGTTCCTCGGGACTCAAGCAAAGCAAGGCACTTTCGGGCATCTACTGCGCGGAATACCGCATCGCCCCGATGACGCGCCACGACGACGGAAGCACCTCGCTACCCGAAGACATCGCTCGCGAGATGATGTACCACGATCTCGATGAGCCGCAGATCGTCGAAGCCCTGCAACACCTACGCCGCCAGTACTGGACTGCGTGGATCGAGCCCTACCCGCTCAACGAATGGCCGACCGGACTTCAGTATGCGCACGTGGCCTGCGAAGGCGACCGAGTACTCGGCGCCGAAGGAATGCACGACGGGGCCGCGCGCACCAACGCTCCGCTTACGTGGATTCCCGGCGGACACATTCCGATGCTGTCGCACCCACAGGAAGCAGCAGCAGCGGTCGTTGCGGCAACGCGCGCTTGGTAACTCTTCTTCCGCGCGACAAACCACTGATGCGTTCCGATTTACAACACGCGCTCAGATCTTCACCGCGTTGCGCCCCTTGAGTTTAAGCATTTCGCGCGCTTCATCCGGAGAAGCGATCTCGATGCTGAGCTCCTCAAGGATGCGTCGCGCCTTCAGCACCTGTGACGCATTGTCGGGTGCCATCTCACCCTTACCCAAATACAGGTTGTCTTCCAGCCCCACGCGCACGCTTCCACCCATTAGTGCCGCGGTAGTCACAAAGGTCATTTGATGCCGTCCCGCACCAAACGCAGAAAGGTAATAGTCCTCGCCGAAAAGCTTGTCGGCAATGCTCACCATGTGCGTCAAGTTGTCGACGTCAGCGCCGATGCCGCCCAAGATTCCGAAGACCGCCTGGATGAAGAAAGGCGGCTCCACCCAACCCTTGTCGGCAACGTAAGCCAAGTTGTATAGGTGTCCGACGTCGTAGCACTCGAACTCGAAACGAGTTCCGCGTTCTTTGCCCAACACCCGCAGTGTGTGCTCGATTTGGGTAAAAGTGTTGGAGAAGATCGTGTCGGCGCTGCCGAGAAGATACGGCTTCTCCCACTCATACTTCCACTCACGCTCCTTCTCCGCGGCCGGAGCGAAGTTGAAGTTCATCGAGCCCATGTTGCACGAAGCAAGTTCAGGCTCGAACTCCAGCGCCGCCTCAAGTCGTTGTTCCACCGTCATGCTCGTGGAACCACCAGTGGTGATGTTGATGACGGCATCGGTCTCGTGCGCGAGTACGGACACGAAAGGTCGGTAGACCTCAGGGTCCGGCGAAGGACGCCCATTCTCCGGAACCCGCGCGTGCAAGTGCAGAATCGCCGCACCAGCGGCAACCGCCGCCTTCCCCTGTTCAATCATTTCATCGGCGGTTACCGGCAATCCACCCGACATTGACGGAGTGTGAATGGAGCCGGTCAGTGCGCAGCTGATGATGGCCTTATTCGCTCGCTTCACGCTGTCTCCTTGAATAGGTCGAACTAGAAATCGCTGATAATGCTGTGACTCACAACCTGCCAGCGGTCACCGTCGGGGCGAACGACCTCGTTAAGGCGCCCACTGGCTGCAACAACGGGTCCCGCATCTGAAGGCTGCAGACGGAAGTAGTACACCGTTGCGCTCAGCATTCCGCCGTCTAACTCCTCGACCTGCAGGTTCGTGACGTGATGCTTGGTCACTCGACGCCCGTCGGGCATGGGCGCTGGCTGACGAGAGGCGTACATCTCGCGAATCACCACCGGATCCGACAAAGCGGTCTCGCCTACACCCACTGTTGCTTCGTGCATGATCTGCATCACCGCGTCTATGTCACAGCGATCGCACGCGTCGAAGTAGCGGGCGAAGTGCTGCAACAGACTGGCGTAGGTGTCAGCGTCGGCAACCAAGTTCACGATTGTGCGGCCGCCCGCTCAGCAATCCACACTGCACCCACCGGCACGATGGCGCCATTCGACGCGGTGTCGATGACATTCCAGATTTGCTCGGCACAGAGTTCCGGCGATGCGAATTCATTCGCGGCCTCAACCTGGCGGAAGTAGTTCACCAAGGGAACCTCATTGGGATCTCGCGTCATCACGCTGCGCACGACGTCGGTCAGCACCGCGTACGGCACTACCGTCACGATGCGGTTGCCTGATTCGGGAGTTTGCTCCATCGCCACGATCGTTCCCCAGTGCTGCATTCCGTCCTTGCCTGAGCAGTACTGCGCCATTCCCGGAACGTCCTTCTCCGCAGCGGGCGAGCTCGCGAGAATCAACGTCGCGCGGATCCCACGCAGGTGACAGGCGCGAAGGAAGGCCTGTCCGAGTGACGGTCCCGAGGCAGAGTTGAGAATAACGGCTAACGCATATTCAGCTGGTTCGAGATCAACGACTCGTCCGATCGGGTCGCCCGTACCGGAGCAGTGAAAGAAGATCGCGTGATCGGGCTTCTCAGCATCCAGTGCCTCGTCGATCGCTGAGACAAAGACGCCCCACTGACGAGGATGCCCGAGGTCAATCTCCGTCCAGTGTCCGGCAGATTGACGGCGGCTGAACGTGTGAGCCACATTGATATCGGAAGGCACGTGGTTGAGGAAGGCCTCGCCGATGCCACTGGAAGCGCCGGTAACAAACAGGGATGTCGACATGAGAGTCCTTTGAAGTTCGTGGAACTTACCTGGGCGTGTGGAAGATGTCAGGTGGCGTGCTTGAGTAACACGTTGGTCGTATGCGAAATGTGAGCGGTAAGTTTCGCGACTGCCAAGTCGGGGTCACCCGATTGAACCGCCTCGAAAATTGCCCGATGTTCACCAGCAATGTCGCGCTGGGTGTCGCCGCCGATCGGTTCGGACCATCTGCGATACAGGTCGGCCGAGTCGCGCAATGAACTGGCGATTTCGATCAGACGCGCACTTCCGCAGGCTGAGAGCAACTGCTCGTGATACACCGCGTGCACGCGCGTCCAGTCTTCGCTCATCACCCGGCGCCCGTCAATCTCCACATGTTGAGGTGTGTGCTCCAAGACGTAATGAGCGGCAAGCAGTTCCGAGCGCCACTCAACGTCGCCCCGCTCGACCGCTCGGCGCAGCGCCAACGTTTCAATGTCGAGCCGCACGGAAGTGAGATCAAGGAGGTCGCCGCGTGAGATGGGAGTTACCTGAAATCCCAACTGCGGCTGTGCAACGACGAGTCCCTGTTCCGCGAGTCGCGTCAGCGCCTCACGAACCACGGAAAGACTGACGCCGTATTCCTGGCTGAGTACCGACGGACTCAATTTTGATCCGGGCCGGTAGAGGCCGTTGAGGATCGCGATCCGGACAGCGTTATACACCTCTTCGCTGCGCGTCTTCGCCTTCTTCCCCACGGTTGGCATCGTAGTCATGAGACCCTCCCTCGGGCACAGTCAATGCGCTCACGCATGGGCCACCACCCCAGGTGTCAACGGCTCCTGCTGATCCCCATCGCCGGAGTCACGCATTCCTCGCACTTTTGCCCACGCTGAACGCGCTAGACCGACCACGCCGTCAGGCGCCACCGATATCACGAGGATGATCAGGACGCCGCTGAGAAGTGCCTGAATCACTGGCTGATCTTGCAGTGAGCGATCGACGAGGTAGTAGATGATGAACGCTCCAATAACCGGCCCCCACACCGTTCCCATTCCACCGACGATCACCATCACCAGAGCCGTGACAGTCCATCTGAGGTTGAACATCGAGTAGGGCTCGATTGACGCTTGATTGATGGCAATCGTCGAGCCCATGAGCCCGGTGAGAAACGCGCTGACGATAAAGGCCTTGGCTTTGACGCCTCGGGGGGAGACACCCAGAGCGGACGCTGCACCCTCATCATCACGAACCGCCATCAGGCGCAAGCCAAATGACGAGTGCAAGATCAAGTACGTCACCACGCAACACAGCACCGCCAAAAACGCGATGAGTTGGAACTTCAACGTCTTGGAGGGAAGCGCGTCAAGCGGAATGTTGAGGCCTCGAGCCTCCCCGGTCCAGTCCCAAGTGACCATCCAGCCGAGTGCGATGATCGCGACTGCCGATGTTCCGATCGTGAAATAGACGCCCGACAGACGAAGCAGCGGGAGTGCCAGGAACCACGCGAGAAGCGCAGACAGTAAGCCGCCGCCGATTACCGCGAGGGGCCAACTCAACCCACCCTTGATCATCATCATCGCCAGCGTGTAGCCACCGGCGCCGACAAACACCGAGTGACCAAGCGACAACTGCCCTCCGACACCACCAATGATGTTCCATGCCTGGGCAAGGCCAATCCAAATGAGCAAGTTGAGCAAGATCTCCTGAGGCCCGCGACCGATGTGGCCCGGCAAGTACAGCAACACCCCAAGAATGACCAACCACACAGCGATGCCTGAGCCGATGCGCTTCGGCGAGCCGATCATGCTGCCACCTCCGCGGGCGTTGCTGCATTGGGAGTGACAGCAGGTGTTTTAGGTTTGCGTGGCGTGGTGCGAACGAACAGTCCGCGCGGCCGAACCAACAGCAGGATCAGCAACAAGACGTTGACCGCGATCGGAGAGTAGACCGGACCAATCAGCCCGCCCACTGCAGCCGCGACGACGCCGACGAGCACACCGCCAACGAGAGTGCCGGGAACATTGCCGACACCACCCATGACAACGACGGTGAAGCCAAGAACAAGCATGGGCAAAGCATCGTTGGGATTCACCGACAATCCCGTTCCGTACACAATTCCCGCAAGAGCGGCGATTGATGCGGCGATTCCGAACGTCAACGCATGCATTTTGTTGATGTTGACGCCCAGCGTGCTGGCCGTCTCCGGATCGGACGCAGAAGCTCTCAAGGCAGCGCCGAAGCGAGTGCGCGTGAGAACCAACTGAGTCGCAATGATCACGGCGACAGCCAGCGCGAAGGCAACCATGTTGACCGTAAGGATTGACATACCGAACACGCTGATGCTGTTTTGGGCCCATGGGGCCGACATCGACAACGGGCTCGTGCCGAAGACATAGGTGAACAGTCCCTGACCCACGAGCAGCAGGCCGAAGGTGGCCACCAGCGGTGCCTCCAACGACTGACCGATCAGTCGCTGAAGGAGAAGCCGCTGGGTGAGGGCCGCGATCAAGAAGATCGCGGGCCCCACCACCAGGAAGGTCAGGAGCGGGTCCACCGGCACCTGGCGCGTGATCACGATGGCGAAGTACGCCCCCGCAATCACGATGATCCCGTGCGCCAAGTTCACCACTCGCATGATTCCGAACACCAGCGAGAGGCCAAGCGCGACGAGGGCATACAGGCCTCCGAGGAGGGCACCGTTCACCAGAGCTTCGGCAGTCATGTCAGTTCAATCCTTAGGGAGCCAGGCCGGGAACCGGCGCGAGCATCTTCGCGGTGGCCTGATCTGCCGGCCACACGATGGGCTGAGCATCGCCTTGCCACTGAACGGCGTTAACCGGAGTGACAGCGCGGTGGTCAGGGCCGATCGTGATCTTCGCGAGCACAGTCGGCAGATCCTTCGTTGCCGCCAGCGCCGTGTTGATCGCGTCGGGTTCGGTGCTTCCCGCGCGAGTAATGGCATCGGCCATGATCTGCACCATGGCGTAGGCCGCGATTACACACGCTGTTCCGAGGCCGTCGCCGAACTGCGCCTTGTTTGCGTCGTACACGGCTTGGCCACCCTCGTTACCGTTCTTGGGTGCCCACCAACCGAATACCGAAGCTCCTTCAGCGAGCGGGCCAACGGCTTGGTTGAAGCCAACCGTTCCGGCCTTTTCGGGCCATGCAGTCTTGGGCTGGTACTTCAGCGCCTTCATCGCCTTCCACAGGGCAACGGCGTCCGGCGGGATGATCTGGGCGATGACAACGTCAGCGCCTGAGTCCTTGGCCTTCTGCACAAACTGGGTGAAGTCGGTCGTGCCGGGCGGGAAGTTAGAACGGCCAACGATGGTGTAGCCGTACTTGCTGGCCTGCTGTTCCCAGAGACCGCCCATTGCCTTGCCGTCTTCCTCGGTGTCCGTGAAGAGGTAGACCTTCTTGTTGTTCTCCACCAAGTCCGATGCCTGGAAGTTGACCGCGGTCTGCTCGACCTCGTCAACAAAGACGTCGTATGCGTACTTCCAACCAGCAGCGCTGGCACCCTTCCACGCGAGCGTCGGGGTGAGAGATGAGATCGCAGGAATCTGCTCCTGATCGGCCACCACCGAGAAAGGAATCGTCAGCGGCGGAGTTACCGAACCCAGCAGCGCAACGGCCTGATCATCAGTGATGAGCGACTTGGTCGTTGAGGTCACGACGGTCGGGTCACTCTTGCTGTCCTTGATCACAAGTTTCAACGGACGCTTCGTGCCACCGACGTCGACGCCACCAGCGGCGTTGATCGCGGCGACTGCCTGCTCGTACCCAGCCTGAATTGGAGGTCCAAACACACCGAGCGGACCGGTGAGAGGCAGGGTGGTTCCGAGAACAATCGGATCCCCGGTGGCGCCGCCACCTGAGTCTGATGCTGATGCCGATGCCGACGCTGAAGCGGATGTCGCGGCGGCGGACGAGGACGACCCGCCACCCGACGAACTACCGCAGGCAGCGAGGGTCATCGCCAGTGCCGCCACGGTTGAGACCGCGGCAACTGACTTCCTTCGATTCATAGGTATGACCTTTCGTTGAGCCGCGGGACCGCCCCGAGGCACGATGGACAGTGCGCCCTAGTGGGCCACTCCGAAATAGGCCTCGGACAACCGCTGGGGGTCATCGAGGGTGTGGGCAGGACCTTCATACGTGACGCGCCCACGATCGAGCACATACGCGTGATCGGCGATCGCCAGACTGCGGTGTGCATTCTGCTCGATGAGCAGCACCGACAGTCCTTGATCGCGAATGGTGGCGATGGCTTCGTACACGGTGTCGACCGCAACCGGCGACAATCCGAGTGAGGCCTCGTCGAGAATGAGCAACCGTGGGTTCGACATCAATGCGCGGGCCATCGCAAGCAATTGCTGCTGACCACCCGACATCGTTCCGGCAAGTTGCTCGCGTCGGTCGGCGAGAATCGGAAAGAGCGTGCAGAGTTCGTCGGCGCGAGCAAGACGGTGCACCTTGTCGACGGTGTAACCACCGAGCATCAGATTGTCGTAAACAGTCAGGTCAGCGAAGATCTTGCGCCCCTCGGGACAACACGCAACTCCGCGTGTAATGCGCTTATGCGGCGGCAAGGCGTTGACCAGCTCACCACCCATGCGCACCTCGCCCGAGGCCGCAGGCAGCAACCCGGTGATGACGCGTGTCATCGTGGTCTTGCCCGCACCATTAGCGCCGAGCACTGACACCACTTCACCTGGCTGCACGCGCAGCGTCACGTCGTCGAGCGCCACGGCCTTGCCGTACCGCGCGCTCACACCGGTGAGTTCCAAGAGCGGAGCATCGGTGGCGTGCTGACGATGACGCTCATGGGTGCGCGACGTGGCTGAGCCTTCGCCCAGGTAGATGCTGCGTACCACGGGATCGGCCGCCACCTCATCGGGAGTTCCCGCGGCCACCACCTTGCCCCAGTCGATCACGATTACTCGTTGCGCCAGTTCGCGAATCACGGTCTCGACATGTTCGACGACCATGAGCGCCACGCCCTCGGCGTGAACCTTGCGCACGATGTCAATCATTTGTTCTGTCTCATGTGCAACCAGCCCAGCGCCGACCTCATCGAGAAACAGCACTCGCGGATGAAGTGACAGCGCCCGCGCCAATTCCAGCCGCTTGAGATCCAGCAATCCCAAACTTCCCGCGGGACGCTTGGCTTTGTCGGCGAGTCCACACAGTTCGAGCACATCAACTTCGCGTAGTCGATCGCCACGCGCGAGGGTGCCCACATGCACGTTCTGCTCAACAGTGAGGCGCGTGAACGGTCGCGGTACTTGGTTCGCAAGCGCCACCCCATGTTGGGCGATCTTGTGCGTCGGCCAACCAAGAACCGATTTGCCGTCAAGCAGTACGTCACCCGAATCGGGCCGTACCTCACCCAGCAAGGTCTTTAGCAACGTGCTTTTGCCCGCGCCATTGGGACCCATGACACCCACCACGTCACCGGCTTCGATACTCAGATCGAGACCGTCGAGAGCAGTAACACCCCCGTACCGTTTGGTGAGTCCACGCGCCTCCAGCAACGCCATCGCTCAGACCGTTCCGCTCGCAGTTGCGTACAACTTCCCGCGCAACTCCGTGACGGCCGCATCGAGTCCACCGAGTGCTCCGGCGTCGTAGATGTAGAAGTCCGGACGCACAATCACGGTGTCGGCATCGAGTTCCTGCAACCACGCGGCGTAATTGCCGTCGGCGTCGCCAACCTCGCTACCTTCGCCGAGACTGGTGAGGATGACACCGTTCTCCTCCGCCCACGCCAGATTGTCGGCGCTGAGTACGTCGGTAGGTGCGCCAGCGGTGCTGAGAACAGCCCAGCCGTAACCCAAGACGTGGTCGAAGAAGTCAGTCGTTGACCCCTTGGTCACCTGATACTGGTGCGACAGGAAACCAGCCGACGGGTGTGTGCCAATGACACCCGCAGTCAACGACGGCGGGGGCGGGGGCGGGGGCGCAAGCGTCGGATCCGCGATCGCAGCCTTCATTGCTGCGTCACGACCGGCGGCAGCTTCCGGGTCGAGTACGCAAATCACTTCACCGAGACCAACCGCAAAGTTGACCCAGTACTGCATGTTATTGCTGCGCTCAGGACCGTAGGTATCGAGCAGTTCGTCGGACGACCGACCCGAGAGCACCGCATCCATCTTCCACGCGATGTTCTGTGCGTCGCGAATTCCCGCGCACATGCCCTGACCAGCAAACGGAGGCGTCAGGTGCGCCGCGTCGCCAGCTATGAGCACCCGGCCCTTGCGCCACTCCTCAGGCTGAGCCCACATAGCGCGAAAGGTATAGACGGCGTGACGCTCGAGCACTGAGTTATCCGGGGTCAAACCCCAGGGCTCCATCCGCTCCCACGCCTTCTCAACCGTGTTGAGTTGTTCGATGGTCTCGTGTGGCAGACGCATGAATTCCCAACGACGGCGCCCGGGGCCACCTGGAACAATCGTGGTGGGGGCGGAGGGATTGCACCACTGCCATGCGGGGGGATCAAATGTCATCGGCTCGTTCGGATTCATGTCAACAATGAGCCAGTCGAATGCGAAGCCGAGGTCGTGCATCTCGGCCTTCATCCAACGACGCACATAGCTGTTCGCGCCATCACAACCCACGACGTACTTTCCACGGAACGTCTTGGTCGCCATCGCACCGGCATCTTCCGGACGCATCGAGCGCGCCGTGACTGTCACGCCATCAGCGTCTTCGGCAAGCTCTTGTACTTCCCAGCCGCGGAAGAGATCAACGTTGTCGATCGCCGCGAGGTACGAGTCGAGTTCACCTTCGAGTTGGGGCTGCGAGAAGAAGTTCGACGTGTGCCATCCTGACGGGCCGACACCCGACCAGTCGAGGTCGAGCAACGTCTCCTTGTCGGCATTCACCCAGCGGTACACGTTGTCGTACTGCTCGATAATCGGGTTGGTGCGCGAGTCGAGTCCGACGGTCTTGAGCAAGCGTGCGATTTCGTGGTCGTAGTGCACCGCCCGCGGCAGGCCATACGGTCCCGGCCACTTCTCAACACAGGCAACGGAGTATCCGGCGTGGCCAAGTTTGAGTGCGAGGTATTGGCCAACGGGTCCATAGCCAACGATGACAACGTCGTACGTATCGGTCATGGTGACGACTCCTGTTTAGTTGTTCTGGGCGGCGATGAGTTCGGCAATATCGGCTGGCCGCAGGAAAGCTTCCGGAGGTTTGGGGCCCCACCGGTATAGTCCGCGCGGTCCCTCGGCGATCTGCGGAACCCACAGATCGTCATCGGTGATGAGGTCCATATCGCAGTAGTACTCGCTCATCGTTCCTGCGGGATCTTTCAGGTACCAGAAGAAGTTCGAGCCAGCGAAGTGTCGTCCGAATCCCCAGCCTTGACGGTTCTCATCAGCGTTGAGGAGGTCTTCCGCGCCGCGACCGATGTCATCGACATCATCGACCTGCCACGACGAGTGGTGAGGGTATGTGGCGTCACCACCGAAGATGCCGATGTTGTGGTGGTCTTCCGAGCAACGCATGAAGGCGTTGCTCTTCACGTTGGCGTAGTCACTGACCTTGAATCCCAAACCGTCTGAGAAGAAGCGAATGGTGCTCAGCGATTCCGGCGAGACGATTAATACGTGTCCGAGTTTGCGCGGCGTCACCCGACTTTCGCGCATCACACCATCAGCCCGAGAGTTGACCCGTTCAACGCGACCGGGGCCGTTGAAGGGCACCGCCTCAACTCGAGGCTGCTCAACGCGTTCCTGCACGACGACGACAACGCGCGTCTTGGTGACCGGGTCGGCCGTCGTGAGTCGGTCGCCGTCGATCGCACTGTCAATGTCCATCGCCTTAAGCGACGATGCGATGCGATCGAGGTCGTCAGCGTTATCGGCACCCAGCTCGACGGTCGTGATCCGCCGATGTGAACCCTGCTCGAGGTACAACTGCTTGCCGCCGTCGAGTGTCGAGAACGAACCGTCACCATTGTCGGTGAGACCGAACTCGCTGTAGTAGGCGGTGACCTCAGCAAGGTTAGGTACCGCGTACGTGAAGGAACTCAATCGGTGAAGGGCCATCCGGTTCTCCTAGAAGCCGTTGACGAGGTTGATGGTGAGGTCACCCACACCCTCGATTGAGCTCACAAGTGAGCCCTCAACGAGGAAGCGCTTCGGCGTGCGACCAGCACCGACACCCTTGGGGGTTCCGGTGTAGATCAGGTCACCTGGGTAAAGGGTCAAACTCTGTGAGAGGCGCGAGACAAGTTCAGCAACCGGGAAGATCAGGTCGCTCGTGCGTCCGTCCTGCAGCACCTCGCCGTTGAGGGAGCACGAGATGGCAAGGTCATCTTTGTTGGCGAACTCATCGGGGGTCACGATCACGGGGCCGAGCGGGCTAAAGCCGGGGTAGGACTTTCCAATGGAGAACTGGGGAGCGGGTCCGCGCAACTGCACTGCACGCCACGAGAGATCCTGACCGATCGTGAGGCCGGCGACGTGGTCCCACCCGTCCGCCACCGAGACGCCCCGGGCTTCCTTGCCGATCACGATCACTAGTTCGACTTCCCAGTCGACCCCATCGCTAGGGAGGGTGACTGTTGCGTCCGGTCCGGTCAGCGACGACTGGAACTTCGCGAACACCACCGGGTGCTCAGGGATGTCGAGGTTGCTCTCGATGGCGTGCTCGCGGTAGTTCAGACCGATCGCGATCATCTGGCGCGGGGCAGGAACGGGGAGTTCGAGTGTGCCTTCTACCTTGGCCGCATCGGCGGGAATTGTTGCTGCCCAGACGGTGAATTCGGCCCAACGGTCGTAGATCGCCTGCGGGTCCGCCGCGAAAGCGCCGCCACTCGCCTGCTCGACATCGACCCAGCCGTCGCCAACCGCAACTGCTAGACGGCCATTTACATTCGCAATCCGCATTGAAGACTCTCCGATGAGTTGACCGACCCGAGCCGGCACCGATGTGGTGTAGGTCACTAAATCAGCAAAGGAATCGACCTGTCAAGAGAAAATCGACTTTTTGCTTTCTATCGATTCGGGAAGGGGCGATCGTTATTGCCCACCCGTCGTGGGGGTGCTGCGCTTCCGGGCTCCTGGTCACGGATTGCCCAAAGAAGCCGGGGACGAGGCTGCGAGGTGGGGGGGGGAGGGAGTCGGACCTTTCAGGCACGACGCGATCATGAGTCGCGTACGCTCACGGCCATGCGCGCCGCTGTGCTTGTCTCGCCCGGATCGAGCCCTCGCACCATCGATTGCGCCGACCCCGCCGACGCTGAGGGGCGCGAACGCGTCACGGTCACCGGCGCCGCCATTCCACCAGTTGAGCTGCTCATCGCATCCGGGGCGACCTACTTCGGAGTGCCACCCTGCCCCTACATTCCTGGTCTGCACGGCACAGGGATCACCGCCGATGGGCGCCGGATTCTGTTTGCTACCAGCGCTGGATTGGTTCCAGGCGAGGGCGGAAGCATGGCCGAGCAATGTCTGGTCGACCCATCGCGCACTCTGGAATTGCCGGCGATTGACGCTGCGGTTGCGGCAGCCCTCGCCAACCCTGCACCTGCAGCACTCGGTGCCCTCGCGCGAGGTCGACTTGCCGAGGGCGAGACAGTAATCGTGCTCGGAGCTTCAGGCGTCGTAGGTCAGATTGCCGTGCAGGCAGCACACGCTGCCGGTGCACGCGTGGTCGCAGTGGTTCGCGGTGAAGAAGACTGCGATGGCGCCCTCGCACGCGGCGCCGATGCGGCAATCGATAGCGCCCACCTTGACGTCGACCAACTCGCCGCATCTCTTCTTGAAGCGACCGACGGTGGTGCTCAGCTCGTGATCGACCCCGTCGCGGGAATTCCGGCACTCGCCGCTGCGCGCGCACTTGCGCCCGGCGGACGCCTCGTGAACCTCGGCGATTCGGCGGGAGCGTTGCTCTCTCTGCCATCCGCACTTTTACGAGGCCGAAGTATCGACGTCCTCGGATTCTCCACCTTGTCGCTCGGCTGGCCCGGTCAGTCGGCGCTCATGCACGAGGCATTCAACATGGTGCGCGCAGGCACCCTGTCGATCGATGTCGAAAGCGTGCCGCTCGATGACGCCGAAAAGGCCTGGGATCGGCTGTCAGCGGGACGCGTCGGAACGCGCCTCGTTCTCGTTCCCTAACCTCGACGCGCCGAGTCGGGGGTAAGAAAACTGCGCCTATGCGTGCCTAATGTCCCCCCATGCGGAAAAAGGGGGCAGGGAGCGGGAGCGGGAGGGGGAGAGGTGAGTTAGTCGGTGACGGTGATCTCGACCGAGTGCAACACCACGTCGTCGAGCGGCTTATCGCCACCGTCGGTTGACACCTTGGCGATGGCGTCGACCACGTCGCGGCTGTCTTGGTCAGCAACTTCACCGAAAATCGTGTGCTTGAAGTTCAGCCACGTCGTGGGGGCCACGGTGATGAAGAACTGCGAGCCGTTGGTGTTGGGGCCTGCGTTGGCCATCGCCAACAGGTACGGCTTGTCGAAAACGAGTTCGGGATGCGTCTCATCGGCAAAGTTGTAGCCGGGACCGCCGCGGCCGGTTCCCGCAGGGTCACCGCACTGCAGCATGAAGCCGGGGATGATGCGGTGGAAGATCACGTCGGTATAGAGGGCTCCCTCGCCGGTCTTGCCGGTACGGGGGTCCTTCCACTCCTGACTGCCGTCAGCAAGCCCCACGAAATTGCGCACCGTCTTGGGTGCGTGGTCGGGGAAAAGCGTCACTCGGATGTCGCCTTTGTTGGTATGCATGGTGGCAGAGGTCGTTGTCATGGGACGATCCTGCCATGACTCCTGATGTGATGCCGAACCCGGATACCCCCACCGACCGTCGCAAGGGTTACCGGTCGCATTCGCCTGCCGAGCGCGCCGCATACGGCAAGGCGGCCCGGAAGAAGACTCCTCGCGTCGCACTCGCTCACTTCAGTGCCACCTCTGATCGCGTCGATCCCATCGGATTGCTCGAGGAACAGGCCCAAAACCGCTTGCCGGCACTTGTTCCGATTCGCTACGGCCGAATGGCCGCGAGTCCTTTCGCGTTCTTCCGCGGGGCGGCGCTGCCGATGGTGTCTGACCTGTCGACCCTGCCCAACTCGGGCCTTCATGTGCAGTTGTGTGGTGACGCCCACTTGATGAACTTCGGTGCGTTCGGAACTCCTGAGCGTCGGTTGGTCTTTGACATCAATGATTTCGACGAGACATCAGTTGGGCCGTTCGAGTGGGATGTCATGCGCCTGTGCGCGAGTGTGGCAGTCGCCTCACGTGAGCGCGGCGACGACACCGCGACGACGGAGCAAGCTGTTCTCGCAACAGCAAGTTCGTACCGTGCCGAGATGGCGAAGTACGCCGGAATGAGCACCCTCGACGTGTGGTATTCCAGATTTGACGTCGAGGTCTTCTTGAAACAGATCACCAAGGACCTAAAGCCGAGCAGGGCCCAAGGCATCAATACCAGCGCAGTCAAGAAGATGCGGTCCCGCGACTCGGTGAAGGCTGCTGAACAGAACACGGAGATGGTCGACGGACTACCGCGCTTCATTTCGAATCCGCCACTGCAAATTCGCGGCACCGAGACTGGCCTCAGCGGGGTATCAACTCAACTCGGAACCCTCATCGACGAACTACACGGGCGCGCAAGTATTTACCGCAGAACCTTGTCGCCCGAGCGCCGACACCTGTTCGATGAATACCGAATTGTTGACGTGGCCATGCGCGTTGTCGGTGTTGGAAGTGTCGGAACTCGCTGCTACATCCTGTTGCTGATTGGCCGCGACGCGAACGACCCGCTGATTCTTCAGGTCAAGGAAGCCAATAAGTCGGTGCTCGAGCGCTATTCGGTGAAGAGTCCCTTCGCACACCCCGGCGAGCGTGTGGTCATCGGGCAGAAACTCACTCAATCAGCGAGTGACCTCTTTCTGGGCTGGACTGACGGCCACCCGCCAGAGGGCGGCACGCGTTCCTTCTACATCCGTCAATTCCGCGACTGGAAGGGCAGCGTCGAGTACGCCGATCTCCAGGTGCCCGCGTTCACCTACTACGTCCGCACATGCGCGTGGGCGATCGCTAAAGCGCACGCCCGCAGTGGTGATCAGATCGCGATCAGCGCGTATGTGGGTAGCGGTAACGCATTCGATCGGGCGATGCTGTCGTTCGCCCTCGATTACGCCGACCAGACCGTCACCGATCATGCGGCACTCATTGCGGCAATCGACGCTGGTCGCATCGAAGCGCGCACGGGTATCTAGTCGTCGTCGGAATTGGTGATCGACTTCACCAACAACACCACACCCCACGGGCCAATCACCCAGATCGGCCAGAAGTAGCCCCAGCCCTCATCTCCATGCGGCGTGAGCAGCCAGATGAGTGTTGTCACGAGCGACGTCGTTAGCCACGAGATCCACATGTTGCGACGGGCCCTGCGGCGGTGCTCAAGTTCGGCCTCGTCGATGGGTGTAGGGAGTGCCGGCACGATTTCGTGCATGGGAAGATCGGTGGTGAGCGCTTCGAGCTCACCGTAGGTGCGGGCGCTGGCTGCTCCGGCCATTCGTTCGTTGAACTCAGCATCGGTGAGCCGGCCTTGCGAGTAGGCCTCGCGCAACACAGCGATGATGCGATCGCGATCAGCATCACCGGCACGCAGGTTGGCCAGGTCACTCACCATTCCAGTGTAAATGCCTATTCGCTCAGCAGGATGCGCACTCGGCGATTCGCTAGCCGTTCGACAGGATTCCAATTTCGTATGCCAGGAAAGCAAACGCCAGCGCGATCGGAACTGCCCCGAGCATGAGCCCCTTTGCCCACGCTCGCTGACGCACTTTGCCCGAAGCGTGCGCTCGACCGCCCCTCACCAGGCACACGATGGGAAGCCCGAGGGCGATGGCAACGTATCCATAGAACGAGACAGCAGCCCACAGATCGCCTGAAGACGCGGCTCCTACCGAGGTGAGTACGAGAACCAACGCCCCTACGAATACGGCCACCACCATCACCACCACAAATAGTGCGACGAAGGTCGCCTTCCACCGATCGAGGGTGGTGGGCGCAGAGTTCGTCTTGGCTTCGGTCACCTCCCCACCCTCGCAGACGGATACGTACGACTTACTCCGCAGGGGCGCGCGCGTCCGCGCGCTCGCGCAGATCGAAGTACTGCAAGGTCAGCGCAACCGCTGCCACTGCGGTGAGGCCGGCAATAAGAATGGCCGCAATCGAGTTGGTTTGTTGGAACGACAAGTGCGTCACGAGCAGCAGCACCCCGCCCACGATTGCGCCGACGGAAACAGCGATGAAGCCACTGAATGCAGTGAGCGCCAGCGAACGCCAGCGGTGCCCCTTGGTTAACTCGGTGCTCCGGGACAGCGCCGCCCATGCACCAGTTTGCTCCATCACGGCAGCCGAACTTCCCACTGACCAGCGAGCGACAAGCCACAGCGCCACAGGGATTCCGATGACAGTGACCGAGCACAGACTGACCACCACGTAGGCGATGACGAATGCGATGGCCCCAGCCGGTTGACGTACGGCAGCACCAAGGGCACTCAACCCGCTGACATTGCGCCCTTCACTTTCCCCCTTCATCACGTGGTGCACGGCCGAAACGGCGATGCCCAGCGCTGGCAGCAGAATCACTATCGGCAACAGCGCACTGGGCCACACCAACCACTCCCATCGTGGCGCGCCGATTCGAGCGACATCGCTCGTGTCACCGGGCATGAGCAGAAGCGTTTGCAACCACACCGTCAGTAGTGTCAGCGCCAAGAAGAACGCGCTGATCACACTGAACGTCACCCACCGCCTAGGCCACCAAGCAAATGCTGATGTCACGATCTGGCCCGCGCGACGCAATTGCGTGACCGGACGAGCATGCACGGGGCGCCACTTCGTACTACGCCAGACCACCACGATCAGCGCGACGAGCACGATCAGCGCGCCTAGCGTCAACCAGGGACTGTCGAGCAGTTTGATGAAGAGCAATGAGCCACCGCCCGACAGGGCGCAAAACGCGTTTGCTGCCGGACCTGCCACCAGAGGTAGCGGCGACGCCGAGGCCCGCCCTTCCTCTTCCTGCCACGTCACGGGATTCGACCACTGCGTCTTGGCGTTTGGTCCCGTCGGTCCGTTGTTGAATGAAGGCGCCTTCTGGCCCCACCGACCAGCGAAATCGAGCCACGCGAAGGTGCCTGTGCGCCCTGCCGCGCCACTCGGAATAACCACAACGTTCGGCTCAACAGCCTTGCCCGGGTACGCGGTGTTGTCGCAACCAAAGCCAGCAGCGGCACTCTTGCCGAACCAGTGTGCTTGCCCGTAGTAGGCGGCGTGAGAGCCCTGTCCCGGGTACACGGCGATGTGGTTGCCGACCTTGTGCAGTTTGGGGTCAGTCCAATTCGAAACTTCCGAACCTTCGTGCTGAGCGAATGCCACACTGACCGGATCTTGGGTCAACGCCTGCTTCGGGGTCGATGCAGCAAAGAGCAACTGCACCATTTCCCAGTCGCCTTCGTGCTTGTCGTTCCAGTCGTTGTAGACGTAGAAGAACCAGTACTGCAATGCAAGCTGATCCGGATGCGCTGCATCGGTTGCCACATGTGAATAGACAGTCGGGCTGTCAGCAAATCCGCTCGCACGAAACCACGTTTCGTAATCGCAGTTCGGCGATAGCGGCTCACCCGGATAGTCGAGGTAGTACCCCTGCGCTTTTCCCGCAAGATCTGCAGCCGAGGGTGCCTGCGTGAACACGTGGCCGTCAGGAGCGCGCAGACTCACCTCGGGGCGGCCGAGCACCGCCGACACTGCAACCGGGAGATAGGGCTCACCCTCACCACACGGCGTTGGTTGGTCTCGCACAACGACGATGGGCGCGTACTTGTCAGCCAGAGTCTGCTCAGGTGAGGTCGCACCGTGGGCTACGCCGGTCGTGATCACCGAGCCAGCGGTGAGAGCCAGCACTGCGAGAAGGCGCGCGATAAGCCCAGTTCGTCGCGATCGCTTCGTCGTCCTCACCTGCGCACTCCGTCCAGTGTGGGTTTCCAGTGTGCCCACAGGAGTCGCACGAAGCGAAGCGGTAGACCGAACTACCTATCCTGCGATCAACCACTCAACGACATCCGACGCGTGCCACGCGGCGCCGAACCGCAGCCACATGGCCGCAGCTGAATCGAGCTCTGAGCCCAGGGTGACCAGAGGCTGCTCGGTGTAGCCAGTCTTGCGGGTCTGGGCCAAGCCGACATTGGCAGTGAGGGCGTTGCACAGACACTGTCGCCCTACTGTGTCGTCGAGGTCGCCCCCCTTGCGAGTAAAGATCGCGATGGGTTCACTGGGGCAGCGGTACCCAATGTCGCCGCTCTCAGAAACGTACGGGGTGCGCAAGTAGCTCAAGTCGCACAAACGGGGGCGCTCCTCGTACACCTCAGCGTCCGACAACGTCGTTGCCAGTTGCACCACCTTGAACGGAAAACCCGTGGGTGAGGCTAGGGCATCAGTGCGCACGTTCAGAGTGTGGTCAGAGAGCTGCTGCAGAATCTCATGCCGAATCTCCGGTAGCATTCCCGATTCCTCGCAGAGAGCAAACAGGGTGCCGACCTGAACTCCGGCCGCACCCTGCGCGCGCGCCTCAAGCAGCCGTTCGCGGGTGCCATAGGCGCCCGCCAGCCAGAAGGGTAGGCCCAGCGCCGCGATCTGCGCCAAGTTCACGTCGTCACGCGGGCCGTACACCGGCTCATTGAATTCGTCGAGCACCAACTGTCCTCGCGGGGGTGCGTTGTGCCCGCCTGCGGGAGAACCTTCAATCACAAATCCATCGGGACGGGTGCTCTCATCGCGCGCGAGATACGAAGCGAGAACTGCGGCCGACACGATGGCCAAGAACTGCGGACGTCGCAACTGCGGCACCGGAACAGAAAGAACCTCAGCCGCGTCAATCTCAATGCGGTACTCCTGATCAGCCCCGTGCACGTCGATGGCAATCGAACCAACGCGTCCCTCAGCGAGATCGGTCACAAGGCGCGGAATGTCGCGCGGCACTCCCGCACCCATGAGCACGACATCAACATTGGCGAGCATGGCGCCGAGCACCGCGGCTGGAGTCGCGAGTTGGATCTTCTCCAGCAGGTTGACGCCCACAAGGCCGTCGTGGCCTTCCTTGGCAAGCCATACCTCTGCGAAGTTAGCCACGATCGACAGTTCCTGGCTGCGCCCCGTCTGACGCAACGTCATCTTGTCGACGGGCCGGTACGGCTGACCTTCCGCGCGACCACCGTCAAGGAAGAACCGGTCGAGAACGCGCTGTGCCATTTGTTGATCCGGGAAGACCGCAAGTGCGCGACGGGCATCGCCGTCGACATCACCATCTTGGAGCCGGCGCGCCAAGATCAGATCGAGGGCCGTTCCCGACACCACGCCGAGTTGCCCGGTCTGAGAAACCGCGCGCGCGAGTTGCCACGCCGATACTCCCGCGCCCATGCCACCTTGAATGACTTCGGGCAATGTGCTCGCACTCATCTGGCCTCCTCGGCCTACGATACCGTAAGTTACGCTACCGTAGGTTAGCAGGCCGAAGGTCATTCCGCGAGAGTCGTACGGTCCGATCTCGCCAGCGCCTCACGGCTTTGGGCGGGACATCGCGTTCAGTGGTGCTATCCGGGTGGAGGCGAAGAGAATCGAACTCTCAACCCCCGCCTTGCAAAGGCGGTGCTCTGCCAATTGAGCTACGCCCCCCGGGTTGTGCGGGTGAATCAGCGCAGGTCGGGAACCTCGGTGGCCTGTGTCCACAGGTCATCCTCAGCCCGGCTTGCCGCAATCTGCCGGTAGACCACGTAGCCGATACCGGCTACGACTGCTAACGCCAGCAGTTTCTTCATGGGATCCCAGCCTTCGTCGTTGGGGTGATGCGGATCCGAGCCTAGACGCTCTCACCCCACGCTGGTGCCAGTGGGTCGGTTACACCAGTTCGGGATAGTAGGCGCGCACCATGTCGGGGTAACTGCGCACGTAGTAGTTCCACATCTGTTCGCCGAAGACCGGAACCGGCGTGCTGCCGATACCCGCCTCTCCCGCGAGCAATTCAGTGCGCTTGGCCATGAAGCCCGCATCGCGGTGCCGCGGGCTCGAAGCGACCGCCTCGGCAAATTCGTCGGCGAGTTCGAGCGGCGCCAGACTTGAGCGCAAGTCAGGTCCGTGGAAGTACGCGGCTGAGAATCGCGCCTCTTCAGTGATGACGCGGTGGTTGGTCGCCACGTAGTAATTTCCGGTCATCGACTGCAGCATTTCGCCGAGGTTGACCACGAAGGTTCCACGCTCGGGCGGCACGTCAATCCACTGGCCATCAGGGCTTTCGGCCTGCAACCCTGCGACGCCGTTCTGCGCCAGGATCGTCAAGAACCCTGCATCGTGATGCGAGTTAACGCCCGCTTCCCCAGGCGGCGTTGGCGGGTAGCTGATGAGTTTCGCGAATGACAACGGCTTTTCACCAAACATCGTGGCAAACGTATTTGCCGGCAACTTCAGGCCAGTAGCCAAGATCTGCATGAGTTCATCGGCAAGTTCACCCATGCGCGCAAAGTACTCATTCACTAAGTCGTGGAACCCCGGAAGTAGTTCGTCAGGGAGCCACTGGTTCGGACCGTCGAGTCGCAGGTACGCCGGCAGCGCGTTGGCGTCGTACGGTTCGTTCTCGGTCGAGAGGTCGAGTTGCTCGCGATAATCCACGCGATTGCCCGTCAGTTCAGCACCCACCCGCTCCCAACCGCGGAAGTGACGCGATTGTTGCTTGTCGATCAGTGCTTTGGTGTCTTCTGGCAAGGCGAAGAACTCTGCAAGGCCCGCGAAGTAGCGATCGAGGAATTCTGGCTCAATCCCATGGTCGACCAAAGTTAAGAACCCGACCTCGTGACAAATGCGCCGTAGTTCATCAGCAAAGGCTGCGCGCGCAGCGTCATCGCCATCGCGCCACTGCGCTAAGGACACGCGGGGAATCTCCGTGAAACTGGACGTCATACCGACACGGTACTGAGCGACCGTCCCCTTGCGTCAAGCGGTTAGCTCTGTTGAAAGAGACACGCAGGTGCCGGTGTTTCGCATGGTGCGGATGACCAGCCATCATGGGCGCATGACTATCCCGCTCCACTGCCTGCCCGTGGACGTCGCCGGCTGATGGTGGATCTCTCGCGACGACCCACGTTCGAAAAGGCGACCTTGTCGCTCAGCAAAGCCCAGTTCGGGCTCATCTGCTTCGCCTTCACAGCCAATCTGGTGTTCATTCCGTCGGTATCGACCTACGTGATGAACGGCACGTGGGGCGGGCGCTCGGCGACCATGCAGTTACCCGACGTTGAGGAGTCCTTCCTGGGCTTCTCTGTGTCGTCGTACACGCTGATTACGTTGCATGCTGCGGCCGCGTTCGCGCTCGCAGCCGCGCTCCTCACTCAATTCATACTGACTCATCGCACCGTGCGAACCCAAAGAGTTGTCGCCGCGCATCGGACGCTCGGACCGATCATCCTGTGCACCCTGTTGCCACTCTTCCTCGTGTTTGCCTTCTCGATGAGTCTCTGGGTGATTCGTACACCGTTCAATCGAGTGATGTTCACCGTGCTTCCGGTGATGATCATCTTCGCCATCGTGCGAGCCCTCGTGGGGCTGAGGCGTGGCGACCGCGATCTCCACGCCGATTCGATGTTTCTCGCCTTCATGCTCCTCGAGTCCGCGCCGATCTACCGCATCGTCATGTTCGTCGTCGCCCGATTAGGTGGACAGGGGCTCGCACCCAACGGCGAACCAATTGATGCGGGCGCGCTGTTCCGCACCGTCATTGTGCTAGTGCTGCTGGCGGTGGGCTACTGGTCGTGTCGTCGACTGCGCCAGAACGCGTTTCCGTTGGCGATTATCGGTTCCGTGCTCGTCCTGTCGCTGGCCTTCCTGCCGTGGTCTCTCACCGGCGCCCCGTACTGAACACGTCCAATTCCTCGACGCCGCAGTGCAGCGGCGAAGCGAGCACTCTCTAGGCAAACTCTCCCGCACGGTACGCAGGGAAATACGCTTCACGTGCAGTTGGAGAGCGCAGTACCGCGGCTTGGTAGCCGCCGCGATCTAGGATGAATCCCGCGAGCCACGCTTCGCGGCGATGGGTCGCCCAACTGGCCTTGTACAGCGACAGGCCATCCGACGGATTCTCACTTGTGCCCGCGCCGCCCCCGAGGTTGAGCCAGCGATGTGTCGTGCGATAGTGCTCAACCGCCAGCCACACCAAGGCAGGAAGCGCGCCGAGTTGGTACCCCGCATTCGAAGCGGCCGCCAAGTGGCAGTGCACCACGTCACCCTGCGGGTAGCAGACCTGTGCTGCCAACAGAATTCCGTCACGTGACGCCGTGAAAATGGTCGCCCCGGGGATTTCAAGTTGGGTCGCCAATGCCGTGGGCGTCAATGCGGGTATTCCACGAATTCCGCGTCTCTGTACCAATTCGCTGTAGAGGTCAATCCAGTCTTGGGCCAACTGCGGTGTCAGCGTGGCACGTTCAACGTCAAGGCGCTCAGCCGCGCGAGCCGCCTTTCGTCGCCTCGAACCCTGACCAATCTGATTGATGGGTAGTGCCAAGTCGATGGCGTAGTGCTGCTTGAAAGAACGCAGCAACTCAGGCTCGGAGGCGGCGAGCGCCACACGAGCGTCATCGGCAAATGGGTCGGACACCACCACCAAACTCAGCAGGTCACCCCGCAAGTCGCTAATGTCCCGGCGAAGGCCGTGCCAGTTGCTGCACACGAAGAGCGGGTAACAGCCCATCGCATCGCGGGAGGAAGCCTTAGGTACTGCCCTCTCCAGAATCCAACTCCCCGAATGCGGCAACTCTCTGGGGCGGCCGAACTCGCTCAACGAATGTGCGTACAGCGGATCGGCGTATCCCCGGAACTCAATCATGGGAGATTGACGTTCGCCGTTGACGCGCGAGATCCCTGGCGGCGGGCAATGTACAGGCCGTATCCGTGAAGACCTGGGTCAACGCGTCGAACAACCAGTCCTGCCAATGCGAACGCTGCCCGGTACTCGTCGTCAGTGAACAGCGCGATCTCCTGACGCGCTCTGGAGTAGACGACACCCTCGTCGGGCGTTGCCACCAAACTGTGGATATCGAAGACGCAAATATCGCCGACCCGCCTCTGCACGTACATCGACGAGACTGCCAACTCGGGTTGACCCACGACGTTATGGACAACTCGCCCGTCGATAAACGAATCGGGAAGCAGCCACGGTTCGACTATCAGAACGCCATCGGGTGAGAGGTGTTTCGTCATGTTCTGGATTGATCGCTGCAAGTCGCTCAACGTCAGCGCATAGCCGATCACTGCCATCAGGCAGGTCACGACATCGAATGTCTGCCCCAGATTGAAGTCGCGCATGTCAGCCACATGCAACGGGACTCCGGGTAGACGACCTCTCGCCTGCGCAATCAGTTCCGCACTGAGGTCTAAGCCGCTTACATCGAACTCGTCCCGGAGGTGTTCCAGATGCCTTCCGGTTGCACAACCGATATCCAGCAGTGTCGCCGCAGTTGGATTCTCGGCATTCAGCAGGGTTCGTAGTGTGGCCCCGTCGGCTGCATAGTCCTTGCCCGCGAAAAGCAGATCGTAGTAGCGGCCGCGAACGGTTCGGTCGTACCCGCCTTCCACCGATTCACTAGCACCGGAAGCTGTACTCATGCCAAATCCGGCAATCCGCTCATCGGCAAGTGCCCCTCACTCATGAGTCCAGCGTCGCAGCGCAAAGTGCACTCGCGACAACAACGATTTTGGCAGTTCTGCGCTGCACAGGCTCAGTCACTAGTGCGAAAGAGTCACTGCGGTCAGCCAGACCTCACGGACGGCAATCTCAATGCGACGGTGGGCCTAGATGGACTTGAACCATCGACCTCTTCCTTATCAGGGAAGCGCTCTAACCGAGCTGAGCTATAGGCCCGTCAACCCCGAAGGGCCCTGCTGAGACTACCGCAGTGGTGCGGCAGGTTCGGGAGGGAACCCCCCCTGCATGAGCGGTAGACCGAGTGGAAACGATGGATGCGAGGGATGCGAGGGATGCGAGGGACTACGCCTCTTCGGCCAAGGTGAGTTCAAGTCCGCCGGAAATCCTGACCGCCAAGTTGTAGAGGAACGCAAAGAGAGTGGCCAGCACTGACAGCAGCACAATTTGAACGGCCGCCACCACCAGCGTGATTCCCATGACCCTTCCGAGCGATAGCACCGACTTGAGGTCGAACTGCGTGCTACCACTGCCGGCGATGTCGTTAACCGTTCGACTCAAGGCATCGAACACCGCGAGCTGGTCGAGGATGGACCACAAAATGGCAACGGCGACAAGCAGGATGATCGCGAATGCCAAGGTCAGCATGAACGCGGTCTTAAGCACGCTCCAGGGGTCAACCCGTGTGACCATAAGGCGGGCGCGGCGCACCGCTGTCGAACGCGGTGCGTCAGCGGCGGACTCACCGGGAGGGACACTGCCAGTCGAGGCGCCAGCCGCTACCGTCGGCACCCGCCCAGAACCGGTCGACACCTCGGATGTCACTCGGTCTCCCCTCCCGGCTCCACTGTCTCGTCGTCTGTCTCGTCGTCTGTCTCGTCGTCTGTCTCGTCGTTCGCCTCGTCGTTCGCCACGACATCGGTGCTCTCAACGCCATCGGCGCTGACATCATCGATTTCGTTGTCCAACTCGTCGTCCAACTCGTCGTCTGACTCCAGTTCGGCCGACGCGCGAGCGACGGCAACCACTGCCTCACCCTCAGGAAGGGCCTGAAGTCGTACGCCCATCGTGTCGCGTCCGGTGGCCTTGACCTCGGCGACACGCGTACGAATGACCACGCCGTTCGTTGCGATCGAGAAGATCTCATCGTCGGCGTCACAGACCAACGCGCCTACAAGTCCGCCGCGCTCTTCGACCAGACGCATCGCACGAACACCCTGAGTTCCGCGTCCCTTGGCTGCCCACTCGTCAACCGAGGTGCGCTTTCCGAAACCTCCATCGGTGACCGTGACGAGGAAGGAATCTTCGGTGACAACATCCATCGACAGCAGGTGATCGTCGTCGGTCTTGAATCGCATTCCGATGACACCGCCGGTAGCGCGACCCATCGGACGCAATGTCGCATCGTTGGCAGTGAAGCGCACCGAATATCCCTTACGCGACACGAGCATGAGGTCGCTGCTGTCGTCGGCCAATTGGGCGGAAATCAGTTCGTCATCGTCGCGCAAGTTCATGGCGATGATTCCGCCACTGCGGTTGGAATCGAAGTCAGCAAGTCGAGTCTTCTTGATCATGCCGCCGCGCGTCGCAAGCACCAGGTACGGCGACTGCTGATAATCGCGCAGGTCGAGTACCTGTGCGATGGTTTCGTCGGGCTGGAACGCCAACAGGTTCGCCACGTGCTGACCACGGGCATCGCGACCGCTATCGGGCAAGTCGTATCCCTTCGCCCGATAGACGCGCCCCTTGTTAGTGAAGAACAGAATCCAGTGGTGCGTCGTCGTGACGAAGAAGTGCTCAACCACGTCGTCACCACGAAGAGCCGCACCCTTCACGCCACGACCACCGCGTCGCTGCGCACGATACATCTCGGTCGGTGTGCGCTTGGCATATCCACCGTGAGTGATGCTCACTACAACATCGCGCTCTTGAATGAGATCTTCATCGCGCATCTCACCCTCGTCGGCGACGAAACGTGTACGCCGCTCATCGCCAAAGCGTGCGACGATCTCGGCCAGCTCTTCGCTGACGATCAGACGCTGGCGGGGTTCACTGGCCAAGATGTCGTTGAAGTCAGCGATGCGTGCCATCAAGTCGTCGTATTCGCTTTGCAATTCACCGCGCTCAAGGGCCGCGAGCTTGCGCAACTGCATGTCGAGAATGGCGCGCGCTTGAATCTCATCGATCTCAAGCAATTCCTGCAAACGAATCTGCGCATCAGCTGCTGAATCACTCGCGCGAATCAAGGCGATGACTTCATCGATGCGGTCAATCGCTGCCAGAAGTCCGCGCAGGATGTGGGCGCGTTCTGCAGCCTTGCGCAAGCGGTATTCGGTGCGACGACGAATGATCTGCAACTGGTGAGTGATCCAGTGCCGCACAAACGAGTCGAGTGGAAGGGTACGCGGCACTCCGTCGACCAACGCCACCATGTTGGCGCCGAACGTTTCCTGCAACTGGGTGTGCTTGTAGAGCTGGTTGAGCACCACCTTGGCGACGGCGTCCTTGCGCAGCACGATTTCAAGCCGCATCGTGTCGCCGCTGCTCTGGTCGATGACGTCTGCGATGCCCGACACCTTGCCGGTGTTGTGCAAGTCGACGATCTTGCTCAGCAGATTGTCGGGGTTGACCTGGTAGGGCAGTTCAGTAACCGCCAAAATCGTGCGCCCGCGGTTGTCTTCTTGAACCTCGACGACTGCGCGCATGGTGATGAGGCCGCGTCCGGTGCGATACGCGTCTTCAATTCCGCGGCGACCGGCGATCAGTGATCCGGTCGGGAAGTCAGGACCCTTGATGCGCTCGAGCAGTGCCTCGAGCAGTTCCTCTCGCGAGGCTTCGGGGTGATCGAGTGACCACTGCACGCCCTCGGCCACTTCGCGCAGGTTGTGCGGCGGAATGTTGGTGGCCATACCCACCGCGATGCCGGCGCTGCCGTTGACCAACAGGTTGGGGAATCGCGCAGGCAGAACCGTCGGCTCTTGGGTACGCCCGTCGTAGTTGGGGGCGAAGTCGACGGTTTCTTCGTCGATGTCACGCACCATTTCCATGGCCAGATGCGCCAGGCGGCATTCGGTGTAACGCGAGGCAGCGGCACCGTCATTACCCGGCGAGCCGAAGTTTCCTTGACCCTGCACCAAGGGGTAGCGCAAGACCCATGACTGGGTCAGGCGCACGAGAGTGTCGTAAATCGCCGAGTCACCATGCGGGTGGTAGTTACCCATGACATCGCCGACAACGCGGGCCGACTTCGAGAAGTTGCGGTCGGGACGGTATCCGCCGTCGAACATCGCGTAGATCACGCGGCGGTGCACGGGCTTAAGTCCATCGCGCACATCGGGCAACGCGCGACTGACGATGACACTCATCGCGTAGTCGAGGTACGACCTTGCCATTTCGACCTGAAGGTCGATTCCTTCGACTCGGCCACCCGGGCCGAAGTCTTCCATTGTGGTGTCGTCGCTCATGTCTGCCCCTCGGCTCAGATGTCCAGGAAACGGACGTCGCGCGCGTTGCGCTGGATGAACGACCGGCGACTCTCCACGTCTTCACCCATGAGGGTCGTGAAAAGTTCATCGGCCATGGCGGCGTCTTCGAGCGTGATCTGCATGAGGACGCGCCGCTGCGGATCGACAGTGGTGTCGCGCAACTCCTCCCAGTTCATCTCGCCCAGACCCTTGTAGCGCTGAATCGCTTCTTCCTTAGGCAGTCGCTTGCCCGCTGCCATCCCGGCTTCGACCAAAACGTCGCGTTCGCGATCGGAGAAGGCGTACTCGGGCTCTTCGCGCGACCACTTGATTTTGAACAACGGAGGCTGGCCGAGATACACGTGGCCGTGCTCAATCAGCGGTCGCATGAAGCGGAACAACAGCGTCAGCAACAGGGTGCGGATGTGCTGGCCATCGACATCGGCGTCAGCCATCAACACCAACTTGTGGTAGCGCAACTTGTCGACATCAAACTCTTCATGCACGCCGGTTCCGAGTGCACTGATCAATGCCTGCACTTCGGTGTTAGCCAACACCTTGTCAATACGCGCCTTCTCGACATTGAGGATTTTTCCGCGGATGGGCAGAATCGCCTGAGTGGCTGGATTGCGTGCCCGCCGTGCAGATCCACCCGCACTATCGCCCTCAACGATGAACAACTCGCACTCTTCGGGCTCGCGCGAAGAGCAGTCGATCAACTTTCCGGGAAGGCCGCCGCCACCGAGCAATCCCTTGCGGTTGCGCGCCAGGTCGCGCGCCTTGCGAGCGGCCAGTCGCGCCAACGCAGCTGACGCCGCCTTGCGCGCAATCTCTTTACCTTCAGCCGGATTCTTTTCGAACCACTCGCCGAGGCGGTCGTTGACGACCTTCTGCACGAACGTTTTCGCTTCAGTGTTTCCGAGCTTGGTCTTGGTCTGGCCCTCGAACTGCGGCTCGCGCATCTTCACGCTGACAATCGCCGCCAAACCCTCGCGCACATCTTCACCGGAAAGATTGGGGTCTTTCTCCTTGAGGATGTTCCAGTCGCGTGCGAACTTGTTGACCAACGTGGTGAGAGCTGAACGGAATCCCTCTTCGTGAGTTCCACCCTCAGTGGTATTGATCGTGTTGGCGAAGGTGTACACCGACTCGGCGTAACTGTTGTTCCACTGCATGGCAATTTCGACGCTGATGCCACGTTCGTCGTCTTCGGATTCGAAGTCGATGACCGTGGCGTGCGATGGCCCCCGTCGCGCATTGAGGTGCCGCACAAAGTCTGCGATTCCGCCTTCGTAGCAGTACACGACGTCAAGTGTTTGCGACGTCGGGTCTTCGTCGGCGCCATCAACTGCATCGTCAGAGCCCGGCGCTACTCGCGGCCGCTCGTCGTGCAACTCGATGGTCAGACCCTTGTTGAGGAACGCCATCTCCTGGAAACGTCGTGACAGAGTCTCAAAATCAAAGTGCGTCGTTTCGAAAATCTGGTCGTCAGCCCAGAACGTGACGGTGGTTCCGGTGATGTCGGTGCTTTCACCCTTGGCCAGAGGTTCGGCGGGAACACCACGCTCGTACCGCTGGCGCCACACGAAATCGTCACGGTGGATTTCAACATCGAGTTGCGTCGACAGTGCGTTGACCACAGAGATACCGACACCGTGCAGACCACCGGACACCGAGTAACCGCTTCCACCAAACTTGCCCCCCGCGTGCAACACGGTCAGCACCACTTCGACGGCCGGTTTCTTCTCAATCGGGTGCATATCGACCGGAATACCGCGACCGTTGTCGACCACCTTGACGCCGCCGTCGGCGAGCAGGGTGACCGAGATGGTGTCGCAGTGACCTGCGAGCGCTTCGTCGACGCTGTTGTCGACCACTTCGTAGACCAAGTGGTGAAGGCCCCGCTCACCGGTTGATCCGATGTACATACCGGGTCGCTTGCGTACGGCGTCGAGACCTTCGAGGACAGTGATGTCGCTGGCGTCGTATGACACGGGTGGCGGATCTCCTCGCGATGGACGGTGCGGTCGGCTCCGGGACGTTAGGCCCGTGCCATTAGTCCCAGACGACAGGTCGGGAACGAACACGCGGGGCCGAGACCAAGTCCGACCAGTGACCTCCATCCTAACGGGTGACGCAGACATCTCCTACCTCTGTGGACCCCGAGAGGGCCGTGTGGCGGAAATAGGCCATCCCGTACATGGGTACCCTCACGGGAATCGTCAATCGGGCGATTATGGGCTTTCTAGCCCGTTTGAGACGGCTTCCTACAGTTTCGTCTCGCCTAGCCGTAGGTGTCGCGCGGTCCTCGGCCCGGAACAGTGCGCAGACCCTTGACCCAACTCGGGGCAGCCGGCCCCAGAACAGTCACCGAGGTCACCGTCCCCGGCCCCAATTCTTCGCTGAGCCGAGCCATCAATGTGGGCAGGAGCAGGCGCACCTGGGTGGCCCAGGCGGTGGAATCGGTACGCAAGAGCAAGGTGGTCTTCTCAGCGTCGTAGCCCTCGACCGCGACATGTGCGGCGATGTCGGGGCCGACTATTTCACTCCAGCGCCCGGTCAGGGCACCAACGGCGGCCTGCGGCTTCCAGCCACGCTCGGCCAGCACATCCCCGACGGCTTCACCCACCAACACTGGATCGCGGCCAAACCCCGTGCCGCGCGGCGGCGGAGCAGTCGATCGCTTGTTGCTGGGGCTGGGCGCCGGCCCACCTGACCGAGCGGCCGCACGCGCGCGTTCAAGCGCTGCCTTCGCAGGATCGATCGGGTCAGATGACGCCATGGCTACAGCCTGCCCTACAGGTCTGTCGGTCGGCGAACGGTTCCGGAATCAACCACTCGTTGGCCACCATCAATCACCGCCGGAACATCGGCCGCAACCGCTGCTGTCACCAGCACCTGTTCTGCCTCGACGACACGTTCTGCCAGGCGCTCGCGCCGGCCCACATCGAGTTCAGCGAACACATCGTCGAGAATCAGCACCGGGTCACCACCATCGTCGGCGCGCCTGAGCAACTCATAGGAGCCAAGTCGCAGGGCAAGTGCGCACGACCACGATTCGCCGTGCGAGGCGTATCCCTTAGCGGGGAACCCACCCAGCGAAATCAACAGGTCGTCACGATGGGGGCCCACGAGTGTGACTCCGCGAGCCAACTCTTCACGCCGTCGTGTGGCTACCGCGGCCAGAATCAGCGCGCGTACGTCGTCTCGAGTCAATCCCGGCTCGTCGATTCCTTCCACACTTGAGACGCGCGTCAGGTCGAGGTCACCACCGGTTGGGGCAACCGCGCTGTAGGCATCGCTGGCAGGAACGACGAGGTCGGCCACGAGGGCCGCTCTGGTAACAATCACCTCGGCGCCCACGGTTGCGAGTTGTTCATCCCACACCGACAGGGTTCCTTCGATATCGGCTGAACCCCGAGCCTGGCCAGCCGATTTCAATAAAGCGTTGCGCTGCTTAAGAATTCGGTCGTAGTCGGCACACACGCCGGCGAAACGTGGCTGCCGCAACGACAGCAACTCATCAAGGAAGCGGCGCCGTTCAGCAGGATCACCCTTGACCAGAGCGAGGTCTTCCGGCGCAAACATGACCGTACGAAGAACACCCACCACCTCACGAGCTCGGGTGACAGGCGCGCGATTGAGGCGGGCACGGTTGGCACGGCCTGGCACGATCTCGACTTCGACCAGCACGGCTCTGCCATCACGTTGAACTTCCACGCGTACGAGTGCCCGGTCAGCGCCACGTCGAACCAGCGCCAGGTCGGCAGACACGCGATGTGAGCTCAACGACGCGGCATATCCAATTCCTTCAACCAAATTTGTTTTACCCATGCCGTTACGACCCACGAATGTGGTGATGCCTGCATCGAGTTCAACCACCACATCGTCATACGATCGGAAGTCGACGAGACCTACTTTGCTGACATACACGCGCTGTGAACTGACCGCAGTACGGTCAGCCGACCCGCACGGGCATGAGCAGATAACGGAATTCCGGCGACGGATCGGCACCGCGTTCGGCAGCCCCTGCAAGAACCGCGGGCTTGTTCGACACAGTGAAAGCAAACCGAACAACGGGAGCTTCGAGCACCGACAATCCGTCGAGGAGGAAGCGGGGGTTGAACGCGATGTCGATGGCCTCCCCGTCAACCGTGGCGTCAAGGGATTCAACGGCCTGAGCATCGTCGCCGCCACCGGCAGTCAGTGAAACTTCATCACCGGTGAAGTGAAGGCGAACCGGGGTGTTGCGTTCGGCAACCAACGACACACGCTTAACTGCTTCGACAAGTGCTGCGGTGTCAACCGATGCCACCGTGTTGCTCTCTGCCGGCAACAGGGTGCGGTACTTCGGAAATTCGCCGCCTAGTAGGCGCGTGGTGGTACTGCGTCCCCCACCGTGAATTCCGAGTAATCCTTCGTCCTGCCCCGAACCGGCGAGCGCGATGGTGACTGACTCTTGGGCGGCCAACGTTTTGGCGGTGTCAGCCAACACTCGGGCTGGCACCAGCGCTGCAGCGTCGATGGACTGACTCTCAGGAACCCACGGCAACTCGCGCACGGCAAGCCGGTAGCGATCTGTTGCCGCCAGGGTAATAACCGGACCTGTCATTTCCAGGCGAATACCGGTCAAGAAGCTGATCGTTTCGTCTGAACTTGCTGCCACGGCTACCTGAGCCACAGCCGACGCAAACGAGGGACCCGCCACCACGCCGGCACTAGTTGGCATCTGAGGCAGTGTCGGGTAGTCATCGACCGACATCGTCGGAAGTGTGAACGTCGAGCGCCCACAGTTGACGGTGACGCGTGATCCGTCAACCACCACCGTCACCGGTTGGGCTGGCAGGGCTCGCGCGATGTCAGACAACAAACGCCCGGGAACCAGAACCCGACCAACCTCATCAACGACCGCTTCAGTTTCAACCCGCCCACTGACTTCATGATCGAAGCTGGACAACACCAGGCCGCCGTCCTGCGCCTCAATGAGCAATCCCGACAGCAAAGGCTGGTTGGACCGCGTTGGCAGAGTGCGAGCTGCCCACGCAACGGCGTCGGCTAGTTGGTCACGTTCGACCCGGAACTTCACAAGATCTCCCTTGAGGGGTGCTGCGCGGTGGAGGAGCCTGTCATTCCCGGTATGCACAGGAAGGGATCCCACTGCTGTGTGGATGTCATTCGATAGTTAAGTGTCATCTTCGTCTTAGCGCCTGTGGATGCTGTGGATAAGTAACGCGAGGGCAGGTCAGCCAGCGTGTCGCACTCCCCAGACCCTGTGGATAGAGCAGAAGCGATCGGTGGATGACTGTGGGCAGTGCGGGGGCTTATTGCAGACCCGAGTGGAGGAGTACCCGGTTGTCCACAGACACGGCGTGTAGTGGAGGGAGTGACTGCGAGGGAATAGCGGTTCATCCACAGACTGCTCCCCATCCTGTGGATCATCCCTGCCGGGCTTGGGAACGGATACGTGAAGTGAGGTCAGCGACCTGGTTGTACAGGCTGCGTCGCTCGGCCATCAACTGACGAATCTTGCGATCAGCGTGCATGACCGTTGTGTGGTCACGGTTACCGAATTGTTGACCAATCTTGGGTAGTGAAAGGTCGGTGAGTTCGCGGCAGAGGTACATGGCGATCTGGCGGGCCGTGACCAGGACGCGGGAACGAGAAGACCCACAGAGGTCGTCGATCGTGACGCCGAAGTACGACGCGGTCTGGGCCATGATGATGGCCGCCGTGATCTCAGGGCCGGTTTGGTCGGGAATGAGATCTTTCAGGACGATTTCAGCCAGCGGAAGGTCAACGGGCTGCCGGTTGAGGTTGGCGAAGGCCGTGACCCGAATGAGGGCGCCTTCAAGTTCACGAATGTTGGTCGAAATCTTTGAAGCAATGTATTCGAGTACCTCGGGAGGCACCGTGAGTCGCTCCTGCAGGGTCTTCTTGCGCAGAATGGCAATACGGGTCTCGAGGTCAGGGGGCTGAACGTCGGTGATCAGGCCCCATTCAAACCGTGAGCGCATGCGGTCTTCGAAGTCTTGCAACTGCTTGGGTGGAAGGTCGCTCGTGACGACGATTTGTTTGTTGGCGTTGTGCAGGGTGTTGAAGGTGTGGAAGAACTCTTCCTGCGTCTGCACCTTGCCGGACAGGAACTGAATGTCGTCGACGAGGAGAACATCAACGTCGCGGTAGCGGCGTTGGAAGGCCGCCGCTTTGTCGTCACGAATCGAGTTAATGAACTCGTTCGTGAACTCCTCGGAACTGACATAGCGAACCCTGGCGCCGGCATACAAGCTGCGGGTGTAGTGCCCAATCGCGTGCAACAGGTGGGTTTTACCCAGTCCCGACTCGCCATAAATGAAGAGCGGGTTGTACGCCTTCGCGGGCTGCTCGGCCACGGCCACCGCGGCGGCATGGGCGAAGCGGTTGCTCGAACCAATGACGAAGGTGTCGAACACATACTTGGGATTGAGGCGGCTGCCTTCATCTGAACGAGTATCAGGTGAACCCGTACCTGGTCGGGTGAAGTCCGGACTCAGCGCTTGACCGCCAGTCAGAGGGAAGTCTTCGACCACGGGAGTGGGTTCGGCGTACGTGGCGTCAGCCAACTCATCGGTGGCATCTTCATCCAGGCTCGGGGCAATCGAGGGATCAACCGTGACGGCGATGCGAATTTCGCGACCCAAAGTCTTAGACAGGGCGGCGACGACCACGGGCCGGAGGCGAGTTTCGAGGACGTCTTTGGTGAAGTCATTGGGAGCTGCCAACAGGGCGGTGTCTTCGACCAGGCCCAGGGGACGGGTGAGATTAACGAAGGCGCGATGCTGGGGGGTCATGTCGGTCTCGTTCATCGAGGCAACGGCCTTGGCCCAGAGGTCAGACAGATCAACGATCATTTCGGTCATGCGCTACGTCCTTCCACCAGTCTCCAAGACCAGCCCACGAGGGCCAAGGCCCAGAGGTACAAACCGGACGAACCGCCCATGTCCACATGGTTATCCACAGGCTGTGGACGATGAACAGCGACCGGGGGAAGACACCAGGGCCACGATCGGGTGACCGTGAACCAGCGATGAACCGGAAGGTTGACACTAGTCGGTGTTTGGGCCCCCTATCAACCGCTATCCACAGTTGATTCTGAGATTTGCGGCGTGTCGTGCACAAGATCACAGTCAGGTACGCGACGATGAGCGATTACCTATCAACCGGTGGTTCAGGGTTCCAGTTTGACCCGGGAGTCGTCGCGATCGTACGGTAGGTAGTCGCGAGCACGCCTAGCGTGCCCACCCAGCAGACCAATCGCTGGCCGAACGCGTCGGTCAGCACCTAATAGTGGAGTCACAAGACGTGAAGCGCACATTCCAGCCCAACAACCGGCGTCGTGCCAAGACGCATGGTTTCCGTTTGCGCATGCGCACCCGTGCCGGCCGCTCCATCCTGGCCAGTCGCCGGGGCAAGGGCCGCGCGCGCCTCTCGGCTTAACCGGGCATCGTGCTCCCGGTCGCGCGCAGGCTGTCGTCGGGGACGGATATTCGCAACGTCGTTCGGCGTGGTTCTCGCGCGTCCAGCGGACTGGTGACCGTTCACCTCCTGTTGTCGACTTCCGAGGAAGTTCGACCTGCTCGAGCCGGTGTGGTCGTCGGGCGCAAGGTGGGGAATTCCGTTGTGCGCCATAGGGTTCAGCGCCGGTTACGCCATCTGCTGATACCCCATGTCGATCAACTTCCCAGTGGTGCTGCCCTCGTCGTTCGGCCCCAGCCCGCGGCAGCAACCGCCAACAGCAGTGAACTCGGTGGCGATCTCGCTCGCGCGCTTCGCAAAGTGCAAGGAGGCCAGCGATGAGTCGCCTCTGGAATGGAATCTGTGCGACCTACGACCTGCTCTGGGTCCGGGGGCTTGGGAAGTTACTGGCCATGATCTTGATCGGACCGATCCTTGTGTACCAACGGTTAATCTCCCCCGTGCTACCGCCCTCGTGTAAATATCACCCGAGTTGTTCGCACTACGCAGTCGATGCCTTGTGGGTGCACGGACCCTTTAAGGGACTGGCATTGGGCACCGCTCGGCTCGGTCGGTGCAACCCGTGGAGCGGCGGTGGAGTTGATCCGGTACCGTCAAGGGGCAAGTGGCTTCCCGACGTCTTTGCTGACGGGCGGCCACGAACCCAACCTGCAAGTCCAACCGTGACGCCCGCGCACTCCACCGCGCCGACCACCTTCCCGGGAGCCTGAGTGTTTATCCTCGATTGGCTCGAGGTCGCAGTTTCGTGGGTCCTCGTTTCCTTCCACGCGCTGCTGTCGCCGATTTTCGGTGCCGAAAACGGCATTACGTGGGCGTTGTCGATTGTCGGCCTAGTCATTATCATCCGGATTGCCTTGATCCCGGTCTTCGTCAAGCAGATCAAAGCGCAGCGTGGCATGCAGATGCTGCAGCCGCGGATGAAGGAGATTCAAAAGAAGTACGCGGGTGACCGCAACAAGCAGTCCGAAGAAATGATGAAGCTCTACAAGGAGACGGGCACCAACCCGCTCTCCAGTTGCCTTCCGCTCATTCTTCAGGCGCCGATCTTCTACGCACTTTTTCAAGTACTGCAAGGGATTGCGACCCTTAATTTCAAAGGCGTATTCCAGTGGGAGCAGTACGCAGGGTTGGGTCAGCAAGCGCACGATGCGCTGCTCTTTGGTCTGGTGCCGCTCTACGCCACCTTCAAGGATGCTGACGGAACACCGAATCCGACGGCGACTCACGTTCTGTGCGCAATCCTCGTGGTGTTGATGACAGCGACGACATTCATCACGCAGCGCCAACTGATGGTCAAGAACATGCCGGCCGGTAACCCGATGGCGCAGCAGCAGAAGATCCTGCTGTACGTCTTCCCGTTCATGTTCGCGATTGGTGGTTTCGGCTTCCCGGTGGGTGTGCTCATCTATTGGCTCACCACCAACCTGTGGTCGATGGGTCAGCAGTTCTGGGTGATTCGCAACAACCCCACTCCTGGTACCCCGGCACACGAAGCGCACCTCAAGCGCAAGGCCGATAAGGAAGCCGCGAAACTCGCGTCGCATGCAGCTCGCGACCCCGAGGTAGCCGCGCAGATTCAGACCGAAGAAGAAGCCGCCGCCGCGGCCGCCGAGGCAGCTCGCCTTCGCCAACAGCCCAAGAAGCAGTCGCGCAGCCAGCGCAGTAAGAAGAAGTGAGAGACATGACTGACACGACGCAGCCGGAAGTGACCGAGTTGACCGAATTGACCGAATTGATCGAAGTGACCGAAGTGATTGAGACAACCGATTCAGTTGACTCAACTGACTCAGTTGAATCGACTGAATCGACTGAGGTAACCGACGAGACCCTCAGCGACGGTGAGGCTCCCAAGCCCGCCAAAGTAGGGGCGGCTGGACCGCGCCCCAGTGGCCGACTCGCCCAACTCGAACAAGAGGGAGATGTGGCCGCGGACTATCTCGAGGGCCTGCTCGATATTGCCGATCTTGACGGCGACATCGACATGGACGTCGAAGGTGACCGGGCGATGGTCAGCATCGTCGGCGAGGACCTCGATCTGCTCGTCGGTAAGGGTGGAACTGTCCTGGATGCGTTGCAGGAGTTGACGCGACTGGCGATCACTCGTGAAACCGGGGATCGGTCGCGCATGATGCTCGACATCGGTGGATTCCGGGCAGCACGGCGCGATGAACTCACTGAAATCGGCACAAAAGCGGCAAAAGACGCTAAGGCGGCGAATGAGCCGGTCAAGCTCAAGCCGATGACCCCGTTCGAGCGCAAGGTCGTTCACGACGCCGTGGCGGCCGAAGGCTGCGCCTCGGAGTCCGAGGGCGAGGAGCCGCGCCGATTCGTCGTGGTGCTCCCGCCTGCTTCCGACTAATTCCGCTCGTCGTTTCACGTGAAACCAGAGCCCGCTCCAACTGCAGTTCGTGAGGCGTTTCCGGACGCGATTGAGCAGTTGGAAGTGCTGCACGAACGCTTGGCAACCACGGGGGTCGAGCGCGGACTCATCGGTCCGCGGGAGGTTCCGCGGCTGTGGGATCGACACATTCTCAACTGCGCCGTCGTGACCGAACTCATTCCCGAGTCGGCGCAGGAGTTAGCTGATGTGGGTTCGGGAGCCGGACTACCAGGGCTTGTTCTGGCCGTCCTGCGGCCTACTATGTCGGTCACGCTGATTGAGCCACTTGAACGACGGAGCCTGTTCTTAAGTGATGTGGTGGACGAGATGGACCTCGGCAACCGCGTGGAGGTGCTGCGGGCACGCGCCGAGGATGTGCGTGGTCGCCAGTTCGCGGTTGTCACCGCTCGGGCCGTTGCCCCACTGGACCGACTCTGTGGCTGGTGCCTTCCGCTACTGGCCCCCGGCGGGCGGCTGCTGGCCATTAAGGGCGCCAAGGCCCACGAGGAAGTAGCGGCTGCGCGGCAGACGCTCGCGACGAGGAATTTCCGGGTCGAACTGTGCGGAAACGGCATCATCGACCCTCCGACCACCGTTGTGGTGCTCGACGTGGCAGGATCAACTCATTCGCACCCGACGGCCGCGCATCAGCGCAACGATCGTCAATTGAAGCAGGGGTGACCATGTCCACCGACTTTCCGGGCAACGACGTAGGGCTTGGCTGGCCCGCAACTCCAAGTCAAGCCGCGCCGATGGAGTTGGTTGAGGTGCCGGGCTCGGATGTCGGTCTCGGGTGGGCCGGTGATGAGAACTCATGACGAGCGACAATGTTTCACGTGAAACGGCCGACTACGGCGACAATCTCGGCGACACTCCCCTCGCCGCCGCAGCCGCATCGGCCGTTAACCTGACCTCGGGGCGCTTGCCAGCACTGCCACGGCCCGCGGAGACCCGCGTGATCGTCGTTGCCAATCAGAAGGGTGGAGTCGGGAAGACGACCTCCACCGTGAATTTGGCAGCTGCGCTCGCACTCCAGCACCTTGAGGTGCTCGTGATTGACCTTGACCCCCAAGGAAATGCGTCGACGGCCCTTCGAATCGATCATCACGGTGATGTTCCTGACATTGATGACGTGATCGTGGGAGGCGACCCGTTGAGTGACGTGGTGGTGCCTGCACCGGACTTCACCGGCTTGTGGTGTGCGCCGGCATCAATCGACCTCGCGGGTGCCGAAATCAGTCTTGTACCCATGGTGGCTCGCGAATCACGATTGGCTAAGGCGTTACAGCACTACCTCACCGAGCATGAGCAACGCCACGGCCGTCGCCTCGATGTGGTGCTCATCGACTGTCCACCCAGCCTGGGTCTTCTCACGGTGAATGCTTTCGTCGCAGGCCAGGAAGTACTCATCCCGGTTCAGTGTGAGTACTACGCACTCGAAGGTCTAGGCCAGCTACTGAGCAATCTCGATCTCATCCGCGCTCACTTGAATCCCCACCTGCACGTGTCGCATCTGCTGCTTACCATGCTCGACGCGCGAACCCGACTTTCGGCAGAAGTGGTGGCGCAGGTGCGCGAGCACTTCGGAGATCTGGTGCTGCCGACCGCGATTCCGCGCTCGGTTCGAGTGTCGGAAGCGCCCAGTTACCAGCAAACGGTGCTGACCTACGATCCAGGTTCCCCGGGTGCCTTGGCCTACCTCAATGCGTCGCGAGAAATGATCCTGTGGAAACTGTACGCCAGTTATCCACAGGATCAAACATACTAAATCCATATAAAAAGAAGGAAACGGACATGGCTCAGAAGAAGCGTGGACTCGGCCGCGGCTTGGGTGCGCTGATTCCCTCTGGACCAACGGCCGGGTTCAGCGAGTCGCCGGTCGGGCCAGGTGAGCCCGAGCCGGCTGCGGAAGTCCTCGTTGTCGTACCAGCCCGTTACCTCGACCTCCAGCCCACCGCGATTGTGCCGAACCCTCGGCAACCCCGTGAAGTCTTTGACGAAGAGGCGATGGCCGAACTCGTGCACTCCGTGCGCGAAATCGGCCTACTTCAGCCGATTGTCGTTCGACCCACGGCTGATCCCGAGGTATTCGAACTCGTGGCGGGCGAGCGGCGCTGGCGCGCCTGCCAGCAGGCCGGCCTCGACACGATTCCAGCCATCGTGCGCGACACGCCTGACGACGAACTGTTGCGCGATGCCCTGTTGGAAAACCTGCATCGAGCGAATCTCAATGCGTTGGAAGAGGCGGCGGCCTACCAGCAACTCCTTGATGACTTCTCGTGCACGCAGGAAGAGCTCGCGCGTCGCATTGGCCGGTCGCGTCCGCAGGTGAGCAACACCATTCGATTGCTGAAGTTGCCACCGCCCGTTGCGCGTCGAGTGGCCGCGGGGGTGCTCTCGGCTGGACATGCTCGAGCCATCCTCGCGCTCGATGATGACGAGGCGATGGAACGGCTTGCGACGCGCATTGTGGCCGAAGGACTCAGCGTGCGAGCCACGGAAGAAATCGTCGCCGTTGGCGATGGTGGAAGGGCAGCGCGCAAACCTCGAACTCGCACTGCGAAGCCGACTCCGGTTGAGGTTGTCGACGTGGTCGATCGTTTGAGCGAACTTCTTGAGACACGAGTGACAGCGTCAGGAAGTGCGCGCGGACGACTCGTGATTGAGTACGCATCGCTGGAAGACTTGCACCGCATCGTCGACGTGATCGAGTCTGACTAGTTCACGTACGCAGCCGAAAAGCGTTGATACACAAGGCTTCTATGCGTGTGCGCGAGTTCGCGCCACGTCAACAAGTGACGATACGACAGCTCCGAGGTCGCGCCCCGCTGCACTGACTGCTTGAGGAAAGAGTGACGTCTCGGTCATTCCCGGGGCGACGCACATTTCGAGTAGTACGACCCGACCGCTGACGTCAACGATGAGATCGGCACGCGATAGATCGCGCAGTCCGAGCTCGGTGTGTGCGGCGATGGCGATGCGTTGGGCCTCCGCGAGAATGGTGTCGTCAAGTCGCGCGGGCACGAAAAACTCAGTGCTTCCGGCGGTGTAGCGCGACTGGTAGTCGTAGAACGGACCGTCGGGACAAATCTCGACGGCAGGCAGGGCCGACACCTCGATTCCGTCATCGATGACGCAGACAGCGATCTCTGTTCCGTCGATGTACTCCTCAAGCATCACCGTGTCGCCGTAGGCGAAGGCGCCCACCATCGCGGTCGGAAGTTCCGAGGCATCGCGCACCACACTGACACCGAGCGCTGAGCCGCCTTTGGAAGGCTTGACGACGAGGGGGAGTCCCAAACTGCGAGTAAATGCTTCGAGAACGGCAGCGGCACCCAGTTCACGAAACGCTGCGTGCGGCAAAGCCACAGAACGCGGGACGGTGATTCCCTTATCGCGCAAGCGCGCTGACGAAGAGGATTTGTCGAATGCGGCGAGGCAGCCATCGGCCGACGATCCGACATACGCCACGCCGAGGGCGTCGAGCACATCGCGTAGTGCGCCATCTTCACCCGCAGCGCCATGCAGCAAGGGGACAACGCACGAGGGCGGATCGGTGCGAAGGGAGGTGAGCAGTGAGTCGTCAACATCGCGCACTTCAACCTCGACGCCGTTGTCGCGAAGGGCTTCGGCAACGCGGCGTCCCGATCGAATCGAAACATCGCGCTCGGGCGACAGTCCGCCAGCGAGTACGAGCACGCGGGAGTTGGTCATGGAGAGCCCTTCGGTGGGTGCGAGATCACGCGAGGTTTGTGGGTGGGGTCTGCACCAGATCGTTAGAACCCTTGGTACCAATAGCATTCGGCGTGCGCCCGAACGTGTTGAGCAACTCAAGTTCACCCTCAATGACACCCGCGAGACGACGCACTCCCTCGCGAATGCGCTCGGGCTCGGGATAGCAGTACGACAGCCGCATGTACTCGGTGCCGCTGCCATCGACGAAGAAGCCGGTGCCGGGAACATAGGCCACCAGAGCGGCAACAGCGCGTGGCAACATGGCGCGCGAATCAAGGCCCTCAGGCAATGTCACCCATGAGTAGAAGCCCCCCTGCGGAACGGTCCATTGCGTTCCTTCGGGCATGAGCGTGGCCAGGCTGTCGATGAGGGCGTCGCGTCGCTCGCGGTACAGCTCGCGGAAAATCTTGATTTGCTCAGTCCACGGTTGGGTCGCCAAATACTGCGAGACCGTGAGTTGGGAGAAGTTCGACGGGCACAGCACGGCTGATTCGGCGGCGAGTACCAACTTCTCGCGCACGCCGTGGGGTGCCACAGCCCAGCCGACTCGCAGGCCTGAGGCGATGGTCTTAGAAAACGACCCTAGGTACACCACCCCGTCTGCATCGTCGGCGCGAATCGCGCGAGGAGCGAAACCGTCGACGTAGGGTCCGTCGAATCCGAGCAAACCGTACGGATCGTCCTCGAGCAGCAGGATGCCGTGCTTCTGGGCGACCGAGAGCACGTCGCTTCGGCGTTTTGGGCCTTGCGTGACGCCAGCCGGATTGTGGAACGACGGGATTGTGTAGATGAGCTTGGGTCGGCGTCCACTTGCGATCACCTGCGCGATGGCTTCTTCAAGGGCGACCGGATTCAACCCCTCATCATCCATGGCAACGTGCACGACGTCGCACTCATAGGCGCGGAAGACGCCCAGCGCGCCAACGTACGAGGGCGCCTCGACGAGCACAACGTCACCTGGGTCGCAGAACACCCGAACGACGAGGTCGAGTGCCATTTGCGACCCCGTGGTGACCACGACGTCGTCGGGATGAGCGGCAATGCCGACCGGAGCCATGATCTCCGACGCGATCTGTTCGCGGAGGCGCACATCTCCCTGACCAGACCCGTATTGCAGTGCGACGGCGCCGCGGTCGCGGATCAACGACGCCACCATGTCAGCGAAAGCGTCGGCCTGCAACGCCTGCACGAAAGGCATTCCGCCTGCCAGCGACACCACCTCAGGCCGCGATGCGACTGCGAACAGTGAGCGGATCTCGGAGGCTGTCATCGAACGGGCACGCGTGGCGTACGACGAGACCCAGTGGTCAAGTCGATCGCCCTGCGTGACCGCGGTGGGGTCGGATGTGGAGCCAGTCATGGCTCTACGATGCCGTATAAGGAAATATTCCGCGCACGGAGGGGGCCAGCGATGAGAAGGTTCGGATGGTTGTTGGCCCTGCTCGTCATCGGCGCAACCGGGGGCTTCATCGCCGCACTTCTGCGCCCGCGTGATCGAGCAGACTACCGGTCGAACTATCTGCCGCCTGCTGCTTAAGCGCGGTTTTCGGGACTGAAGTAGTTCACGACGCCCTGAGAAATCGCGTCGGCGAGAACGTCGATGAATTGCTCATCGGTCAGACGACGGCGGTCAATGGGACTGGTGAGGTACCCGCAGCTGAGTCGAACGGCGGGCATGCGCGTCAGTCGCAGCATCGCCCAGGTCTTGGGGTGAGTGCGGCAGTTCACCAAGTCAGTACGCGCGAGAACTTCGTTGAGAATGAGTTCAGCGGCGCGATTGCCGAGTACCGACGAGGCGCCGTATCGGTCGCCACCGTAGTAGTAGCTCGCAAAGCCACTTGCCTCTGCGCTGGCGTGAGTGTCGATGGTGAGAGTCAGGACGAGATCAGCGCCGTTGCGATTGGCAAACTCGGCGCGCACCGCCGGGTCAACCGGGCTTTCTCCTTCGTGCAGGGGAGGGCGGGTGAGCAGCACCGTGGTTCCTAGGGCAGCCAAACGCCCTTCGATGCGGGCAGCGATGAGGTCGACGAGGTGGCCGGCGACTACACCTCCAACGGATGGCCCAGGGTCTTGTGAACCGTGTGCGGGGTCAATGACAACCACCTTGTCGGCGACACCGGTGGTGACATCGTCGAGAACCATTTCCTCGCGCAACTGTGTGGGCGCGCCGCCTGCAACCGTGCGGCGCAACTGGGCCAGTGCACGGAAAACAGCGGGGCCGGCGGTTCCGTCGATGGGCATGCCGACGTTACGCTGGAAATCGCGCAAGGCACGCTCGGTGCCTTCGCCAAAGAGTCCGTCGACGCGGCCACAGTCAAAGCCCATGTCCGTGAGCCGTTGTTGAAGTTCAGCCACATCGTCGCCCGCCATCTGACCGCCGAAGCGGTAAGTGAGAACGCGGTCGCCTAGCGACCAGCGGGCCTCTTCGAGGCGCCGGAACGTTTCGGGGCCAACGGCGCCATCGACTGTGAGTGAGCGGCTCTGCTGGAAGATGCGCACGGCCTCGTCGACAGATGCGTCGAATTCCAACGCCATGGAATCACCGAGGACTGGGCTCTCAAGCAGGCCAAGCCGAGCGAGGCGATCGCGAACCTCTACGACAGGAGGTCCGTGGTCGCCCCGCCGATAGACGGGTGCCACCTGTGCCGATCTACAAGTACTCTGCGAGCTCAGCGAGCAGCGCGGCCTTGGGCTTGGCGCCGATGACCTGCTTGACCAACTCGCCGCCCTTGTAGACATTAAGGGTCGGAATCGAGGTGATGCGCTCGGAAGCCGCAATCACCGGGTTCTCGTCAACGTTGAGCTTGGCGACGGTGATGGAGCCGGAGTGCGTCTCGGCGATTTCGTCGAGGATGGGTGCCACCATCTTGCACGGTCCGCACCACACGGCCCAGAAATCGACCAGCACCGGCTTGTCGCTCTTGAGTACATCTGCGTCCCACGACGCGTCGGTAACGGTCTTGGTGAACTCGCCCATCATGTCTCCTTCGTGCCCGGCTCGCGCCGATCGATGTCTGTCAGCGTAGGCCACGGGGGCCGGCCCGTGCTCAGGGACTGTGGTGCCCGGCCAGCCAGCGTTCGGCGTCGAGGGCCGCAGCGCAGCCCGAACCGGCAGCGGTAATCGCCTGTCGGTAACTGTGATCGACGAGATCTCCGGCCGCGAAGACGCCGGACAGGGCCGATCCATTGCTCAAAACTCGAGTGGTGCGCCCCTCGACGTGGACGTACCCGTCGTCGTCAAGGTCGACCTGCCCGGCGACGAGCTCGGACCGAGGATCATGGCCAATCGCCACGAATAGCCCCGTAGCGTCGAGTGTGCGGCTTTCGCCCGTGACCGTGTCGCGCAGAGCGAGCCCGCTGACTCGGTCGTCGCCGAGAACATCGACCACTTCGGTGTTCCAGACCAGATTGAGCTTGGGGTCGTTAAAGGCCCGCTCCTGCATGATCTTGCTTGCCCTGAGCGAATCGCGACGGTGCAACAGGTGCACGCGGGAGGCGAAACGGGTGAGGAAGGTGGCCTCTTCAATCGCGGAGTCGCCGCCGCCGACTACCGCGATTTCCTGTCCGCGGAAGAAGAATCCGTCGCAGGTGGCACACCAGGAGACTCCGTGGCCTGACAGCCGCTTCTCGTTGGGCAAACCGAGTTCGCGGTAGGCCGACCCCATGGCCAAGATGACCGCGTGTGCGTGGTGAGTAGCGCCTTCACCGTCGATGACCGTGTGCGGCCCGTCGTTGTTGAGTTCGATTGTGACGGCGTCGTCGGTGAGAATTTCGGTTCCGAAGCGTTCGGCCTGTGCGCGCATCTCTTCCATCAACGCCGGGCCGGTGATTCCTTCGCGGAAGCCGGGGAAGTTCTCTACCTCGGTCGTGTTCATCAACGCGCCCCCGGCGGTGACCGAACCCTCGAGGAGCAGGGGCGCTAGTTGCGCGCGCGCTGCGTAGACGGCGGCGGTGTAACCGGCAGGGCCGGAGCCCACAATGATGACCTCACGTGGGTCGGATGTGGCGCTCACGTCGAACTCCTTCGCTGACGGTGATCCAAGGGCTTCATGTGCGCATAACGCGCACGACGCTCTGTGGAATTCCCTTCAGTCTAGGGGACGTAGATTACTGATCAGCAATGACGATCTGCTCAAGAATCGCTGCGTTCTCCGCACCGCAGTTGGTGGGAACAACCGAGACAGTCAGACCCTTTTCACCGGAGACGCGGCTGGTGATGACGCCGACCGCGGTTCCGCGGAAGGTGGCCATATCGATGGCCACGAGTTGGGCGGTGGGGGCGTCAGTGATCGCGTCGATGCAGGAGCCAATTGAGTGTGGTGAGGCTGCAAAGGTGCCTGCGAGCGCTGCGGCGTCGGCAGGCGCGATGCGTGCCTCGCTCACCGCAGACGTGGCGCTGAGCCCTGCAGTGTTGAGTAATTCTGGAACTTCGGTAGCAAGGTTCGAGGCGCTGTACTCGGTGCCGCTGGCGAGAACCGGTCCGTCGGCATTGACGATGGTGACATCAGTTGATCGGAAGACGACGGCGCCGAGCGTCAGCAACAGAGCCACCGACGCGGCGACCGCGAGCGGAGCCATCCAGCGAGGTCGGCGGCGCGAGCTGATATCGATGACGTCAGCGGGAGTCTGTTGGATCAGAGCAGTCTGCGGGGGGAATCGTCTTTGAAGGTCAGCGACGAGGTCTGCGGGCATGGTGAGGGACGGCAGCGAACTGAGCAGCGAGATTACCGCCATGTCAGAGTCGTGGGGCGCCTCAAACCTCGCCTGGGCCTCGCGGTCTTCGAGCAGGATGGAATCGCTCATCGCGTTCCCACCTCCTTCACGAGGCTTTCGGCCGAACTCACCTGACTGTCAGGCAATGTTGGGACGCGGCCGTCACTCTCGGGGTTCCGCAGATGACCCAAAGTGGCGGCTAGTTTCACTCTCCCGCGTGAACATCGGCTCTTTACCGTGCCTGGCGGGCAGTCGAGGATTACTGCTGCTTCCTCGACACTCCAGCCCTCAACGTCGATGAGAACCACGGCTGCGGCCTGATCGGGAGGTAGCGCTGCGAGGGCTCGATTGATCTCGAGGGCGGTTTCGCGCTCGTCCATAGCGTCGCGACGTACGGTAAGCCGACTAGCTTCCGGGGCGAGGTCGTCGTCGGGTAGGGCCACCGTGGGCCGCGAGGTGCGCCGTCTGACCCGATCGAGGCAGGCATTGACGACAATGCGGTGCAGCCACGTGGTGACAGCAGCATCGCCTCGATACGAGGCAGCATTGCGATACGCCGAAATCAGCCCGTCTTGTACGGCGTCGGCCGCTTCCTCGGGATCGCCAAGGGTGCGTAGCGCGACTGACCAGAGCCGATCGCGGTGGCGGCGGAAGAGTTCGCCGAAGGCGTCAGTGTTGCCCTGGACGTGCAGAGCCATCAGTGCACGGTCATCTAATTCCGTGAGCGGGACACTCCCAGCGTCACTCTCCATCTGTAGAGAGTACGGGGGATACCAGTGCCTACGTCACCCGGATGGGTGACAAGTGGATGAATAGTGGTGATTAGTGACGTTTTCGAGCCTGTCACGCTGCAGTTTTTGGGGGCTATCACCCCAAAACGGCAACTTCGCTGATTCCGCCTTGATAGCCACCATCTGAGGTGGTGGGTACCCGAGTGAGCCACACCAGCACGTAGCGGGCCGTGACGGGCTTGGGGCTGCGCAGCACGATCTCACCGGGTGCGCTCGCTGCCGTTCCGAATCGTCGAAATGCGTCGGGGTTGTCACCGGGCTTGTCCGCGGTGCGTATTTCGACGTTGGTTCCCTTACCCAGCAGTGACAAGCGCACCGCCGAGATGGGTCGCGCGGTTCCGAGATCGAGCAGTAGGCCGACACCGGGTTTTCCTGACAGGTAGTCATCGCTGTACACAACCGTCGTCCAGGCCGTGTCTGTCTTGGAATCAATGGCGAGCGCGGTCTGGTTGGCGTTCTCTTGGCCATTACCCAGTGGGTCGTAATCGTTCACGCGAACGATGGGAAGCGGCCGTTCGACCTTGGCCACAGGCGACGGCGCGACGGACGGGGTGCTTACTAGCGGAGCAGCCGCAGACGGCCGAGCAATCACCGGGGCCGGCCCCTTGGAGACCAATTGCCAGCCCATGAGGGCCAGGCCCGCGACGGCGAGCAAAGCGATCACCGAGGCGATCAGGCGGCGCCCCACGCGACGACGCGGAAGCGTTGTGGTGAGAGTGGGGATGGGAGTATCGCGAGCCGAACCTACCGAGCTTCGTAGTTCGGATGAGAGCTCGGCCATGGTTACAAAGCGGACGCTGTCCTTGGGGGCCTGAATTCCCGCGACGGAGCGAGCACAGAGGCTGTCAACAAGTGAAGGAACAGACGGCGTGACGCGGCTTGGGAGTGGGACAGAACCTCCCATGCGGGGAGCAGCGGCCACGCCGCTGAGGGATCCGTAAGGCCATCGTCCGGTGACGCAGGCGTAGAGCAGTCCACCGACTCCGTTCACGTCGGACGTCGCCGGATCGGGATCGGGGTCGCACCCACGCAACACCGCCTCGACGCCAACACCACGCACTCGCACGTCACCGTTTTCGGTGAGCAGTACCGAATTGGGGCGAACGCGTCCGTGAGCGATGCCCTCGAGGTGAGACGCCTCAAGGCATTCGGCAACCTCGGCACAAATACGCAGCGCGTCGGCTGAAGACAATGGCGCATGGAGCCGTTCGGCCAACGAGTGACCGGGAATCCATTCGGTGACAACCGCGATGTGTGGTTCATTGTGAAAACGCACATCAACGACGTCGAGCACGTGAATGAGCCGACGGTCTGACACGCGGGCGGCCAGACAGGCAGCTTCACGCAGGTCTTCGGCGCGCTCGTCAGATGAGGGCAGGAGTCGCACGCCCACCTGACGCCCCAGCACGGGGTCGGTGGCCTGCCACACCTGAGACCCGGCGGCTTCACCCACGAGTACGTCGAGGTGATAACGCCACACAGCGTCGGCAACCGGTTGAGGCGCCGCCGCAGTTGAAGGGGTAGGAGGGTCAACGACCGACTCATGGGGCTGGGTGTCACCAGGTGCGCGGGGGGAGTCGACAGAGGTGGGTTGAGGGGCAACATCCTGCGTGTCATCGACAGCCCGAGGCTCGCTGGCCTTGGTCTGTGGGGCAGTACTGCCGTCGATGGTCACGTGGGTTCCCCGATACGTGGGCAAAGGGTTTTCCACCACGATACGTCCGATTGGGGGTTCCATGCGTAGTCATAGCGGCGTCCGGGCTAACCCGGAGGTGTGTTACCGGCCAAACTTTCGGCCGAGAACAGCCGACACTTCACGCACTTCAGGGATGCGCAGCACCCACGCCACACCGGCAAATACCGCGAGTCCGACGCAACTTCCTACGACGAGTTCGAGCAGAAGTCCCCAGCGACCGGCCTCAGAAACATAACCCGAGAGCGCTGTGACGACGCCCAGAGTGACCGCTGCGGTAACCACACCGGCGGCGCCGAGCTTGAGCAAGGTGCCCGCGGTCCTTCTGACTTCCAGTCCACCAAGCCGACGCGAAAGTAGCCACGTGGCAAGGATGAGAATGACCCAGTAGGCCACCGAGTACGACGCGGCCATCGACACGACCTTGGCGGAGTCAGGGACGAGGTAGAAGACCGGAACCATGATCGCTAGAAGCAGCACATTGAAGGCGACCGTTAACCAAAACGGTGTCTTGGTGTTCTCAAGCGCATACCAACCGCGCAACAGAATGTAGAAGAGCGTGAACGGGACGATGCCGACGAGGAATGCCATGACGACCAAGCCGGTGTAGGTGGCTGACCCATTGGTCGCCGCACCGAAGCCGAAGATCAACCGGGTGAGTCGAGGTGCGAGCACCATCATGATCGCGCCGATCGGTACCACGATCGCCGCGGCAAGCCGAGCACTCGAGGCCAGACCATCTCCGACAGCTCGCAAGTCACCGTCATGGGCCGACCTGCTGATGCGCGGCAGCAACGCAGTGACGATGGAAACGGTGATCACTGAGTGCGGCAGGATAAAAATCAGGTGGGCTTTTTGGTACGTGGTCAAACCCGCCGGCACGAGTGCGTTGTTCTCGGCAAGTACGTTGGCGAAGGTGGCCAGCCGGGTGATCACGACGTAGCCGAGTTGGTTGACGAGCACCAGTCCGATAGTCCACACCGCGAGCGACCCCGTCTTGCGCAATCCGGTTCCGCGCCAGTCGAATCGTGGATGCCACATGTATCCAGAGCGCCACAGCACGGGAAGCAAAATGAGTGCTTGAGCGGCGACCCCGATCGTGGTTCCAATTCCGAGCCACGCAACTTGCCCTGGCTCGAGTACGCCATCGCTAGCAGCATTCGAGCCAGCAACAGCGAGGAAGCCGAGAAACACCGCGATGGCGATGACGTTGTTGATGATGGGGGCGAACATCGGTGCGCCGAAATGTCCGCGCGCATTGAGTACCTGCGAAAACACGGTGTAGGCGCCGTAGAAAAGTATCTGGGGTAAGCAGAATTGGGCGAAGGCAACGGCCATCGCGCGCTGCGGTTCGGTGTAGGCACTTGTCGCGTACAGGCTGACGATCCACGGCGCGAGTACTACGGCGAGCACCGTGACAATGAGCAGGCCTGTGATCACCAGCGTCAGCAGTCGGTCGGCATAGGCATCGCCCGCGTCGACGTCATCTTTCATATGGCGTACGAGTTGCGGGATGAAGACCGCGTTGAGGGCGCCGCCGACGACGAGGATGTACACGATGTTGGGCAGTGTGTTTCCGAGCGAGTAAGCGTCGGCCACGATGAAGAAGCCCAAGGCTGCCGTCATCGCGATATCGCGGCCGACCCCGGTGATTCTCGACACCATCGTGCCGGCGGCCATTACCGCCGAGTTGCGCAGTAACCCGGCGGGCGCGGACTGCGGAAATGAAACGGCGACATCGCCGGGATCGGATTCACGAGCCGCCTCGGCGCTGGCTTCCTCAAAATCGTGAATGGAGGGCTGCGCAGCAGTCGGCTCGCTGTCTCCGGCCGTCCCGTTGTTGCTCACTCGTCCATCGTCCCATCGACCGGTGGCGCAGGCCTGCCGCGATGCGTTGACCCTCGTACGCGGCGACCGGCATTAATCAGCAGCAGAATCACGAGCACCGCGAAAGCAGCCCCGACAACCCACGCCGCGGCACGCGAATAGGCCGATGAACCCACCTGCATCTGCGCCGGCGCGCCAAAGGCCGCACCGCCGGGTGCTGTGAGTCGAACCGTGAGCGACACGGGATCGCTACCAGTGACTCGGGCGGGTACTTCAACCAGCGTGGTGGATTGTGCGGGCACGGTGACCGGTTCGATCGCGGAGGTGCTCAGTCGCACGCTCGGGGTGGCTTGAATCGACAAACTCACGGTGACCGGTGAGTCGAGCGTGTTGGCGATGCTGATCGGGATGAAGCCGGTATCTCCGGGGAGTGTGACCGAGCCCTTCGACACGATGCGTACGCCAGACAGCATGCGGCTCACGTCTGCCCGAGCCGACGCGATGAGCGCGAGGCCGAGTGCACGGTCAGCTCGGAACGCCGATGACGCCGAGCGGGCAAGCGATTCGTTGATGGCGGCAGTCGTGACAGCGGAGCCCGCGATCACGTCGCTTACGAGCGTTGTCGACGTTTGTGCTGCAGCGATGCGCGACACGTAGTCGGAATTGAGTTCGGCCTTCGTTGCACTCGAGGGGTAGGGCTTCAAAGTGCGCGGAACGCTCGAAGGTTCAGCTCCGAGCAGAGCCGGCAGACTCGTTGGTCGCACCCACGGGACGGTAGTGATGGCGGTCAGCATTTCAGTGAGGAACGCCGAGTTGGACGACCACTGCAGGGGCGGAGCGATAACCACAGTGCGTTGAGTGGCGGGTAGTTCAAGTCCAATGAGCGCGAGGTCACTGATTAGTCGCTGTCGGGCTTGCAGAATGTCGGCGGCGGATTCATGGGTACCGGCCGCGATGGAACTGAGCGCCGGATCGCTGATAACGGCGGTGCCCGATCCCACACTGCTCGGCAGCGTCGTCAGTCCAGTTGGCGTGAAGTCGGACTCACTGCGAAGTTGGCTGCCTGAGACCAACACCGCAAGGGGAGCGGCGTCGCTGATAGCGCGCAGAGTGGGCTCGTCGACAAAGCCGTTGTCGGGCCACGCCAGCGTCGACACCACAGGATGTCGAAGAGTGGCACTGGACCGCGGTGCGGCCGAGGTGATGGCACGAACGACTTCACGCACCATAGATCCGCGCACCAGGGCCACGTCATCGGGACACGCATACGGCAGGGCAAGAACCGCTGATTGGGCGGTGACACGACGCACTGCGTCGAGCCACGTTGCGGCCTGGTCGGAGGCCGTGCCCGCCACGAGTTGATTACCCTCGTGCACGCGATAGCCGGAGGTCATCGCATCGACGGTTTCGAGCAGTGCCGGGTCAACCAACCACGTCAGCGCGCTGCCGTGGGGACTTCCTGCATCGACGAGAACTCGCAGCCTGCCTCCGGGCGACACATCGCGCGGAATCTGATCATTGAGGAGAACGCCATCGCTGTCGACCGCCGGCGTATCGGTCAGCGGCCACAGTGTGACGAGGCCGGTAACGGGGGTTTCAGCGGGACTTGGAAGCCATGGCAGGAATGTGCGCCCGAGGCCTACGCGCGTGAGGTTGCCGTCACCCGGATCGGACTGCGCCTCAACGGCGAGCAGGTACACACCGGCGCTGCCAAGTGCGAGTGTTGCCATGGGCACGGTGAGGATGAACGGAGCTGTTTGCCCGGGCCGCAGATCGGCGATAGGGGGAGTGCGGGTTCCGCCAACGCCCGAACCATTAGGGGAACTGGTTCCGTTGCTGATGTCGACAAGTGTCTTGCGATCGGCGAGCGGTTCGCCGCCGACGCGCAATCGCACCGTGACGCCGAGAACAGTTTCGCCCGACGTGTTCGCCACCGTTCCGGTCAGCGTGAGGGTGTCAGTCGCAAGCGGCGCAAGCGGCGTGAGTGACGTGATCGCGATGGTCACGGGGGGCGGAGTTTCGGCGGCCACGCTGCTGGTGATCGCCGATGGAAGAATTACCGCAGCGAGGACGACAAGAACTGACAGTGCCGCCCTTCGAGTACGGCCTGCTCGCGTCACGCCTGCTTGTCTGGCGCGTGACTGCTCGCCTGCTCGCGTCACGCGCTGTCGGCCCCCGCGTGCCCCTCGTCAGCGTCACTCAACCCCGGCTTCAGGGCGCGGACATCGACGTGGAAGCCCGCATCCGCAAGCAATCCGGGAACACGCTCCAACAGCCTGCGCTCGTCGGCATAGCCCAACCGCGTGGGCAGTTCCGCCACCGGAACCCAGGCCACTTCTTCCACTTCAATGTCTTCGTCCGACAGGTCACCGCCCGTGGCTTCAAGCACGAAGTGGTGCACGGTCTTGTGAATGCGTCGACCTTCGGCCACGAACCAAAAATCAATGACTCCGAGTGGGGCGATGACCCGTGAATAAATTCCGGTCTCTTCCTGCGCCTCACGAACGGCGGCCTGTTCGGCCGTTTCGCCTTCTTCCAGATGGCCCTTGGGCATCGACCACACCAGTCGCTTGCGACGATCGAGCCGGCCAATCAGAGCAGCCTCGATCTGACCGCCGTCGAGTCGCAGGACCAAGCCGCCCGCGCTGGTTTCCTCGACGCGGGTCAGGCGACGGGTGCGAGTCGACTTAGCGGCTGTCTTCGAGGCGGGTTTCGAGGCAGGTTTCGGGCCGGGTTTCGGGCCAGGTTTGTCGGATTGTGTGGTCGAACTCCTGCGCGAAGGCTTCCGGTTCGCGTTGGATGTGCGGTTATCCGTAGCCCGTTCAGGTTGAGGCGACGGCTCAGACGCTGTACTGCCACCGACCGCATCGCGCTCTGAAGACGGGGTTGGCGAGCTCGTCGGCTTCGTCTCCCCGCCTCCCGGTTCAAGGGTGGTGGACATGGGGCAAGCCTACGGTGCGCGACCCACGGGGCCGACCACCGTAGGCTGAGACACCGTGTCGCCCATCCTCCGTCCGGCTCAGCAGCAGGCCCTTGGGGCCTGGCTTGACGCTGCCCCGGGTCTGGAGGAACTCGCCGGACGCTTCGAGGCCGCTGGCTGGGAGGTCGCGCTGGTCGGAGGCGCTGTTCGCGATCTGGTGACCCAGACGGATGCCGACGGTTCCCGCCCCGCACCCATTCCCGTCGACATCGACCTCACGACGAATGCGCACCCGCACGTGGTGCAGCAGCTTGTCGCCGGCTGGGCGACCGCCGTCTGGGATGTGGGCATCGCCTTCGGCACTGTCGGCGCCACCTACGGCGCCGTTCAATACGAAATCACGACGTACCGCACTGAGTTGTATTCGGAAGATTCGCGCAAACCCGAGGTGGCGTACGGAACGTCGCTCGAGGACGATCTACTGCGGCGGGATTTCCGGGTCAACGCCATGGCAGTGCGTCTGCCGAGCCGAGAGTTTGTCGATCCATTCGACGGATTGGCCGACCTCGCCGAAGGTGTGTTGCGAACGCCCGGCAGCCCGGCCGATTCATTCGGTGACGATCCATTGCGCATCATGCGCGCCGCGCGTTTCATCTCCCAGTTGAGTTTCTCGGTGGCACCCGACGTGGTCGAGTCCGCCACGCAGATGAGTGATCGCATTGCCATCGTGTCGGCCGAGCGGGTGCGCGAAGAACTGGTTCGTTTGGTGATGGGTCGCAGTCCGCGCGAGGGTTTGGCCTTCATGGTGCAAACCGGTCTCGCAGCGCACGTGCTGCCCGAACTTCCGACGCTGGCACTCGAGATCGACGAGCATCACCATCACAAGGACGTGTACGAGCACACCCTCACCGTGCTCGAGCAGGCGATGGTTCTCGAGAATGCACACCAGCCGGTGAGTGGTCCTGACTTCGTGTTGCGCTTCGCGGCTCTGATGCACGATGTGGGTAAGCCGCGCACCCGCAAGTTTGAAGCCGACGGCGGTGTCTCGTTTCACCATCACGAAGTTGTCGGTGCCAAGATCACGCGCAAGCGCATGCAGGCATTGCGGTTTTCCAATGACGATATTGACGCGGTGTCCCGCCTCGTCGAACTGCACCTGCGATTCCATGGCTACGGCACCGGCGAATGGACTGACTCGGCAGTGCGACGTTACGTACGCGACGCGGGCGACTTGCTCGATCGACTGCACAAGTTGACGCGCGCCGACTGCACTACGCGCAATCGTCGCAAGGCCGAACGTTTGCAGCGCACCTACGACGACCTTGAACAACGCATTGAGCGACTGTCCGCCGAAGAGGAACTTGCGTCGATTCGCCCCGAACTCGACGGAGCTCAGATCATGGCCCTGCTCGATATTCCCGCAGGTCCGATGGTGGGCGAGGCGTACCGATTTCTGCTCGACGTGCGACTCGATCGCGGACCCCTCGGTGAGGAGCTCGCGACCGAGGCACTACGCGCCTGGTGGGCTGCGCGGTCACGCGAGTTGTAGTTACTCGAGTACGGCGTCCTTGGGCTTGCCGAGCCCGAACCACAGCAGCACACCGATCACGATGAGCGAGACTGACACGATCAGCAACTGACCCAGCGTCAGACTGAGCGCGAGGATGATCACGATGGCGCTGACACCGATGGCGAGTGCAAGCAGCCGGCCATAACGGCGAAGCCACCCAGCGAAACCGGAGCCTTCGGCGCTTTCAACGTCGGCGCGAGTCCACGAGCGAATCTTCGCGGCGGGAGCGGATTGACCGAACAGCCAGCCCAGCACTGCCATCGCGATGCCGATTCCGAGCATCCATTCAATTCCGTTTGTCAGGAACCGCGTCAAGGTTGTGAAGAATGCTGCTTCAGCTGCCGCTAAGGGAGTGTTCTGCAATGCCAACTGCACTTGGCTCTCACCAATACTCAATCCCACGCGCAGGAGAACGGCCCCGACAAGTACAGCAAGGCCCACTGCCAACACCATGCGTGCACGTCGACGCGCCAGGATGATCGCCAGAATGAACAAAGCAATGGCGACCCAGAGAGTCCATGTCGATACTGGGTGGGTCACCGAGTAAATGGCCTGTGCCTGAGCAAGTTGATCGCTCTGGAGTAGAACGATCTGCTTGTCCTTCGGTGGCGTTTCGGGAAGTTTCGACGCGAAGGAAACACCGTCGTCGACCATCCGCTGTCGCACCGCTTGGTAAAGAGCCGTGGTATCAAGCAGGACCGTTCCGTTCTTATCGACCTGAAGTGGGCCGTCGGGCTTGCCCTCAAGCAAGGTCACCAAGGACTTCTGAGCGGCCGTATTGAAGACCACCCACGCCTTCTGGAATGCTGCGCTCTGCATGACCTTGAGCACCGCACGGTCGAGCAGATTGTCGATAGCGGATGTGAGGGGGCCGACCAGTGCCTGGCCCGCGGGAGGCAGCACCTTTGCCAACGCTGCACTCACATCAATGGCGGAGGTCACTTGCTCGCTGACGATGGTGGCGACTGTGTCTTGGATAGCAGGATCACTCGAGAGCGGTGTGACCGTTTCGATGTACTGAGTGGTCTCAGTGATCGTGCGCTGCGCCCAGAAGGCCGTGAGCCCGAGCGGAAGCAGAAGGGCTGCGATCACGAAGAACACGACGGCAACGATGGAGCGCGACTTACGGGGTCTCTTTACAACGGGTGTCTCGGTGCTCTCGGTCGCGGTCTCACTCATGCCTGCTCCTCGGATCGGTTGAATGAACTCTAGGGGCTTGCGTCAAGCAAGCGAGCCCCGTCGACGCGAGACGACGAAGTACCACCCGGCAGCGAGAACAAGAACGAGTGAAATCAACACGTCAATCAGCGCCGACATACCGCTGATCGGCGACGTGAACGCGATCCACACCACACCGATGACCAGCCCGATATTGACCGAGACGTCGTACAACGAGAAGACGCGACCGCGATGGTCGTCACTGACATCCTTCTGAACGATGGTGTCGCTGGTGACCTTGACCGATTGGCCGGAGTATCCGATTCCAAAGCCAGCAACCAGCAATCCGGTAATTCCTGTGAGCCCCGGCCAGTTCAACGTGGTGCCGAGTAAACCGACGATTGTGAGTACTGCCGCGATGAGCAGACTCATAACACTCCACGGAACCGAGCCGAGGTGTCGCGTGGCCCATGGCGTCAATACCGCACCGATCAGTGCGCCAGCGGCGGTGACACCCACGACCACGGTGAGGCCGGCAAGCGCACCCGCGGGCTCGTTGGGGTCGTTGAGTGTGTTGCGCAGTATCAGGATTGCCAACACGGTGGCCGCGCCAAATGCGATGCGGTGCATTGAGACCACCGCGATCGCGTCGGAGGCGGCGCGACGTTCGCGAAGGTGGTGGAAGCCGTCAATGAGTCCGCGCCACACGTCGCGAACACCTTCACCCACGATGTCGCCGTGTGGTCCGAGCAGATCGCGCGGAATGGTGCGGGCGACGAATGAGGCGCATAGATATCCGACACCTGCGCACGCCAGCACCACCATGCTGCCTCGGTCGCCGCCTCCGCTGAGTGCGCGAATGCCAACACCCACGAGCCCGCCAATGGAGGATGCGACCGTTCCAGCCGTGGGCGACAACGCGTTAGCGGTTACGAGCCCCGAGGGTTCGACCGTGTGAGGAAGGGAGGCGGAAAGTCCAGCGAGAACGAACCGACCGATTCCGAGCGTCACCAGTACCGCGAGGGCGAGATCGCCGCCGTCGTGACCGAGCACCACCAAGGTGGCCAGGATCGAGACCGACAGTGTGCGGAGCAGGTTGGCGTAGACGAGCACGCCTCGGCGACGCCATCGGTCGAGGAATACGCCGACGAAGGGTCCGATCAGTGAGTACGGCAGCAGCAGGACGACAAACGCGATGGCGATGCGCGGTGCCGTTGCCTGACGTTCGGGCGAGAAGAGCACGAAGGTGGCGAGTGCTGCCTGCACGAGGCCGTCGGCGAATTGCCCGGTGAGGCGCACTGCGAACAGTCGCCGGAACGGCGAGGAGCCCAGCACATGCCGGAGCTCGGTGAGGGCCACGGGGTCCACCGTAGACGCACCCAACGCCACGCGGGGCCTGGTCTCCGGTGAGGTGGAGTCCAGACCCCGCGAGTGTGGTGTGGTGTGTCAGTGCACGCATGGGCGCACGGTGGTTCAGCTCTCGATCGAACCAGCGATGAAGTCCTCGACAGCCTGCTTGGCTTCGTCGTCGGAGTACTGCACCGGCGGCGACTTCATGAAGTAGCTCGAGGCCGACAGAATCGGTCCGCCGATGCCACGGTCCTGGGCGATCTTGGCGGCGCGGATCGCGTCGATGATGATTCCGGCCGAGTTGGGTGAGTCCCATACCTCGAGCTTGTATTCCAAGCTCAGCGGCACGTCACCGAAGTTGCGCCCCTCAAGGCGCACGAAGGCCCACTTGCGGTCGTCGAGCCACGCGACGTAGTCGCTCGGTCCGATGTGCACGTTGCGCGGTGAAATTTCGTCGCGCAACTGCGAAGTGACCGACTGCGTCTTGGAGATCTTCTTCGACTCAAGACGGTCGCGCTCGAGCATGTTCTTGAAGTCCATGTTGCCGCCGACGTTGAGCTGGTACGTGCGGTCGACGGTGACGCCGCGGTCTTCGAAGAGCTTGGCAAGAACGCGGTGCGTGATAGTGGCACCAATCTGCGACTTGATGTCGTCGCCAACGATCGGAACACCAGCGGCGGTGAACTTGTCAGCCCACTCCTTGGTGCCCGCAATGAAGACGGGGAGGGCGTTGACGAAGGCGACCTTGGCGTCAATGGCGCACTGGGCGTAGAACTTCGCGGCCTTCTCGGAACCAACGGGCAAGTAGCACACGAGTACATCGGCCTGCGTGTCCCTGAGCACCTGCACGACGTCGACGGGCTCATCGTCACTCTCGATGACCATCTCGCGGTAGTACTTGCCAAGACCGTCAAGGGTGTGACCGCGCGACACGATGATGCCGGTGGGCGGGACGTCTGCGATCTTGATGGTGTTGTTCTCGCTGGCAACGATGGCTTCCGAGAGGTCTTGGCCGACCTTCTTGGCGTCAACGTCGAATGCGGCAACGAACTCAATGTCGCTGATGTGGTACGGACCGAACGTGACGTGCATGAGTCCCGGAACGGAACTACTTGCATCAGCGTCGCGGTAGTACTCAACTCCTTGGACGAGCGACGAGGCGCAGTTTCCGACCCCGACGATCGCGACCTTCAGACTTCCCATTGTGTTGACCTTTCCTCACCTGTGTGTTGAACCGGATCGGTCGGACCCGGTGGTCGTGCTGACCTCGGAGATACTCCGTGGAGTTCGTGAGCGCGCTGCGCCGTCTTCGCCGGCGATGAGGTCATCGATCCAGCGCACTTCGCGCTCGACGGACTCGAGTCCGTGGCGCTGAAGTTCAAGGGTGTAGTTGTCGAGGCGTTCGCGGGTGCTGCGCAGTGAGGCTCTCAAGGTCGAGAGGCGCTCTTCGAGTCGGCTGCGGCGGCCCTCAAGAATGTGGCGACGCACGTCGGCGTCGGCGCTGCTGAAGAATGCGAAACGAATTCCGAAAGCGTCGTCGTCCCAGGTTTCGGGACCGGTTTCGGCGACGAGTTCGGCGAATCGCTCTTTGCCGTCGGCAGTGAGTTCGTAGACGATGCGAGCGCGCTTACCCGACAGAGCTGGTCCGTCGCTGCTGGCCGGACCAGCGGCGGCAATCAGGCCGGCCGATTCGAGAGTGCGCAGGCACGGGTAGAGCGATCCGTAGGAAATGGCATGGAACGTACCGAGCACCCCATTGAGTCGCTTGCGCAGTTCGTAACCGTGCATCGGAGCGTCGTGGAGCAGTCCGAGAACGGCGAACTCGAGCAAACTCGACTTCGAGCCGGAACGGGCCACCGAATCTCCTTGGACGCTGAATTCAACGGGTTACTAAGTGCATTCTCGATGTAACACATGGTTATATCGGTTCGATACATCTCAACGATACCCCATCCGGCGCCAGTCCTCACCCCTACCCACCGCACCCACCGCGCTCACCCCTACCCACCGCACCCACAATTCACCGAGACCCCACTCCAGAGCTATTTCACGTGCCCGGAAGTGACGCTGGAACGGGGTCTCGACGATGGGTTGAAATGAGCACGGCGGCTCCCGGACGCTTAGAGTCAGTCTGTGGCCGGGCAACGATCGTCATCGATCAAGGGCAGTCGCGTGCCCGGCCGGTCGGGCCCCGCGCCCGACGAACGGCCTCAGGATGCGCCGCGAGTTCGCGTTGCGAATCCGGCCGAGCCTCGCGATGTGGTGAGTTTCGCACTACAGCGCCGGGCCGCCCTCGAAGACCTCTTCACCGGTGGCGCGCTCAGAAGCGATGCCTGCGACGCCGATCCGTATCTGCTGCGTGCGGCGCAGTGGCATGGTGAGGCCACCGAACGAAAGTGCCCAGTGTGCCGACGCACCGAACTCACACACGTCACCTACACCTTTGGTGCTCAGTTGGGTCCCTACTCAGGCCGCGTTCGGGCTACCGGTGCATTGCCCGCGCTGGCCACTGAGTACGGAGAGTTTCGGGTGTATGTGGTGGAGGTGTGCCAGATGTGCACCTGGAACCACTTGGTGACGTCGTACGTATTGGGCGACGGAATTCCGCGAGCGGCACCGCGCCGTCCGCGCGATCTACTCGACTGACGCACTACCATCACGCGCATGAGCGATCCCATTGGGCAGGAGCGTCGTCAGGGCGGCACGTATCTCATTACTCAGGCCGATCGCGAGGCCTTTGCACGCGATGGCTATGTGCATCTGCGCGGCGTCATGTCGGCCGACGAGATGGATGCCATCGACGATGTGTACACCCGATTCCTTCGGCGTGAGATCGACGTTGTGGGCAAAGACTTCAATGACATGACCACAGGCGAGCACGGAACTGATCCATCCGGCTACGCGATCGTCAATGTGATGCTTCCGCGTAAGTACTACCCGCAGTGGCAGGGCAATGTCTTTGAGCAGCGTGCCATCAGCATTGCCACACAGTTGTGCGGTGAGGGCATGGTCATCGACTTCGACCAGCTTCTCGCCAAGCGCCCGGGCCGCGTCGACGCGGTGTTCGGCTGGCATCAAGATCAGGCCTACTGGATTGACACCGACGACCGTCGCACCGCGACGTGCTGGTTGGCCGTTGACGACTCGACGGTCGACAACGGATGCCTGCAGTTCCTCCCGGGAAGTCAGCACGAGCCAGTACGCCCACACTTTCCGTTGCACGGTGATCGAGGCGAGAGTCACACGCTGGTCACCGATTTGCATGAAGGCGACGTCATGAGGCCGGTGCCGATTTCGCGCGGCGACATCACCGTTCACTGCGAAGGAATCTTGCACGGATCCGGCGGTAACGTCACCGTCGATTCGTGGCGGCGGGCTTACATCGTTGCTCTGCGCAGTGAAGAGACCGTGGGCGAAGAGCGCCGACGCGGTTTCACACACTCGCATAACGACGGTCTTGAGGTACTTGACAGTGTCGCGGGCGTGCTGGCGGCCGATGGTGAGGCAGGCTAGAGGGAACGTTCGGCCTCCTCAACGCGTTGTGCGGTGAGGACCACCTTCCCCGTGTCACCTCCTAGTGAGCTCCTAGTAAGGCAGCGACATGCGCATCGATTACCCGCGACGTAATCGCATGGGCTGGCGACGCTGGTTTCCTTCGTGGCGGTTGATTCTCGGAACGGTGGTCGTCGCAGGGGCGTTGGCGGTCGGGGCCTTCGCAGCGGCCGTGGTGTTGACGCCCATTCCCGAACCCAATGATGTGGCGCGCGCGCAAACCTCGATCGTCTACTGGAATGACGGCACGACCGAACTCGGTCGACTCGGTGACGTGAACCGAGTCGATGTGCCGCTCAGTTCCGTTCCGGATTATGTGCAGCACGCTGTGCTCGCTGCCGAAGACCGCGAGTTCTACAACCACGGAGGTTTCTCTCCCACCGGCGTTGCGCGCGCTGTGATGAATAACCTGCAGGGTGGCTCGACTCAGGGTGCCTCAACCATCACGCAGCAGTACGCGAAGAACGCCTTCCTCTCTCAGGAACGGTCCTGGCAGCGCAAGGCCAAGGAACTCGTCCTGTCGGTGAAACTCGAAACCACCGTCGGAAAGGATCAGATTCTCGGTGACTACCTGAACACCGTGTACTTCGGCCGCGGTGCCTACGGCATCGAATCGGCGGCGCAGGCGTACTTCGGTGTACCCGCGTCGCAACTCACCGTGGCGCAGGGGGCCATGCTCGCGGCACTGCTGAAGTCACCCGAAGGTATGTCTCCCGATCGCAATCCTGAACGACTCAAGGCGCGCTGGGTGTATGTCGTTGACGGCTTGGTGGAGAAGGGGTGGCTCACGGCGAGCGCTCGCAAGAAGCTCACCTTCCCCTCGGTGAAAGCACGTTCGTCAAGCGTTCAAATGAGCGGAACGAACGGCTACTTGATCGATGCGGTGCGACAGGAACTGGGTGACCGCGGCATCACTGAGGCCGAACTCGGCATCGGCGGATTGAGCATCGTGTCGACCTTCGATCAAAAGGCGCAGGCTGCTGCGGTCGCGGCAGTCAAGGAGCAAGGTCCTACTGAGGGAACCAAGGGCCTGCGCATCGGACTGGCTTCCGTGCGACCCGCGACGGGCGAAGTAGCGGCGATGTATGGCGGCGCCGACTATCGCAAGAACCCGCTCAACAACGCGACGATGGCGATTGGTCAGGCCGGTTCAACCTTCAAGCCATTTGCGCTTGCATCCGCGCTGCAGAACGGAATCTCCCTCGACTCGATGTGGAATGGCGACAACGGACGCGATATCGGTGGCTACAAAGTCGTCAACTATGGCGACGAAAGTTGGGGAGACATCTCGCTGCTGACGGCGACCGAGAACTCGGTCAACAGCGTGTACGTCGATGTGGAGAACACCGTGGGTGTCGACAAGGTCGCCGATGCCGCACTTCAAGCGGGGATTCCGGCCAATACGGTCGGGCTCAAACCCAACCTGACATTCGTGCTCGGAACGGCGAGCCCGCACGTCATCGATCTCGCACACGCCTACGCCACGTTTGCCGCCCGGGGTATCGACAACTCGCCCACGACGATCGTGCGAGTGACAGGCCCGGATGGCTCATCGCTCTACGAGGCCGCAGCTGCTGGTCGCCAGGTGTTCGATCCGGCGATTGCCGATCAGGTCAACTACGCCTTGCAGAAGGTTGTGACCGACGGAACGGGCGCTGCGGCGCAGGAACTCGGACGACCCGCCGCCGGCAAGACCGGGACGACCAACGACAACAAATCGGCGTGGTTCGTCGGGTACACCCCCCAATTCGCAACGGCGGTGATGATGGTCAAGGACGGCCCCAACGGACTGCCCGTGTCGCTCTCTGGAACCGGTGGTCTCGACACGGTGACGGGTGGCTCATTCCCCGCCCGTATCTGGACGGCCTACATGTCCGGCGCTCTCGAGGGGACCCCTGTCGAAGAGTTTGTTGACCCATTCGCCGATGGTTCAGGTACGTCGTCTCCTTCAGTGTCGCCGTCGCCGACTGATTCGCCGTCTCCTACGGTGTCGCCGTCGCCGACTGATTCCCCGTCTCCCACGGTGTCGCCGTCGCCGACTGATTCGCCGTCTCCTACGGTGTCGCCGTCGCCGACTGATTCGCCGTCGCCGACTGATTCCCCGTCTCCCACGGTGTCGCCCTCGCCGACTGATTCCCCGTCTCCCACGGACACGGCTTCACCTACCCCGTCTGCCTCGCCGTAGCCGATCGGCCATGATTGGCGCGTGAGCGAAGTCGCCGTCGATCCCACGCGCGATGATCCGCTGCTGATTCCTGCTACTGAGGGTCTGGGCGGACCACTGGGCGCGCACGCGTGGGCGGCGTTTAACTGGTGGACGCCGATTCGCGTCATCTTGCTGGCCCTAGGTGGCGCGCTGACGGTTGGCTATTTGCAGAAGGCACCATGCCGCGATCCATCGCGATGGGTCGATCAGTTTCAACTGACACATGCCTGCTACACCGATGTGCTGGCGTCGTGGGGATCATTCAAACTCATTTCAGGCGCAATTCCGTACGTCGATTTCGCGACTCCCTACCCGACGCTCACCGGTGTGTTCATGGAAGTCGCCGCGCGCCTGACCGGGCTGATGCCGGTGAGCGAGGCGCAGCGCGTGGCGGCCTACTTCGACATCAGCGTGGTACTGCTTTCGGCTCTGGCCGTGATCGCGGTGGTAACTACGGCGCTGCTGTCGCCGCGACGTCGTCCGTGGGATGCGTTGATGGTCGCTGTCGCGCCGGTGATGATCTTGCAGGCATTCACGAACTGGGACCTGCTGCCTGTGGCGCTTCTCGGTATCGCGATGGTGGCGTGGAGTCGAGGTGCACCGGCGTGGGCCGGGATGTGGCTCGGTCTTGCCACGGCCGCGAAGTTTTGGCCGCTGCTCTTGCTCTTGGCGCTGGTGCTGCTGTGTTGGCGCGCTGGCCGAATGCGTGAGTGGTTCACGATCGTGCTGACGACGGTGATGACGTGGGCTGCCGTTTCAATACCCGTGTGGCTTTTTGCGCCGGCCGGTTTCGGCGAGTTCTGGGCGCATAATCTCCATCGCGGTGCTGACTGGGATTCGCTGTGGCTGCCCATCGAGAAGGTCACTGGATGGGAGACCGGCCGAGCGACGGATTTGCGCGTGCTGGCTGCCTTGATCGTGGCCACGGTCGCGGTTGCGGTGTTGGTGTGGAAGGCGCCGCGGCGGCCTCGAGTTCCGCAAATCATGTTCGTGTTGCTCGCGCTCTTTCTCATTGTGGGCAAGGTCTTTAGTCCGCAAGACGCTCTGTGGCTTACTCCGCTCGCTGTGTTGGCGCGACCGCGCTGGCGCGCATTCCTGGTATGGCAAGCGGCCGAGGTGTTACTCACCATCAACCGGTTGCTGATGCTGGTGGGCTTGGAGAAGTCAGACAAGGGACTTCCCGACGGATGGTGGTACGTCACCGTTGCGGTGCGCGATATTTCGCTGCTCGTGCTGGTGGGATTCGTCGTCTGGGACATCTGGGATTCGCGTCGCGACGTCGTGCGCGATGACGGGGTAGATGATCCTGCAGGCGGTCCACTCGATGAAGCGGCAGATCGACGTGAACGCGCGCGCGCGAGTGAGAGCGACAGCGAACCGATGCCAGTATGAGTAGCGAGCCAACCGAGGGCCGAACGGTTCGGGTTCCACCGCTGTGGTTGGTGCTGCTGCTTACGGCGCTTGTGTTTGCGATCGGTGCCCTCTGGAAAATCGGATGCGGCCCGCCGTACGAGCAACTCTGCTACAACGACGTCTTCCCGCTGTACAGCGGCCGTGGTCTGTTCAACGGCGTGCGCGTGTACCTCGATGCCTATGACGGTCGCTACCTCGAATACCCGGTGCTCACCGGAGTAGTGCTGCAAGTTGCCGGTTGGATCACCGGCTCAGGTGGCGACTTGATGGAGAAGTCGCACACCTTCGTCGCGGTGACCGCGTTGCTGCTCCTTCCGTTCGCTCTGGCGACGACAGCGGCGATGTGGCACACCGAGCCCGGTACACGGATTCACCCCCCTTCGTGGGCATCTTTTGACCGAAGAACCCCGAAACGGTCTTCTATTGACCGAAGAAGCCGTTGGCGCGGGGCTGCTGCTGTGGGTGCTGTGAGTGCGGTGAGTGCGGTGCGCGAGCGGGTGGGGCCGCGGGCGGCTCTGATGGTGGCGGTTGCTCCGGTGTTGTTACTCGACGGGACCATCAACTGGGATCTCGTCGCGGTTGCGTTCACCGCTCTCGCCATGTGGGCGTGGTCGCGCGATGCTCCGCTCTGGACCGGAATCTTCCTCGGGCTAGGTGCCTCCGCCAAGCTCTATCCGCTGTTCATTCTGGGACCGTTGTTGGTGTTGTGCGTGCGCGACCGCCGGTGGCAGGCAGCGCTGCGCGCTGTTGCTGGAACGGCGGGTGCGTGGCTGATCGCGAATCTTCCCGTGATGCTGCTCAACTTCCAAGGGTGGAAGGAGTTCTATACCTTCTCGCAGACGCGCGGAATCGACTTCGGCTCGATCTGGTTGGCGTGGTCGAATTTCGGGCACCCGTTCATCGATTCCTCGACTGCGAATACTGCGTCTGCCGCCCTCTTCCTCGTGGGCTGTCTTGCGGTCGCTGTGCTCGCGTGGCTGTGCCCCGCAGCGCGCCTAGCGCAACTGGCCTTTTTGGTCATTGCGGTCTTTGTGTTGGTGAACAAGGTGTACTCGCCCCAGTACGCACTCTGGCTGTTACCGCTTGCGGCTTTGGCGCGACCGCGGTGGCCCGCTTTTCTTCTCTGGCAACTCGGCGAGGTGGTCTATTTCGTTGCCATCTGGCGATTCTTGTCCGGTTACGGACAGGTCATCGTTCCCGACGGCGCCATCAGCACCTCTGCGTACACGTGGGCGATCGTGATCCACGTCGCGCTCACCGTGATGTTCGGAGCACTCATCGTCGTGGATGTGGTGCGTGAGAGTCGTCAGTTCCAGACGATCGCATCAGCGCGCGTGGTGGTGTAGCGAACGACGCACGGAACTTCGTCGCCGACCGCAGGCGGAACGACGCCGCGTGGGATACGCAACAGCGACACCGACACATGCGGCGGCTCGGCGAACCATAACTGTTCGCCGCGCAGGCGGAAGGGCGAACGTGAGCGACCAGTTGCTTCGAGTGCGCCATTTCCGGCTGCAGCCACGCGAGCTCTCACCGACGTGACTGACGACGGTGCGCTGAGCGCGACTCCGTGCGACGTTCCGCCACTGACGACGACGATGCCGCCACCTGAGGGTGCTCGGCGTTGCCGGTAACCCACTTCGCGGTCGGTGATGTGAACCGCGAGCACCGTTCCACTCGCCGACAGTGTGCTGCGAGCGCCGTGCCAGAGCCGAGTGCCGACGCGTGCACGCAACGGGATGCCGGCAACAGCAGAGCGCACGGAGGTGAGTTCGGAATCATCAAGGTGGCTAACCCACAACGTCGCTGCGCCATCCGGTGCTGCCGCACCGAGCCGGTCGGAGATGAGAGCGGTCCACAGCAGCGCCCAGGCAATGACTTCTCGAGCGCGGGCAGTTCCGTGTTCGACCATTCCGGTGGTGGTGTCGTGCAACATGGCCGACGCGGGGCGCCGGGGTGCGGGCGGCTGGGTGAGCGGTAGGTGCAGCGCGAGTCCTTCGAGCACGATGGCGTCGGGCACGCGGGCATCGCTGAGCAGGCGCGCTACATCGCTCTCGTCAAGCCCGAAACGATGCATTGACGTGAGGCCTTCGATGAGCACGCGAATCGGGCGACCGAGTCGGTCGGCGGTCTCGATGGCACTGTGCCATCCCTCTTCACTCGCGATGGTGCGAATCAGTCGGGGACCGTAGTCGGCGTTGTCGAGTTCACCCCAGGTCGCGTGAGCGACGGGGTCACGCGGGTCATGCGGTTCGAGTACGACGATGGCCCCACTGAACGTCGAGGCAACATCGGCTACTTCGAAGACCGTGCCAACCGCAATCACCTCAGAGCCGAGAAGGGAAGCTTCGGACGCGAGGGCGTCATTGCGAAGTCCGTAGCCGTTGCCCTTGATGACGGGAACGAGGCCACCGATGCCACCGACCGCCGAAGCGATGGCGTCGCGGGTGGTTGCGGCGTTGGCACGCCAAGGAACGGTGTCAACGCAGATGCGGAAGGTCACCGCACCAGCCTGTCACACGAGCGCCGGGTCGCGTCACCTACCTACGGGCGAGGTAGGCGTCGAACGCCTTGGCCATCAGCGGACGCAGAGCGAAGTCCCACTCGCCAACGTATTCACGCGCCACGCCGCCGGTGCCGAGCTTAAATTGCAGCAGACCGAAGAGGTGATCGTCGGGGTCGAGGGTGTCGGTGATGCCGCGCATGTCGTACACGGTGGCTCCGGACTCAAGCGCGTCGACCATCATGCGCCACTGAATAGCGTTGGACGGTCGCACGTCGCGACCCTCATTGGAGGAAGCGCCGTAGGAATACCAGACGTGACGGCCAACTCGCACCCACGTGGTGGCGGCGATGACCTTTCCTTCGTAGCGTGCGAGGTACAACCGAATGCGGTCGGGATCTTCGGCCGACATCGCGGCGAACATGCGTTGGAAGTAGGCGAGCCCGCGGGGAGTAAATCGATCGCGGTGCGCCGTCTCGACGTATACGGCGTGGAATTCGGGAAGGTCATCGGCCGTGCCGCGCTCAACGACAACGCCCGATTTCTCGGCCTTCTTGATGTTGCGGCGCCACAGTTGGTTGAAGCTGGTGAGCAGGCTGGCCTCCGTTTGATCAGCCAACGGAACCTGAAAGACATACCGCGGTTGCACGTCACCGAAACCGGCGCCGGTGTCGGGCTTTTGCCGCCACCCCATCGAACGCAGACGGTCAACGAGTGCGCGTGCGCGGTCGTCGTGTCGATCGGCGTCGACCTCGCGAAGGCGCCGCGCGGTCCCTTGAGCAATGGCCTCTTTGAGGGTGTCGGTTGACCACTCGCGCACCGTGACAACAGGCCCCATCTTGACCGCGAATGCGCCTGCTGCCTTGAGGTGTTCGAGTAGGGGGTTGAGCCAGTCGGCCAGGTCGTGAGGCGAACCGTCGGGCGCGGTAGCCCGCTCGCCGAGCCAGTCGATGTCAGGCCCTTCGGGCAGGTAGGCCAGGAAGCGCTTGAGTTTCGGAACCTGGCGGTAGAGCACCAGTCCGGCGCCGACCAAATCTCCGGCCGGGGTGAACCATCCGACGGATTCGTTGGTCCACTCAGCCTTGACAGTCCCCCACGAGGGCAACTGCAGGAACGAGATGGTGTGACCGTCAGCCGTGTGGGCGTTGACGTAGGCCAGATGCTCATCGCGGCTCAGGGTCCGCACCGTCAGGGTCACGGGAAGTCAGCCTACGCGGGGCGCGAGGGTGTTCTCAGCGACCCTGCGCCGTGGCTGTGAGAATCTCCTCAAGTCGCGCTGCCGTGGCCGACCACGTGAAGCCAGAGGCGTAGATGCGGGCGTTGTCGCTCATGACGCGGCGCTGCTCGCGATCGCGCAGTAGTCCGCGCACCTTGTTAACGAAGTCGCCCTCGTCCTCGGCCAACCAGCCGGTACGACCGTCGAGCACCGACTCAGTGACTCCGCCGGCCTCACGGAAGGCGACGACAGGTGCCCCGAGTGACCCCGCCTCGATGATGGCCAGCCCCCAGCCTTCCTTGAGTGAGGGCAGCAGACTCACGGCCGAGGCGCTCAATACGTCGGCCTTTTCTTGCTCGGAAACAAATCCGGCGAATCGCACCGATTTTTCAATTCCGAGAGCTCGCGCCAGCTCACGCAACTGAGGTAACCAGTACCCCTGGCCGAGTACGTCGAGGGTGATTCCGGGGAATTCCTCTTGCAGCGCGACCACCGTGCGCAGTGCGATTTCGACGCGCTTGTGCGGCACGAGCCGGCCAAGCACCGACAGCAATGGAGGTGCATCCGGGTCGTAGACCACATCGGAGGTGGGGCGGTCGAGGCCGCTGACGACTACTTCAATGCGGTCAGCGTCGACTCCGAGGGAAATAAGTTCGTCGCGAGTTGCTTGCGAGACCGCGATGTAGTGCGAGTTGCGATAGATCGCAGGGGCCACGCGCGATTCGAGTGCCCAGCCAAAGCGTGCTCGTGTGGTGCCAAACACCTCGGGCCACTGCTCTCGGTGCACGTGGTGCACGAGGTTAATCACCGGAGTACGCGTCACGGCCGGACTCCAGAACGGAATGCCGTTCTGGACGTCGACAATGACGTCGGCGGCGTTGCCCCTCAGCGCTGTGGTGATCATCGAACGGCCGTACACCGAGAAGCGACCGCCCTTGCGAATGAACGTCCGTCCGTCAATGACTTCAGTTGCCAAACTGCCTGGGTATCGGGCCGTGACGATGGTGACCGAGTGGCCTCGCTCAGCGAGCCAACTGGTGACGCGGTCAAGGAAGATCTCGGCCCCGCCTGCCTCAGGATGCGCGTGGTCGCGCCATGACAGGAAGAGGATGCGCAACGGGCGTTCTCCCATGTCTCGGACTGTACAGGGCCGCCTGCTTAGACTGCTTGGGTGAAGGGCAACGGAGTTGGCAGATCGGTCGAACTGCTCAAGGCATTTCGACTCGAACAGTCTGCCCCTGACGTCTTCTACGGTGCTTTGGCTCACGACACTGCATCGATGATTGCTCGGCATCGCCCACTTGAGGGCGCGCTCGTGCTCGATGCAGGCTCGGGTCCGCGTCAATTCGCTGAAACGTTCACCGCGGCTGGTGCGAGGTACATCGGCATCGATCACGATGAGTCGGCGCTCGATCCCATCACCAACCCGCGGGCGCACGCGCTCGTCGCTGACGCTCGGGCTATTCCGCTTGCCGACGGGTGCGTCGATATTGCGTACTCAAGCAACGTCTTCGAACACGTCAAGGCACCAGAACAACTCGGTGATGAACTCGTGCGGGTCACTCGCCCCGGCGGACTCATCGTGGTCTCGTACACAAACTGGCTGTCGCCATGGGGCGGGCACGAAACGTCGCCCTATCACTACCTCGGTGGTGAACGGGCCATCGAGCGCTACACCCAGCGCCATGGCCGTGCACCCAAGAACCGAGTCGACGTCACTCTCTTCCGCACTTCGGTGGCACAAGGTCTTCGCTGGGCCCGTACCCAGCGTGATGCGGAATTGATCGAGGCGCGCCCCCGCTATTACCCCGGCTGGACATCGTGGCTTGTCCGCGTTCCGGCAGCTCGTGAGGTTCTCACATGGAACCTCTGGATGACGTTGCGCCGGCGATGAGTGCCGCAACGCGTACGGCGTCCGTGAGGGCCATCCCGAGTCGCAGGGTGTGGCAGGCCGTAGGAGCCGTGGTTCTAGTAGCGCTGGCATTTTCCCAAAATGGTGGCCTGATTACGCCCGACACCAAACTCGACCTCGTGATCGACCCGGTGGGCTTCCTTGGCCGGGCCTTGTCGGCATGGGATCCGCAGGCAGCATTTGGTCAGGTTCAGAATCAGGCGTACGGATACCTCTGGCCGATGGGCCCCTTCTTCGCGGCGGGGCACAGTGTCGCAGTGCCCGACTGGGTGACTCAGCGCCTGTGGTGGTCGCTGTTACTGCTCGTTGCCTACTTCGGAATTCTGCGACTGCTGGCATTGTGGCGCGTCGGAACACCGACAACTCGCGTGATCGCTGCTCTGGCTTACGCGCTCTCACCGCGGGTGCTGTCAGTCATTGGCACCATTTCCTCGGAGGCGTGGCCGCTGGCGGTATTGCCGTGGATCCTCATTCCACTGGTTCGAGGGGCCCGAGGCGGTGATCCGCGGCGTGCGGCGATGTGGTCGGGCGTTGCGATTGCGTGCCTCGGTGCAGTGAATGCCGTGGCGACTGTCATGGTGCTGGTACCCGCGGTGTTGTTCTTGCTCACTCGCGCACGAGGCGTTCGTAGGCGTGCGTTGGCGGGTTGGTGGACTCTTGCGGCCGTTCTCGCCTGCCTCTGGTGGTTGATCCCTCTCGCGGTGCAGTCGCGCGTGGCACCGCCCTTCCTGTCGACCATCGAGTCGGCGTCAGTCACCACGTCGCCGACTTCACTGCTCAACGGCCTGCGTGGCACCGCGCAGTGGATGGCGTATGTCGGCGGTGGCAGTGGTGCCGTGTGGGATGCCGGGGGATGGTTGGCGTCAAATGCGTGGGCTATCGCGGCGACGGCCGCGGTTGCCGCACTGGGCGTGGGGGGACTCGCTGCGCGAGTCGGTGGAGAGCGCAGATTCCTCGCGCTCACAGCGCTGGTGGGATTAGTTGCTCTCGCGATTGGCTATTCCGGGGCAGTCGGAAGTCCGGTAGCAGGCTTCGCGCAACATCTCCTTGATGGGCCACTTGCGCCATTGCGCAACGTGCACAAGGCAGATCCTTTGATTCGGCTTCCGCTCGTGGTCGGACTCGCAGCAGCACTCGCCGCCTTACCGCGTCTGTTGGCGCCGCTGGCAGCACGCATGCTCGAGCGTCCCGATCCTGTGCGGCAGTCTCGGTACGCTCATGTGCTCGCGGGTCTGCTCGTAGTTCCTGTTCTCATTCTCGCGGTGGCCCCAGCCCTCCAAGGGCGATTGTCACCGCCCGGTTCGATGCTGGCTATTCCCGGTCAATGGACCGATGCCGTTGAGGCACTCGCGGCCGATCCCGAGGCCATGTCTGGCACAACCCTCCTCGTTCCCGCATCGAACTTTGGTTCCTACTCGTGGGGTCGCCCGCTCGATGAGCCGATGCAAGCTCTGGCGAAGAGTCGTTGGGCGATCCGCAATGGAATTCCGCTAGGGGCGCCTGGAGCCACGCGATGGCTCGATGGAATCCAAGCTTCGCTTGCTCAAGGCGTGCGCGACGACCACCTCGCCGATGCTTTGCGCTCGGCCGGCGTGAGCAGACTGCTGCTGCGCAATGACCTTGACCCAAGCGCTGGCATGCCATCGGCCGCCGCCGCGCGCGCCACCCTGCTCGCGTCTCCCGGAATCCATGTGATCGATGGGTTCGGTATTGGTGGAAGTACTGCGGCGGGACTGCCGGGGGTGGCAACAGGAACTGATGGCCTTCCTGCGATTGAGCTCTTTGCGGTCGATGGTCCGAGTCAGGATGCCGAAGTCATCACGTCACTGCTGCATGTCTCGGGTGGACCTGAAGCGACCGCCGCGGCCCTCGCGGGAGTGGCGACCGTTCTGGGGCCCGATGATTCCACTGCACCTCTTGACGTCGTGACGGATACCTACCGACTTCGCTCCCAAAACTTTGGCGCTGAACGCGGTTCCGATCTGACCACGACGCTCGATGCTGGTGCCGACTTCTTGCGTGGTCGACCCGCAGGTGACATCACGGCGTGGGACTCCTCCGTGGCACGCTCACAGTTGTCCTTGCCACCTGCCGCGACTGCAAGTTCGAGTGCGGCCGATCCGTTTGGACTGATCTATCGGGGAAGCGGCAGTGGTCCGGCAGCAGCGGCCGATGCAGACCCGGCCACTGCGTGGGTCTCTCAACCCGATGACGGCGACCCGTGGTGGCTACAGACCTTCTCGACTCGCCCTGTCGGAATGGTTCGAATTCTTGTCAGCCGTGACACGGCACTTGCCACCGTCAACACCGTTGGTGTGGAAGCGGGGGGCAAGGTGGTTGAGGTTCCTGTGGGTTCTGACGGTGTCGCACTGACTGACTTCGGCGGAATTGCCAGTGATCATGTGCGCGTCACCTTGCATCCCGAATCGCACGAACCCGTTTCTCTCATTGACGTCGAGGTGGTCGGGGTTGCGCCCGATAGCCGCACCGTTCTTGTTCCGGGAACTGCCCCCGCGGCACGGCTGACGGCTAGTTCGGGCAGTCGACGGGATTGCCTGCGCACGCGCGGCGACCTTGTCACGTGCGCCAGGGGTAGCGGAATTGTTGGTGAGGATGATGCGGGGTGGAGCCGCACACTCACGCTGTCGGCCCCGGCTGAACTAACTGGCGTCACGGTGGCGTTGCGACCGTCGGTCCAAGCCGCGGCAATGATCGATCGTGCGTCCGGTGCTGACGTCACCGCACCGCGAAGCCTGCTCAGTGATCCGCTGGCCCGACCAGCGGCCGCGCTGGACGACGATCTCGGAACCGCGTGGCTGACTCAAACCGGCGACCTCGCACCAGAACTCACGGTGACCTATCCCGAACCGGTCACTGTCAGAGGTATTGCGGTTGTTACCGACCCACTCGATCGAGGCAGAATCAGTCGCGCGACTGTTGTCGTTGATGGTGTTCCGCGTACGACGACCTTGAAGGGGAAACTGCCAGCCACGTTTGCTCCAGTTACGGGTCGCTCGGTTCGCGTGATCTTCACCCTCAAGAGCGCCGGCGCAGCAGCGCGCGCCCCGGTGCGAGTGCGTTCGATTGACCTGCTGGGTGCCCCGCGCCTTTCTTCTGCCACAGTGACGGTTCCTTGCGGCGAGGGACCTTCGATCACCATGAACGGTCAGCAGATTCCGCTCTCCATCACGGCACCGTCTAGCGACCTGCTTGACGGCGCACCGGTGCCGGCGGTTCCGTGCCAACAAGTAACCATGAACGCAAAGACGACGGTGACGACGAAGTCGACGCCCGTCTGGCGAGTGACCTCCGTTGACATCGGAACAGTGAGCGCACCGGCGGCAACGGCCGTAGCCACCACTGAGCGAAGCGACGAATCGGCACGGTGGACACCGGGTGCTGGTGCGGCGGGCAGGGTTCTTGCCACGACGTGGGGCTTCAACTCAGGATGGCGAGCGACGGCCGATGGGCAAAACCTGATGCCCGTGCGCGTCGATGGGTGGCGCCAGGGTTGGGTGCTTCCTGCAACGACTGCGACTACGGCGGTGGTCGCCGACTTCGGTCCAGGAATCTGGCACCGCGTTGGCTTGGGGGTGGGCGCTGTTGCGCTGCTGGCATTGCTCGCGTTGGCATTGATTCGACCTCGCAGCCGTCAGTGGCCGGCACTTGCTCCGGCGGCCGGGTCGCGTTGGGGAGGTCCGGCAATCGCCGTGATAGTTCCCGTAGCGCTGGGTGGCGTCGCGGGTCTCGCGGCGACCGCGTTGGTGGGGTTTGTGTCGAAGTGGGGACTCAAACCGCGGGCAGCGGCGCTTGTTGGTGCGGTGGCCCTCACTCTGTCGGGACTCACCGTGGCCGTGACGACGCGAACGAGTTGGGGAGTGGGCGTCATACCCGCAGTGGCTCAGGTGCTTGCCTTGTTCGCGGTGGCCGCCGTTGGTTGGCTCTCAGCGCGGATGAGCACCGGCGCGTCGGAGCACGGGCAACTCGATTACGCGCCAACTCACCTCAGCGACGACAAAGGTGACGCCAAGCCCGAGAACGGCAAGTAGTAGCAGTCCCCCGCTGAACAGCTCGAGTCCGAGAACTCGACGGAGCAGTTCAATCACGAGCAAATGCCACAGGAACATTCCGTAGGAGACCCTGCCCAGTGCCCTGCCGACTCGACCACCGAGTGCGCGCGCAAACGAGGTGGTTGACGGGGCCATCGCACCTGCGAGTACCACCAGGAAAGCGACGATGGCGTAGAGCACCTCCTTGGTAACGGCCGGCAGCGGCTGAGGCGGCGTGAGAGTGAGCGGTCCGGCAATCGGCGTGCAGGCGAGCGCAAATACTGCGAGGGCCAGTGCGACCAGTGCCCACGGGGAACTGAGAACACCACCCCAACGCGAAGCGAGTCGCGAACTCGAATCGCGCAGTGTGGGTTCAAGAACGGCGATCGCGAGGCCAACGGCAAACCAGTCGAGATGTCCGGGGAGCCACACTGCGGCCACGTGGTCGAAGGGAAGAATCTGCCCGGCCACCAGAGCGATCCACACCAGGGCGAGTACCGAAACGGCGCCGAGCAGAGCAAGTGCGCGTCGCATCGAGTGGGTGGCCGCGCGTGCAACGAAAGGTGCAATGAAAGGAAGCAGGACATAGAAGGCGACTTCAGTGCACAAACTCCACGTTTGGGTAAAGCCGTCGAGGAGGTCATTGGTATAGACCTGCGTGAGGGTGACGTTGGACGCGACGGCCGTGGGAGTCGCTCCGCGGGCGGTCGTGAGCACGACGACGAGGAGCGCGACCCAGTAGGCGGGCAGAATTCGAGCGGCTCTCCGCAATGCGTAGGTGCGCACGCGTGGTGTGTGTTCACCGTCAGCGGCTGCAACCCAGGGACGAGTGAGCAGAAATCCGGAGAGCGCGAAGAACAGGGCGACGCCGATGTCGAATCGCGCGAGCGTAGCTCCCAGTCCACCGAGGGAGTAGGAGCCAGTCACAAAACCCACGTGGGTGAGCACAACAAGAGTCGCTGCGATTCCGCGCAGACCGTCAAGGGCGGGAATGCTCAGTCGACTCGACCTGACCCGCTCGGGAGATGCCGTCTCCTTCATGGCACCTCCCTGCCCCGACCGGGCGTGGTCGCGTGAACAGGGGTCCGTCGTGCCCCTAGGAGGGTTACTCTGCCACAGGGTGTTCTACTGAATGTGGGAACAAGATTCGCGGAGGAGTCGTCGTGCAGGGACGTGGGGTGGTTCGGGCGAAGGCGCCGCTGCGGCTGAGTTTCGCCGGCGGTGGAACCGACGTTCCTCCCTTCCCCGCCCTCGAGGGCGGGGCGGTGCTGTCTGCCACGATTACTCGCTACACGTTTGCGTCGCTTCGACCCCGTGCCGACCGGCAAGTGTCGGTCACGAGTTTGGATTTCGACCGCGAAGTTCAGTTTGGGGTCGATGATCCACTGAATCTTGACGGTGATCTCGATCTACCCAAGGCCGCGGTGCATCGCATGATTGACCGCGATGCGGCCGGGTTCGATCTGTTCCTCACCTCCAACGTTCCGCCAGGCTCGGGGCTCGGGTCCTCGTCGTCGATGATGGTCGCCCTCGTCGGCCTGTTGCAGGAGCACTACGGGTTGACGCTCACCGACTACGAGATCGCTGGCATGGCGGCAGCACTTGAGCGCGAAGACCTCGGCATCCGGGGTGGACTTCAAGACTTCTACGCGGCAACCTTCGGAGGGTTCAACTACATCGAGTTCGAGGCCGACCGTGTGGTGGTCAATCCGCTGCGCATTTCACCTGACACGGTAAATGAACTCGAAGCAACCATGCTGCTCGTGTACACCGGTCGCACTCGCATGAGCGATCACATCATTAGTGATCAAACGCAGCGTTACGTGGCGCAGGAGCCAGACAGCCTCATTGGCCTTCGGCTGCAGCGCGAACTGGCACTGTCGATGAAGGACGCTCTTTTGCGACAAGAGCACGATCTGTTCGGCTCGCTCTTGCATGAAGCATGGGTGGCCAAGCGCTTGATGAGTCCGCGCATTTCAACTCCCGAGATAGACGAGGCGTATGACGAGGCTCGCAAGGCAGGCGCGTTGGGAGGCAAAGTCACCGGTGCAGGCGGCGGTGGTTTCATGGTGTTCTACTGTCCGTTCGACAAGAGGCACTTAGTGGCCGAGCGCATGACTGCCCTCGGGTTGGTCGTTACTGAGTTCGCCTTTACTGCCAAGGGACTCACGACATGGAGGACTGGTGGCTGACGATCGTGTGACGAGGCTGCAGCAGGCGGCCGAGGTCGTGGCGCTCTTGCAGCGCGCGGATTTGCTCGTGGCCCTCGGGCAGGCATCCGAGCTGGTTGTCACCACGCTCCGCAGTGGTGCAACTGTGCTGCTCTGCGGCAATGGCGGAAGTTCTGCAGACGCCGCACATCTGGCGGCGGAGTTTGTTGGTCGATGCACGGTCGAGCGTGGCGCGTTGCCGGCCATCTGCCTGTCGGACTCATCCAGCGTCGTCACAGCAGTCGGAAATGACTACGGCTTCGACCGCGTGTTCGCGCGGCAGGTCGAGGCTTTCGGAAAGCCAGGTGACCTGCTCATCGCCCTGTCGACATCGGGTCGTTCCCCCAATTGCGTCAACGCATTGACGACGGCGCGCGAGCGGGGAGTCGCGACGCTTGGATTCCTTGGTCGTGACGGAGGCGACATGGCTGCACTCTGCGATGTCGCGTTGATCGCGCCGTCTGACGTGACCGCGCGCATTCAAGAGTGCCATCAGGTGTGGGCGCACATCATCGCCGAGGATGTCGACCGGCTGTGGGCGAACTAGAGCTTCTTCCCGACGAGGTGCGTCTGGTGATTCTTGACCGAGACGGCACGATCGTCGAAGGTGCGGCTGAAGGGCACTATCTGATCGACCCCGCTGACGTGCGGCTGTTGCCGTGGGCGGCACCTGCCATTGCGCGGTGGAATCGTGACGGGCGCCGAGTCGCCGTGGCGACCAATCAACGATGTGTTGCGCTGGGATTGTGTACTCGTGAACGAGTCGACGAGGTCAATGCGCGAGTGAGTGCGCTGCTTGCCGAGCAGGACGCACACATCGATGAGTGGTACGTGTGTGCGCACGGCATTGAGGAGTGTGAGTGCCGCAAACCGTTGCCAGGATTGCTGTTGCGAGCGATGGCAGATGCAGGAGTTGGCCCCGAGAGCGCGGTGATGATCGGCGACAGTGCTGCCGATGGCGGCGCAGCTGATGCGGCAGGAATTGCGTGGTTGCACGTCAGCGCGTGAATCACGGTCGTGTTGTCATACGGCGAAGTTGAGGTAGTAACCACTGCCACACCAATCGGGCGCCATCAGGTGTGAGGTGGAGACCGTCTCCGCGCAGTTGAACGCCATCGCGAGTCGGTTCGAAGCCGGCGGGACAGAGGTACGAATTGAGATCGAGCACCGTGACCGGAAACCCGGCTGCTTTGGCGGCTGCACGGGCCGCCTGGTTGGCCATAGCGACGCGTGCCACGGAGTTGATGACACTTGGCTCCGGGCCAATGCCAAAGTCGGAAATACTGTGACAGTGATCCAACAAGATGGCGACCGACTTGCTGTGCCGGTGGAGCATCGCCAACTGAGCGATGAAGTCCTTGGTGAGTGCCGTTCGCCACTCAGGGGAACCAGCGGTGAGTACCTGCCCCGAGTCGACCCGGTCAAACTGCTCCCAACTTCCTACGGCGAGGACTCCAACGTCCGCTGACGCCTTCGCGGCCTCGGCTTCTTGCCGCTTGATCCACTCGAGACACGCAGGTAGTGGGTTGATCGCCTTACCGTCGGCAATGAGTGGAACGCCCAACACGCTGCACCCAAACTGCGTTGAGTCGGTCACGGTCAATTCAGACCCGAGTTCGGCAGGGAGATAGTTCGCCAATGTGAACGCTTGACTGTCACCGAGGAGGAATACCGAGGTTGACGGCCCACTCGTCGAGTGAATAGGCGGCGGAGGTAACTGCGGTGCGATCCACTTCCATAAAGCCGCCGCTCCCTCTGCCGTGTAGTGAACTCCGTCAGAGCGCCAATGGTTCGGATCCGAGTATGAACCCGAGGCACACATTTGGCTTTCGACGTCGAGCACAGTGAGGTGAGGTACTCGCTGAGCAACGCGCGCGATGACGTCGTTTACCGCCTGCCGGCGAATGTCAGAATTGCGGTCTCGCGAGAGGTCCTTTCCGTTGATCACCCACGACTTCGATTGCATGCACGGAACATTGGTGAGAAAGACGCTCGCCCCTCCTGACCCTGCGATCGCGACGGCTTGAGTCAGGATCCCCTCGAGATACGTGCCGTACTCGGGTGTGCCGACCCGCAGGATCTTTCCGTTGATGCGATGGTCATGAAGTTCCCAAGGGCCAACGGAAACGATTGCCGAATCCGGTTGACTTGAAGCGATTTTTTGCCGCCATCGTTCCGGCCAGTCTGAACATGTCTGGTCTACAAGTACGTCGGTGTCGTCTACGACGATGTCCATCGCTGCGAGCCCACAGCCAATGCGCGTCTCCCCGGCGAGGCTGATCGTGCTGCGCATCGACTCGGGCAGGTAGTAACCAAGGTTAAAAGCCACCGAATCTCCGCCAAGAAAGACTTTGGTTGCGCCGGCGGGTGTGGCTGATCCGCTATCGGGTCCAGGCAGGGTTGCTGACTGGCCGCTCGCGAAGTTGGACAACGGATTTGCCTGTGCACTGACCGTCGCGAGAAGTAAGGCGGCAACTGTGGCAAGTGCGGCGGCGCTGATGGCCGCAACGCGCTGCCCGGGCTTCAGCTTCCCCAGCGCACCTCGGCGGATTGGCATCTCGACAAAGCGGAACGACGCGGCTGCGATAACTGCAGTGACAAGAACTCGCAGTAGCAACAGTGGAACACCCGTAAACCCAACCCGACTCGGCTCGAGAGCGAGAAAGACCGGCCAGTGCCAGAGATAGAGCCCATACGAGATCATGCCGACAGCGACGAGTGGGCGTAACGACAGGATGCGATCGATGGGAGAACGCGGAGCGAGAGTAATGCCAGCGATAACAGCCGTCGAAGCAAGTGCCAAGACGAGGAAGCCGCCGCGATACATCCACTCGGCTGAGTCTTGGACAAGAAGGAAGAAGGCAAGCACAACAGCGGCGCCGGTGATCGCCGCGATGTTGGCGACGGGCCTGGCCCAGGCTGGGACTGGTCGACCAGAAATCGCCACAGCCAAGACAGCGCCAACAAGGAGAGTCTGAAGGCGAGTGTCGGTTCCAAAGTAGATGCGCGACGGATCGGCACCGGGCTTGGTGAGAAGGGACATCAAGGTTGCGGAGACGAGCGACGCTGCGGCAAAGAACAACGCAATCCATCGGCGTCTGCGTAGTAGGCGCATGGCAACAATGAATACGAAAGGAAAGATCAGGTAGAACTGCTCCTCGATCGCAAGCGACCACGTGTGTCGAAAGGGCGACGGAGTGGCGAACTGGTCAAAGTAGCTTTGGCCCTGCGTCACGAACGACCAGTTCGAGACATACAGAAGTGTCGCGAGACCGTCGCGACGTACTCGGCTGAGCAAATCGGTATCGGCAACGAGCCACGCCCAGAGCACAACTGCCAAGATGAGAACGACGAGTGCGGGAAGTAGCCTGCGGGCCCGCCTCATCCAGAAGGCGCCAAGTGCAATGCGCCCTGTGTGGCCCCACTCAGCAAGTAGCAAACTTGTAATCAGAAACCCCGAGAGCGCAAAAAAGACGTCGACTCCGAGAAAACCGCCCGGGAGAGACCCGACTCCACCGTGGTACAGCATCACGGCAACGACCGCGACTGCCCTCAGGCCGTCGAGGCCCGGAAGATAGCGAAGTCTTTCGCCGCGACCACTCACCTCGCAATCATGCCTCCCGTCGATGTCGGAACAGAAGCGGGCGGGTCTCGGTCCGGTATCGAACGCTGATCCCAAGGAATCACGAAGATATGCTCACCACAACCCAAGGTCGGGAGGGCGATGGACGTCGAGGGGTTTGCAGGGGCGCTAGTGAACTCGGTGGGTCCCGAGGGTGTGCCTGACGACCCCGAATCACTGGTCCACCGAATCTGTGAAGATATTCGGGGAATGTCGACACCTTCGGCCTTGACGGTGTTGCGGGCTGCAGTCGCCGCCATGGAGCCAGGCGAGTTGTACCTCGAGGTTGGCTCCTACCGTGGTCGGTCCCTCGTGGGCGCCTTGGCCGAGAGCGACAAGTGTGGAGTAGCGGTTGAGAACTTCTCTGAATTCCCTGAATCTGCCAGTGAGGCATCCGCGGAATTGGCAGCGAGCCTGATCCGTTGGAAGGTCGATTCCCGAGTCACGGTGCTCGACGGAGACGCTTTTGAATTGCTACCGCGAGTTCATCTGCCCGCCCCAGTGGGCGTCTACTTCTACGACGGGGTGCACTCGGGGTGGGCTCAATACGCTGCCCTCGGAATTGCCGAGAGACTTCTCGCCGATCGGGCGGTTGTGATCATCGACGATGCGACGTGGCCTCAGGTGGCACAGGCGACCGACTCGTATCTAGCGCGACATTCTGGCTACCAATTGATCGCTGATTACCGCGCACTGTCGCAAGATGATCCGGTCTGGTGCAATGGGTTGCGCGTGTATGCGTGGCGGCGTCCGGCAAGTTGGAGTCCGTCGATTGGCCGGGATGTGGCCTGGCGGGCACATGCCCAGCGGCGTATTGACTCGCCGCTACGCAGTGCGGCGTGGTCTCTCCTGTCTGACCATCCGCGGTCATTCAATGCGGTGCGGACGTTGGTGACTCGGGGTGCAACGCAAGTGACGGAGCAGCATGACTGAGTTGTTGGACCATGCTGTGGATGCCGGTCCCTCAGTTGGCCTGAGTGGGCGATGGCGCAATTTCGAGGAACGAACCCGTCGGTGGGCGTCGTCCGGGGCAGGGTTCGCGTCGATTGCATTGTGGACGGCGTTGGCTCTCGTCGTTGTACTCAATAGCCCCGGAGTGTTCGTCCCTGACATTAAGCCCGAGGTCTATCTGCAACCCTGGGCGTCGGTCGGGCTATTCGCAATGCCTTGGCAAGTGTCGCCTCAATTGGGGTGGGCGAACTTCAATGTGGGGCTGGCGCCGGTCCCCCTTGCGGTCGCTGCCATTCAGTTACTGGGGGTCGATCCGGAATTCTCAGTGCGCGTGGTGCGACTGTTGTTGCTCACGATTGCGGCGGCTGGCGCTGCCCGCCTCATCTGCGTTGTAGGTCCGGGACGAGACCGTCCGTGGGTGCGGTTGGCCGCGGCCGTTCTTATCGTGGCGAATCCCTACACGGTCGTGGGAGGCTCCACGCTCGCGGTCTTGCTGCCGATGGCGTTCCTGCCGTGGTTTCTCATCGCCGTAATCAAGTCGATCTGGCAGGGTGGCTGGAGATGGCCAGCCGTTGCTGCGCTCGTATTTGCGGCCATGTCGGGGATGAATGTGGGCGTGATTCCCCTACTGCAACTGGTCAGTGTTCCGTTTCTCGCGTGGTTTGCAGTGCGTGATCGAGGGCTCGCAGTTCGCACGGGAGTGAGGGCATTGCTGCGCATCGCTGTGTTGGTGATTGCCGTATCGCTGTACTGGATCGTTCCGTCTCTTTCAGGTGCGGCCTTCGGGGTCTCGGTTGTGCAAAATTCCGAGACGCTCGACGGCATCCATGCGATTTCTTCAATTGCGGAGGTCGTGCGAGGACTCGGCATGTGGTCGATGTACGGCTCCGACACTCAGGGGCCGTGGCAACCGGGCTTTGTCTCGTATCTCACGTCTCCACTTGTCGTCGTGGCCACTTTCGGATTCTTCGTGGCCGTGCTCTGGAGTCTTGGCCGGATCCCGCGGTCGATCGCGCGGCCCTTCGGCGCGATGGCCGTGACTGCCGCTGTTCTCATGATGGGTCTTTACCCCATCGATCACCCGGCACCTATGGCTTCTGCTCTGCGCTGGGTGTTCACCGAGTTCCCAGTCTCCGGAGCATTTCGAACCCTCAACAAGCTGGGTGCGGTTCTTGTCATCGCTGGTGTGATTCTTGTGACGTCTGCTCTGAGTACTCTTGCGCCCCGGACTTGGAGTGTCCCTCGTCGGGTTTGCACAGTGCTTGCTGTGGTGGCTGTGCTGTCGGCCAGTGTCTGGCCAGCGCTCTCAGGAGGTCTCTACCCGCGCGAACTTCCGATACCTGATTACTGGAAACAGGCCGCGGCCGCGGTTGATGCACGCAATACCGACTCGCGTGTGTGGCTCATCCCTGGAGAGGTTCAGGGTGATTACACCTGGTCTACGTCCCAGCCTGATGATCTGGCGCTTCCGCTCTTCACTCGGCGCTCCCTGTTGCGCACGGTATTGCCGACGGCATCGCCGAGCGCAGCCAACTTACTGGCTGGCATAGACAGTCGATTGCAGGCGGGAGAGCTCTTCCCTGGCACATTGTCGTCATTCGCACGGCGCCTGTCGGTCGGTGATCTTGTTGTCCGAAACGATTCGCAATGGCTCCCCCCACTAGGTGCACGTCCATGGGTGGTGCGGGGCCAGATTGCTGGTGACACGGGGCTCGGCAAGGAGCAGGCGTGGGGAACGCCGGGCGAGAATATTGAGAACGGAGGTGGTCTCGAGCAATTTGGTGACCAGAGCCTGCCGCCCGTGCAGGCGTTCCCCGTTGTCTCACCGCTTCCTTTCATTCGCGCCGAAAGTCTGCGAGGGGCCTTGTTGGTGGCGGGGGATGGGGCGTCACTTTCCGCGGTTTATGAAGCGGGGCTGATGCCACAGGATCAGTCACACCTGTACTTGGGTGATCTCAGTGAACGTCAATTTGCCGACCTTCTCGGACCGGAACGCAGGATCGTTCTCACCGATGGCAATCGACGCATCAATGTTTCGCCCGCTCGCCTTACTCAAGGGCAGAGTGCACTTCTCCCGGCGTCACAGGAGTTGGAGTCATCGCGCGCGCTGGGCACCGCGGATGATCAGACAGTGCTGCAAGTTGAGGGCGGCTCGGTTTCGGTGACGCCGGTGCAGAGCATTGGGGCTCCCATCGCGTGGGGAACACCGGAGAAAGCGTTCGACGGTAATCGGCGTACTTCGTGGCAATTCGGCGGATTCGAGCAGGTCGTTGGTACGTCGTTGACAGCCAGTTTCCCGGAGCCGCTCGACGTCGGGACCATCTCGATTACACAAGTGAGCACAGGGCCGGTGAGCATCGATTCGGTGGTTGTCGCGGCTGGCAACCAGACAGTGGAAGCAAAGCTTCGGCCCGATGGTACGACCCGGATTCCACTCGATGCAAGCAATGCGTCGAGCCTGACCGTCACGGTGAAATCCACTCAAGGTTCAGGACTAAATCTGGTCGCCATTTCAGAGATCACCATCCCAGGATTTCAACTCTCCCGGGTCGCGCGTTTACCCGACCGACTTGACCTGATGGCCTCGCAACTGGACGCCTCGGGCTGGCTGGCGCTTGCCGGAACACCAATCGACGTAGTGTTGAGAAGAGAGTCAACAGGATCTTGGAACTCCTCGGAAGAGGACGGCCTACTACGCGACTTCTCGCTCCCTCTGGATCGAAGCTTCCGCGTCTATGGCCTTGCCCGGGTGCCCCCGGCGACCCTTGATGCCGATGGCTGTTTCCCGCTGGCCCAGATCGATGGTCAACCGGTGCGCGCCCGCGTCTTGGGCCCTTCTGCGTCCCCCTACGCGTCTTTGGTCGCCGGTTGCGACCCGCTCATGCTTCTCCAAGGCAAGCATCAGATTCGGCCCGCGCCCGGGGCCGTCGTCGATCGGCTGACTCTGCGTGATTCCTTGGGCGAGAAGGTGGTGTCGCCGGGTCCCGTGCCAGCGGTAACTTTCTCGGAGCAACCGGGTCCTCGCTACGGCGTCTCGGTGGCGAATACGCCAGTACCGGTTCTTCTTGTTGCGGCTGAGGCGGCTGATCCTCGGTGGAATTGGTCCGGCCCCACACTCACGCCTAGGACGATGATTGTTGACGGGGGATTGAATGGCTGGATACTTCCTGCCGGCTCGGCGACCTCTGGCGTCATCGCGTTCGGACCACAGTCGCGCGATGTGGTGGCCATGACAATTTCGGCTCTTGTGGTCCTCGGATGCCTGGTACTGGCTGTTCCCCTCGTGTTCGGCCGATTCCGACGCCGTGATCCCGACGTCGTGGTGGCTAGTTCGAGGGCGTTCTCAGTGTGGGCTTTGGTGATCCCTGTCGTGGTGTTGTTCCTTGCTCTCGGCACGGTGCCTGCCCTTGCGGGTGGAGTGGCAGTCGTGTGGTGGTTGCGCGAGCGTTCGTGGCGACGGTTGGTGAGTGCGTCGGTACTTCTTGGCGTGTGTGTTCCCGTGGTGTGGTTGTTGGGTGCCCGTGACATTTTCGGTACCGTCTCCGGTGCGCTGGTGACTACGAATGCATGGCCCAACGTCGTTGCCGGTGCCGCCTTATCTGTTGCGCTCATCGCGCAGGTCGTGCGGGGTCGCCACGATCCCCACGTTCCTCAGGAGGTAGCGCCATGACTGAGACCGTTTCGGTCGTAGTGACGACCAAGAATGTTGAGCGAACGCTCGAAGCGTGTCTGGATTCGATTGCGGCACAGACATTTCAACCGCTGGAGATCATCGTTGTCGACAACTTCAGCGTCGACGCCACGCGGGAAATTGCCCGACGTTGGACCGACAAGTTGTTGGTAGCAGGACCTGAGCGCAGTGTGCAACGGAACACGGGATTCGAAGCTGCCGAGGGTAATTGGGTGATGTGGGTTGATGCCGACATGGTGTTGCGGCCCGATGTTCTCGAGGCGTGTCTCGCAGCTGTTCACGAGTCGGGCGCACGCGCGGTGTCGGTTCCGGAGACGACAGTCGGTCAGGGATATTGGACTCGAGTGCGTGCCCTTGAGCGACACTGCTATTCCGATCAACCGGCGCTGTTCAACCCGCGTTTCCTTGAGCGAGGGTTGTTGGAGGAACTCGGTGGTTTTGATTCGTCCATGGCTGGTCCTGAGGATGCCGATCTGAGGCACCGCCTTGCCGCAGCGAGTGTTCCCTGTGGTGTGGCCAAGGCCTGGATCGATCATGACGAGGGACGTTTGACATTGCGCGGCGTGTGGGGAAAACGGGTCTACTACGGTACGAGTATTCCGGCGTTCACACAGAGCAATCCGAGTGGTCTTGCCGATCAGGCCCGCGACACGATGGCGGCGTACTGGAGCCATCGGGGTGATCTTGTGCGGCGACCAGATCTTGCGGCGGGGATGGTGGTGCTACGTGGCATGGAGTCAGTTGCCTATCTGCGCGGAGCATGGGAGGGACGCCGTGAACGCCATGGAAGCTGAGCCGATGTGCGAGGTCTGCGGTGGTGCAACGCGTGAACGAATAACTGGCCGCGGGCTACTCCGTGAGTGTGCCGAGTGTGGGCATGTGCGGCGTGATCTCTCGCTCATGCCCGCCCGTCGGGAAGAAACCTGGGGCGGCAGTGGGACGGGGGAACGTGTGCGCGTCGATCTAACCTACCGCCGACTGCGCCGACGGTTACGGGGTCTTCGCATCGATCGGGTGCTCGATGTTGGCTGCGGAGATGGAGCGCTTCTACGACGCTTTCTCGATGATGGGGCCGACGTGGTGGGCTGCGATCCGGGGCTCCTCGGGCGACCCGTTGACGAGAGAGTGAGTCAATTGAGTGCCGTACATGCCTGCACTCTCGATGAATTGCCAGACAGTGAACCCTTCGACCTCGTGTTGGCAGTTCATGTCGTAGAACACCTGCCGACCGCGGTGCCGGCATGGCAGTCGCTGCTGCATCGAACGCGGCCCGGCGGAACTGTGTACGCCGTGACTCCTGCCGCGGACAGTGGGCAACTGGATGCGTTTGAGGACGCATGGTGGATGCTCGACGATCCGACGCACGTTCGCTTCTACTCGGGCGACTCCCTCGCTCAAGCCGCTCTCGCGGCCGGAGCGGCCGCTGTGGTGATTCGCCGACCGCGAGATGACAGCCTGATGTGCGAAGGAATGAGTGTGGGCAATTGGCTCTCTGACAAGGGAGTCTCGGCCAGAGTTGCAAGCACTCTTGGTCTGCTGAGCGCGCCGGTTTTCGCTGGGCGGCGAATGGTGAACTCGAAGTGGAGCCCTGTGATTGAGGCGTGGGTCACGGCCTCTTAGCCATTGAGTTCAACCACCACGGGCGCGTGATCGCTCGTTCCCTTGCCCTTGCGCGCCTCGCGATCGACGTACGCGTCGGTGACCCGCGAAGCGAAAGCCGGATTCGCATACGCAAGGTCGATGCGCATGCCCTTGTTCTTCGGAAAGGCCAACTGCCGGTAGTCCCAGAAGGTGTACGCGATGTCGTACTTCAGCGGTCGCGGGAGTACCTCAACCAGACCTGTTGCTTCAAGTGCGGTGAGCGTCGCCCGCTCTTGCGGTGTCACGTGCGTGGACTCGGCGAACAGCGCAATGTCCCACACATCGGCATCGGTGGGCGCGACGTTGTAGTCGCCGAGATAGGCCAACGGAAGGTCGCCCACAGCCGCGAGTTCTGCCTCGGCAGTGACGCGCAGTTGCTCAAGCCAGGTCAACTTGTACTGAAAGTGTTCGTGTGAGGGTTCGCGGCCGTTCGGCACGTACAGCGACCACACCCGCACGCCGCCGCACGTCGCACCGATGGCGCGCGGCTCGACGACTCCCTCGAATTCGGGTTGATTCGGAAGGTCGCGCACGACGTCGGAGATGCCGACGCGCGAGATGATCGCGACGCCATTCCAGCGACCATCGCCATGTGCTGCCGATTCATATCCCGCCGCGGCCAGCGCCTCAGCCGGAAAGGCGTCGGTGGCGCACTTGAGTTCCTGCAGGCACACCACATCGGGTTCAACGCGTTCGAGCCACGCGAGCAGGTGCTCGAGGCGAGAGGTCACCGAGTTGATGTTCCAGGTTGCAATCCGCATCGCTGTCGTTTCCACCCCCTGATTCTGCCCGACTCCTACCCCCACCCCTTCACCCCCATTTCCGCATGGGGGGACATTAGGCACGCATAGACGCAGTTTTCGGTACCCATGGAATGAAATGGGGAGGCGTCCACAGCGCGGAATGCCCTCGCGCAGGCCTAGGTGCTGGGCCCACCCTGCACTAGGTTCGATGAATGAACCCAACGCGAACTCGCCTCCTGCGCGCCACGGCACTTGCCTCAGCAGCTGCCCTCGGGATGGTTCCAATCGCTGCGGCCGCCTCAGCCGACGCCGCGCCGGCTGAGAAGAAGGCCAAGGCTCCGAGCGAGAAAACCACCCTTCCGCTCTGCTCACCCACGGCACCGACTCTCGCGAGCCCGCAGTTCTACGGCGCCAAGGTCACGGTGGGTTTCTTCGATGGGGTTAAGCCATTTCCTGCGGTGAACAAGGCCAAGGCGGGTGGCACCCAAGAATTGGAGTTCCGGGTCGAAGACTCCGGGGCTGGGTGTGTCATGTCCGATGTCAACGTGGGTTATCTAGCGGTGGTTCACGTCGATTGCGCAACGCTGGATCCGGTTGACTACCTTGACAACGCCCCGGCGGTCTTCGAGGTGCGCGAGAAGCACTTCAGCGCCAAGTGGGCGGTGCCGGCGGGCAAGGGGCAGTGCTACACGGTGCGAAACGCTGATGTCATGGCGTTGTACCGCACGAAGTGACGCACGGCTCAATCGAAGCGCCGGCTGACTTCGCCGGCATCTGGTACTTGCGTACGGCGTTGATCGGCCACGACCTGTGGTCGGTTCGGGCCTACCTCAGCGATGACCACCCCGACTCAAGCATCGTGGGTCCCGGAGTCGATGCATCGCAGTACTCCGACGCTCTCGTGCTGTGGAAGGCGGGCCTCGATTCGCACCTGCGCCGCCACATCAGCGTCGCGCAGTGGGCCGTGGCAGGCCTTCCGGATCTCTGGCTGGTGGAAGTACCCGACTCAGTCGATGGACGCCCCGGCTGCAGCATCGTCGCATTTGCCACCGACCACCTTCCGCCAGGCACCGTTATCGCGAACGATGAGTTCGAGCAGATAGCGCTCACCAACGATGATCAGGCGGGCGCGATGCGTTGGTGGGCTGACACAGGAACGCTGGATCAGGTGTTCGTGAAGCCCGACATGCGCCGGCGGCATATCGGCAGCTGGCTCGCCTATGCGGTCGAGGCACTGCACCAGCAACACGGCTGGCCGGGAGTAGTCACTGTGCCGGGACGTCGAACCGACCTTGGCGAACTCGGAACCCACAGACATCAACGCAGGATGGCTCCGCGCACCGAGCGGGTTGAAGTGGTCGATCCGGAGACCGGACAACGAGCCCCCTGATCGATCGGCTGCCGTTGTCCACATCACCGAATCGATGGGGCCATCCACGGGCTCAACGACTGCTGAGCCCGATGTCACACCGACCTGATTTCCTGCATGGAGGGGTTGCGCGGTAGCCTTGGCAGGCTTGCCGGTTCCCCCGGGATCCACTCGGAGGAGCGTCAAGCCGACGCACACCCTCCTGCCACGGAGAGCCCGTGGCCGTTTAGCCCACAGGAGGTGGGATGTCTACGCGTCACTACGAGGTCATGGTGATCCTCGACCCTGAACTAGAAGAGCGCACTGTCGCTCCCAGTCTCGATGCCTTTCTCAATGTCGTGAAGGTCGACGGCGGAACCGTCGACAAGGTCGACATCTGGGGACGTCGTCGTCTCGCCTACGAAATCGACAAGCGCAGTGAAGGTATCTACGCGGTGCTCGACATCTCGTGCACGCCTGCTGCAGTTGCCGAACTCGACCGCCAGCTCAACCTCAACGACGCCGTGCTGCGCACCAAGGTGCACCGTCCGGCCGTTGTGAAGCCGGCCGTTGTGAAGCCAGTTTTCGACAAGCCAGCTGCGGTGAAGGCCGAGGCCTGACATGGCCGGCGAGACTCCCATCACGGTCGTCGGAAACCTAGTCGACGACCCTGAATTGCGATTCACGCCGAGCGGTTCGGCCGTGGCGAACTTCCGCATCGCCTCAACCCCTCGCACGTTCGATCGTCAGACGAACGAGTGGAAAGACGGCGACTCACTGTTCCTCACGTGCAACGTCTGGCGTCAGTACGCCGAGAACGTTGCCGAGTCCCTGTCCAAGGGAATGCGCGTCATCGTCACCGGCCGGCTCAAGCAGCGGTCGTACGAAACGCGTGAGGGCGAGAAGCGCACCGTGTTCGAAGTAGAGGTCGACGAAGTCGGCCCAGCGCTGCGCAGTGCCACTGCCAAGGTCACCAAGGGTGCCCGCGGCGGCGGCGGCGGTGGTGGTGGCGGCGGATTCGGCGGCGGCGACTCCGGCAGTTCCGGCGGCTCCTCTTCAGGTGGCAACGACCCGTGGGCATCATCCGGTGGCGGTACCGCTTCCGGTGGTGGCTTCGACGAGCCTCCCTTCTAACCTCCCCCAACCGACCATGCCGGCGGCTCAATCAGAGCGCCGGGAATCCGAAACCTACGGAGAACCACCATGGCCCCCAAGCCTCCCGCACGTCAGATCAAGATCAAGAAGAAGGCCTGTGTCTTCTGTCGTGAAGACGCGATGCCGATCGACTACAAGGACGTCCCCTTGCTGCGTAAGTACATCTCTGACCGCGGCAAGATCCGGGCCCGTCGGGTGACCGGCAACTGCACCCAGCACCAGCGCGACATCGCCATGGCAGTCAAGAATGCCCGCGAGGTCGCACTGCTTCCCTACACCGCCTCGGTGCGCTGACCCCACCACCCCAGGAGCAACGAAGATGAAGCTCATCCTCACCGCCGACGTCCCCGGACTCGGCACCCCCGGCGACGTCGTCGAGGTCAAGGACGGCTACGGCCGCAATTACTTGCTGCCCCGTGGTCACGCTGTGGCGTGGACCAAGGGTGGCGAAAAGCAGGTGGCACAGATCAAGCGGGCACGTGGTGCGCGCGAGATCCGTGGCGTCGAGCACGCTCAGGAAGTCAAGAGCGCACTCGGTGCACTCACCGTGGTCATCACCCAGCGTGCCGGAGACGGCGGCCGGTTGTTCGGCTCGGTGACGACGGCCGACGTCGTGGCAGCGATTTCTGCTGCTGGCGGTCCTGCACTCGACAAGGGCGCCATTCGCGTCACCACCCCGATCAAGACGGTGGGTACGCACTCAGTCTCGGTGTCATTGCACCCTGAGGTCGAGTTTGCGCTCCCCGTTGAGGTTGTCGCCGCCTGACATGACGTACCGCGTGGTGGTGGTGTGCTCCGGTAATATCTGCCGCAGCCCCATCGCCGAAGCGGTGCTTCGTGGTGCGTTCGACGAAGCTGGGCTTGTCGTTGACGTCAGCAGCGCCGGCACGGGTGGTTGGCACGCGGGTGATCCCGCCGACCCGCGGGCCATGCGCGTCCTTGAGGCGCACGGTTATGAGCTCGTCCACTCGGCTCGCCAGTTTGATCCGCGCTGGTTCGACGATGTCGATCTCGTTCTGGCCCTCGACGCTGAAAATCTGGCCGATCTGCGTCGCCTCGCCCAGAGGCATGGGCTTGCGCATGCCCACGTGCGCGCCTTGAGATCGTTCGATCCGGCGGTGTCCGATCTACCTGAAATGTCTGCTGAACTCGACGTTCCCGACCCCTATTACGGGGACGACGAAGGGTTCGAAGTCGTCCTGCAGATAATCGAGGCTGCCGCCCCGGGGGTTGTGGATTACGCCCGAATTGACGGATTTTAGCGCCTGATTTCACACGTGTGGTGACCCTCTGTGACCCTCTCAAGACACGCCCGACGGTTATCTTGTCCCCACACCCGGTGCACAGTCTTTCCGCAGGTCAGAGTCCCTATTTGAGGCAAGGAAATTTTGCCCTCCCCACGTTATCCACAGGTCTATCCGGAGGCTTCGTGGCGAGTCCCCAAGGTTATCCACAGCTCTGTCCACAGGCGCTGTCGACAGGGGTCAGTTCGGCCCCGTAGCGTCACGCTCACAAGCACTGTCGGTACCTCGCGATAGAACGAAGGGGTCCAGTTCAATCCGGACCCACCAAAGGAGCGTGGAATGAGCGTCGCAGAGTTCCCGCGCGCTTCCGACGATGCATTGCCCGACCGTTTGCCACCGCAAGACATCGCGGCCGAGCAGAGCGTTCTAGGCGCCATGCTGCTGAGCAAAGACGCAGTCGCCGACGTAGTCGAGACCCTTCGCGAGAGCGATTTCTACCGCCCCACGCACCAGACCATTTACGGCACCATCCTCGATCTCTATGGCCGCGGCGAGCCCGCTGACGCCATCACCGTGGCTGCAGCGCTCGGAAAGAATGGTGAACTGAGCCGCATCGGTGGAGCGCCCTACTTGCACACACTCGTTGCGGGCGTTCCTACCGCCGCCAACGCGTCCTACTACGCGCGCATTGTGTCTGAGCGCGCGATTCTGCGGCGCCTTGTTGAAGCCGGCACGCGCATCACGCAAATGGGATACACGGCCGACGGTGAGGTCGACGATCTCGTCGATCGCGCGCAGGCCGAGGTGTACGACGTCACCGAGCGGCGCATGAGTGAGGACTACCGCCCGCTCAGCGCCTTGATGAACGACGCTCTCGCCGAGATCGAAGCAATCGGAAACCGCGGCGGCGAAATGGTCGGCGTTCCCACGGGCTTCGCCGATCTCGACCGACTCACCAACGGCTTGCACCCGGGCCAGCTGTGCATCATCGCCGCTCGACCAGCCATCGGAAAATCGACGCTTGGCCTCGACCTCGCGCGATCGGCATCAATCAAGCACGGACTCACTAGCGCCATCTTCAGCCTAGAAATGAGCCGCAACGAAATCGTCATGCGATTGCTGTCGGCCGAAGCTCAGATCGGTCTGCACAACATGCGCAGCGGTTCGATGAGCGATGCCGACTGGACTCGCCTGGCGCGCAAGATGTCGGCCGTCAGCGAAGCACCGCTCTTCATCGATGACTCACCGAACCTCACGATGATGGAGATTCGCGCGAAGGCGCGGCGGTTGCGTCAGCGCAACGACCTGCGCCTGATCATTGTCGACTATCTGCAGCTCATGACCAGCGGTCGCAAAGTCGAGTCACGCCAGCAAGAGGTCAGTGAGTTCTCGCGTCAGATGAAGTTGTTGGCTAAGGAACTTGAAGTTCCGGTCGTCGCGATCTCGCAGCTCAACCGTGGTCCTGAACAGCGCACTGACAAGAAGCCAATGCTCTCTGACCTTCGTGAATCCGGATCGCTTGAGCAAGACGCCGACATCGTGGTGTTGATCAGTCGCGAAGATGCCTACGAGCGTGAATCACCGCGCGCGGGTGAAGCCGACTTCATCATTGCCAAACACCGCAACGGGCCGACCGGCCAGGTGACCGTCGCATTCCAGGGACACTACTCGCGCTTCGTCGATATGGCCGTCACGTAGCAGCACGAAGGGTCTGCGATCCTCAGTGCTCGTCGAAGCGAATGCGGTGACGTGCCTCGCGGAAACGGATCGCCTCGTAGGTCACCAGCGCGATCATGACGCCCGCCACGATGACGAGCGAGGCCAAAGACGGCAGCAACGTACCCACCGGAATCAGCGCGATCAGCACCACTGACGCGACGAGTCGCTGGACGTTGACGGTACGGATGTTGCGCAGCCGAAAGGCCACGTGCGCTAAGAGGTACAGTGCCATCCCACCGAAGAGTGCCACGGACACAACCGTCTTCAGTGGCGCATCGATGTCGAGCAGAGTCTTCTTCAGTCCGAGCGCGACCAGCACAATGCCGAACACCATGAACAGGTGGATGTAGCTGTACGAGTCACGCGCCATATTTGCCTGCACGCGCCCGCTCAGGGAAGCGAACTTGCGTGCGGCCACCAGCGCCACCACGTCGAAGTACAGCCACCACATGGCACACACCACGACACCACCGAGCGCAGCGGCGGTCACGACTCCGGCGGACAGGGTCTCGCCCGCGGCACTGACGCCGACGGCCACCACCGACTCGCCGAGCGCGATGATGATGATGAGTCCGTGGCGCTCGGCGAAGTGCTCTGCGTCGACCTTCCAACCAGAAGTGCCCACTACCAGCGGAGTAGCGAAATCGATGATGATCGCCAGTGTCCACAGCACCGCGCGCACAGGTCCGGGCGACATGAATCCGGCCGCCAGAATCATGGCGGCCCCTGCGAGCATTCCCGGAGTTAGCCTCAGCACCGCCCCGAACACATCCGGGTTATCGCGAGTGGTGAACAAGTAGAGAAGTACGTGCAGGGCGCGCACCGCGTAGTAGGCGGCACCGAACAGCAGCGCGTACTCACCGAAGGCCGCGGGCGCCGCCAGCCCGACCACGAGCATGGCGAACATCGCCAACATCATCACTAGGCGCGACGTCACGTCGTCGTCGATGCGGATCGAGTTGGTTAGCCAGGCGTATCCGACCCACGCCCACCAGATCACCGCGAGCACAGCGAAGCCTCGAAGCATGCCGAGCCAGGTGAGGTCGGCGGCCATGAGAGTTGTCACCTGGGTGAGGGCGAAGACAAAGACGAGGTCGAAGAAGAGTTCGAGCGGAGTGACCGCGTGTTTGTCCACAACCACTACGTCGTGGCGGTGCTCGTCCGGTGCGCTCATGCCGGTGATTCTCCCGTGCGCAGGATGGAACTGTCGCGGAGGCGCTGGCCCTTTCGTGTCTGCCGCTAGGTGCGTGGGTCTGTCGGGTCCATTCGATACAGCGCGTGCCGTCCCTGGTTCGTGGTCACCTCTTGACCAAAGAAGCCCCAGACGGGCATCTCTTGACCAAAGATGCACGGGTCGAGAGGGAGCCGTACCGACGTCTCGGAGTTTCTTCAGCCAGAGACCGTGACCGCGTGGCATTGAGTTCATGTGGCAAGGGTTCAGAGCAGCCCATAGTGTGCGCTCACATGCCTACAGCGACTCCGTACCAGCGTGAGAGAGTAGACAGTGCTGGGCCTGACACCTATCGCCCGCGTACTTGCACCGCCACCCACAGGAGTTCTTCGTGATAGAGGTCGACGATCTGACCAAGCAGTACGGCGACGTGACAGCAGTCGACGCAATCACCTTCACAGTGAGGCCAGGAATTGTCACTGGCTTCCTTGGTCCCAATGGTGCTGGTAAGTCAACGACGATGCGCACGATCCTCGGACTCGACCGGCCGACGTCAGGAACGGCCACGGTCAACGGTCGCGCATTCCGTGCGGCCAAGGCTCCCCTGACCGAACTCGGCGCGATGCTTGAAGCGAAAGCGGTCGACAAGGGCCGCTCCGCGCGCAATCACCTGCTTGCTGTCGGCGCCACCATCGGCGTCGGTCGACGGCGCGTTGACGAGATGCTTGACATGGTGGGCCTAGCCGACGTGGCGACGAAGAACGCTGGTGGGTTCTCACTCGGCATGAGTCAGCGGCTCGGTATCGCCACCGCGTTGATCGGAAACCCCGGAGTCGTGATGCTCGACGAACCGGTGAACGGCCTGGACCCCGATGGAATTCTGTGGATCCGCAACCTCCTTCAGCAATTGGCCGCCGAAGGTCGCACAGTATTCGTCTCGTCACACCTGATGAGCGAAATGGAATTGACCGCCGAACACCTCATCGTGATCGGACGTGGTCGCATTCTCGCTGACATCTCGATGGAGGGTTTCATCGCAATGTCGTCGCAGCACCGAGTGGTCGTCGAATCACCCGACGCGCAGAAACTGCGCGACCTGCTCGTCGGCCCTGACGTATCGATCACATCAACCGAACCATCGCGTCTTGAAATCGAAGGTATTACGGCCCCGCACGTGGGTGAGGTTGCTGCTGCCAACGGCGTTGTGCTGCACCAACTCGCCGACATTGCACCATCACTGGAGGAAGCGTTCATGGAACTCACCGCCGACAGCGTCACCTTCCACGGATCCGTATCGGCCCAGGGGAGTGCCTCATGACCTCGCTGACCACCACGTCACCTCTCGGCTCGATCGAGGGCCGCCCCACGTCGCTGGTGCGCGTTCTGAATTCCGAATGGATCAAGATGCGTACGTTGCGGTCGACCTGGATCACCCTGGTCGCGATCGTCCTCGTCATCATTGCCTTCGGCCTTATTTCGGCGATGGTCTCCAGCGGCCGCATTTCCACTCAGGGCGGCGGGCCGCCGCGGTCGGTGGGTCCGTTGTCGCTCGTGCTCGCGGGCGCAAACCTTGCGGTACTCATCGTCGCGGTCATGGGCGCGATCGTGGGGGCCCGCGAATTCAGCACCGGAATGATCCGCGCCACGTTCTCGGCCGTGCCCAAGCGACTGCCGGTGCTCTGGAGCAAGTTGATCGTGTTCACCGCAGTTCTGTTACCCATCGTTGCCGTGAGCGTGGTGGCGGTGTTCTTCCTTGGCATGCGTGTGCTCAGCGGAGCAGGGGCGGCCTCCGTGGCCTGGAGCGACGACGGCGTCGCGCGCAGCGTGCTCGGTACCGCGTTCTACATCGTGGGTCTGGGAATCATCGGAGTGGCCATCGGAATTCTGCTGCGCAGTACCGCCGCTTCCATCGGAGTCGTGATCGGTGCCGTCATCTTCTTACCGGCGCTGGCATCGGCTCTGCTTCCCGACAGTTGGGACGAGGTTCTCAAATACCTGCCGTCGAACTCGGCCACTGCATTCACCGGCAGCAGTCAGACCGGCGCCACGCTTCTGACTCCTGGCACCGGACTGATCGTGTTCACCGCGTGGATCGTGCTCGCGATTGTTGGAGCTGCCGTCGTACTCACGCGCCGCGACGCCTGAATTCGCTGCAAGGAACCTGCGCGGAAGGACTAGCGTTGCGCTCGCGGAGTCAGGTGCGCAGTGATCGATCACGCGCGATTACCCCTGACCGGCCAACAACCCGGGAAGGCGAGCGCATGGACGACACGAAGAGCGAGGCGCACACGCAGAAGGCCGAATCGAAATGGCACCGATTCTGGCGGCTCGTGATGGTGCCGCCAATGCAGCCCGAGGAAATGACGCCGGCCCAACGCCGCTACGACAGTTACGCGGCGTTCCCGATGTTCCTTGCCGCCCTCTTGTGGATGCTCTCGGCCTTCTTTACGTGGGTGCCCGCAATTCACGCTGACTACGAGAAGACCGGACTCATTCTCGGCCTGTCGACATGGTTCGTCTTCGTGCTCGACATGCTGATCCGCTTCCTGATTGATCCAAGAAAGAAGGATTTCTTCAAGCGCAATTGGCCTCTGCTTACCGCCTTGATCTTCCCGCCCTTGCGCGTGCTGTTGGTGGCCTCCGCGGTGGTGCGCATCAAGCGCGACCGCAATGCCCTTGCCAAGATGGTGGGCCTGTACGCGGTGTACGCCGTGGCGTTCGTGGTCGTCTTCGGCGCTGCCATGACCCTCTCCTTCGAAATCGACGCATCTGGCTCGACGATCCGGTCGTACGGCGACGCGGTGTGGTGGGGATTCGAGACCGTCACGACCGTGGGGTTCGGAGACTTCACTCCAGTGACTGTGGCCGGCCGAACCGTCGCGGTGATGATTATGTTCACTGGCGCGGGCGCTGTGGGTGCGCTCACCGCCGCCGTGGCTTCGCGTTTCATCAACAACTCGAACTCGTCGTCTTCTTCTTCGTCTTCTTCATCATCATCGAATGCCAGTGCGCCGCAACCATCGACTACCGTGCCGATCGTCGACAGTGCACCTCTAGATGATCTGTCGAGGCAGCTCGTGGCGCTGCAAGCACAGATCGCGCTCATCGCCGACAAACTCGGTGTGAGTACGGGAAGTACTAGCCCGGAAGCTGGCTAGCGACTACCGCATACCGGGCTACAGCAGCACCTCTCCTTGCACCACCGTCACACTGTGACCGCCGACCCAGATGTCATCACCCGCGCGGTCGACGTAGATACGGCCACGCCGACCAATGACTGTTCCCTGTGCCGCGACGTAGCTGTCGGGAAGGATCCCAGCACCGATAAGCCACTGCGCGGCTGAGGCATTGAATGATCCGGTGATGGGGTCTTCAGTCAGACCTTGATTGCCGGGAAAGAACGTACGGATCTCGACCGCAATGCCAGAACCCTCCGGGTACAACCCAGCGACGCCGACGTCCATGCCGTTCAGTAGTTGTGGGTCGGGTGTGAGATCGAGTACTGCCTGCGCCGAACGCAGCAACACTCCTCGCCAGCCCGGACCGTTGTCGCACCAACTGTGATCAACGATGTCGTCGCGCGTGATGCTCAGCAGGCGAAGGGTTGCATCGAGTTCGTCTTCAGAGAGTGGTCCACTGCGTTGTAGTGGAGGTGCAGCGAATGCCAACCGATCACCGTCGCGCCTGATCGGCACCAGTCCTGCACCACACTCCTGCACGATCACGTCACCTTGCGGCGTACCGCCTGCCGCCAGCCACGCATGGCATGAACCCAACGTGGGGTGTCCGGCGAATGGCAGTTCGCGCCCCGGGCAGAAGATGCGCACGTGATAGTCGGCATCAGGATGCGTGGGCGGACCGATGAAGGTCGCTTCGGAGAGATTCGTCCACGCGGTGAAGTCGAGCATCTGTTGCGTATCGAGACCTTCGCGGTCAAGTACCACAGCGACAGGGTTGCCCATCAGCGACTCGTCGGTGAATACGTCGACTTGAGCAAATCTTCTACGTGAGGTCATGGAATCAACAATGCCAGAACGCAGTCACATTGCGTCGTGCACGCTGTGGCCGCCGACTACCTTCATGCGCATGCGGTCTACGCAGTCCTGACGTACTTGAGCAACAGGTATCCGCGGGTCCATGTGAGCGTGGTGCTGCCACTGGCACTGCGGCCTGTGACGGCTTTGGTGAAGGCTGCAGGGTTTGCGTGGAACAGGCCCGCGGTGGGGTCGTACAGCAGGGTGTTGATGTAGTTCGACGTCGCGCACTGCCGTTGTTCGTTTTCCGATGTGGCAATAGCCGGAAAGTTAATGGCCAGTTGATCGGGTGCTGCGCCACACGCACGCTCAGTTGCTGCAGCCAGTGTCTGTGGCGTCGTCGATGCGCCGAAATAGTCGGTCGCGTAGAACGTGGCATCGGTTCCGATGAACTCACCGGTGCTATTTGCCACCTGAGGGTCACCAGCAGCAGTGATGTGGCCCGTCACAACCTTTGCGAAATCGGCGGCGCATGTGGTGGGGTTGTAGGCGCCGTCGACAGTCAACTTCGGATATCCGGCCTGCGTCTCGCCAACATCCTGTGCAGAAGGAAATCCATTAGCAAAACATGCCTGCGGTGCTGTCGATGCCTTGCGCATTTCCTTGCGCGCATCGTCAATGCCGAGTCCGAGGAAGGTTCGACTGAAGACCCGATCCTGATGTCCGTTGACACTGACTTCATACACATTGGCAGATCCCAACGGCGCGTTGGTGGGGTAACTAATCTGCGCAGACGAGCCGCCGACTTCCACAACACCAACAGGAGGAGTTTGGGTGGTGAAGGCACCGACGAGCGAGTCGTTGACATTGGTCCACGACCATACGCCTTCCTCAGCGCTTCCATCAGAGGTGCGCACATCACCTGCTTTGAATCCGGCCGCCGTAATGGCAGTGCGAATGATGTCGTAGAAGTCGGCGATCGCGGTGGGGTGACTCGATGCCCACTTCTGCTCGGCCACGCGCATTCCAGCCGTAGCGAGCAGATTCACTTCAACATCAGCAGGCGTCTCACCCATCGCGGTCACTGTGGTGGTGAGGTCGGTGAGTAGCGGGGTGATGATTTCGGGAACCACACTGGCCTGCAGATCAGGCTGGGTGGGGTCGACGAAGTTGTCGATGCCATCTTCATCGCCGCCTGATGCCGTGCGCTTGAACTCGGTCTCCTTCACGTTGATCACCAGCGGGTACGGTCCAGGTTCAACTGAGTAGAGGTAGAGCCGCGTCTTACTGCTGGATGCGTCGATGACCGCGACCTTGAGGGCACTCTTTCCAACGGTGGTGAGGGCGCCAGCGACTGCTGCACCCGACTTGGAGGCGGTTGTTGAGGGTTCATGCACGAAGGTGCTGGTCGAACACGCAGACGTCAACAGTGCGAGGGATATGAGCAGGAGGACAGACGTTCGACGCGTCGACATATGGTCACGTTAGCAAGTGCGGGCTTTTGCCCATCTTGGATCGGCCAGGCTGAGCCTCTGAGTGACGTCGATATCGGGCTACTAGGTTCTACCCCATGAATCCACTCCAGAGCTTCCCGGTCGTCGCTCTTGAACCTGACTCCGACGGCACCCGCAATGCGTGCCGCGACATTATCGTCCCGCCCGGTGCGGCGTGGGACGGATTCGCACTCATGGAGTGGGAGTTGGAAAAGGCCGGCTGGCAGGATCTGCATCCCCATGATGAGACGACCTACATGCTTGAAGGTGAACTCGAAATTGAAAGCGAAGGAGTGACGGTCATTCTTCGCCCGGGTGATGCCGTTAAGGTTCGCGGGGGGCATCTGGGCAGGTATGTCGCTCGCAACTACGCGCGCATGCTCGCGATTTACGGTCCGAATCCCACGGGCGCGGAGAGTTCGTCATTCAGTTCGTGGCGCGTTGAGTAGCGCACCTCACTTCGTCGGGCACTGACGCGGCACGATGCGTGCGCGGTAACTCGGTTCGTGGCGGTCGCTAGAGTCGAGGCGATCGCGATTCTCGGAGGCTGACGTGACTACCACGACCCTGTTCGACAACGTCCGCGTTTTCGACGGCCTTTCCGATCGGCTGTCGGACACAACGAGCGTGCTGGTTAGCGGTGGGGTGATCACCGCCATTGGTGAGATTCCTGTGCCAGCCCCCGGTGAAGTGCGCACGGTCATTGCTGGTGGTGGGCGCACGTTGATGCCGGGCCTCATCGACGCTCACGTCCACCTCACGATGGGGATTCCGCTGCCCGTGGCGGTGGGGCAGGACCCGCTCTACATCGGTCTCGTTGCCGGCTCCAATGCCACCGAAACCTTGATGCGGGGATTCACGAGTGTGCGTGATGCCGGTGGCCCCGTGTTCGGAATTAAGAATGCGATCGACCATGGGGTAGTCCCAGGTCCGAGAGTGTGGCCGTCAGGTGCTCTTATTTCGCAGACCTCCGGACACGGTGACTTCCGCGGCCAAGCGGATTTTCCGCGCGGAGTGTGCGGGCACCTTTCGCACTTCGAGCAGATCGGAGTCGCCGTGATTGCCGACGGAGTTCCAGAGGTGCTGCGCGGAGTACGCGAGCAACTGGCCCGCGGCGCAAGTCAGATCAAGGTGATGGCCGGTGGTGGCGTCGCCTCACCCAACGATCCGCTCGACGTCACGCAGTACACCGAAAGTGAATTGCGCGCTGCGGTTGAGGCTGCCGAAGACTGGGGCACTTACGTTCTTGTGCACGCGTACACGCCGAAATCGATTACGCGGGCGGTCGGGGCAGGAGTGAAATGCGTTGAGCACGGGCAACTTGCTGATGAGGCCGCAGTAGAGGCGATGGCCGAGAACGACGTGTGGTGGAGCCTGCAGCCGTTCCTCGCTGATGAGTTCGCCAATCAGCACGCCAATCCAACGAACCGGGCCAAGCAACTGCGCGTGGCGAATGGCACCGACACGGCATACGAACTCGCGCGCAAGCACAACGTCAAGGTGGCCTGGGGTACGGACGCGCTCTTCGACCAGCGCGTGATTCGACTTCAAGGCGCCCAACTTGCTCGCATGACCCGCTGGTACACACCGGCTGAGGTCTTGCAGATGGCCACCTCGGTCAATGGTGAATTGCTTCAGATGAGTGGCGAGCGCTCGCCGTATCCCGGTCGACTCGGCGTCGTGGAAGCCGGCGCGCTTGCCGACCTGCTGTTGGTAGATGGCAACCCGCTAGAGAATCTTGATCTCGTTGCGGATGCCGAGACGAACTTCGTCGTGATCATGAAGGCTGGCGTTGTGTACAAGAACACGTTGCCGTCAGCATGACCACACCCGACAGTGCGTGGCTTCTGCGCGAACGCGATCGCAGTTGGACGTGTGAGGGTGCACCGGGCGAAGTCGTGGCATTCCATCAGTCACTCGACGGTTACGCGCACACTCCGCTGGTGTCGCTGCCTTCTCTGGCCGAAGAGCTCGGAGTCGCGCGAGTATTAATGAAAGACGAGTCGTTGCGTCTAGGCCTGCCGGCGTTCAAAGCACTCGGTGCATCGTGGGCCATTCATCGTGCACTCGCAGAACGTGACGCCGACCTTGGTCCGGCGTTACTCGTCACCGCCACTGATGGAAACCACGGGCGTGCGGTGGCGCGTTTCGCGCGCATGCTTGACCATCGAGCACACATCGTGATCCCCGTCGGGGTGCACCCCGTAGCAATTGCGGCGATCGAATCTGAAGGTGCGCGCGTCACGATGGTTGAGGGCAGTTACGACGAAGCCGTTGCTGCGGCCGCTGAGGTGGCGCGCGTTGAAGGCGGCATCTTGGTGCAAGACACCGCGTGGGCCGGTTACGAAACGATTCCCGCGTGGATTGTTGAGGGCTACGCGACGCTCTTCGCCGAAATCGACGAACAACTGGCCACTGAGCCTGACCTCGTCATCGTTCCTGTGGGTGTTGGATCGCTTGCCCAAGCGGCGGTGACGCACTACCGGCGAGCCGACTGCGCGGGTTCGACTTCGGTCGTTTCTGTTGAGCCCGAAACGGCAGCCTGTGTGCTTGCCAGTCTGCGTGCTGGCGAGGCGGTATCAATTCCCACCTCGTACACGGTGATGGCGGGGCTCAATTGTGGAACTCCGTCAACCTTGGCGTGGCCGCTGCTTCACGCGGGATTGGATGGCGCCGTTTCCGTTACCGATTCGGCGGCGCAAACAGCCGTGCACGATCTGGCGGCGCAGGGCCTTGAGGCCGGGCCATGCGGCGGTGCCGGCGTTGCCGCTGCCCGCCTGCTGCTGGTCGGCGACGGTGCATCGGCTCGACGCTCAACCCTAGGAATCACGTCGGACAGCACCGTGGTGCTGCTCGTCACTGAGGGGACCGAAGCCAATCCGGCCTGAGTGGGCCACGAGCCGTCACTTACGGCCGGATAGTGTGGTGTGCACTGAGCCGCAGGGGCTCACCAGCTGAACTCGCGGTGATGCGGGTCAATCGAAAAGGACTCCGTGGCCGCACGAAATCTCATCAGTGCCGAGGACATCAGCAAGTCCTATGGCCACGAACCGCTGTTGGCCAAGGTGTCACTCGGGGTCAGTGAAGCTGAGCGCGTTGGCATTGTCGGGCGCAACGGTGCCGGTAAAAGCACACTGTTGCGACTCCTTGCGCGTGAGGAATCCGCCGATAGTGGGCGCGTCACCATGGGCAATGACGTGCGTCTGGGGTTTCTTCGCCAGGCCGATAGTTTCCCGCCCGAGGTCACCGTGCGCGAGGCCGTCATTGGTGATCAGGAAGCGCACGAGTGGGCGACCGAAGCGCGCATTCGCGATGTGCTGGAAGGCCTTCTCGGGGGCCACGACGATGCTGTCCTCGCGCGCACCCTCGGCACAATGTCGGGTGGGGAACGACGTCGGGTCGATCTCGCCCGTTTGCTGATCTCTGACCTTGACGTGTTGCTCCTTGATGAGCCCACCAACCACCTTGACGTCGAAGTGATTGCCTGGCTCGCCGACCACCTCAAGTCACGCAACCGACTCAGCGTGCTGGTTGTCACTCACGATCGCTGGTTCCTTGATGAAGTTTGCAGCGACATGTGGGAAGTCGTCGACGGCGGAGTGGAAGAATACGAGGGCGGCTACAGCGCCTACGTGCTGTCGAAGGCCGAGCGTGAACGTCAGGCCGCTGTCACCGAACAACGCCGCAGCATGTTGATTCGCAAGGAACTTGCGTGGCTTCGGCGTGGGCCGCCCGCGCGCACGACCAAGCCCAAATTCCGTATCGACGCTGCAAACGCGTTAATCGAGGCCGAGCCGCCTCCTCGCAACAACGTCGAGTTGATGTCGTTCGCGGGAGCGCGTCTGGGTAAGACCGTGTACGAGGTCAAAGATGCTGAGTTGAGTATCGGCGAGAAGGTGCTCGTCGACAGGTTCACACTGTCGATCGGTCCGGGTGAGCGACTGGGCATTCTCGGTTCGAATGGTGTGGGCAAGACGACGCTGATGCGCCTGCTCGTGGGCGAAGTGTCGGCGACGCGGGGCAAGGTCGTCACCGGGGTGACGGTCAAGCCGGCCTACTTGTCGCAAGCGCTCGAAGAACTCGATCCGACCTGGCGTGTTCTCGAAGCAGTGGAACAAGTGGCAATGCGTGTTGATCTCGGCAAGGGTCGCGAGCTCAGTGCCTCGCAATTGTGTGAACGTCTTGGCTTCGGATCGGGCGCACAGTGGACGCCAGTCGGTGATCTGTCGGGTGGTGAGCGACGTCGACTGCAACTCACGCGTCTGCTGATGGCCGGGCCGAATGTTCTGCTGCTCGATGAGCCCACCAACGATTTTGATGTCGAGACGCTCTCGGCACTGGAAGACCTGCTGGATGGATTCGCCGGTTCGATCATCGTGATCTCCCACGACCGCTACTTCCTCGAGCGTGTGTGTGATGACTTCGTCTGTCTCCTCGGTGATCAGGCTGTTCTTTCGCTCACCGGTGGGGTCGAGCAGTACCTCACTCTGCTATCCGGCACGCGCGGTGCCCAGTCGGGCGGGACCGCCGAGCCGGCGCCGGTGCGCAGCGCGGCAACTGAGCGCGAGACACGCAAGGAGATGCAGCGGCTCGAGCGGCTGATCGCGCGGCTTGACAAAGCCGAGGCGCAGTTGCACGTGAAAATCGCTGACGTGGCAGCAGATTTCGAAGCCGCCCGCGAACTCAACGACCAATTGCGGGTGCTGCGGGTCGAACGTGAAGCGGCCGAAGAAGCGTGGCTCCAACTCGCTGAGTAGCCGAACACGCCCCGGCCCCTGGCTACCGAGACTGTGGCCACTCACCTGTAGGGTCGGCGGAAATGACGATCCATCACATGAGGAGTAAGCCTTGACTACCGCCTCGTACGGCGACGATGTCTCTCCGGTCTCCGACGTCAGAGGACTACGGCACGGTGCGGGTGCGCGACTGGCGACGGCGCTCGCCTTCACCTCCATTCGACCCATTGTGGGTTTCGGTGGAACGGCACTGCTCATCAGCTACGCAGGTCTGAGTGCGTGGCAAGCGCTGGTGGCACTGCTTGTCGTATTACTTCTCGTGGCCGTCGTTTTTGGAGCACTTGCTTCGCGGTGGCCGATTGAGGGCGGAGTTCACGGCTGGGCGCGGCAACTCACCGGGGCACGTGGTGGATTCTTCACCGGGTGGCTCTACCTGTGCTCGTACGTGCTGTTCATGGCGTCACTCGCGTACTTCGACGTGCAGCGAATCTTCTTCTTGTTCGGTCTCGAGCCTCCCACGGTGCTGATTGCGAGTATCTGTACCGCCGCCGTGCTGCTGCTGGCAACAGTCGCTAACACTTTGACCCGAGCGTGGATCAAAGTCATCGCACTCATTGCTGTGGCTGCCTCACTCATTGGCTGCATCGGGTACTCGGTCGCGCTGATCGCGGGGCACTCCAGCCGTGGGTTCGGCGACATTCTGAGCTCAGGCGGTTCCGATGCGGGCGGTGCATGGCTCAGTGGTCCATTCCTTGTTGCTCTGGCCTGGGCATCGGCGTTCGCATTCCGTGGTTTTGAGATTCCCAGCGACATCTCGGAGGAAATGGACGACGCACCACGCGTGGTACCTCGGGCAATGTTGACGGGCTTGATTGTCGGCGGCGTGCTGACCATCATCGCCGGTATTTCCATCGCACTGGTGGTGCCGGCAGCTCCAGAGGTGAGTGACGAACTGGCGAGCAACCCCTACGCAGCATCCGTCGGCGTGACGGTGGATGTGGCGATGGGTTCTGGTGCGGCGAAATTTCTCGCGTTGCTCTTGGTGATTGCGACGTTCGCTGCGATCGCTGTGTGCCAACTCGCAGCGTCACGCACGATCTGGACGATGGCGCGTGACCGCGAACTGCCGGGCAGTTCGTGGCTTGTTCAACTGTCGCCGCGCCGACGACTTCCTCGCAACGCCATCATCGTCGCCGGCGTGATTGGTGTGATCCTCCCTTTCCTGATTTTTGAAATCAAGACCGCCTACGTGCTGCAAGGTGCGAGTGCGACGCCATTGTTGATTGCTTTCCTGATTCCGCTCGTGGGGCTGCTGCGCTCTCGCATCCGAAGCTCGTGGGAGTCAGGGCCATTTGGTCTAGGCCGTTGGATGACGCCTGTTGCAGTAATCGCGGCCCTTGCACTACTCGGACTGGCGCTCAATGCCCTGTGGCCCCGCGAGCAGTTGTACGGAAGCGGTCGCGGACTCTGGGGGCCGAGCGCAATCACTGTGGTAATCGTGATTCTGGGCCTAGGCGTGATGGCCTGGGCCTATCGCGATGGCGGCGTCCACGTGCGGCATCACGGGCACGTCGAGCGTGACCTCAACGAACGGGTGCGCCTTGGGCACGCGGGTACCTGCGTGTCATGCCACCGCGATTTGGCGGCGGGCGATGAGGCTTTCTGGAACCCCGAGGCACACGTGGTCATCTGCGTTGCCTGCGAAGAAGTTGTGGTTGAGTAGAGGCTCACTTGGCTACTGTGTGTACGTTGTGCTACACTCCGAGTAACCGATAAGCCGGTTGCCCGGAGTGACGTTGCGACCTCCGGTTTCCTCGCAGTCAAAGCTACTTGCAGCCAATCGCCGTATACCAGCTTTCGATCGCAGCAACAGTGCGGCATTACCGCTCCCATTCGTCTGACGAATGAGTTGCAGCTGGTAAGGCCGTTGAAGGGAGAACCTCATGTACGAGGTCGACTACGGCCCCTGGGACGACTAGGAGCCACGGCATCACGCCGAACTAGAACGAAGGGTGGAATGGGCATCGCGCCTGTTCCACCCTTCGTACGTTATTCGCCGTTTCTCGTTGCCGCTGCACGCGCCTGATTGGCTTCGTGCAACTCGCGCATGTCAGGAAAATCGACGCGCGGATCGTCAGAATCACCGCGTGTGATGAGGTCATCGAGGTAGCGCCGATCGGCGTCGATGCGCGACAGTGCGTCGGCTGCGGGAGTTCCGTGACCGGGGATGAGTAACGAGCATCGGGCCGCGACGCCGGCGATGCGGTCAAGCCCCTGCAGGTACGCACCAAGATCGGGGTTGGCTTCATCAGGCATCGGCAGTTCGATATCGCTACCGAGGTCGCCGCAGACGAGAACGCCGAGGTCGACCACTTCAACCGCGACGTGAGCCGGCGCATGAGCATCGTGTTCGTGTAGCACGATGTCGCGTCCGCGCCACGGGAGCGCGTAGGCAGGTGGCAGGTCGCGCAGCACATGAGATGCAGCGGGGTCGGGTACGTCGTCGGGTGCGCGTCCACCGGGAATCTCAACGAGTCGGCCGGCGATGTCAATGACCTCCGGTGGCAGGTCGCCGATGAGAGGAGCAAGAAACTCCTCGCGACGATTCTCATGCGCCCATGCGGTCCAGCGTGATGCGTAGCGTGGAGTAGGAGTGTCGGTGTGCGCATCAAGGTCGGGGTGCCACAGCACATGGTCGTAGTGAACATGGGTGGCCAATCCAAGACCGCACGTGAGGCCGAGCGCCCGCATTCCCGCCGGAATCGACGCGAGTTCGTCGACGTCCCAGTTTGGATCGATGACGACGCAGGCACCGTCGTCGCCGCGAATCACCGTGCTCAACGCTGCATAGCGTCGTGAAGTTTGCACCCAGACGTGAGGTGCCACTTCAACCAGCGGGGAAGGAGAAGTCATCGCGCTCAACTTTCTGGGGAATTGAAGGAGGGCCACGCAACTTCGAACGCCGAGTTCCAGTCACGCATCGGACCCAGACCGTGGAGTGCCCATGCGTCGTGACCGAGTACCGAGTACGCGGGTCGAGGTGCCGGACGCGGGAACTTGTCGGTGGTCGTGGGAAGTACCCGTGCGGTGTCGGCGCCGATCATGGTGAAGATGCGTTGCGTGAAATCGAACCACGTCGTGGCACCCGACGCCGTCGCGTGGAAGGTGCCGGCGGGAACTCCGCGCACGAGTGCGAGCGTGAGTCGCGTTGCGAGATCGTGTGACCATGTCGGCTGTCCGTGTTGGTCGCTCACCACTTCGAGGGTGTCGCGCTGCTGTTCAAGGGCAATCATCGTGCGCACGAAATTCGGCCCGTGCGCTCCGTACAACCACGCAGTGCGAAGAATGTGAGAGCGATCGGAATTGATACGGCGAACCGCCTGCTCGCCAGCGGCCTTCGTGCGACCGTAGGCCGTGCGGGGTGCCATCGCGGCGTCTTCGGGGTAGGGCGTTGTTGCCGTACCGTCAAAGACGTAGTCGGTCGAAATGTGCGTCATCCATGCGCCCGTGCGCGCGCATGCGCGGGCGATGTGTTCAGGACCAACCGCGTTCACGGCGAAGGCAAGGTCTTCGTTTTCCTCCGCTGCATCAACGGCGGTATACGCCGCGCAGTTCACGACGATGTCAAAGCCGTTCACCGCAGCGTCGACGGACGCCGCATTGGTGATGTCGATGTCGGGAAGGTCGAGTCCGACAACATCGCGATCGTGAAGAACGGTCATCAGGTCGGTTCCGAGCATCCCGCGGTGACCGATAACAAGCCATCGACCATCAACCTGCGCAGGAGGTGTCATGACGAGAGTGTCTCTTGAGCCTTGAGTGGCTCCCACCACGCGCGGTTGTCGCGGTACCACTGCACGGTGTCGGCGAGGCCGTGATCAAACTCGACTAGCGGCTGGTAGCCCAATTCGCGAGTGCTTTTCGCAATGTCAACGGAGTAGCGACGATCGTGGCCCTTGCGGTCTTCGACCATTACCACCCGACTCCAGTCGGTGCCAGTTCCGTCGAGCAGTCGTTCGGTGAGTTCGCGGTTGGTGAGTTCGGTGCCGCCGCCGATGTTGTACACCTCACCTGACTTTCCGTGTGCGATGGCCAGAGCGATTCCGCGGCAGTGATCGTCGACATGCAGCCAGTCGCGCACATTCATTCCATCGCCGTACAGCGGAACGGTGCCGCCGTCGATGAGGTTGGTGATGAACAGCGGCATGACCTTTTCTGGAAACTGGTACGGCCCGTAGTTGTTGGAGCAGCGAGTGATGACGACATCAAGGTGGTGAGTGCGGGCGTACGAACGCGCGATGAGATCGCTGGAGGCCTTGGAGGCCGCATAGGGCGAGTTGGGTTCGAGCGGATGAGTTTCGGGCCACGAACCTTCGTCGATACTGCCGTAGACCTCGTCGGTGGAGACGTGCAGGAATCGGCCGAGGCCATGGCGATGAGCGGCGTCGAGGAGGGTTTGGGTTCCGACGACATTGGTCATGACGAAGTCGCGGGCACCGAGAATCGATCGATCGACGTGTGACTCGGCAGCAAAGTGCACGACAAGGTCGGTGTCGGCAATGAGTTGATCGACCAGTTCAGCATCAAGGATGTTGCCTTCAACAAACGTGATGCGGTCGGCGACGGACTCAATATTGGTCAGGCTTCCGGCATACGTCAGCGCATCGAGGACGGTGATGTCGGCGTTGACCACGCGCGGGTCGACACCGTCGTAGCCCCCGGTGGCGAGGGTGCGGGTGAAATGCGACCCGATGAAGCCGGCACCGCCGGTGATGAGGATGCGCATCGGGTAAACCTCGACTCTGGGTAGCGATCTGACGAGATTCCATCGTACCGACTCAGTCAGCAGGGCGTGGATCCCTTAGCCTTGGGCATATGCGAGGAATTGTGTTGGCGGGGGGCTCGGGAACGCGCCTGCACCCGATTACGCGGGGTTCGAGCAAGCAGCTGCTGCCCGTCTACGACAAGCCGATGATCTACTACCCGCTGTCGACCGTCATGAGTACGGGCATTCGCGAGATCTTGATCATCACCACACCCGAGGATGCGCCGCAGTTTCACCGTCTCTTGGGCGATGGCCACGAGCTAGGAGTCGAACTCACCTACGCGGTGCAGCCCAAGCCCGAAGGACTCGCGCAGGCATTCGTCATTGGTGCGGATTTTCTCAACGGTGGTTCCGCGTGTTTGATTCTGGGCGACAACATCTTCTACGGCTCACAACTCTCACCGGTGCTCAAAGCCAGTACTGAGGTTGATGGCGGGCACGTGTTTGCCTACCACGTGAGTAATCCGCGTGATTACGGTGTAGTTGAGTTCGATGCCTCGGGTCGCGCCGTTTCGATCGAAGAGAAGCCCCTGTCGCCGCGCAGTAACTACGCCGTGCCAGGGCTGTACTTCTACGATGCTGATGTGGTCGAGGTGGCTCGCAGCATCACTCCGAGTGCGCGGGGCGAACTCGAAATCACCGCAATCAATGAGCACTACATGCAGCAGGGCCGTTTGAGCGTGACAGTGCTCGACCGCGGTACCGCGTGGCTTGATACCGGAACTGTCGACTCGCTCATGGCGGCGGGCGAATTCGTGCAGGTAGTCGAGAAACGGCAGGGACTCAAAATCGGCTGCATTGAGGAAGTTGCCTGGCGCGAGGGCTTCATCGACGATGAGGGCTTGCGTGCCGTGGCCGAACCCCTGCGTAAGAGCGGCTATGGCGACTACCTCCTCGGCTTGCTCGAGGGCCAATCTAATCCCGGAACCCTGCACCGCGGAGCCGCCGGCACTAACGGTGGTGCGTAGCGTGCCGCTGCGTCTGACGGTTATTGGTACGGGGTATCTCGGAGCTGTTCACGCCGCTTGCATGGCCGACCTCGGTTTCGAGGTGATCGGTGTCGATCGTGATCAGTCGCGGGTTGAGGCGTTGGCGCGCGCCGAAGCACCGTTCTTCGAGCCGGGCCTCAACGATTTGCTCGCACGTACTGTTGCCTCTGGTCGATTGCGATTCACCACATCGTTAGAAGAGGCAGCCGCTTACGGTGACGTGCACTTTGTCTGCGTCGGCACCCCGCAGCTTCCGGGCTCGCGTGCTGCTGACCTCGGTCAGGTCAACGCGACAATTGAGGCGCTCGCCCCGCTGCTTACCCGCCCGTGCTTGGTCGTCGGCAAGTCAACGGTGCCTGTCGGAACCGCGGTAACCATTGCCGAAAGGCTGAGGCAGTTGGCGCCGGCCGGCGATGGCGTCGACCTGGCCTGGAACCCTGAGTTTCTGCGCGAAGGTTTCGCCATCCAGGACACCGTTCACCCCGATCGGTTGGTGATTGGTGTGCAGTCGCAGTTAGCGGAAGCGACTCTGCGCGAGGTGTACGCGACCTTGCTTAGTAACGGCGTTCCGATGGTGGTCACCGATTATGCAACGGCCGAATTGGTGAAAGTGTCGGCGAACGCATTCCTCGCGACCAAGATCTCATTCATCAATGCCATGGCGGAAGTATGTGAGGCTGCGGGCGCCGACGTTACGGTGCTGGCGCGAGCAATCGGCTACGACGAGCGCATCGGCCATCGCTTCCTGCGCGCTGGACTCGGTTTTGGCGGAGGGTGCCTGCCGAAGGACATTCGCGCGTTCATGGCGCGTGCTGACGAGCTGGGCGCCGGCGAGGCAGTGGCGTTCCTCAATGAAGTTGACGCCATCAACCTGCGTCGACGCGCACGCACGGTCGACATGGCGCGTGAGTTGTGCGGTGGTTCGTTTGAGGGTGTCACTGCCGCGTGCTTGGGTGCAGCCTTCAAGCCAAATAGTGACGATGTGCGTGACAGCCCCGCGCTTCATGTGGCGGCCGCATTGCAGGAAGAGGGCGCCACGGTTCGCGTGTATGACCCCGAGGCGATGGGTCCGGCAGCCCGGCAGTTCCCCGACCTCGTGTATGCGGAATCGGTTGACCAGGCGCTGGCCGGTGCCGACGTGGTGCTGCTGCTCACTGAATGGGATGAGTTCGCCCAACTCACGCCCGAGCGTGCAGGCACTCTGGTGGAACAGCGCCGCATCGTTGACGCCCGCAATGTGTTGAATCCGGTTCAGTGGCGCGAGGCTGGCTTCGTCTTTCGTGCACTCGGCCGACCGTAGAACGTTCGCTTACACGTTCCACCAGAGCGTGGCCACCTCGCGGTTCGTGCTCTCACCAAATTCGGCGAGTGCTGCAGCCACCTCATCGTCGCGATCGGCCGGCAAACACAAACGAGTGCGGGCCATCTCGACTCGCTGTTCCATCGGTAGTGCCACGCGCGCGCCCCATGCTGTGTCAATCCATAACTCCAACTGTGCGTCGATTCCGGCCTCGCGTGCGCAGTCGAGTAGGTCGTGGGCGGTTGGAGTGGTGGGGCGGGTGAGTCCCCAGAACCTTTCCCACAGTGGGTTGAGGTGGGTGAGGGGATGAAGGTAGGGGAGTTCGACTACGACACGACGTCGCGCGTGTGATGACAGGGTGGTCAAGAACGGATCGATGTCGCGAACGTTGAACACGACGTGATGACACACCACCACGTCGGCCTCAGGAGTATCGGTTGCCACCTCGGGCCACGCGCCGAGTACACCCTCGAACGTTGCGCCGCGTACCAACGCCTCGCGCTCGGCAACGTCGAGCATCGCGCTCTGAGTGTCGACGGCGATGATGTGCCCGGCCGGAGGAATGAGGGCCATCGATGCGCGACCACCGCCACTTCCGACATCAAGCACCGTGCCGTCAGTGGGCACTACCTCACGGGCTCGTTGGTGTGACGGAGAATCGGGAATGACCTCGGGTGGGGTGAATTGAGCGACCGGGTGAACCCACGGACTCGCGGGCGCCTGATCGAGGATTTCACGCGGAATCGCCCAGGATTCGAGAGCATCAGCCCAGTTGTGAGCAGCAGTCATGCCATGAGACTACTTGCCGGTTAGTCGCCGAGGTCGTGGTCGTCGACACTCGGCATGTGATCGGCGGATAGTTCCTCCGAGCCGAGAATGGCGTGATGTTCGGGCGAGGGTGACTCAACTCCGAACAGTCGGTGCATGAGTGCCAGGCCCATTGCGACGGCTTGACCAATAAGTACGGCAAAGAGAAGGGTTCCGATTCCCACGGTTCCGCCGAGTAGCCAACCAAAGCCCAGCACCACGACTTCAATGCACAATCGCACGACTCCGACTGGCCAGCCGGTCACTCGGTGTAGGCCGGTCATCCAGCCATCGCGCGGTCCGGGCCCGTGGCCGGAGGTGAGGTAGAAGCCGCTACCGATTCCGATGATTGCGATGCCGCCGAACACCATGACGAATTGCAGGAGCAATGACTGGGGAGGTCCTTTGCTCGTCAGTGCGCTGTAGGTAATGCCCAGAGCGAGCGCGATCACGAGGATGTTCATGATCGTGCCGAGACCGGGGCGTTGACGAAGTGGAATCCAGAGCAGGAGCACGCAGGTGGAAATGAACAGGGTGGTCCAGCCGATGGAGATTCCGGTGCGGATCGAAACGCCCTGTGCAAGAACCGACCACGGCGCTGCGCCGAGATTGGCGGCGAGCAGCAATCCTTCACCGGTTCCGAAGAGCCAGAGACCGGCGATGAGGGCGGCGAACGAGCCGGGCGTCGGGCGCCATATGCGCGGAGCGGTGAAACGAGTGGGTGAGAGCGTGCGTGCACCGCGCAGCACCGCACCGATGCGGGCCAGAAGAGAGGGGTCCGTCGGCACCCCTTGAGCCTAGGGGTCCGCGGTGCGGGACGTCGGGTCGCGCGTGCACTCGCACCCCCTCAGGATGGTCACATGACACCTGAGTGCGACGGACTGCTGTTAGACGTGGGCTTGGTTGTCGCGCTCTCGCCGTGGGAGTTGGCCGACATCTTCGAGGACAGTCGAGGGTTACCGTCGCGCTCAATTCCCGGTCGCGGACCCTTTGACGTGGCAGCCGGAGAATTCGTTGATGAGCGCTGGGATGCCCACCGACGGGGTGAGATCACCGAGCGCGAGTACTGGATGGAGTTCAACGACGCGGCGCTGGCGAACGGCATCGACCTTGAGGGGCATCCCAATCTGATGCGCGCACTTCTGCGCTCGGCGGATGACCGGGGCGTGCGTCCCGAGGCAGTCGCACTGATGGAAGCGACGCGGGCGGCGGGAATTCGCACGGGGTTTCTGTCGAATGAGTTGTACGACTTCCACGGCAAAGAGTGGGCGCAGTCGCAGTCATGGTTCCAGTTGGCGGATTTCGCGGTTGATTCAACGGAGGTGGGCGTTCGCAAGCCAGCTCCTGAGCCGTATGCGCGGGCCATTGAGGTGATGGGCTACTCAGCCGATCGCATCGTGTTTGTTGACGACAATCCGACCTACGTTGCAGGCGGGGTGAAGGCGGGACTGCGCTGCGTTCTGCTTGATGTGCTCGAACCGTGGGTCGCCTTCGATCAGGCAGCGGCGTTGCTGGGGCTTGCCCCGGTTGGACGTCTTTGAACGTTCGTCGATTGAGTGTGGGCGCTAGTCTCAGATCACCCTGAGAATGAGGAGCGTTTCCATGACCCCGGTCGATCGCGATCGCCTTGCTGTTGTGCTTGCTGACGAGCGCATCCTCTACACCGAGCGCCACCCACGCTCCCAGGAGCTTTTCGAGCGAGCTGACCACCTCTTTGGCCGCGTTCCGATGACGTGGATGAACAAGTGGTCGGGCGGCTTTCCGATCTACCTCGATCATGCGCATGGCAATCGCATCACCGATGTAGACGGTCACACCTACATCGACTTCGCGTTGGGCGACACCGGCGCGATGGCAGGCCACTCGCCCAAACCCACCATCGAGGCAGTGCAGAAGCGCATTGGTGCACTGGGCGGAATCACAACGATGCTTCCGACCGAAGACGCAGAGTGGGTGGGCGCTGAACTTGCTCGCCGGTTCGGCCTGCCGCTGTGGTCGTTCGCACTCACTGCGACCGATGCCAACCGTTGGGCGATTCGTCTGGCCCGACAGGTGACTGCGCGACCCAAGATCTTGGTGTTCAACTACTGCTACCACGGTTCCGTTGACGAAATCTTTGCGCTGGGGCAACCGGACGGCCACACGGTGTCGCGACCTGGCAACGTGGCGCCTCCTGTTCCGCTCGACCTGACAACGCGAGCTGTCGAGTTCAATGATTTGCCGGCTTTGGAACGCGCTCTCGCGCACGGTGATGTGGCGGCGATTTTGATGGAGCCGGCGCTCACCAACGTCGGCATTGTGCTGCCCGAGCCCGGTTATCTCGACGGTGTACGACGGCTCGCAACGCAGTACGGAACGCTGCTGATGATCGATGAGACGCACACGTTTTCCGCGGGCCCTGGTGGAATGACCAAACAACTCGGCCTCGAGCCCGATATCTTCATCATCGGAAAGTCCATCGGCGGCGGAATTCCAAGCGGTGCTTACGGCTTGTCACAGAAGGTCGCCGACATGGTGACTCATCACACGCAGACCAGCGATGTCGACATCATCGACGTCGGTGGAGTGGGCGGAACGCTCGCGGGTAACGCGATGTCGGTGTCGGCAATGCGCGCGACACTGGAGCATGTGCTTACTGACGATGTGTGGCCGCCAATGATCGCGCTCGCGACGTCATTCACGGAGGGTGTCGCTGACGTGATCGAGCGATACGACCTGCCGTGGTCGGTAGCGCAGTTGGGTGCTCGCTCGGAGTATCGATTCGCTTGGCCAGCTCCGCGCAATGGAAGTGAATCGGAGGACGCGGCTGATGACGACATCGAAGAATTCCTGCATCTGTTCTGCGCGAATCGAGGTGTGCTCATCACGCCGTTCCATAACATGGCGCTGATGTGTCCGGATACGTCCGAAACTGATGTCGAGCGTCACACTGAGGTGTTCGAAGACGCGGTGCGCACACTGCGCGGATAGTTCTAGTCGCGTGCGATGGCGGTGAGGGTGACATCGTCGCGACGCCAATCGACCGCGCGTTCGCGAGCAGCGGCGAGTACTCGCTCGACGACTTCCGCGGGGGGTGCGTCGTCGGCGACTGCGGCATCGATGAGCGCAATGAGGCCGTCGTCTCCGAGTTCATCGCCCGCGGCATTGTGCGACTCAACGAGCCCATCGCTCCAGGCGAGCAGGAGATCTCCGCGATACAGGGTTTCGGTGCGACACGTCCAAGTTCCTCCGAGACCTGAGACGAGTGGGCCGGTCGGATCAAGTCGGATCGGTGATCCGTCAGCGCGACGAAGCAGCGGCGGTGGATGTCCGGCGTTGGCCCAGGTGGTCGCTCCGGTTGCTGGGTCGACCACCATCACCGCGCACGTGGCGAACTGGGCTTCCTCGTCAGCGAACGCGCGCGCCGCATGTTCAAGTGCCGTGTCAGGCGCGAAGCCGGTGGCGAGCGCACTTCCGATGACGTTCTTGAGGCGTACGGCGCCGATACCGGCGGCCGGTCCGTGGCCGGCGACGTCGGTCACGATCACGGCGGCGCGGCCGTCGGGCAAGTGCATCACGTTCCACCAGTCACCGGCGAGTACACCTTCGGCTGGCTGCAGTACTCCGGCAATGGAGAGTCCCGGGACGGTCACGCTGTCGCTGGCCTCAAGTTCAGCGCGAATAGCCGCGACGACGGGGCCTTGCTGGGTGAGACCTTGGCGGGCCGCGGTTGCTTCATCAAGTTGCAGGACGAGTTGTCGGCGCATGGCCTCTGCGTCGATGCCGGTGGCTTCAAGTTCGGGCGGACCACTGGGATCGATGGGGTGGTAGCGACCCTCGGGTGTGGCCGCGGTGCGCAGCTGCGCGCGTAGGTGGTCGAGCGGATTGAGGACCCATTGACGAAGTGCGGCGAGTCCGGCGAGTAGCAGGAGCAGCAGGATGAGTCCGGCGATGACGAGTGCCCATGCGAGTTTGCTGGCGAAGGTGCTGAAGTCTTCGACTTGCTGGGTGCGACGGTCGTCGATGAGTCGCTGCAGTGCGATCGCCGATCCGGTCATGCGGTCGTATGCGGTGAGGGCTTCCGTGGATCGGGTGACTGCGGCGGCAGATCGGGTAGCCCCCATCTTGAGCAGAGGAAAGACTTTGTTCGGATCGGCTGCCTGCCATGCGATGACTGAGTTGGCGCTTGCTCCCACCGCCGCGCTGATTCCAGCGTCATCGGGGAATGAGTCGTTGATGACAGTGAGGGATTCCTGCGCCAGCGTGAGTGACATGTCATAACACGCCTGCGGATCGCCGCATCCCGCGACGACGGTCTGACTTGGTTGGCCGAGCGCTGCATCGAGAACGGCGATGGAGACGTATCCGTTGGCGTCTGAGTAGGCGGTCGAGAGAGTGCGACTGGCGTCGGCGGCTTGCTGCAGGGTGGTTGTGATCGCTCGGCTCGAGTCGGCGGCTCGCCAAAAGCGGTAGGTGAGCCAGCCACCTAACCCCACGATCACGAGCACGCCGATCACCGTGACGGCAGTGACGCGTTGGCGCAGGGTCATGAATCGAGGGTAGTGGGCGGGGGTTGGGTGGCGCGTGGGCTACCGTCGGCGTGGACTGTTCTATGTTAGCCCGAAGTAGCACCTAACACACGGGGGAATCATGAGATCGAAGAACCTCGCACTCGCGGTTGTCGTTGCCGTGGCAGGCATTGGTCTTTCAGGCTGCTCGGGAGGAACATCGGCGGCACCGGTAACAGTTACTGCCCCACCGGTCACCCAGACGACAACTCAGACTGCAACGGCAACTGCAACTGCAACTGAGACGGCAACAGCGACTGCCACTGCCACTAAGACAGAAACTCCGACGCCGGAATCCACCGAGTCGTTTACTCCGGAGCCGACCCCCGCATCAGTGAAGGTTCCCAATGTCGTTGGCAAGAATTATCAAGACGCACAAGACATTTGGCGAGCAGCCGGTTTGCTTGTGATGCCCGCGGAAGATGCGACGGGCGCGAACCGTATTCCAGTGATCGACTTGAATTGGGTCGTGGTCAGTCAATCGCCGAAGGCAGGAACTGTTGTGCCTCGGGATAGTGAAGTGACGGCAACGGTCAAGAAATACACCGACGGATAGTCGATTTTCGGAATGCAGTTTCAGCGGGGACGAGGTTGCGCGCGCTACCGTCGGGTCATGATGCGTCGTCTGATGTTCGTTTTGGTGAGTGCCGCGCTGCTGTCGGCCTGCGCGTCGACGCCCGCGCCCCCGCCGGTTACGGTGACGGTCACCACGACCGCCACGGTGGTGGTGACGCCGACGGGTGTTCCGGTGGGCACTCTCGCAATGCCACCGTTGGTGGGATTGGGGTTGCAGGATGCTCAGGATCAACTGCAGTCGCTCGGGTCGTTTGTGTTGAACCAAGAGGATGCGTCGGGTCAGGGCCGGCACCAGCTGATCGATTCGAATTGGAAAGTGTGCTCGCAGGATCCGGCCGCGGGGTCGTTGATCTCGGTGACGTCGATCGTGACGTTGCGAGCGGTGAAGAACGAGGAGACGTGTCCGTAGTCTAGGCAAGAACGATGACGCGGTCGCCGTCGCCGAATGCTCATCATGGTTGACGCTGCCAAGGAAGTGGTGCTTCTCGTACACTGGCGAAATCCACTGCACGTGGTGGTTGTCATCGATCGTTGGCGACGAGAGGAACGTGTCGTCACGCTCTACGAGCCGGACGGTGACCTCTGGTCGAGGGACTTTCGGAGGAGGCGCTAATGCGTTGCGCTACATGCGATAGCGGTGTTCGCGTTGACGTTCGTCGGGCGAAGATGTCCGAGCGCGATGACCATGCGGCCGTGGTGCTGGGAGTACCGATGCAGGAGTGTCTTGTGTGCGGTGAGCGTTTTCTCAGCGAGGAAGTGGCAGAGGCGCTGCTGCGAATCATGGACGAACTCCTGCGGAGACCCGAAGAAGTCGCGTCCATTCACTGGGACGACGCGATTAGCGCTGCGTGACGTCAGGTGTGACAGGAAGTCACACCACTTCCTCCCAGCCCTTCTTCACGTTTTCGGTCACCATCGCGTCAGCAAGTCGCGTCGCCTCATCCTCCGTCGGCGCGAGACGCACTTCTCGGTTGAGTGGCGACTTGCGGGTGCTGCTGTAGTCAGTCCAATGCACCACGTACGCCGGGTACTTACCCGTTGCTTCCTTGTTGGTCTTCCACACGAGCAGTTTGCGCACGTCGGTCTTTTCGCCACTGCGCTTCACCCACACCTGACGTCGCACGATCTCGCTCGGTGCCGCGCTACGTCCGGCATCGGGATCGGGCACCGACAGGTAGGGCTCAAGTTGACGCCAGCCGGCGTCGAGCAACGTCGGCAACTTGTCGTCGCGAATGCGCTGCAGCACTGGACCGAGTGAGGCAACGGAATCAATCTGCGCAACGGCGCGCCATCCGGCATCGGGCTCGTAGTTCAAGCGCGCCTGTCGAATGTGTTGACCGCGCGAATCCTCGGCTTGTAGATCTGAGACTCGCACCTCGACAACAATCGTCGGTTCAACAAAGCGATACATGATGCTGTCGCCTGCATGCCGATACGCGCTGGGCTTCTGAATCGCGATGAGACGTTCGTACAGCGCAACCCGTGCAGCGGAATCACCAAGGTTGCTCACCGACGTGAACGGCACCCAACCGCCGTCGGGATGAGCGACCGCGACAAGAATTGAACGAATCTCGGTTGCGCCAGACTCGTTCTTGCGTTCGGTGTAGGCCACGATGACGGCGTCGACCTCGGTGGTGGGCTTGACCTTGAAGGTGCGCCCGTCGCTCGCGCGCACCACGATTCCTTCAGCACCGCCTTGCGCAACGATCGTGTCGTAGGCCTCGGCCACCTGGCTTAGTGACTCAACTGGTTCCGTGGTGACCAAACGCACGGGACCGTCGGCAGGAACGTGCTCGCGCAAGAAGGCCAGTCGATCGGCATACGCGGAGATGGCGTTCACTTCGCCGCCCATCACCACGTCGAATGCCGCGAAGCCGAGCGGGCCGGCGGCAGGTGCGCCGGTCAGTGCAAGTCCAACATCTCCCACCCGGCCTCGTCGTCCACTCGGCGTGCTGAGTGCCTGACGAACTTTGGCGGTCAGGTCGTCGTCATCGGTGAACATGCGACAGGTGTGGCTTGCGAGCACGCGCTCCTTGAAGGCGGCGAGTTTCGCCAGACTCTCAGGGTCGGTCTCACGATGCTCGTCGGACACCGTGGCCTCGTCGGACATCACAAAGATTCGCAACGGCTTGTTGCCGGCAACGGCATGGTGGTACTCGATTTCGGTCATCGACATACCCGAGCCGGGTTCAACGTGGCCGTATCGCATTCCGATGATGCCGATGTACAGGTCGCACTCGTCGACCTTGTCGCGGATGTACTCGGCCGGTGTCACTTCGTCGGGCACGAAGTCCTCCATGCCGACGTACGTCATTCCGAGCTCCTCAACCACACCGCGAATGGCTGCACGTTGAGTCTGCATATCGCGGCTTGTCGAACTCACAAACACAGTGCGCGGAATGCCACTGGGAGGAGTGACGTGCAATTCGCCGGCAAGCACGGTGCCCTTGGGTAGTGATTCGGCAGACTTGAGAATGTCGAGTCCGCCACTGATCACACGACCGTTTGGTGCAGCGAGCAGGGTTTCGTCTTCAAGACGGCAGAGGTACCAAAGTTCACCGTCGAGTTTGGGTGACACCCAGTACGGTCCACCGCCGATGCGGTGCGGAATGTCGGAGGAACCGACTGCGAGATAGCGCGAGGCAACAGCACTTCGGTACGTGTCGAAGGTGCGTGTGAGTTCGGTATCGGTCACCGAGCCGATCGTGTAGATGGTGGCGGGGCCGAGGGGTCGGCCGCCCTCAGTGCGGTAGCGGTTCACGACTCCTCCCCAGCATCGATCTTGGCATCGAGTTTGGCGGGGCGCTTAAGTTCCATGTTCGACAGGTGAAGCAGTAGTTGGTAGCGATCGCCGTCGACGCGACCTTCGAGAAATCCGCGGTAGGGCGAGCCGTTGAGTTGGAACACCAAGGGGCCCTTACCGTCTTCGCCCGAGCCGAGTAGCACCACTGATTCCTTCTCGGCCAACTCGGAGGCCATGCCGTGCAGGAAGTCGAAGGTGACACCGTCGACGTGGCGCAGTTGCAGCGAACGCTTCACAGCAAACTTGCGAGCCATGTCTGCCTTTGGCATGAGTCGACCGGTCCATCGCACAGGGATCGAATCGTTGATCGTCGCAACAACATCAACGGGAGCGCGACGTTCGGTCTCTTCGCCGGCGGCGGAGTACGTCACTTCCACCACTTCGGGTGCGCAGTACATCGGTTCGCCGCTGCTGCCCACGAGCACCGATTGCGTAACGTCAATCAGTCGGCCCACGGCTTCAAGATCGACTTCGGGGTCGCCATCGACAAGTTGCTTGTCGTAGACACCTTCGAAGCGGGCTTGCAGGTCGGCGTCAAGTAGTCCTTCGCCAGCGGTGACGTAGCGACGGAAGATGACGGGCTGACCTTCTTTGCCGGAGGTCGGACCTGGTGGCGTCGAGATCGATACTGCCAGAACGGTTGCATCGCGGTTAGACGCGTTTGCGAGGTGCATGCGTTGAAGAGTCATGTCGGCGTTCCCTAGAACATCTCGAAGTCGAGGTCGTCGTCATCGGAATCGTCGCCCGCGGCATCCGACACCGAGGTGACGGTGGCGAGCTCCTGCCATTCAGGTGTGGTGGGTTGGCCAATGAGCGCCCAATACCCTGCGTCGTTCGCGAGAAGCATTGCCTTCTCAGCGCGGTAGTCGGGTCGGAAGTTGAAGGTGAAGGAGTAGACCGAGCCTTGCTGAAGTGCGTCTTTGAGTGAGTCGGGCAGCGTCTGCGCATCGAGTGCGTAGGTGGTGGCCACTTGGAGGTCAAGAAGGTCAGTGGCAGTGGCTTCGATGAGTGGTTGCGAGACGCCGACGGTGCTGGGTACTTGTCCGGCAGGCGTTCCATCGGGGTTGATGCCCTCAAGCTCGCCTTGGGGAACCCATCGGCCGTCAGGGAGGAAGTAGCCCTGGCCCGTCATCCCCGAGCGCAGCAGCATCGAACCGTCATCGAGGAGCGATGCGCGCGTGCATGGAGTGCCGGTTTCGTCGAGTGCGAGTCTGCGTCGTTTTCCGTAGATCGCTGCGCGGTCGACTGCTGTGAATGCAAACACGGCCTCATCGCCGTTGAGCGTCACATTGATAGTGCCTGCCATCGTTCCCCCTGTCCCGTTGAGGGGAGTCTAAGAGGTTGAGGCACAGGTTGTTTGGGTTTGGGGGAATCCTCACGCGGCGATTGTGTTCAATCGTCTTGAAACCGCCACATCGCCGAAACTCCTCATGCCAAGATGTGGGTATTGGGGGTAATGAAATGTATTCGCGAGTGAACGAAATCCACGGCAGGCGCCTGACGCTCTGGGCTTCCTTGGTCTGTGTACTGGCGGTTGCGACGACGACGCTCTCTGGCTGCACGGCCCCGAATAAGCCGTCGAGTCAACCTGCGTCTTCCTTGATGACCACGTATTCGCCTTCGGTCCCGTCCGCAAAGCCAACGCCTACCAAGAAGTTGACCGCTTCCGAGAAGGCTGCTGTGGCGCGAAAGGAAGCTGCCCGTAAGAAGAAGGCGGCCGCGGCGAAGAAGAAGCGTGAGGCTGAAGCTCGGGCGGCTGAGGCATCGGCTTCGGCCGAGGCTCAAGCCCAGGCCGAGGCCGAAGCGTCTGCGGCGGCAGAGGCCGCCGCCGCTGCAGAAGCGAGTCCGACACAGGACTCAAACTCCAACAGCAATTCAATGGGATGGCGAGATTTAGGGGACTTCTCGTACACCGTGCCGGACACCTATGACTGCTATGCCGATGCAGGATTCGGTTGCGGTGTGATGATGGTGCGCGCAAATACAGACTGCCCAATCGGCATCTACGTGAAGGTTGCGCATTACTCGGGCATGACCATCGTGGGTTGGCAAAACACAAGTTCCGGCCCGTTGGCGGCAGGTGAAACAGCGCGACTCGACTTTCCATTCACCGAACCCGGCGATACCGGGGGAGGCTTCGGGATGGATTGGGACCTGACTGACGAGTACGGCTGTTCCTGACGCGAACTCGGCTGAGGAGGCTCTGACACTCAACTCACCTCGGCCAACCGCCGCCGCACGGCCAGCGTCGCGCGCACGTCGTCGGTGTTGTACTGCAGCAGCCGTTCGCGAGACTTCTGCCGGTCGTCGGCCTCGGCTGAGTGGCGTGATTCGTCGATCCACACCATCGACTGCTCACCGCTGGGATCTTCGTCTTCCCATTCAAAGCCAGCCCACGGTGCCACGTGCTTGAGCCCCAACCCCTTCACGCCAATGAAGTGTCTCTTCACGATGGGCAGAAGATCCACAAAGTGTTCGTCGGTAAAGGTCTGCCATTCGTCAACTGAGGGAAGGCCAGCGCCTCCCCGTGCGAGAAGCGAACTCACCATCGACACTTCCGGGTGGCTGTAGTGGTACACCGCGAACGATTGGCCGCGCGCGTGTGCGACGTCGCGCAGGTGCATGAGACGCCCGATCGCGTGGACTGCGAGTGCGTCTTCGGCCGCATCATCAAGTTCGTCCCAACTCACAATCGAGTCGGCGACGGTGCCGTCGGCATCGGTGATGAGTAGCCCCCACAAGTAGATGCGGCCGTCGGTGTCCCACTCGATGTCGAAGTCGACTTCAACGTCTGCTCGCGGCACGACGATGGGGTCACCGTTGATGCGGCGAAGCTTCTCACCCGTGACCATCATTTGTGCGCGCACGATCGCATCGTGGAGTCGCGTACGAGCCTTTGATTCGGCGACGTCGAGTTCGCTCCAGTAATCGTCCAGCCGCGGATCGCTGATGCTCAACGTTGCCAGATCCTGCAGGGTGCGGATGTCGCGATCATGCAGTGCGTTCCACTCACGCACTCCAAGACGACCGCTGGTGATGTACTGCGAGGGTTCGAGTTCACCGACGAGTTCGAGGCACACGTCATGCCATGGGCATGAATCGCACTCTTCGATAATGATCGGCCGGACTAGTGGCTCGTCCTGCGCTTGCGCTGCCTTCGCGATGCGGCTTCGGAATTCGAACTCGTGGTCATAGCGTTCAAGTGCCGACCGCTTCGTTGTACCGCGACTGCGTGAATAGGTCGTGAAGACGGGCTCGTCGAGTTGCTGCCACAGGACGTAGGGCTCGTTTGCGGCGAAGCTGTCGGTACCGATCAAGCCGGCAGTGGGGCCGAGGTGTGACTCGTGACCACACGCTTGCAACATTCGCCAGTAGTGCGACAACTGCAGCAAGTCGGTGAGTCTGTTGCCGGTATTTGGAGTGAGACCGGGCACCGTGACGATTGGAGCGCCGGAGCCGAGTTGTGCGAGTGGCGAGGTTGCGGCGGATCCGCGGGTCGATTCCTTCGCCACGCGATGTGACTTGATGTCGGCTGGTAGGTAGCCGACCTTGCCGTCGGAGCGGGTGGCGGTAGAGATGAGGAGGTCGGGGCGGCCGCGACGTCCGCCCGCAATGTCATCGGGAAGCGCGCCGCCAATGATGACGCGAACTCCGTCGTTCATCGCGGCAGTTGCCGCAGTTATCGCATCCGCGTGATGTAGGTCGGTGACATCGAGGCACTGGGCTCCGAGAACGTCGCGAAGGCGAGCCCGGACTTCGATCTCAAAGGCAATACCGAGTTCGGTCCAGCGGGTGGCTTCAACTTCAACCCAGTGTGAGTCGTCAAGATTCGGATCGTGATCGTTGTGTGTACGTCGTGAACAACGTATAGCCGCGCGTGAGTTGAGCAGTGGCAGATCGCGTGCGCTCATCCTTCCCCCTCTGTAGCCCCGGCGAGCAACGTTGCGAAATCTTCCGCGGTCATGGTGGGAATCCCGAGTTGCGTCGCCTTTTCTGCCTTACTGCCAGCGCCTTCGCCGATTACGACTAAGTCCGTGGCGGACGACACGCTTCCTGAAGACTGGCCACCAAGTCGCTCGACGGCCTCCTGCGCCTCGGTACGAGTCAACCCCGGAACCGCACCTGTGACGACGACCTTCTTGCCTGCGAGTGGAAGGTCGGCGACGACTGGTGACGTCTCGATCGCAGTGCCTGTCTCGATTCCGAGTGCGACGAGTCGGTCGATCATGGGCGAACGATCGCGTAAGCCCGCGTAGATCATGCGCGCCTTTTCGACGCCAATACCCTCAACGTCAGCCAGATCCGTTTCGCTTGCGGATCGCAGTGCGTCGAGAGTGCCGAAGTGCGCAGCCAATCTGCGGCCGATCGTTCGTCCGACCATGCGGATGTTCCACGAAGTGATCTGACGTGCAAGGGGCTGGCCTTTGGCGCGTTCAATGCCGCTCACGATTTTCGTGGCGTTCTTGGCACCGATTTCGCGATCGTCACCCGCAGGTAGCACCGCGACTTGGTCGATGGTCAAGGTGAACAGATCGGCCAGATCATTCACAAGTCCGGCGTCGACGACAGCTTCCGAGAACGAAACGCTTGCCCCCTCAACGTCGAGAACGTCACGAGAGAGCGCGAAGTCGATCCACGAAGTCAGCGAACACTCAGGGCTCGAACAACGCCACAGCAGCGATGACTTGTTCCATTCGCCTCCGCAGTTGGGGCACGTTGAGGGAGCCTCCCACACCTTCGCCGACTTCGGTCGTTTGCTGCGATCGACCGCGTTAACGCGCGGGATGACGTCTCCGGCGCGGTAGACGTACACGGTGTCACCGATTCGGAAGTCGGCGTCGTGAACGAACGCGGGGTTGTGCAACGTGGCGTAAGTGACGGTGGTGCCGCCGACGAAGACGGGATCGAGTACCGCTCGCAAACTGATGCGCCCGGTGCGTCCCACTGCAATTTCGATGTCACGCAAGACCGTCGTTGCGGTGTCGGCGGCGTACTTGTAGGCAGCGGCCCACTTGGGCGTGCGGCTCACAGTGCCGATGACATCGCGGCCATCAATGTCGTCGGTCTTGACGACTGCTCCGTCAATAGGAAACCCGAGTCCGGCACGACGATCGCCTAGCTTCTCAATGCGCCGAACGACTTCGTCCGCGTCGTCGGTGGGGGCCAGGTCTGACACACCGACGACGAGCGCGCGTGCGGCCCCGATTCCCCAACTATTCAGAAGGTTCATGCGCTCGGTGTAGGACGAAGTCTTCTCAAGTGCTGGGCCGCTCGCGTCGTAGGAAGCAAACGACATGGGAGTGTCGTAATTGCGATCGCTGTTACGCAGTGACCCGGCGACTGCGTTACGGGAGTTCACGAACGCTGATGTGCCAGTGTGTACTCGATTGTCGTTGGCTGCGTCGAAATCGGTGTCGGTCATGTAGACCTCACCGCGCACCTCAAGCGTGAGCTGCTTCTTCAATTTCGCGGGAAGGCCGCGGATTTCCGAGGCTCTGGCCGTGACGTCTTCGCCGGTCGTTCCATCGCCGCGCGTAGCGATGAGAACCAGAAGTCCCTTGTTGTATTCGGCGCGCACAGCGAGCCCATCAAGTTTGGGTTCGACCGCAACGAGTTGACCGACACGACCAACGAATTCGCGTACGTCATCGAGGGTCTTCACTTTGCCAAGACTGAGCATTGGTACCGGGTGAGTTACTTCGCCGCCTGTCGATGCACCGGCCGCGACCTCGTCAAGAACTCCGCGAGTGTCCCAGTCAGGATGCTGAGCGGCTGCACCCTCAATCTGCTCAATCAGAGTGTCGTACTCGAAATCGGTCATGCGGAGTTCGGCGCTGTCGTAGTAGGCAGACGCGGCGCCGAGGGCGCGTTCAACGGCGTCGTCGAACTGTTTACGTGTCGTCAGTGCCTTGCTTGTTGGAGCGGCCATTCGTCCCCCTTGACGTCACACCTGATGGTTCGGACTGTAGTGCAGTGGCCACTGCGCTAGCCTCGCGTGGTGAGGGGGATTCATGCTGAATCGAGATGACTACATCGCCACGGCCGAGGCGCTGCATGCGTGTGTTGAGGCGCGGGTGCCGGTGATTCTGTGGGGTCCACCTGGCCAAGGAAAGACGTCGGTCATTCGCGACCTTGCAGTGCGCCAGCAACGTCACATTGAGATCTTGTTGGCGAGTATCCGCGAACCGCAAGACTTCGCCGGCCTTCCTTCCATCTACGACGGTGCCATGTCGCTCATTCCCCCGAACTGGGCGGCTCGACTACGCGACGATGGCAACGGCATTCTCTTCACCGACGAGGTCAACACCGCACCTCCCGCTGTTCAGGCCGCTCTTCTGCGTGTGTGTCTCGACAAGGTCGCCGGCGACTGCGAACTCGGCGAGCGCACGAGCATCATCGCCGCGGCGAATCCGCCCGAGCAGGCAGCCGATGGTTGGGATCTCGCGCCGCCTCTCGCCAACAGGTTCTGTCACCTCGACTGGTCGCTACCGAGTGACGTCGTCAGAGACGGTCTCGCGGGTCAGTGGCCTGTGATCGAAATGGCACCCGCGAAGCCCGCAGCCGTTGAGGCTGCACTCGGGCGAGAACGCATCATGGTTGCTGGTTTCCTCACTGGGCGGCCCGATCTGACCACCGTGCTTCCGAAAGCGACCTCCGAGCAGGGCCGCGCGTTTCCAACGCCACGCTCGTGGGAGATGGCGATCACCGTGGGCGGCTGGTCGGAAGCGCTGGGCCTGGACGCCACGTCACTGCGCATGTTGATTCGCGGCTGCGTGGGTCAGGGAGCATCAGCCGAGTACCTCACCTATCGCGACAACCTTGACTTGCCCGATCCTGAATCGCTGCTGGCAGCGCCCACGAAGTTCAAGCCACCTAAGCGGGCCGATCAGGTGTACGTGATCGGAGCTGGAGTACTCGCCGTCGTGCGTAACAACACCACCGAGGCGCGTTGGCACGCAGCCGGACAGGTGCTGGAGCGAATTGCGAGTGCAGGCAATCCGGATATTGCGGTCGCCTTTGCACGCGACTGGTTGAAGATGCGGCCCGGTGACGCAATGCCCGATAGCGCGTTGCTGAAGGCGCTCATTCCATTGCTTCAGGAAGCGAAGATGATCTGAGGCCATGGCAGCCCAGGCTGACGTTCTCGAGGCGGCGCAACTGCGTCTCATGGCCGCGCGCATTGTTGCGCAAGGTCGCTGGCCGTATCTCTCCACGTTGCTCTTCAGTCTTCGCCTTGTTCCGATGTCTGCAGAAGTTGTTCCCACGATGGCGGTCGACGCGGGCTGGCGAATGTATTACAACCCCGAGTTCATCGTGGCCGAGAGCGTCGACGCATTAGCAACGGTGCTGCTGCACGAAGCGATGCACTGTGTACTTTCACATGCGGTTCGCTATGACGCCATCGATTCAGGTGATGGCAGCCGTGATGTGTGGAACATTGCGGGCGATTGTTCAATCAATGAAACGCTTGACGAAGCGCGCATGCCGTGGACGAGAAGCGTGACGCCTCTGCGTATCTCGCAGTATGTGAAGCAAGGCCTCACTCCAGGGATGACAACCGAGGCGATGTATCTCAAGTTGATGGAGAAGGAGTCGGGAGTAGGGACTCTTCTTAGTAGGCGAGGTCAGAAAGTTCCGGATTGTGGATCCGCCGCCGATCGCATTGCACGTGAGTACGAGTTGGCGCCGGACGACGACGATGCGCCAGCAGCGGGTCGTGGTCAACAGGAGACCGTGATCGATCGGGTGGCGAGTGAGGTGCTCGCATCATCGCGTAACGCCGGCTCGGTTCCAGCGGGTTTGTTGCGTTGGGCGCAGGAGCATCTTGATCCGAAGCTTGATTGGCGCCGAATTCTCGGCGTGCGTTTGCGGCGCGCAGTTGCATCCGTCGCGGGGCGCCGCGATTACACCTACTCGCGGCCGTCACGACGTCAGGGCGCGATGCGTCAGCAAGGACTCTCTGTCGTGCTCCCTGCGATGCGTCAACCAGCGCCGCCGAGGGTGGCGATTGTTGTCGATACGAGCGGAAGTATTTCGTCACTTGAATTGCGGCAGTACATCGGTGAAGTTGCTGGAATCGTTCGCGCAGTCGGAGTGAGTCAAGGAGTGTGGGTAATTCCGTGTGACTCGGCCGCGGGACGTGTGCAGAGGCTGAGGTCGGTTGCGAGTGTCGACTCGCTGGAACTCACGGGTGGTGGTGGAACCGACATGGGCGCAGGTATCAAGGCTGCGCTTCTCATTCGACCGACACCGCAGGTGGTTGTCGTGGTCACTGACGGGTACACCCCGTGGCCTGCGGAGAAGCCGCGCGGCCTTGAGCACGGAATTGTGGTGCTGAGTGAAGATTCGCAGCAGAAGGATGTTCCTGAGTGGCTCGATTCATTGGTGATCGACTGAACAACATCGGTAGCCGGAGTCAATTCGATCGCCGAAACTCCCGCTTACCGCTACTTTTCTTGCGCCTGGAATAGGCGTGCCATACTGCCCGGCAGTGGAAGTCACACCATGTTGTTTTGTAGTAAGGGTTGAGGGGAAACTAATGGGGGCGCATCATTCGCTTGGCATTCACACAAAGGGCGATCGCGACCTTCGTGTGACGGAAGTGATCAAAGGAGGTCTGGCCGAGGAACTCGGCATTCAGCGCAAGGACTTGATGCTGCGAATTCAAGGTCAACCGGTTGAGTCCACTCTGGACGTGCGTAGAGGGCTGATTGGATGCGAAGACGGCGAATGGTTTGAAGTAGTAGTTCGTCGCAATGGGCAGGAGTTGACGCTTCGCGCTGAGCTTGTTGAAGAGTCGTACCTTGGTGGTGGGGGTACCTCTCCGACGCGCGGCAAGATCGTGGTTTCGACCCTCCACGTGATACCGGGGTACCACGTGACGTCATTCGTTGGAATGGTGAGCGGGATCGGTAGCCGGAGCGGTGCTGACGCGCTCACCAAAATGAGCGCCGCATATCGCGATGCTGAAGCCTCGTTGATTGAACAAGCTGCCGGAATCGGCGCCAACGCGGTTCTCGGTGTGCAGGGCCAGGCGACGGGCGCAGGTACAGGTGGCATCTTGGGTGACGCGATCGCATATTCCCTGTTTGGATCGGCAGTTGTCATCGAACGAGACACCCGCAAGTCGGCGGCGGAGTGATCCGCCCTTGACGGCAAACAAAAGTGAGACTTAATGCAGTCAGGCTCGCCCCCGATAGCGTCCGAGTATGGTCGTCGTGAGCGTGGACAAGACCTGCGGCGGTATCCAGACTGACGGCAATGCTTCCGTTGCTGCTCGGTAGGCGTCGATCACGAACCGCTCACGCTCACCCGGAGTGCTGCCCGTCTGCAGCATCAACGTTTCGCGCAATGGGTGGTGTGACCGAATCAGGTCGTTGTTGCGCTGAACGAGCCATGGCATCCAGAGCTCGTGGGGCGCGCGACCAGACTTGCTGCTGTTACAGGGTTCGCACGCCAGCACGAGATTCCATACAGCGTCGACGTCCGGCCCATTCCACCCGCGCTTCTTCAGCACAAAGGGCAGCACGTGTTCAACGACCGGTCCTAACCCACATTGTTCGAAGGCTTCCCCGCAGTATGCGCAACGACCATCCTGATAGCCATTGAATGCGGGAACAACGCCGGTGACCGCGCGCCGACGTGCATCCGAACCGATCGTGAGGATTCCCAGGTCGGAATCAACACCGACTACGGGGGAAATCAAACCCGACGTCACTCCGGTAGACCACGCGGTTTCAACCAGATGCCAGCGGGCTGCTGTTTCGGCGTCGAGGTCGGTGCGCAGTGCCATCGCGAGCGCAAACATCTCATCAGTGAGAACTACTCCCTGTACGGCACGGTCCTGTCGGCGATCTTCGTAGAAGATGATCGGGGCATGAGTGCCGCCCAGTCGAGGGAAGGCCTCTACGACATTAACGAATCCGAGCTTGCGCGTTGCCTCCCACAATTCCTGTTGGCTGATCTCGCCGTCGTTGTAAGACCGGCATGCATCGAGGAACTTGCTGCGTCCCGCGGTTGCTTGCCGCGGCTCCCGTAGCAGGGCTTGGCAGAGTAACTCGGAATAGCGAGGTGCAAGTTGTTCCAGAGTCAGCGTGCTCGACTGAGTCTGGGCGGCTAGTTCTAACAAAGTCTGGCCGAAAGCGAACTTGTACGTGGCCGAGTTTGCGCCGTAGAGGATGATGGCGCGCCACACACTTTCAGGAGTGACGATTCCCCGAGTAAAGTCCACGATCACAGTCTTAACGATCGGAGCGCACATGAGTGGCCTGAACGAAGATCCCCGAGGACGTGTCGACGGCAAACTTGTGAGAGATCGAATTCCCGAGATCGTCTCAGCCCAAGGTGCGACCTACACCGTGCGACTACTGGACGACGCTGAATTTCGTAGTGCGCTGCTGGCGAAGATCCAGGAGGAGGCCGTTGAAGCCGCCGAGGCGACAGACGACCAACACCTTGTTGAGGAACTCGCGGATGTCCTTGAAGTTGTGCACGCACTTGCCGCGGGACTGGTCGGAGGGCTCGACAATGTTGAGGCCGCGCGAATGCGCAAACGTGCTGAGCGGGGTGGATTCGACGGGCGAGTGCTGATGAGTGATTACCGACCTGGCTGAAACCCAGTGTCAGACCCTCTTGGCAGCGGGTTCATGATTTCCCCTGTTCTCGTCGTAATTCACTTAATGCCGAGGATCGCGGCCTGGGCGCGAATCTCGTCTGTTGCCTGCGGATGTACTGACGCCGCTGATCGAACTGCGATATCGGGATCGAGTGAAAGTACGGCGAGCAATTCCACGGGACATGCCTCCTGCTCCGCGACGGCTCTTCGCACCAGAGGATCCTTATCTCGGACGAGAATCGGTAGGGCGTGGAGGTCAGGACGCTGAGCAAGTGCCGCGCGTACATGCTTGCTTCGCGCCTTCCTCAGCAGGATGAGGGTGTCGGCGGAGGTGTTGGGGTGTAATGCCACAAGGATCTGCGGGAAGCGAGTCACTGAGTCGCCGCCCACCTCCCAAGTGACTCCAGAGGCGCGAATCTGGCCCGGAACATCGGGAGCCTGCTCATCCCACTCGTACTCCACGTGACTGTGGCTAGGAGCCGTGGCTGCGAGAGCTAACTCATCAGCGGTGGCGCTGGGGTTGCTCGCCAAATCCCATGCCTTGTGCGTGTCCATCCCCTTCGACCCACGCTTAATGGGCACCTTGCCGGGAGTCTCAGGAATGACGATGCGATACCCAGGCTGGAGTTCGAGAGTTCCAAGCACTGCGCGCAAGGGCTCGCTCAGAGTGGAGTACGCGCGCTCTTGAACCCACGAGATCGTTCGGCCGGATACTGGCAGTCTATTGCGCAAAGAAGCCTCGGAGAGAAGACCGAGTTCAAATGCTCGCATCGCCCCTTTGAGACGCAACTCGGCGATGCGTTGCTTCAGCAGGCTCGTCACGTCCTCCGATGTGAGAACTGCGGAGTAAATAGCACCGGGAGTCAATGCTTCTCGAACGTCCCACGTTTTGTCGTCGGCCAGGATGTCGCGGGCTACCTGGGGGCAACTTGTGTTGAGAGCTACTTCACGGCGAATGGCTGCAGACTTGTCTGCGGCCAATGATGTGAGTGAATCCAGAGGAGCGTCGGTGCGGGCAGCGATCAGAAGCCGCACCTTCGCACTCTTTGATTTGGCTAACTCAGCTAGCCGCTCGGGGGGAGTGTTCCCATTTCCCGCATCCGACAATTCTTCGTAGAGATCGTCGGCTGCATCATTCTTCTGACCTGCTTTGGTCTCGGCTTTAGCGAGATTTTCGATCACCTTGGCGCGCAGATCCTCGGGAAGATCGGCTCGACTAGCTAGCGCTCTCAGAACTTCAACGTTGCGGCTCGCCTTGACAAGATTTATGACGTCGAGAGTGGCCATGGGTTGTGATGCCACTAGAGCCTGGATGGACGCATCTCCATTGCGAGCAAGAGTCACAAGCGTCTCGGGAGAAACGTTGGAGTTCGTTGCCGCACGTTTACAGATAGCCACGTTTGTCGGATTCTCGGAGACGAGGTGGGCGAGCGCGTCTGTTGGTGTTCTGGGGTATGACGCGATTTCGGCCGCAACTGTGTCACGGCCTTGCAGGCCTCCAACTTCAGTCAACACGGCGACCAAGCCGCGCAGTGTTTCGGCAGTAACCGCGGGGTTTCTGAACAAGGACCACTCGGGAACTTGGCCAATAAGTGTTGCGATGAGTGCCGGTGAAGCGTTGGGATTGGATGCAACCATGGCTGCGGCGTACCGGTATTCGCTGTCCTCAGAGTCTCTCGCGAAACGTTCGAGAATCTCGGGCGGTACGAAAAGGCTAGATGCTAGTGCCTCTCGCACATCCGATTCGGGGTCTCGCGAGAGGAGTTCAATCTCGGTGGGAGAGAGGTCTTCGCGTTTCGCGGCTTCTTCGCGTGACTTCTGGTCGTCGGTCCCTAGTCCCATCTCATTCATCCGGATGACCTCTGCGACGGACCAACCTGACCTCAGAAACTGCGCAGCCCCTTCGAGACTCACCCCCGCTGTAAGCAGTTCCTGTGCCTCTTCAGTTGTTCCGCCGTCATCGATGAAACCCATTGCGTCGTCGAGACTGGCACCCGCCGCGGCGAGGAGTAACGCGTCGTCTATGGACAGATTCGAGCGGAGGAGCTCCACCGCACTGTAAAGATCGTGATCCACCGTGAGAAGTCGAAGCCCATCATTAACTGTTCCTCGAGCCTGAAGAAAGGCGTCAGCGTCACGATGGGCCGCGCCGGCATGTTCCAAGAGGGCTCGATCTGCTTTGCGCCTCTCCTGCCGCATGATTTCGGTTGCGGCCCGGAGGTTTTCGCCTCGCGCTTGCGAGTAGATCGCTTCCTGCGTCGACCCGCCCGCCTCCAAGAACTGTGCGCAAGAAGCTAAGTCCGCGCCCCCGAGTTGCAGATAGTGGGCATCGTCAATTGCCCCTCCAGCAGCGAGAAATGCCGCCGCTCCGCTTAGGTGCGCGCCCGCTGAGAGTAAGCGAAGTGCATCATCGAGCGATCCGCCGGCATCGAGAAACTCCGCTGCGCCGATGAGATCGCTGCCCGAGGCGAGTAGCTGAAGTGCGCCCTCTACTGATCCCCCGGCTTCGAGGAAATCGGCCGTGCGCGCGAGATTCGCGCCTGCTGTGAGCAGTTGCAGACCATCCTCGACCGATCCATCGGCTTCTAGGAATTCGGCAACACCGTAGGAGGATTTGCCAGCTGCGGCGAGAAGCGGCAGTACGTCGTCGAGCGAGAGATGTCCCTTTGCCAACTTGTCGGCATCGTAGATAGTCCCGCCCGTTTCTAGGAGGCGCAGAAGATCGTCAACGGAACCACCAGCTTCGAGGAATTCGGCGGCGCCGTAGAAAATACTCCCCGAGGCGTGCAAGCGAATGACGTCTTCATCCGACCTGCAAAGCTTCAGCAACTCGACCGCTGCAGGTAAGTAGGCCCCGATGGCTTTCAGGTGCAGGATGGTAACTACCGACCCGCCGGCCTCTAGGAACTGGGCTGCATCTTCAAAGCTGATGCGTGCCTCATGAATGCGAATCGCATCATCGAGCGAACAACCGGCCACGAATAGTCTGCGCGCCTTGAATCGATCGACGCCCGCTTGGTGAAGTAGTAATGCCTCTTCCGGCGACTCGTTTGGCCTCAAGAGACCGGCTGCGACGACTAGGTTCACCCACGCCAATTGCTGTGCAAGTTCGTCCTCTTCCGATATTTCGGACGTCTTCTTCGTCGCCATATCAATGTTCCCCCTGCTTGTCGTTTCCTCTCCGGATCCTCGCACAGCGTGGCGCTCTGTGAAGGCCCCAAGACGCTTTGGGGGCAGGTCTACAGATTGATGACCGGCCGATGCGTGCCCGTTGGCGCACTCCTGCCCATGTAGCCCCGCGGTCATTGAACGTTGCCCACATCCTCGGCGCGGACGCCTTCGGCATTCGTATTCGGTTTCCCGATTGATGTCGTGTGAGACGCTCTAGAGACGTATTGTTCGAAGGGGTATCAACGGGATGCCTGCATGCGGTGTGTTCGGGGGTTCGGAGTGGCTGATCCTTTTACTGCGTCAACCAGTGAGGGTGGGTCCGCCGACGCGTCGATATTTGGTCAATCTCCCGTACCGGCGGGAAGTAGCCCGCGTACAGCAAGTAAGCCGTCGCCGCTCCCGTTGATTGTCGCAATTGTGGCGCTCATTGCGTCAGTCGCCCTCGCCGTACTTTTCCGTGACTCCTTTCCGGCGGCGATTGTCGGTTATCTACTCACGCCCTTTGTTGTCGTCGGTTGCGTTGGGTGGGCCCGAGGCCGACATCTCAACCGTCTCCCCGATCTCTGGTACGACGGGCCGCAGGGTGCCAAGCAACTGACGATGCTTCAGATCACGTCTGCGGTCGCATTTTTGATTGGGTTCGCCCACATGTGGCGGATAGCGACGGAGGTGGCGTCATCGTGGTTCGTCTAACGCGCTGGGTGTCACTTGCCGGTGCGGTTGCACTGGCAAGTGGTGTGGTGATGGCACCGGCGATGGCCGCGCCTCGTACTGAGATTGGCCCGGTGGGTCAAGAAGGACTCAAGGAAGTCGCACAGTGCTTGGCATCGAACCCGAACCTGCTGGCGATGATGGTGGTTGACGAAAGTGGATCGTTGCAATCAACGGATCCCGAGAACAAGCGGGCGGCGATTCTCGCCAGCGTCGTGACGTCGCTGGAAAGTCTCGCGCAGCAGTCGTTGCTCGGCCAGCCGCGTCGCGTCGACGTAGCAGTTGGCACCTTCTCCGCCGACTACACCCCGTGGATTCCATGGACAACGCTCACACCCCAAACCGCGCCTGAATTGGCGGCCAAGATCGAGGCGGAAGTTCCAGCCCGTAATCAAGGAGGCGGGACCGACCACCCGTCGGCCATGGCGGGAGGGCGCTCGGAAATCGCGCGCGGCACCGCGCGATTCGGAACAGGTGCCCCGCCCTGCAAGCTCATGTTGATGTTTACCGACGGCGTCATCGTTGTTTCCGACGATCCTGTAAAGAATCAACAAGCGGCCGATGACATGTGCGCACGCAAGGGTGTTATCGATGGCATTCGCAGCGACAACATTTCGCTGGTCAACGTCATGCTCTTCGATCGTTCGACTCTCAAGCAGTACGACGCTGCTAGCCAGAAGGATCTGGTGAAAGGTACCCAACTACTTCAGGCAATGGCCGAAGGGACGGGAGGCGGCATTGAATGTGGAACGGTGCCGATCCCTGCGAACTATCGGAGCGGCCTCTACCTCGAAGGCAGTGCCGATGCGCTTGCCTCGCTTTTCGCCGCGGCCATTGCTATCGGCAGTGGTGGTACTCCGGTGCCTGACATCACCGGTACACCTGCGACTCTCGTGATCGATCCAGGAATCGCATCCTTCCGCGTCGTTGCCATTGCGCCCAAGGGGTTCTCGCTCAAGGCACCTGACGGAAGCACACTCGCGGGCAAGGTGGGGTCGGGTAACGGCGCGGCGGGTGGAAGCACTGCCATCGTCAACTGGACCGGATCAACCGTCACCATCAACATTCCCGTCAGCGCCTCGGGAGTTGGAAACTGGACGTTTGCTCGCCCTGGACAAGACGACGCAGTCGGGCTGTACCTTTTCAGCGATTTGCAGCTGCAACTCAAAGATGCGCAACTAGTTGCGGGGCAAGAGTCGACGCTCTCTGGGCACGTTGTCACAACTGAGGCCAAGCCGGCGAGTGTGTCGCCGTACAAAGACAGGAAGCTCGTCATCAAGGCTCTCAATGCGAAGGGTGAGGGCACCGAGGTTCCTTTGGCCTTGAAGGATGACGGATCGTTCAGTGGCACATTCACCCCGACAGGCGGATCGACTTCGACGATCTTCGACGTGACCCTTGACCTCACTACCAAGAGCGGTCAGAAGTTGGCTCAGGTGAGCCGCCGATTCGTTCAACCGGTTCGACTGGCTGGTGCCTTCCCCACGGTCGCACCTGAGGCGCTGGTGCTCTCTCCACTTGAGGGGCGTGACGGTGAGGCGAAGGGCACAATCACCTTTGTGGGTTCGAAGGAAGGACCCACTAAAGCGTGCGCCGCTGCCCCGCAGTTAACCGAAGTTGATGATCCCAACCGATTCAAAACCAGTGTGACTACCGACTGCGTGACTCTGGCAGCCGGTGAGACGAAGACGATCGACGTGTCGATACGTAATCAACTGGAGCCGTCCGATGGTCAGGTGACCGGACAGATTCCGTTGACCCTCTCGAGTGCTGCCGTGAGTGGCCGCCCGTCAGCTGACGCACCGATCTCGCTACCACTCACGTTTGTGACGACGCGTCCGGTTAACCAGGCGGCGCGCATCGGCATCGTGTTGGTGTTGTTCATCCTCGGGATTCTGTTGCCGCTTCTTCTGCTGTGGCTGTTAAACCGCAGTGCGGCGCGCCTTTCACTCAAGGGTCTGCAGATGGCACGCATTCCGGTCACGGTTAATGGCGAGGGCGCCAACGCGACGATTTCACGCTCCGACGGTCAGTCGCTCCTGCTATCCCCCGATGACTTCCGTTGGATGCCGGTTGATCCGCCGAGGCCGCGGCAGTGGTCGGGTGGGCCCGAGACGCTGCGCAGCATCACTCCGATCAATCCGTTCGGGTCTGTTCGTGCCGTTGTTCAGGCGCCGACTGGTCAGGTGGTGGTGGGCAGCGATTTGCCGACTACGTCGGATGCGGGTTCGAGTGCCGGGCTACCTCTCGACCCGACGGGGCAGTACTACCTCTTGGTGCCCTCGAGTGCGCTTGGTGCTCGTGAGCCGGTGACCGTTGGGCCCGTGGCCACGGGTGGCGATTCGATCTTCGGTGGTGGGGGTACATCAGGCCAGACGCCTCCGTTGTCGGGCGGTGGTGCGAGCGCCGGCGGTACGAACCCCTTCGATCCAGATAACCCCTTCGGATCAGTTCGAATGTCGATTGGTGAGGCGCCGCCTCCTAGCTCAGTTTCGGGCGTACTCGTCGCATACATCAAGCCGGAGTACGGCGGTAGCGGCCCAGTTGTTGAGCGACTGGTCGCCACCATCGGTGCGAGCACTTGCCTCGGTCGAGGGTTGATGGAGGCGAGGCAGGCGATTGGCGAACTCGCGCAGAAGCAGGCGAGTAAGGCCAAGCCGCCCAAGCCGCCGAAGGAGCCGAAGCAGCCCAAGGCCGGAACAACGACGGCACCTCCGCCGCCACCGTCGGCTGGTGGAAGCGGACCATTCGGTCAGTCCACTGGAAGTTCGAGTCCGGATGACAACCCGTTCAAGTAATCGAAAAGTAGCCATTCACCAGCGAGGAGCGCGCACATGCTGAGCCAGGTTCTGTTGGTCGGCGTCGGAGGATCCGGCGGCAAGACTCTGCGTGTCCTACGCCAGACGCTGCTGCGCCGGTTACGCACGGCTGGGTGGACAAGCGACGAATTGCCCGATGCGTGGCAGATGCTGTGGGTCGACACCGTTAGCGGGATGTCGGCTGATGGGTTCCCCGAGAAGTTGCTGCCGCAGTCTGACTACCTAGGCCTTGTCTCGCACGGAATGAATTGGAGTGGCACGCTCTCAGCTCTGACGAACTCACTGTCTATCGAGGATCGACAGCGGGCACTTGCGTCGTGGGTGCCGACCTCCGTCCCAATCGATATCACTAATGGCGCTGGTCAGTTTCGTGCCATCGGTCGGGGGGTCGCACTCAATCGGCTCGATGCGATTACCGGCAAGCTCAAAGAGAAGTACCAGATCATGACGGCGCCGAAAGCAATGTCCGAATTGGCGGAGGTCGCTCGCCTCTTGGGTAGTGAAACAGAGGCTGCCGCTCGGCCCCCATTCGCGATGGTGATTTCCTCCATGGCGGGTGGTTCTGGTGCCGGCATGTTCATTGATGTGGCTGAGGCTCTTAAAACGGTGGGACCTTCATTCGCCGCGAAGACTCATACGATCATGTACGGACCCGATGTCTTTGGAAGTTTGCCAGCGGGCATGAGCAACGGTGTTGCTCCGAATGTGCTTGCGGCGCTTAATGAAATCACGTCATGTGTCCGCAAGGAATCGATGGACGTAGGGAGTAAGGCACTCTTCGCGAGTCATGGATCAGATGTAAAGACAGGTGAGTACGGCATCGGGGGGCGTTATCTTTACCTCATCGGCGCGCGCAATGGAAAGATCGCCTTCGGTAATCAAGAAGATGTGTACCGAGCCGTCGGAGAAGCTCTCGCTCCTATGGTCATCGACGACGTCGTGCAGGAGTGGCTGAATGCGTTCGTCCTAACGAATGTATTTGATGCTTCAGGTGCCATCGTCACAGTCGAAGATGAAACGCAGTTAAGGGATAGCTCAAACGTGCAGCACCGGCAACCGTTGTCGTCATTGGGATTCGGTCGGGTTGGCCTTGGCATGGATCGCTTTGGAGAGTATGCAGCTGAGGTCTTGGCGAAGGAAACAATCGACAGGTTGCTGTGGCCGCGTGGTGTGCCGATGGACCCTCGCGAACCCAAGACCGAGGCCGAACACATCGTGGAGCGCTTGGACAACACGTGGCTGGAGTTCCTGAACAAGTCGGGTCTTAATGAACGCGACCCCGCGAATGACGTGGTTGATGCTCTGGTGCCTGCAGATTCGGCGCAGCGCTTCCAGACGGCGGCGGTTGAGATGGTGCAGCGAGCCGGAGGAAATGCCGGTCAGGCAGGCCTTGACCCTCAGACGTGGTTCCATCAACTCACGGTCGAGTACACGAATGGGCTGCCAGCAGTGTTGGCGCGCGAGACCGATGAGCGGTACGTGTGTGCTCGCGAGTGGGCCAAGGGAATTCAAGAGCACCTCGTTGGTCACATCACGGACGCGGTTTCAAAGCATGGCCTGAAAGTTGCAGCCAAGCTGATCGAGAAGCTGCGGGTTGAAGCGCGGGAAGTGGCGACCGGTGAACTCGCAACTCAGGCCAGTCGCGAACTCAGTTATCTCGATGCGATGAGCGGTGGAATTCAATCGCGGCTCAACACGGGTCTAACCGCGATTCCCGTCAATCACCCGGTGATTGACGAGGTACGTAATCTGCTGGTCAAGGGGATGGAACTGAATGCCAATTCGTCACGCTTCGAGTTGGCATCTAAGTTGCTTCTGGATCTCGATGACAACCTGCTTCAGGTGCTTCAAAGGGCAGTCGCGGAATCAGCTGCAGCACTCGAGTCTGACGTTTCGGCCACCGGTGCGGACGGGGCACCGAGCCCCTACGTGACGTGGCCGGATATGGACGACACAGTAATCCCGAACCGATTGATTCCAGGGGTGACTGAACGCGTATTGGTCGAGGCCTCGGAGTATCAGGGACTGCTCGCGACTCTAGCTCAACAGAGTGTGGGTCGAGCTCACTCGGGAGCCTGGGAACAGCGCCTCGTGAGTCGTACTGTGTCAGGCTTGCCTCTCGATGAACGTGGCGACACGGCGCTGCCGAATCTCATCACCATGCGTCCGTCTTGGAACCCCCTTGATGATCGCGTTCGATGGGAGGCGAATACTTCGGCTCAACGTGCAGGTGCCAAAATCCCCACAGATGCGTCGCTTTATGTCGATCGGGCGCGCGAAACAATCGTTGACGACGATGTCACGATCCTCGGCAAGTTCATCAAACAGGACCTCGAAAGTTATTTGAAGACTCCGGATGTTTCGGAGGCGGCGAACCGCGAAGCGAAGTTTGCTGCCGCGCTCGGGGCCGCACTTCAGGCCAGTGGGCCGATGGCCGACATTCGCCCTGACCTGCTGGGTCTAGTTCACCCGAAGCAGACGGTTAGCTCTTACATGTCCGCCAGTACTTTGCCGCGTTCGCTGAAGTCGTTGATCGATCCGGTTCTCGACAAGGCACAAACAGATCGAAGCGGAATCAAGTATGGCGACGTCAGGCCGCAGCAGCTCGACTTCTTCCAAGTGACTCACAAGGCCTATCACCCCGTCGTGTTTCGAACCCTGATGGATCCAATTGCTTCGAGTTGGGGCGAGGCTCGTACTAATGCTGCGTTGCGGGAGAGTTGGTGGCAGATGCGTCGCGGGCGTCCACTGACAGAGGCGATTCCCGCGACCGACGACGTGATTCTGCAGATGATCACGGGATGGTTTGTCGCGGGAATCATGGGGATTCGACGTACAACGACGCCGAATTCCTCTGGCGGGCCGATGGTCGAGGTCGCCGATGAGCGAGGGCAGTGGCTTGCATTCCCGCACCCGTTGCTCGGCTTCCGTAAGGGTGACAGCGATCACGAAATACTTCCATCAGTTCTCAAGTCACTCGGAATCGCAATCGCTCAGGTTGGCGTAAGTTCACCGGCAAGCCTTGACGCACTTGAACCGTATTGGCGCCTGCGGGATATGGGCGAAAATGCTGCTGCGGTCATTTCGCAGTGGGTGCGAACGGGCGCTACGCCATCACAGGGAATACTTCCTAACCCCTCGACCGCCGCGTCCCCGGCGGAACCAGCAGAAGTTCGGAGGGAAGCGCTACTCAAATCTGTGGCCTTGGCGCGGGCGACCGTTGAGAAGATCTTCGCGGGCGTGGAGTCGAATCCCAATGAACTCAACACGCAGCGGATTTGGGAGTTACGCGTACAGATACTCGCCGCGCTTCAAGTAATTCACGATTCGGTTAGCCGTGCCGACGTCACTGAGGACACCACGGGGATCCTGTGACCGACGAAATATGGTCCGAAGGCATTGTCCCCATCATTCTCTTGCCAGGGGAGCCGCGGGGTGGGCGACTGCTCGATCTCATCGAGCAGTGGACACGTTCGTGGTTGCTGGCCCCCGCGATGTGGATTCGGGTCGAGGACGTTCTCGACGAGAACGGCGACTTCGCTGGTGCGACCACGGGGCGTCCACCTCGCGTCACCGGGCATGTCATCGGGCACAACGGGCGTCGTCGAGTCGACATATTCCGTGAGTTGGGGCGCGGAGAAGTGTCGATTCTGCGGATGCTCGTGGTGCGCTGGGTGGAGGATTCGGTTGATGCGGCGCAGCCGACGCATGATGAGCGCCAAGACCAAACCTTGGAAGTGCTGTCAGAATTCGTCAAGTTATCGCAGCCTCCCGAGCGTCATACGGCATTGGGTGAACCTGTGGGAACCCGCGTGGTTAAAGCGAACCTCGTGTTCGCCCCCACAAACCGATTGGGGGGGTCCCGACTGCACCTCCTTGAACGCAAATGGGACATCAACATCGTCGTCGCTCCAGAGGATCGACCGACGCCGTCATCGTTCGATGCATTCACGCGCGACACTGACGAAGCACGAATGGATGCGTTCATTCTCGCAAATGTTGCGACGGCCGCCGGGCTGTGGCCGGGGCTCAACAAGTCGGTGTATGAACTCGATACCGCTGACCTCAACGCGCGAGGTCGCGAAGTGTGTGTGGCTCAGCGAGTCAACGTACGCGCCGTTTTGAGCGACGCGCTCGCATTCCGTACTGCACAGAGGGCGCTTATCGACTCGGTGCGGGCCGAGTCGCCGCTGCTCGATCCACTCATTGCCAGCAACGTGTCGACTCTCGAAGTACTCGATCCACTTGATAACGAAGAGGCTGTCAAACGCATGGTGGGTCTCACCATGAACATCGACAATGGTCGCCTAGGGTATCGTCGACGCGATCTGATTTCGTATCGCAAGACGTCGCGGGGAATGTGGGCTTCTTTCAAGGCATTCTTTGGATTCTTCTTCGACAAACTACTTGCCGTGCCCGGATGGATCTTTGACATGATCACAACGTCGGCGAGTAAGAAGGCGACGGCCGCCCTGCATGGCGAGGAGGGGGCAGAGGAAGTCGATGCGTCGATTGATTTCGGTCGCTCACGATCGAGGCTCGACCGGCAGATTGGTCAGCAGGCTGAGCAACTGGAACTACGAAAAGAGCAGTTGCGTCGGCGGTTTGCGGAGCCGCTTCCTTTGAGTAAGCGCGATCTGGCACCCAAGATGTGGAGCGAGATTCGCACCCTCATTTTTTCGGTTCTCGATGGTTCGACCACTCCGGACCTGTTAAAGCCGGCACCACAGGTGACTGGTGGAAGCGACGAACTTGCAATCCTTGGATCGCAGGGGCTCGCGACGCGCGCCACCGCTCCGGTTCGGAAAGGGAAGCGGAAGCAGCGCAACGAGAACCCAACGCAGGCCGCTTCCTTCATGCCGGAGGCCACGCAAGCGGCACAGGCACGTGAAATCACGATGGTGTCTGAGCAGGGACATCCGAAGGTGATCGGCGACGTTGGTTTCGTTTGCCCCGACCCGAATGATCGGTGGGTAGCACCTGCGGGGGTTCTAATGACCTTTCGATCAACATCGACCCCTGACGATGGCGCGCAGTGGCTGAGCACGTCCGAGGCGGAGCGTTGGATTAGTGAGGTCGATAAGCGCATTGAGTTCACCGGGCAGCGCATCGCTGCGCAGTTGGAGTCTCTCCTGACGATCGAAACAGAGGTCGCGGAACAGGAGCAACTCCTCGAGGCGGCGGCGAGCGAGGTGTATGTTGCGGAGATCGAATACGAGTCTCTCGTGGAGGAATCGGAGTACTCCGAACTCTCAGGAGATGATGACGAATCCCTCGCTCCTGTCGACGTTGTTCACAGTGACTCACTCGTCGTCGTCATTGACGACGAGCGTGAAGAGTTGGACGTCGACGAAGAAGGCGATCACGAGGACGGTGGTGCGGAAGTTGACGCCCACGAAACCAATGATCGCGATGAAGTGACTGTCGTGAAGGTGGGTGATTCGACCGATGTCGAATAGCCCGATGCCGACTACTGTGTCGACGACACCGCTCGCACCACTCGATCGACGGGTCAAGGATGCGGCTACAGCCCTTCGTGATAGCGAAACCAAACTCACTCAGGTACAGAGGGAAGCTCAGGTTGCACAGCGTCGACTCGAGCGAGCCCGTGCTCGACTCGCAGAAGTCGAGACGGAAAAGGAAGCACTTGCTGCAGCCAAGAATGAGGCGAATGAATGGATTCGGCGTCGGTCGCGTTCGTATTCGTATCTCTTGATCAAGGAACTTGAAGGCGAACGCGATGCACTCGCGCAAGACGTTGGCTTCTGCCGACAGGTGATGGGCGAAGGAAGCCCCATTGATCAAGACAAACTGAGTGTGATGAGTCGACGTTTCGTAAGGAGATTGATCTGGGCGACAGCGATCGTGCTGATCATTCTTGCGATCATTCTGGGCGTGAAGTACGGCTCACAGCCATCTACCACCGCTTCGCTTCCCTTTGTGTCGTGGCCACTGTGGATGATCTTGCTTACTGCCTTCGTGGTGTGGTTACTCTTCGTTCTACGCATCATGTTCTCCTATCACCGCGATTGGTCTCAGCAAGTCGATCGACTCAGGCGCCATCAGCACGAAATCAACCACGTGTTCGAGTTACTGCCTCATACGCGTTCAGAATTTGTTCGACTACGAGATCTTCATCCTCAGGTTCAAGATCGGCTGGACCTCATTGCGGAGAGTTTGTATCGCCCGTGGATTATCGACTCACGGCTCGATATCGAAAGTGCAGATCCTCCAGTCGATTCAATGCCAGCGCTGATGCAGCTCGCGAGTGTTCCGCTCGGCCGTGGTGGGCGTAAAGAGGAGGAACTGCGTCGTAGGGCGATTGCCGAGTTCATCATCAAGCCTGGCTGGAGAGCTGCCGCGTACGCGGGACTACTTCGGTGTGTTGAGGAGATAGAAGATCGCCCGGCAGGGACGCTGACGGCCGACGCTGTTGACCAGAGCCCCGTGGCGCTCGCGGCGGTTCGTGCATCGCTGCAGTCGCCTGACTCACGAGTGCTCAATGCACGGTTGCGGCAGGCAGAGGTGGCGCTTGATGTACAACGGCGCATCATCCCTGATGTTCATCCTCTCGTTGCCTCGCTTCGACCGGATGAACTGGCTGATTTGGATGTTCGCACTGAGTTGGTGACGGATCCCAATGCCGACCTGACGGAATGGGATGACTTCCTGGTCCGGATCTTGGGTGCAGGGACTTCCTGGTCGCCAGCGGTATTTACGGAGATTGGCCGTTCGCGTGGTGTTTCCGGAGCGCCTCGTGCGTTCGCCTTTGGCCCTAAGCGACTTCAAGGACGGCAGAACGCTGAGGTCACCTACGGACCGCTGCCCGATGCCGGTACTCGGCCGCTCGATCTTCTCGTGCGCGTCGATGTCTCGGGCTGGTGTTCACCGGAGGACTTGATGGTGTTCTCGACCGTTGAATCCAGCCAGGTGCAAGTTGCCGTTGCCGCCGACGATGACCTCGCTGACCCAACCGGCATCCTCTAGGCGATTGCAGCGCGGTAGACATGCGCGTTCTAGTTGGCGCTACTCGCAAACTCGTCCGTCGTGGTCTGCGTCGCGATACCAGTCATATTCGGGGTTGACGCCGGAGATGTAGGGCCCGTATCCGGCCGACTTCGCTGCCTTACAAGTGCGGAATTGTGGGTCGAGTTGGCCGCTCAAAGAGCCTGAAGTTCCGCCGGTGTCTGTGGGGGTGGGTGTCGGTTTCGGTGTAGCAGGTGTGGGTGCCGTCGCCGCGAATGCGGAGGCAACGGCTGCGGCCGGTGCGATGATTCCCTGTGTACCGGGGTCGGGAAGGTCAGTGCCGTCACAGCGTTTCAACTGCTTAAGCATGGCCGTCTTCTCGGCTGGCGTGATCCAGAGTCCGTATTTCGTCTTTACTGCGATGATTCGCGCCACATAGTCGCAGCGGTAGGCGGGGTTGGGCGGCAACCACGATGCAACGTCGCTATCGCTCTTGGACTGATTGACGCCCGCCAACGTCGGTTGCAAATTAAGCGGATCATTGGCGAAGGCGAGTCGCTGCGCCGGAGCCCATTTCTGAGCGCCCTTTTGCCACGCATCGGAAAGCGCCACGATGTGGTCCACGTCAATGCCGACTGCTGTGTCGAACGGAATGCTGACGTCGGTGTAGTTGTCGTGCAGGGTCCCACTGATCACGGTGCAGTTAGCTTCAGCGGTGGCACCAATCAGGGTTGCGGCTAAGACGTCATCGCGGGTGTCACAGCCGTTTCCGTCAACGTCGGCCCATGCGGCTCCGAAAAGTGCTCGTGAGTATCCGGTCTTGGGCGCGCGACCTTTGACGGGAAGTGCGTCGAGTGCGAGCAAGAGCGCAGCGCTTGCACCGGCAGCACCCGTGGATGTCTCAGCTGGAGTCGGAGTTGGAGCCGAAGACGGGGCGAGTGACTCGGCACTGGGAGTGACCCAGTTGGGAGTGGGTGACACGAGTGAGGGATCAGGCGGCAACGAGGGACTAGCGACTTGGTTGGCAGGCTTGCCTCCAAGCGTTGAGAACAACAGCGCAAGTAGCACCGCGCCAACAGTGACTCCAGCCTTGATCTTGGTCGAGGTCCCGGGCCGCATCCACAACAGAATGATTCCGGGGATCAGGCAGAGGAACAGTCCCACGATGATCGCCGGCCAACTCGTGAGCCACGATCGAGAGGGTGCAGGGACAGGTTCCCAGGTGCTGCCATTCCAATAGCGCTGGCGACCGCTTCCTACGTGGCTGCCCCTAAGCACAGGAATGGCGCGGCGCCGATGTCGTCCGATGGTGACTCGCGTGCGAACAGAACCACGTGCGAGCCGCGTTCCTCGTGATTGAGGTAGCGCTCGCCTGTCGGCGAAGTGATCCGCGTCGCGTTCTGTGACTCCCAGTGGAAGAGTTCGGGTGAGACCGCGTAGTCGCGGTACATGGTGCTCGGAGAGAAGTCGCGTTCACTCTTGCGCAGGTTGATCATGAGGGCGTCGATACCGCTCTCTTGCGCCCACGCAACGCCGGTTGCTTGACCACGAACCATTCGATCCCATGAGGCCCAGCCGATGCCGGCAAGAATCTCCTCGCGTCGGTAGTGGGCGTGACTCAGTATCGGCGCCTGCTGCATCCCCTCACCTAGTGATCGAGGCACAAGCCGAGCGCGATCAACCCTCAACTCCATCACGTCTCGTAGTTCAGCACAGGCTGCAGGATGACGACGCAAGTGAGCAAAGCCGTCTTCCCACGATTCGAAGTGACTCTTGCTGGGCCAAACAGTGAAGAACAACATCCGGGCCAAAATCTGTTGGCGCTCGGAGAGTTCGTCGTACGGGGGCGCTTCATCAGACATCAATTCGATGTACGCGTTGGCGCGCTCACGATCATCGACATGAATCAGAGTCGAGATGCGCTTGAGCAACGCTTCCTCGTCTGGGCCTTCGGGCAATGTTGGAAAACCTGCGGCCCGCCTCAGCGCTGTCCACGAACCGTTGTTGCGGTAGATATCGGCGAGTTCGCGGCCTGACTGTTCTAGATAGTCGCCGAGCGAGATGTCCCCGTAGGAACGTAGATCGACGGCGAGCGCTCCGCGATTGAGCCGCAACTGGTGACGCACGTTCTCGAGCACTATCTGCTTGGCGACGCGGTCGAGCACAATCTGGGAGCCCGAAGGAAGGAAAGGAAAGCCCTTCTCGATGTCACGTTCGAGGGCCGCGCGTGTTGAGCCGGTGAGTGCTCGGAATCGGGTATCGAAGCGGTATTCCTTTCGATGTTGACCGATGAAATCGAGAACGGTGAGGACCGCCTTGCCTGCATCACGGCGAAGTCCGCGGCCTAGTTGCTGCAGAAAGACCGTTGCACTCTGAGTGGGGCGCAGGAACAACACGGTGTCGACCATCGGAAGGTCAAGGCCCTCATTGAAGAGGTCAGCCGCGAAGAGGATGTTGACGGTGCCATCGCGTAACTGCTGCAACGAATCCGCCCGCTCGACTGAGGGAGTCTCACCGGACACTGCGAGCGCGCGAATTCCTGCCTCGTTGAACTTGCGAGCCATGTAATGCGCGTGCGCCACCGATACGCAGAATCCCAAAGCGTGCATTGTGTGTACGTCGGTGACTTTGTCGATGACTTCACGCAAGACCTTCGCGGTGCGTGCATCGTTGCCGGTGTAGACCTTGTCGAGGCCGACAATGTCGTAGGCACCTCGCTTCCATTCGATGCCTGAAAGATCAGTGTCGTCGGCCAGGCCGAAGTAGTGAAACGGCACGAGAAGGTCGTCAGCCAACGCATCCCACAGGCGAATTTCGTATGCGGTGCGGCCATCAAAGAATTGCCGCACATCAACGCCGTCTGCTCGTTCGGGCGTGGCGGTAAGGCCCAAGAGTTCACGGGGTTGAATGTGGTGGAGGAGCCGCTGGTAAGTGGACGCTTCAGCGTGATGGAACTCGTCGATGACGACTATGTCGAAGTGATCAGCGGGGATGCGTTCTGGCCCGTATGCCGATAACGATTGGATACTCGCGAATACGTGTCGCCATTGCTCGGGCCTCTCACCCCCGACGTAAAGCTCGCCGAATGCGCCGTCGGCTAGTACCTCGCGATAAGTGCGCAGCGATTGTTGGAGGATCTCTTTGCGATGAGCGACGAAGAGAAGTGTTGGTCTTCCCCCCGCAACCGCACTGGCAAGACGCCGATAGTCCAGCGCAGCGACCACCGTCTTACCGGTACCGGTAGCGGCGACCACCAAGTTGGAATGACGGCCGTGCACTTCTCGCTCAGACTCAAGCGCCTCCAGTATCTGCTCTTGGTGTGGAAAGGGCCGCACAGTGAGTCCGGACAGGGAGAGTGTGCGACTGCCGGTGGTCCCTGATCCCGCTCGGGCGAGCGCTGCCGCGAGTTTGTCGCCACCGGTGTCGGGGTTGTAGGTCTCGAATGCCGAGTCGTTCCAGTAGGTGTCGAAGGTCGCTGCGAACTTGCGGATGAGGTCTGGAGTGGCAATTCCGGATAGTCGAACATTCCACTCGAGGCCGTCGACAAGAGCCGCTCGTGACAAGTTCGAACTGCCGACGAATGCCGTGTCGAAGCCCGACTCGCGCCGAAACAGCCAGGCCTTGGCATGCAGGCGTGTGGACTGGGTTTCGTAGGTGATGCGAACCTCGGCTCCGAATCGGCGAACGAGTTCATCTATGGCGCGCTTCTCGGTCGCACCGATGTACGTGGTGGTGATGACGCGAAACGGCACGCCCCTCTCGGCGACTTCGAGCAGTTGTTGTTCGAGAACACGTAGTCCGTGCCAGCGGATGAATGCGCAAAGGAGGTCTACTCGATCGGCACTGGCGAGTTCGGTACGTAGTTCTGCACCCAGCCCAGGCTCTTCAGGTGCGTTTGTCATGAGTGCCGCTTGCGAAAGCGGCGTGAGTGGTCGGACAACGGCGTGAACGCCGGGTGCCACCTCTCGCGTCAGCGCGACGAGCTGCTCGAGGCGCTCTGTCAGTTGATCCTCGGGTGATTCGAGCAATGCGAGCAACTCGTTCACCAGACGGATGCGCGCGCCTTCGTCTGCGGTCTCCACGAGGGCCCGGCGAACAACGTCAGCGATGTGCCGGGAGAGAACGTCTGGAGCGACAGTGGAGTCGATGTTCTCGAACCGTGGTCTTAGGAGTGCACCTTCGAGGGACGCCTCAAGTCCGGCCGTTCGGAGCGACTCGTACACGCCCGCCGGCAGATTCCCCGTCACTCTTGCGAGCTTGCCAGGTCAAGTCGAGTGCGTCCAGGAGTCAGGAGCAAAGACGAACCGTCAGTTGGTGATCGCTACCTCTTCTCTGGCGCCTTGTCGAAGACCTCGTTGGCGGGGAACCTTTCGTCGGCTGCCGCAAGTTTGGCGCGTGCTGCGGTACCCAAATCGATGTCCAAGACATCTGCCAGTCGCACCAAGTAGATCAAGACATCGGAGAGCTCTTCCGCGACTCGGCCGCGACGCGGCTCGGCGGAAAGCAGTGAACGAGCTTCGTCAGCTGGAACCCACTGGAGCAGTTCGGCAAGCTCGCCCACTTCGCCAACGAGTGCCAGCGCGAGGGACTTCGGATCGTGAAACTGTTCCCACCCGCGATCCGACGTAAATCGGCGCATCTGGTCACGAAGTTCGATGAGGTCAGACATGTCAGGACTGTGTCACACACGCCTAGTTGTTGTCTCCTGTCCGTCTCCTTTGGCTAGTGTGGGCACTACAAGCGGCCCGACGGACTTTCGCACGTTGCGTTCGAACATGTCCCCACCCGCACGCTGTTGCCGTGCGCCGGGGGATATTCCGAATGGCCCTCTTACGACTATCCGCGGACTCCCTTGCTACCGAGTCGCAGTCGGAGAGCGTTGTGGAGCAATTGATGGAGCAGATGCTCTTCAGGCATAGTCGGCGGCCCGCTGATGGCGAAGTAAGGTCGTGGCGCCGAAGTCTTCCTGTCCTTGCGCGCGAACTTGTCGATGCGGGTCTTGGTGAGGTGGAAGTTCTTGTGGAGCACCAACTTCCATTGACCAGTAAGCGAGTCGACGCGTTGCTAGCGGGCTACCACCCGAAGACAGGGGAGCCGTCGTATGTGTTAGTTGAGTTGAAGCAGTGGAGCGAGGCTGAACTATTCGAAGGAGAGCCGGAACTAGTCCGCATCGACGCCTACGGAAAGCGCCCCGTCCTTCATCCTGTCGCGCAGGTTCGAGGCTACTGCGAATACCTCGTTGACTTCATGCCCGCGCTCGCCGACGTACCAGAACGAGTAAGCGGAGTGGCGTACTTGCATAACGCCACCGAGCACGGTATCTCGGACTTGCGCGCCATGGGCGAATCAAGCTTTGGATCGCTGTACACGGCTGAACGGCGAGCCGACTTTCATTCCTATTTACGGGGTCGGCTCGACCCCAACCGATCAGGCGCCTCCTCGGCAGATGAGTTGCTCGCGATGAAGATTGGGCCGAGTCGTCAGTTACTGGCTGTTGCTGCTGACGAGATTCAATCCCGCGAGATGTTTGTTCTCATTGCGGAGCAGCGCGCTGCATTCAGATCTGTCCTACACGCCGTTGAGAGAGCCCGCGCGGGTGACAGCAAACGAGTCATCGTCGTCAGTGGCGGACCAGGATCGGGAAAGAGTGTTATCGCGCTCTCGCTCCTTGGCGAACTCGCGCGTCAGGGGCGATCCGTTTTGCACGCCACGGGTTCGCGTTCATTCACGCAGACTCTGCGCAAGGTGGCAGGCAGGGGATCTCCTCGAATCCGAAAGATGTTCGGCTACTTCAATCAATTCATGGATGCCGACCGCAATGGGCTCGATGTACTCATCTGCGATGAGGCGCATCGCATTCGCGAAACCTCAGCTGATCGGTATACGAAGGCCGCGCTACGCACGGGACGACTTCAGGTGGACGAACTGATTGCGGCTGCTCGCGTGCCCGTCTTCCTTCTGGATGAGCATCAGGTGGTGCGACCAGGCGAGATGGGTTCGTTGGCTGAGATCACTGGCCATGCCGAGGGGCTCGGACTCGAGGTCCAGCACATTAGCCTCGATGAACAGTTTCGGTGTGGAGGCTCCGAGGCCTATGTCACTTGGGTGCAGCGACTTCTCGGCCTACTCCCAGGCGGACCCGTTAGTTGGCAGGGTGCTCCATCCTTCGATGTGAGGGTGGTCGATTCTCCGGGAGAGATGGTTGGCGCGTTGGAACTCGAACGCACGGGAGGCTACGGGGCGCGCATCACAGCCGGCTACTGCTGGCCGTGGAGTGACCCGCTTTCGGATGGGACGTTGGTGCAGGACGTTGTCATCGCCGGGTGGTCGCGACCATGGAATCTCAAGGGTGATCGAGCGACTGGTGGCGCGCCTCCATCGGCGCTCTGGGCAACCGATCCGGCTGGGTTCGGCCAAGTTGGTTGTGTCTACACGGCACAAGGTTTCGAGTACGACTGGAATGGGGTCATTTTGGGTCCGGACCTCGTGTGGCGGACTGACCGCTGGAGCGCGCGCAGGAAAGAGAATCGGGACCCTGATTTTAGAAACAGCACGCGTGTGCCAGATGAGGAATTCGACGCTCTCATTCGCAACGTATACAAAGTGCTGTTGACGCGAGGGATGATTGGAACGCTCATTCATTCCGTCGATGATGAAACGCAGACGTTTCTCCGAGGTCTCGTCGGTTAGGTGTTCGGTGGCATGAGTGTTGGCGCTACGCACGGGACCGACACACAGGCCCGCTAGCGTTCCGTTATGAGCTCCGACGTCGTCACGCGACTCACTTCGCTGCGGCAGTACCAAGGTGACGGGCAGAGGGCGCCGCATAAGCCGCTATTAGTGCTCTTGGCACTCGGGCAGCTCAAGGCGACGGGATCATCGATCTTGCAGTGGTCGGAAGTTGAAGACCGGTTGGGTTCGTTGCTCGCTGAATTCGGGCCGCCAAAGAACACCGCTGGAAACTCGCCGGCCTATCCCTTTACTCGGCTGCGCACTGACAATGTGTGGATTCTTAGCCGGGACGTCCCTAATGACAACGTTGGGCCGTTGCGCGCGGCGCCGATAGATGGCCGATTCGCCGCTGATGTAGAGGCTGGACTAAGGGACAACCCCGATGCCGTCAACACAATTGCGCGACTGTTGGTTGAATCCCAGTTTCCCTCAACCCTTGCCGCCGATGTTCTCATTGCTACTGGTTTTGACCCCGACACTGTGTTCGGCGCCCCAACTTTCGGTACTGACCGGACCGCTCGGCGACGCGATCCGTCGTGGAGACACGCGATTGTCGCCGCGTGGGATCGCTCCTGTGCCTTCTGTGGTTTTGATGGATCGCTGGGTGGTGCGCCTGTCGGAATTGAGGCAGCCCACATCCGATGGTTCAACATCGGCGGACCTGATGATCCCGACAATGGACTTGCTCTCTGCTCGCTTCACCACAAGTTGTTTGATCGAGGCGCATTGGGTCTCTCGGATCCCGAAACGGTGATCGTGTCAACCACATTTGCGGCCGTGAGCGAAACCGGGAAGCGCGTCTATGAACTTCATGAACGTCGTTTGACCCCGCGTCCCGGAACGACCCTTCCTGCTGATGTGCACGTTGAGTGGCATACGCGCGAAGTGTTCAAGGGGAATTCCCTTTCCGCTTGAGTCCGGCGAATGCACAACGAAGTTCCCCACTTCGGGAATACCAGACCCCCTAAAGAGCGTTATTACCTACTCATGCCGCGAAAGCGCGTGAGGAGGCCATCCGGACGCCGCCGGCCCTGCCTCCCACACCACACCACCACACGAACCCTCCTCGAGGGTTCGCTGCGCTGTCCGCCGCAGACTGCGCCGCACGTCACTGACACACGAGAACGGGAGGCCCATCCGCCGACGAGGGCTCTCCCATGAGTCATGGGGAGTACACATTGGCCGACATCGTCATCTGCAACATCACCTGTCTCGACGACCTCGTCGAGGCAACCGCCCACCTCTTCCGCCGCGTAGGCGAAGGTGCCACGGACGTCTTCAGTCCCGGCACCCTCACTCTCGACCGGGGACCTTGGATTCCAAGCGACATCGACCTCGAGGTCATGGTGGGCATGGACGATGAGTTCGACTGCATCTACGACAACATGCACAGTGCGCACTGCACCTGCGTCTCAGATGCACGCAACACCGATCCGAGGCAGCAGAAGCTGCTGGAGGTCACGCCGGAATTCGGTCCGGTGCAGTACGTGCCGTGCTCGAGCCAGGGCACGCACAGCACGTTGACCGAATGCTGGATGTGCTGGTGTGACGTCGATCGTGGCGCCATCACCGCAGAAGAAGCACTGGCCGCGCTGCCCGCCGCGTAACGAAAGTGAGGGGGTCGAGTCCGTTAAGGATTCGGCCCCCTCAACGCTGTCACACCCCTCTTTTACGGTGTAAAACGAAGGGAGGCGACATGGCCGATGATCTGCGCAGACTGGCGCGCGAGCTGGGTGTCACCACCGCACGCCTGCGATCGAAACTGGGTTCGGGGTGGGTTGCCGAAGGTGACGATCTCGACGGCTTCAACGTCACCATCGGGTCGGTGTATCTCGATTCCGTCGACGCTCCCAAGGTCGGAGTGCAGGTGACGACCGTTTACTCGTGCACTGAGCCCGGCGATCCAGTGATCGACGTCGTGGTTGGCCGACCGTCGGAAGGTTCGCCGCTCGACCGACAGCCGTGGGTGCTGTATCGCGATAGTGAAGGTGCCAGCACGCAGCATCGCCTAGGTGACGAGTCGATCGTCGAATGGTTGAGCGTGGTGATTCGCCGAGTAGTTGCGGCACGCGATTCCGATCTATTCGCCACTCGCCACGTGCCGACTTCGGAATAGCGAGGTCAGTGTGAACTCGCCCCCGTCGCCGGCAACTCCTCGGCATACTGGCGTTATGGCAAAGGTAGGCAAGTGGATTCTTGTCGTCGTCGCAGTGGCCATGGGCCTCGTCGTTGCGTTGGTGGTGGTCGCATTCAGCTACTTGCTGTACGTGCGCATTCCCCAGAACGCGGCGGGCATGGCGGCCAAGAGCGTCTGCTCGGCGCACTTCGTGGCCGGACGTCCGCAAGATGCGCAAACCTTGATGGAACAAGACGTGCTGCCGGCAAGCCCGGCACTTAGCCTCATTTCCACCTCGATCAATGAGGAAGAGAAGACGGTCACCTCACGTTTCCTCTACGTGGTGCGCCGACAAGCGTCGTTACTCAACCAACGTGGATGTGTTCTCGATGCGCCTGCCCAACCTGGCGCAGTTGCCTACACCCCCGCACCGCCGAAGCCCGGTCAGTGGCCCGCGGGCGATGAGGTGGCACCTCAGCTACAGCGCGTCGACGCTACGAAACTGAAGCAAGTGGTCGACAACGCATTCGTCGGTGAAGGCGATCCGGAAAAGGCCAACGCGCGCGCGGTCGCGGTTGTGCAGGGCGGCCAGTTGCTCGTCTCACGCGAGGGCAAAGACTTCGCGCCAAACACGGCGCTGCATGGCTGGTCAATGACCAAGACGGTGGGCGCGATGCTGTTCTATAAGCGTGCTGCCGAAGTCGGCCTCGACATCAACACTCCGGTGGTCAACGCATTCAAACCGAACCGCGAGCCGTCATGGGTCGCGCAGTGGCGCGCCGATGAGCGCGCCAAAATCACCGTCGCCGACCTGCTCTACATGCGTGACGGACTGCAGAACGAGGAGAGTTACAGCGTCACCGGAGCTGTCGTGCAGATGCTCTATGGCGAGCCCGACATGGCAGCGTGGGCTGCCGGCATGCCTGCTCAATACCCTGCAGGAACTCACTGGCAGTACCTCAGTGCCACCGCCAACCTCCTCGCCGAAGTCACCAAAGGTCAGTTCGATTCCGACGAGGAGTACTGGGCGTATTCCAAGACCGCATTGTTCGATCCAATCGGCGTCACGACTGCCACGCTCGAGACCGACACTTCGGGCACGTGGGTTAACTCGTCGTATCTGTGGACCAGTTCGCTCGACTGGGCGCGCCTCGGGCAGTTGATGATGCACGACGGTGGCTGGAACGGAAAGCAGGTGCTTCCGGCCGGCTGGTTGAAGGTCGCCACGACTCCGGCGGTTTCAGAATGTGAAGGTCATGGGTACGGCGCGCAGACTTGGTTGTACGGCGAGAAGAATGGCGGATCGTGCAGCGCGTACCCGGGAGTTCCGGCAGACACGATTGCGATGGAGGGCCATTGGGGCCAAGACGTCGTGATGATTCCGTCGCGCGATGCAGTCATCGTGCGACTCGGTTGGACTTTCAACAATGGTCAGTTCGACGACTGCCAATTCATCAGCGATGTGGTCGCAACGTTGAAGTAGGTGGCTGTGGATAGCCCGCCGGCCGAGTAGCGATTTCGAGGTAACGTCGCATCTCGACACGGGGGTGCCATGCCTGACTTCTTGGATTCGCATTCACGGTGGCCGAAACATCCACTGAAGGAGTGGAATCAGACGCTTGAACTTGCTCGCAGTCTCGGCTGGTACTTCCGTAAGACCAGTGACCATGCGTTTGGCCACCTCTATTGCCGCACCGGGGTTCCGAAGGGCGGAGCCGTGTGTGACATCACCATTTTCCCCTCAGGTAGAGGAGGTGAATCTGCGGCTCGCTTTGCTCGCCGGGCTATCCCGTTGCCCGCACGGACCTGACTAACATATGTTGGCATATGACAACACATTCAGATAGCGTTGCGTACCAAGGAAGGAAACGCTGTGGAACTCTCAGTGGAACTTGTTGTCGACGGTGTAGATCTTGACAACCCGACAACAGCTCGCATTGTGCGACGTCATCTCGGCGACGTGGGCTGGGCCAGCGTTGACGGCCTGCTCACGGTGGGAATCGTGAGCGATGCCACTGACGCTGTCGCGTTAGCTCATGCGATCGCCGACCGTATCCGCGCGCATCTTCCGGACGCGGGCGCGCTGCGCTTCCACGACGATTTCGTTTCGATTCCTGAGATCGCGTTGCGTGCGGGGGTCTCGCGCGAAGCCGTACGGCTGTGGACGTGCGGCCAGCGAGGACCTCAGGATTTCCCCACTCCGTACGCCTTTGTAGGTGTAGCCGAGCGGCGCTCTCCGATCTGGAGGTGGGCACGAGTGTCCGAGTGGCTTGATGCCCACGGTCAGCGTGGTGATGGCCTCGCCTTTCCAACCGATCGGCAAATCGCCGACGTTAATGCCCATCTCGCGCGCCCACGACGCCGCACTCTGCAGCCCGCCTGACCTGCCTCTACCCTTGGGCCATGGCAATCCGCATGCGCCCCGACCTGGCCAACCTTCCCGCCTACAAGGCCGGCCAGCGACCCGCCGAGCGCACTGACGGCCTCGCGACGTTCAAGATCAGTTCCAACGAAAACCCGTACCCCCCGCTTCCGAGCGTGCTCGAGGCGATCGCACGCGCAGCGCAGAACAGCCATCGCTACCCCGATCCGCTGTGCACCGACCTCATCGCCGCGCTGGCGACCCGCTTCGACGTACCGGCCGAGAACGTGGCGGTCGGAACCGGGAGCGTGGCCGTCTGCGGACAACTCAATTCCGCGACTATCACTCCCGGAAGCGAAGTCGTCTATCCGTGGCGTTCATTTGAGGCGTACCCGATCTGGACTTCCATCGCGCACGGAGTCAGCGTGCAGGTTCCGCTCACTGCCGACTGGGCCGTCGACCTCGACGCGATGGCCGACGCGGTTACCGACCGAACGAGCTTGGTGTTCGTGTGCACGCCGAACAATCCCACCGGTCCGGCTGTGAAGCACGCCGATCTCGTGCGCTTCATCGACCGCATTCCAGCCCACGTTCCGGTGGTCATCGACGAGGCCTACGTCGAGTTCGCGCGCGACCCGGAAATTGCCGACGGACTCGCACTACACCGCGAGCGTCCGAACGTCGCGGTGCTGCGCACCTTCAGCAAGGCCTACGGTCTGGCCGCACTGCGCGTCGGCTTCGTCATCGCTCCGCCCGAACTTGCCGACTATGTGCGCCGCACGGCCACACCCTTCGGTGTCAGCACGATCGCGCAAGAGGCCGCGATCGCCTCACTCAACGACGAGGCCGAACTCTTCGCGCGCGTTGATGCGCTCGTCGAGGAGCGCCGCCGCGTCGAGCGCGCGCTTCGCGAGCAGGGGTGGCACCTTCCGACGTCCGAGGCCAACTTCATCTGGCTGCCGCTCGACGACACTCAGGGGTTCGCTGCCCACGCGGAGACCTTCGGACTCACCGTGCGTCCGTTCCCGGAAGGCGTGCGCATCACTATCGCCGAGACCGAGGCCAATGACCGCTTCATCGAGGTCTGCGCCGCCTGGCAGGCGCTCACTTCCTGATTCTTTGCACGGAACGGCCGTTCTCTGGGCAAATCGGTGCGGAATGTGAATCGTTTTGCCCAGAGAATGCAGCCATTCCGCAGCACTCACGCAGCCATTCCGCAGCACTCACGCAGCCACTTGACGTCGACGCAACGCCACGGCCGCTCGGATCTCGGCCACGACGACGTCAGGTTCGTCGCGCAGCCGCTGCCAGGTAAACCGGAGTACCAGCCAGCCACGATTCACGATGAGGTTTTGCCGCACTCGATCTCGTTCGAAGTCGTCTCGAGTTGAGTGAAAAGCGTGTCCGTCGATTTCAATGCAGAGGGCGAGTTCGGGAAGCGCGAAGTCAAGCTCGGCGAGTACCTGTCCGCGTGCGTCGTAGAGCGGATAGTTGGCAACCCATCCCCGGATTCGCGATCGCTTGAGTAATGGCGGAACGAGCCGCTCGGCCGCCGATCGTGTACCGCCATCGACTTGTTCGACTATCGCCGCCATCCGTTGAGCCCCATCACGTCCGCGCCCGACTCTGTCCGCGATGAGCGGCGACATGTTTCCCGGAACGAACACCCGGTGACGCACACCCAGATCAACCAGCGCCGGTACTTCCGATTCGTTTGCCACTCGAATCAGGTCAAGCAGCGCGTCGCCGGGGAGTGCGATGGAACCTGCCGGTCCCCGCCGCGTGCGTCGATGTATCGCATCGCGTAGCAGCAGGATTTCGCTCACGCGTGAGTGCTGGTTAGCCGGACACCACACCACTAACCGCTGATCGACGAGGTTCCACCCGGTGAGCCGCAGTGCGGTCGCTCCGGTGAGGACCGCTTCCGGACCCAACCTCAAACGCACCGCCCACGCATCACGACGGTCGCTGTCCACCGGCTGACTCCCGACGACTAGACAGCCGAGATAGGAGCCCCACAACCCGGCCTCGACCCGCCGGCGTACGGCTGCGCGGTTGAAACCGAGTTCATCGGCCTGATGACGACTCACTACGCCGCTTTGTCGGGCCGCTAGTTGTGAGACGGCTGAGGTGTCGAGGCTCATGCCGCCATCGTGATCGAAACTGGCGGCGCGCGCCGTGGCCATCCACAGCGCTGTCGGTTTTTCGCAATCTCTGGGCAAATCGGTGCAGATTATGAATCGTTTTGCCCAGAGAATGGGAGAACTACTCGCGCTCGACCTTCATTCGCGCACCCGATCGCTCGCCTGTCATGACCAGCGCGACTCCGGCGAGCGTCAACGCACCCCCGAGCACCAGCGACAGCGTGATCGGTTGCTGCAACACGACCCACCCTAAGAACAGCGCCACCACCGGGTTCACATACGCGTTCGTCGTGGCCAGCGACAACGGCACGTGCGTGATGAGCCACGTGAACGCGGTAAACCCGACGACTCCCGCGGTCATCAGGTACGCAATCGCCACCCACGAGCGGGTACTGATCACCGCAAGGTCGACGTTTTCGTGCAGTAACCGCGACCACAGGAAGAAGAAGACTCCGCCGAACGTCATCTCGTATGCGACGAGTACCAAGGGGTCGCGTGGGAGAGACAGTTTGGGAGCCATGAACGATCCGAGGGTCCAGATCAGCGCACCAACCAGAATGAGGATTGACCAGGTAATGCGTTCGGTCGACATATCCTCGCCGGTTGGCCGCAGCAACATCACGAGGCCGAACAGTCCAACGGCGACTCCCATCCACGTGAATGCATGTGGCCGGTCGCCGGTGACCGTGCGAATCAGGACTGCCCACATCGGTCCGGTCGCCACCAACAGGGCGGCCACTCCAATGGGAACGTACCGCTCGCCCAACGAGACCGAACCGATTCCTACGGTGAGCATCACCAATCCCAGGCACGCCGCCGACACAGCCTCGCGCCGCGGCACTTTGAGCACGCGCGGACCCTTGAAAATCACTAGCGCCAGTGTCAACAACACACCCGAACCGGTGACTCGCACGCCCATCGCCCACAGCGGCTGGGCGGTCTCGATCGCCACCGCGATTCCGAGATAGGTCGACCCCCAGATGACGTACACGAGCCCCAGGTTGGTACCCACCAGCGCTCGAGTCGGCGCAGGTCTGGAGGTCACGTGGTTAACCCTCCCACGCAGGGGTCCAGACCCTGTGGACGGTATGTCAAGGTCATGTGAAGGTCAGGACCAAGGTCCCCTCGGTCAGGGACGCATGCGTACGGTTATCGGCCTGATGCACTGGAAAACTGAGGCGTGAGTCCGTCTGCGGGCACACACAAGTTTCGACCTCAGGAGATGATGATGGGCAATCTGGACCTGGCCCGCTGGCAGTTCGGCATCACGACTGTTTACCACTTCCTCTTCGTCCCCATCACGATCGGACTGTCGTTCCTGGTGGCGGGTATGCAGACGGCGTGGGTGCGCACCGATAACCCCAAGTGGCTTCAGGCCACGAAGTTCTTCGGGAAACTCTTCCTGATCAACTTCGCGATGGGTGTGGTGACGGGCATCGTGCAGGAGTTCCAGTTTGGTATGAACTGGAGCGATTACTCACGATTCGTTGGCGATATCTTCGGCGCCCCCCTTGCGATTGAGGCGCTGCTCACTTTCTTCCTTGAGTCGACCTTCCTCGGTCTATGGATCTTTGGCTGGGACCGATTGCCAAAGAAACTGCACTTGGCCACGATCTGGGCGGCCGCAATCGGAACCGCCATGTCTGCCTACATGATTTTGGCGGCCAACGCCTTCATGCAGCACCCCGTGGGCTACGTGTACAACCCCGCAACCAAGCGCGCCGAACTCGTTGACTTCTTCGCAATGCTCTTCCAGAACACGGCGATTATCGCGTGGGTTCACACGGTGTCGTCCGCCTTCCTCGTGGCCGGTGCGCTGGTCTGCGGAATTAGTGCCTGGTTGCTGATGAAGGGCAGGGCCCGCGAGATGGCGTCCTCCACCGTCACGATGGGCGCCATTGTGGCGATCGTCGCCGGTGTGTTCGTCGGAATCAGTGGCGACGCCGACGCGAAAATCATGGTCGTGCAGCAGCCGATGAAGATGGCGGCAGCTGAAGCACTTTACGAGACGGCAGCACCCGCACCCTTCTCTCTGTTCACGATTGGCACGCTTGACGGCTCGCAGCCGCTGCTCAGCGTCGATATCCCAGGTGCACTCAGCTTCCTCGCCTGCGGCAACTTCACCTGCGAGGTTCAGGGAATCAACAACCTGCAGGCGCAGTACGAGCAGACGTACGGCCCTGGCTGGTACACGCCCAACATCCCGATCACGTACTGGGGATTCCGCCTGATGATCGGTCTGGGCATGATCGCGGTGCTCTTCGGAATGTGGGCGCTGTGGGCAACTCGTCGAGAACGCGTTCCTACCAACAAGTGGTTCTTGCGCTCTGCGATTGTGATGCCGTTCCTTCCCTTGCTCGGAATGAGCGCCGGCTGGATCTTCACCGAAATGGGCCGTCAACCGTGGATCGTCTTCGGTCTGATGAAGACGGCCGACGGTGTGTCTCCAGGTGTTGGCGTCGCGGAGGTCATCACCTCGCTCGTCGTGTTCGCTCTGCTCTACGGAGCACTCGCGGTAGTTGAGTTCGGACTACTGCTTCGCACCATCAGGCAGGGACCACCTGAAGACCTGCCGACCGACCCGTACGAACGGTCGGACGATCAGGACCAACCCCTTACGTTCGCGTACTGAGTAGCAGGAAGGAATCGAGACGATCATGTTGTCACTACCGCCCGTCGAGGTCTCAAACCTCAAGCTGCTCTGGTTCTGCTTGATTGCGGTGCTGTGGATCGGATACTTCGTTCTTGAAGGATTCGACTACGGCGTGGGAATCCTGCTACCCGTCATCGGTAAGACCGAAGCCGAACGTCGCGCGATGGTCACCACGCTCGGACCTGTCTGGGACGGCAACGAGGTGTGGCTACTCACCGCCGGTGGTGCCACTTTCGCGGCCTTCCCGCAGTGGTACGCAACGCTCTTCAGCGGTTTCTACCTGCCACTACTGCTCATCCTGGTGGCACTCATCCTGCGCGGTGTGGCCTTCGAATACCGCAGTAAGCATTCCGGTGCGAAGTGGCGCCGCAATTGGGATATCGCGATCGTGGTCGGTTCGTTCCTGCCGGCCCTGCTGTGGGGTGTGGCGTTCGCGAACATCGTGCGCGGTGTCACCTTCGCGATGACTCCCATTGCTGGAATCCCCGGCCAGCCGTCGATTCCGGGTGAGAGCCCGATCTACGGTGGCACCTTCTTCGATCTGCTCAACCCCTACGCGTTGGTCGGTGGCGTTACGACGCTGCTGCTCTTCGTCACACACGGCGCGATCTTCCTGTCACTCAAGACCAACGGCACCATCCGCGAGCGCGCGCACGCGCTTGTTCCCAAGGTCGGAATTGCGGCGGCAGTCTTCGCAGTGGTCTTCCTCCTGTGGTCGCAGTTGGCTTACTCGGGCGGCAAGATGTGGACCTGGGTTCCTGTTCTGCTCGCGGCCGTGTGCTGGTTGGTCGGCCTGGGCATGGACCGGATGAAGCGTGATGGTTGGGCGTTCGTGTTCAGTGCCGTAACTCTCGGACTCGCCGTTATCGCATTGTTCGGAATGCTCTTCCCGTTCGTGATGCCCAACATTGACCGTGCGATGCCGGGACTCACCATTCCGGGTGCGTCGTCGACTCCGTACACTCTCACAGTCATGACGTGGGTTGCGTTGATCATGACTCCGATCGTGCTCTGCTACCAGGCATGGACCTACTGGGTCTTCCGCAAGCGACTGAGTGCAGACATGATTCCCGACCCAGAGGTCGGATCACTAGACCATGTCAGCGTCGGGTCCTGATCACTCGCCGCAGACTCGGGGGGACAGGGCGTCAGATCGCATCGGGGGTGAGGCGATCTGGCGCCCCTTCTCGTGTCCGGTGAGTCCGGTCGCACGTCGGAGTGCCGCGCGCCCCGTAGGTGCGGCACTTAGGGTAAGGACACGATGAAACCGCTCGACCCGCGACTACTGCGCTACGCCCGATCTACCCGGGCATTCCTTGTGGTGGCCGTTGTGGTTGGCGCACTGACTGCTGTCCTCGTGGTGCTGCAGGCGTACGCGTTGGCCGACATCGTCACCGGCACCTTCCAGCATGGGCTCGATGTCGATGCCTTGCGCCCCACGCTGATCGCTCTTGCGACCATTGTGGTTGCTCGGGCGGCGCTGGCTTTCCTGAGTGACTGGGCGGCACAGCGGTCGTCGGCTCGCGCCAAGTCGCAGTTACGTGAGGGGTTGCTCGCGCACGCGGTTCAACTCGGACCGGTACGACTGGCGCAACATCGCACCGGTGAACTCGCCACTCTCGCCACGCGCGGTATCGACGCGCTCGACGCCTACTACGCGCGCTATCTGCCGCAATTGGTACTCGCAGTCATCGTGCCGCTGGTGGTGGGACTCACCATTCTTGGTCTCGATCTGCTGTCGGCGGTGATCATCGCGGTGACGCTGCCGCTCATTCCGGTGTTCATGGTGCTCATCGGCATGTATACGTCGAGCCGCGTTGACCGGCAATGGCGCACGCTCGGACTGCTGTCTGGACACTTCCTTGATGTCGTAGCGGGTCTGCCAACCCTGGCCGTGTTCGGTCGAGCCAAGTCGCAAGCACAATCGCTACGGAAGGTCGGCGAGGAATACCGCAAGGCGACCATGCAGGTACTGCGCATCTCTTTCCTCTCCTCCCTCGCCCTCGAACTGCTGGCCACGTTGTCAGTGGCGTTGATCGCAGTGTCGATCGGCATTCGCTTGGTCAACGGTGGCATGGACTTGCGGGTTGCCCTGATCGTGCTGATTCTTGCGCCGGAGGCATACCTTCCGTTGCGGATGGTCGGCGCCCAATTCCACGCAGCGGCTGAAGGTCTCGGCGCGGCCGGTCGCGTATTCGATGTTCTCGACGAACCACTTCCTGTCGTTGGCACGCGTACCGATGTGCCGCCGATGCTGGGGGCGCGCTTCCGCTTCGAGGGTGTGTCGGTCGCCTACGACGATGATCGTGCGCCGGCGCTCGAGCGGGCATCCTTCGTCATCGAACCTGGCCGAGTCACGGCGTTGATCGGACCCAGCGGAGCGGGAAAGTCAACGGTGCTTTCGGTGTTGCTCGGATTCATCGCACCGAATGAAGGCTGCGTTCAGATTGAGTCGGCGGAGGGCGAGGCCGGCATCCTCAACACCTACGATCCGCAAGTGTGGCGCGAGCAGGTGAGTTGGGTACCGCAATCGCCCTACCTCGCGGCGGGAACTCTCGCAGACGCAGTTCGCGCGGGTATGCCGGCCACTGACGACGAGGTGGCTGAGGCATTGCGCGAAGCGGGCCTTCCCATTGACGATGCGGCGCTGCCCTTCGGCCTCGCGACTCCCATCGGCGATGCTGGTGCTGGATTGTCGGCGGGGCAACGTCGACGAGTGGCGTTAGCGCGTGCGTTGCTGCGACCGGCCCCGTTGGTGCTCCTTGATGAACCGTCGGCGGCACTCGACTTGGAAACCGAGGCGCGCGTCGTGGCAGCGGTCGAACGATTGCGTGCGAACGGTTGCACCGTGGTCGTTGTGGCACACCGGCCGGCGCTGGTGGCCATCGCTGATGTCGTGGTGGAACTTCCGACCGTCGTGGTCGAAGGTGCGGTGTTGTCGTGAGCACGATGAGCCCAGTGCGGCGATTGCTGCACGTCTCGCGCCCCGAATGGCCGCGCCTCGGGCTGGCTGCATTCCTTGGTGCGCTTGCGATCGGTTGTGCCGTGGCGTTGCTCGCAACAAGTGCGTGGCTCATCAGCGAGGCGTCGCTTCGTCCGCCCATCCTCACTCTCGAAGTTGCCTTCGTGGCAGTGCGAGCGTTTGGTCTTGGCCGCGGGGTCTTCCGCTATAGCGAACGCATTGTGGGGCACGACGCTGCGTTCCGTTCCCTCACGCGACTACGAGTGCTCGTCTACGAACGCCTCGCGCAACTAGGACCGTCGGGTGTCCCGGCGTTTCGACGCGGAGACCTACTCACGCGACTTGTCGCCGACGTTGACGCCAGCCAAGACCTTCCTTTGCGCGTCGTCATTCCCGCGCTCTCGGCACTGTTGATCGGACTGGGCAGTGCGGCACTGGCGTACTGGTTGCTTCCTGCAGCTGGCATCATTCTCGCGATCGCGCTACTGATCGCCGGCGTCGTCGTTCCGTGGCTGACCACCATCGCCGGACGCCGTGCAGAGCAACGCTCGGCGATGACACGCGGACGACTGTCGAGCGAAGTCGTCGAGGTGCTCGTCGGTAGTGGCGATCTGCTCGCCTTCGGTACTGCTGACGCCGCGATCGATCGCGCTCGCGAGACCGATCGTGAACTGACGAAGTTGTCGGCGACAAGTGCCGCGGCCTCTGGTGTGGCCTCAGCGTTGTCGGTGCTCGCAATTGGAACTGCGGTCGTGACGTCCTTGCTCGTTGCCATTCCTGCCGTGCTTGATGGTCGTCTTCCCGGCACTGCTCTGGCGGTCATTGCCTTGTTGCCACTCGCCGCTTCGGAAGCCGTGGTCTCGATGCCGTCGGCGGCCTTGAACCTTGCGTCGGTGCGCACGAGTGCACAGCGCGTTAGCGAAGTTCTTGATGCACCGGACGTCGTGCATGCACCCGCGGTTCCGACACCCCTTCCGACGGGAGAGCGGTCACTGCAGTTGCGCGATGTTCGCGCGAGGTGGGCGCTGGACGGACCGTGGACGATCGAGGGCATCACCCTCGATCTGCCGCCGGGACATCGTGTCGCGATCGTGGGCCCCAGTGGGGCGGGCAAATCGACGCTTGCGTCTGTGCTGCTGCATTTCCTCGACCATGAAGGTTCGGCCACCATCGACGGAGTCGACCTGGCAGATGTGAGTGACGACGATCTGCGCAGCGTCGTATCGGCATTGACTCAGGATTCGCACGTGTTCGACACGTCCGTGGCCGAGAACCTGCTGCTGGCTAAGCGTGATGCCACTGAAGACGAGTTGCTGGCGGTGATTTCTGCGGTACATCTCGACGCATGGTTCGCTGACCTTCCCAGCGGTTTGCGCACACCGCTGGGGGCACATGGCACCGGAATGAGCGGTGGCGAGCAGCAGCGATTGGCGCTGGCTCGGGTTCTGCTGGCCGACCGTCAGGTGGTCGTGCTTGATGAACCCACCGAGCATCTTGATACTGCCACGGCCGACGCGCTCACGGCCGATCTGCTCGCCCTCACCCAAGGTCGCACGACGGTGTTCATCACTCACCGGCTCGTTGGCTTGGCCGAGGTCGACGAGATTGTTGTGCTGGAAGCCGGACGTATCGTTGAGCGGGGACGTCATACTGACCTCGTGACTGCTGGCGGACCGTACTCGAGGGCACTGGCATTAGATCTACAGGCAGGTGACTCATGAATACGACGCCTCGACGCGATCCCGACGAAGATCGCCCATTGATTGCCGCCATGGTGTCGGTCGGTTCGGGTTTGGATCTCGCCGAAACGTTGCGTCGCATCGTGCGTATCGCTGCCGATCTCGTCGACGCAGAGTATGCCGCACTCGGGGTTCTCGGGCCATCGCGCGTGCTCACACAGTTCCTCTACGTCGGTGTTGATGATGCGACCGCTGCGACCATTGGTGATCTGCCTCACGGACGAGGCCTCCTTGGGCATCTGATCCAGCACCCGACACCACTTCGGCTCGGTAATCTCAGCGAGCATCGTGACTCGTACGGCTTTCCCGCTCACCACCCGCCCATGGCGTCTTTCTTGGGTGTTCCGGTGCGGGTGCGTGGTGAGGTGTACGGCAACTTGTACCTCACCGAAAAGCGCGGTGGACTGCAGTTCACGCAGGATGATGAAGACACGGTGCAGGCATTGGCCGCTGCTGCCGGAGTAGCCATCGGAAACGCGCGTCTGTTCGAGCGCATTCGTTCGCGCGAGCGTTGGCAGCGCGCGGTGACCGAAGTCGACAACGCGGTGCTGTCCGGAGCCGATGCGGGCGACGTGCTCGACATGGTGGCCGCGCGTGCGCGTCGACTGGCCGATGCCGACCTTGCGCTGGTGTGCCTGCCCGGACTCGATGGTGAACTCGCAGTAGAAATTGCGAGTGGTCGTGAAGCGAGTGTGTTCCAAGGATCATTTGTTCCCAGTGATTCGATCTTGGCGGAAGTGTTCCGTACCGGCCAGGTACGAGTCGGTGATTCGATCATCGTGGGCAAAGGTGAACATGGGGTGCATCGTCGGGGTCCAGTCATCGCGCTGCCGTTGCGAACCCCCGACCGCGTACTCGGAACACTCGCCCTCATTCGTGCCACCGACGGCGTCTCGTTCACTCCTGAGGCACTTGAACTGTCTGAAGGCTTCGCTACTCAAGCCGCGGTCACGTTGGTGTTGGCTGAAAACCGCGTCGAACGCGAACGCTTAGCGGTGTTCGAGGATCGCGATCGTATTGGCCGCGACTTGCACGACTTAGTGATTCAGCGGCTCTTCGCTACGGGCATGCAACTGCAGGGTACGACTCGAATCGAGGGCCTACCGGACGAGGCATCGCGCCGTATCGAGTTGGCGGTGGACGCACTCGATGCGACGGTGCGCGAAATCCGCCAGACGATCTTCGCCCTACAGGAGGGCGGAACTGAAGGTCCGGGTTTGCGCAGTCGGGTACTTGCCGAAACGAGTGTGGCCACCACGTCACTCGGTTTTGCGCCAACTGTTCACTTCACCGGCACCGTTGATGCTGCGGTGTCAGAGTCGGTGGCCGATCACTTGATTGCCGCGCTGCGCGAGGGGCTGTCAAATGCTGCGCGCCATTCAGCGGCGACCGCGGTGGCCGTGGCCGTAGTGGTTGATGCGGATTCGGTCGAACTGACGGTGACCGACAATGGCGTCGGCATCACCGAGGGCGGTCGTCGGTCAGGACTGGCGAACCTCGAAGCGCGAGCGAGTGATGTCGATGGCTCGTTCACATTGTCGGCCCGGCCTGACGGTGGAACTCAACTCACCTGGCGAGCGCCACTGAATTGAGTTCTAGTTGTTGCGGGTCTCGTTCTCAAGGCGAGCGACAAATGCAGCGGCTTGCGTACGGCGTTCCATTCCGAGTTTTGCCAGCAGACTCGACACGTAGTTCTTGACGGTCTTCTCAGCCAGATGCATGCGCTCACCGATCTGGCGGTTGGTGAGACCTTCGCCGATGAGTTCAAGAATCTTGCGTTCTTGATCGGTGAGTGCCTCGAGGCGATCGTCTTGCTTGGCGCCGTTGCGTAGACGCTCAAGCACTCTCTGCGTGACTCCGGGGTCGAGTAGCGAGTTACCGGCCGCGACCGAACGGATCGCGTCGACGAGGTCGTTGCCGCGAATGTCCTTGAGTACGTAGCCCGAAGCGCCGGCCATGATGGCGGCGAAGAGTGCTTCGTCGTCGGCGTATGACGTGAGCATGAGGCAGCGCACCTCGGGCATACTCGAGCGAATGTCGCGGCACACCTCAACTCCCGAACCATCGGGAAGCCGCACGTCGAGCACCGCAACGTCGGGGCGAGCGGCAGGAATGCGATGAAGTGCGTCAGTGGCCGTGCCGGCTTCACCGACAACCTCAATATCGTCCTCGAGGCCGATGAGCTCGGCAAGCCCCCGGCGAACCACTTCGTGGTCGTCGAGCAGGAAGACCTTGATGGTCATAGTGTCCCCTTATGTGGGCGGCTGGCGTCGGCGTCCGCCGGTGATGTGGCTCAGCCTATGTGCATTCCCTCAGCGAGTCGCGGACCGTCAGGGCCGGATCGCGGCACGATGGGGGCATGGATCTCACTCCTTCGGAGCGTGACCGGCTGCTGCTGGCTGCCGCCGCCGACCTCGCGCGCCGTCGCCGCGCCCGGGGATTGCTGCTCAATGTGCCCGAGGCGACCGCGATTATTGCGGATTCGGCCGCGGAAGCAGCTCGCGACGGGCTCCGGTTGGCCGATGCGATCGAGGCCGGCCGGTCGGCGCTGACGGTCGCTGACGTGCTTCCCGGGGTTGCTGAGGTAATCGACCGCGTCGCGGTAGAGGCGGTCTTCGACGATGGCACCCGGCTGGTGGTGATTCCCTCGCCGCTTGGCAGTGGCGACGGTCAGGGTCCGGGCAGCATCCTCATCGATGCGCCGGACGAGACCTTCGGGGTGCCAGCATCGTCAGCGAAAGTGACGGTTATCAACACATCCACTGTGCCGATATCGGTCACCTCCCATTTCCATTTCTTCGAGGTCAATCCTCGGCTGAGCTTTGATCGGGCCACCGCGTACGGCATGCGGTTGGCGATCGCGGCCGGAACATCGGTGCGGTTCGACCCCGGTGCCAGTGTCGACGTGGCGTTGACTGCGATCGGAGGCGACCGAGTCATGATCGGCTTCGCGGGATTGGTTGACGGGCCGCTGGATGCTCCTGGGGCCAAGGAACAGGCACTCGAGCGAGCGCGGGCCACCGGCTACCTCGGAGCTGACGCATGAACCGCAGTGAGTACGCGCGCGTGCACGGACCCACGACCGGCGACCGCGTGGTCTTAGGTGACACGGGGCTGGTGGTCGAGGTTGAGGGCGACTCACAGCTTCCGGGCGAGGAATTCATCATCGGTTTCGGAAAGACTGCGCGCGACGGCATGCATATGCGCGCGGTGACAATGCGCGAGACATGCGATCTGGTGATTTCCAACGCGCTCGTGATCGACCCGGTGTTGGGCGTGCGCAAGACGTCGATCGGTATCACCGATGGCCGCATCGTGGCGATTGGTCGCGCGGGCAACCCCGACACGCTCGAAGGCGTCGAGGTGGTGGTCGGAACGAACACGGCCGTCATTAGTGGGGAGGGGCTCATCGCCACTGCCGGTGCGATCGATACACACGTGCACCTCATGACTCCGCGCATCATGGAGGCCGCGCTCTCCTCAGGTGTTACCACCATCATCGGCCAGGAATTCGGACCCGTGTGGGGTGTGGGGGTGAGTGCGCCGTCATCCTTGCGTACCGCGTTCGCGGCATTTGATGCGTGGCCGGTCAACATTGGCTTTCTCGCTCGAGGTTCGTCCTCGCGGCCTGAACCGCTCGTGGAAGCGCTGGTTGAAGGTGGCGCGTGCGGATTCAAGATTCACGAGGACTTAGGCGCACATGCGCGTGCACTCGATACGGCGCTCACCGTGGCCGACGAGTACGACGTGCAGGTGGCGTTGCATACCGACGGTCTTAATGAGGCGCTGTCGGTGGCTGACACCGTGTCGGTGATTGGTGGTCGCAGCATTCACGCCTTCCACATTGAGGGGTGCGGCGGCGGGCATGTTCCGAATGTGCTGAGCATGGCCGGCGTTCCGAACATCATCGGATCGTCCACCAACCCCACGCTTCCCTTTGGACGCGATGCCGTTGCTGAGCACTTCCACATGATCATTGCCAGTCACGGTTTGACTGCTGAAGTTCCGAGTGATGCGCAGATGGCACGCGACCGCATTCGTGCCAGCACGATGGGAGCCGAAGACGTGTTGCACGACCTCGGCATCATTCCGATTACGTCGAGTGACGCGATGGGTATGGGCCGTGCGGGTGAAACAGTTCGTCGAACTTTCGCGCTCGCAGCGAAGATGAAAGTCGAGCGTGGAGCCGAAAACGATCGGCATGACAACGATCGAGTGCTGCGCTATCTGGCCAAGCTCACGATCAATCCTGCGATTGCGCACGGTCTGGCTCATGAGGTGGGTTTGATTCAACCGGGATTGTTGGCCGACATCGTGCTGTGGGAGCCGGCCCGGTTCGGTGCTACCCCACAGTTGGTCATCAAGGGCGGATTCCCTGCATGGGGATCGAGCGGTGATCCGAACGCCACGGTCGAGCGCGCTGAACCGCGCGTCTTGGGTCCGCAGTTTGGTGGGTATGGCGGTGCCGCGGCCGAACTGTCGGTGGCCTTCGTGTCGGGTGCCTCGTTGGGCGCAGGCGCTGATCTGTTGCCCACGCGTCGACGCCGAGTAGCCGTGCGGGGTATTCGTGGCGTGGGTCTGGCGCAGATGCATCGCAATGACCGGTCGGCGCAAGTTCGGGTTGATCCGGCGACGGGTGCGGTGTCAGTCGATGACGTTCCGGTGTCGAGTGCCCCGGTTGATGCGGTGTCGCTCGCCCGCCTCTACTTCCTCTAACCCCCGCCCGCCCCGGCCCCACCCCCTTCCCGCCCCTCCCGCCCCGCCCCCTTCCCGCCGCACCCCCTTCCCGCCCTTCCCCCTTCCGCATCGGGGGCACCCAAGCGCGCACCTAGCGCGTCTAGGCGCCCCAGAGGTAGCGACCGCTCATAGCCTTGGGGCCGGAAAACTGCGTCTATGCGTGCTTAGTGTCCCCCCATGCGGAAGGACGGTGGTTGGATGTGGAGATGCACACGCATGGTGGAAATGACTTTGTTCAGTTGCTGACGCCGGAAGGTGAGCGCCGCGACCACCCGGACTATCCGCTCGACATCACTGGCGACGAGGTACGCGCCCTCTATCGCGATCTGGTGATGATGCGACGCTTCGATCTTGAGGCCACGGCCCTGCAGCGACATGGTGAATTAGGCCTATTCACCCCGATCATCGGGCAAGAAGCCGCACAGATTGGCGCAGGTCGAGCGATGCGACCCGGCGATTTCGCCTACACCAGTTATCGCGAACACGGAATCGCGTGGTGTCGCGGTATCGAACCGCTCACCCTGATGGGCCTGTTCCGCGGAGTCACGAACGGCGGCTGGAACCCTTACGAACACAACATGTCCATCTATTCGATCGTCATCGGTGACCACGTACCGCATGCGGTGGGCTACGCCATGGGAATTCAGCGCGACGGAACTGACGATGTCGCACTCGCCTTCTTCGGTGATGGCGCAACGAGCCAAGGCGACGTGCACGAGTCATTCGTCTTTGCCGCGGCATTTCATTCACCGGTGCTCTTCTTTCTCCAGAACAACCACTTCGCTATCTCGGTGCCGGTCGAAACGCAATCGCGACAGCAACTCGTCAAGCGCGCCGAAGGCTACGGAATCCCCGGCATCCGCGTTGACGGAAACGATGTGCTCGCCTCACTGGCCGTTACTCGCGCCGCACTAAAACGCATCCGCGAGGGTGGTGGGCCGATGTTGATCGAAGCGGTGACCTACCGGATGGGATCGCACACCACGTCCGATGACCCCACGCGCTATCGCTCCAACGAGCACCTCGAACACTGGGCGACGCGCGATCCGCTTGAACGCGTCCTGCGTCTGATGGAACGCGAGGGGTGGGCCGATGACGCCTTCATGGCCTCACTCGATGACGAAGCCAACGTGATGGGCGCAACCTTGCGCGACGGAACGCGTGCGTTGACTCCACCAGATCCGCTCACCATGTTTGACCATGTCTACGCCGAACCACATCAACAAGTCACTGACGATCGTGCGTTTCTCGCGCGCTACCTTCAGGCGGCGCAGAGTGGTGACGAGTCATGACGGAACTGACGATGGTGGCCGCACTCAATGCCGCTCTGCGCGCCTCACTTGATCGCGACTCCAAGGTTCTGCTGATGGGAGAAGACATCGCGATACTCGGCGGAGTCTTCCGAGTCACCGATGGATTGGTGAAGGACTATGGCGAGCAACGAGTCGTTGACACACCTCTTGCCGAAAGCACCATCATTGGTGCGGCCGTCGGACTCGCGATGCGCGGTTATCGTCCCGTGTGTGAAATCCAATTCGACGGCTTCGTGTTTCCGGCGTTCGACCAGATTGTCACGCAGGTTGCGAAGTTGCGCGTTCGCACCGATGGCCAGGTCGCGATGCCCATCGTTATCCGGCTTCCCTTCGGCGGTGGCATCGGCGCCGTCGAGCATCACAGTGAATCGCCGGAAGCCTACTTCGTGCACACGCCTGGCCTACGCGTCATGGCGCCAGCTACTCCGGCCGACGCTTTCGTCATGCTGCAACAAGCCATCGCCTCCGACGATCCAGTCATCTTCCTCGAACCTAAGCGTCGCTACTGGGATCGCGGTGAAGTCGATCTTGCCGTCGACATCGCACATGCAACACCCATGGGCCGCGCACGCGTGACCCGTAGCGGAAGTGACGTCACGATCGCGTGTTACGGACCCATGCTGCGTACCTGCCTTGAGGCCGCCGACGTTGCTGCCGGCGAAGGCCGCTCACTCGAGGTGATCGACCTGCGGTCACTCTCGCCGATCGACTTCCCCACGTTGGTCGCATCCGTTGAGCGCACCTCACGGCTTGTGGTGGTGCATGAGGCGCAAGGAATGGCGAGCGTGGGCGCCGAAATCGCCGCAGTCGTCGCCGAACGATGCTTCTGGTCGATGGAAGCCCCGGTAATTCGGGTGGCCGGATTCCACACTCCGTATCCACCGAACCGACTTGAGCAGCACTACCTACCTGATGTCGAACGCATTCTCGATGCCGTCGATCGATCGTTGGCCTACTGACATGGCTACGACACGCCAGTTCCTATTACCTGACGTTGGCGAAGGGCTGACCGAAGCTGAAATCATTCGGTGGCACGTCGCGGCGGGCGACCACGTAGTGGTCAATCAGCCATTGGCAGAAATCGAGACCGCCAAAGCCCTTGTCGAACTTCCGTGTCCCTACGACGGACTTGTGGTCGAACTGCTTGCCGCCACCGGTGTCGTGCTTCCGATCGGAACGCCGCTGGTGTCGTTCGAAGTTGAGATCGATGACTCACAACCGGTGGAAGGTAGTGGCGCCAACCTCGTTGGCTACGGAGTTACTGACGAAACGCCGCAAGCGGGGCGACGACGGCGGGCAACGACACTGACGAAAGTGGCAGCGCCAACCGGGAGAGTTCTGGCGAAGCCACCCGTGCGCCAATTGGCCGTCAGACTCGGACTTGATATCTCGCTGATCGCCGGAAGCGGTCCGGGTGGAATCGTTACTCGCGATGACGTGCAGCATGCGGTGTCGGGTAATGGAACTCGCGTCGAGCCACCGGTGGTGTCGATGCCCGGTGATGTGCGCACGCCGGCAACGGCAGTTCAACGTGCCATGGCCGATGCCATGGTGCGGTCAGCATTCACGGCGCCGCATGCGACCGTGTGGGTCGATGTCGATGTCACCGAGTCCATGGCGCAGCTCCAGCACCTGCGCGAAGACAGAGCCTTCGAGGGAAGTCGACTCTCACCATTGACGCTGGTTGCGCGTGCTCTCCTCGCAGCCGTTGAACGCAATCCCGCGATCAACTCGGTGTGGGATGCGCGAAGCCGTGAGGTGGTAGCGCGTGGCAATGTGAATCTCGGAATCGCTGTTGCCTCACCACGCGGATTGCTCGTGCCGAATATTCCGGCCGCCCAATCACTGACGCTTCCGGAACTCGCGCGGGCGCTGACCGAACTCACCGCGACCGCACGAGAGGGTCGCACCCCTCCGGCAGCGATGAGTGGCGGCACCATCACGATCACCAACGTGGGGGTGTTCGGAGTTGACGGTGGCACGCCGATCATCAACCCGGGTGAATCAGCGATTCTTGCCGCGGGCCGCGTGATGCAACGCCCCTGGGTTGTTGAAGGCGCTGTCGTGCCACGCGATGTGATGCAACTGAGTCTGTCGTTCGACCATCGCGTGATTGATGGACAACTCGGAGCGTCACTGCTCGCCGACGTCGCAGCGATACTCGGCGCTGCGCAGTAGGTCGGCTAGGGCGTGATAGTGCAGTTGGCGAGATAGACGAGTCCGAGCGCCAGATCACCTTCGAGGGTCACGTCATCCATCACCTGTGGTGCGCTGACTCGGCCGCATCCCAACCACATGAACGTCATCCAGTCGGTGGTGATGCGTACCGTCGGACCGTCAGCGGTGCCTGGCTCGCCGGGGAAGGTAGGAACGAACCCCGCAACTCCCGCGTCGTTCACCTCGACGGTGCGATCGAATGGAACAGCACCCGTGACGACCAACTGCACGGAGATTCCGGGCTGTGCTTGCACCTTCTTGCCCAGTGTGAACGGAATGGCGGCGACGAGCGTGTGAGCGCTCGCGTGCGCACCCGCCGTGCCTTCATTGCCCGGCTGTCCGATGGCTGCGCGCACGTCTTGCTCGTGTACCCACGTATCGAAGGTGCGCATTCGAATGGCGAGTTCAACTGATCGCGGCCGGCCCATCGGCCCGGCCGCCTCGGCGTTGAGATCGTGACTGCCCTCGATGAGCTGTGCGGTACGTCGGTCGATCACGTCGGCGAGTTCGACGAGAATCGCCTGCTGGCTCAATGACCTGCGTGCGTCGACAAAAGTCTCGGTGTAACGACTGAAACCGTCATCGCGCACGTTGGGAAGAGCCGCCCAATCGGGCTCATGCACCGGTTGCGGATCGCCCGCCAGTTCGCTGTCGATGGCGACGATGTGCGCGGCGATGTCTCCAACGGTCCATGCGGGGCACCGTGTGGGCAATTGCCACTGCTCGGCCGTCAGCGAAGTGCAGAGCTCAAGGAAGTCACGAGCGCTGCCTTCCCACGCGGAAATGAGGGTGGCAACGTCTGCATGTGACAAACGCAGGTCAGGACCATTCGTTGTGTGGCTCATGTCAGTGACTCTACTGTTTCGGGGCTTTGCCATGATGGTGTGGTGTCCAACGTTGGGATAGTTGATCGTTGGCGGGCTCTGTGGGCTGCCGCGCCCGAAGCCGTCGTGCTGGTCGATCAAGCAACGGGCCGCGATTGGCGTGCAGGCGAACTCGAATCGGCGACCGCGTGGGGAGCGGCGTACTTGCATTCCCTCGGCATCCGTTCGGGTGCCTCAGTGATTCTCTCGGCTGCGCCTTCGGATGCGACCGCTCTCGCCTTCATCGGCCTGCTGCGGCTTGGCGCTGTGGTGGTTCCGGTCAACACCGCGGCCACGCCTCGCGAAATCGCGCACATCAGCGGGGTCTCCGGTGCAACCCATGCGTTGAGTGACGAACCGGAACGATTCACCCAGATGCCATCGCACTCGGTCACCCCCCTCACGGTTCCGGGAGAGGCCGTTGATACTTCCATCGAACTCGACCGCACAGTCGGTACCGATCGCGCTCTCATCTGCTTCACCTCAGGTACGACGGGTGCTCCCAAGGGGGCACCCCTCACGCATGGAAATCTGCTCGCAGGAACGACAGCTCTTGTCGAGTGCTGGCAGTGGTCGGCCGATGACGTACTCGTCTCGGCGCTTCCCATGTTCCATGTGCACGGCCTTCTGGTGGCGTTGGCCGGAACATTGACTGCGGGTGCCACGATCGTGGTGCATCACAAGTTTGATGCGAACCGCCTTGTCGACAGCGCGTTGACCCACCACGCGACTCTCGTCTTCGGAGTGCCGACCATGTGGGCGAGACTTGCTGACAGCGGCCGCCTTTTCGAACTCGCTCACCTGCGCCTGGCAGTGTCTGGTTCCGCGCCACTAGCACCGACCCTCTTCACGACGATCCACAGTGCCACTCTGAGCGCGCCGGTCGAGCGGTACGGCATGACCGAAACGATGATTCTCGCCAGCACGCCTGTTGGCGGCATCAGGCGCGCTGGAACGGTAGGTCGGCCGCTTCCCGGCATGAGCATTCGAATCGCCGACGATGGCGTGGTTGAAGTACGCGGCGAGAGTGTCTTCGGCGGCTACCTCACCTCGGCTCCGACTGATCCGCTGCTGCGTTCAGGGTTCACCGACGACGGATGGTTTCGCACCGGCGACATTGGCGAATGGGATGGCGATGACCTGCGTCTGGTAGGTCGTGCGAGTGAACTGATCATCACGGGTGGCTACAACGTGTATCCACGCGAGGTTGAAGATGTGTTGCGCACGGATGTCGCCATTGCCGATGCAGCAGTGGTGGGTTTGGCCGACGACACCTGGGGCGAAACGGTGGCAGCCTTCGTCGTACTCGAGTCTGAGGCAGTGGCCGATGCGGAAACCCTCGAACGGTGGGAGTCGTTGTGTAGCGAGCAGTTGGCTCCCTACAAACGCCCTCGCTCGTTCAGCGTTATTGACGAACTTCCGCGCAATGCGATGGGGAAAGTGAAGCGTGATGATCTGCGTGCGCGTGGAGTGGTGCGCAGCGAGAGCTAGCGTTCGCGAGCCTCACGTGCCGCATCGGCTGCAGCCAGTCGAGCGAGTCGCTCGTTGTACTCATCAAGTTCGTGGTCGCCGTCGCGCGCCACTTGACGGTCTCGTCGCTTCGCAATCTTTGTGTCGTCGCGCGCCCATTGAACACTTAAGGCGATCAACACGATGAGTGCTGGAACTTCGCCGAAGCCCCACGCGATGCCGCCAGCCGTTTGAGTGTCAGCGAGGAGACTGTCGAGCCATGGCGGTTGCACCTGACTGAACCACTCACTCGACATCGGATTGACCGCATTCATGATGGGCAGTGCGAAGAAACTGTGAACAACCATGGAAACGAGCAGCAGCATCAACTTTGCCCAATACGGAATTGGCTTGGGTACGGGGTCTACTCCGATGACAACCCAGTAGAAGATGTAACCCGAGAACAGGAAGTGGATGGTCATCAACACGTGCCCGATGTGCGATGACATCAACAAGCCAAACAGTGGCGTGAAGTAGAGGCCGTACAGACCCACCGTGTAGAGCAGCAACACGACAATGGGGTTGGTGTAGAAACGTGCGAGTGGCGAGTGCAGAGCCCACACAATCAACTCGCGAGCACCGCGCGTTCCGTGAGGTGCAGGAGGAATAGCGCGCAGCGCCAGAGTGAATGGCCCACCCAGCACCAGCAGAATCGGCGCCAGCATCGCCAGCGTCATGTGCTGCAGCATGTGCAGACTCATCGATATGGTCGCGTACGAGGCGATTCCAGCGTTGGTAGCCCACATCATGGTGCCGATACCGAGAAGCCATGCGATGGTGCGGCCCGGGGGCCACTTGTCGCCGCGTGCGCGGAGCCGAAGAACCGCAGCGATGTAGAAGGCGGCTGCAAGAATTCCAGCGATCAGGAAGAACGCATCGGGGTGCCAGCCCAACAGCACGGTGCTGTACGTCGGCGGAAGCGGGAAGGGGTACCCCAGCACTTGCTCAGCGACCGTCGACAGATCGGCGACTGTTCGTGGCGAGGGAGTGCGTGCCAGTGACACCGCCAATCCCATCGCGATTGATAACAGCCCAACTTCGATGAGAAGGAGCTGACCCAGTGCAGCGCGCGATTGCTCAATGCGCGGAATGATGCGCTCGCGCAGGTTACGAGCAATCAGCAGAAGTGCGACGAGTACGACGACCTTGGCAACGATCAGCAGTCCGTAGCCGCTAGTAAACAACTGCGTGAACGAGTCGAGATGTGTCGCGCTGCTGAGCAGACCGCTCAACGCCAATACGGCAACCACCCAGACCGCGAGCGAACTAAAAACGCGCGCGCTGCGGGCAATCTTGGGATCACGCCGAATCGCTGCTCCGATGAGCGCGACCACTCCCGCCATCCAGAGTGTGGCCGCCACCTGATGCAAGATGTTGCTGGTGAGTGCAAGCGCGTGATCGCCTAGCCCGGCCGCATGTCCGCTCAGGCCGGGAAATGCCACGCCGATCAGCGCGATGATCAGCCACCCAAAGGATGCGGTGATCGACGACGTGAACAGCGCGCCGATTCCGATCAGGAAGGCCATGATGGCGGTGAGTAGCAGTGAGTGCGACGGTGACAGATCCCACGCGTAGGTCAGGAAGATGCGAGGGCTGAGCGCGTCGAGGAACGGAACCGCGAGCACCGACGACACGGTCAGCACTGCGGCCAACACGCTGACGCCGGCCCAGGCAAGGGCTGCCAACGATGTGCGCACGAGCGCCTGTCGACCCTGCGCCGAAATGACTCCGTCGCGACCCTGAGGCCCCATCACTGCGGCGTACAGCAATCCCGCCACCGTGATGACACCCAGCAGTAATTCCGCCAACCGCGCGATCGGAAGTGCCCAGCCAACGATGGGACCAGCATCGGGGAGTCCTTCAACCGGTGGCTGCCACGAACCGCCACCGAATAAGAGTCCGACAATGAGTGCGCCGAGTGAGGCCACCACGATGACAAGGGGAACCGTCCACGAGCGCGCACTACTGCGCGTCGTCGTGGTGCTGGTCACGAGCGTGTGCCGCGGCGTCGCAGCAGGGCGTAAACGACCAGCACGGCGAGCGCGGCGACGACGATGCCGCCGATCACCCAACCGACCAGACTTCCTGACTGCGTGGGGGTGGGTGCGGGGCTGGGTGCGGGGCTGGTCGTGGGGGTGGGGGCAGCCGGTGCGCTTGTCGAGGGACTCGCCGCTGTCGGCGAGGGTGTCACCACGCTGGGCGACGAACTCGCGGCCGTAATCGAGAAGGCAATCTGACCGGTCACGGGGTGACCGTCGTCGGCAACAACTCGGTAGGAAATGGAGTATTCGCCGGAGTTCGCGGTAGCGGGCCACGTCACTGTGACGGTGGAACCTTTCAGCGTTGGCTTTCCGACCTCCACCTGCGGACCGTCGAGCGCGGCGACTTGCACGGCGAGACCCTCTGCGAGAGGCGGCTCGTTGAAAGTAAGTGAAATCGTCGACGGCGGGCCGTTCACCACCGCCCCATTCGCCGGGGTCGACGATGTGAGTTCGGTGTGTGCGGAGGCGGGTGAGGCGACCAAGAACAGCAGTGTGATGAGCGCTGCAAGTACCGCGAGCGAGCGTCGAGTCATGCCTCTGAGGGTACGCCCACGGAAGGTGCGCGGTGGGCTATGGGGTCGGCACTCTCCGGCTTGGCGACGGCGGTTAGCCGGCCACGCAGCACGGTAGCCGTGATGATGACGCACACGAGCACACAGAGTCCGCCGATGCCCAGTGTCCAGCGCGGGCCAGCGCTATCGGCCAGCATTCCGAGCAGCGGAGCACCAATGGGAGTTCCACCGAAGAACACCAGGGAGTAGAAGCCCAGTACTCGGCCGCGCATGTGAGGGGCGGTTCCTAATTGCAGAAAACTCTGCGCAGCATTACTGAAGGTAAGTGCCGCGATTCCGACGAAGGGTAGAAAGAGCCCGAAGGAAATCGGGCTAGGCATCAGAGCGGCCACGATCTCAAGGAGCGCGAACACGGCCGCTGCTCCTGTGACGAGAATCAGACGGGGTGCTCCTCGTCGAGCGGCCAACAGCGAACCAGCGAGGGCGCCAACGGCGAGGGCTGTAGAGAAGAGGCCGAATTCGCGCGCAGTTCCGCCGAACTCTTGTTGCGCCATCAGCGCGAGCGTGAGTTGGAAGTTGAAACCGAAGGTTCCGACGGCCGTGACGATCAGCAGCACCATGATGAGGTCGGGGCGTTTAAGCAGGTAGGTCAATCCATCGCGCAGTCGCACATTGGCTCGCTCGGCCGCCGTCATGGGGGCAACGAGATCACCGACGCGAATCAACGAAAGCGCGAGGATGGCCGCGGCAAAGGTGAATCCATTGAGAATGAAGACCCACCCGGTACCGATGGCAGCGATGAGTAGACCTGCAACCGACGGACCAATGATGCGGCCCACGTTGAAGGACGCACTGTTGAGTGCGACGGCATTGGAGATGTGGTCGCGGCCCACCATTTCGCTGACGAAGGCTTGACGTGCGGGTGTGTCAAGTGCGGAGATCACTCCGAGGGCGAGAGAGAAGGCATACACCTGCATGACGGTGACGTGACCGCTCAGTGTGAGCACGCCCAGCCCCACCGCGAGGAGTCCCATGAGGGCTTGGGTCACGAGCAAGAGCGAACGTCGCCGCAGCCGGTCGGCGAGAGTTCCGCCCCACAAACTAAACAGCAAGAACGGCAGGAACTGTAGACCGATGGTGATTCCGAGAGATGCTCCGGAGCCGGCAGTCAGGGTGAGGACGAGCCAGTCTTGGGCCATGCGCTGCATCCACGTTCCGGTATTGCTCGAGAGCATGCCGGCGAAGTAGAGGCGATAGTTGCGCACACTGAGCGAGGAGAAGGTGGGGCTCATAAGCCCGCCAAACGATCAAGTAGCGGTGAGGCCTGGGCGAGTACGCGACGTTCGTCGTCGCTGAGTTGATCAAGTAGATCGGCCAGCAAGGCATCGCGGCGGCGTCGGTCTTCGTGCAACAGGTCGCGAGCTGCGTCGGTAATGGAAATCACGGATTGGCGGCGGTCGGTTTCAGAGCATGCGCGCGTGATGAGCCCTAACTCGTCAAGACTGGCGAGAGTGCGAGTTGCTGACGGAGGTCGGATTCCTTCGTGCAGCGCCAGTTCTCCGGCGGTGAGTGGACCATGCCGATCGAGCGTGGCGAGCATCGACACCTGGCCGAGGGTGAGCCCATGATCGGCCCGCTCGGTGCGCAGCCGACGAGCCAACCGAGTGACGCTGATGCGTAGGTCACTCGAGAGTTCGGTGCGGTGCTCGGTCGACGCCATGTTACTTAGCATAACTAACGATCTACGATCAGGCAACCTGCTTCACGCTGACCGCAGGCTGCGGGCGACTTTCTACTTGCTTTGGGTGAAGGACTTCGTGGCGATGAGTCCCCACCCGGAGCCGTTCTTGGCGCGCACTTGCACCTGGTAGCCGCGGCCCTTGATGCGGTTGGTGAGGGTTGCCGTCTTCACTGAGGCTGCCTGTTGGGCCCAGGTGGTCCATTTCTTGGTGACGGTGTCGTACCAACGCACCTGGTACGCGGTCACTGCGCCCGAGCCCACCGACGATGGCGCGATCCACGAGGCTTTGGCCGTCTTGACGGTTGAGGTGTTCACGGCCAACGAGCGAGGTGCGGTGGCGGTGCCGGCCACAATTGTGTTCGACGTGGGTGAAGCCGAAGACACCTTGCTCGCAGAGTTGGTGGCCTTCACGGTGAACGTGTACGGCTTGCCATTGGTGAGCCCGGAGACCGAGCACGACAACGCGGGCGCAGTAGAGCCCACCTTTGACGTTGAGCACGTTCGGGTCGCCGTGCCGACCTTCGGCGACGCCGTCACGGTGTAGCCGGTGATCGTGGCGCCACCGTTCTTGGTGGGTGCCTTCCACGTGACCAGAGCGCCCGCCGACTTCGGTGAAGCCATCGGTGCTGTGAGTCCTGTGGGCGCCACCGCGACGATGGTGAAGTTCTTACTGCCCGACGAACCGTTGTAGGTGCCATTGCCGAGGTAGTTATACGACGCTGACGCGGTACCGACGTTGAGGTTCGCCGAATACGTTGCTGGTGAAGGAGTGAGGTCGGAGGTACCGCTGCGAGTCACTCGCACCGTGCAGGGTTTGAGAGCGGCTCCGGTCCACGACACGCTGACCGGACACGTCACCGTCGTCGTTGAAGACAGCTTCTGCGCGGTAAATCCATCGACGAGTTCGCCGTATTGGGTGTCGGGGTTGGTGACTCTCGCCGTTACTGTGCCTGCGGTCATCGCGCCGGTGGTGCACGACAGTTCGGTGTCGTTGGTGTGCACCACGGAGGTGCACGCGATGCCGCCGATAGTCACTGTTGCTGCCGGGTCGAAGCCTGTTCCTGCGATGGTGACTGACGTGCCGCCAGCCGCTGTTCCAGAATTGGGAGTGATGGACGACACCGTGGGCGCAGCGCCCAACGGAGTGAAGGTGATGGTTCCATCGCCAGCATTTGTGAGTGAGCTGCCACCGTTGGCTGCGGTCGCAAACAACGCGACGGGTAGTCCGTCGTGGCTCGTCGCGAAGGAGCCAGCGGCCCCTCCTCCAGCGGCTGGTCCGCCGCCACCACCGCCACCACCGTAACCGCCGCCGCCACCACCAGCGCCCGCCGACAAGGGGCCGGATCCGCCCGCTCCTCCGCCGGCGTATCCGCCACCGTCACCACCGAATCCGCTCGGTGCTTGGCCGTGGCTGCCGTAGTTGCCACCAAGCAGTGCTGCGACATCGCCGCCTGGGCTCAGGTAGTTGTACCCCGTGGCGGTGCCGCCAACTCCGCCAGCACTTGAATCCGTGCCACCGGCACCTCCGGGTACGGGCGTGACTGAATCAGTTCCGCCCGACCCGCCGGTGGCGAGATCGGAGGTGACGCCGGGGGATCCGACAGCTGTTCCGCCGCTGGAACCGGAGCCTCCGGCCGCGCTACCGCCACCGCCGCCACCACCGGCGACGACATACCCGCTAGCGGAATCTGCACTGGTCACGGTGCTCGCTGACCCGCCGCCACCGCCAATCACAGGCGCACTGCTGGTGCCGCTACGACCGCCGCCGCCAGGGATGGGCCACAACAACTGGCCGGGGGTCACGGGCATGAGCGCCGTGACGGTGGCTCCCGCTCCTCCTGCTGCAGTGCCGCCACCACCGCCTCCACCACCGGTGGCGTCGACACGAACGGTGGTGACGCCTGCGGGGACGGTGTACGTGGCGAGTGGAATGCGAGCAATCTTACGAACCAATTGACCATTGAGAGTTCTAAATGAGCCACCGACAACGAGTCGAGTGTCGGGTAGTTCGGTGACGGCGTATACGTCGGAACCAAACCCGGTGCCGAGGTTGGCCGTGAATGCGGTGTCCTGGCTGCCATCGGTGTTCAGCCTGATCAATCCGCCGTTGTTAAAGGAGGGGAACACGATTTTCCCATCTGATTGCACGATGAGCGCGTAGTCACTCGCCGACACTGAGGGGTCGAAAGTGAAGTCGGGATCGGTGCTGCCGTCACTGAGCAGTCGAGTGACAGTGCCGGCTCCCAGCAGGGCGAGGATCTTCTGGTCAGATTGCACGGCGAGTTGATAGACATAGCCGAGTGCTACCGAGCCGCTCGTTCCGAAGGTGGTGTCAACGGCGCCGGTGGAGGTGAGCCGCCGAACCCCACCACTTCCGAAACTCGTCACCACAGCGCCGTCGGACTGCACGGCAACTTTATTTTGCGCATAACTGTGTGGCGGATCAAAGGTGGTATCGAGGGTGCCGTCGGCGTTGAGGCGCGCTAGCCCTTCGCGATTGTTGACAGAGGGGTAGTTGTTGGAGATCTGTCCGGCAAGCACAATCTTTCCATCACTTTGCACGGCAATTGAACTGACGGTGCCGGTCATGGCGTCGACAGCTGGCGCTGCGGCGTTGGCGTTGAACGTGGTGTCGGCGGTGCCATCAGGTAGTACGCGGCGCACGCCGGCGTCGCCGAATCCGAACACGATCTTGTCGTTCGCTTGAATCGCGATGGCCCTGACGGATTTTGATCCGGTGAAGCCCGCATTTTCGACATTGGTGTTGAAGGCGGTATCACGTGAACCGTCCTCGTTAACGCGCGTCAACGGCGAAGTTTCATGGCTGGGGAAAAGCCATCCCACCACCACTTTGCCATCGCTTTGTGCAGCCAATGTGCTGACGTCGTCTGAATACGCTTGGTAATCGTGGTACCAGTCGTTCACGGTGCCGTTGAAGTCATCGACGTAGTTGAAGGTCTGCGGAAGAGGAGTGTCGGCCTGCGCGGGCGCAGACCCCGCTACCAGTGTGGCGGCTGCAATCGCTAGTGCGGCAGCGATCGAGGTCGTTCGGCGGGCGAGAGTCGATGCTGTCGGCACTGAGTGCTCCTACGTTGTGGAGCCACTGAGTGGCAGTTCAGTTTGACCATGCGTGCCCGCAGCACAAAGCGCAACTACCACCTAGGGAAACCCCTAGGTGGTAGTTGAACCAGCTTCTCGTCGTTGCTAGGCGAGTCCGAGTTTGTTGGCCATGTGCCCCATGACCTCAAGGTGTTCCTTCTGGGGGCTGAACAAGATGACCTCGGCGTCGTGATTCACGCGCACGGTGTGGCCAGCGGGCCAGTAAAAAACATCGCCGCCCGTGCAGTTGTCGGCAGATCCGTCGGCGTACGAGGCGACGAGGTCACCGGAGATCACGTAGCCCCAGTGGGGTGAGTGACACAGATCGCCCAAGAGACCCTCCAGCAAGGGTGTGATGTCAAGGCCGGCACCGAGGCTGAAGTACTCAACCCCGAGTTCACCGGAGGCCTTCCCGAAGTCGGAAAGCTGGCGGGCCTTGGCGCCGGGCACATCAAGCTTTGCAGGTATTGCTTCCTTGGAAATGCGCATGGTAGTTGTCCTGTTCTCTGTGTTGTTTCACCGGGGAGAAACGCAGGAAATCGTTGGTTCACTGACATCTGGTAGGCGTAACAATTTGTGTCACAATGCGACAAGAGCCCTGTAACCACGACCACGTAGAGAACGGGAGAAACGGTCGAGTGAGTTGGATTGATGAGTAATCCGGGTGGTCTCGACCAGGCTCGGGATGCTGTCGAACGCGGTGAATGGCAACAAGCACTCGACCTGCTGGCCGGTATCGCGTCACTCGACGTTTCATCTGACGTGCTCGAACTGCAGGCACAGGCCGCCTACGGCAATGGCGACTTTGAGGTGGCCCTGTCGACCTGGGAAGACCTCTACCGACTCAACATTGCCGATGGCGACAACCTCGAGGCCGCTCGGGCCGCCGCGATGCTCGCGATGTACCTGATGATCGATACCGGTCTCATGTCGTCGGTGCGCGGCTGGATTCGGCGAACTGAAGCGCTCCTGGTGGGCGAGCCCGAGGCAGCACCTCATGCACTGATCGCGATGGTGCGCACCTACGAGCGGTTCATGTGTGGCGACATGAAGTCAGCCCGCGAGCAGGCGGAAATCGCGGTCGATCTCGGATCGCGGCTCGGAGTGCAGCCAGCGGTCGTTGTCGGCAGCGTGGCACTTGCTCGGCTCACACTTCTCGATGGTCACTTTGACGACGGACTTCGCCAGCTCGATGAGATGGCCGCCCTGCTGATGTCTGGTGAAGTCGACCCACTCACCACGGGAATGATGTACTGCGAACTGATCTGTGCGGCTCAGGGTCTTGCCCTGCACGATCTCGCGGTCGAGTGGACCAACATGATGGAACGTTGGCGCCATGGCAACGCATTTGGCGGGCTCAATGGTCGGTGCCGGGTTCACCGAGCCGAACTACTCAGAGTTTCCGGCCCCTGCGATCAGGCCGAGGAAATGGCCCTGTTGGCCTGTGAAGAACTGCGCCCGTGGATGCGTCGCGAGTTCGGCTGGCCGCTGGTAGAACTCGGCAATATCCGCCTGCGCAAGGGAGACCTCGCGGGGGCAGAGGCGGCATTCGTTTCGGCACACGCGCGCGCGTGGTCGGCTCAGCCAGGGTTGGCGATGGTGCGGTTGGCGCAGGGTGATGTTGCCGCTGCGTCGACCATGATCGACGAAGCTGTCACGAACCCCGATACATTGCCGTGGAAGGAATGTCCGCCGTTCGGCGACCTGCGCCTCGCACCGCTCCTTGAGGCACAAGCGGAGATCGCATCGGCAGCGGGAGACGCGGCTGCAGCGCGTCGAGCAGCCACAGCGCTCGAACACATCGCGGATAACTTTCCGAGCCCATCTCTTCGGGCGGGGGCACAACTCGCCGATGCGCGGGCCAAGCTACTGGTCGGCGATGTGCAGGGTGCCAAGGTTGGGGCAACGCACGCGGTGGTGTCGTGGATCGACCTCGGTGCTCCGTTCGATGCTGCTGTTGCCCGCACGGTGTTAGCTGAAGTTCGTGAGCGTGAAGGTAATCTCGATGCAGCGACATTGGAATGGCAAGCGGCCCGCAGTGCCTTTGAATCCTTTGGAGCCAGTGGCTGGGTTCAGCGTTGTGATGAGAAGTTGTCTGGACGATCTGCACGCTCGGTACCTCCCCCAGCGAACGCCGCCGCAGATGCGGTGTTTCGTCGCGATGGAGACATGCGGATCGTGCGCTTGGGTGGAGTCGACACGGTCGTTCGAGATCTCAAAGGTTTTCGCTATATCGAGCGGCTACTGGCGCAGCCGGGCAGAGAGTTTCATGTGCTCGACCTCGTCGCCGTCGAGAATGGTGTGCTTCCCGCTCGATCGGCGGTGGCGGATGACCTCGAGGACGATGGCCGGTTGGCCACGCGGGGCCTGCCGGTGTTGGATGACCAGGCCCGTGAGGCGTACCGCCGACGTCTGGCAGAGGTCGAGGAAGACATCGACGAAGCGACGGTGATGAACGACATTGTTCGCTGCGAGTTGGCCCAAAGAGACCGCGACTACCTGATCGCAGAGTTACGAAGTGCCGTCGGTCTTGGAGGTACCCAGCGTTCGACGGGCGGAAGTGCCGAACGCGCCCGCTCAGCCGTGACGCGGTCGCTTCGGTATGCGCTCACGAGCTTGGCTAAACAACACCCGCTCGCGGCGACACATCTTGATCAGCATGTGCGCACCGGAATCTACTGCAGTTACATGCCCGATGAGTTGGTGCCGATTCACTGGCAGTGAAACCCGGTTCGGCAAACGAAAGACCCCCCGCCTGCGAATGCAGGTCGACGGGTCTTTCGCGTCGTTGGGATTTAAAAAGCAGCCTCGTCGAGTTCCATGACCGACAGGTCGGTTGCCTCGAGAATTCCGCGCTCAGCTGCCAGCAGCGGCAGACGGTTGCGGGTGAACCACGATGCCGAAGCGACCTTGCCTTCGTAGAAGGCCACATCGCGGTCGGAGGCACCAGCTTCCAAGGCTGCGATCGCCACCTCTGCCTGGCGCACGAGCAGCCAGGCGAGCGTGAGGTCGCCGACTGACATCAGCAAACGGGTCGAGTTCAGACCCACCTTGTAGATCTGCGAAATGTCGGTCTGCGACGCCATTGCCCACTCGCCGAGTTTGCCGATCATGCCCTGCACATCTTCGAGGCCCTTGCCAAGCAGCTCGCGCTCGACGGTGAGCTGGCCGCCGCCGCCATCTCCCTTGACCGTCTCGGTGATCTCGGCTGCCAGGTTGAACACGGCCTTGAATTGGTCGCGCACCATCTTGCGGAAGAAGAAGTCGAGACCCTGAATAGCAGTCGTGCCTTCATAGAGAGTGTCGATCTTGGCATCGCGGATGTACTGCTCGATGGGGTAGTCCTGTAGGTAGCCGCTACCGCCAAGCGTCTGCAGTGATTGCGCGAGTACTTCGTACGCGCGCTCGGAACCGACACCCTTGACGATGGGGAGTAGAAGATCGTTCATGCGCTCGGCCATGTCGAGATCGATCGACGTGTCACCACCGTGCGCGAGCATCACCTTGTCTTGCCAGCTCGCGGTGTATTGCACGAGTGCACGCAAGCCTTCGGAGTACGACTTCTGCAGCATCAGTGAACGGCGTACGTCGGGGTGGTGCGTGATGGTGACGCGCGGTGCGGTCTTGTCTAGCATCTGCGAAAGGTCGGCGCCCTGAACGCGAGTCTTGGCGTAGTCGAGTGCGTTGAGGTAGCCGGTCGACAGTGCCGAGATTGCCTTGGTACCCACCATCATGCGGGCGTACTCGATGACGAGGAACATCTGTGCGATGCCTTCGTGCACATCGCCGCAGAGCCAACCGATGGCGGGCTCGCGCTCACCGAACGTGAGTTCGCAGGTTGTGGACGCCTTGAGGCCCATCTTCTTTTCGACGTTGGTGGCGTATACGCCATTGCGCGCGCCGAGTTCACCGGTCTGGAAGTCGAAGTGGAACTTGGGCACCATGAACATCGACAGTCCCTTGGTGCCGGGTCCGGCACCTTCGGGGCGAGCGAGCACCAAGTGAATGATGTTTTCGGTCATGTCGTGCTCGGCACTGGAGATGAAGCGCTTGACACCTTCGATGCGCCAGGTGCCGTCACCGTTGTCGATCGCCTTGGCGCGACCGGCACCAACATCGGAGCCGGCATCGGGCTCGGTGAGCACCATGGAGGCGCCCCACTGACGCTCGATCATGATCTGCGCGATGTGCTTTTGCACGTCGTTGCCCACGTGGTCGAGCACCGCGGCGAAGCCGGCGCCTGACATATACATGAAGGCTGCGGGGTTACTTCCGGTCATCATTTCGGCGCCGGCCCAGCGCAAACTGCTCGGGCAACCAACGCCACCGAGGTGCACAGGAAGGTCAAGGTTCCAGAAGCCACTGTCCATGAGCGCCTTGTACGACTTCTTGAAGTCGTCGGGCATGGTGACCGTGTACTGAGCGGGGTCGTACACCGGAGGGTTGCGATCGGCACTGGTGAACGACTCAGCCAGCACGCCCGTCGAGAGGGTTTCGACCTCGCGCAGAATGCTGCGCGCCGTGTCGATGTCCATCTCAGCGAAGGCACCGTCGCCGAACTGGTCCTGAATGCGAAAGACCTCGAAGAGATTGAATTCGATGTCGCGCAGGTTGCTCTTGTAGTGACCCATGTCCCTGATCCCTCCGATGGGGAGCGCCGTGTTACTGGTGAGTAACTTCCATTGTGCTACTCATCAGTAACTTTTGCAAGTGCTCCGGGAGTTCCATGTCGCCCGACCGGACCAGCCGCCGTGAGTAGGCTGTCGGCGTGAGCCAGACAGCGACACACCCGCGCACTGTGTCCAGACCTGCGCCCTATGGCCGGGTGCTCATCACGGGCGTCGTATTTGGCTTTCTAGTCATGATTCCTACGGTGATTCTGTACTGGATTCTGCGGCTACTGGGTGTGCCCTTTGAGGTGTCTCGAGGGTCGGAGGAACCGACCCAGATCACCACCTGGCAGATAATTGCCGCGCCGATCGTCGCCGGTTTCCTCGCGGCGGTGCTGGCCGGCACCTTCCGCACGCTGTATCACGGGCCGCGGGTCGCCGCGATCGTTCTGGGCGCGCTCACACTCGCTTCGTGCGCGGCCCCGATTTTGCAACCCGACAGCGTTCCGCCTTCAACGAAGGTCTCGCTGATCGTGCTGCACCTGCTGGTAGGTGGTGTGCTCACGTGGGCGCTCGCCCGTGCGATCACCAGCGAGGATCCCCCGCCCGGAGTCGTCGATGAACTCGACTCGCGACACCCGGGTGCCGGCGGGCGGTAGCCTTCACCTCATGGTCACCGTGCGAGCAGATTCTGACGACTCGGGTATCGCTGTTATTTCGGCCGCTGCACGTGCGGCTGTCGCGGCATCGGGTGGCAATGGCGATGCGGCTGCGATGGCACTGCAACTGGCGGCCATGGATGCCCGCCGACGTTCCAACGCATCGGCCGACTCGGTCGAACTTGAACTGATCGTCACCGATGACGGCACCGAGGTGCGGCTGACATTGCGTGATCACGGCGAGCCGCTGAGCGGTCCGGCCGCTGCTCTGGCCCCGCTGCTCGAACTTGAACTCATGAGTTCAAGTTCGGCTCGCGTTGATGGGCAGAGCAACCTCACCGAAATGTGGTTCCCGAAGCCAAGCCACGGAGTCACCCTTGACGAGTCTGAGATTGAACTCGTATCAGAGGATGCCGAACTCAGTTCCGAGGAAGTTGAACTGCGCGAACTGCGCCCGTCGGATGCAGCGGCGCTCACGCGCTCGATCTACCGTTCGTACGGCTGGACCTATCCGCACCCCGATCTCTACTACCCCGAGCAGGTTGCGGCGTCGATCGAGTCGGGCCGCCGCGTGGGTGAAGTCGCTGTCACGGCTGACGGTGAAGTGGTCGCGCACTGGGGTGCCATCTACCTCACGAACCGTGTGGTCGAGTCGGGTCTGGCGATCACTGACCCGCGGTTCCGTCGACGCGGAATTGCCGGCCAGCTCTTAGGCCGCCTAGAAGTACGGCTGCAAGCCAGTCACGCTTTCGGTCGGGTCGGCGAGCCGGTGTTGACGCACACAGCAACTCAAGACATGGCACTCAAAGCGGGCGGCGCCATCGTCGGTGCGTACTTGAGTTACGGCGTGCCGGTTGCGCAGGTAGGTATCACCGAAGGAATGCTGCGTGGCCGTCGATCGCTCACGGTTGCGTACTTCAACCTTGCGCCTCTCGCTGAAGAAACCCTCTACATTCCGCGTCCGTACGAAGCGATCGCACAGGCGGTCATTGCGAACACGACCTGGCCCCGAATCATCGGAAGTCCGCAACGAGTGCAGGACACCCCCGACGAGTCGGTGATTGCCACGAAGTTCGACTCGTTTAACCGGCGCGGTGAAATCGACGTCAAGGTACTGGGCCGCGATCTCGTTGATGTCGTTGACCAAGCGATGGAATCGGTACGCCGCTCAGGTGCCGAAGTCATTCACGTGCGACTTCCCGTCAACGACCCCGCGCTGTCCGTTTTGGGTGAAGGACTCACCGAGCTTGGGCTCGCGTACGCGGCGATCTTCCCGGAATTCACCGATGAAGGCGACGCGCTCGTCTTGCAGTGGCTCGCCGACCCCGACGTTGAGACATCGGCGTGGCATTACGCCAACGACGACGTCGAGGCACTGGTGATGGCGATCCTGAGCCAGATTCGTGAACTCAATGAGCGAGGCGCCGAGCAACGGCGTCGGGCGGCCCGACGGGCCACCCTGTTCGCCGCGCTCGAACGCTAATCACCGATCTGCGCGAAGCAGATCTGCCTGACTCTCACCGGACCGGTTGTTGGACTCCGACACCATCCAGCCCAGCGAGTTGACCTCGCCCTTGGCTGCCTTGCGCGACGTGACCGGGATCGTGGCGCGGTCGCCAGGGTTGAGTTCGGCAAAGCCACCCGTCGAACGCTGCGGCGAGAACGGGTTGAACGTCGCGTTAGTGGCGTTGATGTCGGTACCGCCCTCGTTGAACAGCGGGTAGGCGTCAACTTCCACAATGCGCATTACTTGGTGATCGCCGTCGAGCCCGAGATCACTCGCGAGCATCGGCAGGTAGAGCGAACTACCGTCGAGAGGCGCGCCGCCTTCGTAGCCGACCATTGTGGGCGCGTTGAGTCCGATCACGAACACACCGAGGTTTCCGTCGGATGCGCCCTCGGCGACCAGACCGTAGTCAAGTGCGGCAATCACGTAGTCGGCTACGCCGTCGCCGGTTGAGTCGACATATACGTCGTACTCATTCTCAGCGGCATTCCAGAACTTGCTGTAGCCGTTGAGTGCCAGCACCATGAAGCGGTCACCGGGCACCGGTGAAACTCCCGTTGCATCGAACGACTGCGCGCCGAGTGAGGCGAAGTCGTACGCGGCGCCGCGGTCACGCTTGTCGTTGATGAGCCACTCGTACACATCGGCGGCGCCGAATGAGATGCCGCTGTTGCGCACCTGAATGGCCGACGTTGCGTGCTCGGAGCGGCTACTTGCTTGCACTGCGCTTCGACCGTGCTGAATCACCTGCACCGGCATCGTGACGGTTGAGGCGCCGGGGGTCGTTGCTGTGATGCGGCCAACGACAATCGGAAGTTCACCGATGGGCTGTGCTGCCACGGCTGACTTCGTCATGCGAATGCGTACCTCGATTTCACGCGATCCGGGACGCACTCGAATGTGGCGAGGCGAGACGCTGAGCGAAACGCCGGAAGGCGCCGTCGCAGCGAGATCGACTTCGGCGTCACCGGGGCCGAGGTTGATGATGCGCACCTCCGCGCTGCGCTCGAGGCTGTTGCCTTCCTGAACCCCGAAGCTGAGTCCCACGTCGCCCGCCTTGGTCGCTTGCAGCACGACCTTGGCGTTCAGTGCGGCGAGCGGCTGCACCATTCCGTTGCCCGCGAGAACCTGAGTAGATCCGGGAGCCAGAACCGAGGGGTCGGCGGACGCGGTGCCAACAACGGCATCCTTGACCTGCTGCGCTGTCCACGTGGGGTGTGCGCCGCGCACGAGCGCGACGATTCCGGCAGCGTGTGGGCCCGCCATCGAGGTTCCCGACAGAGTGAGTGCTTGATCGCCGGTGCCCATGGCCGCTGAAATCAGCGAAACACCGGGTGCGATCACGTCGGGCTTGACGCCTCCGTCACCACTGCGCGGTCCGGCGGAGGTGAAGCTCGCCGGCAACTGGTAGCCGGGGTTGGTGAGGGTCGTGGCCGTGAGCGATGCGTTCTGCCCGTCGAGGCCCTGGAGTGTGGTTGCCGTACTTTCCAATGCACCGAGGAACGGAATCGTCACTCCCTCGATGTCGCCTTCGTAGGGCGGAAGCCCGTCGGTGTTGTTGACCATGATGACCGCGGCAGCGTTGGCACCCTGCCCGAACTTCGCGCGGTCGACTCGATCACAGTCGCCGCGTTTGGCGACCACAATGTGGCCGTCTGTGCCCGCGTAGTCTGCGGCGTCGCAGCCCAAACCGATGCCACCGTTTCCGTCGCTCAAGACGGTGACGGGGTAGCTGCCGCCGGGGATCGCGGCGCCGTTCGCGTCGATGAGTTCGAGCGAAGTGCCCCCTGAGGTGAGGGTGGCTCCGGGGAATTCAGGCACTGCGTCGGCGGCGGCAACGGAGATTGCGCCGGCAGCGGTGCTTGGTCCGCCAACGAGGTAGTTCGCAGAGCCGGAGTTTCCAGCAGAGGCAACGACACTCACGCCCGCCTTGACGGCGCGGCCGATTGCCGACTGCTCGACACCATCGGCGTGTCCGTAGCTTGAACCGAGTGACATGTTGATGACCTGGGCGCCGTCGGCGACAGCGCGGTCGATGGCGGCAACAATCATTGACGAATCAGTCGAACCTGTACAGCCGAAAACCTTGTATGCCATGAGTGAGGCCTGAGGTGCCGAGCCTGGGTTCACGCGCAGGTTCGCGTTATTGACGTCAGTCTGTGTGTAGGCACCGGTGTAGGTGGCGCCAGCGCTCGTCACACCAATTCCGGCTGCGGTGCCGGCCACGTGAGTTCCGTGGTCGAAGCAGTCGAGCGGGTCTGGGTCGGGCACCGGTGTGTTGATTGCGGGGTCAGTGCTTTCCGCGTCGTACGTGTCGCCCGCGAAGTCGTATCCGGCAATGACCTTCACCGTCGGGAACGGGTGCGATCCCTCAATCACTGTGTGGTCATTGGAGTTGTAGTACTCGGTCGTGCCAGGGCCAGCGAAATCTGTGTGACCGTAATCGATACCGGTGTCGATGATGGCGACCTTGACGCCGCTTCCTGTTGCACCGGGCGAGGTCCATGCCTGCGCGGCGCCGGTGTAGTTGTTCGAACGGCCGTTGTCGGGCTTGTAGAACACCACCGGTTGCACTGCGATGACGCCCGGAATCGCTGCGATTGCGGCGAGGTCGGATCGGCGCACGGTTGCCGAGACTCCGGAGACGGCATCGGTGTAGCGGCGCTCAACCTTGGCGCCGGCCGCACCGAGCGCGCGAACCGTGGCGTCTTGGCTGGCGCGCACCGCAGCGCGATCACGAGTCTTCGTGGCGCTCGACACTGGTTGACCGGCCGCACGCGCGGCCTCAGTCTTGTCGACGACCGTAGAGCCGCTGAACTCAACAAGTACGCGCACGCGCTGTGCACCAGTGAGTGCGCGCGGGGTGTACCCGAGGTTGTTGATCGACATGGGCGTGCGCTTGGCCATGGCGGCCTTCGCAGCGGGGATGGTCGGCGACGGCGTGGCCGCGCTGGCTCCCATTCCGGCGGCGGCGAGTGCTGCTGCCGAGGCGATGGCGAGAGTGATGGTGAAGCGACGCGTGACAGGGGTCATGAAGTGAGTGTGCCCCCTAGAGCAGGCGTTGACCTAGGTTTCGCGTTCACCCGAACGTGTACGGCGGCCCGATGAGCGAGCGGCGGTGCGGATACGGCAGGGTCTTTGCGAGGGATTCAGCGGAAATTCAGGGAGTGAGCGCGATGATCGAAATCACGTGGCGGTACGACCCGGCAAGTGACCACACGGAGAATGAGCCGGCCACGCCGGCCGAGGCATTGGCGTTGCTCGATGAGGGCAAACGCGAATTCGCCAACCTCGATAGCGCTTCTGGAGTCGATCGGCACCTTGTCATCCCCGTCACGGCCGCCGATCTCGGTATCGGCGGTATTGAGGGAGAGGCACCGAGTCAGGAGCCGTTCGTCGCGCTGCTCGGTTGCGCCGACGCGCGCGTTCCACCGGAGTTGCTGTTCATGCAGTCAGCGAACGACGCCTTCGTGGTGCGCGTTGCGGGCAACGTGCTCGGGGCTGAATGTGTCGGCAGTCTGGATTACGCCATCACACACTTGCAGTCGTTGCGCTTGCTTACCGTGATGGGGCACACCGGGTGCGGCGCTGTTGCTGCAGCTGTCGACAGTTACTTGCGTCCGATCTTCTACCTAGGTTTGTCGTCTGAACTTCCGCTGCGCGCAGTTGTCGACGCGATTATGGCGGCAGTGCGTGGCGCTGATGTGGCGTTGCGCCGCGGTCATGGCGACGAGGTTGTTGCACGTCCGGGTTACCGTCTGGCGCTGATCGATACCGCCGTAGTGCTCAACGCTGCCGTTGCGGCTGACGCGATTCGCACGATGTTTGCTGCACGACTCGGTGCCGATCTTGACGTCGTTTTCGGTGTGTACGAGTTAGTCAGTCGTCGGGTGGGGCTTCCGCTTGATTCCGATACGAGGTGGACGCCAGGATTGACGCATGCACCGCACGGCGACGAGTTCCTCGAGTTCGTGCGCGCCGTCGTGACGTCGGCGCACGTCACGCGATTGCTTGACCTCGAGCCGAGCGGGGCGCACTAGCGGGGTTCAGTAGTTCGGCCCCACGTGGCGAGGTGGGACGGGTTCTAGAAAGCCCGAATCGGTCGGATCAATAGCTGAATGGTTTTGCCGTAGCTGGCGGAGTTGACCGGTGCGGGGTAATACGCGTTCCAGGCCAAAGTCGCACCGTTTTCCGATGAGCTCAGATAGCGGGCTGAACTCAAACTCAGTGCCGTCCCCCACGTGCCACCGACGCGTTTGTCGGTATCTATTGCGTTCACCAACGTGGTGAGTTCGTCTTTTGACGGGACAAACCAGTCAGCGAGACCGGATTGTCCCCTGTAATCAATGGCGAGTTTGCTGGCCGCCGAGCAGGAGGGAATGAGCAACTCCCGATTCTGCCTCCCCGTCCCCACCGCGGTGCCGGTCCCGCGAGTGGGCATGGACGTGTCCGTGCAGGCGCCTTGACCGGGCAACCACCAGTAGGCCGTCGGTTCGACACTTCCATTCCACCCAGCAGGTGCGGCCTCAAGATATTTGCACGTTGCTGGCACCGTGGTCGTCCCGCAGGCGAAAGGAGTGGAAGTCACGTAGAACACAGTTCCGCCGCCAGGGCCCGTGTCCCCGACCGCGCACGCAGTGCTGCAGAGGGCCCCTGATCTCGCACCGGTGGTTCTCACTCCCACGAGCACAGCGCCAGCGACCAGTACGAGGGCGAGTGCGCCGATGATGGTCAGGTTTCGGGTGCGACGGTGTGACCGGGTCGAGGTGATGGGCGCGTCGGGTCCCATGTCGTTGTCATGGGGTGTGGCGCTCATCGGGTGCTCCTCAGGTGGGCTGGTGCTCAGGATTGCCACAGTAACCACGGCCTTCTCGACCACTGATGAAAACGTACTCGTGGCGAAACCCGCGGGTTGCGCTGTGCGGATGCGCCGACGGGCGGGTTCCTCCGGGGCTTGACCTTGCGCCGAGTGGGGCGCACTAGCGCGGTTCGCGGCCGAAAATCTGCCGTGGTTGCTATCTCGGAGTCCGTTATCGGCTCTGAGATCACCAATGCGGCAGATTGTTGCTGCGTTCGTGTTGGAGCGGGTGACGGGAATCGAACCCGCACTGTCAGCTTGGGAAGCGCATTTCGGTGAGCGTCGGCTGGGCGGTGGCGGGGACCGTGGGTGCTGTTCAGTGCCCTTGAGTCGCCGTGAATACCCGTGGCGAATAGCACGCTAATCGCACGGCGATCTTGGAATTCGTGGTCCGGCGCTGCGGGGCGTGAGGTGGTCAGGATTCGCGTCGGATTGGCAGGACCGTGACCCGGTGCCGGTCCTTAGTCACCGTCACGAGCGCGCCCGATACGAGGTAAGCGCTGGCGGCCTGGATCGCGGCGAGAAGCTGCTCGCCCATGTCGGACGGGCGCACTGCCTGGGCACGAAGCTGGATCACGCTCGGTGCGTCCAGCCCGCCGATGGCCAGGATGATCCCGAAGTCCAGGTCGTGCGTCAGGATTACGCACGAGTTCGTCTTGGCGTAACGAATGATCGTTTCATCGGGAGCGTCGCCTGGCCCGACTTCGCTCCAGTGCTGAGCCTCGTGGCCCTCGCCAGTAAGCCAGGGAACCCATTGGGGGTTCAGGTTCATGTCGATGATGAAGTTCATGCCGAGATCGGTATCTCGATTTCCTCTACCCGCCAGGCTGCGTAGGCCAACGCCTGGGGAATGTCTTCGGCTTCCAGGTATGGATAGGCGTCAAGGATCTCGGCTGTCGACATGCCGGCGGCGACAAGTCCGACGACGAGGCCGACGGTGACGCGCAGTCCGCGGATGCACGGCTTGCCGCCCATGACGGCTACCGAGCGGGTGATTCTGTCAAAGTCGGCCATGGCTAGACGATAGCGCCAGTTTCGATATGCAGCTCGGGTGTAGCGGACTGGGCGGAGGGAACCGGAGCCCAGGGAGCGAGAACCCGAGAAGCCGGGCGGAGCCCGGCGCCTTGATCTACTAAAGGCAAATTCGGCAATTCGCGAGTGCCACGGGCGGGTGAGTGATGCCGTCGTTCGTGCGACGGTTGCGCCCGGGTCCCTTGGCATCCAGGTCGGACACCGCAGCAATTGACGCATCGGAGGTGAAATTAGGCGCGCACACCGGATCGTTGAGGGCCAGCCCAGCATCGGTGCCGACCTCCCTATTCAGATTGCGGTGAAGGGGTCGTCGAAAGTGTCCCAGAGCGCGCGTCCGGCACCAAATTCATCCCGCGTCAGCAATGATGCGCGCATTCGCAATACAACGGCGACGTGGGGGTCGTTTCCAGCTGCCGTCTCGGTTGTCGTCACTACGAGGCGGGTTACGGGGGCTCGCTGGGTGCTGTCGTCTGACGTGATCTCCCAAGGCCCTCGGGGGTCGAGGCTGGCGATCCCGGCGGAGGCGTGCAGCCGGAACGCGAGTTCGCTTTGGCTGGCCAGCCATACGTCCCCGTCAATTCTGATCACGTGCCCGGCGACGGCGGTGATCTCGTCGAGCAGTCGCTGCGGGTGGATCGGAAGCTCTTCGTGGATGATGCTGGTTCGCACACCCGCGGCCGGTTCGCAGGGCTGCTTCAGGGCCGCGTACGGATCACGCCGAGTGGTAGGGCCGTTGCGGAAGGTGGCGGGGGATTCGTCGAACTGCGGCGGGGCGAAGTGGAGCCGCGCTGCGGGGTTGAGGTGCTTGATCACGGCGATGGTCTCTGGTGCTGGGTAGTCACCGGAGATGAGTACTTGATCTGCGGTTGTGATGAGTCCGATGACTGCGTGGGCGACCCATCGTTGGTCGCCGTACCACGACACCATTTCGGTGTTGTCTAGATCATCGTTGCTGGCGAGGTCGGCCATGACGGTGTGTGCGTCGACCAAGGCGCGGACGTAGCGGGTGTGAGCGTGGGGCTGCCGGTCGACGGTCTGGGCCATGTGCGTGGCGTCTGTTCCGGGGGGAAGGATTGCGGCGAGCTGGCTGGTGTCGTTGTCCGCAGCGAAGCGGATGAGGTCCGCTCCGATCGCGCAGCCGATGCAGTCGGGGTTCTCTGCTATCAGGGTGACAGTCGGTGCCAGGCCCGCTAACCAGTGGCGCCGAAGCAGTGCATGCTGCTTGCTTGCGGTGGCGAAGACGTATTGCAGCACTGGTTCCAAGGTTTGGTTGCTCAGGGCCCGTGCGTGTTCGGCCAAGTCTGCAGACCGTGTCCCTGTGACGATTCCGACCCCGCAGGTGCGGACGTGCGGCTTTGGTTCAACTGGTGCAGCGGCTCCTGCCGCCGAGTGCTGGTCATCGTTTTTCCGCATGTGATTGACCCTACCTTAATGACAAACATTGTCATTAAGCCGCTCCGGGTGGGCGTCCCGAGCGGTCAGCGGCAGTTGGAGCAGGTGCCCGACAACTCGATGACGTGTTGGACATCGTTGAAGCCGAACTCGTCGGCTGTGCTCTGCGACCATTTCTCTACCGAGGGAGGGCCGGCAAGTTCGATGGTGAGCTCGCAGCTGCGGCAGGTCAGATGGTGGTGGTGGCCGGTGCCGCATTTGCGGTAGAGCGCTTCGCCTGTGTCTGTGCGCAGTACGTCGACTTCGCCTGCATCTGCCAGCGCCTGCAGTGTCCGGTACACGGTGGTCAGGCCGACTGCATCGCCTTTTGCAGCGATTCCCTCGCGTACCTGCTGAGCGCTGACGAACGCAGCCGATGTGCCTAGCCATTCCCGGATCACCCGGCGCTGGCGTGTTCCACGCTGTCCTGGTGCCGAGAATGCGCTGTCGCCTAGAGCTTTGCCTGCAACAGCCGCCATCATGCCTCCTACGCCCTTCGGCCCACGTGGGCCGGATCTATCTAACCAAGTTCCGGCCAGATAGCCCAGGGTATCCGGAGGGCCACCAGAATTGACAATGACAACCGTTTTCACTTAGAGTCCGGTCGCAACGGTGTTCGACTAAATTCTTGGGGTCTAAGTGATGAAGAAGTTTCTCAGTCTGTGTGCTGGGGCAGCACTCGTATTCAGCGCCGCCGCGTGCTCAGGCGCAACGTCGTCGGGGACATCGGATAGCAGCGCCCCAGCTTGCCCGGCCGCCGCGATTCCGATCACCGTCAGCGTTAACCAGTGGGGCAATATCGTCTCCCAGCTCGCGGGCCAGTGCGGCACGGTCTCGACCGTGGTGACGGCCTCAAGCGGTGATCCCCACGATTACGAACCCACGACCGGTGACATCGCCGAATTCACTAACGCGAAGTTGGTCGTAATCAACGGGGTGGGCTACGACGAGTGGGCTACCAAGGCTGTGTCGGCGAACAACAGCGGTGTGGAGGTCGTCAGCGCGGCGACGGTGAACGATGTTCAGGCTGGCGCTAACCCTCACCTTTGGTACAACCCCGAGTACGTGACGGCCATGTCCAAGGCCATCACCGATCAACTCAAGCAGCTGGTCCCAAATGCGAGCACCTACTTCGACGATCAGCAGAGCGCATTCCAGACAGCAATGAAGCCGTACTTCGCCGAGATCGCGAAGATCAAAGCTGGTGCCAGCGGCAAGACGTATGGCGCGACCGAGAGCGTGTTCGACTACATGGCCCAAGCCTGCGGCCTGAAGAATCTGACCCCGCAGGGCTACCAGAACTCGATCACGAATGAATCAGAACCCGCGCCCGGGGACATCGCAGCTTTCAACAAGGACTTGAGTTCCAAGCAGATGAACGTGCTGATCTTCAACACCCAGACCGAGGGTTCGGTGCCTAATCAGCTTGTGGCCACGGCCAAGACTGCCGCGGTTCCGGTGGTGAACGTCACCGAGACGATGCCCGAAGGTTCGGCATCGTTCGAGCAGTGGCAGATCTCCCAGCTGGAGCAGCTGGCGACTGCCCTCGGCCTCGGCTAGACGAATGCTGGAATTCACAGATGTCAGTGCCGTGCGCGGTAACACCACGGTCTGGTCCGAGGGCACCTTCACGGTGCCCACGGGCGCGATCGTCGGAGTCATCGGCCCGAACGGCTCGGGTAAAACGACGTTGCTGACGATGATCCTGGGGCTGCTGCGCCCAGGCAGCGGCGAGCTGAAAGTACTCGGGGAGACCCCTCATCGCGGCGATGACCGCATTGGGTATGTGCCGCAGAACTATGCCTCGATCGCGGGGGACTCAATCCGTGCACGCGACCTCGTTCTGCTCGGCCTGACCGGAACTCAGTACGGACTGCGCCGGACAACATCTGCGCAGCGGGCCCGCGTCGATGAGGTGCTGACCGAGGTGGGCGCTGCCGACTTCGCCAAACGGCGCATGTCTCAGCTTTCGGGCGGCCAGCAGCAGCGGATCGCGATCGCCCAGGCCCTTGTCGGCAAGCCGCAACTTCTTCTTCTTGATGAGCCGCTGGCAAACTTGGATATTCGCAACCAGCAGGACATTGTCACGCTGCTGGAAAGGATCAACAGCGAGCGCGGCATCGGCATCCTTCTTGTGGTCCACGACCTGAACCCGCTGCTGTCCGTTCTCGACGGCGCGATCTATCTGCTCGATGGCCACCCCCACTACGACAACGTCGACGAAATCGTGAGCGAGGAACTGCTCACGCACCTATATGGAACGGCGATCAAGGTCGTCAGGACACCGCAGGGCGACCTGTTCACGCGGAGCGCCTGATGGACATCATCGCGGTCGTGAAATTCCAATCCAACTGGATGGAAATCCTCGCTTCGCCGTTCATGCGCACCGCCCTGATCGCCGGAATCCTCGTCGCGATTGCCTCCGGGCTGATCGGCTACTTCGTCATCGTCCGGGGGAGCATGTTCGCCTCGCACGCCCTTGCCCATATCGGCTTCCCCGGTGCCACCGGCGCTGCGCTCGTGGGCACCTCGGTGCTCACAGGCCTCGTCGTATTCACTGTGGTCGGAGCTCTCGCAATCGGACTGCTCGGCAAGAAGGCCAATGACCGGGAGATCGCCACGGGAACGGTTCTGGCGTTCGCCACCGGCCTCGGCGTGCTTTTCGCGTCCTTGGCCAGCGAGAACACATCAACGGTGACCAATATTTTGTTCGGCAATTTGCTCGCGATTCCGTCGTCGCAGTTGGTCGTGTTCGCTGGATTCCTGGCAGTGCTGATCGTGGTGCTGCTGGTCATCTTCCGCCCGCTGCTCTTCGCATCAATCGATCCGCCTGTCGCAGAGGCGAAGGGCGTGCCGGTCAAGGGCCTCGGGATCACATTCATGATCCTGCTGGCGCTGGTAGTGAGCATGGCGGTCACCGTCGTCGGGGTCCTGCTGATCTTCGCCCTGCTGGTAACGCCGGCTGCAGCGGCACTGCGCTTCACAGCCCGCCCCGGCTGGGTGATCTTCTGGAGTTCCGCAATCGGCGTGGCATCAGTCGCCGTCGGGCTGACAATCGCAGCGATGATCAACCTACCGCCGAGCTTCTTCATCGTCAGCACCGTCTTCGTGATCTGGCTCGTTGCCGTAGCCACTCGCCGCGAAGGCCGTGTGCAAGTGCCGGTGGGTGGCCACGGGTGAGTCTCCCCGCACGCTGTTGCGACTGATTATCGTTTTCAGTAGGCTTTCTGCCTAGACGGTAATCAGGCCGTTGATGACGACAGGAGCAATCTGGTGACAGACCGGCATCCGGCAAGCGATCACGAACACCTCCCTGGCGACGGCCACGAAACCGTCGAGCACGAGGGCCACGTCGATCACATTCATGATGGTGAACGCCACACCGAAGAAGTGATTCACAAGGACCACGAGGGCGTTCACACCGAGGGCGACGGCCACGAAACCGTCGAGCACGACGGGCACGTCGATCACATTCACGACGGCCACCGCCACCACCAGCACGGGGATCACGTGCACGAGCACTAATCCCTTGCAATCCGGCTCCGTGATGCCTTCACTGCGAAGGTGACGCGGAGCCGGACTCTTTTCGGGACTTAGCCTTCGATGATCGAAGTCTGGCTGGGCGCGCAACGCCGCACCGCCTTCGTCAGATCGTGATGCTGCGTGGAAGCGAATCCCCGGCATCCGGTTCGACCGTGCTGGGCTGGCTGGGCGGGGAAGCTTGGCCGTTCCGGGCCGCACGGCTGAGCAGGACCCCGACCAGGGTGGTCAGCGGCACCGCGAGAACGAGGCCGATCGAGCCGACGAGGGTGCGGACGATCTCTTCGGCAAGTTCTTCGCTGTTGAGCACGTCTTGCAGCGGTCGTGTGTACAGGGCGATGAGCAGAAACACTGGAAGCGCCGCCCCGGCGTATACGAACACGATTGTGTACACACTGGATGCGATGTGATCACGCCCGATCTTCATTGCACGGCGGAATATCTCCCAGCTCGTGGCGTCAGGTGCGAGGGCGCGAAGCTCCCACACGGCGGAGGCTTGAGTGACTGTGACGTCGTTGAGGACTCCGAGCCCGGCGATCACCATGCCGCACAAGATGATGTCGGAAAGGCGGACGTTGCGGGCGACGGCATCGAGCTGGAAGGTGTCGTCGCTGCTGAACCCGGTCAGGTGAGCGGCCCCGGTGGCCCACACCGCCAGCAGCGCTGTGATGCCCAGTCCGGCAAGGGTTCCGATCAGCGCCGTGTGGGTTCTGATCGTGAAACCGTGCGCGAGGTAGAGGACGACGAAGAGGATCGCTGATGAAGTCACAAGCGCAACGGCCAGCGGAGAGTGGCCTTGCAGCAGCGAGGGAGTCATAAACTTGATCATCATTGCGAATGAGATAACGAGACCTATGAGCGCGGCCAGCCCCCGCAATCGCGCGACGGCGACGACAACGATGATGAACAAAATAGCCAGGGCCAGCATCGGCGGAGTCCGCACATAATCGTAGAACCCGTAAAAGGGATCAGACCCGTCTTGCCCTGGGGTAACAATCAGTTTCACCTGAGTGCCGGGTTCTGCTCCGCTATCGGTCAGCTGAGGCGGCAGATCGACTTTCACCTTTGACCCGTCATCCAATGACACCGTCAGGCGGGAGCAAGAGCCAGTCATCGGTACCGGGGCTCCGGTCGGCGAGGCCTGATCGATGTAGCTCTGCTGGCAGGTGAATCGTTCAACCGAATCGACTGTCCCGACTGGGAAAGTCGTTCCCGCCACGGCGTAACTCTGCTGCGGCGGCTGGGCAGTTGCGTCACCCGGCCACAGCGCCGCGATTCCGGCGGCAGTAGCAATCGCGATCGGCGCAAGAATTAGAGCGATGGCCGAGTAGAGCCACAGCTTCCGTCGCCGGTCCATCGTCGCCAGCGCAGCCTCGTCGCGATGTGAGCCGTGAGCATGCATACGGCGATCCTCGCGCTACATCGCCATACGCGTTGGCTAGCTCGCCGGTCATTCGCACGCAATTCTCTACCGCGCCGCGACCGTCCTAATTACCAAACGCCCCAACGGTGAGTACTCGCCGGGTGACGGTCCATGGAGCGGATGCGGCCAGTTGAGCGAACGGCGTCGCCCACTCCGGGTAGCAGAGCGAGCCGGTGCCTAGTGGGGGTGCGATGATCATGACCTCCCGGCCATTTTCAGTTTGAACGCGACGATTCGTCATACGCCAGCCCTAGACTGCGGGTATCGGAACAGGGAGTGAACGTGCCTACAGAACGGCCTGACGCGGCCTTGGATATCACCGTGCAGCTTGCGGGACTCCCCGATCGACTTGAGCACTCACGGGTCGTCGAGAGTGCTGCGAAAGACTTGGTGGCAAGAGATTCGACGCTCGGCCCTGAGATTCGCGTAGCGGCTCGCCTTCACGACATCGGGTACGCAGTTTCCAGTTCCGGTCTGCATCAACTCGACGGAGCCGCATATCTGCAGTCGCACGGTGTGGATGCGCTAACCGTCGGCTTGGTCGCCTTTCATACCGGCGCGGAATTCGAGGCCGTCGAGCGAGGTCTCAGCGATCCGCTCTCATGCTTCGTCAGGCCACCGCAGCACCTGATCGATGCGATCACCCTGTGCGATCTCACTACCGGCCCGACGGGGGTGCGAGTCTCTCCAACCCAAAGACTCGCCGAAATCTTGATCCGCTACCCAGCGGACCACGTGGTGCACCGTTCGATCTCTAGGGCTTCGCGATACCTGTTGGAATGCTGCGAACGCGCGCGAGCTAGGAGTTCACTACCCGATGTATGGCTGGGTGCGCCCCTCAAGGCAATGGGCGATCCGCAGTCGCATTGACGGGTGGATCTCCAGCGCCGCGAGGCCGGCTGGCTTTATCCACTCGACCTCTTTGCTCTCGCTACTAGTCTTAAGCTCGCCGCCTAGCAGCCTGGCCGAGAAGCAGATCGAGAATTGCTGGCGGACCTCGCCGTCGTCGTACGCCATGACGTGGTTCGGGTTTGTGTAGAGACCGGTGACCCCAGATACTTCGACGTCGTACCCAGTCTCTTCCTTGACCTCCCGAATGACAGTGTCCGAGATTGATTCGCCGACGTCATGCCCGCCACCAGGCAATGCCCAGAGGTTGTTATCAGTCTTGTGGATCAGCAGGATCTCCCCGGCGTCGTTTTGAACTACCGCGACAACCGAGGGGACGACGCTGTTCGCTTTCGGAGCGTTGGGGTCGTCGATGTAGTCAATCCGCGCCACGTCAGCGCCCAGCCAATTGCGGTTCGCGCACATCGGCAACATCGCTGCTGTCCGATGACCGCGCCAACTTCCAAGTCCGCTCAAACCCGTCCATGAAGCCGCTGAACACGGTGCCATCGTCCATCCGGCGCAGGTGGATTATTGGGTTATGACTGGCTGGCGAACCATAGACGTGCGTATTTGCGAGCAGATCATCGTCGAATCGAAAGATCGAGTTGTAGAGCGTCGCGCCATGCTGAGCAACAGTGACGTTGGCCTCGTCTAGCAGCGGCGAGAACTGCTGCCACGTGTGCTCGCAGCGGGATCGCATCATTCCTCGGATCTTCTCCTCTTGTCCGCGCAGTGCGACTGCAGCGCTTTCCGGATCACCGAGAAGCAGTCGGATCTCGACGCCCTGCGATGCACGCGAGCGCAGAAGCTCGACGCAGTTCGGCACGCTGTCATGCAAGAAAGAAGCCCCGTAAGCGAGCACGTCGATGTGCTGCTGCGCTTGGGAAATCAGGCTCATCCAGGTCTCCGGTGCGACTGCTGTGCGGCTCGGGTAGAACTCGACGAATTCAGCCTTCCCCGCTCGTTTGACCTGCGCTTCGCTGGCAGCGCCGGGCCAGAGAAAGTTGGCGTCCGGCTGGACGAGTGCCGCCACGCTGAGACGGAACCGGCGGTGAGGCTGGCGGCCTGTCGTGACCCAGCGTTCAACGGTCTTCTCGTCGACCTGGACCTCCTGGGCAAGCAGCTCGTACGTGATGCCCTTTGCGGACAGCGCAGCTCGAAGCCGCTCGTTCGGACCAGATTCTTTCGTGCTCATCGCGGTGCGACCTCTCAGTGGTGTCCTGCACTCAGGGACGTTTCTATCAGATCGAGACGTCTTGAAACGTCCCTCAGCGCAGTGTTGGCGTCCCCGTCTTTCGCGATCACATGAGTGCAGCCCCAAACGGGGCACCAACACAGGGAGAAACTCATGCCGAACTACGCAGTGGAATCAAACAAGCAGCCGATGATCGCGACCGGGATCGTCGAGGAAATCAAGGAATGGGAGGACAAGCCGGGTGGCGGTCGTCGGCCTTCAGACCGTCAGGCTCGCGACGAAGCGACGGGGATGCCGCTGTGGGGCGTGGAAGTGCTGTACCAGCAGTCCGCCTTTGGCCGGATCTCCGCGGTGACGGCCAAGGTCGAGATCGGCGCTCAAGACCTCCCTCACGTTGCTCCGCTCACGCCGGTGACCTTCATCAACCTCTCCGTTGATGTGCGGGCAAACAAGACAGGGAACCTCATCGAGAACTGGCGGGCGGACTCACTCGTCGATTCGACCTCGAAGGTCTCCGCCGGCACGACCAAGGCAGCAGCGTGATGCGCGCGCTGACCGTCGCAGGTAAGACGGCGAAAACGACCGCACGGGAACTCTGGTGGCTGACGCGGGGATCTGCGCGAGTGCTTTGGCGGTACCCAAAGACAGCAATGGTGGTCTGGCTTGTTCTTGGTACGGCGTGGATTCAGGGCAATTGGAGCGCGATCACGTTCGCGGTGATCGTGGCTGTGAGCTTCACGGCTTGGTGCCGGCTCGATGAAGCGTCGTTCAGGCGCACGATCTCGACCCCTCTGTGGCGGCGTCGGCGCAAGAAGTGGATCAAAAGGAATTGGGCGCATATCGCTTCGAGCTGCAGCCTTTCGAGCACGAGTGAACGGCATTCCATTTGGACCGGCCAGACATCCAAGATGACCTACGTCCCGCGCCTTCGCCGGATGCGCTGGACTGGCCTTCGCCTTGAAATCGATCTGGGACTCGTCATGGGTCAGACGGTCGACGATGTCGCCGTCGCAAGCGACCGTCTCGGACATGCGGTCGATGCCGAACGCGTCCAGGTCCAAGCCGTGGGCCGCTCAGCCCGGGTGATCTTCTCGTTCGCAAACCTGCTCGGCACGCCCTTTGATGCGCGAGTCCCTGCCGTCAATGAATCGGCTGATCCTCGCCGGATCTACATGGGTATTGCTGAGGACGGATCGCCTTGGACCGTTTCGCTTGGAGCTTCGACGCTGGTCGCCGGTTCGTCTGGTGCGGGCAAGGCATCGCTGATCTGGGGCCTGATGTTCGGCCTCGGGCCGTCGATCAAGGCACAGACGGTCACCGTTTACGGAATCGACCTCAAGGGCGGCATGGAACTCACGATGGGCGAAGCGCTATTCACCCGATTCGCGACACGGCCTGCAGATGCCGTCGAACTCCTGGAGCAAGCCGCCGCTGAGATGAGCGAACGCGCACTGCGCCTTGGCGGCCATACGCGCCAGCACTATCCGTCCGTCGCTGACCCGCTCGTGGTGGTCTTGATCGACGAGCTTGCAGCGATCACCGCCTATCTGAATGATCGCCCGCTCAGGCTGCGAGCCGAGGCCGCAATCAGCCTGCTGTGCTCTCAGGGACGTGCCGTGGGATACACGGTCTTCGCGTGCTTGCAGGACCCGCGCAAGGAGGTCGTGCCGAATCGCGGTCTTTTCACTCAGATGATCGCGCTGAGGCTCAAGGACACGTCGGAAACGGTGATGGTCTTGGGGGAGGGTGCCTTGGCTGCTGGGGCGCGCTGCCACCAGATCCCGCGCTCGCAGCCAGGTGTCGGATTCGCGATTCCCGAAGAGGGCGGGTCGCCAGTTCGCGTGCGCGCGGGATTCGTATCCGACGACGCGATTCGCCTCGCGGCTGCGCGCTTCCCAGCACATCGGGTGATCACGCTTCCTCAGGAGGACTACACGAGCACTGTCGAGACGGAAACGAAGTCCGCGAAATGAAAGCGGACATGGTCACTGACGCTGACGTCGCCGGACTCGCTGAGTCTCACGGCGTGTGCACGCGGCCAGTCCTCACCCGAGCGACCGACATCGCCACTCACCGGGAACGGGTGGTGATGCTCGCGTGCGGATCGACGTTGGAGAGCAAGTGCGTCCCGTGCGCCCGCAAGGCCCGTCGCCTGAGGATGGTGCAGTGCCGGGAAGGCTGGCATCTGGTGGATGACCCGGTCCGCGTCGCTCAGTCCGCCGATGATGACGACGCCGATCGGGGCGAAGGGGAGCATGCCGATCGGAGGGTTCGCTCGACTCGTCGCCGTCAGGACGTGCCTCAGCTCCCAAAGATCCCGATGGATCAGCGCACGACTGGGCAGACCTTCGTGGGGAATGACGGCAAGACCTACCGCCCGTCGATGTTCTTGACGGTGACCCTTCCGTCGTACGGAAAAGTGCTGCCGGATGGAACTCCCGAAAACCCGGAGAACTACGACTATCGACGTGCAGCTCTCGATGCGCTGACGTTCTCCGACCTGGTTGACCGGCTCATGCAGAACCTGCGTCGCTGCGCCGGTTACAAGGTGCAGTATTTTGCGACCGTTGAGCCGCAGCGCAGGCTCGCGCCGCACCTCCACGCAGCGATTCGAGGGGTGCTGCCGAGGGAGGTCATTCGCCAGGTCGTGGCTGCCACTTACTTCCAGCTGTGGTGGCCACCGCTGGACTCGTCGGCTGCGCTGCCGGTCTGGTCCGCGTCGGCGGGCGCATTCGTCGAGCCGCTCTCGGGCTCACCCCTGCCGACCTGGGCTCAGGCCCTCGATCAGCTTGGCAATGATCGTTTCGCGACGCCGATCCATGTGGCGCGATTCGGCAAGCAGCAGGACATGCAAGGAGTGATTGCGGGCTCGCCCGACGCGGAAAAGCGCATCGGTTACCTGACCAAGTACCTGGCCAAGTCGATGACCGAACCAATCAACTCCGGATCAGACGAGGACCGTCAGCGCGCACACGCTGAGCGCCTGCACGAGCACGTCCGCATTCTTCCCTGTTCCGAGACCTGCGCGAATTGGCTGCGCTACGGAGTCCAGCCGACCAACTGCGACGCTTCAATGATTCCCGGCAATTGCAGGCGGAAAGCTCACCAAGCCGAGCATCTCGGCTACGGGGGCCGTCGGGTCCTGGTCTCCCGCCAGTGGACCGGGAAGGCCCTGGCAGTCCACCGTGCTGACCGAGCCGAAGTCGTGCGCCAGACGCTCGAAGCTGCGGGCATCGAGATGGACGCTCATGGCATCCCGGCCACGAGTGAAATCGGAAATGGCGATCCGCGTAACGTCGTCTGGTCGCTGGTAAAGGCAGGCGAGATCGGGCGACGCTCTTACCGCACGCTGCTCTTGGGTGAAGTCGCGCGAGCAGTGCGTTGGCGGTCCGACTACGAGCGGGCCAAACGCGCTGGGCCTCTTGATCAATTTTCGTCTGGTCCGGTCGCGGCGGCGTGAGGTGCCCACGATGGAACGCCTTCTGAATATCGACGAAGCCGCCACCGCTCTGGGCACCAGCCCGCGCTTCCCTCGCCGCCTCATCAGTGAGCGCCGCATCAGGTTCGTTCGCGTCGGTCGGCACGTGCGAATCCCCGAAAGCGCGATCGTCGAATACACCGAAGCTCAGACCGTCCTGCCGCTTCAACGATCACGTCGTGGGCGGGTGGCGTAGTGGCGAACCGATCCGGCAAACGCGCCTTTGGCCACCTTCGCAAGTTGCCATCCGGGCGCTTCCAAGCCAGCTACATCAACCCAGCGGGTTTGCGTCAGCGGGCACCCGACACCTTTGAATCTCGGGCAGCGGCGGGGGACTGGCTGACCGTCCAAGAATCCACGATCTTGCAGCAGACCTGGACCGATCCGACCCTGCGCAACATCGCCTTCGGCCCGTACGCTGAGCGGTGGATCAAAGAGCGAGCCGGCCTGCGGCCCCGCACCATCCAGCTCTACGAGTGGATGTTCGAGCGATACCTGAAATCAACGCTCGGTCCGATGAATCTTTCGGCAATCGATCCGGCAGTCATCCGAAGTTGGCGGCTCAACCTCCTGACGCTCGGCAACTCCGAGACCATGGTGGCGAAGGCCTATCGACTCCTGCGTGCCATCTTCAACACCGCAGTCGAGGACGAGCTGATCCGCCGAAATCCCTGTCGCATAACGGGCGGAGGCACAGAGAAGCCCAGTGAACGGCCAGTTCTCGAACTACCTCAAGTGGTCGCCTTAGCCGCCCTCATACCCCAGCGGCAGAGGTCAATGATCCTTCTCGCGACCTTCGCCAGTCTGCGCTACGGCGAAGTGACCGCGCTGCAACGAGCCGACGTCGACTTTGAGGCCGGAACGGTCTCGATCAATCACGCATTCACAGAAGTCCCCGGAAGAGGGTTGGTTCTCGGACCGCCCAAGTCTCGCGCTGGAGTCCGAACAATCGCCGTTCCCTCGACGGTCATGGCCGCGCTGAAAGATCACTTCCAGCGTTACGTCAGCGACTCCCCGGACGCGTTTGTCTTCACTGGGGTCAAGGGCAAGCCGATCCGCCGCTCGCACTTCAACGGCCTGGTCGACTGGAAAGCCGCTGTTGCCGAGATCGGTGTGCCGCAGCTCCACTTCCACGACCTTCGTCACACGGGCAACACGCTCGCCGCGTCGTCCGGCGTTTCTACCCGTGACCTCATGGCTCGGATGGGCCACGACAGCATGAACGCCGCGCTCATCTATCAGCACGCGACGAAGCAAGCGGACAAGAAGATTTCGGACTCGCTCGACGCCCGGTTGCGTGCCGCAGACGGCGAATCGGGCAGCTGAGCTACTCGTCTCGCTGCGGGTCGGACTCGACTCCTAATCGCACGCAAATCGCACGAACGGGCACCGACCTAGGACTTCGACCTTCACAAATCAGCCATTCTGGCCGCTGACCTGCGCAAACTCTGTGGAGCGGGTGAGGGGAATCGAACCCCCGTATACAGCTTGGGAAGCTGATGTTCTGCCATTGAACTACACCCGCGTGCGCAGCCCTTGAGCCTCGACTCTGACGATTATGCCGGGCTCGGTCGCTGACCAGGGCTCGGATCCGCCTTCACCCGCCTTCACCCGCCTTCACCCCGGCCCCCACACCCCCTTCACCCGGCCCCCACACCCCCTTCCGCATCGGGGGCACCCAAGCACCTACCTAGCGCGCTCAGGCGCCCCAGCCGGTGGTGCTTGCGGAAACGCTGGGGTAGAAAAACTGCGCCTATGCGTGCTTAATGTCCCCCCATGCAAGATGAGGGGGGCGACGGGGGGAAACGGGGCGACGGGGGGACCGGGGGAGGGTTAGCGGGAGATCATTTCGGTCGAAAGCGTGAACTTCTCGAGCACTTCAGGAATGGGGTCGACGCCGATACCCGGTCCGGTCGGAACCCGCACGTAGCCGTCCTCAAGCACGAACGGCGTTGTGAGGTCCTCGGCAAAGTAACGACTCGACGCGGACGTATCACCGGGCAGCAAGAAATTCGGAAGCGCTGCAAGGGCAACGTTCGCTGCCCGTCCGATTCCGGTCTCAAGCATGCCGCCACACCACACCGGAATTGCGCGCTCGGCGCACACGTCGTGAATGCGCACGCCTTCGAGGTATCCGCCGACGCGACCTGGCTTGATGTTGATGATGGTGGTCGCGCCCAGCTCAATCGCATCCACTGCAATCGACGACGACACGATCGACTCGTCGAGGCAGATCGGTGTTTGCACCTGCGTGGCAAGAATCGCGTGACCGAGGATGTCTTCTTCATCAAGTGGCTGCTCAATCAGCAACAGATCAAACTCGTCGAGCTGCGCCAGATGCGCGCCATCGGTGCGCGTGTACGCGGTGTTGGCATCGACCTGCAGCAACATGTCCGGACCGAACGTCTCGCGCACCATGCGCACGGGCTCGGTGTCCCATCCCGGCTCGATCTTGAGCTTGATGCGCAGGTAGCCCTCGTCGAGGTAGCCGCCAACAGCCGCCTCAAGTTCGGCGAGTGAATCCATGATGCCCACGGAAACTCCTGCGGGCACGCGGTCTTTCACCGCGCCGAGGTACGACGCGAGCGATACACCGGCACCTCGCAACTGCGCATCGAGCACGGCCGTTTCAAGGGAAGCCTTCGCCATGCGATGTCCCTTGGCCCACTTGAGCGTGGGCGCAACACCTTCGGCGGTGAGGTCGTCGCCGAGCGCAAAGAGATCGGGAAGGAAGAACGAGCGAACAACGTCGATCGCACCGTTGAAGTACTCGCTGGAATAAGCAGGGCGGTCCATTGCAACGCATTCGGACCAGCCTTCGCCGACGTCAGTGATGACGTGGACGAGCAAGACTTCGTGGCGAGTGTCGGTTCCGAATGACGTACGGAACGGCGACACCAGCGGGACGTTCACCATACGCAGTTCAACGTGTTCAAGTCTCACGGCTCAGCCTCCACTTGCCACGATGACACGAAGCCGGTCGGCTCCGAATTCGTTCACTGCCGGTGCGAGTGTGTCAGCCGTTGCTTGGTCGGGAACGACGAGGGTCAGCTTCAACTCAGGCGCCGAGCGCATCACAAACTGCAGGCTGGCGACGGGGTCCTTCGTACGCAAGATGGTGTCGACGGTCATGTTGTAGCGCTCGAAGCCCATTGTTGCGAAATTCCGCAGCCCATGTGCGGTGCGTCCGGCGAAAAGGTTGACGTACTCACCGCGAATTCCAGTCACAGATCGATCGACCGGAATCCAGGTGACGGTGGTGAACCCGTCGACGGTCGGAGCGTTGACCGTCGCCACCACAACGTCGCCCCCGACGGGGTCACGCGTGGTGGCATCGCTGCGTGCTTGCAGGGCAACGATTCCAGCCGGCAGAGAGAGCTTTCCACCACCCACACCCGGCCGTATGGTGAGTGTTGATACCTCGGCCACGGCGATGAGCGCCACAACCCCTGCCATCACGATCGCGAGCGTGCGGCGCTGCGAGTCAGCGGCGGGCATGCGTTGCGCCGCCCATCCGGCAGCGAGCGCTGATGCAAGTGGCACGACCGCCAGAAGCAGTGAGTACACCATCTTGTTGGTGTAGTAGGAGTTACCGAACTCCAATCCGCTGCGTACCGACTCGACGCCAAACATGAGCGCCATCCCTGCGGCGGCGAGCAGTGGTCCGACCATTCCGATTGACACCAAGCGACCCGGAACGCGCCAGCGCAACGTCACGGTGATCAACACGATTGCGGTCATCACGACTGCCGGCCAATATTCAAATGCGGGCAACCCACCAGTGAGAGTTCCCCAGGGTCCTGGCGTGGTGGAGTCGGTGACGGCACGCAACGCCGGCCATGCCAACGCACCGCACACCACGGTGAGTGCAATGAAGGCAATTACCATGCGGCGACGCCAGCGCGCGAGCGCGAGCACGACGACAACACCAGGAAGTACGAGGCCGGCGGCCAGCGTCGGATAGATGTACGCCACCGATAGTCCCGCGAGTGGAAGAGTGAACCAGCCGATACGCCGCAGCGCAGCGCGCGATCGCACGCTGACGGTGACGGCACCGATCGCGAGTGCGGCAGCTGCGAGGTAGCCGCCCGCGGCAAAGTCGACCATGGAACCCATCGACCCCAGCAAGCACCACAGCCCGGTCGCAGAGGCGGCGAGCACTGCGGCCAGTGCGACCACCGATCGGTCAGCGCGCTTTCCAGCGAAGGCACGCGCTGCGAGTCCGGCGCTCCACGTGAGAATCGCTGCGGCGAGGGCGGCGGTCAGAGCGGTCCACGCCACGTACGGGCGCACGAGGTCGAGTCCGGGAGTGAGCGGGTCGACTCCGGCAGCCCATTCACCCACTGACCACAGACTGACGTGCAGCATCGGATACACCGTGAACAGCAGGTCGGGGGAGAGTGCGCTGAAGTCCCAACTCTGGGCGGCCATCACTTGGTGAAACATCGGCAGATGGCTGCTGTGGTCGTGGGGAACTTCGCCGTGTGCCCACCACGCGAGTAGTCCATTCAGCGTGTGCTCGGTGTCTGCGAACGCGTACACGCCGTAGTAGATGAGTAGGAAGGCCGTTCCCGCGACGAGTCCTACGGCATCGTCGCTGCGCACGACGGGCCACACCGGGGCGCCGCGGCGGGTAAACAGCGCGGCGATCTCTGCGAGCAGGAGAACGGTGATGAGTGCGCGCCAGCCAAGGGGAGGGAGTGTCCATCCGGTGGCGGTCATGGTGACGAAGAGTGCGGCGACGAGGGCGCTTGCGGCCAGCACCGAGAGGATAACACGTTCGCCGAGGCGACGGCCCCAGGGAGCGAGGACGACCCCGAGCCCGGCGGCCAACACCATGCCAAGGGGAGGAAGCAGCCAGAGCGCAACCGCGGCGACGATCAGGGAGGCGATCGCTATGCGCGAACTTCGCCCCGTTAACACTCAGTCATCCTATGCGGCGGGTGACGTGGAGATGGGTCCCAGCAGGTACCCTCGACATACAGGCGGGCCCCGCGGTGGGTAGCCCGCGACGTCGGAGGTATTCCCGTGCTGTTGAGTGACCGCGACCTGCGTGCTGAGATCGCTGCTTCGCGTGTGCAACTTGAGCCGTACGACGACTCGATGATTCAGCCGTCGAGTATTGATGTGCGGCTCGACCGCCTCTTCCGCACCTTTGAGAACCACCGATATCCGCACATCGATCCGTCGGTTGAGCAGGCGGACCTCACGCGCTTGGTCGAGACCGAGCCGGGAGAACCGTTCGTGTTGCACCCCGGTGAGTTCGTGTTGGCGTCGACGTACGAAGTCATCACCCTTCCCGACGACATCGCCGGGCGACTTGAGGGAAAGTCATCACTTGGCCGCCTCGGTCTTCTCACGCACTCAACAGCGGGGTTTATCGATCCCGGCTTCTCCGGTCACGTCACACTTGAGCTTTCCAACGTGGCGACTCTGCCGATCATGCTGTGGCCCGGAATGAAGATCGGCCAGTTGTGTCTGTTCCAATTGTCATCGCCAGCTGAGCACCCGTACGGATCATCGGTGTACGGCTCGCGTTACCAAGGACAGCGCGGACCCACGCCGAGTAAGTCCTACCTCAACTTCCACCGCTCGGAGATCGACTGATTGTCATGCCACAAATTGCGCGAACCCGTTTGGTTCTCGCGGCGGCCCTCGCGGTAGCGGCCCTCGTGTCGGTGACGCCTCCGGCGGCGCAGGCGTTTGTGCCCACGGCAACAACGTGGAAGCCACTGCCCGCAGACGCGCTCTACGATCTTCCGAGTACGTACAACCAATGCCATGCGCGCGTGCCAGACACCGATCCTGTGGCATGTGTTGTGGGTGACACCAAGTCGGAGAAGACGGTCGTGTTGATCGGCGACTCGCACGCTGCGAACTGGATTCCGGGATTAATGCTGGCGGCCACCAAGGCGCATTGGCGACTGGTGCTCTATACGAAGACGACGTGCCCTGCGATGCCGGTGAACGTCACGCTGACTGTCAGTCTCGTTGCCAAAGCCACGCCCTACTACGACTGCCGCCGGTGGCGCGCCAATGTGTTGGCGAAGGTCGCTTCGTGGAAGCCCACCGTGGTGCTTGTTGGGGGCTCGCACACCACCCGCATCATCGGACTCGACGGCGTCGTTTTCCGAACTACACCAGCAGCACGTCTACAGCGTGATGCGGCATGGCAGAAAGCGACCGCGCAGTTACTCAGTCGGTTGAAGAAGGATGTGCCGAAGGCAGTGGTGCTGGTGCTGCACGACATTCCCATCGCGCGACAGAACGTCGTTCCGTGTGTCGCGCGTGCCGTGTACGCGACGGCCGGAGACACGTGTTCGTACCCGGTTGCCAGTGCTGTGCGCCGGACTATTCGCGCGGCCGAGGTCGCGGCGATTGCGGCGAATCCGAACGCGCGCGTGGTCGATGCGTTTCACACCGTGTGTCCGACCACTCGGTGTATTCAGGCGAGTAAGGGAATACTGCGGTATCGCAACGCAGGTCATCTGACGGCGACGTTCTCGCGCACGCTCTGGCCGATGTGGGTTGAGGTATTGAAGCGCGCAGAATTGCCGCTCACCCCTGACCCGTATCTGTACCGCGCGCCCACCTCTCTCACCGCATGAGTGCCGTCTCCGGCGTTGGAGTGAGTGCTGGCGCGACCGGTACGCCGCACCTGGCATTCCGTCCCGATGTCGAGGGTTTGCGCGCGATCGCGATTCTCTTGGTCGTCGGCTACCACGCGGGTTTGCCGTTCATCCCGGGCGGATTCATCGGCGTTGATGTTTTCTTTGTGATCTCCGGATTCCTCATCACCGGGCTCTTGGTAGCCGAGGCGCATCGATCCGGACACGTGGCGCTTGCTTCGTTCTGGGCACGCCGCGCACGGCGGCTACTTCCGGCGGCCGTGTTGGTGCTGGTCGTCGTCGCATTGGTGTCGTGGTTCGTCATTCCGGCGATCGACCACGAGCTTGTGGGTGGCGACATCGTCGCGGCGAGTTTGTACGTGTCGAACATTCGATTTGCCGCGCAAGCTACTGACTACCTCGGAGCTGGTCGCGCCGAGAGTCCTGTTCTGCATTTCTGGTCGCTCGGTGTCGAGGAGCAGTTCTATCTCGTGTGGCCGCTGTTGGTGCTTGCCGTTGCCGCGTACCTTGTGAAACGCGCGGCTCGCGGTGAGCGCCTATTCCGAACGTTGGCGATCGTGCTGGCGGTCATCGGCGTGCTGTCGTTCATTGCATCGCTGCGTTTGACCACGACGGCCGAACCGTGGGCTTTCTTCGGAACACCTACGCGCGCATGGGAATTCGCCGTCGGTGGTCTGATCGCCATTGGTGCGGCGAGCGGTTTTGCGCTGGGGCGTCAGGTGCGTGCTGTTGTCGGAATCGTCGGGGTCGTCGTACTGTTGGCCGCGGCTGTGCGCATCAACGCCGACATGCCGTACCCCGGAACCGCTGCGATCTGGCCGGTACTCGGAACCGGTTTGCTGCTCGTAGCTGGAACCCGGCGTCCTGACGATGCACCCGTCGCGACCGACACCATGTTGGGTGCCTGGCCAATGCGGTCGATCGGCCGGTTGTCGTATTCGTGGTACCTCTGGCACTGGCCGGTGCTGGTGCTGGTTGCAGCGTGGTTGGGTCCGCAGAGTGTGCTCGCGCGAACGGCTCTTGTCATCCTCGCGCTGATTCCAGCCGCACTCGCATTCCGATTCATTGAGAAGCCGATTCACCATGCGCCGTCGCTGATGGCATCGCCGCGCAAGTCGCTCGTGCTCGGTGGTGTGTTGTCGCTGTTCGGTGTCGTTGCCGGGCTCATGCTGTGGTCGTTGCAAGGTGGTGGTGCATTCGCATCAACGGCAGTCGTGGCGACAGCTTCCGAAAGTGACACGGTGCGTACGCCGACGTCGACGGCATCGGCGTCGCCGGTGCCTCAGCCGTCCAAGGCGGTGGCATTAGCGCCACCCAAGACAGGCAGCGCGATTACGCCTGCTCCGTCGAAGGCGCGCGCCGACCTTCCGAGTATCTACGGCGATGACTGTCACCTTCCGATTACCGCCACTGCTGGTGGCGCGTGCGTCTTTGGCGATACGACGTCGAAAACGACGATCGCCCTCATCGGCGATTCGCATGCCGCGCAATGGTTCCCGGCGCTCGATGCTGCGGGTAAGCGCAATCACTGGAAGATTGTGGCGCGTACCAAGAGTGGATGTGCGGCGCCTGACGTCACGTTCTACCTGCGTTCACAGGAACGGCCGTACACCGAGTGCGATGAATTCCGCGCGGCGATGCACGCCGACCTGACCGGACCCAACAAGCCCGATCTTGTGTTGGCAACGAGTACCCAGACTGAGTCATTGGTTGATCGCGCGAGCGGTGAGCGATTGTCAGGTGCGGCCGCGCAGCAAGAGTGGAAGGACGGATGGAAGCGCACGCTCGCGACGTTCTCGAAAGCGGGAGTTCCAGTCGTAGTGCTGCGCGATACGCCCTGGCCCGGAACCGACATGGCCAAGTGTGTGTCGCAGCATCTCGACGATCCGAGTGCGTGCGATCTCTCAACGAGTACGTTGTCGCCGACGAGTTTCGACATCGACTTAGTGACGGGATTCGCCGGGGTCACGGCGATTGATCTGACCGACGCGCTGTGTAGCGGCACGACGTGTCCGGCAGTGATCGGCAAGTACCTCGTGTACCGCGACGACAGTCACTTGACGGCGACCTATGCGACGGCGTTAGCGACTCGCTTGGCCGAAGCGCTCAAGCCGCTGTTGGGCTAAGGGTTTCTTGCTGGACGTTATACCTAGTTATACTGGCGCTTATGAAGACCGCTATCTCGATTCCAGATGACACCTTCAACGCCGCGGAACGGCGCGCGGCGGAGTTAGGCATCAGTCGTTCGGAGTTCTTCACCACCGCTGCGCGGAGGTATCTCGTTGAACTCGATTACGGGTCGCTCACCGCGCGGATTGACGACGCTCTCGAGCGGATCGAGCCAGACGGCTCTGCGGATTTCGCGGTCGAACTCTCCGGCGCCACTCTTGCCGCGGGCGACGACGAGTGGTGATCACGCGCGGTAGCGTCCACTGGGTCGATCTCGGCGAACCGCGAGGAGGTGAGCCTGCCAAGCGGCGGCCCGTTGTGGTGGTGCAGTCAGATGCGCTCAATTCAAGTCGCTTGGCAACCGTGGTTGTCGCAGTTCTGACATCGAATACGGCGCTCGCGGCGGTGCCAGGGAACGTGTTCGTCCCGGCGGAACTGAGCGGACTATCCAAGGACTCGGTTGTGAATGTCAGCGCTCTTGCCACGGTCGATAAGAAGGCGCTGACGAAACAGGCAGGTCTAGTGCCAGGGCATTTGCTGGATCAGGTTGATCAAGGTTTGCGGCTCACCCTGGGGGTGTGACGGCACCCCCTGCCTAGAGCGCTGGTGCGTGAGGCGGTGGCGGGCCGACGGGCGGCGGGCCACCAGCACCGGGCGGAAGGCACGGACCAGCGAATGTGGCGGTGTGCACTTCTCCGTCGTCGATGTGACCAACTGTGCGGAACGGGTCGCTTCCATCGACGGTCGCGTCGATGCAGAACAGAGCTTGCGAACTATCGGCAATTGCCCACAGCGAGTGACCGATTGAACCAGCCGTGTTGGGGAGCGGCGTCGTTACCGTCGGGTCGTCGGGCAAGCCATCCTGCGCGCCGATTCCGGTGAGCGCGCTCGAGCCGATGATCGTTGCGAGGTAGGTCGCGCCATCGTCCAGCGCCGTTGCCACTGCGTCGGGTGCGGCCACAGGAATGAAGTTGGTGGCGCACTTTCCAGTCGTGATGAGGTGTCCGTTGAACACACCCTCGCGCGGTCCGCTATGACCTTCGCGCGGCTCGAGTCGCAACTTGAAGTACGTGGTGCCGTCAACGGTTCCGTCGACGCAACCGTGCGTCACCGCGTGGCCTTCGTGATCGCCGATGAACCAGGTGACGTCCTTGACGAGGTCAGAGACGGGAGCCGTTCCAACGCTCGGTGCGTCGGGAAGTGTCGTCTGGCCGCCGCTGCCGGTGATGTCGCCGGCGTCAACGCCCTGCTTGAGGTACGTCCCGGCAGCCACGAGAGCATCGACGAGCGCTGGGTCGACCACAGCGTGTTCGCTGTCGTCGCTCACGTTGTCAGCGGAATCGCTGGCGTCATTGGAATCGGAACCGTCGCTGTGCAGCCAGTCCGAGCCGTCGCCACCGTCGAGTGAGTCTGCGCCCTCGTTACCGTCGAGGTCATCGGTGCCGGTACCGCCGTTGAGGGTGTCGTTGCCTAGGCCACCGTCGAGGGTGTCGTTGCCGGGGTCACCGGTTTCAGTGTCGTTGCCGGCGCCTCCAACTTCGGTGTCGTTGCCAGCGTTTCCGTGTTGAACGTCGCTGCCGTTACCGCCGGTGAGAGTGTCGTTGCCAGCTCCGCCATTCTGAACGTCGTTGCCGGTGCCGCCGTCGAGTACGTCGTTACCGTTTTGACCGTTCTCAACGTCGTTACCGCCGCCGCCGTAGACGCGGTCGTTGCCCGCGCCGGCGAAAACCACGTCGCGGCCGCTCGATCCGCAAATGAGGTCGTTGCCGCCGAGGGCATGAACTACTGAGGGGCCGGTGAGCACGATCACGTCGCGATGGTTGGTTCCGCGCACGTTGCCGTGACCCACGATGGTGGCGCGCACCCCGTGACAGGTGGCCGTCGTACTGGCGTTGGCCGGTGCGGTGAACCCGGCCAATCCGACGACGAACACTGCTCCGGCAGTGCCAGCGATCAGTCGACTCGTGCGCATTGCGACCTCCAAGGGCGACCCCTTGGTCGCGATGGAAGGTGTATCGGCGAGTAGTTCCCGTGACTGGACGCGTCTGAGCCAAATGGGTGAGGGCAACCTTCAACTCGCCGTAGCCAGGGTGATGGTCGGGGGCTGCCAGAGCGAACCGTCGAGGATTCCGTTGATGGACTGCGGCGTCGGAGCGAACAGCCGCCATGTCACTTCGAATCCTTGGCCAGCGACAGTCGGCAGCCAGTTGGCCTGCTGTGTGGCAGTGGCGGGCGTTGTTGACTGCATCAGAAAGTCGATCGAGCCGTCGGAGTTGCGGGTGAGTGGCGACGTGTTGGTGAAGGAATACCGTCCCAACGAGTTGGGCATCAGGGCGCCTTGCAGCGAGTAGACCGTGAGCGACCAGCCCTCATCCGTCGGTGGCGCATTCGTGAGGTGAAGCACGTAGGCGGACGACCCACTTAATGGTGTTTTCGCACTGTCACTCCAGCTCATCGCGTAGATCGCCTGATGTGCAACGAAGGCGCCGAGCCCGATCTGTGAGAGCACCGCACGCTCGGCGTAGTTCGTGCCGTAGGTGCCGAACCCACCGAGCAGATACCCATTGTGAATGTCGAAATCCTGAGCGAAAAGCGTCTGTGTCTCCTGGTGAATCTGCGCTGGCCCCGCCGCGACAGCGTCGGTCAAACCTTGCTGGGTGGCGGCGCTCAATGAGGTGTCGGTTGACGGCGATTTTCCTGGTCCGATACCCACGGTGGCGAAGCGCGCGAGAGCGGGCGCGTCAGCGGTGGGTGGGGGAAAGCGCGAAAGTTGTCCACCCAATTCGTCGAAGAACGCTAACCCGGTTGAGGGCGTGTATTTGGTGACGGTCGAATTGGTCGGCGTCGGCGTCGGGGTTGTCGGTACGTCGACGGTTCCGTATTTCGCTAGCGGAGTCAACGTGTACTGGTCTTGAATCGCGTTGACCGCGGCGACATCTGAAGGGCCGGTGAGTTGCGTGCTGCCGATAATCCACATCCGCCAGTAGTCGACCGGCAGCGCATGAGTGCCAGCAGGAAGCGTGAGGGAACGCTGTTGCGGACCTTCGATCACGTAGTCGCCGGGTGCGGTGCTGCTTGCCGTTCCAAGATTCACGGTGTTGTTTGTGTAGGGGTCGATGAAAGCCAAGACGAAGTAGTGACCAGTAACTTGTGGAACGTGCAGTACTAACGGACCATCCCGCAGGTCGAGCCACGCGATTGAGGACAGGCTCGTCGATCCGGGTGCCACGACGGCCGTACTGCTCGACGTGTTCGCCGAGCGCACGTTGTTGAATTGGTTGACCGGCCCGTAGGCGCCTTGCGAGACATTCACGCTGGTCATCGTTCGGAATGTCGCGTCGGTTGTGAGGAGCGGAAGACCGTAGGTGTAAGCCTCGAGACCGATCTGATAACCGCGTTGGTAGTCAGCCGATGGGGTCGAGACACCCGATAGTGGGGCGGTTGAACACGCTGCGCTCGTAAGTAACACCATGCCGACAAGCGCAGCGTGTGCGCCGAACTTCAGCATGTCGACTCCCTGTGTGGTGCCCTTTCCAGGCTACGGCCAGAGCCGAGGCGGCACAGGGGGCCTAAGGCCCGCACACGCTTGAATCCGGCAGACCCTGCCGAGTTGCGTGAGGTCTCCCCAATTTCCGCGAGTCCATCACTTACGCGGGCTAAAACCCCGCTTTAAGCCGCGTAAGTGATGGACTCGCGGAAAGGCAAGAAGGGCAACCGCTACTCCGACTTCACCGTCTCGAGCAGCAGCGATGCAAGGTCGAGAACCTCAACCTCTTCACGTGCGGCACCTTCCTGCTTGCGTGAGGTGACGCCGTCGTTGAGCATCACGTTGCAGAACGGGCAGGCGACGGCAACCTTGGTGGCGCCCGTGGCGATCGCCTCATCACTGCGGTTGAGGTTCACTCGGGTACCAAGCTTCTCTTCCATCCACATGCGCGCACCACCGGCACCGCAGCAGAACGATGTGGTCCCGCTGCGTTCCATCTCGATGTACTTCATGCCCGGCAGTGCCTTGACGATCTCGCGGGGCGGCACGTACACCTTGTTGTGACGACCGAGGTAGCACGGGTCGTGATAGGTGACGGTCTCGTCGATCGGCTTGACCGGCTTGAGTCGGCCGTCCGTGACGAGAGTGGCGAGCAGCTGCGAGTGGTGCACCACCTCGTAGTTGCCGCCGAGCTGCGGGTATTCGCGGCCGATGGTGTTGAGGCAGTGCGGGCAGGTGACCACGATCTTCTTGGCCTTGATCTCGTTGAGCACCTCGACGTTCTGCATCGCTTGCATCTGGAAGAGGAACTCGTTACCGGCGCGACGCGCGGGGTCACCCGTGCACGTCTCGCCCTCACCCAGCACCATGAACTCGACGCCTGCGACATTGAGCAACTCGGCGACAGCCTTGGTGGTGCGCTTCGCGCGATCTTCGAACGCACCTGCGCAACCGACCCAGAACAGGTAGTCGACGTCGTCAGGAATGACGTCCTCGTCGTTCATTCCGAATACGCGCACGTCGAAGTCGACTTCCTCGATCCACGAATTGCGGTTGCTGGCGTTCATACCCCACGGGTTGCCCTTGTTCTCAATGTTCTTGAACAAGCCGTTGAGTTCAGACGGGAAGTTGGTTTCGATCATCACTTGGTTGCGACGCATGTCGATGAAGTGGTCGATGTGCTCGATGTCGACGGGGCACTGCTGCACGCACGCGCCACACGTGGTGCACGACCACAGCGCTTCCTCGTCGATAACGGCGCCCTCGTGCGAGCGGTGTCCATCGGCGGTGTAGCCATCGGTGTCGCGGTGAGGATCGTCTTCGCGCGATCCGACGAGTGGGCGATCAAGTTCGGCCAAAGCAGTTGCCGGAAGCGCGGCGCGCGTCTCGTCGCTCATCTCATCGCCGCCGGCCAGGATGTACGGCGCCTTCGCCCAGAGGTGATCGCGCATGTTCATGATCATCAACTTGGGCGACAGTGGCTTGCCGGTATTCCATGCCGGGCACTGCGACTGGCATCGACCGCACTCGGTGCAACTGGCGAAGTCGAGGTTGCCCTTCCAGGTGAAGTCCTCGATGCGTCCTCGGCCGAAGATGGCGTCGTCGGCGGGGTCTTCGAAGTCGATCTTCTCGGTGCCCGAGTACATCGGAAGCAGCGGGCCGAGAGCGTTCGGGCGGCGCGACGTTGCAACGTTGATGGGCGCAAGACCGATGTGCAAGTGCTTGCTGTGCAGCACGATGATCAGGAAGACGAGCACGACGCCGATCTGCAGCAAGATGCCGATGGTCGCGAGCCACTGGTCGGTGACAAGGCCGAGCGGTACGAGCAGGTTGCCGACCCATTCCGAAACGAACGCGCCGCCGTTGACGAACGGGAATTCCTCGGGGCCGCCGTTCTTCCAGACTGCGTACTGCGCGCCGCGGTAGAGGAACAGGGTCCACACCACGTTGAAGATCATGAACAGCACGAGCCACGCGGCGCCGAGGTGCGAGCCGAAGAAGCGTGACTCGCGGCCCTGCTTCGACGGGTTGGTGCGCAAGCGAATGATCGCGAACATGATGATGCCGACGAGTACGAGCACGCCGAAGAGGTCTTCGAGGAATCCGACGAGTGACCAATGTCCGATGATCGGAATGGAGAAAGTCGAACTGAAGAGTGCGCCGTAGGCCTCGAGAATCGTCAGGCCCAGCACAAGGAATCCCCAGAAGGCGAACACGTGGGCGGTTCCGGGAACGACCCACTGCAGCAGCTTCTTCTGCCCGAGCACCTCAACGGCCTCGGCCTCAGCGACCACCGTGGGGCTCTCGATGCGACCGACCGCGGGCTGGCCGCTTCCGATGATCTTCTTGAGCCACAGCGCGCGGCGCGCGGCAAGTGCCAAGCACACAATTGTGATCAGCAGGCCGAGAACAAGACGGACCATCAGGTACGGCTCCACGGGAATTTCTCCTCCGGGCGGCGAGCGGGAAAAGCGTCTTGCTGATCGTATCTGGCGGCGTTACCTCGTTAGGAGTGCCTCGGCTTTCGCGAGGGACGGCGCGGCGTCGGTGGTTTGCGATGACGGAAGGCGTGGCCGAGGTCCTCAACAGTGCGCCGGTGTGGCAACGGTGGATTATTGCGCGCCCGCTGGCAATACGCTTGCTGGATGCCACTCCTTGTCACGGGCCCCCCCTCGGCCCGGCGCGCCATGATCCTCGGAATGCGCGCTGTCGCGACGGCGCGAGAGACGCGCCCCTTCGTAGGAGAGGAGGCCGATCTCGTCCGGTCGATGGCAGAGGTGGTGGGGCTTGCCCACTCGGGAATGGAGGCGGTCGACCTCGCCGACGTGCTCTCCCCCGACGTCACGTGGGACGACCACGCACTGAGGGCGGAGTTGGCCACCGCGCTGCCCGACCCCACGCAGCGAAGCGATGCCGCGCACTGCGCCATGATGGTGGCCCTGATGCCGGTCGCCCCGGATGAGCCGGGCCTTCACGCGGCACGTTGGGTGGCTCAGGTGCTCGGGGCAGACGACCTCACCGTCGAGGAGGTTGAGGCGACGGTCAGCGCCCACGCCCAGTTGGCCGAGGCCGACCTCTTCCGCCGGTTCCTGTCGTGGAAGACGGGCGAGCGGGTTGAGGTCGTGGCAGCACGCCTCGCGCGCCACGAGCCCGCGGTGGCCACTCCGCCGGAGCAGGTCGATCGTGTGTGCCGACTCCTCGACACCGCGCCCGAGGGCTCGGTGGGCCAGGAACTGGCGCGCTACTACGCCGACACCGGGTTCGATGTGCCGGGCAGTCCTGGGACCATGCCCCTTGCCGTCCTGGGCAGTCACGACGCGCATCACGTGCTCGCCGCGTACGACGCGAGCCCCGAGGACGAGGTCTACCTGGCGGCATTCACCGCTGCCAACGCTGGCACCGGAGGCGCGGAGTTTCTCGCGTTCAACATGCTCCAGTTCCACCAGGGCATCAAGCTCGGAGTCTTCGATCCGGCCCAGGTCGCCCTTGACCCTCACGCGTTGGCCCTGGCGGCCGAGCGCGGCGCCCAGACGCCGGTCGATCTGTCCAGTCGGACGTGGGACTGGCAGTCGCTGCTGCACCGTTCGCTGGACGAGGTTCGCGCGCAGTTGTGCATCCCTGGCGGGGGCTCGGTGCTCATGGGCGGTCCGTGGGACATCGACCATCACCGCCAGTGGTCTGCGGCGGGTGCGAAGGACTAGTGCGCCGCGCAGGGAGTCGATTGGGCACCACGATCAGTGCGGGATCTTGACCCAAGACTGACTGGTACGGCGGTCCCTCGGTAGGAGTACCTCGGCGTGAGTGGAGGCGTGGATTTCCGTGCATGCCCCTGACCCGACGGAGTCGGCCGACCTTGCTTGGGTACCGAAAACTGCGCCTATGCGTGCTCAATGTCCCCCCATGCGGAAAGTGGTGGGGAAATTAGGGGTGCGGGTGGGAATGCAGGGGTGCTATGAGCGGTTGGACATCATAGACATGAGTCTGGTAGGCTCAATCTATCTGCGCCAGAGTTGCGACCCTGTTGTGACCGAGTCAGACTCTATTCATGCTCCACCCGCTTGTAACAACCGCAAAGATCCGCTGAATATCCAGTTCCAACACTGATCCAACACTGATCCAACACTGATCCAACAAATAAGGAGAACTCCCCATGGCACGAGCCGTAGGAATCGACCTCGGCACCACCAACTCCGTCGTCTCCGTCCTCGAAGGCGGCGACCCGACGGTCATCACCAACTCAGAGGGCGCCCGCACCACCCCAAGCGTGGTCGCGTTCGCCAAGAACGGCGAAGTACTCGTCGGCGAGGTCGCCAAACGGCAGGGCGTTACCAACCCCGACCGCACGATTCGCTCGGTCAAGCGCCACATCGGCACTAACTGGACCACCGACGACATCGACGGCAAGAAGTACACGCCGCAGGAGATCAGCGCCCGCACGCTCGGCAAGCTCAAGCGCGATGCTGAGGCCTACCTCGGCGAAAGCATCAGCGACGCCGTCATCACCGTGCCCGCGTACTTCAACGACGCCCAACGCCAGGCCACCAAGGAAGCCGGCGAGATCGCTGGCCTTAACGTGCTGCGCATCATCAACGAGCCCACGGCCGCCGCGCTTGCGTACGGCCTCGACAAGGGCGACAAAGAGCAGACGATTCTGGTGTTCGACCTCGGCGGTGGCACGTTCGACGTGTCGCTGCTTGAGATCGGCGACGGTGTGGTTGAGGTCAAGGCCACCAGTGGCGACAACCACCTCGGTGGAGACGACTGGGACCAGAAGATCATCGACCACCTCGTCAGTCAGTTCAAGAACGCTCACGGCGTCGACTTGGGCAAGGACAAGATGGCACTGCAGCGTCTACAGGAAGCTGCTGAGAAGGCGAAGATCGAACTGTCGAGTTCGATGTCGGCAACGGTCAACCTTCCTTACATCACCGCATCGGCCGACGGTCCGCTGCACCTTGACGAAACCATCACGCGCGCGCAGTTCGAGCAGCTCACCAGCGACTTGCTGATCCGCTGCAAGAAGCCGTTCGAGTCGGTCATCAAGGATGCCGGCGTCGACGTGAAGGACATCGACCACGTCGTGCTCGTTGGTGGATCAACGCGTATGCCGCAGGTCACCGATCTAGTGAAGAGCCTCACGGGTGGTCGCGAGCCCAACAAGGGCGTCAACCCCGATGAGGTGGTTGCTGTCGGTGCTGCACTGCAGGCCGGTGTTCTCAAGGGTGAGGTCAAGGATGTTCTACTCCTCGACGTCACTCCGCTGAGTCTGGGTATCGAGACCAAGGGTGGAGTGATGACGCGCCTTATCGAGCGCAACACCACGATTCCCACCAAGCGGTCCGAGATCTTCACCACGGCCGACGATAACCAGCCCTCGGTGCTCATTCAGGTGTACCAAGGCGAGCGCGAAATGGCATCGTTCAACAAGAAGCTCGGAACCTTCGAGCTCACCGGATTGCCGCCTGCACCTCGTGGCATTCCGCAGGTTGAGGTCACCTTCGACATCGACGCCAACGGCATCGTGCACGTGTCGGCCAAGGACCTTGCTACGCAGAAGGAGCAGTCGATGACGATCACCGGCGGCTCGGGTCTGAGCAAGGATGAAATCGACCGCATGATGAAGGACGCCGAAGCACACGCTGAGGAAGACCTCCGTCGTAAGGAAGAGGCCGACATCCGCAACGGCGGCGAGTCGCTGGTCTATCAGACCGAGAAGTTCTTGTCGGAGAACGAAGACAAGGTTCCCGAGGATGGCAAGGCCAACGTCACCGAGCCGCTTGACGAGTTGAAGAAGGCGCTCGAGGGCACCGACACCGAAGCCATCAAGACGGCCATGGAGAAGGTTGCCCAGGCAAGTTCTGCACTCGGTGCGGCGATGTACGCCACCGCCGGTGCTGCAGCGAATGACTCAGACTCAGGTTCCGCTGGCGACTCGACCGACGACGATGACGATGTCGTCGACGCCGAGATCGTCGAGGAGGATGAGGACAAGTGAGTACGCCGCACGTCGAGCAACCGGAAGGTCCCCAAGAGGCGGGATTCACGGTGACCGACAAGCGGCGCATCGATCCGGAAACCGGTGAGGTGCGGGCCGCAAGTCCCGCACCCGCCGATTCCGATGCGCAGGCCGAAGCCGAACTCGTTGAGGCTGACGTCACTGCCGCTGAGTTAGCCGTCGCCGAACTCACTGCTGATCTGCAGCGAGTGCACGCCGAGTACGCCAACTACCGCAAGCGCGTCGATCGCGACCGTGAGGTTTCGCGCGACACGGCTACAGCGGGTGCGCTCACCGAGCTGCTTCCGATTCTCGATGACATCAATCGGGCGCGTGAGCATGATGAACTCGAAGGTGCATTCCGCAGTGTGGGTGAAGCACTCGAAGCTGTCGCCGCGCGCCTCGGGCTCACCACCTTCGGTGCAGTGGGCGAGGAGTTCGACCCCACGCATCACGAGGCCTTGACTCACGAGGCCGATGAGTCCGGCGACGCACCCACCGTCACGGTCGTCACCGCGGTGTATCAGTCCGGCTACGCACTCGGTAGCCGCGTGCTGCGACCCGCACGGGTCGGCGTTGCCGACCAACCAGCTACTGCATTGCCCGATCACTGAGAGGAGGAGCATCCGTTGAGTACTAAGGACTGGATTGAGAAGGACTACTACAAGGTCCTCGGCGTTTCAAAGGATGCTCCCGCCGACCAGATCAAGAAGTCGTACCGCACGCTCGCCAAGCAGTTCCACCCTGACGCCAATGCCAACAATGCTGCGGCCGAAGCGAAGTTCAAGGAAGTCGGCGAGGCTTACGAGGTTCTCTCCGACGACAAGAAGCGCAAGGAGTACGACGAGGCGCGATCCCTCTTCGGCTCCGGCGGTTTCCGCTTCCCCGGCAGCGGTGGCGGCGGCGGTGGTTCTCGCGGCGGCGGCGCACAGTCGTTCAACATGGACGACCTACTCGGTCGTGGTGCGGGCGCCCAGGGCGGCGGCATGGGCGATGTGTTCGGTGGCCTGTTCAATCGTGGCGGTCGTCAGCAGCAACGTGCTGCCCGTCGCGGAGCCGACGCCGAAAGCGAAGTCACCCTGTCATTCAGCGAGGCGCTCGACGGAGTCACATTGCCGTTGCGTTTGTCGGGTGAGGGTCCGTGTGACGCGTGTCGTGGAACTGGGGCGAAGGCGGGCACGATGCCGCGGATGTGTCCCACGTGCCAGGGCACTGGTTCTGAATCACGTAATGCGGGTGGGTTCGCCTTCGCCGAGCCCTGTCGCGAATGTCGTGGTCGCGGTCTCGTGGTCGATGACCCCTGCGCTGTGTGTCACGGAAATGGACGCGCGCGATCGAGCCGCACGGTGCAGGCGCGAATTCCTGCCGGGGTCAAAGACCTCAGTCGTATTCGGCTCAAGGGCAAGGGAACACCGGGAGAGAACGGCGGTCCCGCGGGTGACCTCTTCATCACCGTGCACGTCACTCCGCACGCGTTGTTTGGGCGCGCGGGAGACAACCTGACACTTGCGTTGCCCGTGACATTCGAAGAAGCAGCGTTGGGCTCCGAGGTCAAGGTGCCCACGGTTGGCGGTGGCTCGGTCACTCTCAAGGTGCCGCCGGGTACGCAGAACGGCCGCACCTTCCGTGTGAAGGGCAAGGGCGTCACGCGCAAAGACGGCACACGCGGCGATCAGTTGGTCACAGTTGAAGTTGCTGTTCCGCAGAAACTCAGTAGCGAGGCACGCGAAGCGCTTGAGGCGTATCGCGCGGCCATGGGATCGCAGGATCCGCGTGGTGACTTGATGGCACGGGCAGGAGGTAAGTCATGAGTGTGAGTAGCAACCGTCCCGTTGGCAATCCGTATGAACATGACGAAGACAGTCCGGTCTACGTCATTTCGGTCGCGGCACAACTATCTGGCATGCATCCACAAACGTTGCGTCAGTACGACCGCCTCGGTCTTGTGTCCCCCGACCGCACACTTGGTCGCAACCGGCTCTATTCACTACGTGATATTGCGCGCTTGCGCGAGGTGCAGCAGCTCTCCTCTCAGGGCGTCAACCTCGCAGGCATTCAGCGCATCCTCGACTTGCAGGCTCAGGTGCACGACATGCGTCGTCGCCTTGAGCAGTTGCAGGGCGAACGCAACTCCACCGCGCTGGTTGTGTGGCGCCCCGATCGCACCCGACGCGCCTGAGTCTCTGACTCGGCAGCGCGCTAGACATTCGCACGCGACAGAACGGATAGTGCTATGGATCTACAACTCACCACTCGCTCACAAGAGGTCGTCTCTTCTGCGGTACGTCGTGCAGCAACGCGTGGTAACGCCCAGGTCGAGCCCATACATCTGCTCGGTGGTCTGCTCGAAGACCGCGAGGGAATTGCGACTGCGCTACTCGACAACGTTCGCGTCGATCACGAGGCGCTTATTCGCTCGGTGAACTCCGAGATCGATGCACTGCCCGCAGCCTCGGGTACCACCGTGTCGCAGCCCTCACTGTCGAACGCGTCGTACAAGGTGTTGGGCGCGGCACAGGAAGCGGCGCGTGAGCGCGGCGATGACTATGTGTCGACCGAGCACTTGCTGTTGGCGATTGCCGCGCAACCGAGCCCTGCCGGTGACCTCCTGCGCCGCAACGGTGCAGGACCCATCGAGCTCGTCGATGCCTTCACCGCTGTACGCGGTTCGCGTCGTGTGACATCGGCTGATCCCGAGGGATCGTTTCAGGCGCTCGAAAAGTACAGCGTCGACCTCACCGCGCGTGCACGCGAAGGCAAGATCGATCCGGTCATTGGGCGTGACGCCGAAATTCGTCGCGTCGTACAGGTGCTCTCGCGTCGCACCAAGAACAATCCGGTTCTCATTGGCGAGCCCGGTGTCGGAAAGACCGCGGTTGTTGAAGGCTTGGCACAGCGCATCGTCGATGGCGACGTTCCTGATTCATTGCGCGGCAAGAAGTTGGTGTCCCTCGATCTCGCGGCCATGGTGGCAGGTGCGAAGTACCGCGGTGAATTCGAAGAGCGGCTCAAGGCGGTACTAGAAGAGATCTCGCAAAGCGAGGGTCGTGTCGTCACGTTCATCGATGAACTGCACACTGTCGTTGGCGCGGGCGCTTCCGGTGATTCGGCCATGGACGCCGGCAACATGCTCAAGCCGATGTTGGCACGCGGTGAGCTGCGGCTCGTTGGCGCTACAACGCTCGACGAATACCGCGAACACATTGAGAAAGATGCCGCCCTCGAGCGGCGGTTCCAGCAGGTGTTCGTTGGCGAGCCGAGTGTCGAAGACACCATTGGAATTCTGCGCGGCATCAAAGAGAAGTACGAGTCGCACCACAAGGTGGCGATTTCCGATGCTGCTCTCGTCGCGGCGGCGACGCTTTCCGACCGTTACATCACCTCGCGCTTCCTGCCTGACAAGGCCATCGACCTCGTCGATGAGGCGGCATCGCGTCTGCGCATGGAGATCGACTCGTCGCCCGTCGAGATCGACATCCTGCGTCGTGCAGTCGACCGACTCAAGATGGAAGAGCTCGCGCTGTCGAAGGCAACCGATGAGGCGAGCAAGTCACGCCTTGAGAAACTGCGTTCCGATCTTGCCGACAAGGAAGAGGAACTCTCTGCACTGCAGGCACGCTGGGAAACCGAGAAGCGCGGGCTCGATCGCATCGGTGAGATCAAGGTCGGCATCGATGAGATGCGGTCAGTTGCCGAGCGTGCCCAACGTGACGGTGATTTCGAAGAAGCGTCGCGCATTGTGTACGCCGACATTCCTGCGCTCGAGGAAGAACTTGAGCGAGTCACAGCCGAGACCAATACGCGCACCGCGATGGTCAAGGAAGAAGTCGACCCCGACGATGTCGCCGAGGTCGTGTCGGCGTGGACCGGTATTCCTGCCGGCCGACTGCTCGAGGGCGAGAGCGCCAAGTTGTTGCGCATGGAGCAGGTGATCGGCGAGCGCGTCGTTGGCCAGGAGAAGGCAGTGCAAGCGGTGGCCGACGCGGTGCGTCGTTCGCGCGCGGGTGTGGCCGATCCCAACCGTCCGACCGGTTCGTTCCTGTTCCTCGGCCCGACCGGTGTGGGCAAGACTGAACTTGCCAAGGCGCTTGCCGATTTCCTCTTCGACGATGAACGGTCAATGACACGTATCGACATGAGCGAGTACGGCGAGAAGCACTCGGTGGCGCGCCTTGTCGGTGCGCCTCCTGGTTACGTCGGTTACGAAGAAGGCGGTCAACTCACCGAAGCTGTACGCCGTCGTCCTTACACCGTGGTGCTGCTCGATGAGGTTGAGAAGGCGCACCCCCAGGTGTTCGACATCTTGCTGCAGGTACTCGACGATGGTCGGCTCACCGACGGGCAAGGTCGCACGGTCGATTTCCGCAACGCGATTCTAATCTTGACGTCAAACCTTGGCTCGACCTTCTTGGTTGACCCCACACTCGACGACGAGGCAAAGCGTGACGCCGTGATGGCAGTGGTGCGATCGAGTTTCAAGCCGGAGTTCCTCAACCGACTCGACGACGTGGTGATGTTCAACCCACTCGGAACCGAGCAACTCACTTACATCGTCGACTTGCAACTTGCCGCACTGCAGACGCGACTCGTCGATCGGCGTCTCACCCTTGAGGTGTCAGAGGCCGCGAAGCAGTGGTTGGTACTGCGTGGCTTCGACCCGATCTACGGTGCACGACCACTACGTCGTCTCGTGCAGACCGCGGTGGGCGACTTGCTGGCCAAGCGAATCCTGGCCGGCGATGTGCACGATGGCGACACGGTCGCGGTCGAACTTGATTCCGACACCGACACCCTGACCGTCACGCCGCGGCGCTAGTCGTCTCGAATCGCGTCTTCTGTGGGCATTTCTGTGGGCAATTCTGTGGGCAATTCTGTGGGCAATTCTGTGGGCAATACGGTGCGTTTTACGCACCGTATTGCCCACAGAATCGTCATTCGTCGGGCTTCACCGTGAAGTGCTCGGCGATCATCGCCTGAAGTTCGAGCGCGTCATCAACGACGAAACATCCACCCACCGCGGCTGGGCAGCGCTGCTCGAAGCGGGTTGAGTGGATGTCGGTCACAAAGACGGTGCCCAGTGCTTCGAGGAGCGCCCGGTGGTCTCTCGGTTGAAGTTCGGTGGCATGACACATGCTCCCGTCGCTGCACAGACGGCATCCCACACATAGATCTGGTGGAGTTCATCCGTTCGTGCATTAGCCCTAACGGATTTGCTTGATATCTTTCACTGTGACCACTTCACGCCGACAGTTCCTCGTCGGTGCCCTTGCGCTCGGATCAGTGATTGCCGTGGGTGCGGCGGGGGTGGGAGCCGCCGAGGCGGCGACCCTCACGAAGCCTGTCGCCAAGCGCAACTACATCGAGAACGGCTCCTTTGAAGAAGGACCTCTCGGAGTGCCGCGGATTGATGACTGGGTCGTCGTGACGGCGGTGGTGCCCGTATGAGTGGCATGCAGATCTTCGTCAAACCGCTGACAGGAAAGACAATTACCCTTGATGTTGAGTCGTCGGACTCCATCGAAAACGTCAAGCAAAAGATTTACGACAAGGAAGGCATCCCGGTCGCGGAGCAACAGCTCATCTTCGCGGACCAGGTACTTCTCAACGGTAAGACACTCGCCGATTACAGCATTGTGAAGGAATCAACGCTGAACCTGATTCGCCTCGTGCGCCAGACAGGCATCGTGACGTACACAGAGGCCGGGCTCACTGCGCCCAAGTCGGGTGGTGGTCGCTTGGCATCTCTCGGTCACAACACCACCATGGGCCAACATGTGCGCGAGTTGACTGCGGGTTCGTACACACTCGGGTTCTACGCTCAAGGGTCACTGTCTTTCGTCGTACAATTTTTCAACAAGAAGGGCGCCTCAACTGCGCGCTACACCGGCAGTTTCACCGCCATCACCCTTGATCCGTTCAAGCTGCCCTGTGCGGCACCCAAGGGAAGTGTCTCGGCAAACATCACGTTCTCGACGCTGGCTGACGGTGAGGCGGCCCTGATTGATGTCGTCAGCCTGACGCGTAACTGAGTTCAAAGCAGCCTGGCTGCAGATCTTCGTTGCGTTCAGCTCATCGACGTCGTCAGCCTCACTAGCGACTAGTTAAATGTCTTCTGCAGCCGCGAGATAGCGGCGTCGAGCACCTCGTACTTCTTGCAAAACGTCCAGCGCACGAAATGGTCGGCTTCACCCCGGTGTTGGCAGAAAGCGTCCACCGGAATGCAGGCCACACCTGCCTTCTCGGGAAGTCCCCACGCGAAATCTCCACCGTCGTCGTATCCGAGCGGCCGCATATCGCTGACGATGAAGTAGGTACCTTGTGGAGTAATCGGATCAAGTCCGATCGAGCGCAGCCCGTCGAGCAGGTAGTCGCGTTTGCCCTGCAAATCGGCGGCAAAGCCGGCGAAGTAGTCGCGCGGTAGTTCAAGTCCGGCAGCGATGGCTTGCTGGAAGGGGCCGCCGCTGACGTAGGACAGGTGCTGACGCACTACGCGCACGGCCGCCATGAGGTCGCGCGGTGCGCAAGCCCACCCCACCTTCCAACCGGTGAACGAGAAGGATTTTCCACCGCTGCCGAATGTGATCGTGCGCTCGCGCATGCCAGGAAGGGTGGCGATCGACAGGTGGGTGACTCCGTCGAACAGTAGGTGTTCGTACACCTCGTCACTGAGCACGATGAGATCGTGTTCGATGGCCAGCTTCGCTATGCCGTCAAGCTCGGCCCGTGTGTATACGGCACCCGTCGGATTATGGGGAGTGTTGATCAGCAGCAGACGCGTTCGCGGCGTAATAGCGGCAGCGAGTGCTTCAAGATCAGGTCGGAATCCGGGCCCAAGCGCAACGGTTCGGTAGAGGCCACCTGCAAGGGCCGTCTGCGCCGCGTAAATATCGAATGCCGGCTCGAATGCCAGTAGCTCGTCGCCTTCATTGAGTAGTCCGAGCAGGGCCGACGCGATGACCTCACTGGCACCTGTGCCGACAACCACCTCGTCCGCTGGGTCGTATTCCAACCCGTACCACTCGAGCTGGTGTGTGCTGATCGCTGCGCGAAGCGCGGGCTGGCCGTGAGCCGGCGGGTACTGGTTTCCGCGGCCTGAGGTGATCTCGTCAATGGCGATGCGTTGAAGTTCAACCGGCCCGTCAGTGTCAGGGAAACCTTGACCGAGGTTGACCGAAGAGGTGCGCTGAGCGAGCACGCCCATGTTGCCGAAGATGGATTGTGCGTAGGGTCGCATCCGCGGCACGAGCCGCTGCAGCTGGTCGTCGCTCATGAGGGAACCCTACGGGTTTGCCCCGCAGATGACAGATGCGGCCGACAACTAGGCGCGCAGCGCTTGCAGAGTGCGCCACGCCCGGCATGCCAACTGCAGGTTGAAGTTGACGTCGGGTTCGCCAAGTGCCAGTCCCGACACTTCGCGAATGCGCTGAAGCCGGTATTTCAGCGTGCTGCGGTGAATCGACAGTGAGGCTGCGGTTTCGTCGTAGCGGCCGCCGCATTCGAGGTATTGATGCAAGGTGAGTACCAGCTCGGCGTGACGGTGTTCGTCGTAGTCGAGGAGCGTGCCGAGCCAGTCGCGCACGAAGCGCTCGACCTCGCGAGGATCTTCAGCCGCTGCGAGCAGGCGGTACACGCCAAGTTGATCGAACACCGTGACGTTCAGAGATCGCGCGTTTCCGCGTTGCAACTGCAGTGCCAGCAATGCTTCGCGGTGCGAGTTCGGAAAGTCTTCAACTCCGCGTGTCTGGCCGCCAACACCGATACGACATTGACCGCCCGCGAGTTCACGCATTACTCCCGCATGCAAGTCGTCCCAGTTGATGTCGCGGTCAGTGAGCAGCACGACGGTTCCTGCTCGTGACACCAACAGCGTTCCGAGGTTGAGATCACGTGCTGCTCGTCGCACCGAGGTGAAGAACTGGTCGTCGTCGCGCACTCGGCCGCGACCTTCAAACACGACAACTCGGTGTGGTGCCGTGAGGTCACGTTGGAATGCTTCACCGCGCGGCAGCACGGTCTCAGCACTCGCGCCCGACAGCAGATCCTCGACGAGGTCACGGCGAATGCGCACCTCCGTGTCGGCGACACTGCGCTGGCGGGCGAGTTCCATCGACAAAATGGTGGCGCCGTATTCGAGCGCTGCCAGGTCTTCATCGCGTGCGTGATCGTCGGGGTCGAGCAACGCGAGAACGGCAACGGAGTCTGGTCGCGGAGAGGCAGCAACCATGACGCGACCTGACTCGCGCAGTGGACGTCCTTCGCGCAATAGCCGGCGCAGCAACTGTTCGCGACGCGCTGGCGGATCTTTCGCATACACCGCTGGTTGCCCGGGGCCGGCCCACGCCCGCAGATTTCCGTAGCGATCTTCGATGATGGTGGGCAAGCCGGTGACTTCATGTACCGCTCGAGCAAGGCTTTCCATGCCTTCGCCAGAAACTGCGGCGCGCGTGAGTCGATGGTGAATGTCGATGCGCTGCTGCAGCGCTTCCACTGTGTTTTCTAGTTGTTGATTAACGGAGGCCAATTCGTTAGCGGCGGCGCGCTCAGCTTGGTGCAGTCGACTGTTACGAACCGCCGAGCCGATCTGCTGCGAAAGCACACGTAGCAGGAAGTGCTCATCGTTTTCGAGTTCGCGTGCAGAGGCGACCACCATGTGGCCGGAGGTAGCAGAGGCACTTCCGAGCGCGTACGCCCATCCCCATTCCTCGTCTGGCAATTCAAGTGAGCCACCGCCGATTGCTACGTCATCGAGTGTGGGTGGCTGGGTATCGCCCTTCTCACCCGGTGTCCACTGGCGTGATGTTCCGTCAACCGTGCGAACGCCGACGAGCCGACATGACGCGAACGAGGGTGCAGCGCTGGCACCCATCCGAAGGATTTGCTGCTCGTCGGTGCTTTCGGTCATGAGCATTGCGAGGACGAGCAACGCGTTGAGGCGGGAGAGGTGGTCGCGGGCTGCGAGGCCGACCGCCATCTCCGTGGTCATGTCGGTTGTGACCCGGCGTATGACGCGAGGAACTCGTCGGGCTCGAGGTAGTACGGGTTATCGAGGAGACTTCCGCACAAGAGCAACTTGGGGTGCGTGCGCAGTAGGTCAACCACGACGCGACCGTCGAACTTGTCGAGGTCGTAGAGGCACAAGATCACCTGCGGGTACTGAGGAAGGAAGCGGTTGAGCTCGGATTCGTACTCGACGAGTCCTTCAACGCCGGGAAGTTGACGCAGCGCCCACGTCATTTCGCCCAGGCTGCGGGCGAAGGTGTAGTCGCCGCTATCGAGGGGGCCGCTGATCGCGGTGTTCCAGAAGTCGATCATCGATTCTTTCGAGAAGGCACCATCGCGCAGGTAGGTCTCGGTCGAACGCATCAGGTCGACCTGATGGCTGTCGTGGGCGTGCCCCGTTGCATCGTCGGATCCCAATTCGGCCCACAGGTCGTCGGGCTCGATCTGATCGAGAACGGCGATGCACTTGTCGCCCGCGTCGATGCCGGCGCGTAGATACGGCAGCAGCACCTCGTCGCGCCCGACCGAACCACGGTAGAACGCGCAGATGTGGTCACCGGGGGTCATGGTCAATCCGGGCAGACCGAGTTCGATCGTTGCAGTCACACGTGCCTCCTTGGCCAGGGCCTTGGGCTCAGGCTAGGGCGTCAGCGGGGCCTAAAACAGACCCACGTGGATACAATTATGCATTCTTCTGGTCACCCGAGGATGAAAATCCGAGATCGGGCTCGCCACTAGGCTCGGATTGGAGGTGGCGCACGTGCGTGCAGCGGTGTATTCAGACAAAGGTCCGGCCCATGAAGTGCTCTCGGTGGTGGAGTTACCCGACCCTGAGCCGGGGCCAGGTGAGGTGCGAGTACGCGTGAGTGTGTCAGGAGTGAACCCCACTGACTGGAAATCGCGTACGTCTCCCGCGCCGATGGTGGGCCCGGTGCAGATTCCGAATCAGGATGGTGCCGGAGTCATCGATGCAGTCGGTGACGGCGTCGACCCTGTCCGCGTTGGTGAAAGAGTGTGGGTTTTCCATGCCGCGCGCGAGCGCGTGAGTGGCACGGCCGCGACCTACTCGGTGGTGCCTGCCGACCAGGCAGTTTCGTTGCCTGCAGACGTCAGCTTCGATCAGGGCGCGGGCTTGGGCATTCCGTTCATCACGGCGCACGGGTGTCTGTTCTCGGATGGAGCGATCGCTGGTCGCACGGTTCTCATTGCGGGTGGGGCTGGCGCGGTCGGTCACGCGGCGATTCAGCTTGCGTTGCGTGCAGGAGCAACCGTGATCACCACGGTGAGTTCAGAGGCGAAGGCCGATATCGCGCGCACCGCGGGTGCCGTGCACATCGTCAACTACCGCGATGCTGATGCCGCCGAGCAGATTCGCGCGATCGCACCGAATGGCGTTGATCGCATCGTTGAGTTGGCGCTGAAGACCAACCTTGATCTTGATCTCGCGGTGCTCGCACCGCATGGTGTCATTGTCACGTACGCGACGGAAGTTGCTGGCGACCCGGTCATTCCGGTGCGATCGCTGATGTCGCCGAATATCACGTTGCGGTTTGCGCTGGTCTACAACTTCACCGACCGGCAGATTTCCGATGCGGTGGCCGATATTAGTGACGCGCTCGCTCAGGGACAGTTGGTCGCTATGCCCGACCACCACTTCACTCTCGACCAGATTGCCGACGCGCATGACGCAGTCGAAGCTAACGCTGTCGGAAAAGTGCTCGTCGACATCGGTTGATGGCCACGATGTCGACGAGCACGTCTGGCTAGATTCCGTACTTCTCCCAGTGCTCACCGAAGAGGTCCTGCTCGGTGAACGTCTTGGGTGCGATGGTGCGCGACACCCAGGTGAGGTTGAGGAAGTGCTTGGCGTTGACGTTCTCGGTGGTGATGTTGCCACCCCACGAACCGCAACTCAGGCTCAACGTAAACGGCAAACCGTTGCGTGCACTTCCGGCGCCCTCATTGAGGTTCTGGTTGACCATGACGCGCGCAGTGCGGGTTCCGAATGCAATCGCATCGACATGCGCATCAACGCTGGTGTGGATTCCGCAGGTGTGACCAAGACCCTGGTAGGCCGTGATGTCGTTGATGATCTGCACTGCCTCGTTGATGTCGCTGCCGTAGCGGTACACGGCCAGAACGACCGAGAGCTTCTCGCCCGAGAAGGGATGCTCGGGGCCGGCACCGTCTTCTTCAACCATGATGAACGACGTGCCAGCAGGGATGTCAATGCCTGCGAGCTCGGCGATGGTGGCGGCCGGCTTGGCAATGACGTCGAGGCTGGGAATGTGTCCGCCGTCGGGCCACATGGCCTTCTGCAGCTTCGCCTTCTCTTCGGCGTTGCACAGGTAGCCACCCAATGCCTGCAGGCGACCAAGGAGGTCGTCGTACACCGCATCAGCGATGACCAGTGAGTTGTCGGCGAGGCAACTGGTTGCGAGGTCGAATGTCTTGCCGGCGACGATCATCGCTGCGGCATCTTCAAGGTCGCCGGTCTCATCAATGACGTGTACTGAGTTACCGACACCGACTCCGTAAGCCGGGGTGCCCGAGCTGTAAGCCGCCTTCACCATTGCAGCGCCACCCGTGGCGACGACGACGTCGGCCTGCTTCATGAGCTCGCGCGTCTTGTCGATCGAGGGCGACGTGAGGCTGATGATGAGGTCTTCGGGGGCACCGACCTGTGCGCATGCCGCGCGCATCAGTTCGACCGACATCTCGCTGGTCTTCTTGGTGCGGGGGTGCGGTGCCACGACGATCGCGTTGCGACCCTTGAGCGCCATGAGCGCCTTCATGGGCGGAGTCGCGTCGGGGCCGGTGGTGGGAATCAGTGCGGCGACGACGCCGACGGGCTTGGCGATCTTCACCAGTCCGCGCGCGGGGTCTTCCTCAACGATGCCCACGGTACGCATGTCGCGCATGTCGGCGAGCAGACCGTTCACTCGGCGGCCGATTTTGGTGAGCTTGTCGGCGTAGGTGCCAAAGCCACCCTCGTCGACAGCGAGCTGGGCGAGGGCCTCAGCGTTGTCCTTGCGGACGATGGCCCAACCCACGGCGGTGACAAGGGCGTCAACCTGAGCCTGATCCCAGTCGGCTATTGCCTCCTGGGCGGCCCGGGCGCGCGCGACGATGGCGCGAACCTCGGCGGCGGGGTCGGGAGCGGATGTGTCAGAGGGGGAGTCAGTGGCCATGCCCTCAGGTTGGCCGAAGAGCGCACGAGTGCAATCGGCCCACCCGGGCAAAGGTTAGGCCCAACATGGGCCTGAGAGGACATGGGCTTCCGGAGGCGCAATCGCGAGGGTTGCACCCATGACCACAGACGGTATGGACATCCGAGACATCAGCATCAGTAACGCCGAGTGGCGCGTCATCATTGATGACTTCGAGGCGGGCGTGAAGGACGGCCCGATTCTCAATATCGACCCCGATGATGACCGTGAATACGACGCGATCTTCATCGGCGGCGGCGCAGGTGGTCGCTTCGGGTCGGCGTATATGAAGGCGGCGGGCGGTCGGCAGTTGACGATCGACCGCTGGCCCTTCTTGGGCGGATCGTGCCCTCACCTGGCCTGTGTGCCTCACCACCTCTTCTCTGAGGCAGCGCGTGAGCTCGACTTGGCCCGCACGTTCTCGGGTCGCTTCTGGTACCCCGAGTTCGACGAGAGCAAGGCCTCCATTCTCGAAATGGTCGAACTGTTCCTGAGCGGCCGCAATAGTGCGCACTCGTTTATGAACTACCAGAGCAAGGAGCAGTTGGGGATGGAATACATCCTCAACGCCTCGGCGACCGTCATTGACGCCAACACGGTCGAGGTAGCAGGCCGTACCTTCAAAGCGAAGAACCTCGTGATCGGCACCGGAGCGACCACGCGGGTGCCGGAGGTTCCGGGTATCGACCTCAAGGGTGTGTACGACTACGCGACGTTGATCGAGGAACTCGACTACGACCCGCGCTCCTGCGTGATCATCGGCGGCTCGAAGGTCGCGATCGAATACGGTTCGTTCTTCCAGGCCGCCGGTTGTCAGACCACGATTTTGGCGCGTAGCCCACTCATGGCGGGCAAGGGCTTGCACCACGTTGACGACGACCTGCGTGAATACGTGGTGTGGGGCATGCGTGAGCGCGGAATTGTGATTCACGACGGAACCGAGACTCTCGAAGTACTCGGAGACGACCGCGTCACCGGTGTTCGCGTCCGCCTATCCGATGGCACGGTGACCGATATTCCGTGCGAAATGGTGTTCATCGGAACTGGTGAGCGGGCCAACTCTGATGAATATGTCAAGACGCTCGGAGTCGCTGTCGACGACCGCGACTCGATCATCGTCGACGCGCACATGCGCACCAACGTTCCTGGCGTCTATGCGATTGGCGACATCATTGGCCCGCCGATGGAAATGTTCAAGGCGCGCAAGTGTGGAGTGACGGCTGCACGCAACATCATGGGCGAGGACTACACCTTCGACTTCAGTGAGTACCCCGACTTCTTGCACTCCACCTACGAAATCACCTGGGTGGGATTGTCTGAACGCGAGGCGCGTGAGAAGTACGACAACGTCATTGTGTTGCAGATGCCGCCACCCGGAGTTCCCTACGGTGACATCCCGCTGCCCTGTGCCGACGGAACGATGTTGCTTGCGTTCACGCATCCCGAGCGCACCGGATTCCAGAAGGCGGTCTTCGACGCCACCTCACGCAAGTTGGTGGGTGCTCACCACGTCGGATACGGAGCCAAGGATGGCTTCCAGTACCTCGACTACCTGATTCACAACGGCGATGGAGTGACCATTGACCAAATGGCAGAGATGAACGAATTGTTCCTCAACCCCAGCCACTTCATCCAGTTGTCTCGGCTGCGTGCGGGCGCGAAGGACTTGAAGTCGCTGTAGCCGTTATTTTGCAGCAAGGCTGGCGGCGCGTTCACGCAATTGCGTGAGCGCGCCGTTGCCCTTCGCCGCACGTTCGACGAACCACGTGCGTTGTGCTGCCACGATCGGCCGGAGTGTCGCGATTTCGTCGCGTACGAGATCAGGCCCGCAACCACCGGGTTCGCTGCGTGATGCCACGAGAGTGACCGGGTCGAGAATGGCTGCGAGATCGAGGGTGCGGGCTGCTTCAGGCAGCGGACCGCCCGTGAGTTCAACGCAGGATGCCTCAAGAGTGTTGATGCTGATGGGCTGTGCGGTGCGCAGCGACTGCGCAACCGTGTGGCCAACGATGCGGTAGGCCGTGCGGTAGTCAAGACCTGCAACCAAAACCAACTCGTCGGCAATATCAGTGGAAGCCGTCTGCTGATCGTGAGCACTGCGCGACATCGCCTCAGCATTAATCTGCAGGGTGCGCACTACCACCGTCGCCAGACGTACGAGGCGGGTGGCGAGCGTGAGTGACGCCGCGACTTCGCCATACGAGTGCAGCCAGTTGTCGGTTGAAGCAGAAGGAGTACGCGCAGTTGCGGCAATTCCTGCGAGGCGGCCGATCATGGTGCTGGCGCCCGCGCGAATCACCGACAGCGCGTAAGGGTTGCGCTTTTGGGGCATCAGTACCGACGCGCGGCACAGTGAGGCATCAACTGTGACAAGACCGAAGCCAGCGCTTGCGAAGATCTGGAGGTCTTCGGCAAGCCGATCGGCTGTGATGACCGTTTGAGCGGCAGCGGCGGTGATCTCAATGAGTCCGTCGATCGTCCACATGGTGTCGCGGGTGTTGCGGCCAACGGCAGCGAAGCCGAGTAGTTCGGCAAGGCGTGCGCGATCGAGGTGCATGCGTGTGCCAGCGACTCCACCCGAACCTGCTGGTGAGACGTCGATCCACTCATGTGCTGCGCGAATGCGCGGAAGGTGGCGCGCCGACTCTTCAGCAAAACTCGCCAGGTAGTGCCCGAAAGTCGACGGCTGCGCGAGTTGCAGGTATGTGGTGTCGGCCCACACCGTGTCGGCGAGTTCAACCGCACGATCGCCGAGGCTATCGGAGAAGTCAGCAACGGCATCGGCGAGGTCAACGAGAAGATCTCGCACAGCAAGACGGAATGCGATGCGTCCGGCCTCACGTCGCGTGCGACCGAGATGAACCCATCCGGCGGTGTCGCCAATACGTCGAGTGAGTTCCTTTTCACGACTGTTGTAGGCGTCACCAAGAATTACGTCGTACGGAAAGTCGTCAACTGCCACGGCGCCCATCGTTAGCAATTCACCGAGCAGTTCGCGAGCCACGTCGTCACTGACCAGACCCGATTCATGCAGGGCAATGACGTGGGCGAGGTCGGCCACGAGTAGCCCGTCATGCAGCAGCGGAGCATCGGCAAGTTCGAGTGCGTAGCCAGCGGCGACTAACTCGGGCGCGGGTCCGGCAGAGATGCGGCCATCGGCGCCGAGGTAGCCCTCAGGGGTCGCGGGGTGATCAGCAGAGGTACTCACAAGTCACCATCCTGCACGAACAGTGTGGGTGCTCCGCCGGAGACAAGGAATACGACCGGCCCGGTGATGTCGCCATTGCTTGCCGCAAACACGAGTGCAGCCATTGCCTTGGCGCAGAAGGGTGGGTCGAGGAAGAGCGCCTCACTACGCGCGACGAGATCGGCGGCCGACCTACCCTCAGCGGATGCGTAGCCGTACCCAGGGCCGATCCATCCGTCGACGATGTTGACCTGCGCCGCGTGAGGAGTTGGTGTGCCGATCAACTCGGCGGTGCCGGTGGCGAGGGCAAGAACTCGCTCGCGACATTCGTCCGCTGTGCGGCTGACAGTGACACCGATGACCTCGGGAAGAATGCCTGCGGCCACAGCGGCCACGAGACCAGCTTGAGTACCGCACGAACCGGTTGCCATCCAGAGAGTGGGATTCGCGAGTCCGGCCGCGGTCGTCTGTTCACGCAATTCGAGTGCCGCGGCGACGTAACCGATGGCACCACGTGAGGTGGCGCCTCCGCGCGGCAGCACGGCGGGGTTGCGTCCAGCGGCGCGAAGTTCGTGCGCGGTCATGTCAATGAGGGCGTCGACGGTCGCACGCGATGGGTCACCGGTGTATTGCACCGTGGTGCCGATCGTTGAGTGCAGCAAGAGATTGCCTTGCACTGTCGGTGGTGCGTCGCCGTAGAAGCAGACGATTGAGTCGAGGCCGCATCGTCGCGCCGCGAGAGCGGCCAACATCGACCAGTTGGACTGGGGGCCCGAGCCGGTGACGAGGACGTCGCACTCACGCGCGAGTGCGTCGCCCAGCAGAAACTCGAGCGGCCGCACCTTGTTGCCGCCGAGGCCGATACCCGTGAGGTCGTCGCGCTTGAACCAGATCTCGATGCCCAACTCTTCTGACAGTCGCGGGGCAGCAACGAGCGGTGTGGGAAGGGTGCCGAGATGTTCGCGAGGAATTGCCGAAAGGTCGGGATCAGCCATCGAGTCGGCCGAGGGTTGCGTCAATGAAACGGGGAATCGAACCGAGTGCGCGCGTGGGATCGAGTAATTCGTCGAGTTCGTCATCGGAAATCTGGCTGAGCCGATCATCGGCGCGCAGGGCCGTGCGCAGATCGTCACCGCGTTCGCGTCCGGCGAGTGATGCTTCGTACACGATGCGATGAGCAGTGTGCTTACCAACGCGATCGGACAGCGCGCGCATGACTGGTTCGCTCAGTACGTAACCGCGTTGCGCATCAAGGTTCGCGCGCATGCGCTCGGTATCAACCTCGAGGCCGATGAGAATACGTTCAACCGCAGCGGTACTCACGGCGCTGTAGTGACAGGTTTCAGGAAGGATGACCCACTCGGTCTTCCAGGCGCGACCGTCGCGTTCGTGCCCGTGAATCATGCCTTCAATAGCCAGATCCGAATTCACCCGCACGAGGCGTGCCAGGGTGCTGACGTGTTCGGCCCACTCGGGGTTTCGCTTATGCGGCATGGTGATGCTGCCGACAGTTCCGACTAACAACGGTTCACGAAGCTCGCCGATCTCGGTGCGTTGTAGCTCGTACACCTCGTCGCCGATCTTGGCCACGGTCGCCGTCACCATCGCCATCAATGTCATGAACTCAGCGAATCCGTCGCGTGCGGTGAGCCACGGCAGAGTGGGTACTGCGAGATCGAGTCGACGTGCGAAAGCCTTGATCATTGGTTCGGCGCTGTCGCCCCAGAATTCCATTGAGCCAAGGGCACCAGCAAGCTGCACCATTTCGCGGCGCTGTCGTGTTTCGGCGATGCGCTGAAGATGCCGGTCAATCTCTTCGGCCCACACCGCGGCTTTGAAGCCGAACGTGATCGGAAGTCCTGGCTGCCCATGCGTACGCCCGCACATCAAAGTGTCGCGATGTGTGCGTGCGAGCTGAAGTGCTGCGGCACGTGCCGCAACGAGGTTGCGCGTCACGATGTCGCTGACGGTGCGCATGATGAGCGCGGCCCACGTATCGGAAAGATCTTGCACTGTTGCCCCGTAGTAGACCCACTCGCGAGCGTCTTCGGGAAGTCGTTGTTCAAGAATTCGAATGAGACCGAGCGTGGAGTGTCCCGTTGCGCGCGTGAGTTCGCCGACTTCGACCGGATCGGGTAGCCAGTCAGTGATGGCGACTCGAATCGACTGCGCGGCTTCGGTAGGAACCAGTCCGACCTCAGCCTGAGCCTCAGCGAGGGTGGCGAGAATGTCGAGCCACGCGCGAAGGCGCGCTTCGTCGCTGAAGAGGTTGCGGGTCTCGTCGGTACTCCAGAGGTGCCCGTACACCGCCGACCCGGTCAGGTGCGCGCTCATGGTGTGAGTGCGGAACCGATCTGCTTGGGCTCGGGTAGTGGGCCGACTCCGGTGATCATGCGCAGGGCGAGTCGAATTTCATCGAGGTTCGAACCCCACGGCACGATGGCAGTGTTTCCCCGAACTTCAACTCCGCGCTCAAGCAGGCAGCACTTGGTCAGAACGAGTGCGTCTTGGCCGAGTTGCTCAGCGCGGTGGTTGGGGCAGAAGTCGACCTGCTCGGGTTCGTCACCATAGAAATGCCGGTGGAATTGAACCGACCGCTCGCAGCCGATCAAGGTCCAGTCGAGACGCTCGGGCGGGCGAGTGTCGAGGAAGGTGACCTCGGCAGGAAGGTCGACACCTGAACCACGACAGGGAAGTAAGTACCCGTTCGCGGGGTTGTCTTTCGCCATTTCGCGAATGTCGACCGCGTCGAGTACGAGGCGAATGGGTGGAAGGTCCTCGTCGAATCCGACCGCCTGCTTTGCGAGTTCGAAGAGCTTCGCCGGCTCGGGTGGAACAACTTCGGTGACGATGACGGTGACGGGATTGGGCTGCCAGATGACGTTGATGTGCTCGTACTTGCCTTGAACCGCATAGGCGTCGGTGTCGGGTTGAGCGTGAGCAAGGGCGCTGAAGGCGAGCTGGGTGGGATTGCCGACGTCAGTAGTGGGATCGACGATGAACACGATGCGGTCGGGTCCGGCCAACACTCGCGCTTCGGTGACCGGAGAAAACAGCGGTTCGAACGATTCCTTGCGCACTTCGATCAGGGCGCGGTCATCGCCGTTGCTTAGCAGCAGCCATTCAGTGCGGCGGTAGACCTCGCGGCCCAGGATGTAGTCGAGAATCGCCGCCTCGTCGCCTAGGTCAATGTCGGCCTCCTGTGCCGACAGCCCGCGGTAAGGGCGGGTCATGGTGTTAGGCGCGGGAAGCGGAATCATGAAGTCATCCTGTCAGTGGTGGGAAGCCTGCACTGGGTTGATGGCCGAGATCTGTAACGCGGTGTCGGCGCGAAGGCCGAGGCGAAGAGTCTCAAGCGGGATCACGTCATCGGTGGCGATGTTCCCGAGATTCACCTCGGGACCCACGGTGGCAATGAACCAGGTTTGCTGCGTCTTCGATGGAGCTTCGAAGATGACCCGGTCGAGTGGGATTCGCGCACCGATTGCGTCGATGAGATCGTCGCGCACGGAGCCATTTCCGTTATAGATGCCGACCGTGCCGCTTTCGCGTCCTTCAGTGACGAGCCACTGAGCTCCAGCCTCAAGGTCGGATTCCATCTCGGCAATCCACTGGTCGGCGATGACCGGAACCGACGGATCCTTGGCGCCAACCTCGGCGGCGACGGCGAAGTCTGCGCTCAGCAGCCGCACGAGCGCGGCCTTACTTTCGCGATCAAGCAAGCCGAGTCCGTTGGAGACTTCGACGACCGAAACCCCGCACGACAGTGCCCATTCGCGAAGCTCGGCCACCTTGCCTTGCGCGGCACAGACCTCAAGCAGTGTTCCGCCCAAACTCACCTCAACGCCGCCTGCCCGGTAGGCCGCAACGCGCTCGGTGAACTGCGGGTCGACGTAGCCGATACCCCAACCCACCTTCACAATGTCGATCAACTCAGCGCATTGCGCGATCAGGGCGTGGGTCGCGGGCACGGTCAGGCCTTTGTCGAGAACGTGGGTGAGCCCTCGCGAGCGGGGCTTGGAGTCGCGAGGCGGCAGGGTGAGGAAACTTGGCCGATCCGGCATTAGGTTCTCCTCCCGATAGGCAGCCGCGCGTGAGGGTCGGATTATTCGCGCCCCTGTGAGGACCCTAGGAGAATATGTGCCCATTCTCACCCGTCCTGTGAGGCCTAAGAATCATTAGTACTTCGGTCACTGGGGGCATGGGTTACGCCGGGGTGTGCTGTCAGTCTCCGTAAAGGAACCGGGAGGAGTCGCGTGACGCGCACTGTGGTCGTGATTGGCGGTGGAGCCGCTGGAATGTCGGCTGCCTCCGCGGCTCGGCGAACCGACCCGGAATCGTCGATCACTGTCCTGGAGGCTGGTCCATTCGCCTCGTACGGAGTGTGTGGGTTACCGTATTTCATCTCCGGTGTCGTTCCTGAGGCGAATTCGCTGGTGGCAATGCCCCCCGAGGAGTTTCGAGACAAGCGCCGCATCGATTTGCGCCTTGGAGCCACTGTCGATCGCATCGACCGCGATGCCCAGGTGGTCTACTCCGGCTCGCAGGCCCATCCTTTCGACGTGCTCGTGCTTGCCTCGGGCGCGGCACCCATCGTGCCGCCCATTCCGGGTGTCGAAGACCCGCGCGTTGTGACGATTCGGCGGCTGGATGAGGCGATTTCCCTGCGCGACCGCCTGAGCGGCGTGAAGCGCGCGGTAGTGGTCGGTGCCGGTTACGTTGGCTTGGAAATGGCTGAGGCACTCGTTGAGCAGGGCATTGAGGTGACGGTGGTCGACCGGCTGCCGCGCGTGATGTCAACAGTCGATGTCGATATTGCTGAACTCGTCGAGCGCGAGGTACGTCAGCACTGTGAACTGCGCCTCGAATCGGCGCTGGTGGCGTTGCATCCGAGTGCCGATTCGGTGCGCGTTGAGCTCGATTCGGGCTCACTTGATGTCGATCTGGTCGTGCTCGCTCTCGGCGTGCGGCCCTCGACCGACATTCTCAAGGATTTCGAACTTCCCGCACTGCCCAATGGCGCACTCGTCGTCGACGATCGCATGCGCACACCACATCCGAATGTGCTGGCCGCAGGAGACTGCATTGCCTTGCACCATCGTGTGCTCAATGGGCCGGCCTTCGTTCCGCTAGGCCCGGCTGCCAATAAGACGGGGCGTGTTGCGGGCACCGTCGCGGCTGGTGGCGACGCGGCATTCGAAGGAATCGTCGGCACCGCGGTCGTCAAGGTGTTCGACCTCACGGTGGCGCACACGGGCCTGACACTCGCCGATGCGCAGGCTGCTGGCTTCGAGGCGGTGGCGACTGACATCACAGCGAAATCGCGAGCGAAGTACTACCCGGGTGCTGAGCCTCTGCGCGTGCGCCTAGTTCATCAGGCCGATGGCAAACTGCTGGGCGGTCAACTGGTGGGTCGTGACGGAGCAGCGCAGCGGGTCGACGTCATTGCGGCGGCTTTGCACACCGGTCTTGGTATCGATGAGCTCGCCGCGTTCGATTTGGCCTACGCGCCACCGTTCTCGCCTGTGTATGACCCACTCACGCAGGCCGCTCAGGCCGCACAGTTTGCAATGGCAAAGGGCTCTATGGCGAAGGGCCCTATGGCAAAGGGCTCTATGGCGAAGACAGCATCGGGTCGAACCGCGACCCCACGTGATGGAGGTACACGCTGATGGGTGTCGCTGTGGTTACAGGCGCGGCCGGGGGTATCGGAAGTGCGACGGTACGCCGATTGCTCGACGATGGAATGACCGTGATTGCACTCGATCTTGACGGTGACGCCGCTGCGAAGCTCTCTGCGCATTCGTATGCCCTCGACGTGACCAACGCCGAGCAAGTCGAACAGGTGATGGCATCCATTCTCGCGACGTGGCCACGGGTTGACGTGCTGGTAAACAACGCGGGCATCACCGGTTCTGCGGCGGCAACGACGGTGCACGAGACACCCGTTGAAGAGTTCGATCGAGTCATGGCCGTCAACGTTCGCGGCCCGTTTCTCTGCACGCGTGCGCTGATTCCCTCAATGTTAGAAGCCGGCCGCGGACACATCATCACGATTGCCTCTATCGCGGGCCTCGTGGCATTTCCCGGCCGGTGTGCCTACACGACGTCGAAGGGTGCGGCGCTTCAGTTCGCGCGCTCGGTCGCCATCGACTACGGAGGCCGGGGTATCCGCTCCAACGCGATCTGCCCGGGCATGGTCGAAACGCCGATGACTCAATGGCGACTTGACCAGCCAGAACTGCGCGCTCAGATTGAGGCGCAGATTCCGATGGGCAGGGTGGCGCAACCCGATGAGATCGCCGATGCCGTTTCGGTGTTGGCATCGGGACGACTCGCATATGCAAACGGCTCACCGTTGATCATCGACGGTGGCTGGTCTTCAAGGTGACATCCAATCGAAGGGAAATCCAATGGCAGGCAGGCTCGAAGGCAAGGTCGCGATCATCACGGGCGCGGGTTCAGGCATCGGACGCGCATCGGCTGAACTATTCGCGTGCGAAGGCGCTGCGGTAGGCGTTCTTGACGTTCGCGCTGAGGCCGCTCAGGAAGTAGCCGACGGTATCAATGCCGCGGGTGGGCGTGCGCTGGGGCTGGGTGCCGACGTCACCATTGACGCGCAGGTACGCGAGGCGACTGAGGCAGTGATTGCAGCATTCGGCGATATTGCCGTGTTGTACAACAACGCAGGTATCGGTAGTTCAGGTGCCGTTGACGTGGCGACTGAGGACGATTGGGACCGCTGCTTCGACATCAACGCCAAGGGCACCTTCCTGTGCTCGCGCGCTGTCGTGCCGTCAATGCTGGCCGCGGGTCGCGGATCGATCATCAACCAGGGTTCAGTTGCAGCCCTCGTTGGTGTTGCCAACTTCGCTGCGTACTGCGCTGCCAAGGGCGCGGTCGTGGCATTGACTCGCTCGATGTCACTTGACCTCGCACCGCGCGGTATTCGCGTCAATGCGATTGCCCCCGGAACGATCTACACCCCGCTCATGGAGCCGATGCTCATCGCCCGCGGTGGCGGCGACCTGCAGAAGGGACTCGAGATGACCCTGACCAAGTACCCCATCGGCCGTCTCGGTGACCCGATCGACATCGCGAACGCCGCGCTGTTCCTGGCTAGCGACGAAGCTGCTTTCGTCACCGGTTCCGTGCTCACCGCCGATGGCGGCATGACCTCTCAGTAAGGAGAGCGATGATTTTCCTCGATCCAGACAAGCGCGTCGATCTGGCGACTGCGGCTTCTCACATAGGCGATGGAGCCCTGTTGGCTCTGGGTGGGGGATTGTCGTCACGCCTTCCCATGGCACTCGTGCGTGAACTCGTGCGGCAAGGCCGTACGGGTCTGCACGTGGTGGGTTCGGCACACAGCATGGATGTTGATCTGCTCGTTGCAGCCGGCGCGCTGTCGATCTGCGAAGAGAGTTACGTGGGATTTGAGCAGGACCTCGGTCTGGCTCCGGCCTACCGACGTGCGGCTGAGAGCGGCACCATCACACTGCGCGAGAGTTGCTGCGTCACGATTTTGACGCAATTGCGTGCGGCGGAAATGGGACTGCCGTTCTTGCCCGTGCGTGGCATCAAAGGAACGGACATGCGGCGACTGCATCCCGAATACGCCGAGACGACGTGCCCCTTCACCGGTGAAGTTCTCGTCGCCGTGCCACCTCTAATTCCCGACGCCGCATTGATCCATGCACCACTGGGTGACCTCCACGGCAACCTGTACCTCGATAAGCCGTACGTTCTTGATGAGCGTTTCGCCGGTGCCTCGCGGGCGGTGATCGCGACTGTCGATCGCATCGTGTCGACTGACGAACTCGTTGAGTACGGCATCACCATCCCTGCTCATTACGTACAGGCGGTGGCCGAAGTGCCGTTCGGTGCACACCCAGCGTCGAGTTATCCCAACTACGCCTACGACCGCGATCACATGGGCGTCTACGTCAAGGCTGCATCGAAACCCGAGTCAGCGGCGCAGTACATCGAAGAGTGGGTGATGCTGCCCGATGGTGAGGACGGTTACCGCGCGAAGTTGGGCGAGGAATCACTTCAGCGACTCACGACGTGGTCTGAATCGACCGAGACGTGGAAGGGGCTTTTCGCATGACGTACACATTCGACGAATGGTTCGTCGTCACATTGGCCCGCACCATTAGCGATCGTGAAGTGGTGTTCCACGGATTCGGCAGCCCGTGCGCGCAGGTCGCGATGCATGTCGCTAAGCGAACGCACGCACCTGACATGTTGTTGATCGAAGGCGCAATGTACGCGGTCAATCCCAATCCGCCGTTCATTCCGCCCACGGGCAACGACAGCAGTCTCAAGCAGGGCGCCGCGTACAGCATGAAGTTCGAAGAGTTCTTCGACGCCGCGATTCGTGGCGACGTTGATCGCATGTTCCTTTCGGGCGGACAGATCGATGCGTATGGCAACACCAATGTGACCGCGGTTGGGCCGTTGGAGAAGCCGAAGGTCAAGTTGGGCGGTGGCGGTGGCGGTTGCAACATCTCAGCCACCATCGGGCAACTCACGTTGTGGACGACGCGGCACCGCTCGGGTCGCACGCTAGTCGATAAATGCGACTTCATCACCGACATCGGGCACGTCACCCCAGCCGGCAATCGAGCCGAACTGGGATACACCGGTGGCGGCCCGCAGTGGATGGTGACCGAACTCGGCGTCTTCGACTACGACAGTGAAGGTCGCGCGCGACTCATCGAGGTCTTTTCCGACGTCGACGTCGACACTGTTCGCGAGGCCACCGGATTCGAATTCACGACTGCGGCTGACGTGAAAACCGTCGCATCTCCCACGTGCGCTGAACTGGCAATCGTGCGCGGAATCGACCCACTTGGGGTTCGTAAGTCGGAGTTTGATCCGGCCGAACTTACGCGCACGTACGATCACGTACATGACCCGGGGTGCAACTGCTGACATGAGTCGGTCGCTGCGGCAGGTGCTTGATCCTGCGCGGATAGCGGTGGTGGGGGCCTCTGCCACCGAAGGAAGTCCTGGGTTCGTGCTGTGGCGCAATCTGCAGTCGTTCCCCGGCGAAGTAGTGCCGGTAAGCCGTCGCGCCGCCGAGATCGATGGGGTAACTGCCTACCCCACTCTGCGTGATGTTCCGGGTCAGATCGATCTTGCTGTGGTCGCTGTACCAGCGGCCGCTGCGTTGGACGTGGTGCGCGATGCCGCTGCCGCGGGCGTCGGCGCATGCGTGATTGTGAGCGCCGGTTTTGCTGAGACAGGATCTGAGGGCGCCGCACTGCAGGAGGAACTCGTTCGGGTGGCGCGCGATGGTGGCGTTCTGCTCGTAGGTCCGAACTGTCTGGGCGTGCAGAACTGCGATGTTCCACTCAATGCGTCATTAGCGGCGGGAACAGCCGCCGGTGGTGGCGGCATCAGCGTCATCACGCAGTCCGGCTCGTACGCAATGGCGCTGCACGCGTTGTCGGCCGATGAGGGCGTGGGATTCGCCGTTGCGTACTCATCGGGCAATCGCTGTGATGTCGATGATGCCGAAGTCATTGATCAGTTGCGCACTGATGAGCGCACTCAGGTGATCTGTGCCTTTCTCGAATCACTCGGCGACGGCCGGCACTTCCTCGACGTTGCTCGGCGAACGACTCGGGTGAAGCCCATAGTGCTCACTGCGGTCGGACGATCTGAAGCGGGATCGCGCGCGGCGGCATCGCACACTGCAGCACTTGCGTCGAATCGACGCACCTGGGACGACGTGTTGTCAGGTGCTGGTGTCACGGTCGCGCGATCGGGCTTGGAGATGCTCGATGCGGCGCGTGCGCTGCGAGGGCAACCGCTTGCTGCGGGAATGCGCGCAGCCATCATCACCAACTCTGGTGGCACGGGTACCGAGTTGTCTGATCTCTTGGCAGATGAGGGAATCGAGGTCCCCGAGCTTTCCACTGAACTTCAGGCCAAACTTGCCGCACTCCTTCCGGCATACGCGAGTGCGGCAAATCCCGTTGATATCACACCGATTTGGTCGCGATTTGCTGAGTTGTATCCGGCGGTGCTCGAGGCACTAGCGCGCAGTGGCGAAGTCGACATTGTGATTCCGGTGCTGTTGCACCGGTCGGCTGAGAATCCTGACGTCGCGCAGGCGATTGCCGAGTCGGTTGCCGGTTTGCGTGCGGAAGGGTCACAAGTTCCCGTGTTCGTGTGTTGGGTGGCTCGTCGTTCAGCGTGGCCGGTCACGGCAGTACTGCATGAAGCGGGTATCCCGTGCTTCGAGTGGCCAGCGCGCACTGCCAAAGCTGTCGGACATGCGGCGCGGTACGCGCAGTTCCGGCGTTCGGTCGCTGGTGATGGTGACGCGACTCTTCCAGAGCCGCGCGAACTTCCGGTCGGCGTCGGTGTTGACGCGATTGTCACGCGAGACTTTCTGGTGGCGAACGGCATTCCGGTTGTCGACACCATCGCCTGCGCGACGTCAGATGATGCGGTGGCCGCTGCGCGAAGCACGGGTTTCCCGGTCGTCGCCAAAGTCGATCATCGGACTCTTGTGCACAAGAGCGATGTCGGAGGCGTTCGTGTCGGGCTCACCGATGAGTCTGCCGTGCGCTCGGCGGCAGATGAATTGTTCGCGCTCGTCGAGGGCGCGCGAGTGTTGGTGCAATCTCAGCGCACCGGGCTCGAACTTGTGGTGGGCGGAATTGATGAACCCACGTTTGGGCCGGTAGTGGCTTTCGGTCTCGGCGGAGTGCTGGTCGAGGTGCTCGATGACGTGTCGTTTGCGGCAGCACCGTTGAGTGCGCGAGACGCACAGTTGCTCATCTCTGCACCGCGCGGCTCGGTCGTTCTCGACGGTGTGCGCGGATCGCAACCTGTAGATCGGGCGGCAGTTGAGTCTTTGGTGAGAGCAGTCGGCGACCTACTTGCGACCTACCCCGACATTGCCGAGCTCGATCTCAACCCGGTGTTGGCCGACGCGAATGGCTGCATCGCTGTCGACGCACGACTCATTCGGCGGTAACTCGCACTAAGACGACGGAGGAATTCGGGCGAATTCCGCCCCAAGGGGGTCAAGGTTGCAGCACGATTGGGCTTGATCGGGTGAAGCGAGTGCAGTTCGCGAGAGCCTAGATTCGTACTACGTTCCCCAGAGGGCCACAGGAGGCTTCATGAAGATCGGCACTCAGGACATCCTTCTTCCCACCACGATGGTCGGAAACTACCCCAACCCGCGTTGGTACGACGGTCACTCGTTCGCGCAATTCCCCAAGGGTGAGTTCATCTACGACGCCATCAGTCGCGAGGCGTTTGACGATGCGGTGGGCTCGATCGTGCGCGACCAGGAGTACGCCGGCCTTGACATCATCAGCGACGGCAAGGTCTACGGCGGTGACTCGCCCTACGGAACGATTCTCTACCACTACGTCGAGCGGATGACCGGCTACAAGACCTCCGGACCGCCCATCGGTTTGCCGATCTATTCAACGCTCTACAGCCCGACTGTTGTCGGTGAAGTGCGGCGTGAGTACTCGTTCCACATGGCCAACCTCCGCGCTGTGCGCAAGGCCACGAAAAAGCCGGTGAAGGTCTCGTATGTGGGCATGCAGGTGTTGGCAGCAGCCAGCACCAACGAGTACTACCCCGAAGTTCGCGACCTTGCGATGGCGATCGCGAAGGCGTTCAACGAAGACTTCAAGGAACTTGCCGACAACGGGTGCGACATCATTCAAATCGATGAGTTCGTCTGGCCCTACGGCATGGGTGATTGGGAGATTGAGGTCTTCAACACGGCAGTTGAAGGTGTCGGCTGTCAGATCTGGACCCACACCTGCTGGGGCAACTACTCAGGCACACCTGGCTATTTCCCAGATGATGCCGAAACTGAATTCGGCGCGTGGGTACTCGACCAACGTCCCGGTGACGCGCCGGCGCCTGAACGCGCACGTGCGATCTTCCCGCATGTGTTGGGCGCGAATATGGACGCGCTGAACTACGAAGTCGGACGTACTGGCGAAGACGACCTTGAACCCTTGCGCGAGAACGGCTGGAACAAGGACTTCGTCGCCGGCGTCATCGACGTGAAGAGCACCGTGACTGAGACGGCCGACGAAGTGGCCGATCGCATTCGCATGGTTCTCAAGTATGTGCCGGCCGAGAAGTTGGGCCTCACGACTGACTGCGGTTTGATCAACCTTCCACGCATGATTGGTCAAGGAAAACTGCGGGCGTTGGCCAATGGCGCAGCGATCGTCCGTAAGGAACTCACCGCCTAAGCCCGACAAGTCGTCTGCAATTCCTTCCACACGGGAGTGCAGGCTAGTGGCTTCGTGGTCTCGATGGCACTGACGAGCTGGCGCACCGCTTCGACAACGGCGTCGGGTGCGTCTTTCTGAAGTTCGTGACCCGAGTGGGCAGTCACTTGAATCGAATCGGATGACAGTGTGAGGTTTGCGCGTTGCCCACGCAGCCACTCATCCGTGACATCAGCTGGTTGTCCGTAGTCAGGGCCGTCGAGGCGATTGGCCTCAGGGCGCGAGGCGGTTAAGACGATGAGAGGCAAGTCCCGCAGCGGTGGGCCTCCGTGGGTGGCCCGTGAACTGGCGGCGAGGTCAATCACGGATGTTGCTTCGACCCACACCTCACCGAGCGTTGGGTCATAAGGTGTCACACTCTCCGCGAGGAGCACGCCGGCGATGTCTGGCGGATGCTGTGCGACAAAGGCGCGTGCGACAAGGCCGCCGTACGAGTGCCCAAGGACGAGATAGGGGCCATGCTCGCCGATTGCGTTGAGGGCAGCCGCCAGTTCGCGGGCGTGCCGACCTGCATCGATCGGGTCACGACCGTCATTTCTTGGAGGGCTGTGACCGAGACCGGGCCGGTCGTAGACGCAGGTTCGAGTAATCCGTTGGAGTTGTGGAAGTACTGGAAGCCAATCTCGTGTCGAGCTTCCGAGGCCCGCAATAATCAGCGAGGTCACGGGTCCTGTTCCCGCGCACTGCACCCATTGGGTGACTCCCGCAGCCGTGATGAGACGCCCTACATCGTGTGCCTTGGAGGTGGGGGGTGCGTGCGGGCTCGGTGACTGATGCGACGTGGGTGTGGGAGACGCTCTAGTGACGCCAACCGGCGAAGGGGCTGCCGGCGTCGAGACTGAGCAGGCACACAGGAGTGCCATCACTACCCCGGCTGGCCCCCACATTCGTCGGTTCACACATTCAAGTGTGCCCTTGAACTGCTCGATTTGACCCGCGGTGTGCCACACCGTGAGGGTGGACCCATGTCAACTGCACTCATCACCGGCCCCACTGCCGGAATCGGACTGTCATTCGCTCGACTGCTCGCCGCCGAGGGTTCCAACGTCGTGCTCGTTGCGCGTGACGGAGAACGCCTCGGACAGTTGGCAGTCAACCTTCGCGCCACGTATGGCATTGAAGCTGAGGTGATCGCCGCCGATCTCACGGTGCGCGCCGACAGCGAGCGTGTCGAAGCGCGCCTCGCCGATGCCTCGCGCCCCATCGACATGCTCGTGAATAACGCTGGCTTCGGCATCAACGCGTTCTTCGGGGACTGCCCGATCGACGATCAGCAACGCATGCTTGATGTACTTGTCACCGCGGTCATGCGTCTAAGTCACGCTGCGGTTCCCGGGATGGTCGAGCGTGGTTCGGGCTCGATCATCAATGTCGGAAGTGTCGCCGCGTGGATCGCGGGCGGCACCTACAGCGCTGCGAAGGCATGGTGCACGGTGTTCAGCGAGTCACTCGACCGCGAGTTGTCCGGAACAGGGGTTCACGTCACCGTTGTTGCCCCTGGTTTCACGCACACCGAATTCCATCAACGTGCCGAGATGGACATGCAGGGATTGCCGGAGTTCATGTGGCTTGATTCCGATGCCGTCGCGGCCGCTGGGCTGAAGGCGGTGCGTCGCGGACAGGCCGTGAGTGTGCCAAGTGCGCAGTACAAAACATTGTCACTTCTCGCGCAGTATCTTCCAAGGCCGCTTGTTCGGGCTGCAAGTGGAGCCAGACCCAATGAGCGCAACCGCCGCAAGGGCTAAGTAGCCGATGCGGCAGTCACCGCGTCGCTGATGTCGCCGCTCACAACCTGCCAGCCTCGCAACTGGGCTTGATGTGCCATGTCCGAGTCGGCGTCGCACACGCACGTCACCGGAGCGTCGGGCCAGTCGGTCGTGCGGTGCTCGGCTGACGGAAGCGGGCCGTCGACCAGAATGTAGGCGCTCACCGGTTTGCGGGAAGAGCGTGCGGCGAAACCCACGGTGGGCACGAGCGCCGTTGCTGCCCCGTAGGCGACCAGCACAATCGGCGACTGAAGGTCGCGGAGCGCCATGGCCGTGTGCGCCACCCAGAACACTCCGACCGCGGGTGCTACGAGGATGACATCGCGTCGTTGTGCTGCCAGGGCGGTCGCCCATGCCGGGGTTGGTTCACCATCAGCGGATGGGCAGATAACGACGGTCACGTCCCCAGCCTGTCGTACTCGCCTGGCGAGCGACCCCCTCGCCAGCACCCTTCCGCGCGATTCCTACACAGATGCTTGATTTGGAGCCGGATTTGCTGCATCCACGTAGGAATCGCCGAGGTGGGACCCCCTAGGCTGCAGCACATGAGCGAAACTGCTGCCCACACGCCCGCCTGGAATGCACTCCGCGACGAGATTCTCACGAAGGCCGTCGTTCACGGAAAAGTGATTCTGTCGAGCGGCCGCGAGGCCGACTACTACGTCGATTTGCGCCGGGTGACGCTCGACAGCGTGGCCGCACCTCTCGTGGGTGAGGTGATGCTTGAAGCGACGTCGCACCTTGACTACGACGCAGTCGGAGGTCTGACTCTCGGTGCCGACCCCGTGGCTACGGCGATGATGCACGCTGCACATGCTCGCGGTCGCCGACTCGACTCGTTCGTCGTGCGTAAGGCAGAAAAAGCCCACGGATTGCAGCGCCGCATCGAAGGCCCCGATGTTGCCGGCCGACGCGTGCTCGCGGTTGAAGACACGTCAACCACAGGCGGTTCGGTGCTCACCGCAGTCGAGGCACTTCAGGAAGCTGGCGCCGAGGTTGTTGCTGTTGCCGTGATCGTTGATCGCGGGGCTGGCCCCAAGGTCGTTGAGGCCGGCTTCGATTACCTCACCGCGTACTCGCTGGCCGATCTGGGCCTGTGACGCGGCGGCGTTACTTGTCGGTCAGGCCTCGTCGCTGGTAGGGGTGAGCGGCGGGTCGTTGCGGTGACGTAGGTATTCGATCGCGATCGGCAGACAGCTAATGAGTACGACGAGCACGAGCACGAGGTCAATGTGCCCGCGCACCCAGTCGTTCTTGCCGAGGAAGTAGCCCAGAAGCGTGACGCCGCATGCCCAGAGAATCGCGCCGATCAGTGAGTATGTCGCGTACTTGCGGAAATCCATGCGGCCGACACCGGCGATTGCGGTGATGAAGGTGCGCACGATCGGAACGAAACGACCGAGAATGATTGCTGGCGCGCCGTAGCGCTCAAAGAACGCGTGGGTGCGCTCGACGTACTCCTTACGGAAAAACTTCGAGTCGGTCTTGTTGAATAGCTTGGGCCCGACCGCTGCGCCGATCCAGTAGCCGACGAGGTTTCCGACGAACGCCGCGACGGCGAGGATCAGGCACGTGAGCCACAGGGGCGTTGCGATGATCGCCGTTCCGACCGATAGGCCGGTGATGAACAGCAAACTGTCACCTGGCAGAAAGAAGCCGATGAGTAGGCCGCACTCGGCGAAGATGATGGCGGTCACGGCCGCAAGTGCCCACGGACCGAGTTGCGTGATGAGGTATTCGGGGCTCAGCCACTGGGTGAAGCCGGCGATGATCGCGAGTGAGGTCACCAGATGAGGCTAGACCGCGTCGGGTTCGATCGGGACCTCCGCCCCGCCGGAGCCGCGGCGCCGCCACCGGCGGTAGAGCGCGCGGATTCCGACGAAGACCATGTAAATCAGCGAGATCGTGATGAAGAACCCGGCGATCGCGAACGAGACGGTGCGCACCAGGGGGTTGGAGGCCGCGAAGTAGCCCATCGCGGTGATGCCGACGGCCCATACCAAGGCGCCGATCGCGTTGGCGCTCAGGAATTTGTAGTAGTCCATCTTCGCCACGCCGGCAGCGAAGGGGATAAACGTGCGCACCCACGGAATGAACCGGGCCACGATCACCGATAGGTAGCCAAGTCGCGCGTAGAACGTTTCAGCTCGAGTGAGACCGGTGTTCCACATCGGCCGCTTGCGCGACTCGACCCAAGGTCGGCCCAACTTGCGCCCGAGTATGTAGCCCACCTGGTCGCCGATGAATGCGGCGAGGAAGCAGCCGACCAACAGAACGACGATGTTGACCGAGCTTCCAGGAGATCCGGCGATGAGGCCGGCTGCGAAGATGACCGAATCGCCGGGCAGCAAGAAGCCGATGAGTAGGCCCGATTCGATGAAGATGAAGCCCCATGTGACGAGGTAAACGCCCCACGCCGGCAGCGAATCCATCGCCGGCTGGAGGGTGATCGCGATCACAGGCACGTCCCCCACCCTAGGACGGCCGTAGAGTTTCGCACGTGGAGGCGTCATCCGAACGTGAAGTAGGCGTAGGGCCTTACCCCTTGGCATGGCCCGACGACCCTCGACTTGACCCGCAACTACTGGCCGAGGGCGATCGCCGCAATGTGGCCGACCACTATCGCTACTGGACTGTTGAGGCCATCACCGCTGATCTCGACCAGCATCGTCACGCTTTTCATGTGGCGGTTGAGAACGTCGAGAGCGACATGAACATCGGTTCGATCGTGCGGTCTGCGAACGCCTTTCTCGCTGCCGAGGTTCACATCGTGGGTCGTCGCCGCTGGAACCGCCGCGGTGCGATGGTGACCGATCGCTATCAGCATGTGCGGCACCACGAGGACATCGCGACGTTCTTGCGGTGGGCGGGCGATGCGGGTGTTGTGGTGATCGGAATCGACAACGTGCCTGGATCCGTGGCGATCGAAGAGGCCGTCGTTCCACGCGACTGCGTGTTGCTGTTCGGGCAGGAAGGCGCGGGTCTGTCTACGGATGCTCAAGCGCACTGCCAATCAATTCTGCACATCACACAATTCGGATCGACCCGCTCGATCAATATCGGCGCCGCTGCGGCAATCGCCATGCATACGTGGGTGCGTCAGCATGTTCCTTGGTCAGAGCAGTGAGTACTCAGCCTTCCCCTGAACAGCAGGCACGGCGGGCACTGATGCGTAATCGGCAGTACCGCCGCTTCTTCGTTGCCCGCACCATTAGCAATGTCGGAAACGGCATTGCGCCAATCGCGTTGGCTTTCGGCGTTCTGGCTCTGCCTGGAAGCTCGCCGACATCGCTGAGCATTGTGCTGGCGGCGCAGGCACTTCCGCTGGTGGTCATGTTGCCCTTCGGGGGTGTGGTGGCCGACCGACTCGGTCGCGCGCGAGTGATTGCCACCACCGACATCATTCTGAGTGGCGTTGTGTTGACGATGGCTGCGCTGTTCTTGACCGGGAACGCGACGGTTCCGCTGCTCGCCGTCCTCAGTTTTTCCGCCGGCGTTCTCAACGGATTCTGGTTTCCCGCCTTTGCCGGACTCGTTCCCGACGTGGTGCGTAATGAGGAGCATCTGCAGTCGGCCAATGCGTACGTGAGTGTGGCAGCGAATACGGGACTCATCGTGGGCAGCGCTATTGGCGGCGTTCTGGTGGCTGCGTTCGGCGCCGGAATCGCGATTGCGATTGATGGGTTGTCGTTCCTCTTTGCCGGTCTCCTCGTTCTATCGATCCGTCACGTGTCGCTACCGCAAAGCTCAGGCGAGTCGGTTGTCGGTGACCTTGTTCACGGCTGGCGGGTGTTCACCTCAATGCGGTGGGTGGTCATCGTTGTTGGAGCGTTCAGCATCGTGGTCATGGTGATGCGCGGCGCTGAGGAAGTGATGGGTCCAGTTCTTGCCACGCAGTCATATGGGGGCGCCGCGGGATGGGCGGTCGTACTCGGTTCATTGTCAGTGGGCCTGCTTGTCGGCGCCATGGTGTCGTCGCGCATACGTACACAACGTCCACTCGTGGTAGCGATTCTCGGTTGCCTCGCGTTGCCGGCATGGTTGGTGACCTTGGCATTCGCCCTGCCACTCGCTGTCGTGGCGTTGTTCGCGTTCATTTGGGGGATTGCGTTCGAAGTGATGGCCGTGCTGTGGTTCACCGCGCTTCAATCGAATGTCCCTCGCGACGCTCTCTCACGCGTGAGTGCCTACGACCTCATGGGCTCGTTGATGTTCGGCCCCATCGGATTGGCCTTGGCAGGACCGCTGGTGTCGATCATCGGATTGCGAGAGGCCTTCCTCATCTCGGCAGCGGTGATCACCATTGCCCTTCTGCTGGCGCTGATTCCGGCTTCAGTCCGCGGACTTCGTTCGGGCACCCCGTCTGCGATGACCGGGTGACCGTTCGGCGCGGAACTCTGCGAGAATGGGGTTTCGCCGATCCGCTCGATGCAGGGAGACTGTGCCATGCCCATCGCCACGCCTGAGGTCTACAACCAGATGCTCGACCGCGCGAAGGCTGGCGCCTTCGCCTACCCGGCCATCAACTGCACGTCGTCGCAGACGATCGTCTCGGCGTTGCGCGGATTCGCTGAGGCAGAGAGCGATGGCATCATTCAGGTGTCGTGGGGTGGCGCTGAGTTTGCCTCGGGGCAGGGCGTCAAGAACATGGTGGCCGGTGCCACTGCGTTGGCCGAATTCGCGTATTCGATCGCCAAGTCGTACGACGTCAACATTGCGCTGCACACCGACCATTGCCCCAAGGACAAGCTCGACGGCTACATGCGTCCGTTGATCGACATTTCCCTTGAGCGCGTTGCACGCGGCGAACTGCCGCTGTTCCAGTCGCACATGTGGGATGGCTCGGCCATTCCGCTCGAAGAGAACCTCGGTATTGCTGAGGAACTGCTCGATAAGTGCCACCGCGCCAACATCATCATGGAACTCGAAATCGGCGTTGTCGGTGGCGAGGAAGACGGCATCGAGGCAACGCACGATGCGAAGCTCTACTCCACTGCGGGAGACGGCCTTGAAACTGCCGCGAAGTTAGGTCTCGGCGAGCGCGGTCGCTACATGGTGGCCGCAACGTTTGGCAACGTGCACGGTGTCTATAAGCCCGGCAACGTGGTGCTCACTCCGAAGATCCTCGACGAAATCCAGAAGGCTGTCGGCGCGAAGTACAGCGAGGACAAACCGTTCGACTTGGTCTTCCACGGCGGTTCGGGTTCGCTGCTCAGTGAGATTCGCGAAGCCCTCGACTACGGCGTCGTCAAGATGAACGTCGATACCGACACCCAGTACGCGTTCACGCGGCCGATCGTCGACCACATGTTCAAGAACTACGACGGTGTGTTGAAGATCGATGGCGAGGTCGGCAACAAGAAGCAATACGACCCCCGGGCCTACGGCAAGGCCGCTGAAGCCGGAATGTCCGCGCGCGTGGTGGAGGCCTGCAACGACCTTCGCTCCGCCGGCACCCGGATGAAGTGACGAGCACCCTGTGACTATCGAGACGAACCTGCTGGGCGGACCCGACCCCACGCTGCTGCCACCCGATGCTGGTGCCGCTGCATTGGAGGCCGGCACCGACCCCGACCTCGTTGCGCGTGAGTTTCCGGCATCGAGTTTGGTGTGGGCGGTGCTTGCCGACCAGACATGGGCCGATTCGCGCGTTATCGAGTCGTACGCGTTCGCGCGTGTGGGGTATCACCGCGGCCTCGACCTGTTGCGCCGCAACGGCTGGAAGGGCTACGGGCCGGTTCCGTGGGAGCACGAGCCGAACCGTGGCTTCTTGCGCTGCCTTGCCGCATTGAGCCGCGCAGCCCAAGCCATCGGCGAAGACGATGAAGCAACCCGTTGCGCCATCTTCCTGCGAGACTCCTCAGCGACAGCGGCTGTTGCACTCAATGTGTAACGAATGACGGCGTCCGACGTCGTCATCGTTGGCGGTGGTATCAGCGGAATCGCTGCTGCCGTCGAACTCGCGACCGCAGGTGTTGCGTGCACGCTCTTTGATCGCGGACGACGGCTTGGCGGGCGCTTGGCTGTGCGCACGCTGCGCGATACGAACACTAAGTGGGACGGTCATCCGGTTGACGTTGGCGCCGCGTTCTTCACCGTACGTGAACCGCTGTTCGCCGCACAGGTCGACGACTGGGAAAAGCGTGGGCTCGCGTTTCCTTGGACCGACACGTTGGGTGTGGCCGGGCCCGAGGGGCTCACCCATTTCACCTCAGGGGTGATGCGGTGGTCGGCGCCAGCGGGTCTGCGTTCGTTGGTCGACGACCTCGCGGCGGCGATTCCGTCAGTCGACATCCGCTCTGATCGCGCGGTCGAGTCGGTGTCGGTGTCCAACGAAGGTGTTCATGTCGACGAACTGTCAGCGAATCTCGCCTTGCTGTGTGGCCCCGATCCTCAGATGGCCCGCATCCTCGCGCAACAGAGTGAACTTGATGAGGTTCGCAGCACCCTCGCCTCAGTCGCCTGGGAGCCAGTGCTCGCGCTGACCGCTGTGTACGAAAAGCGCTCGTGGCCGGAGATCTCCGGGGTGTTCGTCAATGACAGTGACGAGCTCGGTTTCATCGCAGACGATGGATCGCGCCGGGGTGACATGGCGCCGGTGTTGGTGGCGCATTCCTCGAGTGCCTTCGCCGTGCGGCATCTTGATGACCCACAAGCAGCAGCCCCAGCGATGATGGCGGCCATGCACCGCATCCTCGGTGTTACTGCCGAGCCGGTACAGGTGCACGTTCAGCGGTGGAGTCTGGCGCGTCCTGCCACGGGCCGCGTCGAGACACACCTGCTCGACCCCAGCACAGGAATCGGTTGTGCCGGCGATGCCTGGCACGGCGGACCGCGCATTGAGGCGGCGTGGTTGTCTGGACATTCGCTTGGGCAGTCTGCCGTTTCACAGCTGACTTCAGGGTAGGCTCTCGGAGGAGTCCGGACCCTGCGCTGCCAGCGCTATCGCGCTCCCGAGGGTGAGTCGCAGGAGGAGGCGAGCATGCCTGCAATCGTGCTCGTAGGGGCCCAGTGGGGCGACGAGGGTAAAGGCAAAGCAACCGACCTGCTCGGTTCGCGTGTCGATTACGTGGTGCGGTACCAAGGTGGTAACAACGCCGGGCACACCGTGGTTATTGGTGACCGCAAGTTCGCGCTCCACCTACTTCCGAGCGGTATTCTCACGCCGTCGGTCATCCCCGTCATTGGTAACGGAGTCGTCATCGACCCCGAGGTGCTTATGCACGAGATTGCCGGTCTTGAAGAAAAGGACATCGACACCTCGCACTTGCTGATCAGCGCCAACGCGCACTTGATCACTCCGTATCACGTCACCCTCGACAAGGTCACCGAACGATTCCTTGGCAACGCCAAAATCGGAACGACCGGGCGCGGCATCGGCCCCACATACGGCGACAAGGTCGCGCGTATTGGTATTCGGGTGCAGGACCTCTTCGACGAGAAGATCTTGATTCAGAAGGTCGAGGGTGCACTCGCCACGCGCAATCAGGTTTTGGTCAAGGTGTTCAACCGTCGCGCGATGGATGTCGCGCAGGTTTCCGAGTACCTCTTGGGATTTGCCGAACAACTGCGGCCCTACGTCACCGACACCTCGCTCGTACTCAATGAGGCGTTGAACGAGGGCAAGGTCGTGCTACTTGAGGGTGGCCAAGGAACGCTACTTGATGTCGATCACGGCACCTACCCCTTCGTCACCTCAAGCAATCCGACGGCGGGTGGTGCGTGCACGGGGTCAGGAATTGGCCCGACGCGCATCAGCGGTGTGGTTGGAATCCTCAAGGCCTACACGACGCGGGTGGGTTCAGGACCTTTCCCCACCGAACTGCTCGATGAAGACGGCGAAAAGCTGCGCCTCATCGGTGGCGAGCGCGGAGTCACGACCGGCCGGCCACGTCGCTGCGGTTGGTTCGACGCGGTAATCGCGCGCTACGCCACGCGTGTCAACGGACTCACCGACATCTTCCTCACCAAACTCGACGTGCTCACTGGCTGGGAACAGATTCCGGTGTGCGTCGCGTACGAAATCGACGGGCAACGCGTCGACGAAATGCCGACCAGTCAAACCGACTTCCACCACGCGGTTCCGGTGTACGAAAACCTCCCCGGCTGGCAGGAAGACATCTCCGGTGCCAAGACTTTTGACGATCTTCCCAAGGCTGCGCGTGACTACGTGAATTTCCTTGAAGAGGTGTCAGGTACCCGCATCAGTGCGATTGGTGTGGGTCCAGACCGAGACGCAACTATTTCGGTGCACGACCTCATCGCTTAGTCGGTGTCGGCAGCGGAGTTGAGCTGGTGATCGCGATGGCAACAGCCGCGCGGAACGGTAACGCGTAGACCTCGGCAGGAAACTCTCGGCTCGTGCTGAAAGCTTCCATGAGCCATAAGGCGCCTTCCGAATCGCGACCGCCAGACATCACCATCACCTCGAAGCCGCCAGACGCGAGGTAGTCGCGCTCCTCAAGTGCACAGGAGGGGTCGTCAGTGCGAACTACTTCCACACGGCCGAGGGCGGCGCGAGCGGCAACGGGATAGTCGGCAATAAAGAAGTCGCCGGTTACGCCGAAGAAGCGGTTCAGCGAGTCGCGGTGTTCATCTGAGAGGCCGGAGGTGTTGGTGAGGAGCGTTTGGAAGAGGCCGCTTCCGGGAGCGACGGTTGAGATCGCCCACGCGCTGACGTTCGCCGGAGCGAGGAGTACTTCCGCTGCGCAGGCGAGTCGCGAGAGCACATCGTGTTGGGTGAGCGCATCAAGTTCTTCGGCGATATCGGCGAAGAGTTGTTCGCTCTCGGCCGTCAGGCCGCGAAAGGCCCGTCTTTGCAGTGCCGTCGGCAAGGGTGCGTCGAGTGCATCGGGTAAGGCGATGACAGGACGACGGGATCGGGTGCGCTTGCCTTGGTATTGGGCGGCATCGGCGTACCGTAGTAAGTCAGCGGGCGAGGAAATGCGATCGCCGAGTCGCTGGCTGCAAGCAAGCCCCACTGAGGCGCCCGACGCAATCCGCTCGAACGCGAGGGTGCTGATGAGGGTGGCCGCGTTAAGCACCTCGATCTGTTCCACGTCGGCGACAAGCAGTCCAAACTCGTCACCTGCCAAGCGCGCAACGATACTTCCTGGCAGGGTGACGCCGACCTGTTCCATGATTCGTGCCAGAACCTTCAGGGTCGCGTCGCCGCCCGCATGCCCCATGGTGTCGTTGACATTCTTGAGATCGTTGAGGTCGACCATTACAAATGAGACCTTGCCGCGAAACGCGGGGTTGTCGAAGACGGAGTCGAGTTCTGCTTCAAACGCCGCCCGGTTAGGCAGGCCGGTGAGTGCATCGGTGTACGCCAAGGAGGCCAGTCGCATGTTGGCCTCGGTGAGCTCAGCGGTACGAAGTCCCGTCAAGAATTCTGCTTCATCGCGTGCGCGCGACGCTTCCTCGACTGCATCGTAGAGTTCGCGACTCTTAGATTCGAGCAGGTCCTCTGCCTCAATGCGCGCGAGCCGATCGCGTTCGGATCGTCGGTGAAGACGCGCAACCTCTTCTTCCAGATCAGACATTCGACACCTGTGGCATTGGCGTGAACTCGAAGCACATTCCGTCGTCGTCGAGTGGGGTGCGATCCACCGTGTGCGCGCTGCCGAAGTGTGCGACCGCAGCGTCGATCATTCCGGCGCAGACCGCGCTCAGGTGATGGGACGAGCGGTACGTCATCGCGAAGCGGCCGTCGGGAAGCCGTTCAGTAGAGAAACTGGGCATGATGGCATCGGGATACAACTTGTGGACCTCGGTCTGCATCGTGGTGTCGACGTCCTCGAGGTACGAGTACAGGTCGGTGGCGTTGTCGATTGACCACGGGTATCGCGCTGCCTTCTCAGCGAACATGGCTCGACCGAAGGTGTAGAGGATTTCGTCTGGGGAGACGCCGGTAATAGTCGACAGTGACTCGACCAATTGCGCCAGTTCGTGCGGGTCGTACTTGCCGACCGTCGTGTAGGCGCCCTGCGACGGTAGATCGCATGCGTCGATCATGGCGTCGGCGACAGAGTCGGAATAGGTCTGCTCGACCATGCCGACAAATGACGTGAACACCAGACCTTTAATGGGGCTCCTCCTCAGTGCTGAAGAGGTTATTCGGGAAACCCTGCGCGTGCTATGTGAATGACCATTTGTTGTCTTTCTTTCACTAGTTCGGGGAACTCCGATCCCCTCCCCCTTCGTGAGGGTGCCTCCGCCGCGGAATGATGGTGACATGGACCAGTCGTGGAAGCCTGCTGCTGACACGGTGCTCACGGGCACCACTGTCGAACTCACCGTGGCCGATGTTGCCCGTGATGCTGCCGATTTGTTCGCTGCCCTTGACGTGGACGACTCGTGGATTCACGTGCGCGATCGGCCTCGCGATGTGGGGGCCATGGCCGATTTGATCGCCCAGCGTCAGTCTGACCCCACCTGGCTGATGTGGACGGTACGTCTGCTCACACCGTTGGAAGGGCTGGAAGCCGGGGCGGCGGTCGGCACCACGTCGTACTTGGAGGTCGCTCCGTACGACAAACGGGGCGAGATCGGATTCACCGTTTATACCCCGCCGGTATGGGCCACCACGGTCAATCCTGAGTGCAAGTTGCTGCTGATGGAGTACGCCTTTACGACCCTGGGTTGGCGCCGGCTGCAGCTCAAGACCGACATCCGCAACGCACGCAGTCAGGCGGCCATTTCCAAGCTCGGAGCGGTGCGTGAGGGCGTGCTGCGCCAGCACATGCGCCGTCCCGACGGTTCGCTGCGCGACACCGTGATGTTCAGCGTCGTGGCCGATGAGTGGGATTCGGTGAAGGAAGGGCTCAAGGCTCGCCTACGCTAGTGCCACTGGCTCCCGACGCGGGGCCGCGCCCACCGGAGGTTCCCATGCCGTTTGTCGCCGATCCCGCTGAGGGTGCGCGTGTTCATGCACTCGACCGTGCCCACGTTTTCCACTCCTGGAGTGCACAAGGGGCGCTCAACCCTTTCGACATGGCGGCCGCAGAGGGTTCGTATGTCTGGGACTGGGAGGGCAACCGGTACCTCGATCTATCGAGCATGCTGGTCAACGTCAACATCGGTCACCAGCACCCCAAGGTCATCAAGGCGATTCAGGATCAGGCCGCTGAACTCGCAACGGTGGCACCGCAGCATGCCAACCGCGCGCGCGGCGAGGCGGCGCAGCGCATTGCCGGGTTGGCCCCCGACGGCATGAACAAGATCTTCTTCACCAACGGTGGTGCCGACGCGGTTGAGAACGCGATTCGGATGGCGCGTTTGCACACCGGTCGCCGCAAGGTGCTCTCGTTCTACCGGTCGTACCACGGCAACACGGGTGCGGCGATCGCCTCGACGGGCGACCCGCGCCGTTGGCCCAACGAGTACGCCGAGGGTCACGTGCACTTTTTCGGCCCGTACCTGTACCGCTCGGTGTTCTGGGCCACGAGTGAAGAGGAAGAGTGCGAGCGCGCGTTGGCTCACCTCGAACAGGTCATCACCTTTGAAGGCCCGGCGACCATTGCGACGATCCTGATCGAATCGGTCGTCGGAACTGCGGGTGTTCTCGTTCCGCCAGCGGGTTATCTCGAAGGTGTGCGGGCATTGTGCGACAAGCGCGGCATCATGCTGATTCTCGATGAGGTGATGGCCGGATTTGGTCGCACCGGCAAGTGGTTCGCGTTCCAGAACTGGGACGTCAAGCCCGACTTGATTCCTTTCGCCAAGGGTTCGAACTCCGGTTACGTGCCGGTCGGTGGAGTCATCATTTCCGATGAAATAGCTGCCACCTTTGACGAGCGGGTGTTCCCCGGTGGGCTGACGTACAGCGGTCACCCGCTGGCATGCGCGTCAATCGTGGCGTCGATTGATGCGATGAAGGAAGAAGGCATCATCGACAACGCACGCAGCATTGGCGAAAACGTTCTCGGGCCCGGCCTGCGTGAGCTCGCCGAGAAGCACCCTGTGATCGGCGAGGCCCGCGGACTTGGCGTGTTCTGGGCCCTCGATCTCGTCACCGACCGCGCGACGCGCGAGCCGTTGGCACCGTATGGCGGAACGTCGGAGGCGATGGTGAAACTCGGCGGGGCGATGAAGGCCAATGGCGCATTGCCGTTCATTAACTTCAACCGTCTGCATGTCGTGCCGCCGTGCACGGTCACCGAGGCTGAGGCCAAGGAAGGGCTGGAGATTCTCGACAAGGCGTTCGCGGCGATCTCGTCGTACTACACCGGCTGATGGTGGCGTCACCCGATTCGCTCGACCCGGTAGTCGAGCGTCAGGTTGCGGTCGACCTGTTCAATCACGTGTGGCGTCTGCTGGACATTGAACAGCGCACCGCAGCCGAGGATGATGCGCTGGTGCATGCCGCGCATGCCAGTCGTTGGCACTGGGGGCGGGTGGGGGGACCCGAGCAGTGGGCGATCGGTGAGTGGCAGTGCAGTCGCGTTTACGCTGTGTTGGGCCGCGGCGAACCGGCGCTATTCCATGCGCAGCGGTGTCTTGATCTGTGTAACGACAGTGGGCTCGACTCGTTTGTGCCAGCATCGGCGCACGAGGCTCTCGCACGGGCCTACGCGGTGCTGGGCGATGTCGAGCAGGCGCAGATCGAACGTAATAGGGCATATCAACTCGCCGTGGAACTCGACGATGACGATGACCGTGCTGTCATCGAAGCCGACCTCTCCACCCTCCCACTCCCCCTCTAACCCCCCTTTCCCTTTCCGCTTCACCCCCCTTTCCCTTTCCGCTTCACCCCCCTTTCCCTTTCCGCTTCACCCCCCTTTCCCCATCGGGGGCACCCAAGCGCGCTCCTAGCGCGCTCGCGGCACCCATGCATGATCGCTCGCATTTCGATGGGTGTACCGAAAACTGCGTCTATGCGTGCTTAATGTCCCCCCATGCGAAAAGGGAGGGGTGGGTCGGAATAGGTAGGGTCGTGGGTATGAAGGTTCTGGTCATTGGAAGTGGTGCTCGCGAGCATGCCATCGTGTGCGGATTGCTCACAGACCCTGGAGTCACCGACGTCGTGTGCGCTCCGGGAAATGCCGGGATTGCTCTCGACGCCCCGACGGTGGTCATCGACGCCAACGACCCCGCCGCGATTGCCGCGCTGGCCGCTTCCGCCTTCGACGGCTCGCCCGCCGACTTAGTGGTCATCGGCCCGGAGGTTCCGCTCGTCAATGGCGCCGCCGACGCGGTACGCGCCGCTGGAATCGCCTGCTTTGGCCCTGGTGCGGAGGCCGCCCAACTCGAGGGAAGTAAGGCGTTCGCAAAAGATGTGATGGCCGCCGCCGAAGTACCCACGGCAATGGCGCATGTGTGCGAGACGCTCGAGGAAGTTAGTGCCGCTCTCGACCAGTTCGGTGCTCCCCACGTGGTGAAGGACGACGGTCTCGCAGCTGGCAAGGGAGTTGTCGTCACCAACGATCGCGCGGAAGCGCTCGCTCACGCTGAGCAGTGTCTGGCCAAGTCGGGCGGACGCGTCGTGATTGAGGAATACCTCGACGGTCCGGAAGTATCGCTCTTTTGCATTACCGACGGAATCGACGTGGTTCCGCTTCTGCCCGCGCAAGACTTCAAACGTGTCGGCGACGGCGACCTCGGCCCCAACACCGGGGGAATGGGCGCTTACACGCCACTTGACTGGACCCCTCACGGCATGGTCGACGAGGTAGTCGAGCGCGTGGCCCTTCCGGTGGTGCGTGAAATGGCACACCGCGGCACGCCGTTTAGCGGACTGCTCTACGTCGGCCTAGCGGTGACGCACCGGGGCATACGTGTCATCGAGTTCAACGCGCGCTTCGGTGACCCCGAAACGCAAGCCGTGCTCGCCCTGCTTGAGTCGGGCCTGGGTGCGCTGCTCTACGCATCGGCCACCGGTCACCTCGGCCAACTTCCACCGCTCATCTGGAATCGCGGGGCGGCAGTCACAGTCGTCGTTGCGGCCGGTGGCTATCCGGCAAGTCCACGCAGTGGCGATGTGATCACGGGCTTGGAAGCGGCGGGTGCGGTTGAGGGCGTTCGGGTCTTTCACGCCGGAACGACACACGCGGTTGAGGAAGCCGATGCCATCGTCGCGACCGGAGGTCGAGTGCTGGCCATCACCGCCCGAGGAGCATCGCTCGCCGAAGCCCGCGACCGTGCCTACGACGCGGTGAAGCTCATCGAGCTCGACGGTTCGCACTACCGCTCCGACATCGCATTAGCAGCCGTTTGCGGCGAGGTCACAGTCCCCGGATAGTCACAGGCCACGCCCAGCAACCCGTGGGCGCGAGGATGGGAGGATGTGTCCGTGAGCGATGCGATTCCCAACGTCCTAGCGACCCGATATGCGTCGCCAGCCATGACTACGATCTGGTCACCAACCGCCAAAGTGGTCGCTGAACGCCGCCTGTGGCTCGCCGTACTCGAGGCGCAAACCGAACTCGGAATCAGTGCCCCCGACGGCGCAGTAGCGGCGTACGAGCGTGTGGTCGACGTCGTCGATCTGCCGTCGATTGCGGCGCGTGAGCGCGTCACCAAACACGACGTCAAAGCCCGCATCGAGGAGTTCAACGCGCTGGCGGGGTTCGAGCAAGTACACAAGGGAATGACCTCACGCGATCTCACTGAGAATGTCGAGCAGCTTCAACTGCTCGATTCGATGCACCTCATTCGCGCGAAATGTGTCGCAGCACTCGCACGTTTGGCATCACTGGCCGCACAGTATTCCGAGCAACCGCTCACCGGGCGCTCGCACAACGTCGCCGCGCAAACGACGACTCTCGGAAAGCGCTTCGCCTCGGCTGCCGACGAAATGCTCATTGCATTCGCACGTCTTGATGAACTCATCGCGCGCTACCCATTGCGCGGTATTAAGGGTCCCGTCGGAACCGCGCAGGACATGCTTGATCTCCTTGGCGGAGATGAAGCGAAGTTGGCCGATCTCGAACAACGGGTGGCAACACACCTCGGATTCAGCGCCGTACTCACCAGCGTCGGCCAGGTGTACCCGCGCTCACTCGACTTCGATGTGGTCTCCGCTCTCACACAGGTAGCTGCCGCACCGAGCAGCTTGGCCCTGACCATTCGGCTGATGGCGGGCAACGAACTTGTCACTGAAGGATTCCGTGAGGGACAAGTCGGCTCAAGCGCGATGCCGCACAAGATGAACACCCGCTCGTGCGAACGTATCAACGGCTTCGCGGTGATTCTGCGCGGTCACTTGTCGATGGTTTCGGAATTGTCCGGCGATCAGTGGAATGAGGGTGACGTCAGTTGCTCAGTGGTTCGCCGCATCGCGCTTCCCGATGCCTTCTTCGCGATCGACGGCCTGCTCGAGACGCTCCTCACGGTGCTCGACGACTTCGGAGCTTTTCCGGAGGTAATCGCACGCGAACTCGATCGCTACCTTCCATTCCTGGCTACGACGAAGGTGTTGATGGCGGCCGTTCGTAACGGTGTGGGGCGCGAAGTTGCGCACGAGGCGATCAAGGAACACGCGGTGAGTGTCGCGCTGGCGTTGCGCCAGACACGCGATGCCGAGAATGATCTGCTTGATCAACTCGCTGATGATCCGCGACTCGGGCTTGATCGCGAGACACTCGTTCACCTGATCGACGATCCCATGGAGTTCACGGGCGCCGCACGTTCGCAGGTGGCGCAGGTCGTCAATCAGGTGGCGTCAGTAGTCGCTCGTTACCCCGAGGCGGCGAACTATTCGCCCGGAGACATCCTGTGACCGACGCACCTGAACCGACTGACTTTTCCCTTCCGGCAGGGTACGAGCACATCTACTCGGGCAAGGTGCGCGACCTGTACTCCACGCCGTCTGGCGACTTGCTGTTCGTTGCTAGTGATCGCATTTCGGCCTACGACTGGGTACTCCCCACGCTCATTCCAGACAAGGGGCGCATTCTCACCATGCTGTCTCAGTGGTGGTTCGAGCAATTGTCAGACATCGCACCGAATCACGTTGTCTCGTATGACGTCCCCGACACTGTTGCTGGGCGCGCGATGGTGTGCGAGCGACTCGACATGGTGCCGGTTGAGTGTGTTGCGCGCGGGTATCTCACTGGTTCGGGTTTGACCGACTATCGCCAGACTGGCGGCGTGTGTGGGGTGGCGCTTCCTGAAGGCTTGGTCGACGGCAGTCGACTTCCTGAACCGATCTTCACTCCGGCGACGAAGGCTGAGTTCGGAGAGCACGACGAAAACGTCGACTTCGCACACGTGGCGAGTGTGGTCGGTGCCACGACCGCTAACGAACTGCGCACTCTCACGCTGGCCGTTTACGCGCGCGCCGAGCAGGTGGCGCGAGAGCGCGGATTGATTCTTGCCGACACAAAATTCGAGTTCGGTTGGGGAATGCCCGACAGCGCCTATGACGGACGCCTTGTACTTGCCGACGAAGTGCTCACTCCTGATTCCTCGCGCTATTGGCCCGTCGACACGTGGAAGCCGGGCAGTTCGCAGTCGTCTTTCGACAAGCAGTACGTGCGCGATTGGCTCACATCGGCGGCGTCTGGTTGGAATCGGCACGGAACCGTCGCTCCACCGCCGCTTCCGGAAGAGGTGGTCGCGCGCACCCGAGCGAAGTACGTTGAGGCCTACGAGCGAATCACGGGGAGAACATTCCAATGACGCTGATGGTGACAGGGGGAGCCGGTTACATCGGTGGACACGTTGTGCGTGTTCTGGTAGCTGAGGGCCATGACGTCGTTGTCTTTGATGACCTGTCGACGGGGCGCGCCACCGTTGTTCCAGATGGGGTTCCGCTCGTTCGTGCCGACATCAACGATCGAGTAGACCTCGAGCAGGCGTTGCGTAGGTATGACGTTGATTCGGTGGTGCATCTGGCCGCGAAGAAAGCAGTGGGCGAGTCCGTTGAGCGCCCGCTCTACTACCTCCGACAGAACGTTGATGGGCTCGCCACCTTGCTCGAGGCCATGGTTGCCTGCGATGTGGGCCAATTGGTCTATTCGTCATCCGCGTCGGTGTACGGAACCCCTGCGAAGTACCCGGTCGATGAGACCGACCCCTTCCTTCCTGAATCGCCCTACGGACAGACGAAGGTCATCGGCGAGTGGATGATCGCCGATGCGGCTGTTGCCCATGGCCTGTCGTACACGGCGCTGCGGTATTTCAATGTGGTCGGCGCAGGCGGGCCTGACATCGGTGACGTCGGCGCTTTCAACCTTGTGCCGCTCGCTTTGCGTGCCATCACGTCGGGAAAGGCTCCGAGCATCTACGGCGACGACTATCCGACGCCCGATGGCACGTGTATTCGTGATTACGTGCACGTGGTCGATCTCGCCGAGGCTCACGCGGCCGCTGTTGCCCACTGTGCAAGTGGCCAGGTGTCGTCGGTGTTCAACGTGGGTCGTGGCGTGGGCTCATCGGTGCGTGAGGTGCTGTCGGTTGTCTCCGAGGTGACCGGATCGACGGTGGCCCCGGTGGTGGTCGAGCGCCGGCCCGGCGATCCCGCTGCGGTTGTCGCACGGGTCGACCGCATTCGCGAAGTCCTCGGATTCACAGCCAGTCGCGGGCTTACCGAGATGGTCGAGTCGGCGTGGGCCGCTTGGCCCTCGCCCGCCTGACGGCCTCGCGCCAACGTCGTGGTCGATGGCGGATAGAGTGGAGTCTTCACCACACCTGTCCGCGACTTCCCCGCTGACCTGTTCGGGAGTGCCTGTGGCACGCGTCGTCGTAGACGTCACGCTCAAGCCGGAAATCCTCGACCCTCAGGGCCGAGCAGTTCAAGGCGCCCTCGGGCGGCTGGGACTGGCAGGTGTCACGTCAGTGCGCCAGGGAAAGCAGTTCGTCATCGAACTCGAGGGTGACCTCGACGCCGATCGGCGAGCCAGCCTGGATGAACTGGCGGCCACGCTGCTGAGCAACCCGGTCATCGAAGACTTCACGCTCACCGTCGAGGACGCTGGCTGACATGACCGCACGCATTGGGGTCGTCACGTTCCCCGGCTCGCTCGACGACGGCGATGCCCGTCGTGCCGTGCGCGTCGCGGGCGGTGAGTCAGTCGCGCTGTGGCATGGCGATGCCGATCTCAAGGGCGTCGACGCCGTGGTGCTCCCCGGTGGCTTCTCGTACGGCGACTACTTGCGCTGCGGTGCGATCGCACGCTTCGCGCCCGTGATGTCGGTAATCGTTGAAGCTGCGCGCGAAGGGATGCCGGTACTCGGAATCTGCAACGGTTTCCAGATTCTGTGCGAGTCGCATCTGCTTCCCGGTGCCCTCACTCGCAATGACTCGCTGCATTTCGTATGCCGCGACCAACGACTTCGCATTGAGTCTCCTAGTACGGCGTGGACGTCGCAGTACGTGCATGGCCAAGAGATCGTGATTCCCCTCAAGAACGGCGAGGGTGGCTATGTCGCCGACGAGCGCACCCTTGATGAACTTGAAGGTGACGGCCGCGTGGTGGCTCGCTACCTCGACATCAACCCCAACGGAAGTCGACGCAACATCGCAGGCATCTGCAATGAGGCCGGAAATGTGGTGGGTCTCATGCCGCATCCCGAACACGCGGTCGAAGATCTCACCGGTCCGAGTACTGACGGGCTCGGATTCTTCGCTTCCGTTCTGTCCCTTCTCGTCGCGGTGGGGTCGCTCTGATGGCGCATCACATTGACTTAGTCAGTGAGGCAGCTGGCACTCCGGATATCGAGCAGCCCTTCGCGGAATTGGGTCTCAAAGCCGATGAGTACCAGCGCATTCGCGAGATTCTCGAGCGTCGGCCCACAAGCGCCGAACTCGCCATGTATTCGGTGATGTGGAGCGAACACTGCTCGTATAAGTCGAGCAAGGTGCATCTGCGTGCCTTCGGTGACAAGAAGCCCGATACCGATGTACTACTCGTTGGCATCGGTGAGAACGCCGGAGTTGTCGACGTTGGTGACGGCTGGGCCGTCACCTTCAAGATCGAGTCACACAACCACCCGTCGTACGTCGAGCCCTACCAAGGGGCCGCAACGGGTATCGGCGGAATCGTGCGCGACATCCTGTCGATGGGTGCCCGCCCGATGGCCGTCATGGATCCGCTTCGATTCGGTGATCCCGACCACCCCGACACTCGTCGCGTTCTCACTGGCGTCGTCTCCGGAATTGCTGGGTACGGCAACTGCCTAGGCCTTCCGAACATTGGGGGCGAGGTGGTGTTCGACCCGTCGTATCAAGGCAATCCGTTGGTGAATGCGTTGTGCGTGGGTGCCATGCGCCACGAGGACATTCACCTCGCCAATGCCACGGGGGTTGGAAACCTTGTGGTGCTCTACGGAGCCCGCACGGGTGGTGACGGAATCGGCGGAGTGTCGGTGCTCGCATCCGAAACCTTCGATGAAGGTGGCCCGGCGAAGCGACCCAGTGTGCAGGTGGGCGACCCCTTCATGGAGAAGTTGCTGATTGAGTGCACCCTGGAGGTGCTTCACGCCGGACTCGTTGAGGGAATTCAGGATCTCGGCGGTGCTGGCATCTCATGCGCCACATCCGAACTCGCCAGCAATGGCGAAGGTGGCATGCACGTCGAACTCGACCGGGTGCCGCTGCGTGATTCGTCGCTCACGCCCGAAGAGATTCTGATGAGTGAATCTCAGGAGCGTATGTGCGCCGTTGTCGTTCCTGAAAACATCGATGCCTTCCTTGCGATCTGTGAGAAGTGGGATGTCACCGCCACTGTCATCGGCGAAGTCACCGACACGGGCCGCCTGATTATCACCTGGCATGGTGAGGTGATCGTCGATGTACCGCCGCGCACGGTGGCGCATGAAGGCCCGGTCTACAACCGACCGATGCAGCGCCCCGACTGGCTCGACACTCTGGCGGCGAATGATCCGCTCACCCTTCCTCGTCCCACCGACGCGCAACAGGTGCGCGATACGTGGTGGGTCATGGCCGGATCTCCGAACCTGGCGTCGAAGTTATGGGTCACCTCGCAGTATGACCGCTACGTGCTCGGCAACACGGTGCTCGCGCAGCCTGAAGACTCGGGCATGATTCGCATCGACGAAGAGTCGGGCTTGGGCGTTGCGATTTCGACTGACTGCAACGGCCGCATCGCCAAACTTGACCCGTACATCGGTGCGCAGCACGCGCTGGCTGAGGCGTACCGCAATGTCGCGACCACGGGTGCAACGCCGCTCGCCGTTACCAACTGCCTCAACTTTGGCTCACCCGAAGACCCCGAAGTGATGTGGCAGTTCTCGCAGGCAGTTGAGGGCCTCGCCGACGCATGCCTGCAACTGGGTATCCCGGTCACCGGTGGCAACGTGTCGTTCTACAACCAGACTGGCGACGTCGCCATTCACCCCACACCGGTGGTGGGCGTTCTGGGCGTCATTGACGATGTACAGCGACGCACTCCGATGTCGTGGAAGCCGGGTGACTCGATTCTGCTGCTCGGTGAAACGCGAGATGATCTCGCCGGCTCCGAGTGGGCACACGAAGTTCACCGTCATCTCGGTGGTCGGCCGCCGACCGTCGACCTTGAAGCAGAGCGTTCGCTCGGCCGCCTCTTGGTGTGGGCCTGCCGTGATGGATTGCTCAGCGCGGCCCACGATGTTTCTGACGGTGGCCTCGCGCAAACTCTCACCGACATGGCGATCCATACGGGTCTGGGGGCGAGCGTCTCGATTCCCGACGGAGCCGACCCGTTCATGCTGTTGTGGTCGGAGACGACGACGCGTGTCGTGGTGTCGGTCGACCGCGAACACCTCGCCGCGTTCCTTGCGATGTGCGCAGAGCACCGACAGACGGTCACGCCGCTTGGGCGGGTGGCATCGAATTCCGCTGATCCTGCGCTTGTGGTCGAGCGGGTCTACGGTGGAACGGTGACGCTGCCACTCGGTGACTTGAGGGCCGTCTCCGAGGCGACTTTCCCGCGTCTCGTCCGCTGACCCGGAAGTGACACATGACCCTTGTACAGTCCGATCGACCTGTCGCTGAGGCAACCGATCGCGGTGACGCGTGGTGCGTCATCGGTGCTGGTCCGCATGGCCTGAGTGCCCTCAAAGCGTTGCTGCAGAACGGTATCGACGCTGACGGTTTCGAGCATGAAGCCGAAGTGGGGGGCAACTGGAATTTCGGTGCCGACAACAGCCGTGTGTACGAGTCGACACACCTCATCTCGAGTAAGCCGTTCACTCAGTTTCCTGACTTTCCGATGCCCGACCGCTTTCCTGACTATCCGAGCCATCGCCAGATCAAGGAATACTTCACCGCGTACGCACGTCACTTCGGGTTGAGTGATCGCATTGCGTTCGGAACTGATGTGGTGGCGTGCGTGCCTGTCGACGATGGTGCCGCGTGGCTGGTGACCGTGCGCGATCGTGCGACATCAATTGAAACCACCTTCCGTTACGCCGGCGTCGTTGTTGCCAACGGTCACAACTGGTTTCCCAAGACTCCCCAGTACCCAGGTCAAGACACCTTCGCTGGTCAGATGCTGCATTCGGCCGACTACAAGGGCGCCGACGTACTGCGGGGACGCCGCGTGGTTGTCGTGGGCGCGGGCAACACCGGGTGCGATGTGGCGGTCGAGAGCGCGCAGAATGCCGTGCACACCTGGCACTCGACCCGACGCGGCTACTACTACAACCCGAAGTACGCCATGGGTCGGCCTAGCGATCAGACCGCCGACCTCTTGCTGGCGTTGCGGATTCCGCTGTGGCTTCGTCGGCAGATGTTCAAGGCGACTCTGAGGCTGACCGTCGGCGACTTTGAGAAGTTCGGCCTGAAGAAGCCCGACCACGAGTTCTTCGAAACGCACCCCATCGTCAACCAGCAGTTGCCGTACTACGTCGGTCATGGCGACATCACTCCCGTCGACGACGTTGAGCGGTTCGAGTCCGATGCCGTGGTGTTCACTGACGGAACGCGCGCCGAGGCCGACCTTGTGGTGTTCTGCACCGGTTACCTTGTGCAGTTCCCCTTCCTCGACGAGCAGTGGCTCAACTGGAGCGGTGACCATCCGCAGTTGTTCCTGCAAATGTTCACCCCCGCGTACTCGAACCTCGTGGTGAGCGGACTGATTCAGCCCGACAGCGGTCAGTGGACACTCGCTCATTGGCAGGGTCAGACGATTGCGCGCTACATCGTGGCTTCGCGAGAGCGTCCGGCCGTGGCCCAGCGGCTGCGTGACCGCGTCACCGATGAAGCAGAGCGACGGTTCACGGCCGGCACCGAGTACAAGGACTCAACGCGGCACTACTACGAAGTGGCACATCAGGACTATCTCGCCGCCCTCGAAGCGACTATTCGTGATCTCGAGGAGCCCCGATGAGCCTTGTGACACAAGGACTTCCGAGCCGTCGTCGTACCCGCGTGATGCGGCCATGGGACTGGTCAGTTCCACCTCGAGGTCTTGCGTACCGCGAGATTCTCACTGTCGAACCTGATGAACCCACCGGTCGTCCTCCGCTGCTGATGGTGCACGGTGTCGCTCACGGCGCGTGGTGTTTCGCCGAGAAGTGGTTGCCTGCGGCGGCCACGCGGGGTTTCCGCTCAAGCGCGGTCTCGCTTCGGGGTCACGGCGGCAGTGGCGGGGCGGCACAGTTGGGGCGTGCCACCAGCCGCGACTATGTGCACGACATCTTGCAGGCGATCACCGAGATGCCCGAGCCACCCATTCTCATTGGCCATTCGATGGGTGGGTTACTGAGCCAACTCGTGGCCGAGCGCTATCCGTTGCGCGGGCTGGTACTTTTGGCCCCCGCTCCTGCCAACGGCGCCTTCGGAACTTTGATGCACACGCTGCGAGTCAGGCCAGCAGATGCCTTGGCAGTCATGGTCGGACGCACGCTGCCGATGCGTCCCGATGTTCTTTTCACCAGCCTCGACCCCGTTGAGGCTGAGCTGCTTGCCAGCCGAACGGGTCGTGAATCAGCAATCGCCCAATACGAACTGCTGCGCCGCCGACGCATTGGTCCGGTGCGCTGCCCGGTGTTGGTGATCGGAACTCACGATGATCAAATCGTGCGCCCCGTTGACGTTGAACGCACTGCGCTGATGTACGACGTTGAACCGGTGTGGCTCGACGGGATGGGTCACGACGTCATGCTCGATGCCAACTGGCAACGCGCCCTCGACACCGTTCTTGACTGGGTCGACGTCAACATTCCTCCCGGTACTCCACCCCTCGGACCGATTGAACGCAGTTGACCGACGACGTGCTGGCCCGCGTGCTGCAGTGTTACGCCGACGGAATCGTTCCGGAGTCAGCCGATGAGCGCTCGGCGGTGAAGGCCACGTTGGCCGAGCTCACCCAACGCGCGCCTGGTCGCAGTGTCGAGGTACGTATTCCGCCCTACGCAGCTGTGCAGGTCGTGGCGGGCAGCGTTCACCGGCGGGGCACTCCATCGGCGGTTGTTGAGGCGAACGCTCGCACGTGGCTCGAACTCGCAGTTGGGCGGCGCACGTTCGCGGAGGCGCTTCATGACGGAAGCGTGCGAGCCAGTGGTGAACGCAGCGATCTGAGCGAGTACCTGCCGCTTGTGGCCGTCACCGACTGACCCGAGTCCCACTACCCTGAGCACATGCCTCACATCGATGTCGCCGACAGTGCACTCCTGATCATCGATGCGCAACCGGACTTCTACCCACCCACGCGCGCCGATGTCGATCACGAGGCGAAGGAACGCGCACTCGATCGAATGGGCTGGGTGACCGGTGTCGCATCGGGTGTGAGCGTTGCGGTCATTGTCACCGAAGAAGACCCGACAACGAATGGCGTCACGGCACCCCAGATCAGCCAGTATCTGCCTGCGCACGTTCGGGTCTTCAGCAAGGACGTTTTCGGTGCGGCTGATAACCCGGACATTGCGAACGCGCTTGCCGCACTCGAGCGCCAATGCATCGTGATCGTCGGAATGGAGACCGACGTGTGCGTGATGCACACAGCGTTGAGTCTGCGTGAGCGCGGATATCGTGCAGTCGTCGTCTTCGATGCGACGTTCTCTGCTGCTGCAGCGCACGGGTACGGACTGGCCCGATTGAGGCAAGAAGGTGTTGAACTCGTGTCAGCGAAAGAGTTGTACTACGAGTGGTTGCGCGACTTGCCGAGCGTTCGCGCGTTCGATGCGGCACATCCCGAACTCACCAGTCCACCCGGTTTCTCGCTCTAGACCTCGACGGCTTCCTCACTCGGTCGGGTATGCCGCAACCACCACAAGCCGAGGATCGGAAGCGCGAGTGGCAGTAGCAGGTACTCAAGCCCGAACCACGACCACACGGACGCTTTTTGAAATGCTCCGGGATCGATCAGACTTAGGGCCCCCACAACGAGAACACCGATGAGTTCGATGCTGATGCTGACCGTGGCAATGCGCCTTGATGTGGCATCTCCGCGCGCGAGTGTCACCGTGGCGATGATGTAGACGAGTGCTGCAAAGGCAGAAAGCGAATACGCCAGTGGCGCTTGGTTGAACTTGGTGGCGATGGCAAACAGTGATCGAGTGGTCGCACCGATCGCCATGATGGCGTAGAGAGCCACCAGAATTCGGCCGAAGCCGCGATTGGTCACGCGCTCGTTGACAGCGGTAGTGACGTCGTCATCAGAGTTAGGCACCGACACCTGCCCACACCTGCTGCACGCGCACCACCATGATCGGCACTACGAGGAAGACCACGGCGACTACGGCGACGCCCGAGCGCGACTTCTCATCCCATGCCCACGCAATTCCGAGTGGCGGAATGATCAGTAGCCCGACGAGGTAGGCAAGGAACTCGAATTTCGCGAAGCTGCGATCGGTGCCGATCATCTGCACGACGCCACCGATCAAATACGCGAGGAGCATGACTTCAAGCACCCCGGCACCGATGAGCAACGAACGGTTGATGCGCTTATTGGCAGCGGCTAACACGGCGGCCCAGACCGCCAGTGCCAGGGCAACGCCGATGATCAGATTCGCGAACAGCCCCGTCATCTCACATCCTCGATGAGTCAGTAGCGCGAAGGATAATCAGCACCAGAGACTCGATCACCCGTTGAAACTCGTCGATGCTGACTTGCTCGATGGGCGAGTGCGCATGGTGCGCGGCACCCGGACCGAATTGAAGAGTGGGAATGCCGACGCCGGTGTAGTGGCGCAGGTCGGAGCCGTACGGAGCGCCGCGGTCGCGTGACTCACGGCCGGTGATGTCGTTCCATGCGGTCTGGGTGAGTGGCAACAGCGGATCTCCGCTGGGCATCTGGCCACTCGCGAACTGACCGCCCGACCACTCGATCTGCACGGGGTGTTCGGACAACCACGGGTCGGCGGCGCACACGTGTGCGATGCGCGATTCGAGTGCGGCGCGCGCCTGATCGACTGGCTCTCCGAGTGCAACGCCGTAGCGCCCTTCGGCGATGAGGAGATCGGGCACCGTGCTCGCCCAGTCGCCGGCGTGCACAATTCCCACGGAAATGGGGTACGCGATCTGCCACCCATCCATCAGAGGATCGACTGACCCGTTGCGGTCGGCTTCAAGGTCCGTGAGCGCGCGGTACACCGGAAGAAACGCGTCGAGGGCAGAGACTCCCGCGTAGCGTGTGCTTCCGTGCGTGGCCTGACCGGTGACAGAAATTCGGAAGGTGAGGGCGCCGCCGTTGGCAGTGATGGCATCGCCAGAGGTGGGTTCAGTGATGACGCACGCATCGCCGCGATGACCCCGCGCCAGTGTTCCGAATGCACCGAGGCCGCCGTCTTCCTCGCTGACGACGCTTTGGAATGCCACGCGTCCACGTAGGGCCACTCTGGAGGCGTGCAGTGCCTGCATTGCTGCGAGGTTGGCTATTAATCCGGCCTTCATGTCGCACGCACCGCGGCCAAAGATCACGTCGTCGACAATGCGAGGCGTGAACGGATCACCGTTCCAGTTGTCGAGGTCGCCCGGAGGCACGACGTCGATGTGCCCTTGGAGGATCAGCGTCGGTCCGTCGCCCGTCGCGGGTGTGGTAGCCACCAGCCCCCACGCCTCATTGCGGGGCGCCTCAGTTCCGGGGAATCCTGGATCGGCCTCAAGCGCCGCTACGTCCATCGACCAGAGATCGGTCTCGAGGCCGAGCGGCTCAAGGCGACCGGCCAACCAGTGCTGCGCCTCGGATTCGGCGGGTGACCCTGTGATGCTCGGAATCGCCAGCAATGCCTGCAAATCGGCCATCGCCTGCTGGTGATCGACCAATTGCAGGACGCGCGACTCGGTGTCGGTCAAGGACGAGGGGTTCACACCCGTAGACTAGGCCCGTGACCCGCGGTGACGGACGCCTCTCCCATGATCTGCTGCCGGGAGAGAAGGGACCCCAGGACGCCTGCGGGGTCTTTGGAGTGTGGGCTCCCGGCGACGAAGTTGCCAAACTCACCTACTACGGCCTGTACGCACTGCAGCACCGCGGACAAGAATCTGCGGGCATTGCGGTCAGCGACGGTCACCACATCGTCGTCTACAAAGACATGGGCTTGGTTTCGCAGGTTTTCAACGAGGCAACTCTTGAAACTCTCAAGGGACATCTGGCCATCGGACACGCTCGCTACTCGACCACCGGCTCAAGTGTGTGGGAAAACGCGCAGCCAACATTCCGATCCACGGCGACCGGTCACCTCGCACTCGCGCACAACGGAAATCTAACAAATACCCACGAACTTGCCCGACGGGTGGCAGAGCAAGAGGCAGCCCGTGGTGAACTCCCATTCGGTCAGCGGACGGGCCTGGCGACCAGCGACACCGATCTGCTCACAGCACTCATCGCGGCCCACCCCGACTTGTCGGTTGAAGGCGCGGCGCTGAGGGAGCTTCCTTTGGTGCGTGGCGCGTTCAGTCTGGTGTTCATGGATGACACGACGCTCTATGGTGCGCGTGATCCGCAAGGCATTAGGCCGCTGGTGCTTGGTCGCCTCGAACGCGGTTGGGTCATCGCCAGCGAAACCGCTGCACTCGACATCGTGGGTGCCTCGTTCGTGCGCGAAATCGAACCGGGCGAGTTGGTCTCAATCGATGAGCACGGACTGCGGTCAGTGCGTTTCGCTGAAGCAGCTCCCAAGGGCTGCCTCTTTGAGTTTGTCTACCTCGCACGTCCTGACACGACGATTAGCGGACACTCCGTGCACTCGGTGCGCGTCGAGGTCGGACGTCGACTCGCTCGCGAGGCACCGGTTGAGGCTGACCTGGTCATTCCGGTGCCCGAGAGTGGAACCCCCGCTGCTGTTGGTTATGCGCAGGGCAGCGGCATCCCATTCGCACAAGGTTTGGTCAAGAACGCCTACGTCGGTCGCACCTTCATTCAGCCCTCGCAGACCATTCGTCAACTCGGCATTCGGCTCAAGCTCAATCCGCTGCGCGAGGTAATTGAGGGGCAGCGGTTGGTTGTTGTCGACGACTCGATTGTGCGCGGTAACACCCAACGTGCCATCGTGCGCATGCTGCGCGAAGCGGGTGCGCGCGAAGTGCACGTGCGCATCAGCAGCCCGCCCGTGAAGTGGCCATGTTTCTACGGAATCGACTTCGCCACACCGGCCGAACTCGTCGCCCACGGACTCACCGTTGATGAGGTGCGCACGTCGATCGGAGCCGACTCGCTGTCGTATATCTCGCTCGAACAACTCGTTGAGGCAACCGCGGTGTCGATGGATCGCTTGTGCCGTGCCTGTTTTGACGGTGTGTACCCCATTGACCTTCCCGACCCCCAACTCATCGGAAAGCACACGCTCGAAATAGTCGAACGCCCTGTCACCGACGGAATCAACTCTGTGCTGGGCGGCGCCTCCGCACTGCTGCACCCATGAGCCACGCGAACGAATCCGCGTCCTATGCGGCTGCCGGTGTTGATGTCGAAGCTGGTGAGCGCGCTGTTGCGTTGATGAAGGAATCGATTGCGCGAGCTCAGCGCCCGGAAGTCGTGGGTGGGTTCGGAGGATTTGCCGCTCTCTTTGATGCCTCTGCCTTGCGCGGGTACACCAGGCCGCTCCTTGCCACATCGACCGATGGCGTCGGAACCAAGGTCGCCGTTGCTCAGCGCATGAACATCCACCACACCATCGGCATCGACCTCGTCGCCATGGTCGTCGACGATCTCGTCGTGTGCGGGGCTGAACCGCTCTTCATGACCGACTACATCGCAACTGGTTCGGTGGTTCCCGAACGCATCGCAGCGATCGTTTCCGGAATCGCGGAGGGTTGCCGCCAAGCGGGGTGTGCCCTCGTTGGTGGTGAAACTGCTGAGCATCCAGGACTCCTCGACCCTGACGAGTACGACGTTGCGGGGGCCGGAACAGGTGTCGTGGAGGCCGATGAACTCCTAGGTGCGCATCGGGTTCAGGCGGGCGATGTGGTGATTGCCATGCAGTCGAGCGGATTGCATTCCAATGGATATTCGCTGGCTCGATACGTGCTGCTGTCGCAGGCAAGTCTTCAACTCGACGCCTCGATCGAGGTATTGGGTCGCACCCTCGGCGAGGAACTACTCGAGCCGACCCGCATCTACTCCCTCGATATCTTGGATCTCGCTCGTGCTGACGAGGTCGATCTTCATGCGGTGAGTCACGTCACTGGAGGTGGGCTCGCAGCGAACCTCGCGCGCGTGCTTCCGTCGAACCTCGCCGCCGACATCGATCGATCGACGTGGACTCCCCAACCGGTGTTCACGTTGATTGGGTCACTCGGCAATGTGGCGCAGCTCGAGCTCGAGCGAACGTTCAACATGGGTATCGGCATGATCGCCGTTGTTGCGGCCGGCTCCGTTGACGCCGCGCTAGCGCGACTGAGTACCCGCGGGGTTCCTTCATGGGTCTGCGGAACGGTGCGCGAGCGAGTCGACGGTGAACATGGCGATGCCGAAGCAAAGGGTGGTTCAGGGGGTGCTGTGACCCTCGTGGGTCGGCATCTGGTTGACGGGCTCTGACCTACGCTTGGCGGCGTTCATCTTCGTCGGCGTCGATGTACTTGGCGTAGGGGTCATCAGTGTCTTCGTACTCGTCATCGACGGGCTCGACTTTCGGCGCAGTGGTCGACTGCGTAGAAAGCTCTGCTTGGAGACGATCGAAATCGGTCTCCGGCCCCCCGTACTTCAACTCACGGGCAACCTTCGTCTGCTTGGCCTTGGCCCGGCCTCGCCCCATGGCTCGACCCCCTCATCCCGGTTGATCCGGAGCGGTATGACGGCTGACTGATGGTCACGGGGCTTTCGACCCACGTGAACCTTGCCCAAGGTTATCCCAGATCCTCCCCGGTCGGCACCCGGAGGGTCCCCCTCTGCCGGCGAGTCCATCAGTGAGTGACCCTGAGTGGACCTGAGTAGCCCCTTTTCGGTAACGACGTGATGAACTCGCGCAACGAACTGGTGCTCGCCGGATGGCAGGCGAAGACCGTGCGAATGCCAAAATGTCCACTTTTTGGCCCTCTGGACGGGCTTCAGCCCCACTTTTGGTGCGACAATCGGATAATCCGGGCAACAGGCCCGGCGCTACAGGAGGTTCTGATGTCAGGTCGTACCACCAATCCGGCCGACGCTGACCGACTGCTGACGCCCGCGGAAGTGGCGGCGATGTTTCGGGTGGACCCCAAGACGGTCACCCGCTGGGCCAAGGCCGGCAAACTCTCGAGCATCCGCACTCTCGGTGGCCACCGTCGCTACAAGGCCTCGGAAGTTGAGGCCCTGCTGCACGGACTCGACCCGGCGGCTGTTCCCCCGCACTCCTAAGCTGCGCCGGTCGATCCCAGTGCCCGACCGAGGGCGCTCACATCCCCTGACGCCAGTTTCGCCATCACCTCTGGATCGAGCGAGTCGACGTCGACCCCCCATGCCTTGAGTTGCCCGAACATGGCCGTGCGGGCCTTGGCGAAACGCCGAGCGACCATGCGGCGTGCTGCCCACTCGCGCTCGCGATCGCGCAAGGCCTGCTCGATTGCTTCCGACTGCTCGTGGGTCGAGGGAAGGCCGTAGGCACGCTGGACGGCCTCGCACAGTTCGATCCGGTAGTCGTGGCCAAGCCGCACGAACTCACCGGGCGTGGAATTCATGCCGTTCTTGAGGTCGATGAGGTTGATGATGAACGTCGTGACCGGTCGGAACCGAGTCTCGCGAGGGACGCCCAGAGGGCGCTGCTCAGGTGGCCCCATCCACCACGGCGCCCTGACGACTGCGTCGTACGAGAACTTATTGATCGGATCGTCATGGTGCACGATCTGGAAGTGGCGCGCTGACGGTGCTGTCTCAAGTCCGATTTCGTCGGCCTGAGAAACCTGGGCGAGGATGCCGGCCGGATCGACTTCTTGGGGATCGGTGGCCCATCGCTGCCACAGTTTCGTGCGGAATGGTGTTCCGAGGTAGAGGCCGCGTTCGATTCCGAGCTGGTCGAAATCGGCCGTGGTGCTGGTCGCGACATCAAGTGCAATCTCGGCTCCGAGGCTCTCGCCGAACTGCATGACGCGGGGTCGCGCCGACTCCGGCAGGGTGGCGAGGTGGTCGCGGATTCCCTCCAGAACCAATCGCTGCAGATGCACACCGTCGCGTGTCTGATTGAGGGCGAGCGCGCTCGGAACGAGGGCGTACTGAGTGACCACGGTGGCACAGGAACCGAGCGTGAGGTATTCAAGTGCCTCAGCAAACGAGTAGTTCACGTAACCAACACCCGTGGGTGAGGCGACCACGATGACGGAGCGCTCGTAGGCACCCAGCGACTGCAACTCCTTGAGCGCGAGGGTCGCACGTTCCTCAACGGTGTCGGCAGCCTCGTATCCAGCGACGATGCGCACGGGCATCTGCGCAGGCTGACCCACGACCGCTTCGATCTCCTGCGGGGTGAGAGTCATGATCACAAAGCGACGGCCCTCTTTGCCGATGGTGTCGAATTCGATGGCGCTCGCTGGACCTGCGGTGACGTGAGGACTGGTGGGCGGTGCGGGATACGCGGGTTCGACGATGTCGTCGGCGTGCTGAACTCGTCGGCGCACGAGGTTGAGTCCGTAGGCGCCCGCAGCGCCGAGCACACCCACTGCCACCGCGTGCCCCACGAGGGGAGTAACGGGGGCATCGCGATTCAATGCCCAGGTGGCGGCGCGCGTTGTTCCCTCGGCAATGGCGAACTCGGCGCCTGCGATAGCCAGAAGCGAGGCGCCGCCCATGATTCCCATGCCGACAGCGCGGGCGGCATCGATCGCTCCGTCAGGGCGTTCGATTTGGTGGCGGTCGGTGACGCCGTAGGCGTGTGCCCGGCGATCGCGTCGCCACACATTAATGGTCGAGACGACTGCACCCAAGGCCGTGGCGACGAGGACACCTTCGAGGGGATTGCGGTCACCCACGGTGCGGCGGGCCACCTTGTCGCCGGCCACGACCAATGCGGCGCACCCGGCACCGGCTCCGATGAGGTAGGCGGCGCTGCGTGCGCTCGCAACGGGCAAGGGAATGTCGTGTGAGTCAGGAATGCTTCGCACCACGGTGAAGCAACCGGCGGCGAGTGCCAAGCCGGTGATCATCGTGGTGTTTTCGACATTGCCTCGACCGCGCCGCGCCACGGCGATCTCGATCAGCGCCTCGGTGGCGGCCACAGCCACGGTGCCGGCGGCCAGCCGCACGGCCGCGGCCGCGCCGGTGGCGATGGCTTGATCAGCGGAAGATCGCGGTAGGAGCCCGCGCGCGAAGGACCCGGAGATGCTCGCTGCTGCTGCTGCCACGCCGGTTCGCAGTGCGAGGTATCGACGAGGGTAGGTGTCTGCCACGCCAACAGTCTGCCGCAGGAATGGTGTCTGGTGGTGATTACGCTCACTGTGGCGCGGTGCCACCAGCGGGATAGACCTCTAACTCGGTGGCTTTAGTGGATAGCCACACCTGAGTTCCTCGCTCCAGTTGGAGTTCGATCACGGATGCCGCCGTCACGTCGGCCATCACAGTGGGTGGGCCAGCAGCGGTAACGCGCACTCGATCGCCAATGGGTTCGACTCCCTCCACCGTGCCGCGCCACACGTTGCGCGCACTGCCACTGGGAGGACTGGTATGGATACTGATGGCATCGGGACGCACGGCCACCAGTACGGCGCCGCTCACATTGCGCTGCGCGGTGTGCAGCTCGCCTCCAGCGGTCAGCGTGACATGCCCATCGTCGGCCTGGCCAGGAAGCAAATTAAGTCCGAGTAGACGCGCAACATAGGTCGTCGCGGGTCGCCGCGCCACATCGAGCGCCAGACCTTCCTGAGTAATACGCCCCTGCTCAAGCACCACGATTCGTTCGGCAAGCACCAGTGCATCGAGTGGGTCATGGGTCACAAGCAGAGTCGGAATACCAATGGAAGCAAGATGCTCGCGCAGCTCAGCGCGTACGTCGATTCGTGTTCCGGCGTCAAGGGCTGCGAGTGGTTCATCAAGGAGCAGCACGGCCGGATCGCACGCAAGTGCACGCGCCAGTGCCACGCGTTGTGACTGTCCGCCTGAGAGTTCAGAGGGTTTGCGATCGGCAAGGCCGGTGAGGGACAACCGAGTGATCCAGTCGGCGGCTAGCTCGCGTGCGTGTCGACGTCCGACTCCGGCAGCACGCGGTCCGAATGCGATGTTGTCGGCTACTGACATGTGTGGGAACAGCAAGTAGTCCTGAAAGACCACACCAACGCGTCGAGCCTCGGGTGCGCTGAGAATGCCACGAGCAGGATCGTCGACAGTGACGCCACCGATCTCAATCGATCCGTTGGTGAGAGGTACCAGTCCGCTGATAGACCGCAGCAACGTTGACTTACCCGCCCCATTCGGTCCGATGACGGCAACGATTTCACCGGGTTCGACAGTGAGTGACGCCTCAAGACTGAACTCAGCGCGTTCAATGCAGGCGTTGAAGCGGAGCGCGTTCGAGTTCATGCGGGAGTTCCGGTACGAAGCCAACGATCGCGCAGGAGCACAAGCACGGCAATCGAGAAGGCGAGCAACACCAGGCTGAGGGCAATTGCTTCCGAGGGGTCACCCTCAAGGCCGATGTAGACAGCGAGTGGAAGTGTCTGCGTGACTCCCGGAAGATTGCCGGCGAAGGTGATCGTTGCCCCGAATTCACCAAGTGCTCGGGCGAACGTGAGCACAGCACCCGCGACCAATGAGGGCGCAATGAGTGGCAGGGTGATCCGTCGGAACACGGTGAGCCTGCTCGCACCGAGAGTTGCAGCGGCATCTTCGAAGCGGCCATCAAGTCCCCGCAATGCGCCTTCGACAGTGATGATGAGAAACGGCATTGCGACAAAGGCCTCGGCAATCACAACCCCCGCAGTAGTAAAGGGCAGCGTAATTCCGAACCACTGGTCAAGGTACTGACCGACGATTCCGCGTCGTCCGAACGCGAGTAGCAGCGCGATGCCGCCGACGACCGGGGGCAATACAAGTGGCACCGTCACCAGAGCGCGAGCAAATCGTCGGCCGGGAAAGATGGCACGTGCCAGCAGCCATGCCAGGGGAACTCCGACGATGACTGAGAGGACCGTGGCGGCAGTTGCGGTGATGATGGAAAGTCTGAGGGCGTCGAGACTTGTGGGTGACGTCAGCACCGACAGGAGTTGACCCCACGGCGCTCGAATCAACAGTGCGAGCAGCGGAAGCCCAAGGAAGAGCAGGGCCAATACAGCGGGTACTGCGACCGGCCATGGTGGTTGTGTCGTGGTGCGATGTCGTCGACTCATGGAGCAGCAAAGCCCGCTTCCCGCATAACCTTCTGTCCGGCCGGTGAGAGAAGGTACTGCACGAATGCGGTTGCCGTTGCTGGCTGCTTCGTTGTGAGCACGGTCGCAATGGGGTATTGCGTTGTGACGTTCTGATCGGCTGGGATTTCTACTCCGGTGACAGAGCCTTTCGTTGCCTGAACGTCAGTGACGTACACGATTCCTGCATCAACTTCGCCCAGTGTCACCTTCGACATCACGGCCTTGACGTCGGGTTCCTGCGACGTGGGAGTGACCGTCACTTTGTTCTTCTCAAACAGTGCTAGTGCCGTCGCTCCACACGGAACATCCATTTGGCACACCGCCACTTTGATTCCGGGTGTGGCCAGATCTGCCAAGGAGGTCACCGGAATGGATTGGCTCGTCGGCGTAGCGATCTCGAGGCTGTTGACAGCGAACACTGAGGGGTCGGCGGCCAACTTCGCGGCGGTGACTGTTTCCATCGTCTTGTTGCTTGCTGAGGCGAACACATCTGCGGGTGCGCCCTGTGTGATCTGCGTTGCCAAGGAGCTGCTGCCGCCGAAGTTGAACGTGACCGTGGCGCCGGGGTTGGCGGCTTCGAATTGTGAGCCGATTGTGGTGAAGGTGCCCTTGAGCGAAGCCGCAGCGAACACCGTGATCGAACCGGAGGCTGCCGCAGTCGTGGTTGGTTGGGTTGTCTCAGGCGTGGCGTTCGTGTTTTGACCGCAAGCAGTCATGAGTCCCACCAATGCCAGCACAGGCAACATTGAACGGATGCGCATGAGGGTGTCCTTGTAGTTAACGGTGGGTGGGGATTTCGATCACGACGTTCGTGGACTTCACTGAGGCGACGGCGAGTACTCCCGGTTCGAGGCCGAGTTCATCGGCGGCCTCGCGGCTCATGAGAGACACCATCCGATGCGGCCCTACCTGCATCTCGACTTGGGCCATCACGGTGTCGCGTACGACCCTCGTGACGATGCCGGCAAGTCGATTGCGTGCACTCGCGCCGACGACTGGCGAATCAAGCGCAGGGTCTCCTGCCGCGTTCTCGGTCATGTAACTAGCCAGGTCGGCTCCCTCGATCACTGCCCGTCCGGCGTCGTCGGTTGCCGCAGTGAGGCGACCGGAGTCGATCCAGCGACGTACGGTGTCGTCACTCACCTGCAACAGCGCTGCGGCTTCGCTGATCCGAAACTGAGTCATGTGGCTAGCGTGCCGCATATGCGCCATAATCGCAATCGATAGTCCTCAATTGCGGAGTTAGGGCGTGGGAGAGAGCAGCCATCGGACACACGTCCCTACTGCAATGGCATGCTCAGACTCGTGTCGGCACTCTCCCAACCCCGCGTTATCTTTCACGTGGGCGGATCGAAGGTGGGGTCGACCGCGCTCCAACGAGTGCTGACCGCGCGAGGGAGTCGCAGTAAGTCGGGGCCATTCCGCTACCTGCAATGGCGTTCGGATGGATCGATTGGCGATGCTCCCGCCTCGGCTGCTGATTCTCTCGGCGGCTACGCGTTCTCACCTTTTCGAATCAGCGAACTCGCCGCGTGGAATCCGCAGCGCATCGCCACTGCGGCAGATGCGATCGTCTCTCGTGCCGCGTCGACGCCAGCAGTACTGAGTAATGAGGGTTGGAATTCCGAGGCGCTGCTGTTGGGTGAGCCAGAGGCGCGGCAACGGAGTCGGTCTATCTTCGGATCGCGCGGCGCACAGTGGGAGGCTGTGCTCTACGTACGCCCTCAAGCCGCGTGGCTCGAGAGTTTCTATCTTCAATTTGGAATCTGGGCAGGGCGCGAGCCAGACGTCTTCGCGCGCAATATGCAGCACGGTCACGAGGGGATGTGGGCCGAGCGCGTTGACGCGTTGCACGACATGGGTTTCGACACCGTGTCGGTGCGTTACGTGCCGGACGTCGTAGACGACTTCATGTACAACGTGCTGTCGCTTCCGAGGGGCAGCGTCGGCGCACTCTCGGTCGCCAACCGTCGCGTGAGCCTTGATCTGCTGTTGCTCATGCTGAACGATTCGCGGCTTCGTCCCGATATGCATTCGCCTCATGTGGAGTTCCTGATTGAACGACTTGGATCGGCATGGGATCTGCCAGAACGTCCGGTTCCTCCTTTGTTGGGTGAGAAGGTCATTGACGAAGTCGTTGCTGCCTATTCCGATGACAACGCGCGGCTGATGACACTGCTCGCACCTGAGCAGGCGGAGGCCTACTCCCGCGACCTCACCGCGTTCGTTGAATCGCGAGTGGGCACCGAGACGACGACGCGCGCGGAGTTGGCGGCGCTGCCACTTGATCATGAGTACACGGCCAAACTTGCGGCCGGTGCACTCGACGAGGTCCTGCGCGAGCGTTACGGCTACGGGCTTCCGACGGCCGATGAGCATTGGAGCGATGCGCTGCGGCAGCATCCGCTGGTGAGTCGGTTACTTCCGCAGGGTTCGGCGCGGGCCCTGTGGGCTACGCGCGCCGTCGATCGACTGCGGTGAACGGAAAACAGCCAATGATGCAACGACTGGTAATGCATGTGGGTGCTGCCAAGACTGGGTCAACGTCGTTGCAACGAGTGTTGTCGAGCGACTCAGGCGGTTCCGATCTCTTCGTGTATCGCTGTTGGCAGAGTGACGGTTCGTTCACTGACGCGCGAGGAGCGCAGCATGGACTCATCGGCTACGCGTCGTCGCCGTTGCGCCTGATCGAACTCGCTGAGTGGAATGACGCGGTCGTTGTGAAAGCGGCTCAGGAGATTGCGCAACTCACGCGATCGTCGACGCTGGTGTTGAGTAGTGAAGGTTGGGCAAGTGACGCCGCCGAGATGTCGCAGGATGCGATGGCGTGTCTGAAGCGCATCCTCACGACGTCGGGTGTTGAGTCGGAAGCCGTTCTCTATGTGCGGCCGCAGGCACCGTGGCTCGAGAGTTTCTATTTGCAGTTCGGTATCTGGGAAGGCTTCGATATCGAGTGGTACGCGCACGCAGTGCGACTGGCGGGCGACGGTTTTTGGGCCAAGCGTGTGGCGGCTCTCATGGAACTCGGTTTCTCGCGTGTGACCGTGCGTCATGTGGATGACGTCGTTTCCGATTTCATGGGTCAGGTGCTCGGGGTACCAGCCGGCGACCCTCGGTTGATCGGCCGCACCGCTGCGAACCCGCGCGTCGATCTCGACTTCCTGCTCATGGCTTTAGCTGACCCGCGGTTGCGGCCTGGTGCGCACAGTCCGCACGTGGAGTTTTTGCTTGAGCGGGTGGCGGGCGAGTGGGCATTGCCGCATCGCGATGTTCCCCCTCTGATGGGTGAAGACCTTGTCGAGATGACCGAGAATGCGTACGCCGACGACAATCGGGCCTTGATCTCGTTGTTGTCTGCGTCGGATGCCGAGCGATTCGAGCAGCGGGCCTCTGCATTTCGGCAGGAGCGGGAGGGACGCGCGACCATGACACGCGCCGATCTGATGGCGATGGACATTGATCCCGCGTATCGAGAGCAGTTGGTGCTGCGCAGCCTTGACGAAGTGTTGCGTCAGCGATTCGGCGACGGAATCCCGGGAGTTCCGCCACTGCTGGTCGACGGACCGCAGCGGGCCACGCTAACTAAAAAACGTTCGCTGATGCAGCGACTCACGGGCCGGATTGATCGCGGTTAGTCAGCGAGCGGTTCGTCAAGGTCGTCACCCGACGCCACGTCACCCACCTCAGTGAGCGTCACGTCGTGTTGATCGAGATAGCGGCGTGCTCCGCTGTCTCCGGTGACGGTGAGCATGAGTGGATCCCAGTGATTGCGGTTGATCACCACCGGATGCCCGCGCACACCGTCGTAGGAAGCGGCCGTGAGTTCGGCGGTGCTGGTGAGAAGGCGAGCAACCGCCTCGCCAGTGAGTCCAGGCAGGTCAACGAGCGTCACCACAACGCGCGTGGCAGTGGTTGAGTCGAGCAGGTGCCGCAGGCCAGCGCACAGCGACGAGCCCATGCCCTCGTTCCATGTCTCATTGATCACGAGATCGTCTGCCTCCGGAACGTCACCCACCCAGGCGCCTAAGACGACGACGATCGGATCGCAGCCTCCCTCACGCAGAACGCGCACTGCTCGATCGACCAGGCGTTCACCGTCGATTACCACGGGTGCTTTCGGTTGACCGAATCGGCGGCCTTGGCCAGCCGCGAGGACCAGCCCTGCGGCCGGAGTCACCTGGGTGCGCCGGTGTGGATGGGACCGCTGCCGTTGGTCAGCGCTTGTCCCGTTCCACCCCAGCGGGCCTGCACGATTTCAGCGGCAATCGAGATCGCGGTTTCCTCCGGTGTACGCGCACCGAGGTCAAGCCCAATGGGTGAGTGAATGCGCGCGATTTCCTCGTCGGTGAGACCGGCTTCCTTCAATCGCACGAGACGGTCTTCATGTGTGCGACGTGAGCCCATGGCGCCGATGTAGGCAGCCTTGGTGCGCACCGCCGTTTCCAATGCAGGCACATCGAACTTCGGGTCGTGGGTGAGTACACAAATGACGGTGCGAGGGTCGACCTGTTGTGATCCGAGCCAGCGATGTGGCCAGTCGACCACGACTTCATCGGCATCGGGGAAGCGCTTGCGGGTGGCGAAGACTTCGCGTGCATCGACAACGGTGACGTGAAAGCCCAACGTCTTACCAACGCGGCACAGGGCTGCAGAAAAGTCGATCGCTCCGAAGATGTACATGCGTGGTGCGGGGGCGAACGATGCGACGAACACTTCAAGTTCGGTTCCGAGTCGCTCGCCGTCGGGACCGTAGTGCAGAAAGCCGGTGGTTCCCGATTCCAGGAGCCCGAGAACGTCGGCGCTGACTGTGGCGTCGAGCCGGTCGGTTCCGAGTGATCCTTCGACACTGCTTTCGCGCACGACGAGATGCCTACCGACGTGTGCGGGGCCTCGCACGATTGTGGCGACGGCGACCGGCTCTTCCGCCGCGATGCTGGTGGAGATTCCTTCGAGTTCGGGCCAACGCTCGGAATCGACGCGTTCGACAAAGATTTCCAGAATGCCGCCGCAGGTGAGACCGACGGCGAAGGCATCGTCGTCGCTGACTCCGTAGGTTTCGAAGGCGGACTCGCCGCTGGCGAGCACCTCCGCCCCCAACTCATAGAGTGCGCCCTCAACGCAGCCGCCACTGACGGAGCCGACCGCCTCGCCACTTTCGGTGACGAGCATCGAGGCTCCGGCGGGTCGAGGAGCCGATCGCCAGGTGCGGACAACGGTGGCCATCGCCACGGATTCGCCTCGTTCGCGGGCGGCCATGAGGGCGGGAAGGACTTCGCGCATTCCCACAGAGTAAGGCCGAAACGGGGGGTTGCGCATGCCCCGCGGGGTGCAGTGGGGCGGCGAGACCCACATAATTGCCTGATGACCGCCATTCGCTGTGCCTCGGTGACTGAGGCTCCTGTCTCCGTTGCGGAGATGGAGCGGTTGGTGGCCGATCGCTCGGCGGGTGCTGTGGTGAGTTTCTCTGGCGATGTGCGCGACCACGATCACGATCGACCGGTCGACCGCCTCGAGTACGAGGGGCACCCCACCGCCGCGCAGGTCATGGCCGATGTCGCGGCTGACATTGCGTCGCGCCACGAGGTTGTAGCGATTGCCGTCATGCACCGGGTGGGGCCCTTGGAGGTCGGCGACTCAGCGTTGGTTGCGGCGGTGAGTGCAGTGCATCGTTCGCAAGCTTTCGCGGCATGCGCGGCGCTCGTCGATGAGACCAAGCATCGTCTTCCGGTGTGGAAGCACCAGGTGTTTACGGATGGCACCGATGAGTGGGTGAACTGCGCGTGAGTACCTTCTTGCCGCTTGCTGACACCTACGGGCGCGTGCACCGCGACCTACGCGTGTCGCTCACCGATCGTTGCAATCTGCGCTGTACGTATTGCATGCCGTCGGACTTCGCCGACTGGCTTCCTTCCGAGATTTTGTTAACGACCGACGAACTGATGCTCGTGCTTGAGGTGGCGACGTCGCTCGGAATCACGGGGGTGCGACTGACGGGTGGCGAGCCCACATTGCGCCCCGACATTGTCGACATCGTCCGGCGCATCAACGAGTTGCCGACACGGCCGGAGATTAGCGTGACGACCAACGGCATTCGGCTGGTCGATCTTGCGCAGCCGCTGCGCGATGCCGGGCTCAAGCGTGTGAATGTCAGTCTCGACACTCTCGATCGTGATCGGTTCAAGGCGCTGACGTATCGCGATCGGTTCGACGATGTGATCGCGGGGTTGCGCGCGGCGGTTGCTGCGGGCCTGACGCCAGTCAAGGTCAACGCGGTGCTGATGCGCGGCGTGAACGATGATGAGGCGATCACGCTCGTGCAGCGGGCCATCGATGAAGGCTGGCACTTGCGCTTCATCGAGCAGATGCCTCTTGATGCCGGTGGTCAATGGTCGCGCGGCGAAATGATCAAGGCCGACGAAATTTTCACGATGCTGAGCGAGAAGTGGACGCTCACGCCGGTTGCATCGCGCGGGTCGGCGCCGGCTGAAGAGTTTTCGATCGATGGCAGTGATGTCACCGTCGGCATCATCGCCAGTGTGAGCAAGCCGTTCTGTGCGGCGTGCGACCGACTTCGACTGACGGCTGATGGCCAACTGCGCAACTGCTTGTTTGCTCGTGACGAACTTGATCTTCGGGTGGCGTTGCGCGATGAGTCGCTATCGGAAGACGAACGTCGGGCCGAGGTTGAGCGTCGGTTGCGTTTGGTGGTGGCCGATAAGTTGCCGGGCCACGGCATTAACGACCCGAGCTTCATTCAGCCGGCTCGGCCGATGTCCGCCATCGGCGGCTAGGCACCTCCCACCTCCCCCCTCCCACCTCCCACCTCCCCCCTCCCACCTCCCACCTCCCACCTCCCACCCTCCCCGCTTTTTCCGCATGGGGGGACACTCAGCACGCATAGGCGCAGTTTTTCTCCCCCAGCATTCGCAGTTCTCCACATGCTGAATCAGGTCGCATCTGCCCAAGCCGGGCTTGTCACATCCGCGCAATTGGCGGAAATCGGCGTGCGCACTTCCACCGTCTCGCGCCGATCGAGGATGGGCGGAATGTGGAATCGGGTTCTTCCGAGCGTGCACCTAGTCACAGGTGGGCAGCCAGACCGTCTTCAACGTGAATTCGCGGCACAGTTGTACGCGGGCGCCTCGTCGGTTCTCACTGGAATTACGGCGCTCCGCCACTACGAGCCCAGACTGGCCCGCACACTCTGGCTTCCCGACGATCGCTATGTCGTGGAATCAGTTCACGTACTCGTTGATCACTCGTGTCGCCGCACCTCGGTCGCCTTCGTGGAAATCGAGCGAACGCGGAGACTCCCTGAGCGTTCGGTCACCGAATTCCGCGACGGTTTGGTTCTCGCCCCACCCGCGCGAGCAGTCAGCGATGCCGCGAGACGGATGCGGTCGGAATCGGATGTCCGCGAATTGGTCATCGCTTCTCTCCGGTTGGGGCTCGCCAACGCGTCTGATCTGACTCAGGAATTGAAACTCGGACCGATTCGAGGAAGTGCCTTCCTGCGTTCGGCTATTGAGCACGCAGAAGTAGGAGTGTGGTCTCCATCGGAAGGCGATTTGCGTGATCTCTTCTCCGGATCTCAGCTTCCCGAACCGATGTGGAATCCGCGTTTGGTTGGACCGCGCGGCGAGTTCATTGCCATTCCCGACGCTTGGTTCGATGAGGTGGCGCTTGCTATCGAGGTAGACAGCCGCGAGCACCACAGTTCGGGCGACGGTTGGGAAAGAACACTGGCGCGGCAAGCACGTTATGCAGCGGCTGGGGTGCTGTGTATCCCGGTCACGCCTCGTCAGATTCGCGAGCAACCCGAGCGGACCTTGCTGTCGATAGAGGAAGCCTATGAAACGGCATTGGCGAGACCTCGTCCGCTCGTGCGGGCCATTGTCGGGCAAACCCGAGCCGAGGGGCGGGTTACTCCTGTGTCCTGGGCCGGATGATGGGGTAGAAAAACTGCGTCTATGCGTGCCTAATGTCCCCCCATGCAGAAAGGCGGCGCGGCGCGGCGCGGCGCGACGTTAGCCGCCGGCGAAGGGTGGCAGGACGTCGAGTCGACTTCCTGCCACGAGCGGCGAGTTGAGATCGCCTGCCTTCACCGACACTTCGTCGACCAAGTACGAGCAGCGGGGAAGAACCTCACCAAGCGCTGGAAACTGCGCGACTAACCGTTCGAGTACCTCGCCAAGCGTGCCGGGCTTCGTCACCCATTCCGAGCAACCTGCTGCAGCGCGCGCTGCAGCAAAAAGGTGCACTTCGATCGATCCGGTCATGCGCACAGCCTAATTGCCCACTTTGCTGGGGGAGAAAAACTGCGCCTATGCGTGCTGAATGTCCCCCCATGCGGAAATGTACGGTCAAAATGTTCGGTCAGGATGCGCGAGGTCGTAGAGGGGTCTAGTCTTTGCCCACACGTGACGTATGCCTCATGACGCCCTTCCCGCGACGCCTCGATTCGGAGATTTCATGGAACTGCAGAACTCCTTCACCGTGCCCGCCGACATTGAAACTGCATGGAAGCAGTTGCTCGACGTCGAAAGTGTGGCTCCCTGCATGCCCGGGGCAACTCTCGAAACCGTCGATGGTGACGACGTCACCGGCAACGTCAAGGTCAAGCTCGGCCCGGTGAGCATGTCGTACGCGGGCAAGGCCACCTTCATCAAGAAGGATGAGGAGACTCACACCGCGGTGCTCGAAGGCTCCGGTAAGGAGGCCAAGGGTGGCGGAACCGCGAAGGTGCTCGTGACCACCACGCTCGTCGCCGAGGCACCTGACCGCACCCGCGTCGATGTACTGACCGACCTCACCATCACTGGAAAGGCCGCGCAGTTCGGCCGCGGAGTGATGCAGGATGTGGCCGGCCGCATCATTGACCAGTTCGCCGCCAACCTTGCAGCGTCGATGACGGCGCCGGTCGCAGTTGCGGCCGGAGCAACCGCCGATGGCGCACCGCCGGCTCCGCGTCCTGTTCAGGCTGCCGAAGCGATCGACCTCGGTGCCGTAGCGACGGCCCCATTGCTCAAGCGCGCCATTCCGATTGTCATCGGAGTTGTGATCATCGCCGGAGTGATCTGGTGGGCAACCCACCGCGGCGAGTGAAGCCAACAAAACGCTTACGCCAAACCTCTACCTTTGGCCGCACATAGTCGCTAGCGTCAGGGACCTAAGTCCTGTACTGAACAATCCGCACAGTTCGTCACAACGCCAACCCCAATCCCACTCCCACTCAATGGAAGGTGAGGGCATGCAGACTCCCGCACCGGTCGGGTATGCCAAGGCAACGTCGGTTTCCGACGCCCTTGCCCTACTCAAGAAGCACGGCGAGGACTCCCGCATCGTTGCGGGCGGACACAGCCTGATCCCCATGATGCGCTTGCGCATCGCCGCCCCCGAGGCACTGATCGACATCAATGATGTCGCCGAGCTCAAGGGAATCTCCATCGAAGGCAACGAAATCGTCATCGGCGCCATGGTGCGCCATGCCGAGGTGTTGTCGTCGCCGATCCTCTTTGAGCACTACGCGATCTTCCGCGAGGCCGAGAAACTCATCGCTGACCCGATCGTCCGCAACCGTGGCACAATCGGCGGATCGATGTGCCAGGCCGACCCGTCGGAGGATCTCTCCGCAGTGGGCGCGGCGCTCAAGGGCACGGTCGTGATTCAGAGCGAGTCCGGAACTCGCACGGTCGCTCTCCGCGACTTCCACGAGGGCCCCTACATGACCAAGGTCGCGCAGAGTGAAATCCTCACTCAGGTGCGCTTCCCGATTCGCCCCGGAGCAGGCAGCGCGTACGAGAAGGTTGAGCGCCGTGTTGGCGACTGGCCCGTCGCGTCGGCTGGCACTTTCGTAGTGGTCAAGGACGGCCTTGTTGCTGACTGCGGCATCGGACTGACCGCTGTTGGTGCCGAGCACTTCTGTGCACCCGAGGCCGAAGCCTTCCTCATCGGTAAAGAGCCGACGGAAGAAAACCTTTCGGCCGCGGCGCAGCTTGCAGCTGACTCCTGCAACCCCTTCTCCGACCAGCGCGGTCCGGCGGATTACAAGAAGCACCTTGCCCACGAACTCACGTTGCGGGCGCTTCGCCGTTCCGCCGCCGCAAGCCAGGGAGCCTGACAATGCAGATCACGCTGACGGTTAACGGAACCGAATACACCCGCGATGTTGAGCCGCGCATGCTGCTCGTGCACTTCATTCGCGACGAACTCCTGCTGCGCGGTACGCACTGGGGATGTGACACGTCGAACTGTGGAACGTGCACGCTCTGGGTTGATGGTGAGCCCGTGAAGAGTTGCACGATGCTCGCGGTGATGGCTGATGGTCGCGCAATTCGTACCGTCGAAGGCCTAGCCAATGGCGCCGAACTCGACCCCATCCAGCAGGGCTTCATCGAGTGCCACGGATTGCAGTGCGGATTCTGCACCCCCGGCATGATGATGACCGGCCGTTGGTTGCTCGACAACAACCCGAATCCCTCTGAAGGGGAAATTCGCGAATGCATCTCGGGTCAGATCTGCCGTTGCACCGGCTACAAGAACATCGTTTCAGCGATCCAGTGGGCCGCTGAGCACCCTGCAACCAGTGAGGTGACTTCATGACCGCCGTTGAAGAGGTGCCGCTGAGCCCAGCGGGTAACCCCATCGGCTTTGGCTCGATGAAGCGCGTGGAAGATGCGCGTTTCGTTCGCGGTCAAGGTAACTACGTCGACGACGTGAACCTGCCCGGAATGCTGCACAGTGCGATTCTGCGCAGCCCGCACGCGCACGCGCGCATTGTGTCGATCGACAAGTCGGCCGCGGAAGCACTTCCCGGTGTCGTGCTCGTCATCACTGGCGAAATGCTCGCCGGTGTTCCGCGCCCGTCGCTGTTGGGTGACAACTTTGCGTGGATGCCCACGCTGTCGTACGACACGCAGGCAGTGCTGGCCACCGACAAGGTGCGTTTCCAGGGTCAGGAAGTCGCGTTCGTTATCGCCGAGAGCAAGTACATCGCTCGCGATGCACTCGAACTGATCGACGTTGAATACGACGTTCTCGACGCCGTCATGGACGCCAAGAAGGCCATGGACCCGGGCGCTCCCGTCATCCGCGACGACAAGGGTCAGACCGACAACAGCATCACTGACGTTCACGGCAACCAGTCGTGGGAGTCAGGTAACGCCGAAGCGACCGCGGCTGCGATTGCCGCTGCTGAGGCCGACCCCAACTGTGTCGTCGTGACCGAGCAGATTCCCTACCCGCGCGTGCACCCGGCGCCCATGGAGACCTGTGGTTCGGTTGCCGAACTCAACCCGGTGACCGGTCAGCTCACGTTGTACACGACCAGCCAGGCACCGCACGCACACCGCACGGTGTACGCGATGGTGGCCGGTCTGCCCGAGCAGAAGATCCGGGTCATTAGCCCCGACATCGGTGGCGGTTTCGGCAACAAGGTCGGCGTCTACCCCGGATACGTTCTCTCGATCGTCGGAAGTCTGCTGACCGGCAAGCCGGTGAAGTGGATGGAAGACCGCAGCGAGAACTTGATGTCGACGTCGTTCGCTCGCGACTACCACATGAAGGCCACCATCGCGGCGACCAGGGAAGGCAAGATCCTCGCGGTTGACGTTGACGTTCTCGCCGACCACGGTGCGTTCAACGGTGTGGCACAGCCGACCAACTACCCGGCCGGTTTCTTCCACATTTTCTCGGGTTCGTACGACTACCCGAACGCGCACTGCAAGGTCACGCCGGTGTACACCAACAAGGCACCTGGTGGCGTTGCGTACGCATGTTCGTTCCGCATCACCGAGGCCGCGTACGTGATTGAGCGCGTCGTCGACTGCCTCGCGGCCGAACTGCAGATGGACCCGGCTGAGTTGCGGTTGAAGAACCTCATCGCTGCTGACAAGTTCCCCTACATGTCGCCCACTGGCTGGGAGTACGACTCGGGCGAATACGAGAAGACGATGCGACTGGCCATGGAAATCGCTGGCTACGACGAACTCCGCCGCGAGCAGGCAGAGAAGCGTGCCAAGGGCGAGTACATGGGAATCGGCATCTCGTTCTTCACCGAAGGTGTGGGCGCCGGACCCCGCAAGACGATGGACATTCTCGGCCTCGGTATGGCTGACGGTATTGAACTGCGCGTGCACCCCACGGGCAAGGCAGTGCTGCGTCTGTCGGTGCAGTCACAGGGTCAGGCACACGAGACCACCTTCGCGCAGATTGTGAGCCACGAGCTCGGCATTCCGCCGGAGGACATCGACGTCGTGCACGGTGACACTGACCAGACTCCGTTCGGCCTCGGAACCTACGGTTCGCGGTCGACTCCGGTGTCGGGTGCTGCCGCGTCGGTCGTTGCACGCAAGGTGCGCGAGCGGGCCAAGATCGTTGCTGCGGCAGCGCTCGAGTGCTCGCCCGACGACCTTGAGTGGGAACTTGGTCGCTGGTACGTGAAGGGTGACAAGGAGCGCGGCAAGACGATCCAAGAGATCGCCCTGCTCTCGCACAGTTCGCTCGAACTGCCCGAAGGTATCGAGGGTCACCTTGACGCCACAGCCGTCTACAACCCGCCGAACCTCACCTACCCTTACGGTTGCTACATCTGCGTCGTTGACGTTGATGTGCTCACCGGCCAGGTCAAGGTGCGTCGCTTCATCGCCGTCGACGACTGCGGTGTGCGTATCAACCCGATGGTCGTCGAAGGCCAGGTTCACGGTGGTCTTGCTGACGGAATCGGTATGGCGCTGATGGAACTCATCGCGTTCGACGAAGACGGAAACTGCCTCGGCGGTTCTTTCATGGACTACCTGTTGCCCACGGCAATGGAATGTCCTGACTACGAACTCGGCGAGACCGTCACGCCTTCCCCTCACCACCCCATTGGTGCAAAGGGTGTCGGCGAGTCGGCAACGGTGGGTTCACCTGCTGCTGTCGTGAACGCCGTGATCGACGCGATCAGCCCGTTCGGAGTGCGTCACGCCGACATGCCGCTCACCCCGGCAAACGTGTGGCGTGCCATTCAGGGCCGGCCGATGCGTACGGACATGGCCGTAGAGTAAAACGATGACCACCATGGCGCTGCACGAACGGGCCGAGGCGTTGAAGACGCGTCGCGTTCCGTTTGTGCACGCCCGGGTGGTGCTCGCAGAACGTCCGACATCGGCCAAGCCCGGCGATGAGGCGCTCGTACTCCCGGACGGAAGTATTGAAGGATTCGTTGGCGGAACATGCGCCGAATCCACCGTTCGGTTGCAAGGACTCTCGCTTCTTGCCTCGGGTGATTCGATGCTGTTGCGCATCGCACCGAATCCCGAAAGTGACCAACCCGGTAAGACTGTGGTGCATAACCCGTGCCTATCGGGAGGCACCTTGGAAATCTTCCTTGAGCCGGTGTTGCCTTCCCCGCTTGTCGGAGTGCTGGGCGATACGCCGATGGCTCAGGCCATGATTCGCATTGGATCGGCGCTTGGCTATGAAGTGCGCGTGTTCGACGACATTGATGTGACGGTCGCCGACGTGGTCATCGTCGCGACGCACGGCAAGCGTGAGGAAGAGACTCTCACCGCAGCCGTTCGCGCCGGCGTTCCGTACATTGGTCTCATCGCCAGCCCCAAGCGTGGAAGCGCGGTCCTCGCGTTCCTCGAACTCAGCGATGATGAGAAGGCGCAGATTCACACACCCGCAGGTCTGAACATCGGCGCACGCACGCCGAATGAGATCGCGCTATCGGTGTTCGCACAGGTGATTGAGAAGCGGACGTCGTCGACTGTGTCGCGGTCGGTGGGTTCGGCTGAATCAATGGGTTCATCGGAATCAACGGGCGCGGCAGATGCTTCGGCCACTGCTTTCGCTGACGTTCCCTTCGCATCCGCCGAGCCCGTTTCAACCTCAGTCACCTTCGAAGTCGCTGCGTCCGTCGTGCCCACTTCCATTGATCCTGTATGCGGTATGACGGTCTTCGAGGCGACCGATGGGTTGTACGCCGACGTTGATGGTGCGCGCGTGTGGTTCTGCTGCCCGGGTTGCCGTCGCGAGTTCTTGAAAAATCCCGGGAAGTACCCGCGGTCGTGAGCGTCGCCGACCTTATTCCAGATATCGCTGCGCTGACCGATCGGCTTGCAGAGGCGGGTTATCTCGCTGATCCAGGTTTGGCCACCGCGCTGTTCTGCGCTGTGAGGTTGCCTCAACCGCTGCTGCTGGAAGGTGAAGCAGGCGTCGGAAAGACGCAGGCCGCCAAGTCGCTGGCCACACTGCTTGACACTCCGCTCATCCGCTTGCAGTGCTTCGAAGGAATCGATGCTGCCGAAGCGCTGTATGAGTGGAACTATCCGCGGCAGCTGCTCGGAATTCGGCTGGCCGAAGCGCGCGGTTCCGACCTTGTCGAGGAATCACTGTTTGGCCCGGGCTACCTCATTCGTCGTCCGTTGCTTGCGGCTCTTGAACACCCTGGCCCGCGTCCTGCAGTACTACTCATTGATGAAGTCGATCGCGCTGACGAAGAGTTCGAAGCGTTCTTGTTTGAGTTACTCGCTGAGTCGTCGGTGACGATCCCCGAGATCGGAACGCTGCACGCTGAGTACCCTCCAATCGTAATTCTCACGTCGAATCGCACGCGTGATTTGCACGACGCCCTCAAGCGTCGTTGCCTCTACCACTGGATTGACTACCCGCCCCTTGCGCAGGCAACCGCCATCGTTGCGGCGCGCGTTCCGGAAGCCGACGCGGTGCTGGTGAGCCAGGTAGCGGTTGCGGTGCAGCGTTTGCGTTCACTTGATGTGCAAAAGCCGCCAGGTGTCGCCGAGGCAATCGACTGGGTGCACGCCGCTAACTTGATGGGGCTCGCACGACTGGATGAGTCGGGTGTCGAGTCGACGCTCGGTTCTGTGTTGAAGTACCGCGAAGACCACGACGTTGCTCGGGCGAAGGGATTCGCCTGGGTCGCTAATGGCTGAGGTACCTGCCGCGCCGGACATCCGGCTCTCGGAGGTCATCGCCGCCTTCGGCCACCTGCTGCATGCCGCTGGTGTTCCCGTAACTCCCGAACGCAGCGCGCGCTTTGCTGAAGTTGTCATGTTGGTGCAGCCGCAGTCGCTCACTGAACTCGCGGCTCTGGGTCGCGTCACTTTGTTGAGTACCCACGATCAAATCGAGATTTTTGATCGTGTCTTCGGCGAAGTGTTCCGCGGCTTGGTCGACATCACTGATTCGCGGGGTGATTCCAATAATCCTGCGCCTGCCTCAGTACTGCCGTCAGAGGAGAAGTCTGAGGGCGAAGGCGAGCGCGAAGGTAAGGAGGCCGAACAGCCGCGCGGTACCAGTGGGCTCCCGGGCGAAGGCTCAGGCGATGGCGATGATGAGGCAGAACAGGAGTCGGTACTTGCAGCCGTCAGTGCCGAAGAGCGCCTGGGGCAAAAGGACTTTGCGGCCTGTACACCCGATGAGTTAGCGCTGCTGAACGCACTTGTCGAACGACTCGCTTTCGTTCCACCCCCGCGTCAAGGACGGCGAAAGCGTCGCCATCACCGTGGTACCGCGCTCGATGTGCGAGCGACATTGCGTGAATCGCATCGCACGCAGGGTGATCCGGTGAAGCGTATTTATCGCAAGGCAATGGAGCGCCCGCGACGCGTGGTGTTGATCGCTGACGTGTCGGGTTCGATGGAACCGTACGCGCGCGTGTATTTGCATCTCATGCGCGGTGCAGTGCGTGCGCTGCACTCCGAAGCGTTTGTATTTGCCACGCGACTGACGCGCCTGACTCGACAGTTGAGTCATACGCACCCTGATGTTGCGTATCGCAAAGCGACTGAAGCGGCACCGGACTGGTCGGGTGGCACACGTATCGGTTCGGCGCTCAAATCATTCATCGACGACTACGGGCGCCGCGGCATGGCGCGTGGTGCGGTGGTCGTGATCGTGTCCGATGGTTGGGAGATCGACGACCCGACGTTGGTGGGTGAGATGATGCAGCAGTTGTCGCGTCTGGCCTTTCACATTGTGTGGGTTAATCCGCGCAAGGCGGCACGTGACTACCGACCTGTCGTCGGTGGCATGGCGGCGGCAATGCCGTACGTCGACACGTTTTTCAGCGGGCACTCATTGCGATCGTTGGAAGAAGTAATGCGCGCGATTCATTCAGTTGCCGAAGGTGGACGGCGTCGTGCCGAGACGCGCCCGTTGCATTTGCCGCAGACGGTGGCCGAGGCGGTTCCGGTCGGGGCCGAGGAACCGAAGCCTGCCTTCTGGGGACTAGGGCTCTAAGGTCATGACATGAGAACGGTCGAAGAGCACCAAGCAATCGTCCTCGCGGATGTCGAGCCGCTTGAGGTCATCGAGGTTCCACTTCTCGACGCAATCGGGCAGGTTCTGGCGCGCGACGTGGTGGCGCCGTGGCCACTTCCGTCATTCGACAACAGTTCCATGGATGGCTACGCGTTGGTGGCCGCCGATCTCGCAGGGGCCTCTGTTGGCGCGCCGGTGGTGTTGAACGTGCTGGGTGATATCGCTGCGGGTGGTGATTTCTCGGCGGTTGTTTCACCGGGCACGGCCGTGCGCATCATGACCGGTGCCCCGATGCCGGCGGGTGCCGATGCGGTGGTGCCGGTCGAGGCAACTGATGGGGGGGCCGAGCGCGTGACGTTCACCGCGCCAGTGTCGGAGGGGGCGTGCATTCGGCGGGCCGGTGAAGACGTGCTCACGGGTGACACGGTGGCGCGTGCGGGTGATGTGGTGAGTGAGCGCACGATTCCGGTTCTCGCGTCAGTGGGGCTCGGTGAGCTTCCAGTGCATCGCCGACCGCGGGTGATTGTGATTTCGACCGGTGACGAGTTGGTTGAGCCGGGTACGCCACTCACACACGGGCTCATCAGTGATTCCAATGGCTACATGCTGACAGCGTGTGCCGCCGCGGCTGGTGCCGATGCGGTGCGTGCGCCGCGAGTGCGCGATGAGGCCGAGGCGTTCCGTGCCGCGTTGGATGCGGCCGCTGCGGAGGCCGACATCATCGTCACAAGCGGCGGGGTGAGTATGGGCGAGTATGACACGGTGAAGGCGGTGTTGCGCGCGAGTGGTGAGGTCGAATTCGCGAAGGTAGCGATGCACCCTGGCATGCCGCAGGGTAGTGGGCACGTGGGCGAGCGGCGGGTTCCGATCATCACGCTTCCCGGAAATCCGGTCAGCTCGTTCATTTCTTTCGAGTTGTTCGTGCGGCCGGTGATTCGGCGCATGCTGGGTTTCGAGTCGTTGTTCCGTGCGACTGAGCCGGCGGTAGCGCTTGAGGAATGGCATTCCAGCGCGATGAAGGCGCAGTATGCGCGCGCGGTGTTGGAGGTTGACGCTGACGGGGTGCGACGCGTGCGGCCGGTGGGCGGTCAGGGTTCGCACATGATGGGCGGACTCGCGCAAGCGAACGCGCTGGTGGTTGTGCCCGTTGGTGCTGAGCGCGTTGAGGCCGGGCAGACTGTCACCGTGATCGATCTGAACCGGGAGACGCCATGAGCGAAAAGCGATTCACGCATGTCAATGAGTCGGGTGCAGCGCGCATGGTCGACGTGAGCGGCAAGGACATTTCCGTGCGTACTGCCACGGCATCAGGTCGCGTCGAGGTGTCGACTGAGGTGGTGGCGTTGTTGCGCGGTGCCGGTGTTCCGAAGGGTGACGCGCTCGCAGTCGCGCGCATCGCCGGAATTCAGGCAGCCAAGCGCACGCCTGATCTCGTTCCGCTCTGTCATCCCATTGCTATTCACGGTGTCGAGATCGAGTTGGTCGTTCACGATGATCACGTGTCGATCGAGGCGGTCGTGCGTACTGCTGATCGCACCGGCGTTGAGATGGAAGCGCTCACGGTGGTGGCGGTTGCGGGGCTTGCGCTGATCGACATGGTGAAGGCTGTTGATCCTTCGGCAGTCATCAATGACGTGAAGGTGTTGGAGAAGACCGGTGGCAAGACCGGTCACTGGACACGACCCGCGGATCGTTGACATGGCCGATTTCCGCGCGCTAGTGATCACGGTGTCGACGCGTGCTGCGGCGGGAGTGTGGGACGACCGTTCGGGGCCGATTCTGCGCGATGGGTTGGTGGCGTTGGGTCTTGACGTTGACGGCCCGGTTGTGGTGGCCGACGGTGACGCAGTGGAGCTGGCACTGCGTGAGGGAGTGGCTGAGGGGTTCCACGCGATCGTGACGACGGGTGGTACCGGGCTCACGCCGACCGACCTGACTCCGGAAATGACGGCGCGCGTCGTTGATCGCGCGATTCCGGGCATCGCTGAAGCGTTGCGTTCAGGTGGAGTGGCGGCGGGTGTTCCGACCGCGATCCTTTCCCGTGGCATTGCAGGAACGGCGGGGCAGACGCTGATCGTGAATCTGCCGGGTTCACCGGGCGGGGTGCGTGACGGACTCGCGACGCTGGGGCCGATCCTCATCCACGCGCTTGAACAGATCCCCGGCTCCGACCACTAAACCACTTACCCCCTGACCCCCCTCTCTCTTTTCCGCACTTTCCCGCACTTTCCGCACTTCCCCGCACTTTCCGCACTTTCCCGCACTTTTCCGCACTTCCCCGCACTTTCCCGCATGGGGGGACATTAGGCACGCATAGGCGCAGTTCTCGGTACACCCATGGAATTGGGTTGAGTTGTGACTCCCCTGATGATGAGCGGAAATCAGACAAGCGCGCACTGCATTCTCCCTCGGACACCCCAGCGCTCGGAATCTCCTTGGGGTAGAAAAACTGCCTCTATGCGTGCTGAGTGTCCCCCCATGCGGAAGGTTGTTGGTTAGGCGAGGCCCACAATGCGTCCGTCGATCACGTCGATCGTGAGTGACGCAGGTTTCGCCGGAAGCCCGGGCATCGTCATGATGTCGCCGCACACCATCACGATGAACTCGGCGCCGGCCGACAGTCGCACCTCGCGAATCGCGATCGTGTGGCCACTGGGCGCCCCACGAAGGGTAGCGTCGGTCGAGAACGACGACTGCGTCTTGGCGATGCATACCGGGAACGACCCGTAACCTGATGCTTCGAGTTCGGCGATGCGGGTGAGAATCGCAGACGACGCGGAAACGTCTGCCGCGCCGTAGACGCGAGTGGCGATCGCCCGCACCTTGTCGAGCAGGCCCATCTCGTCGGGGTACACGAACTGCATCTCGGAAGGTGCCTCACATACTTCGACAATCGCCTCAGCCAGTGTCACGGCTCCGGCGCCGCCGTCACCCCAGTGCGTTGCGATGACAGCGCGTGCTCCGGTTTCTTCGACCAAGGTGCGCACGAGTTCAAGCTCGGCCGCGGAGTCAGCGCCGAACTTGTTGATTCCGACCACAGTGCGAATGCCGTAGACCTCGCTGACATTGTGGATGTGTCGCTCAAGGTTGACGAATCCGGCGCGCACGGCATCGAGGTTCTCGCTGCCAAGGTCGGCCAGTGCAACTCCACCGTGGTACTTCAACGCTCGCACGGTCGCGACGATGACGGCAGCCGACGGACGTAACCCCGACTTGCGGCACTTAATGTCGACGAACTTTTCGGCGCCGAGATCCGCGCCGAAACCGGCCTCAGTGACGACGTAATCGGCCAACTTCATCGCCGACGTCGTTGCGATGACGGAGTTGCACCCGTGCGCGATGTTCGCGAACGGACCGCCGTGTACGAACGCGGGGGTTCCTTCGAGTGTCTGCACGAGGTTGGGGGCAAACGCATCACGCAGCAGCGCGGTCATGGCGCCGTCAGCCTTCAGATCGCGAGCGGTCACCGCCACCTTGTCGCGGGTGTAGCCGACAACGATGTTGCCGAGTCGGCGCTTGAGGTCATCCAGTGAGGTGGCGAGGCAGAAGATAGCCATCACTTCACTGGCGACGACGATGTCGAAGCCGTCTTCGCGCGGGTATCCGTTCGCAGGACCACCGAGTGACACCACGATGTCGCGCAATGCGCGATCGTTCATGTCGACAACGCGCTTCCACGTGATGCGGCGCACGTCGATGCCGAGTTCGTTGCCGTGGTGGATGTGGTTATCGAGCAACGCGGCGAGCAAGTTGTTCGCCAAGCCGATTGCGCTGAAGTCGCCGGTGAAGTGCAGGTTGATGTCTTCCATTGGAACAACCTGCGCGTAGCCGCCGCCTGCAGCGCCACCCTTGATTCCGAATACTGGGCCGAGTGAGGGCTCGCGCAAGCAGATCATCGCGTGCTTGCCGATGCGACGCAGGCCGTCGCCTAAGCCCACCGTGGTTGTGGTCTTACCTTCGCCTGCGGGCGTGGGACTGATCGCGGTGACGAGCACGAGGTGCCCGCCCTCGCGAGGCGGAAGTGAACTCAGGAAATCGAGTGACACCTTGGCCTTGTAGTGGCCGTATGGCTCAAGCGCTTCGTCGGGGATGGAGATGGTTTCGGCGATCTTCCCAATGCGCTGCAGTGTTGCGGCCTGGGCAATATCGATGTCACTAGGCACGGTTTATCCCTTTGCTGCTCGGGTTGCTTCGACAAGTGCGGGCATAACAGCGTGCAGATCACCGATCACCGCGTAGTGCGCAAACCCCATGATGGGAGCATCCTTATCGGTATTGATCGCGATGATCGTCTTGGCGCTACGGCACCCAGCAATGTGCTGTGTTGCGCCGCTGATTCCACAAGCAATGTAGAGGTCAGGAGCGACTTTGGTGCCGGTTTGGCCAACTTGCTCGCTGTGTGGGCGCCACCCGGCGCTCGTCACCACGCGCGAACAACCGATTGCGCCACCGAGAAGCTCGGCGAGTTGCTCAAGCGATTCGAATCCCTCGGCGCTACCAACACCACGTCCACCGGAAACGATGACGCGCGCGTCGGCAAGACCGATTCCGCCACCGCCAGCACCCGTGCGTTCGATGACGCGCACTGCCGTGTCGATGGGATCGAGTGCGGGCGTGAACTCGCGCACAGAGACGGACTCGGGTGACTCGAGGGCCGTCACCGTGTGCGGTGCAATGGTTGCCAGCAGCACCGGCGAGTGAACAATGGCCGTCTCGAGCAGGTTGCCGCCCCACCGGTTGCGCACCACTTCGTGGTTGCCGGTGCCCGACAACGTGATCGACACCGTGTCAGCCGACATCGGAACATCCATCAGAGCGCCCAGATGCGCGAGCACCTCGTTGCCGCGCGGTGTTCCAGCGGAAATGACTGCCCGTGGCGACAACTCGTTTACCAACTGCTGTGCTGCCCGTGCTGCGGCCAGCGGCGTGTAGTCGGTGAGCGCGTCGTGCACGGCGAGGTGGGCAGTCGTCGCGCCGTGCGCTGCGAGTTCGTCTGCAGTACCGCGACCATCGGCGCCTACGACCAGCACCTGCACATCGGTGTCGAGCGCCTTGGCGGCGGTGACGGCTTGCAGCGAGAGCGGATCGAGAACTCCGAGATCGTGATCGGCGTATACGAGAATCATCAGATAACTCCGATCTGTCGGAACACGTCGACCAAAGCAGGAACCGCATCGGCACCTGTTCCGAGCACGGTGGCGCTGCGCTCTTCCACTTCGGGAAGATCAAGACGCAGCTTCTCAAGTCGTGGTGCGGGACGTTCGCCGGTGACGGTGTCGAGTGGCTTCTTGCGCGCCTTGATGCGACCAGGCACTGAGGGATAACGCGGAATGTTGATGCCATCCTTCACCGTGATCACCGCGGGCAACGCCACTTCGTACACCTCGCGGTGCGATCCGACTGCGCGCTCGCAACGTGCCACACCCTCGGAAATGGTGAGGCCCTTGACGTTGGTGACAACCGGCCAACCGAGAGCGTGTGCCATGCGAATGCCGACCTGGTAGTCGGCGGTGTCGGCGGCTTCGGTGCCGAGCAACACCAGATCGAAGGCGCCAACATCGGGAACCCCGGCGCGTACCTGCTCGGTGAGGGCAGCGGCGGTTGCCTGCGGATCCCACTCGGTGCCATCGGTCTCGACCACAACACCGCGGTCGATGCCGACGGCCAGCAGGTCACGAATCTGCTCGGCTGATTCGGCAACACCGAGTGAGATCACCGTGCTGCTGCCACCGTTCGCTTCGACCAACTGCACCGCGGCTTCGGCCGCACACTCCTCATGCGGTGAGAGTGTGAATCCAAGAAAACTGCTCTCGGTATCGATGTCGGTGCTGTCGGCATTGAGAACCCAACGCCCGCCGCTGAGCGGAACGCGCTTCACACACACTGCGATGTTCATCCCATGATCCGTTCGTTGGCCGGGTCGAACAACGCCGTGTTTCCGACGACCGCGACGGTGACCGGGTACTGCTCGCCAAGGTATTCAACAAGCAACTTCGTTCCTTCAACAGCGTGCTCGGGCGGCAGGTAGGTCATCAGCACGTGCTTGCCGAGGCTGGGGGCCGAACCCGCGCTGGTGACGTAGGAGCGGCGGCCCTTGGCGTCGGCGATGGTCTGGCCATCGAGCGTCAGGATGGGCTCGCGGCCGAGCATGTAGCGCTTCTCACCGGTGCTTGACGTGTGGTCGTCGACGGTGAGCGAACACAGCGTGGTGATGAGAACGTCATCGCGGTGCTGCAAGTGCGCTTCTTTACCGATGAAGTCGGCAGCCTTCACTTTGTTGGTCTGCATGCCGGCTTCCATCACCGTGTATTCGGTTTCGAGTTCAGTGCCGAAGGCGCGGTACGACTTCTCGAGGCGACCGGTCGTTCCGTACACGCCGATGCCAACGGGAATGAGGCCACTGGGCTGGCCGGCTTCAAACACCATGTCCCAGAGGCGAGCGCCCTGCTCGAACGGAACGTACAGTTCCCACCCAAGATCGCCGACGTACGAGATGCGTGATGCGAGTACGCGCAACGGACCCATTTCTATTACACGGCAGGTTCCGAACGGGAACGCCTCGTTGCGCATGTCAGCTTTCGTGAGTGACTGCACGATGTCGCGCGCCTTCGGTCCCCAGATTCCGAGTGTGGTCATTGACGACGTGAGGTCGGTGACCTGCGCCGAACCGTCTTCGGGGCACTGGTCGCGGAACCACTTGAGGTCACCCATTCCGTGTGCGCCACCGGTGACAACGCGGAAGTGCTCGTCACCCAGACGCATGATGGTGAGGTCGCTCTTGAAGCCACCCTTGGGGCTGAGCACCGGGGTGTAGACGACCCTGCCGACCGCAACGTCCATCTGTCGCATCGCGGTGCGCTGTACGACGTCGAGGGCCGACGGTCCAGTGACATCGAAGATGGCGAAGGCGGTGAGGTCGACCATGCCTGCGGTCTCACGCATCTGTAGGTGCTCAGCGTTGATGATCGGCGACCACCAGCGCGATTCCCATTCAGCGGTGCGCGGCATCACGGCGTCACCGAACTTCTCAATAAGGCCCTCGTTGCTTGCGTACCACCAGGGGCGTTCCCAGCCAACGGTCTCGTAGAACTCGGCTCCGAGTGCTTTCTCGCGCTCGTAGTAGGGCGACAGGCGTACGTTGCGGTTACTGCTCCACTGCTCGGCCGGATGCACGATTCCGTAGGTCTTGTTGAAGCCTTCGCTAGTGCGCGCGGTGATGTGCTCGCGGGTCTTGTGGTGGTCGTGGAAGCGGGCGATGTCGCTTGCGTGCAAGTCGATTTCGCTCTCACCCAAGACGATCCATTCGGCTACCGATTTACCGGTTCCGGGGCCTTCCTTGATCCACACTGCGGCCACCGACCATAGACCGCGCACTTCCGGGGTCTCGCCGAGAATCGGCATGCCGTCGGGAGTGAGCGAGAGGATTCCGTTGATGGCGTACTTCTCGCCCACACTTTCGTCGCCCACAATTTCGGGCATGAGCTCGAGTGCATGTTCGTCTTGCAGATCGAAGTCGGCCTGGGTGAACGGGAATTCCGTGGGGCTGAGCGCGGCCTGTGCGTTCGACGGAATCTCGTCAACCTCGTGCAGGATGGGGCGGTGTGCGTACGAGCCCACTTCGAGGCCACTTCCGTGCTGGCGCTCGTACATGTTGGTGTCCATGTCGCGCACGATGGGCCACTCGATGTCGCCCTTGGCGTCAGCGAAGCGCGGAACTGGACCGATGTCCTTCATCTGGTGAACAGCGGGAGTCAACGGAATGTTGGCACCGGCCATCTTCGCGATCTTCGGGCTCCAGCAACCGCACGCGATGACGACGAGGTCGGCTTCAATGCGGCCCTTGTCAGTGATGACTGCGGTGACGCGGCCGTTCACGACTTCGATGTCGAGTACCTCGGTGTTGGCCGACACAGTGAGGGCGTCGAGTTCCTGTGCGCGCTCGCGCATGATCGTGCCTGCGCGCAACGAGTCGACGACGCCGACGCTTGGCGTGTAGAAGCCGCCGAGAATGACGTCCTTGTCGAGGAACGGCACGAGTTCCTCGACCTCGTCGGGGGTGAGGATGCGCGTGTCGTCAATGTCGAACGATTTGGCCGATGACATGCGGCGGTGCAGTTCTTGCATGCGCTCGGGGGTGCGGGCGACTTCGATTCCGCCGCACTCGGTGAACACTCCCATCTCCTTGTACTGACGCATGCTCTCGTGTGTGAGTTCAGTCATTTCCTTGGTGTGGTCAACTGGGAAGATGAAGTTCGACGCGTGACCCGTCGAACCGCCAGGGTTGGGCAGCGATCCCTTGTCGACCTGCACAATGTCGCGCATGCCGAGGCGCGCGAGGTGGTACGCGATGCTGTTGCCCACAATTCCCGCGCCGATGACAACGCAGGTGGCCTTACTGGGGAGGGTGGTCATGGTGTGTCCCTTTCGCTTGGTGCGGATCTGTGGGTGAGCGATGTGCGTGTGAGTTACAGGGCTCTGCGGATTGCTGTTTCAAAGCCGCCAATGTGAGCGGCCATGGTGTCGGCGGCGCGTTGTTCATCGCCGTCGCGCACCGCTTCGAGAATGGCGCGGTGTTCGAGCACAGCGTCGTTGAGATGCTCGAGGCGATCGAGTGCGAGGAACCAGATGCGCAATGCGTGGGTGTAGTAGTCGTCGAGTACACCTTCGAGGAATGGGTTGCGCGCACAGCGGTAGATGAAGCGGTGCAGACGCTGATCGAGTGCCATCAGATCGCGACCCTGCGGTTGACCAGCGATCGTGTCGAGGGCGTGCAGCAGGTGGTCGAGTTCGAGTCGGTCATCGTCGGCGAGGCGCTGTGCGGCGAGGCGGGCGGCCGCGGGTTCGAGCATTTCGCGGGCTTCCGACAGCGAGGCGAGATCGCGCGCATCGATTCCGGCGACGAACATGCCGCGGCGGGGGTAGACGTCGACGAGCCGTTCGTGGGCTAGGGCGCGCAGGGCTTCGCGCACGGGGGTGCGGCCCATATGCAGGCGCTTCATCAGGTCGGCTTCGCTGATCACCGCACCGGGTGGAAGTTCGAGCGTGACGATGAGGTCGCGGATTTCAAGGCGTGCCTGCTCGGAGAGCAGGAGAGGCTCAGATTCGGACGGGACGGCGACCACTCGGCTACGATACAGCAGATATATCAGTCTGCATACCAGTTGCACACAATCCCGCATGGGGGGACACTCAGCACGCATAGACGCAGTTTTCCTGCCCCAGCAATCTGTTGTTACCTCCCAGATGGGTGTCTCATGGCCGCTCAGCCCGTGCTCGTGGATCACGTCGTGATTGTGAGCCTCGACGTCGACGACACCTGTCAACGGCTGTACGACGCGACGGGATTAGCGAGCATTGCTGGTGGTGTTCACGAAGGATTTGGTACCGCGAACCGCATTGTTCCCCTTGGAACCGGCTACCTCGAGATTCTCGCCGTCGACGACGCGACCCTCGCCGCACTTAACCCTTTCGGGCAACTGGCCCTCGCGGGGGCGGCTACGGCGCGGGATTCGGGCCAGGTCGAGCATCTCGCTGCGTGGAGTGCCTGCGTGCCCTCGGTAGAGCGCGCGGCCGAAGCGACTGGCGGTGAGGTGATGGCGCTGTCGCGAGCAGGGGTCAGTGTGCGCTTGACGGGCATTGCGGAAGCAACAGTCAATCCGTCGCTGCCGTTCATGTTGCAGCGTGCCGAAGGCCAGGTGAGCCCGGAATCGCGCAACGCTGATCATCGAGTGCAGCCGACGGGAGTCGCGCGACTCATCGCCTCGAGCCCGACGTCCAATCGTTGGGCGGAACACCTGCCATTGGGTGCTACTGAATTCGACGTCACTACGGGTGACGCCGCGCTGCTTTCTGTCGAAATCGCGTTCGCCGACGGAACGCTCACGTGTCTCACGGCGCAGTCGCCAACCGGCGAGGTCTGACATGGCCGTCAGCGTCTTCGAGTTGTTCTCGATCGGAATCGGACCTTCGAGTTCGCATACCGTGGGTCCGATGCGTGCGGCGAATGCATTTGCGCACGCTCTTGAGGCCGAAGGCACTATCGCCGCTACCCGGCGTGTGTGCGTCGAACTTCTTGGATCACTCGGAGCTACCGGGCGTGGACACCATTCCGATCGCGCGGTGATGCTCGGGCTGATGGGACACGCGCCCGAGACGGTTGACCCTCGTGCGGTGGATTCCCTGCTTGAACGCGTTCGTCAATCGCATCGACTTGATCTGATTGGTCAGTGGCCGATCGAATTCGACGAACACGATGACCTCTCGTTAATCGGAGCGGTGGTGCTACCCAGGCATCCCAATGCCATGGTGTTCAGGGCTTTTGATGGAGGGGGGACGTTGCTGCGAAAGGGCACGTACTACTCCGTGGGTGGTGGTTTCGTACTTGACGATGCCGACCATGAAGTGGTGCCGGCCGCGCACGTCGAACCGCTGCCACTTCCTTTCAGTACCGGGGCTCAACTCTTGGCGCGGTGCAGTGAGTCGGGCCGCGGTGTCAGTGGCGTCATGCGTGCAAATGAGGAAGTGCTGCGAACGCCCGAGGAAATCGAATCGGGGCTGCTCGAAATCTGGAGAGTGATGCAGGACTGCGTTCGTGCGGGGTGCGAGACTCCTGGCATACTGCCGGGTGGGTTGTCGGTCAGACGTCGAGCTTCCGAACTTCGCACGCAGCTCGACAAGGGTTCCGACGACCCGTTGCATGTGCTTGATTGGGTGTCGCTCTATGCGCTCGCGGTGAATGAGGAAAACGCAGCTGGTGGGCGTGTGGTCACTGCGCCAACCAATGGAGCCGCAGGCATCATTCCGGCCGTGCTGCACTACTACCGCCACTGGGTTCCTGAAGCGACGGATGAGGGAGTGGTGCGTTTTCTTCTCACCGCCGGCGCGATCGCTTTGATCGTGAAGGAGAACGCATCAATCTCTGGTGCCGAGGTGGGGTGTCAGGGTGAAGTCGGCTCGGCGTGTGCGATGGCTGCCGCGGGGTTGACCGAGGTGATGGGTGGAAGTCCTGAGCAGGTCGAAAATGCTGCCGAGATTGCGATGGAGCACAACCTCGGACTTACCTGCGATCCGATTGGCGGGCTGGTGCAGATTCCGTGTATTGAGCGGAATGCCGTGGCTGCGGTGAAGGCGATTGCGGCATCCCGCACTGCGCTCAATGGTGACGGAGTTCATGTGGTGTCGCTAGATCAGGTCATCCGCACGATGAGGCAAACGGGCGCCGACATGATGAGCATCTACAAGGAAACCTCACTCGGAGGACTCGCCGTCAATGTCATTGAGTGCTGAGGTGGGGCGCCGGAACGCGCTAGGTGCGCGCTTGGGTGCCCCCGATGTTAAGGGGGGAAAGTAACGGGGGGAGGGGGAAAGTAACGGGGGAAAGTAACGGGGGAAAGTCAAGGGGGAGGGGAAGGGGGGTGGGATCAGCGGGGAGTTGGAGGGGGGAGCAAGAGGGTGGCAAGTTCGGCTTCGAGGCCGGTGAGTCCGACATCGATGATCTCCAGCGGAAGCCCGATGCGATGGGCCGCTGCGTACGCTGCGGCTTCCACCGCGGGGGTGCGATGCCCGGCAAGCCACACGACGCGCGTGTAGTGCGCGAAGTAGTCATCGCGTAATTGCGGGTAGCGATCGAGTCCGAGCTCGGCGATCACCGTGCGCGTGAACGACGATGCGAGGAAGTCGGTGAGTACGTACGTTCCGGGTTCGTCCTCGAACACCGCACGCAGTCGCTCAACTCCCGCGTACACGTCGTAGCAGTGATCACCACCGAGGCGGCGCACCCCATGACGTTCACACACCCCATCAATCGCACCGCGCGAACCACAGTCGGAGTACGCAACAGCGAGGGTGGCGTAACGAGGTGTGAGCTCAGTCAGTAGTCGATCAACCTCGCCGGCAATACGTTCGGGATGGTTGTGCAGCAGCGGTGGTAGCGGATGCACCGACACTTCCCAGCCACGTGCCGCGGTGATGCGTGCGATATCGGTACTGAGCGCACCGCAGGCAACAACGCCGACGCTAGGAAGAGGGGAAGGCGAGTTCATCGACGAAACGATCGTTGAAGTCAGTGCGGTCGCTGAGTTCCATGTACTCGATCTCATCGAGCAAGGCAGTCGCGCCGTGACGTTCGGGGAGGCTCAGTAGCACCATCTTCGCGCCTTCGCCGGCAACGTTTCCGGCGCTCACAATGCGCAGCACCGGAAGCGCCGGAACCAGTCCGATGCGGATGGCGCTGCGTGCCGACAAGTACGTCCCGAACGATCCGGCGAGCAACACCTGCTGCACATCGGATTCTTTGGCGCCGAACTCTTCAAGCAGCAAACGCCAGCCGGTACTGATGGCCGCCTTCGCGAACTGCAACTCGCGCACATCGCGCTGCGTCAACACCACCGGATCGCCCCCCGACTCAACTGCGGTCGCCAATTCAAAGCGGCGCTCGCCGTCGACTTCCGTGAATCGTGCAGCAAGTTCGGGTCGCGCATCAGCGATCGACTCGGGTGGCAGAAACCGCCCCGACGTATCGATGAGACCAACGCGCACCAACTCGGCCACAGCATCGACCAGCCCTGAGCCGCACAATCCCACCGGTGCGACTTCGCCAATTACTCCGCACTTAATGCCGTCGTCGGTGATGGCTACCGTTTCGATAGCACCAGGTGCGGCACGCATTCCGTTGCGAATCGATGCCGCCTCGAAGGCGGGGCCTGCTGGTGCCGCAGTCGCCATGATGCGTTCGCCGTCGCCCACAACGATCTCGCAGTTGGTGCCCACGTCGATGAACAGCCGTAGCCGCTTGTCACGATCCATGCCCGACGCCAATGCCCCCGCGATGATGTCTCCGCCCACGTAGGCGCCGAGGGCGGGAAGTACGGCTGCGCGTGCGCTCGGGTGCAGATGCAGCCCGAGGTCAGTGGCCCGCAGACCTGAATAGCTTGCGCTCGCCATGATGAATGGCGCGACACCCAGCGGTTCGGGGTCGATACCCAACGCCAACTGCACCATCGTGGCGTTACCGGCGAGTGTTACTTCGTACACTGCCGCCGGATCGACGCCACCTTCCTCGCACACCTCAGCGGCGAGTTCGGCAAGAGTCTCGTGGGCTAACGACTGAAGGCGAGGCAGCGCTTCGGGATCGAGCATCGTCGCGCTGATGCGACTGATGACATCGGCACCGAATGGCTGCTGCTTGTTGAGCATGGAGCGAACCGCAACCGGGGTTCCGGTCGTGATGTCCATGAGCGTCGCCACGACGGTGGTCGTGCCGAGGTCGATCGCGATTCCGTGCGCCGTTGACGTGGTGTCGCCGGCTTCGATTCCGATGAGGTCCTCGTCGACGACAACGACGGTGACCTTCCACTGTGCCGCGCGCAGCTCACGTCCGAGCGTGGCAAGCACTCGGGGCTCAACGCGCAGCTCGAGATCGTCAACGGCATCGAGAACTCGCACGACGTCAGTGCGCTGATCAGTGAGCGTCGGCTCTTCTAGTTCGATGTACCGCTTCTGAACGGCCGGACGCAAGATTACCTGCCGACCGACACCGACAGTTGCAGCCTTGGGGCGCGTCGTCAGGGGTGGCACCTCGATACGCAGGTCGCCGTTGGCCGTGGCCAAGCACGCGAGCCGCCACCCATCGCGTACTCGCTCCTCGCCCAGAGCGCGCACGTCAAGACGCGACACCGGAATCGATCCGTCGAGCACGCGAATTCCACACTTCTTGCACGTGCCATGACCACCGCACGTTGAATCAATGGCGATTCCATTCCAACTGGCAGCGTCGAAAACCGACACTCCAGTTGGAACGCGTACCGACTTGGCCGCAGGTTCGAACGAAAGTGTCACTCGCGACGGTGCCGCTGCGTCGTCGGCAGGTGCGTCGGTCATGCGGTGCCCGCGGCTTGACGTGCGCGGTGTGCGGCGATCCAGCTGGCGCCCCACTCGTCATTGCCGAGCATCAAGTCGCCCGCGCGCACGGAGCGCACCATCTGCTCGGTGCGGCAGTCCATAATCGCGCTGGTGAGACCAACGGTCATGGCCATGGGCAGGAACACCGAACCGATGGTGTGCCGGTCGGGCATGCCGAACGAGACGTTTGAAGCACCGAGAGTCATGTTCAGTCCGAACTCGTCGCGAATGAGGCGAATGGTTTCGAGTGTCTTGAACACGAGAGTCGAGTCGGCACCGATCGGCATTGCCAGCGGGTCAATCACGATGTCTTCAATTGCGATGCCGTATTCCTGCGTGGCGACGGTCACGATCTTGCGCACGAGTTCTAAGCGAGCGTGCGGGTCGTCGGGAATCTCTTCCTCATCGTTGGGCAGCGCAACAACAGCTGCGCCGTAACGCTTAACGAGCGGGAGGATCTGCTCCATGCGCTCGTCTTCAGCGGTAATCGAGTTGACCAACGCCTTGCCCTGGTACACCGCGAGTCCGGCTTCGAGAGCTTCGACCACCGACGAATCGATACACAGCGGAAGGTCAGTGAGACTCTGGGCAAGAATCACCGACTTCGCCAGCATGTCGGCTTCGTCGACGAGCGGCGCACCCATATTGATGTCAAGCATCGTCGCGCCACCAGCAACCTGGCTCAGCACATCGGCCTTAACGGAACTGAGGTCACCTGCGCGAAGCTCGTCTTGAAACTTCTTGCGGCCGGTGGGGTTGATGCGCTCACCGATGATGCAGAACGGCTGGTCGTGACCGATCGTCACAGTGCGGGTCGCGGAACTCACAACGGTGTGCATGGTTCTCCTTGTAACAGCGGGTGGTGCGTGGACTAGGGGCGCAAACCAAGATCGCCGACGAGGCGAGCAAGTGATCCGTCGTGTCGGAAGTCGGTGATGTGCAGACCGGCGACTCCGCGCAGCGACAGCGCATGCTGCGCAATTTCACGAGTCACTTGGTACGACTCTTCAGCGGGGTTCGCTGCTGAAGCAACGCGACGACGAATGTCGTCGGGAACATCGATGCCAGGCACGTTGTCATGCATGAACGTCAGTGCTCGCGCCGATTTGGTGAGGCACACCGTCGGAAGAAGCGCTGTGGGCACATCAATGCCTTCAGCAACGCAGCCAGTGATGAACTTCTCCAGTCGGTCGGGGTAGTAGCAAATCTGAAGTTGCAGGAAGCGAGCTCCCTCGTTGCTCTTGAGAGCCGCCCGCTTCACGCGATAGTCAAGTGGCGGTGCACTCGGATTCTCGACTGCGCCGATGAACAGACGGGGCGGATTAGCAATGGGACGTCCGGAAAGGTAACGACCTTCGGCCAGGCCCCTCGCCACTCGAATCAACTGAGGGCTGTCAAGATCGAAGACGCGGCGCGCCTCGGGTTCGTCTCCCGCGGTGACGTCGTCACCGGTGAGTGCGCAGATGTTTTCGACACCAAAGAGAGCTGCGCCCATGATGTCGGCCTGCTGCGCAATGCGATTACGGTCGCGGCAGACCACTTGCAAGATCGGCTCCGCCCCGAGCGTTGCCAAAGCGATGGCAATCGACACGTTGGACGCATGCGCGTGGGCTGCCGGATTGTCGGTGGCATTGATCGCGTCGACATACGGAAGAAGTGGGTCGAGTTTTGAGCGAACGGCGTCGAGTCCACCGCCATCAATCGACGGAAACTCAGCGGTGACGATGTGTCGCTCGCGTGACTCGACCAACTCCGAGAGGCGACTCATGGCAGCGGGTTCCGTTCATGGAATCCGGCATCGAGAGAGTCAATGTCGTCGACTTCGCCGAGCGATGACTCGACCGTGAGGTCAGGAGAGTAGGTCGCGCCATCCCAACCGAGCGGTGTTTGTCGGTCGCGACCCGAGAATAGGTTGCTCCACGAAGCGGTACCGCGCAGTCGGTTATCGACCGGCGGACGCAAGTGGTCGAACTCGCGCTCCCATGCGTTCGGGTTGATGACCGATCGCGAACGCCGTTCCGCGACGGTCCAGACGCATTCCATCTCTGGCGTCACTTCACAATGACCGTCTTCGCGCACCCCGCCGCACGGACCATTGCGCAGCGTCTTGGGACACGTCATCGGGCACGTCATTCCGGTGGAATGCAGCACGCATTGCCCACACATGCGGCAGTCCCACACGCGGCCCTTGACCGCGTGCTCGACGATCGGAAGAAGACGCATGGTCAGACGGAGGCTCGTGCGCGCTTCGCTGCCAAGAGGTCCTTGGCCCGGCGAACCGCTGTTGCCGCGTCGGCCGCGTAGCCGTCAGCACCACACACGTCGGCGTACTCCTGCGTGACAGGTGCACCGCCCACCATGATGATCACCTTGTCGCGCAAGCCGGCCTTCTCGATGGCATTGATGTTGGCCTTGAACATCGGCATCGTGGTGGTGAGGAACGCAGACATTCCAACGATGTCGGGCTTGTGCTCTTCAATCGCGGCGATGAACTTGTCGGGCGGAACCTGAACCCCGAGATCGATCACGGTGAAGCCTGCGCCCTCAAGCATGATGTTGACGAGGTTCTTACCGATGTCGTGCACATCGCCCTTGACGGTGCCCATGAGGAAGGTGCCAACGCTCTCGGCACCGGTCGCTGCGAGCAAGGGCCTGAGCACCTCAAGTGCACCGGCCATCGCGCGTCCGGCGATCAGCATCTCGGGCACGAACCAGTCGCCGCGCTCGAACCGGGCGCCGACCTCTTCCAATGACGGAATGAGAGCATCGAAGAGCAGTTGGCTCGGCGTGAGTCCGTCGGCGAGTCCCTGATTGGTCAACTCCAGCACTGCCGGAGCGTTTCCAATCATCGTCTCGTCGTACAGGGCCTTGAGGATCTCGTCGTGCGTCATGCGGCACCGGCCTTTCTGGGGGAAGAAAGCCGGTCGGTGGTCGAGCCGGCGGTGGACGTGAGTTGAGCGGACAGGTTACGTGCCTCGGCGACAAGTGAAGTGCCAATGCGATGTATTTCAGCAGAAGTGATGCGCGTATCTGGTCCTGAAACTGAGAGTGCGGCGACGGCGCGCCCGTCAACGAGTACCGGCGCCGCGATCGCGATGAGGCCTTCTTCAAGTTCACCGTCGGCAATGGCGTAGCCGCGATCACGGGTTAGGCGCAGATCGGAGTCGAGTTCGTCGCGAGTCGTGATGGTGCGCGCCGTGAGCCGGCTCAGGCGCCCCGTCGGAAGTGGGTGACCGAAGGCGAGCACGGCCTTTCCGAGTGCCGAGCAGTGGAAGGGTACCTCGCGATCGACCCAATTGATGGCCCCGAGCATGAACCGCGGATCGACCTGATCAATTTGCACCACGCCGTGGGGCGACGTGACGGCAACGTTGATGGTTTCGCCAGTGGCCGCACCCAGACGCTCAAGCGCGGGACGAGCCAGCAATCGCAGTCGGTCATCGTCAGAATGTGCACGGGCGAACTTCGTCAGCACCGGGCCAGGCTCGGCAGCGCCCTCATCAGTGCGGCCGATGAGTCCGCCTCGCTCAAGGCTGGCGAGCAGACGAGACACCGTGCTCTTGGGCAGGCCCGTGTCGAGAACGAGTTCGGTGAAAGGAACAGGGGACTCAGAACTGACGATGCGCGCCAACAGATCGGCAGCGCGGTCGACGGCACGCGCTCCGGTTGCTGTGCTTGAGGCGGTCACCGGACCTCCGAGGGGAGGGCAGACGTGATGTCTGCGTTATATGTCTGCTTCTGCATCTGCGTTTGATTCAAACTGTTTCACCATATGGAACCACTGTTCCACGCTTGAGTGTAGGATCCCTCTCACCAGCGGTCAAGCGAAGGGACGTTCCACGTGTTCATCAACACCATGCCCCGGTACGAGATCCTCTCCCAAGATGCGATGGCGGTGCTGGAAAAGGGCTGGCGGCGACTCGTCAGCGAGATCGGCATTGAGTTCCTCAAGCCCGAAGCGCTCGACCTCTTCCGTGCGGCTGGAATGAAGGTTGAGGGCGACAACGTCTTCCTCGATCCCGACTTCATCCTTGAGCAGGTTGCGAAGGCGCCGCGCGAGTTCGACATGCAGGCGCGCAACCACGAGAACGATGTGCACATCGGTGGCGACCACATGGTGTTCTCGAGCGTTTACGGACCGCCATTTGTCCAACGCAATGGTGTGCGACGCGAGGCAACGCTGACCGACTACCGCAACTTCGCGATGCTCGCACAGTCATTCGAAGCAATCGACAGTGTCGGCGGGGTCGTGTGCGAGCCCAATGATTCGCCGCTCGACTCTCGTCACCTCGACATGCTCTACGCGACCTTGACCCTCACCGACAAGATCTTCCAGGGCAATGTCGTCACGGGTGGCAACGCTCGTGACACCATCGCCATGAGTGAGATCGTCTTCGGCGGTCGCGACTCGATCGAAGCGAAGCCGGCAAGCATTTCGTTGATTAACTGCAATTCGCCGCTGCGCTGGGACGACCGCATGCTCGACTCGCAGTTCGAGTACACCGCCGCCAACCAGCCCGTCATCCTCACACCGTTCCTGTTGATGGGCGCCATGTCGCCAGTGTCGATTCCTGCAGCCCTCGTGCAGCAGATTGCCGAGGCGCTCAGCGGAATTGCGTTGTCGCAGCTCATTCGCCCTGGTGCACCCGTGGTCTTCGGATCATTCCTGTCGAACATCGACATGCAGTCGGGCTCGCCGCAGTTCGGAACTCCCGAGTCAGCCATCGGACTGCTGTGCACCGGCCAGATCGCACGCCGCTTCGGACTGCCATTCCGCACGGGTGGTGGCCTCAACTCATCACAAAGCCCCGATGCGCAGTCGGCCTACGAGTCGCTCATGACCATGCTGCCAACGTTCCTCGCCGGAACCAACTTCGTGATGCACTCAGCGGGCTGGCTTGAGGGCGGACTCGTTGCCGGTTACGAGAAGTACGCCATCGACGTTCAGGTACTTGAGAGCTTGATTCGCGAGTTCACTCCGCTCGAGATCACCGAGGAGTCACTCGCTTTCGGCGCCCACGAAGAGGTTGGTCACGGCGGTCACTTCCTCGGCGCTGCTCACACAATGGAACGCTTCCGTACCTGCTTCTACCGCCCATTCCTGTCGAGCTCGGATAACTACGAGCGATGGACTCGACTCGGTGCGCGGGATACCGCCACTCGAGCTGGCGAGATCGTCGACAAGAAGCTTGAGGAGTATGAAGCTCCTGCGATTGACGAGACGATTCGCGAGGAACTCGAGGACTTCGTGATTCGCCGTCGGGCCGAACTGGGCGACTAGCTCGGTCGATCGTGTGAATCCCGCGCGGCGGAACCCTCTCGTGCCTCAGGATGGGGACGGGCGACCGGAGGAGAGGGCACGCATGACGGACTCGTACGACGTGATCATCGTCGGAGGTGGCTCGGCGGGATGCGCTCTCGCGAACCGACTTTCGGCTGATCCGTCAACCTCCGTGCTGGTGATCGAAGCTGGTCGCAAAGACTGGAAAGCCGACGTTTACGTGCACATGCCGGCGGCGCTGACCTTCCCGATCGGCAATCCCCTGTACGACTGGATGTACTCCACCGATCCCGAGCCCTTCATGAACGACCGCCGTGTTACCGCCGGTCGCGGAAAGATTCTGGGTGGTTCGAGCAGCATCAACGGAATGATCTTCCAGCGTGGCAACCCGCTCGATTACGAGCGTTGGGCCGCCGACCCTGGCATGCAGGAGTGGGATTACGCGCACTGCCTTCCGTACTTCAAGAAGATGGAGAACTGCCTCGCGGGCGAAGACCCGTGGCGCGGTGGCAGTGGACCGCTGGAAGTTGAGCGCGCCCCGGTGCGTAACCCGCTGTTCGGCGCTTTCTTCAACGCTGTGCAGCAGGCGGGATATCCGCTGACGCCCGACGTCAACGGATATCGCCAGGAAGGCTTCGCGGCGTTTGATCAGAACCTGCGCAATGGACGGCGACTGTCAGCAGCGCGTGCGTACTTGCATCCGGTACTGCACCGACGCAATCTCACGGTGCGCACCAGTACCCAAGTGGCGCGCGTGGTGTTCGACCGAACGCGCGCTGTGGGTGTCGAGGTACTCGGCCGTGGTGGCTCGCTCGAACGCATCAATGCCGGTGAAGTGATTCTCAGTGGTGGTGCGTTCAACTCACCGGCACTGCTGCAGTTTTCAGGGGTTGGTGATGCCGCGCACCTCGAGTCAGTTGGCGTGAAGCCGATACACCACTTGCCTGGTGTTGGAGCCAATCTCCAGGATCACCTTGAGGTGTACGTGCAACACGCGTGTACTCAGCCGGTATCTCTCAACCCGAGTTTGGCGATGTGGAAGCGACCCATCATCGGCGCACAGTGGTTGTTCCTGCGTTCTGGTCCTGGCGCGTCGAACCACTTTGAAGGCGGCGGATTCGCGCGCAGTAATGACGAGGTTGCCTACCCCAACCTCATGTTCCACTTCCTACCCATCGCGGTGCGCTACGACGGAACAGCGCCAACGGGCGGGCACGGATACCAGGTGCACATCGGTCCGATGTACTCCGATGCACGCGGTCGCGTGCGCATCACCTCACCTGATCCGACGACCGCCCCAAGCATTGCCTTCAACTACCTGAGCACCGATCAAGACCGTCGCGAATGGGTTGAAGCAGTGAAGGTCGCTCGCGACATTCTGAGCCAGCACGCCTTCGCCGAATTCAGTGGTGGTGAAATCTCTCCCGGATCTGAGGTCAGCACTGACGAACAGGTTCTGGAATGGGTGCGACGCGACGGTGAGACGGCGTACCACCCGTCATGTACCTGTCGAATGGGAACCGACGACATGTCAGTCATCGACCCCGCAACCATGCGTGTTCATGGTCTAGACGGAGTCCGCGTGGTCGATGCATCCGTGTTCCCATACATCACGAACGCGAATCTGTACGCGCCCACAATGATGGTGGCCGAGAAGGCCGCCGACATCATTCTCGGACGCGCACCGATTCCGGCGGAACGACGTGAGTTCTACCGACATGCAACGGGTATGCCCCTCGAGGAGGCTGTTGATGCCTGAACTGTTTATCGACGGTGAATGGCAGTCGGCCGCGCAAGGTAAGACGCGAGAGATTCGTTGCCCCGCTGACGGAACTCTCGTCGCCACAGTGGATGAAGCGACGCGCGAAGATACCGACCGTGCGATTGCGGCCGCACGCCGCGCGTTCGATGATGACCGCTGGTCGTCGGTCAGCCCGACCGAGCGTGGGCGCTTCCTTGAACGAGTGGCCGACTTACTCGAGCGCGATGCCGAGGAAATCGCACGGGCCGAGTCACTCGATACGGGCAAGCGCATGGTCGAATCGCGTTACGACGTGGCAGATGTGGTGCGCGCCTTCCGATACACCGCGGGCCTCGCCGACAAGAATCTCGGCCGTGTGATCGATGCCGGAGTCGACGGTTCGTCGTCGCGCGTCGTGTACGAACCAGTGGGCGTGTGCGGTCTCATCACGCCGTGGAATTACCCGCTACTGCAGACATCGTGGAAAGTGGCGCCTGCGCTCGCGGCTGGAAACACGTTTGTACTCAAGCCCAGCGAACTCACTCCTTCGACCGCGATCATCCTCATGCGCTTGCTGGCCGAAGCCGGACTTCCCGCAGGTGTTGGAAACCTCGTGCTGGGCGCTGGCGCTGAGGCCGGCGCCCCACTTTCCGATCATCCCGATGTCGACATGGTGTCGTTCACAGGTGGCCTCGTGACCGGTCGTCGGGTGATGGCTGCTGCGGCTGCCACGGTGAAGAAGGTCGCGCTCGAACTCGGTGGCAAGAACCCGAACATCATCTTCGCTGACGCCGACCTCGACGCAGCGGTCGACAACGCACTCACCGCGGTGTTCTTGCACTCCGGTCAGGTGTGTTCTGCAGGGGCGCGTCTAATCGTGCACGAGTCGATTCACGATTCGTTCGTTGATCGTGTGGTCGAGGGTGCTCGCCGCATTCGTTTGGGTGGACCTTTCGATCCGATGGCCGAAACCGGCTCGTTGATTTCCGCTGCTCATCGCGACAAGGTGGCCGCCTACGTTGCGGGCGCACTCGCCGAAGGTGCGGTGCTGCGCTGCGGTGGGGGCATTCCAACAGATTCCGCACTTGCCAACGGTTTCTTCTTTGAGCCCACGGTGCTCGACGGTTGCACCACCGCCATGACATGCGTGCAAGACGAATCGTTCGGCCCAGTGTTGACGGTCGAGACCTTCACCGACGAGACAGAGGCGGTGCGCCTTGGCAACGACACGATCTACGGCCTCGCCGGTGCCGTCTGGACCAGCGACGGTGCTCGCGCGCACCGCGTAGCGTCGGCCTTGCGCCACGGAACTGTGTGGATTAACGACTATCACCCGTACCAACCGCAAGCCGAGTGGGGCGGATTCAAGCAGTCGGGCGTTGGCCGCGAACTCGGCCTGGCAGGTTTAGCAGAGTACGTCGAACCCAAGCACATTCATGAGAGTCTGGCCCCGGCGCCGAGTGGATGGTTCGGTTCGAAGGAGGCGAGCAACGGATGACGCAGTCAGCTGATCCGGACGCTTCCGCGGAGGCAGCTATCTCGGTGCGTTCGCTCTGGAAGGTGTTCGGCCCCAAGGCGGACAGCATCGTTGGTACGCCTCTTGCTGGCCTGAGTCGCGCTGAGCTGCTTGAGCAAACTGGCTGTGTCGCAGCAGTTCGAGATGTCAGTTTTGATGTGGCCCCCGGCGAGGTCTTCGTTGTGATGGGTCTGTCGGGGTCAGGCAAGTCAACACTCGTGCGGTGCCTCACGAGATTGATTGAGCCGACTGCGGGAAGTGTGCTTGTCAGTGGTGAAGACATCCTGAAAGCGTCACCTGCCCGCCTGCGCGAGCTTCGCCGGACGCGATTTTCAATGGTGTTCCAACACTTCGGGCTTCTGCCGCATCGCCGCGTCATCGATAACATCGCGTACAGCCTTGAGGTGAATGGCGTCAAGAAGGAAATGAGGCATAAGCGGGCTCACGAGGTCATCGAGCTCGTCGGTCTCCACGGCTACGCCAACCACTACCCCGAGCAACTCTCAGGGGGTATGCAGCAACGCGTGGGCCTAGCCCGTGCCTTAGCGGTCGATCCAGAGGTAATGCTTCTTGACGAGCCATTTAGTGCGCTCGACCCGTTGATCAGGCGAGACATGCAGAACGAGGTCAAACGGTTACACCGCGATCTGGGCAAGACGATGGTCTTCATTACGCACGACCTTGCGGAGGCACTGAAACTCGGCGACCGCATCGCCATCATGCGAGATGGTGCTGTCGTGCAGATGGGAACACCTGCCGAAGTTGTCGCCAATCCGGCCGACGAGTACGTTGCCGACTTCGTTCGCGACGTGCCGAAGTCACACGTACTCACCTTGGGCGCGATCGCGAGACCTGCCGAACCGGGTGAGTACCTCGACGGCCCGAGACTTGATGTGACGACCCTGATCCGAGACGCGAGCCCGGTCATCGCCGATGCCAGCGGACCGATCGTTGTAATCGCAAACGGTGAGGCGGTGGGAGTGGTCACCAGCGACGATGTCTTGCGGCTCATTGCCAGTGAGCCGACTGCAAGCGAACACGAAGCACGATGACGACCGTTCGAGGGCTCCTGTCGAGGCGATGGGTCCTCGTTCTGATCGTTGTGATCACGTGGGTCATCTTGGCTGCTGCCCTCAAGGGCGTTTCTACCTTGGAGTTATCGACCGCGGCCGACACTCCGTTTACTGCATGGTTGCGCGATCTCGCGGCCTCGATTCGGGGCAATCGAACCAAGAGCCCCGCCTTCCTCTATTTCTTTAACCCGATTCGGCTCGGAGTCCAAGGGTTCATCGAACCCATTCGCAGCGTGATCGCCGTGCCCGCAGAAGGTGACCTCATTCCCCTGTTCGGCTGGCTAGGTGTCGTCGCGCTGATCGGCTACATCGTCTACGCGACATCAAACCTGCGTACCTCCGTGCTATCAATGGCTCTCGTTTTCGGCTGTGGGGTGCTGGGTGTCTGGGCCGACAGCATGGACACGCTCGCACTTACGCTGGGGGCGGTTTTCCTCTCCCTTCTGATCGGCTTTCCACTCGGCGTATGGGCCGGGCTGAACGATCGCGTGATGGCCGTCATTCGACCAGTTCTTGACCTTGCTCAGATTCTTCCGACGCTGGTGTATCTGGCGCCTCTGGCTCTTGTCTTTCTCATCGGTATTGCATCGGCAACGATTGCAACCTTGATCTACAGCATTCCAATCTGCATTCGGATAACCGCACACGCTGTGCGTAGCCTTAAAGCCGGGCCCGTCGAGGCAGCGCAATCGATGGGCTCAACGCGTTGGCAATTACTCACCAAAGTGCAACTACCAATGGCCCGGCAAACTCTCATTCTCGGTGTCAACCAGACGACCTTGGCAGCGCTTTCTTTCGTAGTGATTGCGGCCCTGATCGGCGCTCCGGGACTCGGCAAGCCGGTGATCGATGCCCTCACGATCCGCAACGTCGGTGACGGACTCACCGCAGGGTTGGCCGTGGTGTTGCTCGCAGTCATGCTCGATCGAGCCACTACTGCGGCAGTCTTGCGCAGCCAGTCCTACGTACCGGTCGCCGGCCCGGCTCTCATCCGCCGTCGCATCGGTCTGATCGGGGGGGGAATCGCCACGGTGGTGGCGATCGTGCTCTCGCGCAATCAGTTGTGGGCTGCGGTGTTCCCGCCGCAACTCAATTTCGGTGAAGAAATCTCGGCCTTCTTCGACACGATCGTTTCTTGGGTCACCAGCACTTTCGACTTCCTGACTACGGGGCTCAATACCGCCTTCACCACGATCATGCTTAATCCGTTAGAAGGCCTGCTGGCCAACTCGCCCTGGTACCTGACGATCACAGCCATCTCACTAGTAGCCCTCATCGTGGGTGGCCGCAACGTTGCGGTGCTCTCTGTGTTCTTAATGTTGGCGGTTGTGGCAATCGGTCTATGGCACGACACGATGATCACCCTCTCGCAGGTGTTGCTAGCAACGGCTGTAGTCATGGTGGTGGGGGTGGTTCTCGGCGTCATCGCCGGCCGTAGCGAACGGGCTGAGCGCTTTCTCAAGCCGGTGTTAGACGCAGGTCAGACTCTGCCAGCTTTCGTCTATTTGGTGCCGGTTCTGGCTCTATTCGGCCCCACCCGATTCGCTGCCATCGTGTGTGGTGTTTTCTACGCGGCCCCTGTGGTGGTGCGAGTGGTCGCAGACGGGGTGAAGGGCGTTCCCTCAGACATGGTGGAAGCGGCTGTGGCGTCAGGATCGACAACCACCCAGGTCATCACCAAAGTGCAGTTACCGGCCTCCAAGAAGTCGTTGCTGCTCGGTGCGAATCAGGGTCTGATCTTCGTATTAGCGGTCATCGTGATCGGAGGGCTCGTGGGGGCGGGCGGTCTGGGGTACCTCGTACTTGTGGGCCAATCCAAGCCCGAGCTCACCGGTAAGGGGCTTGCTGCAGGGCTCGCGATCGTGCTTTTGGGAATTATGCTCGACCGAATCGCGCATGCAAGTGCGCAGCGATCGGACAGGTCGTCCTCATGAAAGGCCGCTTCTACCGGGTCGAGATACAAATGCAATCAAGATAAGTGCTGCAACCACATGGTTTCAGCCTAGGATCACGCTATTCAATGCATCAGCCGAAGGGATGGCACATGACGAACACACGGGGCACGACGGTCATACTGGCCACCGCATTCGCAGCCACGAGCCTGCTGCTCGCCGCCTGCGGAAGCACCGTCAACAGCGCAACGTCGTCGAGTGCGGCAGCAGCATCGCCTTCGACCTCCGTTTCGGGCTCTGCCTCGACCTCTGCCTCAGGTGAAGCATCGAAGGCGTGCGGTAAATGGGGCATGGCGATGAATGCCTGGGTTGGATACACCGCATCCGCGCAGGTGGTGAGCAACGTCGCCAAGTCACTGGGCTGCACCATCACGCAGACCAAGCTTGACGAGGCAGCTACAACCTACGACGCGATGGAAGCTGGCTCGGTCGACGTCGTGATCGAGGACTGGGGCGGTGGCCGCTGGAAAGAATGGGTAGACCGCGGCGCCATTAAGGAGCTAGGCGAGAACGGTAACGTCGGCCTCATTGGAATGTTTGTTCCGCAGTGGATGTGTGACAAGTACCCGGACATCGCCGACAGCGCCAATCTCAACAAGTACGCCGACATGTTCAAGACAGCTGAGTCCGGAGACAAGGGCGCCTGGTACGAGGGCCCTCCCGGTTACACCACCATCGGCGAGAAGATGGTCAGCGCCAACAAACTCAATTACAAGGTCATCAACACCGGCTCCGAGGCTGCTCTGATCGACCTGTTTACCAAGGCCGACAAGAACCAGACTCCAGTGCTGGCGTACTGGTACACGCCGCAGTACTTCAACGCCAAAGTCAAGCTTTGCCGGGTGAACTTCCCGAAGAGCGACTGGACTGACGCTGCGAAGGCCTCGGGGCTGACGGACTACCCCGAGACCACCTTGGTCAAGTTGGCGACCACCAAGCTTGTGGAGTCAGGTGACCCGTTCGCCAACTTGGTGGCTAACTTCAAGTGGACAAACGCTGATCAAGACTCCGTTGCGGCAGACATTGAAGGCGGCATGACTCCTGAGGCCGCCGCACAGAAGTGGATTGACGCTAACCCCGACAAGGTCAAGGCGTGGACGGGCCAGTAGCTGCGTTGCTTGGAATGTGAAAGTGAGGGGTCCGGTCCGAAAGGGTCGGGCCCCTCACTTTTCGCCTCACCCCTCACACGGAGTGGGCGACGCGGCCCCGCAGAAGAGTGGCAAGGCAGTGGCCGCTGAGCACCACCGCATCGACCGGCGAACCGATTGCGGAGTCGACTGCCATGAGCGCGATGTCCGCCTGTGCTCCCGGGTAGAGCGCACCGTATGGCGTGCGCCCCTGAGCGTCGGAGCCACGAACGTGGCGCCCCATGGCACGAGCACCGCCGTACGTTGCGGCGTATAGCAATCGCGCTCCGAGATCGGGTGCGGCGTATCCCTGGTATCGCGCCACATCGAAGGCCGTGCGCACCTCGTCGAGCAAATCCAGACTCGGACTCGACGCGAGCGAGTCTGTTCCAAGAGCGATAGGCGACCCTTCGCGCAAGTAGTCGGCGATGGGCGGCGTTCCAGCTTGCAGGATCCGATTGCTGCGCGGGCACAGCGCAACTACGGTGCCGTTCACGCGCAGCAACGCGCGGTCGTCTGCGTTGCAATGAACACCGTGGGCAGCGTGAGTGTGCGTCGACAAGCAGCCAAGGTCGGCCAGGAACCGCGTCGGGCTGACTCCGGCCCCACCTTCGCGAAGTAGTCGTAGATCCCACCCGGCCGCCCGCGCGCTATCGGCGCACGCGCCGATTCCCGACGACACGAAGGTGCCTTCGGCGGCGGGCTCATCGAGGTGGAACTGTGAGCGCATGCCACGCTGACGACCGAGAGCGAGGATGTCGGCGAAGGGTTCTGGATCGAGGGTGTAGAGCGCGTGTGCCATCGTTCCGATCTCGCGTGACGGTGGTGCGGAATCAAGGCGCTCGACCAAATGCGCGCGACCGGAGGAATTCCAATTCGCTGCGTCGTAGCCGAACTCTTCCAAGTACGAGATACCACCGAGGCCCGTCCCACCTACGGGCGCGAGCGCGGAGGAGTCGGTGACGTCGTCTGCCGCGCTGGTGGTGCCCGTCTGCAGGAGCATGCGTGCACCGTTGGCTGCTGACTGCGCCCAATCGTCGTCGGTGGTCGATTCGCGCCGCCGGATGAGTTCCGTGATCCATTCGGTGAACGGCATTCCTGTGCCGGCCATGTCGCCGTATGACGTGTATTGCAGGTGGGTGTGCGCGTTGACCAGACCCGGCATGAGAACGCCCGACCATTCGCGTACAGGCACCTGTGAATCGAAAGCCGCGAGTATGGCTGTGGCAGGTCCCACACCGACGATCTGTTCTCCGTCAACGGCGACGGCGCCTTCACGGATGGGCTCGACTGGCCGCCCGAATTCATCGGCGATCGGAAGAACCCAGTCAGCGCGATGGATAACCAGTGAGTTGTCGGCAGGCACGGTCAGACTCTAGGGGACGCCGACCGTATGCACCTCGGTTGGCTCTGCCAGCGCAGTTCCCACGACAACGGGATCGTGCGGCGCTTTTCGCCCCGAATCGCAAAGCCCCGCCTACGGCGCACGTAATGCAGGGATGGCGAAGACGTTGGTGGTCGAAGGCATCTCGGGAGAGAGGGCGTACTACCCGGATGACCCGGATGCCACAGTGCCCTGTCCTCGGTGGGGCGCCGTAGTTAGCGTTGGTGAGGGAGACGCGTCAGGCCCCGCGGATGCGTAACCGGGGCGGTGGTAATCGTGCAGAGCCGGTATGAAGCCGTTCTCGACACTCTCGAGGCCGGCGTTGTGATTCACGCTGCCGACACGTCGATTCTTGAGGCCAATGAGCGCGCTCGCGTCCTTCTTGGGCTCAACGATCTAGAAGGCCGACTCGCGACCGACCCCGAGTGGGAGTTCCTCGAAGCCGATCGCTCACCTATGGCCCTAGATCGTTTCCCGGTGATGCAGGTGATCGCATCAGGAAAACCACTCAATGGCCTGGTGTTGATTATTCGACCACCTGGGAAGTCAGACGTCTGGTGCGAAGTTAGTGCGGTTCCCGTTGTTGACGATGTCGGACAGTTGCGGGAAGTCGTCGTGACGTTCATCGATATCACCGAGCGCAAGCGCGTAGAGGAAGAGTTGATCGCGAGCGAAGAACTGCTGCGGGTGGTCCTCGACACGTCATCAGACGCCACGTTCCGCACCGGACCTGACCATCGAATTGAGTATGTGAACCAGCGGGTTGCGCAGATTTCCGGTATTCCAGCTAGCCAGTGGATTGGCAAGAGGATCACCGACATGGGCCTACCAGCCGAACTCGCACGCGTCTGGGAGGCGCGTCGTAGCAGTGTCTTCTCCACGGGTGAGTCGGTCACGTTCGAGTTCGAAATCGACAACATCGAGGGTCATCGCTGGTATGAGACGACCATTGCCCCCGGGTTTGATCCTGACGGCATGGTGGTGCGCACCATCGAGACGAGTAGAGACTTCACCGATCGCAAAGCCGCGAGCGACGCGCTGCAGGAGTTGGCCACCCATGACCCTTTGACCGGGCTGGCCAATCGAACCGAACTGCTAAACGAGATCACTCGCGCATTGGGTGCGGGGCATCGTTTGGGTCGCGCGATCGGGGTCGTGCTGATGGACCTCGACCGGTTCAAGGACGTGAACGACACCTTGGGGCACGCTGCCGGTGACGAGTTGCTGATCGCCGCAGCCACGCGCGTCGAGAGCGTGGCACGCGATGGTGACCTTGTGGCACGACTTGGCGGTGACGAATTCGTGGTCGTGATGCGCGACCTCGAGGATCCTTCAGAAGCGCTGGCAGTTGCCATGCAACTTTTGCAGGCATTCCGGACCCCTTTCATGGTGCGCGAGGTTGAGTTGTATTCGCCCACCAGCATCGGGGTGGCAATCACGACCGATGGTGAGGACGCCGACGACCTCATGCGTGAAGCGGACACGGCGCTCTACTCTGCGAAGGAGGCGGGTCGCGATCGGGTGGCGGTGTTCAATGAAGAACTGCGCGCCGCAATCACCGGCCAGTTGGCTGTCGAGGCTGACCTGAGGCATGCACTGACGCGGGGCCAACTCGACGTGTGGTACCAGCCTGAGATCGACCTCGAGACCGGGTTTGTGATCGCACTAGAAGCGCTGCTGCGCTGGCACCATCCCGACGGATCGGTGTGGACTGCCGACCGGTTCGTCGATGTAGCTGAGCAAACGGGACAGATACAAGAGATCGGCGATTGGGTTCTGAATCAGGCGTGCCAGCAGGCTGCCGACTGGGCCGCCAAGCGACCCGGCCAGCGAGCGACGGTGCGGGTGAACATGTCCACGCTTCAGATCGCTATGCCCGGACTCTTGTCGACTCTTGACCGGGCTTTGGCCGCGAGCGGGCTGGATCCTGGCTTGTTGTGTATCGAGATCACTGAAACGGTGTTGCTACGACAGAGCGCGATCGCTCGTGACAACATTGCCGGAATTCATGAGCGAGGGGCCAGCATCGCTATCGATGATTTCGGCACCGGTTACGCATCCTTGACCTACCTGAACCACTACCCCATCGATGTCATCAAGATCGACCGTAGTTTCATCGCTGACATCACGTTGCTCGGACATAACCACCGGCTCGTGGCCGGCATCATCGCCTTGGCGACGATGCTGGGAATCACCGTGACGGCCGAAGGGGTTGAGCGGCCGGCGCAGGTTGATCTCCTGCGCCAAATGGGATGTCCTTCAGCGCAGGGCTTTCTGTTCTCGCGGGCTCTGCCCGCGGACGAGATTACGCCGCTTCTCAACCGCAGTTACTACACAAATTCACCGGCGCTGGGGTAAGAAAACTGCGCCTATGCGTGCTGGATGTCCCCCCATGCGTAAAAAGGGGGGGAGCAAGAAGGGGGAGAGGGGGAGGGAGAGGGCGGAAGTTCAGCCGATCGGTGGGCCCCAGAAGAACAGGTCGTAGCGCTCCTCAAGCGCGGCTACTGCCTCGGCGAAGGTGAAGCCGCCGGTGTAGAGCGCCGCATCGATGACGGCGCCATCGAGTCCGTGTGGGATGAGTTCGGTGAGGGCGTGCAAGTCACCCAAGCGGAACACGCCGCCGCCGCTGACGGCGTGGCCGTGCACCGAACGAATGACGGTTTCGAGTGCGTTGCGCTCGTGCGACTTACGGATACCGCGCGAATCGACATCGGTGATGAGGTAGGCGTGGGCCTTAGTGTCGCGCGCTTGCAGGAGTAGTGCCTCAAGGTCGGTCTCGTGAAGCCCTGATCGCGGCGCGAATACGCGCTTACCTTCTGAGGAGATTCCGACGACAACGCGATCGCCATACGTAGCGACCAGAGCAGCAACGGCCTCAGGGTCGTCGAGTGCTTCGGTGTCGAGCACCACACGCGCAGCACCCATCGCCAGTGCAGCGTCGACGTTGGCCGCCGTGGTGTAGCCACCTGCCACCTGAACATGTGCGCGTGCGCGACTCTCGCGAATGATCGATGCAACCATCGTGGAGTTACTGCCGGTTCCGGCGTAGCCGTCGAGGTCGGCCACGTGCAGCCACCGTGCGCCTTGGCTCACGAAGTGCCGCGCCGCCTCGACCGGGTCACCGAAGGTGTGGGCGCTGTCGATCTCGCCGTGATGCAGGGTGCTGAGGGCGCCCTGGGAGATCTCGACTCCGGCGAACAGGGTGAATGGGGGGCGGTGAGGGGTCATGATCGCACTGTAGGCGACGCCGAGCGATTCGTCAGGATGCGGGTGGCCAATGAGGCGAGTAGCACGGCAAAAGCGCCAAGATAAGCCGCGAGCATCGCGGCCATTACTCCTGCCGCCGTGCCGTAGATGCGCGACATGTTGGGCGCAAAGGTGATGTAAACCGTCAAGCCGCGGCCGATGAGATACAGGATGAGCGTCACCGAGATTCCGGGAATGATGACCGATGTCACCGGGACGGTTCGCTGCGCTCCGATCAGTAGCAGGGCCCCGGCCATGATCGTCACGAGGGCGCCTTCGATCACCTTTGCCGGGATCGGACCTGTTGAACGGTCGGCCGCAATGATCCACACGGCCGAAGCGCCGATCGCGATGATTCCGATCAGCCCCACGCCCAGTGCTACGAGGCGCCGCGTCACGAAGGAACCTCGAGGCAGTTGATGAACGCGGCCCATGGCCCCGAGTAGCTCGTGCATCGCCGTTGAGATGGTCCAAAGACACACGACGACGAGCACGGTATCGGTGACCCCCGTACCCGCGCTGGGCGCTGCAATCGTCTGAAGGCGCTCGACTAATAGTTGACCCGAAGTGCCGGGAAAGACCTCGGCGAGATTGCCCAGCGAATCGGCGACGTCCTGTTGATCAAGCACGAGACCGAGCACGTTGACGATGGCGATCGCGGCCGGGACGATCGACAGAAAGAGCCAGAATCCTGCGCTGGCGGCTGAACTTGAAAGGTGCAATTCCCGCTGAGCGTCAAACATGGCTCGCACAAATGAACGAATTCCGATGGGGTGTCCGCGACTCTCCCTCGCGGCTGAACTGGAATCCATGGCCCGACAGTAGCGCCGCCGTCGCTTGACCGACGCATTGAGATATCCCTGAGTGAACCGGTTCTGGTGGGAGGTGTGGCTGGGATTTGGTGACGATGTCGAGATGATCCGGCGGCCATTCGCTTGGTGCGTCGCCGCGCGCGGGAAGTCCTTGTTCAGGTCGGCAACGTGGCGTCGGAGGGGCGTCGAGTTCCGCTTCGTAACCTCGGCCCATTCGTCACCGACGCGTTCGATCGTGTCACGGGTGAACATCCGCACATTGAAGGCAACGAGTTAGCGCTTGTTCCGTACGCCGCACTCTGGTTGACGAATGCAGGAGAGTGACCGTTAAGCCTTTGCTGAGACTACGACGGCCGTGCCGTAGGCGAGGATCTCGGCCATCGACCCGTCCGAACCCATTTCGCTGGAGTCAAAGCGCACGCCAAGCACCGCGTTTCCGCCGAGTGCGCGAGCGTGCTCCATCAGTCGCTCGACGGCAGTTTCGCGCGCCTTGTTCACGACGTCGGTGTATTGCGGCACTTCGCCGGCCGACAGCGCCTTGAATCCGCCGGTGAATCCCTTGGCGAATCCGACACTTCGTACGAGAGTTCCCCAGCACAGCCCCAACTGTCGATCGATTTGGTAGCCGGGGATGTCGAAGGTGGTGGACATGAAGACTTCGTCAGTGGTCATGGTCGGATCGTAGCGCCGCGAAACGCCTAGGCGAGGCATGTGAGCGGATGGCCTCCGTTGAATTCCACCATCTGGCCGAGGATCGTCGCGGCGTCGAGAACCGTTCCGGGGGCGGCGCCCCCAATCTCGGAGTAGGCGCGATGCAGGTTGCCCACGATGCGTTCGGAGTCACTCAGTGCGGAGAATTCGCCGAGATCGAGTTGGTATGCGAGTTCGAGTGGAGTGAGTCCATCCGCGTGACCTGCCCGAGCTGATTGCTGAACAAACGCGAGATACGCGTCGACAGATTCGATGAGGTCGGGCCCGCCGATGGGCCCATGTCCAGGCACGATCGTCTCGGCGTCGAATGCGCGGAGTGTGGTCAAAGCAGCGCGGGCGCCACTGAGTGATCCCTGCACGAGAAATGGTGTACCACCGTTGAATAGCAAGTCACCCGAGAACAACAGGCGCCGTTCTGGAATCCACACGATCGAATCATTGGTCGTGTGCGCAGGAGTCCCGATGTACTGCACCTCGCATACGACGTCGTCGACGTACACGCGCACCGAGTCGGTATACGTCAGAAAGGGTGGCGCGAGTTCGACAGGTCCCCACTCGACGTCCGTCCAGTACGGAGCGGACTTCGGCGATCCCTAGGCGCGCATTCCAGCGCGCACTCCCTCGTGGCCGACGATGGTGGCCTGAGGGAAGAGGTAGTTGCCGCGTGCGGATCGGCTGATCGCTTACCGCTGCGATGGTGTTCAGTAGCGCCGTCGTGCGCGCGGTCGTCGCACACGAATCAATCGCCACAACGCCGCTGGAGCCGACGAGAAACCCGGTGTTGTTGATCCACCACGTTCCATCGCTCTGGATATAGGCGAAGATGCCTTCCGACATTTCCGTTCAAGTCGGGGCAGTTGTCTGCGGGAGTTCCACCGGTCCACGGACAGAGTCCGCGACAAAACTGAGGTGCCAATGTCAGCAGGTGCCGGTCTGCGGCATTATCGGAACTGACGAGCATGCCGACGCCCTCGGGCCTCCTAACTCTTGGACGCCGCAAACGCGCGACGCGTTCCACCCGTGACTAAACGGTAACACATCAGTGATCGGCCTAACCCCCACAACGCCAAGACCAACGTCACCAGTTCGGACTACCGCAGTAGCCTTGGATCAAGAGCCAACCATGGAGCGGGACCTCTTCAGCCAGGAGCACGACGAATACCGCGCGGTTTTGCGCGACTTTCTTGCTAAGGAAGTTGAGCCGCACATGTCCGCGTGGGAGCAGGCTGGCATCGTTCCGCGCGATCTCTATCGGCAGCTCGGTGAGCTCGGCACGATGGGAATTCAGTTTCCTGAGGAATTCGGCGGCGCGGGTGAAACGACGTTCCTCTATAACGTTGTTCTAGCCGAAGAACTGTCTCGTCTTTCGGTGCACTTCGGCGGCATCGGCCTGCACCTTGACATCGTGGTTCCGTACTTCCTTGACCTCGCCAACGACGAGCAACGGCAACGGTGGTTCCCGGGGTTGGCGAGTGGTGACCTGGTGACGTGTATTGGAATGACCGAGCCGGGTACCGGATCAGACCTTGCTGGTATCTCGACGACCGCCGTTCGCGACGGTGATCACTACGTGGTGAATGGTTCGAAGACATTCATTACCGGTGGCGTCAACGCCGAACTCGCCGTAGTGGTGGTGCGCACCGGACGGGCCGACGATCGGCGTGGGGGCTTGAGCCTGCTCGTCGTTGAAGACGGAACTCCCGGATACGACCACAGCCACAAACTCGACAAGCTCGGAATGCGCGCTACCGACACAGCCGAACTGTTCTTCGATTCGGTGCGCGTTCCCGTTGCCAACCTGCTGGGCGAAGAAGGCAAAGGGTTCGACTACCTCACCCGCAATCTGCCGCAGGAGCGCCTGTCGATTGGCGTGGGTGCGATCGCCGCTTGTGAGGCAGCACTTGAGCGCACCATCGCGTACGTGCACGAGCGCAGTGCTTTCGGAAAGACCATCGGAACGTTCCAGAACACCAAGTTCGAACTCGCCGACATGGCGTCCGACATTGAAGCCGGTCGCGCCATGGTTGACCGCGCCATCCTTGCCCTCGACAAGGGCCGGTTGTCGGTGGCCGATGCTGCCAAGGTGAAGTTGTTCACCACCGATCTGCAGGGTGAAGTGATGGACCGCTGCCTTCAACTATTCGGCGGCTACGGGTTCATGCGCGAGTACCCCATTGCACAGATGTACGCCGACTCACGCGTGTCTCGCATTTACGGTGGTACCAACGAGATTATGAAGGTGATCGTGGCTCAGTCGCTGGGTCTGTAGCGGCGACTACTGCGATTCACTGCGTCGTCGCCACGCCACCGCGACCCCCAGTGTGAGTATCACTGCCGCACCCACCACTACCCACACCACGATGGGAGAACCACGGCTACTGGACGTGGGGGTTGGAGTTGGCGACGGTGTGGGGTCGGTCTTCTGAAGGTAGTAGAACGACAACGCCCGTTCGACCGGATGGCCGTCGGCCGAAACAACGCGGTACGACACGGCATAGCGACCGGGAACCGTGAGTGGTGTGAGTTTTTGAGTCACGGTGTCGTCGAGCACGACGGGTGCTCCTTCAGTCACCGATGCTCCATTGGGATCAGTCACGAGCACTGCGTCACCGACTGCCTGAATGACATTGTCGAACGTCAGCACCACCTGCTCCGGAGCGACTGTGACCAGCGATCCGTCGGCAGGTGACATCGACACCAGGGTGGTGTGCGCGTTGGCAGCAGTGGCGACGAGCAACAGACCAACCAAGCAGAGCAACGCTGCGGTGGTGACCCGACGCAGGAGTCGAGTCACCACCAGTGCGGGTGAGTTGCTCATGAGCGTGAGCGTCGCGCGCCAAGTGCGACTGCGAATCCGGCGATCGCGATGAGCAGCGCGGCAATCGACAAAATCGTCGGAAGTGACGATCCGCTGGATGACGAGTCGGTAGGCATGGCCATGGATGAGGCCGTCGGTGACATTGATGCCGTCATGGTGTCACTCGGTGATGAACTCGGACTGGGACTCGAACCTGCCGAGTGATCCATCGAATCACCGGTCATGCTCAGCACGGGCGCGGGGTGTTCGGCCTCGCTGCCGTCAGCGGGTTCGGGTTCGTTCCACTTCACGACGGTGCCGTCGCTGTAGGTCTGCGTGGCCTCGAAAGTCACCGTGGTGGTTTCGGGAACCGGATCGAGCGTGATGCTGAAGATTTGGAACTCATCTTGGCCGATCGATGTTCCGGAAGTAGCGGTCCAGGTCACTGACGCTGGCACCTTTGACACATTGAACGCGCCGATCTTAATCGGCGCCGGTAACGTGCGCTCGGTGGTGCTCACGGTCCACCCCGGGAGTGGCTGCACTGCCACCGTCGCGACCGGTGTTTCAGTAGGAAGGTCAATCGTCACTTTGACGGTGTCGGCGGTGGGTGACTCATTGGGGATTCGGAACGAGACGAGGGCCATTTCGCCGCCGGGTTCTGCGTCTGGTGATGTGACAGCGACGTGTGCCCATGCTGTGCCGGCAGCAACGAGAACACTTGCCACGGTAAGCGCGGAAGCTGCCGCCATCCGTCGCCGAGAAGTACGAGTGAGAACGCGATTCATGGTGTGCCTTTCAAAGAGTGAGTTCGTAGACCTCGCGTGGGAGGTTCACTAGGTGTGTATGACAGGGAGCGCGCCCGTTGCCGGGTGCGTTAAGTGACGTGGGTGGTGCGGCTTATGGCGTGTGGGGAAGCGGCGGCCCTCGGCGGCTGGGCAACGCGTGTGAGCAACGCGCAACCACCGCCCACACTTCAGCCGTGAACCTCACATCGGAAATCTGTTGGAGCGCGACCAGAGTCGTCGGCCGCGAACTGAGTGCGCGGGCCATGATGTGCATGAGGGCCTGCCAGCGCACCTGAGTCCATGCAGCCGCTTCGCGTCGACGCAACCAGAGCGCAACGACGACCACCGCGACGCCGTGCAGAAGGGTCATTCGCTGCGCGTCACTGGTGCTCGGCATGACCGACGTTCGGCACGTGGCCACGAACATCGTGTGAACGAACCATTGCCCGGCTACCAGTAGCGCCAGCATTGGCAGCAGACGCAATTCAGTGAGAGCGAGAACGCGTGACACCACCACCAGCACAATGACGCTGGCGAGCAATGCATCAATAGCGAATCCGCCGCCACCTGCGAGGTGTGCCGTGAGGCCCAGAGCAAGCGACGCACCGGCCCACGTCCACGCACGAGACCACGCGGCGGGCTTTGCCACCTTCACGCGGTGGAGGGCGACTGGCACGACTCAGAGTGTAGGGCGATCACGGGCTGGCTACAGGTGGATGCCGCACTCGGTTTTGTCGAAGCCGCTCCATCGGCCCGCGCGCTGGTCTTCCCCGGGATTGACCTGCCGTGTACAGGGCGCACACCCGATCGAGGGGTAACCCGAATCGAGTAGGGGATTGGTGATGACGTCGTGCTCGGATGTGAAGGCAGCAAGATCGCCGTCGGTCCAGAGTAGAAGCGGGGAAATCTTGACGACGCCCTTGGCTTCGTCGTAGGCGATGGGCTGCCAGTCAACGCGCGTTGTCGCAGTCGCTCGGCGTAGGCCACTGATCCACGCTTCCTTGCCAATGAGCAGATCGGTGAGGGGCGCCACTTTGCGCATCGCGCAGCAGCGATCGGGGTCAGTGCTCCAGAGATCGGCGCCGTAACGCTCGGCCTGCTCGGCAACAGTGAGCGCACTCGAAATGGTCACCACCTCAACCCGGGCGGCGATCCGATCGCGAGTCTCGAGGGTTTCCTCGAAGTGGTAGCCCGTGTCGACGAAGACGATGGGAATCTGCGGTGCGAAGGACTCAATGAGGGTCGTCAGCGCCGTGTTGGCCATCGACTGAGTGGCGACGACGCTTCCGGGGAATGTCTGAGTCGACCATTCAAGGAGTTCGACGGCGCTCGCACCCGCGAGCTCGTGGGAGGCGCGGTCGGCGAGGGCGCGCAGAATCTCGGGCGATCGTTTGCCCGTGCGTGCCTCGGCGAGCACATCTACCTCCTGTGATCCCTCCCTTGGGAACCTACGGGGCGCTCGTCGCAGCACCCATGGCCTCGGGAGACGAAGTGAGGCCAATTCTTGCCCTCTCAGGACGGTGGGCTATTCGGGTGGCCGTCAATTGTCCATCGGGGGCCCTGATGGAGGACGATGAACCCATGGCCGACCGAGACCGAGTGACGTTGCGGGTCTTAACGCCCATGAACACCCTCATTCCCTTCCTGGTCCTCGTGCTGGCTGTGCTGGTGGCGTGGCAGGGCTCCGTGGTGTTGCCGCCACTGGTCGTAGGCCTGCTGTGCCTCGTTCTCCTCGGAATCGCCGTGCACCTCCTGCGTTCGGGTGTGGCGGTGGTGTCCCGCGACACGCTCGACCTTCGCGGCAGTATGCGCTCGGTTTCCTTCCCTCTCGTCGACGTCACCGCACTTGAAGTGGCCGGAACCCAGCAGTCGCGCTCCCTCGTTCATTCCGACTCGCTGGTGGTGGTGACGAGCGATGGTGAGCGTCATCCCCGGCCCGACTTTGCACAGAGTTCCTATGCTCGCGGCCACGGCCGTGCGCTGGTGTGGCTGTGCGAAGAGGTCAACGGCAGACTGTCCGCATGACCTACACGATGCCGCCCGAATGGGCGCCGCACGAGCGAACCTGGATGGCATGGCCAACGAGTGGGTACACACTCGGTGCCGATTCGACCGAGGCTGATAAGGCGTTCGGAGCGTGGTCGGCCGTCGCCAATGCCGTCGTGCGGTTTGAGCCGGTGTCAGTGCTGGTCAACCCGGGTGACGTCGACATCGCGCGCGCGTGGCTTGATGAGGCCGTTCAACTCGTGCCGGCGCCTCTCGACGATGCATGGATGCGCGACATCGGCCCGACGTTTGTCATCGCAGATGATGGTTCGGTCGCCGGTGTCGACTGGATCTTCAACGGCTGGGGCGCAGCATCGTGGGCGACGTGGGAGAACGACGCAACCGCCGCACGCAGTGTGTGTGAGTCTGCGGGTATTCCCATCGTTTCTTCGACGATGATCAACGAAGGCGGTGGTATTCACGTCGACGGTGAAGGCACGGTGTTAGTGACGCGCACCGTGCAACTGGGCGAAGGACGCAACGCGCACTGGACTCAGCAGCAGGTTGAAGACGAACTACGTCGCACCCTCGGTGTTGAGAACATCGTGTGGCTTGAGCGCGGCCTCACCCGTGACTACGACGAATTCGGAACCCGTGGCCACGTCGACATCGTCGCGTGTTTCAGTGATTCACAGACCCTACTTTTTCATGACCAGCGCAATCCCGAACACCCCGATTTTGAGGTGAGCGCTCAAGTCCGGACGCTTCTTGAAACCCTTCCTGGGCTTCGAGTGATCCCCGTTCCAGCTCCTGACACGGTGCGCGATGAAGACGGTTGGGTCGACTACAGCTACATCAACCACTACATCTGCAACGACGCCGTGATTCTGTGCTCCTTTGATGATGCCGGTGATGAACGCGCGGCAGCGATTCTTCGTGAGGTATACCCCGATCGCGAAATCGTGCTCGTCGACGCCCGCGAAATCTTCGCGCGAGGTGGCGGCATCCACTGCATCACGCAGCAGCAGCCCAAGGTCTAGATCGGTTCATCCGGCGCCGTAGTGGCGGCTGGCTCCAAGATGAAGGCGTGTACGTCGCGTGAGTCGGCGATGCGGGTGCGGTATTTCGGGAAGCCTGAGTAGACGACGGCGCTTGCGTCCCACACGGCATCCATCTCGTTGGGTGTTACGGCACGAGCGAGCACGGCAGCGCTCTGTGAACGCCACGCGACCGTTGCGTGCGGGTTCTTGGTGAGGTTGAAGACCCAACCCGGGGTCTTCGCCTGCGCGAAGTTGGTTCCGAGAATTACGAAGTTGCCGTCGTAAGGAATTCCAGCGACGGGCATCGTGCGGGGTTCGCCCGACTTTGCTCCGGTGGTGGTGAGCATGATGACCGGGAGTCCGGTGAGCAGGCCTGGCACGGTGAGCTTGCCGTCACTCCAGCGGTGCAGAGGCCGGTCGACTCGGTAGAGGGTGCGCTGGAAGACCCATGCGCCGGCCGTACTTGCGCCCACGTACTGCATCCCTCGCTGGGCGGCGTTGGGCGGGCTGAAGCTGAAACCAAGTTCGTCCTGAAGTCCCATGGCTCCACCCTGCCCGAGATCCGCGGCCCGCGCCACGGGTCCCGTGCGGTCCGCCGGGGCCCTTTGGCCGTAGCCGGTTCAGCGGAGGTGACAAGACTCACGGCCCATCTGGTAATCAAAGGACCGAAGACTGCAGGGAATGGGCCCCTCCGCACGGCAGAATAAGTCACAGTCGGCTGCGGTCCGTTCCCATGGGGTACGGGCCGTGCTGTCCGCTCAACAGAGAGGTTGCCATGATTATCGGAGTTGTCCGCGAGTCGAACCCGGGCGAGACGCGAGTGGCAGCCACGCCTGCCACCGTGACTCAACTGATCAAACTCGGTTACGACGTTGTGGTGCAGCCGGGTGCGGGCCAAGCGGCGAATTTCACCGATGAGGCGTTTGCTGAGGTAGGCGCGACTCTTGGTGACCCGCTCGGTGCCGACATTGTGTTCGGCGTCAACGCCCCGTCGAACGAGCAGCTCGATGGGCTCAAGTCAGGCGCCACCCTCGTCAGCATTCTGAGCCCGATGCTCAAGCCCGAACTGGTCGAGGATCTCAGCCGCCGACCCATCACCGCACTTGCGATGGATGCTGTACCGCGCATCTCGCGCGCGCAGTCACTTGACGTTCTCAGTTCAATGGCGAACATCGCTGGCTACCGTGCGGTGATTGAAGCCGCCAACGTATTCGGGCGCTTCTTCACCGGACAGGTGACAGCGGCTGGAAAGGTGCCCCCGGCCAAGGTGCTCGTCTGTGGAGCCGGTGTCGCCGGCCTTGCAGCGATCGGAGCCGCAGGAAGTATGGGCGCGATCGTGTACGCCACAGACCCGCGTCCTGAAGTTGCCGACCAGGTGAAGTCGCTGGGCGGTGAGTACTTGGCGGTTGAGGCGGCCGATGTTGAGGTCAGCGCCACCGGATACGCGAAGGAAATGTCAGACGACTACAACACGCGGGCCGAAGCCCTGTACCGCGACACGGCCAAAGACGTCGACATCATCATCACCACGGCCCTCATCCCTGGGCGGCCAGCTCCGCGACTGATCACCGCCGACATGGTGGCCAGCATGAAGTCCGGCAGCGTCATCGTCGACATGGCGGCGTCGAATGGTGGCAACGTTGAAGGAACGGTGGCTGGCGAAGCCGTCGTGACTCCCAACGGAGTCACGATCATCGGCTACACCGACCTTGCTGGTCGGCTCGCGACGCAGGCCTCGCAGCTGTACGGAACGAACCTCGTCAACTTGATGAAGCTCATGACCCCTGAGAAGGACGGCCAACTCGTTCTTGACTGGGACGACGTCGTACAGCGCGGCATCACGGTGGTGCGCAACGGTGAAAACGCGTGGCCGCCGCCCGCAGTTCAGGTGTCGGCAGCCCCCGCGGCCGCGGCTGCGGTGGTTGCCGTCAGCCCGGTGAAAGAACCACCACCGCCAAGTCGAAGATGGACGATGATCGGGGTAGGCGCACTCGTGCTGTTCTTGCTGGTGGCAGCGGCTCCGCCGGCTCTACGAGTTCACCTCACGGTGTTCGCGCTGGCCATTGTCATCGGGTACTACGTGATCGGTAACGTGCACCACGCCCTACACACGCCGCTGATGTCAGTCACGAACGCGATCTCGGGAATCATCGTGGTCGGTGCCTTGCTACAGATCGGTCACGGTGACCCCGTGATCACGGTCTTGTCGTTCATAGCCATTCTGTTGGCCAGCATCAACGTGTTCGGTGGTTTCGCCGTCACACGCCGAATGCTCTCGATGTTCTCGAGGAGCTGACTGACATGACTATCGAATCCATCGCCCAGTCGGCGTACCTCGTCGCTGCACTGCTGTTCATTCTGGCTCTCGCCGGACTGTCGAAGCATGAGAGCGCCAAGTCAGGTAACACCCTCGGTATGGCCGGTATGGCCATCGCACTCGTCGCCACTGTCGCACTGGCCATTGACCGCAAGATCGAACCGATGGGCCTAGGACTGCTCGCCGTTGCCATGGTGATCGGTGCACTCATCGGACTTCAACGAGCGCGTCGAGTCGAGATGACCGGCATGCCCGAACTCATCGCGCTGCTGCACTCGTTCGTGGGTCTGGCTGCGGTACTTGTCGGCTGGAATGGCTACCTTCTGGTTGAAGGCGGTGCCAGTCCGGCCGAGTCTCTTGCACTTTCAGCGCAAGGAACTCTTGGCATTCACCACGCCGAGGTGTTCATCGGCGTATTCATCGGTGCGGTGACCTTCACCGGATCGATCGTCGCGTACTTGAAGTTGTCGGGCCGTGCTTCCTCGAGCCCGCTGATGTTGCCTGGTAAGAATTTCCTCAACGTGGGCGCGCTTGTTGTGTTCGCAGGGCTCACGGTGTGGTTCGTTATTTCGCCCACGCTGTGGTTGCTGATCGTGGTTACGGTCATTGCACTGCTCCTCGGTATTCACCTGGTGGCATCCATCGGCGGTGGCGATATGCCTGTCGTGGTGTCGATGCTCAACAGCTACTCCGGTTGGGCCGCGGCCGCATCAGGCTTCCTGCTCGAGAACGACCTGCTGATCGTCACGGGTGCACTCGTGGGCTCCTCCGGTGCCTACCTGTCGTACATCATGTGTCGCGCGATGAACCGTTCGTTCATTTCGGTGATCGCCGGCGGCTTCGGAATTGAAGCGGGCCCGGCCGAGGATAAGGACTACGGCGAGCACCGTGAAGTCACTGCTGAGCAGGTCGCAGAAATGCTCAATGGCGCCGATTCGGTGATCATCACCCCCGGTTATGGAATGGCCGTCGCGCAGGCGCAGTACGGCGTTGCCGAGCTCACCCGCAAGTTGCGCGACAATGGCGTCAAGGTGCGCTTCGGAATTCACCCTGTTGCAGGACGATTGCCTGGTCACATGAACGTGTTGTTGGCCGAGGCCAAGGTTCCGTACGACATCGTGCTCGAGATGGATGAGATCAATGACGACTTCCCAGACACATCAGTGGTTCTCGTCATTGGCGCCAATGACACTGTGAATCCGGCGGCGATGGACGACCCGTCAAGTCCGATCGCTGGAATGCCGGTGCTCAAAGTGTGGGAATCGCAGAACGTCATCATCTTCAAGCGGTCGATGGCATCGGGCTACGCCGGCGTGCAGAACCCGCTGTTCTTCCGCGAGAACAGCGCCATGCTCTTCGGTGACGCCAAGGATCGGGTCGAGGACATCCTGCAGGCGTTGTGAGTGACCGCGCTTTCTATCGCACTGTGTCGTTCTAGCCGCGGTAGGCATCGCGACGGTGTGCGATGCGCAGCACCGTCACAGTGACGACTGTTTCACGGATTTCGTAGACGACCCGGTACTCGCCGCGTCGTGCCGGGCGGCGATGGCCGCACGCGCCTCTGCGATCTCAGTCATGGCCTCGGGGTCAGATAGCAGCATCACCGTTTCTTCGAGGGATGCGAGGTCGTCGGGGGAAATCAATATCGCGGCCGGCGTTCCGTTTCGGGTAATCACCACTCGCTCGTGAGTGGCTTCGACTGCGTCGACGTAGGCCGAGAGGCGGGCCTTGACGTGGGCAAGCGAATTCGTTGTGATGACCATAATCATGGTCTTGTGCCTCGTCGTGTAAAGGCAAAGTGCGTCAGCTGGGAGTTTCTGCGATTCGTGCGGTCACCATGTCGCAGAGCAACTTCGCGTCGGGCTTCCAGTCGCTGGGAACTTGGATCGTCTTCTTGTTGACCTTGTAGTCGGTCAAGCGAGGAACGAACGCTTCCAGCACGTCCTTGCTCCACGGTGCCATCAGGATGTAGTTCTTTTGAACGCTGACTCCGAACACGTATTGCTCGTTGAAGCGCAACATCGGCTGATTCCATGCGATGACCAATTCGCTCTTCGGAAACTTCTTCGTGATGGCAGCGAAGATCGCGTGCACAGTCTTTTGCTGCTCATCGGTGCAGGGCTTGAGGTAGTCATCTACCGTGCTCACGCGGTGTGCGCTCTTTGAACCGCGGCAGTACATCACCAACGCATTGGCGTGCGTCTGGCTGAATCCGTGATTCTCACGCAGATAGGCGATCTGCTCGGGGTACTTCGCGTCCTTGAGTTCGTCCATCTGATCGAACCAGTACGACATGGGCTGCCCGTATTTCTTTTCAATCGCGGGGAAGTAACTTGAGCGATCGGGGTTGGTGGCCATGTGGGGAATCCTAAGTGACGGATTGATGGAGTAGACATAGCGGTGAAGGGAGTCTTCATGGCAGACGATTCAGAGCAGACCGGCGCGATCGACGCAGGCCCGTTCTACCACGGCACGAGAGCTGACCTAGTAGTTGGCGATCGACTCGAGCCCGGTAAGAACTCCAACTTTGGCGCGGGGCACGCGGCGAACTTCGTCTATCTCACCGCCACTCTCGACGCGGCTACCTGGGGTGCGGAGTTGGCGCTCGGCGACGGGCTTGGCCGCATTTACATCGTGGAGCCGACCGGTGTCATCGAGGACGATCCGAATCTGACCGACAAGAAGTTTCCCGGTAACCCGACCCGCTCGTACCGCACGCGCGACCCACTGATGGTCGTTGGCGAGATTGAGGAATGGCAGGGTCATCCGCCGGAGGTGCTTCAGGCCATGCGCGACATGGTGGCCCAAGCGAAAAACAGCGGTGTGGAAGCGATCAACGACTGATCAGATGAGTTTGCGGTCGGAAGCCCACCGGGCGAGTTCGCGCCGGTTCGACAACTGCAGTTTGCGTAGCACTGCCGATACGTGTGTCTCGACGGTCTTGATCGACAGCACCAATTCCGTCGCAACTTCGCGGTAGGTGTAGCCGCGAGCGATGAGTCTCATCACTTCGCGCTCGCGTGGTGTAAGTCGATCGATCTCATCGTCGTGTTCGGCGGCACCGCCCGCGAACGCATCGAGAACAAATCCGGCAAGCCGCGGTGAGAAGACCGCGTCGCCGTCAGCAGTGCGTTGGATCGCCTCTCGAAGTTCGGGACCCGAGATGGCCTTCGTGACGTAACCGCGCGCGCCACCGCGCACCGTGGCAACCACGTCGTCAGATGCGTCGCTGACAGAGAGCGCAAGGAATCTGGTTGCCGGTACGTGGGGAAGGCATCCGTCGAGCACCGCACGTGCGTCGCCTCCGGGCAGGTGTACATCGAGGAGAACCACGTCGGGGATGGTGGCGCGAATCACCCGAATGGCCTCATCAACGTCGGCGGCTTCACCGACGATATCGAAGTCGTTACCGAGTTCAGCGCGAACTCCCGCGCGAAACATCGCGTGATCGTCGACGAGCACGAGACGTAGTTGTGTCACGGGGTCACGTCGGAATCGCGTGGCAGGCGCAACTGAATCTCAGTGCCGGTTTCTGGTGAGCTTCGAACAGTCGCGCTCCCTCCGTTGCGTTCCATTCTCCTGATGATCGACTCGCGTACGCCATGGCGGTCGGCGGGAATGGATTCCAAATCAAAGCCGGAACCGTGATCGCGAATGAATACCTCGGCCATGTGTTCGTCAACTTCGGCGTAGACGGACGCTTCATGTCCACCGTGGCGAGCCGCATTCACCATTGCTTCGCGGGCCGCTGCAACCAGTGCGGAGAGTGCAGGATCGAGATCGGTATCGCCGACGGTCACGAGTTCGATCGTGGCGTCGTAGGAGGATTCAATGTCGGCAGCGTCGCGTTTGAGAGCGGCCGCGAAAGTGCGTTCTGGATCGCCATCGGGAGCGTACAGCCACGAGCGCAGTGCGCGTTCTTCGGTTCGCGCGAGGCGGGCGACTTCCTGTGGGTCGTCACTGGCGCGTTGAATCAGCGTGAGCGTTTGGAGTACGGAGTCGTGCACGTGTGCGGCAATGTCGGCGCGTTCCTCCGCGCGAATGAGTGCGCGTCGTTGCTGACTTTGCTCGCGCAACAGGCGGTAGATCCACGGAAATGTCACGAGGGCCACGCCGCCCAGAATGAGCAGCGCCGCCGACAGTCCTTGAAGGGCCGCGGCCGGGCCCGTTTGGCTCAGGAGAAGAGCAACGAGGGCGAACACCACGAGCACGATTCCAACAGCGATGCGCCAACGGCCGGCGGCTGCGGACGTGTCGACTGTCTGCTGGGCCGCCTTGCTCGCCGCCGCCGACCACGTGTCGCGTTGTTCATCGTCGGTCTGACGCCAAATGAGTGCTGCTCCCACGATGGCAATGAGCAGGGGAAGGACGGCCCCGCGCGCGAAGTCAACTCCCAGGGCAGCGAGCGAGAGTCCGATGCCGACGACAATCACGATGAGAGACAGCAGCCGCGTGGTGTCTGAACTGCGCGCAACCGTTGGGTCAGTGGCCGCCTGGGTGTTGAGGGGCAGCGCTGCCCAGAAAGCGACGTACAGCACCAGGCCAATGCCCCCGGCGAACGTCAGTACGACGAATGCGACGCGCACGGCCCACACGCGCACGTGCAAGTGTTCGGCGAGGCCGATGGCAACACCGGCCACGACGCGACCAGTCATCGGACGGGTAGCTCGTGGGGTTGTCACGTCGGTGCTCACGTACTCATCTTCGCGTGAGTGGGCGGCTCGTGGCATCAGGGTCTAACCCCTAGATTTCGGTGTGCAAGATCAGGGGTGAATGGGTGACTCTCCCCGATGTGCCGCGTGCGGTTGGGGAGGATGGTGAAGACATGACCACACAATTCGAGCAGCCCGCCCCTCCCACTGCCGCACCGCGCCCCTTGCTTCGTCGAAGTCGGTCGGACAACGTCATCGCCGGAGTCTGCGGTGGTTTTGCCCGGTGGCTCGCCATTGATCCCGTCATCGTTCGGGTCGTTCTTGTTGTTCTCGCAGTGTTCGGGGGATCGGGCCTCGTGCTGTACGCCGTCGGATGGTTGTTCATTCCGATGGAAGGTTCGACGATGTCGGTTGCGGAGGACTTCTTTCGTGACCCCCGGCAAGCAGACTCTAAGTGGCGCACGTTCTTCATCATCACTGGCGCAGTCATTGCGGTGATCATCGCCGGAAACCTGATGGGCGCGGCCTTTGGCGGCTGGGGTAATGGTGGATCGATCCTGCTGTTGCTTGCCGCTGGCGGCGTGGTGCTGTACCTAATGAAGTACCAGTCAACCGGAAACTCGGCGGCTCCCACGGCGGGTTCTGCTGTAGCCGAGCAGCCGCTTGCCAGCGGTGACGCCCTCGCGGAGACGACCCCCTACGCGTATGGCGGTGCCGGCCAGTACCCCGGTTATGTCGCACCGCCGGCGACTGCCGTTGCGGTGCGCCCACCTCGGCCACGGTCGTACCTCGGCCTCGTCGCCTTGAGCGCGGCGATCGTCGCTGTTGGTGCGTTGCTCGCGGCTGAGGCGAGCGGACTCATTTCTGTTCCGGTGGTGGTGATTCCTGCGGTCGCGCTCGCGATTCTGGGCCTCGGGATTCTCGCCGGTGCGTGGTTCGGCCGCGCCCGCTGGCTGCTGTGGTTCGCGATTCCGACTCTGCTTGTGACCGTTCTCGTTTCGTTCATTCCCGCGAGTTTTGGCAACAACGTGCAACGCGTCGTTGAGGCCGGAATCGGTGAGCGGGTGTGGACACCGACGAACGTGGTGCAGGCCAGTGTTCCTCACACGCTGGGTGTGGGCTCGGCTCAACTCGATCTCACCACCCTCAGCATTCCCCCGAACGCGACCTCTGTTCCAGTGAATGCGTCGGTTGTGGTGGGTGAGTTGCTAGTTACCGTGCCTGCAGCTGTGCGTGTGCATGTGACTGCTCTGGTGAACACAGGAAACCTCAGCATCAACGGTGTGACCTCTGACAAGACGCGCAACGTATCGTTCGCGGGCGATCTTCCTGGTGGCCCGTCGACTGGGCCTGTTCTCGACCTGACCCTTACCACCGAAGTTGGCAACCTGGAGGTGTCCCGTGCGTAAGCACCCACTCGACGTGTTCTCACTGCTCGCAGGGCTGATCGTTCTGGGCTTCGCGATCGCGTATCTCATTGGTGCCTACAGTTCGTATCGCCTTGATGAACGCGTGGTACTTCCGCTGCTGCTGGTGGGCCTCGGTGGCGCGGGACTGATCGTCGCCATCACCGGCCAACGTCGCGCCCATCGTCTCGTGGCGACCAGCGACGAAACCATCGGCGACTGACTGAACATCGCAATTGTTGCCGCGGACGGACGTAGACTTCAACAGTCGGGCCTCCCACTCACCAAGGAGTTCGCCATGTCGGCAGTCGTCGCACAGCGCATTGGTCACGGTCCCCAGCGGGTTCTCGTTCTGCACGGTTGGTTTGGGCCGTCGGTCTTCGACGGGTTCTTCGATTCATTCGACCCTGACCAATTCGATATCGCGATCGTGCACAACTCCGGGTACGGCGCTGCGCGCGGTCAGACGCCGGCACTCGACATCACCGAACTCGCCGAGCAGCAGATGGCCGTCGCCGACGAACTCGGCTGGGAGGCCTTCGACATCATCGGTCACAGCTACGGCGGAGCAGCGGGTCTTCGTATCGCGTCGCTGGCACCGCAGCGAGTCGGATCGCTGGTAGCAATCTGTCCGGTGATGCCGTCGGGATTCGATGACATTGCGGTCGCAAACTGCGGTGCAACTGCAGAAACTGGGCCTGCCTACTTGGCGTCGTACGCGAAGGGCCCTGACGCCGCTGACGGCCCGGGAATGATCATCGCGGGACTCGACCCGGTGTTGGCCAAAGACCCCGTCGCCTACCGCGAACTTATTGACGCCACCTACGCAGCGATGAACGAAGAGGCTTTCCAGCAGTACTTCGCAGTCTGGACGGGTGCTTCATTCGTTGACGACGTCGTCGGTCTCAACACGCGCTCACTGTTTATCGTTGCCGAGTCCGACCCATTCGCGGCGGTGAATTACGTAACGCCGACAGCGGAAATTATGGCCCCCGGGGCAGTGCGCGTCGAGGTACTTCCCGGTGGTCACTTCTTGACGGTGAGTGGAGATCGCGCCGAAGTCGCGACCATGATCACCGATTTCCTAACGCCGTAAGCGGCTACCTGTCGACGCCGCTCATGTTGGCGTAGCGCTCGCCTTGCGTCATGCCCACGGGAAGTGCGTCGGACAGTCGCGCGAGTAGGTCTGCACTCAGGTCGATGTCGGCCGCACCCAGGTTGTCGTCGAGGTACTGCGCGTGTTTTGTTCCAGGAATCGGCACGATGTCGTCGCCCTGTGCCAGCACCCATGCGAGCGCGAGTTGCGCGGGCGTGCATCCCGCCTCGTCGGCGAATGTGCGCACGGCGTCGGCGATGTGCAGATTGGCTTCGAGGTTGTCACCTTGGAATCGCGGGTGCGTGCGTCGAAAGTCGTTCTCGGCAAGCGCCTCGTTTCCGGTGAAGCGCCCGGTGAGGAAGCCACGGCCAAGCGGACTGTAAGGAACGAACCCGATGCCTAGCTCGCGCACGGTACTGAGTAATTCGGCTTCGGGATCGCGCGACCACAGGCTGTACTCGGTTTGCAGTGCAGTGATGGGGTGCACGGCATGCGCGCGACGGATGGTGGCCGGCGCCGCTTCCGACAAGCCGAGGTAACGCACCTTTCCGGAGGTCACCAACTCAGCCATTGCGCCGACAGTCTCTTCAATGGGAGTCTCGGGATCGACGCGGTGTTGGTAGTAGAGATCGATGTGGTCGATGCCTAGTCGCTGCAACGACGCGTCACAGGCGGAACGCACGTAGTCGGGCTTACCGTTCACTCCGAGGAAGGCGCCGTCCGCGCTACGCATGTTGCCGAACTTTGTGGCAACGACCACGTGGTCGCGGCGTGCTCCTAACGCTCGCCCGAGCAACTCCTCGTTGCGTCCGACTCCGTACATATCGGCTGTGTCGAAGAACGTCACTCCCGCGTCAATGGCACGATTGATGACCGCAACGTTCTCGGCGTCGTCGAAGTCGCCGTAGAAGTCACTCATCCCCATGCAGCCAAGACCGATCTCGGAGACTTCCAGTTCAGCCAAGTGTCGTGTTCTCATGCGACCATTGTGCAGGAGAAGAAGACTTGTCTGCGAGGGGGAATTAATGCGCGAAATGTTTGTGGCCGCGCTCGTCGCGGTCTCACTTGCTGCGTGTTCGTCGTCGACGCCGACTCAACCGCCGACGTCTGGCGGAGCCCTCCTGTCATTCGTGCCGACGACTCCCACCGTGTGCGATGGTCCGACAGAGAACAACACTCGTACCTGCGTTGGGTGGGGTGAGCCCGGGCAACTCGTTGTCGTGGTGCTCGGTAGCAGTTCGTGCCCGAGTGTGGCCCAGTCGGCAACCGTTACCGGAACGCAAGCGGTCACGGTAGTGGTTGAGCCCACGGGTGGTCCGTCCTGCACCGCCGATGCCGTTGAGACAGCAAGCGAGATCGCCATCCCCTCGGGCGTCGACTCGTCGAAGTTGACCTCCGTCACGGTGGGCGGGATCAGCATCACCCTTTCGCCGCGATCAGGCTGAGCCCTCACCGCTCACGCCAACGCTGCGGTCGCGGCACCGCCAATTCCGTGATAGTGAAGTAGTGCCCACCACGTGCACAAGGGTGACGTGTCAAACGCCAAGAGCGCGCCTACTCGGAAGGTTCACCAGATGACAGTTCCCGTAGCAGTAGCGGAAGACAGTGCCGCGACCAGCCAACTTGGAGGGATCCGGCGGTGGAACCTCATCGCGGGATTTGCTCACCTCGCGCAGTTAATCGCGATCCTCGCACTAGCCAACAACTTCTCGTTGCCGGTCACCGCGACCTACATGGCAGGGCCGCCTGGCACTCCGCCGTCGCAGCCGGTGGTGTTGTTCGATTCACGCATCGCGTGGGGCGTGGCGCTGTTCTTCGGACTGTGCGCGCTGTTCCATTTCATGGTGTGTCTGCCGCCGTTCAACCGGCGGTATGTGGCAGGGCTCGTGGCCCAGCACAACTACTTCCGGTGGGTCGAATACTCGCTGAGCTCGTCGATCATGATGGTGCTCATCGCGCAGATCGTCGGAATCTCAGACGCTGCGGCGCTGATCGCCATCTTCGGCGTCAACGCCTCAATGATCCTCTTCGGCTGGCTGCAAGAAAAGTACGAGACTCCCGGAAGCGGCGGGTGGGTTCCGTTCATCTTCGGCTGCATCGCCGGCATCGTTCCGTGGCTTGCAGTGCTGCTTTATGTTGTCGCACCCGGCGCGGCAACCGATGTCGAGCCGCCCGCGTTCGTGTACGGCATCATCATCTCGCTCTTCCTCTTCTTCAACTGTTTCGCGGTTGTGCAGGTGCTGCAGTACAAGCGAGTCGGCAAATGGTCGAACTACCTCAACGGTGAGCGCACCTACATCACTCTCAGTTTGATCGCCAAGTCGCTACTCGCTTGGCAGATCTTCGCCGGAACGCTGGCACCGGGATCGTAGGTGCAGCAAGGTTCGGCGGTGGGGCGCTGAGTCGTCGCTGCTCGACAGCCTCAGGGCTGAGATACGGCGAAGGCGATCCACACCACCGCGAGCGACGCGATGCGCAGCAAGTTCAGCAGCAGTAGGACTGCAGGTGAGCGGGGAACGTCGGCAGATGAGCTGTACGCGAGTTGCGACTCGAGTGCGGTGGCCAACCCGAACCCCACGCAGACGAATGCCGCCACGATTGCGTTGACGCTTCCCTGGGTGATGGCCAGATGTAGTGCCACCAATGAAGTGCCCACGAGGGCGAGCGAGGTTCGCCGCCAGGCCAGCAGGTTTCGCTCCTGCTGGCCGGCGGGCGGGCCGCTCATGTGAGCCTCCACAGTTCAACCACGACCACGAGCGCAACGAGAACGATGACGGCTGCGATGAACAACATGGTCGACGGCGCTGGCAGTGGTGCCCGCATTCGCACCGCCCGCTCGACACGAGCCCAGCGCACGATTCCGGCGACGGCGAGAAAGGCACCGGAGAGGCAAATGACGACCGGCAGCCACGTGACAGATCGCCACTCCGGCAGTGCACCTTCGAGCAAGACGAGCGCGATGCCACCTGCGACGACGGCGAGTGCAGTGCGCATCCATGCCAGTGCGGTGCGCTCATTGGCCAAGCTCACGCGCGGGTCGGGCTCATTGCCTACGCTATACACGCTGCGTGGCCTGCGGCGGTCAACAGCGTCGTCGGGCTCTTCCATGGGCGCCATCATGACACTTAACGAGGGTGAGAAGTCGAGCCTGCTGCTTATCGGTCTGGATGGACGCTTGGGGCAGCCTGCCTAAGTTGAGGGTGGCATGGTCGGAGGGTGGCATGGTCGGAGTAAGGATGTCGGAATCGCGCTTAAGTTGATATGTTTAATTAGTAATTGCTAGCCATATCAACTTAGGGGGGACGATGCCTCGAGGTCGGCCATCGAGGGAGACCGTCTACCGGCGCCTCGACGGCTCGGTAGCCGAATTACATGCCCGCTTTGGCGGTCTCCCAACCCCAGAGGAGGCCAGCGGCATCTGGTCAGACATCTGGCACCTAGAAGCACACCACTCCACTGCACTTGAGGGGAACACCCTCGTCCTCAGACAGGTAGAAGTGCTGCTTGACGAAGGAAGGACCGTTGGCGCCAAGCCCTTGAAGGACTACCTAGAAGTTAAGGGTTACGGACAGGCGGCCGAGTGGGTCTACGGCCATGCACTTCGGCCAGGAGACTGGGGAGTCGATGATCTCCTCACATTGCGTGAGATCAAGCTGATTCACGAACTAGCGATGACTCCTGTGTGGGATGTGGCGCCGCACTCCGAAGCAACGGAACGAGAGGCGCCGGGGAGGTTTCGTGAGCACGACCTGCATCCCCTCGGCTCAGGCATCACCCCTTTGAGTTGGCCGCTTGTACCGAGCGCGATGCAGGATTGGCTCGATCAGGTGGGCGAAGTGGCGCCGCGATTGAGAGGGGCTGCGAACTCGGATACGCCGCTGCCCGAGATGCTTGCGAGACTGCACAACGGGTTCGAGCGTGTTCATCCGTTCATTGACGGCAATGGCCGCGCAGGTCGCCTGGCGTTGAACCTCATGCTCGTCCGCCTGGGCTACCCGCCGGCCATCATCGTGAAGTCACGGCGTCAGCGTTACCTCGACGCGATGCAGAAAGCAGACGCTGAAGACTTTGCTCCGCTGGGTGAGATGATCGCCAAAGCCATATACGACAACATCAACCGCTTCATCCTCCCTGCGATCGCGGGGGAATCTAGACTCGTTCCTCTTGCTGCTTTGGTCTCGCACGACTTCACGCTTGCGGCGCTACGGCAGGCAGCGCAACGTGGCAAGCTCAGCGCGATTCAAGCGCCAGATGGAACGTGGCAGTCAACCAAGCACGATGTCGCGCACTATCGTCGCAACCGAGGCAAGCATCGCTCCTAGCGTGAGTCACGCACCGCGCGGTACGCGACAGTGACGTACGGCATCGGGAAACGTTCTCGGCCCGCAAGATCAGGATGAGTGATCGCGAGTTCTCGCACTGACGCGAGCACATCGGCTGCATCCGCGCGCAACCGCACGTACGAGTAGGTGCCGATGAGTCCGACCAAGTCATCAGGGTTCATGACGACGTCATGATGAACATGGAACGATTCCACTCCGCTCCACTGGCTTCCCAGTTGAATCAATGAGCGATGAACTTCGTCGTTCCCGTCACTGAGCATCACCATCCTGTCTTCCCCTCCGATGAGTTGCGCAAGGTCACGCATCCAGTCGGCTTCGAGATAGCGCAGGTTCCACAGCAACCCAAGAACGCCACCGGGTCGAACCACTCGGGCGAACTCGTCGGCCGCCACCGGGTGGTCTAGCCAATGCCAGGCTTGAGCGACAAATACCGCGTCAACGGACGCAGCGTCCAGCGGTAGGTGTTCGGCCGGTGCCTGATGAGCAGTGACACCTGGCAGCGAACTGGTGAGAGTTTCGAGCATGCCCGCGTCGGGCTCTACTGCGTCGACTCGTAGACCGCGCTGAATGAGTTGCTCGGTGAGGGCTCCTGTTCCGGCTCCCACGTCGGCCACGTGCGACACGGGTGTGGTCGCGGCGGCGATCACCCAATCAATGGCCTGCGAAGGGTAGGTGGGTCGGAACCGGCGATACGCATCAGCGCTCGCGCCGAACGAGAGCTGGCGCTCTTCGAAAGACGGTTGAGACATGGTCTGACGGTAGTCGACTGGAGGGGGCGGCGAAGAGCTCCCCGTGAGGCGTACTTCGCGCTCTTGGCCGACCGGGCATCCGGAGCGTCAACTGTGACCCCAGACGAATGGGTGCAGATCTGCGCGCAGCACGACCAGTTCTACCCGCACTAGGGAAAACGACGGGCAGTACTAGAGGTATGGCGTCGGGGCCTGTGACCGGGTATCGCTTGCCTTGGTATGACGATCACGGCTTGGCCGTCAATCTCCTCATCGCAAAGGGGGTGCGTTCCACGAATTGCCTTTCCCGCCGCGAGTTCCGGTGCTAGCGTCGATTGATACGACGTCATGGAGGAAACATGGCTACCACGCATCGCGGTCACGTCTTTCACATCGCGGGTTCGCCGCTGGTGACTCAGGCGGCAGAACACCTCGTGGCTTTTCCCGATGGCGCTCTGGTTGTCGATGACGAGGGCATCATCCTGTGGTGCGGTGACTGGAAGGACCTGCCAGCCGAACACGTCAACGAAACGGTCGTAGACCATCACGGGGCCTTTATAGTGCCGGGGTTTGTCGATACTCATATGCACTTTCCGCAGGTCTGGTGCGGAGACTCCTACGGTGGTGGACAACTGCTGGAGTGGCTCAACAGTTGCATCTTCCCGTCGGAATCGAAGTTTGAAGATCCCGACTACGCACACAATGCTGCAGTCGAATGGATCGACCGCCTCGTGACTGCGGGAACCACGAATGCTCTTGTTTTCGGTTCCGCATTTCCACACGCTCAGGACTTCCTCTTCCAGGAAGCACGCGATCGCGGAATTCGTCTGGTCTCAGGTACAGGTATTCAGACAGTTGGTCCAGAGTCCGCGAGTCGGCTGATCGTCAGCGAAGAAGTCGCAGTAGAGCGGGTCCGTTCCGAGATTGAGAAATGGCATCCGCTTGACCCTGACGTCCGTCGCCAGTCGTTGCAGTCGGTTGCGGTCGTGCCCCGGTTCAGTCTGTCCGTCACTCGCACGACCCTGGCCGCGTTGGGCGAGGTCTATGACCACTACCGCGATGCTGGTGTCTACTTCACCTCCCATCTCAATGAGAATGCGCGTACCGGCACTGGTGAGATCGATAGCGTCAAGGCCGCGTACCAAGTCACTGACTACCTCGACACCTACGACGGACGATTCCTGCCAGGTTCGCAGGTGGGTGGCAAGAGTTTCCTGGGGCCACGAAGCGTGATGGCACATGCCGTGCACTGCTCCGACGCCGAATTGGCGCGGATGGCTGAGACAAGGACCTCCATCGCCCACTGCCCTGTCTCGCAACTCTTCCTCGGTTCGGGCACGATGCCCTGGAAGAGAACGGTCGCAGCGGGAGTCAACATCGCCATCGGCAGCGACTTCGGCGGAGGAGATGAGTGGTTCGTTCCGCAAATGTTGAACGCGTGTTTCAAAGTGCACATCTCCGAGCGCACGCCGGTTGGTATCGACCCCTACCCAGTCAACGATGAGTCACTCTCGCTGCATCCGGCTGAACTGCTGTTCACGGGCACTCTCGCTGGTGCGCGAGCGCTCGATCTTGAAGACCGCACCGGTAACTTCGACGTTGGTAAGGAAGCAGATTTCGTCATCATCGACCCCACCGAGTGGGACATGTTTGATAAGACACTCAAGGGTCGTTACGTGCCTGAAGACCCGATCAAAGCGCGAGATGAATGTTTGTTCACTGTGATCATGCTTGCTCGCGAGAAGGCGCTGACCGGCACGTATGTCAGGGGGCGCAAACTCGAAACGTCGACCGGTGCCTCACGGAAGGGAGCCTGAGATCGGTCACGACGCGTCAGCCATCGCCATCTTCTCAGCTGACCCTTCCCGGCATGAGGAAGTCGCGGCATGGCAGACGAGAATCGATGCTGCGGCTGCTACGTTTCCGCGATTTGTCGACTCACAAGTGACCCCTCCAGTGGCCACCGGCAGCGACTGGGCTGGCGTCATCATCTTCGCGTCATCGGAAGATCTTCAAACGTGGCTTGACTCCGACGTGCGGCAGTCGCTCTTGGTCGAGGGAGAGCAGTTCGGCGTGGTGACTACGGTACCGACGATTGTCTTGGTCGAGGGGCAATCCCCTCCTCCGGGAATCGCTGTCATCATGCATCGAGTGGCGCCTGACCATGAGGCTGCTTTCACAGCGGCGCAGGCTGACCTACTCAACGCCTCGAAAGCGTTCCCGGGCTTCACGTCAGCGGTTCTCGTTCGCCCCACGAGCAGTGACGGTGAATGGGTGTCAGCGACCATCTTTGACTCGGAGGCAAACCTGCAGAGATGGATGAAGTCCTCGGAACGTGCGGTGCTGCTCCCGGAATTGCGCGAACAGTTGTCGACTGAATTCGTGACGTACACGCGTCACACCCCGTTTGGTTCGATCGTGCGGTTTGACGGGGAGTCTGCCAAGGTCACGCCGGACTGGAAGACGGCCATGATCGTCTTGCTCGTGCTGTTTCCCATTGTGATGCTGCTGACGCGCTTCTTCGGGCCTGCTGTCGAGGCACTGGGATTAAATCCTGGACTGGCCACCTGGCTGAGCAATGGAGTGAGCGTCGTACTGCTGACCTGGGTCGTGATGCCGTGGGCCACGAAGGTGTTTGCCTGGTGGCTTGATCCCGTTGAAGGCGCCGCGATGGGGCCGACGATCAAGGGCGTTGTCATCATCGTGATTCTGTACGCAATCACGCTGGCAATCTTCCTCGCTTTCAGGTCCCTGCAGTTCTGGGACTACAGCAGCTGACTACGTCGCCCAGCATCTGCACGGGTTGACTTCTGTGTGGTCTTTGCCAGAAAGTCAGCGGGCCCCGCGTTCATCGCGCGGGTTTGCATTCACAATGGGAGGGTGACCGAAGCCCACTCCCATAGCCCTCGCGCGAAAAGGGCAGGCGAGCGACGCTGGCCGATGGCGGTCGCGGTCATTGCAACAGGCGTCCTCCATGAACTACTGCCCACAGACTTTGTACTTTCTTCGCGCTGGGTGTACCTAGCGTTTCTTGGGGTGTTCCTCGTTGTGCTCATCGTCGGTGATCCGGGTCGAATCGATCGGCAGCGTCGATGGTTGCGACTTACGACCGGAGCCATGCTCGGGCTGATCACCCTTGTGACGGCATTCTCAGCGGCCCGCTTGGTGGTTGGAATCGTCACCAGTCAACAATTCACCGACGCCAGCCAACTCCTCACCATTGGCGCCATCATCTGGATGACCAATGTGATCGCATTCGCCCTGTGGTTCTGGGATCTTGACGCGGGCGGTGCCAGTGCTCGCGCCGCGGGATCGGGGGTCGTCGCACCCGCATTCGTGTTCCCCGAGATGCATCTCACGCAGTACGTTTCGGCCGATTGGTACCCCAAGTTCGTTGACTACCTAGTTCTTTCCTTCAACACCGCGCTGGCGTTTAGCCCAACAGATGTCTCGGCCGTTCGACCATGGGCCAAGTTGATGATGGTGTGCGAGTCGATCGTTTCATTGGCGCTTGCCGCTCTGGTGATCGCTCGGGCCATCAACATTCTGTAGCGCTGTGCCCGGTCGAACCGCTGTCGCTACCGGGTCAGGCGCTCGGGAATCCGCACATAGTCACCCCACGATGAGCGCTCGGGCCTATCGTCGGGTCATGCACACGGCCTCTCACCGGTACAGGTTCGGCCGCGTCCGGGCGCTCACTGGTTGCCCCTCACTTGTTCAGACAGGCGGTTCCCATGGCTGAGGTTCTGGCCCTGATGAGCAGCCTGCTCTACGGCGCGAGTGACTTCACGTCCGGTTTGATGAGCCGGCGTACGTCGGCCTACGCGATCACCGGCATCGCTGCCGCGGTCAGCGGCGTGCTCTTCCTGATCAACGCGCTGAACAACGGCAATGTGGCGTTCGACCAAACGTCGGTCACCTCGGGGATCTTCACCGGCATCTTCCTGCTTGGAGGGAACCTCACCTTCCTGTGGGCGATCAAGGGAGCCCCCATGGGTGTGGTGGGAGGTATCTGCACCCTCAGCACGCTGGTTCCAGTCGCCTTCGCCAGCGCGCATGGTGAGGCCCTCTCCTCGGCGAGCATGGTGGGGGTGGTTGTCGTCATCGTCGGTGTGATCATGCTGGGCGTGCCAGATATGCGCGGGCGATCCTCGCTCGGTTCTCTCGGCCTGGCGCTAATCAGCGCCGTGCTCTTCGGGTTGAGGAGCGTCTCGGTTAACAACGGCAGTCAGGACAGCAGCTTTGCGGTGCTGTTCATCGCCGAGGTGGTAGGGGTAGTGATTCTCGGCTCCGGTGCGCTGGTCACCCGGTCGTGGGGCGGTGTCGGTCGCCGTGACCTGCTGCCCATCGCTTGCATTGGGGTGCTGAACGCGCTCGCATTCGCCGCGTACTCGGTGGCCACCCGTGAGGGCAACCTCGCCGTGGTGTCGGTGCTGGCCGGGCTGGCACCCATCGCGCTCGCTGTGCTGGCGTGGCTGATAGCCAAGGAAAAGCTGGCCAAGGTTCAGGTACTGGCACTGGTTGTCGTGGTAGTCGGCAGCATGCTCGTCGCGGTGGGCTAATGGCGTGGGCCCCGCAACGCCCGAGCCTTCGCACGTCACTATCGAAAGTGGCACTACGGCGCTGGAACTGCCACCACGCGGTTACGGCCCGCTCGCTTTGCTTCGTAGAGGGCCCGGTCGGCGCGACCGATCACTGACTCCACGTCCTCACCGGCGGCGCGGATCGTCACTCCGAGACTCAGGCTCGTCGTGATGCTCCTCGAACTCGTCACGACGGGAGTCTCGGCGGCGCGGCGCACTTTCTGGGCAATTGCTTCGGCCTCGTCTAGACCGGGCGGTCTCAAGCGGCTGTTGCACGTAGGACCTCGTCGAGGGCCTGTTGTGGAGTCTTCCATCCCAGCGTTTGGCGTGGGCGGGTATTGAGGCTGAGGGCAACGTCGTCGCAGTCTGTCTGGGTGAGCTGGCGCATGTCGCAACCTTTTGGCCAGTACTGACGCAGGAGTCCGTTGGTGTTCTCATTGCTGCCTCGTTGCCAGGGCGAGTGTGGGTCGCAGAAGTAGATTTCGATCCCGGCCGCGACCGCGATGTTCGCGTGTTGGGCCATCTCCTTGCCCTGATCCCAGGTCAGGGTTCGACGGATCTGCTCAGGAAGTGAGCAG